>NZ_DIHC01000061.1 GCF_002419965.1 Pseudomonas sp. UBA5706
CAAGCCAAGCTCCTACGGCCTACGGCCAGAATCAAAAAGGCCGATCAGCAACACGGCCTATGACTAGAACCAAAAGCCTGATCAGTCACACGGCCTTCGGTCAGAGTCAAAAGCCGACGGGCCACACGGCCTACGACTAGAATCAAAAGCCTGATCAGCCACACGGGCTGCGTTCAGAATCAGACGCTCGATCATCGATACGGCCAGCGGCTAGGATCTGAAGCCCATCCGAACAGGCACCTGTGGCATCGCAGGTCTTTTCCCCCCTTCACCCGATTTCCCCCTCGGAACCGCAGCGATAGGTGAGACAACTCGTCACGCGACAAAAGACCACGCGGTTCATGTGTCGAAATGGGACTACTCTTTCAGCGTCGGTTGATCTGTGTCAACCAAGTCATGCGCTTGGATCGACTGGGCGGCTTGACATACCTGACGCGTCCTGAAACTGAACGCGACACTAAAAAGAACGATTGCACACAGTCGTACTCGATACACCGTGGGGCGGTCGCTGAAGGCCCCGTCTGCAGCCGGTTTCACCTGATAGAGGAAGACCTATGTTCGGCTTAGAGGCGCTCGATCTCGCCCGAATCCAGTTCGCATTCACCGTTTCGTTTCACATTCTTTTCCCTGCCATCACCATTGGTCTGGCCAGTTTCCTGGCTGTGCTCGAAGGCCTGTGGCTCAAGACCCACGACAACACCTACCGCGACCTCTATCACTTCTGGTCGAAGATATTCGCCGTCAACTTCGGTATGGGGGTGGTTTCCGGGTTGGTCATGGCCTACGAGTTCGGCACCAACTGGAGCCGATTCTCCGATTTCGCCGGCGCGGTGACCGGCCCGTTACTGACCTACGAAGTGCTCACCGCATTCTTTCTCGAAGCAGGTTTCCTGGGCGTCATGTTGTTCGGGTGGAACCGCGTAGGCCGTGGCCTGCACTTCTTCGCCACAGCCATGGTGGCCATTGGTACGCTGATCTCCACATTCTGGATTCTAGCCTCGAACAGCTGGATGCAAACGCCGCAAGGTTTCGAAATCGTCGATGGCCGAGTGGTCCCGGCAGACTGGTTGGCGGTGATCTTCAACCCATCTTTCCCCTACCGCCTGGCGCACATGGCAATTGCCGCGTTCGTTGCCACGGCCTTCTTCGTCGGCGCTTCGGCGGCATGGCACTTACTGCGCGGTCGCGATAACCCTGCGATCCGCAGAATGCTCTCGATGGCGATGTGGATGGCGTTGATCGTCGCGCCGATCCAGGCAGTGGTCGGCGATGCTCATGGCCTTAACACCCTCGAGCATCAGCCTGCCAAGATCGCCGCGATCGAAGGCCACTGGGAAAACGTCGGCAACGAGCCCACGCCGCTGATTCTGTTCGGCATCCCGGACATGAAGGAAGAGCGCACCAAATACGCGGTCGAGATTCCCTATCTGGGCAGCTTGATCCTGACGCACAGCCTGGACAAACAGATTCCGGCGCTCAAATCGTTTCCACCTGAAGACCGTCCGAATTCGCTGATCATCTTCTGGTCGTTCCGGGTGATGGTAGCGCTGGGCATGCTGATGATCGCGGTAGGCCTGTGGAGTGCCTGGCTGCGCTGGCGTGGCGGGCTGTACACCAATCGGCTGTTCCTGCGGCTGGTCATGGTGATGGGGCCAGCCGGATTGATCGCCATGTTGGCGGGCTGGTTTACCACCGAAATCGGGCGGCAGCCATGGGTGGTCTACGGGCTGATGCGCACGGCCAATGCGTCTTCGCACCATAGCGTTGGGCAACTGACACTCACCCTGGTGCTGTTCGTGGTGGTCTATTTCCTGCTATTCGGCACAGGCTTCGGCTACATGATGCGTCTGGTGCGCAAAGGACCGAAAACCCACGAAGGCGATGGTACGCCCCACGGTGGCCCCGGCCAGAAACGCACTCCAGCACGTCCTCTGTCCGCTGCAGATGAAAGCAGCGCAGAAGGCCATAAAGACACCCTGCACGAGGGGAACTGAATCATGGGTATCGATCTTCCGCTGATCTGGGCCGTGATCATCATCTTCGGCATCATGATGTACGTCATCATGGACGGCTTCGACCTCGGCATCGGGATTCTCTTCCCCTTCATGAAGGACAAGACCGACCGCGACGTCATGATGAACACCGTTGCACCCGTCTGGGACGGCAACGAAACCTGGCTGGTACTGGGCGGCGCCGGCTTGTTCGGCGCCTTCCCGCTGGCTTACTCCGTTGTGTTGGAGGCCCTGTATCTGCCGCTGATCTTTATGCTGATCGGCCTGATCTTTCGTGGCGTGGCGTTCGAATTTCGCTTCAAGGCGACCGACGCCAAGCGCCATCTCTGGGACAAGGCGTTCATCGGCGGCTCGCTGGTGGCGACCTTTTTCCAGGGCGTGGCGTTGGGGGCTTACATAGACGGTATCAAGGTGGTCAACCGCCAGTACGCAGGTGGCGGGCTGGATTGGCTGACACCGTTCTCGCTGTTCTGTGGCCTGGCGCTGATCGTGGCCTATGCATTGCTGGGCTGCACCTGGCTGATCATGAAAACCGAGGGTGCTTTGCAGAAAGCCATGCACGACCTGGCGCGCCCGTTGGCGCTCGCCACGCTGGTGGTCATGGGCATCGTCAGCCTGTGGACACCGCTGGCGCATCAGGACATAGCCGATCGGTGGTTCAGTGCGTCGAACCTGATCTGGTTCATGCCGGTGCCGGCGCTGGTATTGCTGACTATTTACGGGCTGTTCAAGGCCGTGGCACGCAATGCGCACTACACGCCTTTCCTGCTGACGCTGGTGCTGATCTTCCTCGGCTACAGCGGATTGGGTATTAGCCTGTGGCCGAATATTATCCCGCCGGCAATCTCCATCTGGGATGCCGCGTCGCCACCACAGAGCCAGGGCTTCATTCTGGTTGGCACGCTGCTCATCATCCCGTTCATCCTTGGGTACACCTTCTGGAGCTATTACGTATTCCGCGGCAAGGTCACCCACGAAGATGGCTACCACTAACGGGCGGCGCTCCCGGTGACTTCTACATGGGGCGCCGTGTCACTGCTTCAGACAGGAGGGTATAGCGATGTCCAGTAAAGAATCTTTTCCCGAGCGACCTGCGCACGAGCCAGACCCGGCGCAGAACAAGCCGCTTTGGCAGCGCCTGGGCTGGCTGGTGATCATCTGGACTGGCAGCGTGCTGGCGCTGTTCGTCGTCGCCAGCGTGCTGCGCATGTTCATGACCGCAGCGGGCATGAGAGCGCATTGATTGGGTGCGCAACACCGAGAACCCGCTTCGGCGGGTTTTTTAACGAGCGCTTGAACCCCACTCGTTGCGCAGTCCGGCTTCCCGGCGGCACCGGTCGTGCAGACGCCACCAATGGCACGCTGCGCTGGGATCAGTGATTATTTGCGTGCCTTGAGAATCACGAACTTCGGCGTCGCCGCCACCTGCTCGACCCCGCGAAACAGCCGCGCCAGTTTGCTGTGATAACCCAGGTGTCGATTGCCCACGATGTACAACGCACCCCCCGTTACCAGTGCCGAGCGAGCTTGCTGGAACATGCGCCAGGCAAGAAAATCCCCCACCACCTGCAGCTGGTGAAACGGCGGATTGCACAGCACCACGTCCAGCGAGTCCGGCTCTTGTCCCGCCAAGCCGTCACCGGCGCGAATCTCCACCTGGCGGTCACCCAATGCCAGTTGCCAGTTCTCCTGCGCCGATTGCACCGCCATAAACGATTCATCCACCAGCGTGTAAAGCGCATCAGGGTTCTCAAGCGCGCTGGCGATTGCCAATATGCCGTTGCCACAGCCCAGGTCCGCCACCCGCGCTGCGCCGAGGTTTTTCGGTAAATAGGGCAGAAATGCCCGAGTGCCGATGTCCAGGCCGTCACGGCAGAATACATTGGCGTGGTTGACCAGCTCGATCTTCGGCTCATCCACTGTGTAGCGAGTGGGGTAGGGCGAGGCCTGCAAGCTTTTGCGCTCGGGCGTGCAAAACAGCAGCCGGGCTTTCTTGACCGCCAGCGAAGCCTGCACCGGCCCAATGTACTCCTCCATCAACTCACCGGCCGAACGCGGCAGATGCTTGATCATGCCGGCCGCAACCACCCGCGCTCCGGCGGCCAGCCGACCTTGCAGGCGAATCAGCTGTTCTTCCAGCAACGCAAGGGTTTTCGGCACGCGGATCAGCACCCAGTCGAACGGACCACCCAATGACGCGCTGGCCGGGATCACCGGCACGGCGTCATAGGCCTGCCCGTTGCGCACCAGATTTTTTTCCAGCGCCTGCACACTCAGGAACGAATCGGTGCTGCTGACCACCGCGGCATGGGGCGCGAGGCTCGTGGCCAGCGCGCCGAAGCTATCGTTGAGGATCAACACCCGAGTCTCCAGGCTCAGGCCATGCTCTGCGATGTGATTGAGCAGGTATTCATCGGCAGCATCGAACGCCTGCAGCGGTTCATCCGACTGTTCGGGCTGGCGAATCAGGTCGAGCTGGGCGAAAGGCGAGGTAAGCAGGGGCATGGGCTGGGGAATTCCATTCGTAGACGACGCGAACCGTGATTGCCGCCTGTGAACACAGTGCGCCTGATCCCGATTCGCGAAACCGGCGATTTTACGTGGTTTTCCTATGGCTTAGCACCCAGGGTCTCGTTGTCATTTGCCAGCAACATCGACTTAAGGCTGAAACACGCCATGCAGCGCGGCCTGTACCACCGCCGACGTTTTGTTGGTAACGCCCATTTTGCGAATTGCACTGCCGATGTGGAAGTTTACTGTGCGTATCTTCACGTCCAATATGATCGCCACTTCCGCAGCAGTCTTGCCCTCGGCTGACCACTTGAGCACCTCTATCTCCCTGAATGTCAGTCCGCTGTGGACCAGAGGAACGGCTCTGCTCATCTGCATCAAGTCCAGTCTTAAGTGTTCCATTCCAAGCCTCCATGGCTGATTCAAAGTCGCTACCGTTTCGATTGAATTCTAGGAAAGGAATTCTCTGGCGTTTTGATATCACCGTTCTATCGCTGATGAATGGAGGTGCGCGTAAGTACGAGGGGAGTTGAAAAAAAACATATTAAATTAATGGGTTAATGATCATTGAACGGCTGGCTTGGAGAGGATCGCGATAAGCTCAATCGCAAAATGCTCTAAAAACTGCTGTATTTCCGTTCAGCTGCCGGCATTGGATAACACTACAAACCGGCAGTGTTTATCAGTTGCGGTTTGCGGGAAACTGTACGCACTTGAGTAAAGGAGCCAGGAGCGCCCATGACCGCCAGTGCAGAGAAATTCACCCGGCAAACGCTGCTCGACGTGACCCCGTTGACCCCTAGCCTGTTCACCTTGCGCACTACCCGCGATCCGGGATTTCGCTTTACGGCCGGGCAATTCGCGCGGCTGGGGGTGACCAAGGCTGACGGCAGCACGGTGTGGCGCGCGTATTCGGTGGTGTCGTCGCCGTTCGATGAGTTTCTCGAATTTTTCTCCATCGTCGTGCCAGCAGGTGAGTTCACCAGTGAGCTGAGTCGCTTGCGCGTGGGCGATACGCTGATGGTCGAGAAACAGGCGGTAGGTTATTTGACCCTGGATCGTTTCACCGATGGTCGCGATTTGTGGATGTTATCCACCGGCACCGGGGTGGCGCCATTTCTGTCGATCCTGCAGAACTTCGAGGTGTGGGAGAAATTCGAACGCATCATTCTGGTTTACAGCGTGCGAGAGGCAAAGGAACTGGCCTATCAGCAATTGATTACCGAGCTGACGCAGCGCGATTATCTGACTGAGTACGCCCACAAGTTTCAGTTCATTGCGACGGTGACCCGTGAAGAGTATCCCGGGGCCCTGCATGGGCGTATCACCACACTGATCGAAAACGGGGAGCTGGAAAAAGCCGCGGGCGTCGAGCTTACGCCGGAGCACTCACGGGTGATGCTCTGCGGTAACCCGCAAATGATCGACGATACCCGAGCGCTGCTGAAGACCCGCGACATGCGTCTGGCCCTGACCCGCAAGCCGGGGCAGGTGGCAGTGGAGAATTATTGGTAGATGCCGAATGGTTGACGCGGCGCGTTAGCGCGAGCACGTGCTGCTGTGCTGCTGTGCCCGGGCTCCCACGAGCAGCAGCAACTTGCCGGCGGTTGCGATTTCAGAAACGCCGCCGCCGGCAGGGTGCTGCTGCGTATAGGAGTCGTGCGCTAAGGAAGCGAGTGCGCGGCAATATCGTTGCCGCGCGCGATCGAATGGCTTACACCAACCGATCAGGACTCACAGGCAACGGTGCCGCGGGCTGGCTGTTCTGTTCTTTCAACAGATCACGAATCTCGGCCAGCAGGATTTCTTCCTTGCTCGGAGTAGGTGGCAGCGTAGGCGCCTTGGCTTCTTGGTGTTTGAGGCGGTTGATCGCCTTGACGCCCATGAAGATGGCGAAGGCAACGATGAGGAAATCGACCACCGTCTGAATGAACTTGCCATAGGCCAGCACTACGGGCGGGGCGTCACCCACTGCGCCGCGCAAGGTGATCGCCAGGTCACTGAAGTCCACACCGCCAATCAACAGTCCCAGGGGCGGCATGATGACATCGCCGACGAACGACGAAACGATCTTGCCAAATGCCGCGCCAATGATGATACCCACGGCCATATCGACCACGTTTCCTTTGACGGCAAAGGCTTTGAACTCGCTTAGTACGCTCATGGTGTATTCCTTTGTTACAGATGAGGGTGGTAAATGCAGTGTATGTCAGCTACATGCATCCCGCTTAATCCATGCAATCGACCGGCTTTAGCCCGGTTAGTTTTATGAAATCATTCACAAAGGTGTCTACGTCGGCCATTGCGCGCCAGCGTTTCAGGCATGGGGTATGATTGCCCCTTTTTTGCGGCGGGGGTTCCATGGCCAAGGCCAAACGCATGTACGGCTGCACCGAGTGCGGCGCGACCTTTCCCAAATGGGCCGGGCAGTGCGGCGAATGCGGTGCCTGGAATACCTTGGTTGAGACCGTCATCGAAAGCGGTGGCGCCGCAGCCCCCAGCGGTCGTGCGGGCTGGACTGGCCAGCAGGCGCAGATCAAGACCTTGGCGCAAGTCAGCGTCGAAGAAATTCCGCGTTTCTCCACCAACTCAGCCGAGCTGGACCGCGTACTCGGCGGCGGGCTGGTCGACGGCTCCGTGGTGCTGATCGGCGGCGATCCCGGTATCGGTAAATCGACGATTCTCTTACAGACCCTATGCGCCATCGCCGAGCGCATGCCCGCGCTGTACGTGACCGGCGAGGAATCGCAACAGCAGGTCGCCATGCGCGCCCGGCGTCTGGGGCTGCCCCAGGACAAACTGCGGGTGATGACCGAAACCTGCATCGAAAGCATCATTGCGACGGCGCGGGTCGAACAGCCGAAAGTCATGGTGATCGACTCGATTCAGACCATCTTCACCGAGCAATTGCAATCGGCTCCCGGAGGCGTGTCGCAGGTGCGCGAGAGTGCCGCCCTGCTGGTGCGCTATGCCAAGCAGAGCGGTACGGCGATTTTCCTCGTCGGTCACGTCACCAAGGAGGGCGCGCTGGCCGGTCCGCGCGTGCTTGAGCACATGGTGGACACCGTGCTGTATTTCGAAGGCGAGTCGGACGGGCGCCTGCGCCTGTTGCGCGCGGTCAAAAACCGTTTCGGCGCTGTCAACGAGTTGGGCGTGTTCGGCATGACCGACAAAGGCTTGAAAGAAGTATCCAACCCCTCGGCGATCTTTCTGACCCGCGCACAGGAAGCTGTCGCAGGCAGTGTGGTCATGGCCACGTGGGAAGGTACCCGACCGATGCTGGTCGAAGTGCAGGCGCTGGTGGATGACAGCCATTTGTCCAATCCGCGCCGTGTGACCCTGGGCCTGGACCAGAATCGGCTGGCGATGCTGCTGGCGGTCCTGCATCGTCATGGCGGCATTCCGACTCACGATCAAGACGTGTTCCTCAACGTCGTCGGCGGGGTCAAGGTGCTGGAAACCGCATCTGACCTGGCATTGATGGCAGCGGTCATGTCGAGTCTGCGCAACCGGGCGCTGCCGGGGGACCTGCTGGTGTTCGGGGAGGTGGGGTTGTCTGGCGAAGTGCGCCCTGTGCCGAGCGGTCAGGAGCGATTGAAGGAAGCGGCCAAGCATGGCTTCAAACGTGCCATCGTGCCCAAGGGCAACGCACCCAAGGAGTCACCGCCGGGCCTGACGGTGATTCCGGTGACACGGCTGGACCAGGCACTGGATGCGTTATTCGAAGAATAAGGGCCGAGCCTGGCGACTTGAAACCGTCAAGCTTGTCGGCGGCGGCGTCCTCTCAGCCGCCACTGCAGAAAGTCGGATTGCTACGGCCTTCGCGCCGCTTCTCAAATTCCGATCAAGGCCGCCAGCTCCCGCTCCAGCTCATGCTGATCGGCCAGGTTAAGCTCGACCAGCCGGCGCAAATGCGTGACCGAATCCAGCCCAATGTGCTCGCAGACAAAACCCAGGTGATTGTGACCGTCGTGGGTCAGCCTCACCTCCATGCGCAGATCGGTCTCGGCGTCCAGATGAATATCGACGATGAAAGGCTCGTCGGGGTTGCCCTGCCAGGGCTCGGGTCGCTGAATCAGCAAGCCCTTGAGCGACAGGTCGAGCAACTCCACCGGCCAGATCCGGTCGCCTTGCGACAGGTCGGTCTTGGTACTGAACGAAATACGTTTAAAACGACGGCGGTCTTCGTGGGAATCTGTCATGACACGACTTCTCCTTGGCGCCGGCAACCAGGACGGGCTGGCCAGGACCTTGAGTGGGCAACAACTGCTCAGACTATAGGCTAAATCCTGCGCTAGACCATTGTGGGGGTGGCCTTTCGCTTCGGCGGCGCTAAACTCTGTGCTGCTTCATACACGTCCACTCTGCTGGAAACAAAAAAATGAAAAATAATAATAGTCTGCTGCGCCACGTGCCCTGGCTGATTGTTGCGATTCTTGGGGCCTGGGCCCTGGGGGTGGTTGCATTGCGTCGCGGAGAAGCCATCAACGCACTTTGGATTGTGGTTGCTGCGGTTGCCATCTATCTGGTCGCTTATCGCTACTACAGCCTGTTCATTGCCAGTCGCGTCATGCAACTGGACCCTACCCGGGCCACCCCGGCGGTACTGAACAACGATGGTCTGGATTACGTTCCGACCAATAAACATATTCTTTTCGGCCACCATTTCGCGGCGATCGCGGGTGCAGGCCCCTTGGTCGGCCCTGTGCTGGCGGCGCAGATGGGCTACCTGCCCGGCACGCTCTGGCTGATTGCCGGGGTTGTGCTGGCCGGGGCCGTGCAGGATTTCATGGTTCTGTTCCTTTCCACACGGCGTAACGGCCGCTCGCTGGGCGACATGGTGCGTGAGGAAATGGGCCGTGTACCCGGCACGATCGCGCTATTCGGCTGCTTCCTGATCATGATCATCATCCTGGCGGTGCTGGCGCTGATCGTGGTCAAGGCCTTGGCCGAAAGTCCCTGGGGCATGTTCACGGTCATGGCGACTATCCCGATCGCGATGTTCATGGGCGTCTACATGCGCTTCATTCGTCCGGGCCGCATCGGTGAAATTTCGGTGGTCGGTGTCGTGCTGTTGCTGCTGTCGATCTGGCTCGGCGGCCAAGTGGCAGCCAGCCCGCAGTGGGCGCCGCTGTTCACTTTCACTGGCGTGCAGATTACCTGGATGCTGGTCGGCTACGGTTTCGTTGCCGCCATGCTGCCGGTGTGGCTGGTGCTGGCGCCGCGTGACTACCTGTCGACCTTTCTAAAAATCGGCACCATCGTTGCCCTGGCGATCGGCATCCTGATTCTGGCGCCCGAGCTGAAAATGCCGGCCCTGACGCAGTTCACCGACGGTACAGGCCCAGTGTGGAAGGGTGCATTGTTCCCGTTCCTGTTCATCACCATCGCCTGTGGCGCGGTGTCCGGGTTCCACGCGCTAATTTCCTCGGGCACCACGCCCAAGCTGCTGGATAATGAAGTCAACGCCCGTTACATCGGTTACGGCGGCATGCTGATGGAATCCTTCGTGGCGATCATGGCCATGGTGGCCGCTTCGGTCATTGAACCTGGCGTCTATTTCGCCATGAACAGCCCGGCGGCAGTTGTCGGCGCTGACGTTACCTCCGTCGCGCAGATGGTCAGCAGCTGGGGTTTCCTGATCACCCCGGATCAACTGACCGCCGTGGCCAAGGACATCGGCGAAAACACCGTACTGGCTCGCGCCGGTGGCGCACCAACACTGGCGGTGGGCATCGCGCAGATCCTGCACCAGGCGTTTCCCGGCCAGAACACCATGGCGTTCTGGTACCACTTCGCGATCCTGTTCGAAGCGCTGTTCATTCTCACCGCAGTCGACGCCGGTACCCGCGCAGGCCGCTTCATGTTGCAGGACTTGCTCGGCAGTTTCGTGCCGTCGCTCAGACGCACCGAGTCCTGGACCGCCAACGCCATCGGCACCGGGGGCTGCGTGGCGTTGTGGGGGTACCTGTTGTATCAGGGCGTGATCGACCCACTGGGCGGCATCAACACCCTGTGGCCGCTGTTCGGTATCTCCAACCAGATGCTGGCGGGCATTGCGCTGATGCTAGCGACGGTGGTGCTGATCAAAATGAAACGCCAGCAGTATGCCTGGGTCACCATCCTGCCGGCATCGTGGCTGTTGATCTGTACGGTGACTGCAGGCTTTATCAAGTTGTTCGACCCAAGCCCTGCCGTCGGCTTCCTGGCTCTGGCGAAGAAATACAGCGCTGCGGCAGATGCCGGACAGGTGCTGGCGCCGGCCAAAAGCGTCGAGCAGATGCAGCACGTGATCTTCAACGCGTACACCAACGCGGCGCTGACCGCGCTGTTTCTGTTCGTGGTGCTGAGCATCCTGTTCTATGCGATCAAGGTCGGTCGCGCCGCCTGGATCAAGAAAGAGCGTACCGACAAGGAAGCGCCGTTTCAGGCCTTCCCGAAAACCCACTGAGTGCGCTGCGAGCCTGGGAGGTGCATATGTTCAATGACCTGAGTCGTCTGGGTAAGTATCTGGGACAGGCGGCACGCCTGATGGTCGGCATGCCGGATTACGATAACTATGTCGAGCATATGCAGAATACCCACCCGGACAAGCCGGTGATGTCGTACGAGGCGTTTTTTCGCGAACGCCAAGATGCACGTTACGGCGGCAAGGGCGGGCCGAAGTGCTGTTGATGGCCTAGGCTGTCGATCCGTTTGACCTGACGCGCCACGCTTGTCGTGGCGCGTTTTTATTTGGATGCCTTGTTTGCCTAATGCGCGGCGATGAACTCGCTCTTGCAGAGGCGACCGACACCGATGCCCGAAAACCAGGAGTAGGCATGACCGTTTCGCACCCCATCCCCGTCACCGTGCTGAGTGGATTTCTTGGCGCGGGCAAGACCACGTTGCTGCGTCATCTGCTCAAGGCAGAGCACGGTCTGAAAATCGCCGTGATCGAAAACGAATTCAGCGATGCCGGGGTCGATACGCAGTTGCTTGGCGATGAGCCGGTACACGTCATGACCCTGTCCAACGGTTGCGTGTGCTGCACTATTCACACTGACCTGACCAAGGCACTGGTCTTGCTGCTGGAGAGACTGGACAGCGGCGAGATTGCGTTCGATCGTCTGGTCATCGAATGCACTGGCCTTGCCGACCCAGCACCGGTGGCGCAGACCTTTTTCATCGATGAAGAACTGCGTGAGCGCTACATCC
The DNA here is from genome assembly GCF_002419965.1 of Pseudomonas sp. UBA5706. Classification (GTDB taxonomy): domain Bacteria; phylum Pseudomonadota; class Gammaproteobacteria; order Pseudomonadales; family Pseudomonadaceae; genus Aquipseudomonas. Next base: position 11,721 of record NZ_DIHC01000061.1, read on the forward strand.
TCGACGGCATTATCACCCTGGTCGATGCCGCCCACGCCGATACGCATCTGGAGCAGACCATCGCCCAGGCGCAGATCGGGTTTGCCGACCGCTTGCTGGTGAGCAAGACCGACCTGGTGGACGAGTCTGCGTTCAACGCCCTGAGCGAGCGCCTGACCCGCATCAACCGTCGCGCGCCGATTCGAGTGGTCGAGCATGGCAAGATCGATCTGGCCGAGCTGCTGGATGTGCGCGGCTTTAACCTCAACGCCGATGTCGGCGGTATGGCGCTGCGCCCGGTGGCGCCTGCGGGACGCTCGCTTGACCGCATTAGCAGCCTGGTACTGCGCAGCGACAAGGCGCTGGACATCGACCGGCTCAGCACCTTCATGAACGACCTGCTCGAAGAACACGGAAAGCAGTTGCTGCGTTACAAGGGCGTGCTCAACATCGCTGGCGAAGACCGCAAGCTGGTATTCCAGGGCGTATTGAAGTTGTACGGTTTCGACTTCGACGTGGAGTGGGGCGCCGATGAACCCCGTGAAAGCGTGATCGTGTTCATCGCCGATGATTTGCCGGAAGAGAAGATTCGCGAAGGGTTTGCCAAGGTGGCGGCAGAATAATCCCGCGATCCGCGTCCAATTGTAGGCGCGCGCTTGCCCGCGAGACGGTGTGTCAGATTGATGTTCGGTAGCTGACACATTGCATTCGCGGGCAAGCGCGCTCCTACCGGTGACATCACCGCTCACCCAACAAAAAGCCCGGCTCAAAGAGCCAGGCTTTTTCACATCAGACGAGTGTAATCAAGCGCCGTAAACCGGCAGCTTGGCGCAGATGGCCTTGACCTTCTCGCGAACGGCATCGATCACCGCCTCATTGTTCAGGTCGGCCAGGATGTCGCAGATCCAGCCTGCCAGTTCCTTGCACTCTGCTTCCTTGAAGCCGCGAGTGGTCACAGCCGGGGTGCCGAAACGCAGGCCGGAAGTGACGAACGGGGAGCGAGGGTCGTTTGGCACGGAGTTTTTGTTCACGGTGATGAACGCCTTGCCCAGGGCCGCGTCGGCATCTTTACCGGAAATGTCCTGTTTGATCAGGGACAACAGGAACAGGTGGTTCTCGGTGCCACCGGACACCACGTCGAAACCGCGCTCGATGAACACATCGGCCATTGTCTTGGCGTTCTTGACCACTTGTTGCTGGTAGGTCTTGAACTCAGGCTGCAGCGCTTCCTTGAAGCAGATCGCCTTGGCCGCGATCACGTGCTCCAGCGGGCCGCCCTGGCCGCCCGGGAATACGGCGGAGTTCAGCTTTTTCTCGATCTCGGCGTTGGCGCGAGCCAGGATCAGGCCGCCACGCGGGCCACGCAGGGTCTTGTGGGTGGTGGTGGTGACGACGTCAGCGAAAGGTACCGGGTTCGGGTAGACGCCTGCGGCGACCAGACCGGCCACATGCGCCATGTCGACGAACAGGTACGCACCGACCTTGTCGGCGATGGCGCGGAAGCGCGGGAAGTCCAGGATCTGTGAGTACGCCGAGAAGCCGGCCACAATCATTTTCGGCTTGTGCTCGACTGCCAGACGTTCGACTTCGTCGTAGTCGATCAGGCCGTTGCCGTCGATGCCGTATTGCACGGCGTTGTACAGCTTGCCGGAGGACGAAACGCTGGCGCCGTGGGTCAGGTGACCGCCGTGGGCCAGGCTCATGCCCAGGATGGTGTCGCCAGCGTTCAGCAGGGCCAGGTAAACGGCACTGTTGGCCTGGGAACCGGCGTGTGGCTGGACGTTGGCGTAATCGGCGCCGAACAGCTCCTTGGCGCGGTCGATAGCCAGTTGCTCGACGATGTCGACGTATTCGCAGCCACCGTAGTAGCGCTTGCCTGGGTAGCCTTCGGCGTACTTGTTGGTCAGTACCGAGCCCTGGGCTTCCATGACAGCGGGGCTTGTGTAGTTCTCCGAGGCGATCAGCTCGATGTGCTCTTCCTGGCGCTTGGCTTCCTGTTCCATAGCGGCATACAGGTCGGAGTCGTACTTGGCGATAGTCAAATTACGGCTGAACATGGCGGTCCTCGGGGATCGGGCAGTAGAAAAGGGGGGCATTCTACAACATCGGCTTTTATCTGGCATATGAAAGCGGGTCATGTGCTGGACAAGCCGTTTTCATCTGGTGGAGGAGTCGAGACGCGGCTCCTGTAGCAGTCCGGTCAGCCGACAGTCGCGGCCGTGTGATCGCCACCGCCGGCAAACCGGATTGCGGCATGGATAGGCTTTGCGATGAAAATCTGCGCCGTTGCATCGACCACTTCGCCAGCAGACCGGCATGCGTTACGCGGCATCAATCAAGCATGAAAAGCGCGTCGTTGCTGAATTGCGCCTCAAACCGCGACGGCGGCATCGGACGACCGAACAGATAGCCTTGCACCTCGTCGCAGCCATGTTCGCGCAGAAACTCCAGTTGCTCGTAGGTTTCCACGCCTTCGGCGATCACCGCAAGGTTCAGGCTGTGGGCCATGGCGATAATAGCGCGGGCTATCTGCGCGTCCTGCTCGCCGGAAGGCAGACCATCGACGAACGTGCGGTCGATCTTCAACACATCAATGGGGAACTGCTTGAGGTAGTTCAGCGACGAGTAACCGGTGCCGAAGTCGTCGACCGCAATGCTCAGGCCCAGCCGCTTGAGGCCATCAAGGATCTGCATTGCCTCGCTGACCTCGCGCATCAGGATACTTTCAGTCAATTCCAGCTCAAGGCAGGCAGGCGGCAGCCCGGTTTCCTGAAGAATATTGGCAATACGCGTGCCCAGTTGCCCATCGGAGAACTGCCGAGCGGAGATATTGACCGACACCTTTGGCACTCGAACCCTGGCCTTATGCCATTCGCGCAACTGACGACAGGCCTCCATGAGCACCCATTCGCCCACTTCCACCACCAACCCGAGTTCTTCGAGCACCGGAATAAAATCCCCTGGCGGCACCAGCCCGCGACGTGGATGGCGCCAGCGCAGCAGGGCTTCGGCACCGGTCAGGCGCTTGCCGTCGCCGCTGAATTGCGGCTGGTAATACAGCGTAAATTCCTTCTGTTCGAGGGCGTGACGCAGGTCGCTTTCCAGTTCCAGCCGTTCCAGGGCGCTGGCGTTCATGTCTGCCTGATAGAACTGGAAGTTGTTCTTACCGCGCTCCTTGGCGTGGTACATCGCGGTGTCGGCGTTTTTCATCAGCTGGCTTAGCTCGTTGCCATCCTGCGGGCTCAGCGCGATACCGATACTGGCCGTGACGAAAAACTCCCGACCTTCGAGCACGAAGGGTTTGACCAGGCTGGCGAGAATCTGCTCGGCAACATGAATGGCGCGGGTCAACGCAGCCTGCTGCGAAGCGCCCGGCTGCAACAACAGGGTGAATTCATCGCCGCCCATGCGCGCCACGGTGTCGTCATCTGCGACGCACGCCAGCAGCCGCGCCGCCATATCCTTGAGCATGCGGTCGCCAGCGGCGTGGCCCAAGGAGTCGTTGATCGGCTTGAAGCGGTCCAGGTCGAGAAACATCAGCACCACCCACGCTTGCTGGCGCTCGGCCTGCTGCAGGGCGGTGTGCAGACGGTCCTGGAACAACGTGCGGTTAGGCAGATGCGTGAGGGCGTCGTAATAGGCCAACCGATGAATACGCTGTTCGCTGGCCTTGCGCTCGCTGATGTCGGTGAAGAAGCACACGTAGCTGGCCAGATCGCCTTCATCGTCAAGCACCGCAGTGATGCCAACCCACGCCGGATAATGCTCGCCGTCGCGCCGTTTGAGCCATAGCTCACCCTCCCAACTGCCATGCTGGTTCAGTTGCTTGAGGATATAGCCCAGTTGGGCTTGCTGTTGATCTTCGATCGTCAGCATCGACGGGAACTGATCGAGCACTTGCGCAACCGCATAGCCGCTGACCCGACTGAAAGCATCGTTGGCCTGCACGATGTAACCGGCAGGGTCGGTGATCAGAATGGCCGAGGTGGAGTGTTCGAACACCGTTGCTGCCATGCGCAGATCTTTTTCTGCGCGACGTTGCTGGCTGATGTCGCGGCCGACGCCCAGAATGCCTTCGAAAGCGCCGGATTCGTCCCATACCAGCACCAGGCGCAGTTCGACGGGAATCTTGCGTCCGTCGGCGCGCAGGCAGTCCAGCAGGTACATCTGGTTCGGCACCTCAGCGCGCAACGCTGCCAGGGTTTCGGGTTTGCGCAGGGCCTTGGCGACGCGTAGCAATAGGATTTGCAGGCTCGTGAGTTGTTGTGGATTGGCGATGATCGAATTCCAGCCGTTCTGCATGATCCACTCCGCGCTATAACCCAGCACGGTAGTGAGCGACGGACTGACGTAATTCGGGCGCAATGTGTGGTCGGTGGAGAAAATGACGTCGCTGATGCTCTCGGCCAGCATGCGATAGCGCTGCTCGCTTTCGCGCAGAGATTGGCTGGCCTCTACCTGATCGGTAATGTCCTTCGCCACCCCGATGATCCGCGTCACCCGACCGTTTTCGTCAGGGGACAGGGCGCGCTCGCGTATGTCGAAACGCCGCCAGTGACCATTGTGATCCCTGAAGCGCAAGTGACACTCGGTGAGGTCGCTGCTGGCCTCTTCGCTGCGGGTCCGGCGCAATCGTTCGTAAGCCTGGGCGTCGTCCGGGTGGAGCAGGATTTCCCAGAAATGATCTCCCATCTGCTCCAGTTCTTGCTTGCTGTAGCCCAGGGTGCGTCCCAGATGATGGTTGCTGTAGATCATGCGCCGGCTGATGACGTCCTGAACGTACAGATGATCAGGCACGGTACGCACCACGTCCGACCAGAAACTCTCGCGCTCCTGCAGCGCCAGTTCGGTCTGCTTGCGGTTGGTGATGTCGTTGATGCTGAGGATCACCGCGTTGAAGTCTTGTGGCTGCTCGGGCAGCCGCACGACCAGCCACAAGTGTTGATCGCAGCCCTTGGCGTTGGGCAGCAGTATCTCCAGTTCCAGTTGCGACTGACCGTCGAGCACCGCGCCGATCAATTGCACGCCGATGCCCTGGCGCGAACGTGGGCAGCCTTCTATTAACTGTTGCCATACCTGGGTTGCGGACTCGGCGCGAAGCAGATGAGCCGCAACCTGGTTCACTTCGGTGATGCGCAACTGATGGAGCAAGCCGTTCAACTGGTCCGCATGGTTGATCAAATGCTGATCCAGCTCCTGGCGGCTAGTAAGGTGCAATTTCTGCAGATAGTCGGGCAGACCGGACAGATCCAGTACACACAATGCTACGCCCGTACCTTCGAAGATGTCCTTGTAGCGCCGTCGACTCTCATGCAGCTGTAACTGCCGCCGACGCAGGCTGCGCAGGGCCAGCAGCGGCACGATGGAGCACAGCAGGGCGATCAGGCACTTGCCGACCAGCGGTGCAATCAAGACCTGGCGCACCTTATCGGCGTCGAACAGGCCGCGCAGTTGCCAGTCGCTGTTGGTCAGCGGTTCGAGCAGAACGGTTTGTGCCTGTAGGTCGGCGATTTCGTCATCGTCCGCCTCTGCCCGATAGACCGGTCGTTGCGTTACGCGGTTTTCCAGCTGCCAGGCGCCTTTGAATTCCTGGTCGCTTTGTCGCGTCAGGGCGGTCAGCGCCACCGGCTCCAGCCGGATGGCCCAATAGCGCTCACCTTCATTGCCCGGTTGGCGCACGAACAAATAAAACCGCGAGCCATCAGGCCCATCGGCGTAATAGTAGGTATGACCATTGATGCGCTCACGCTGCCGAGCCAAAAAGCTGGCGTCCGTGCTGTCTTGCGCGCTGTCGGCGACGATATTGGCGTCGTCATCGAGCCAGGCAACACTGTGCAGTCCTGGCATCGCTTTTCTAAGCCGGTCAAGGGGGGCGACAAGCTGTTGAGCGGTCGGCGGTTTTGCGTGGGCATCGTCCAGAACGTTCAACGCCACTTGCGCGTTGAGCGCCATGTTAAGGCTCAGCCGGTCAGCGAGCTGAATGCTGTAGTCGACGCTACGCTGGTGCTGACGCTCCTGAGTCTGCTGAAACTGTTCGAACAGCTGCCACATCAAAAGCACGAGCATAAGCAACACCAGCATCGCGAGCGCGCCTTTGAGCGAGCTTCGAAATGGCAATGCCGTCGCGCGTCTGGACGAGCGCAAGGGAGACATGGGCGTTGGTATGGGCAAACTGTGATCCTGACTACTGGACTGAATCAGCGTGTGCGCAATGCACTATAAGCTTGACGTCAAAAGAACGCCTAGCATGCCTTGACTTGTGGCTAAGTGCCAGCCCAAAAGGCGGGCATGGTTTGCCCTCTCGTCTGCATTCGGGTAGCTTTGCGCCACGTGCGATGTGCCCGATTCCTGCAAGACTTTCGCAATCCCTGCAAACAGCGCTCCAGCTTCAAGACCGATACCCGGTAGCGTTGGCGTGACTGGGCTGCTCGTGCCTTGATCAATTCAAGGCTCGGAAGCGCCGATCGGCAAGTTCCCAAGGCAAATAAAAGCAGTTATTGCGACGCAGCGCTTAGCACGCGCCCTTATTCACAGTGCCAAAAACAGGTTTTCAATTCATGGCTCAATACGTCTTCACCATGCATCGGCTGAGCAAGGTTGTTCCGCCGAAGCGGGAAATCCTGAAAAACATCTCCCTTTCGTTCTTCCCGGGCGCCAAGATCGGCGTGCTGGGCCTCAATGGCTCGGGTAAATCCACGCTGCTGAAAATCATGGCCGGTGTCGATACCGAATTCGACGGCGAAGCGCGTCCTATGCCGGAGTTGAACATCGGTTATCTGCCGCAGGAGCCACAGCTGGATCCAAGCAAGACTGTGCGCGAAGTGGTCGAGGAAGCGGTCAGCGTGATCAAGGATGCCCAGGCGCGCCTTGACGAAGTATACGCCGCCTACGCGGAACCGGATGCCGACTTCGATAAACTTGCCGCCGAACAGGCCAAGCTCGAAGCCATCCTGCAGGCCAGCGATGGTCACAACCTTGAACGCCAGTTGGAAGTGGCGGCCGATGCGCTGCGCCTGCCGGCCTGGGATGCGAAAGTCGAACACCTGTCCGGTGGTGAGAAGCGCCGTGTGGCGCTGTGCCGCCTGCTGCTGTCTGCGCCGGACATGCTGTTGCTCGACGAGCCGACCAACCACCTGGACGCCGATTCCGTCGCCTGGCTCGAGCACTTCCTGCACGATTTCCCGGGCACCGTGGTCGCGATCACGCACGACCGTTACTTCCTGGATAACGTTGCCGGCTGGATTCTGGAACTCGACCGCGGTGCCGGTATCCCCTACGAGGGCAACTACTCCGGCTGGCTCGAAGCCAAGTCCGATCGTCTGGCCCAGGAGTCCAAGCAGCAGTCGGCTCACGAAAAGGCCATGAAGGAAGAACTGGAGTGGGTGCGCAAAGGCGCCAAGGCTCGCCAGTCCAAATCCAAGGCCCGCCTACAACGCTTCGAAGAAATGCAGTCGCAGGAATTCCAGAAGCGCAGCGAAACTAACGAAATCTACATCCCGGCGGGTCCTCGCCTGGGTGACAAGGTCATCGAGTTCAAGAACGTCACCAAGGGCTACGGTGATCGCGTGCTGATCGACAACCTGTCGTTCGCCATGCCCAAGGGCGCGATCGTCGGTGTGATCGGCGGTAACGGGGCCGGTAAGTCGACCCTTTTCCGCATGTTGATGGGCAAGGAACAACCAGACTCGGGTTCTATCGAGATCGGCGAAACCGTGCAACTGGCGTGCGTCGATCAGAGCCGCGATGACCTGGATGGCAGCAAGACCGTTTTCGCACAGATTTCCGACGGCTCCGATCAGATCAGGATTGGTAACTACGAAATCCCGTCGCGTACCTATGTCGGGCGGTTCAACTTCAAGGGGGGTGACCAGCAGAAGTTCGTGAAGGACCTGTCCGGTGGTGAGCGGGGTCGCCTGCACCTGGCACTGACCTTGAAGGAGGGTGGCAACGTCCTGCTGCTCGACGAACCGTCCAACGACCTGGACGTCGAAACCCTGCGTTCGCTGGAGGAGGCCCTGCTGGACTTCCCGGGCGCGGCCATCGTGATCTCCCACGATCGGTGGTTCCTGGACCGCGTGGCGACTCACATCCTGGCGTATGAAGACGATTCCCAGGCTGTGTTCTTCGAGGGCAACTACACCGAGTACGAGGCCGATCGCAAGAAGCGCCTCGGCGAAGCCGCAGCTCAACCGCACCGCGTGCGTCACAAGAAGCTGGCTTGATCAAATAGGTGTCATGACAAACGGAGCCTTAAGGCTCCGTTTTTTAAATGGGGTACGTTTACAGCTACTCACCTTATAGGTACCTGCGTGTCGGCGGCACAAACGGTGCCCGGCGCCGACATAGGCTTTCAAGCATCGGCCTCGATCTGCAAAACCTCGATTACCTGATCTCCCGCCGGGCGCTTCCAGGTCACCTCGTCACCCATCTGTGTGCCCAATAATGCCTTGCCCAGTGGCGACGCCCAGTTAATGAGCTGAATCGAAGCATCAGCCTGATCTTCGCCCACCAACTGCACTCGCAGGTGACGGTCATCTTCGTCGGCGAAGGTGACCCAACTGCCGATTTGCACCTTGTCGGAAGAACGGGCCGGCGTTACCAACTGCGCGCTTTGCAGTCTTCTGTTGAAGTAGCGCAAATCCCGCTCGATATCGGCCAGGCGCTGTTTGTCTGCGCCTTCGCCAAGTGTCGACTGTTCGCTGTGCTGTTTTTGCAACAAGGTAACGTGGGCTTGCAACTGCGCCAGCCCGTTGGCGGTGACGTAATTAGGTTGAGCGCTAATCTGCCTTTCCACCGGCGCACTGGCTTGGGCGGCGGCGTGGTCCTCGTTAACGAAGGCCCGACTCATGGCATGCTCCTGTTCATGGCGTGTTTAGCTTCGGCCATGCTGGCAGCCTATAAGTTTCCGCAAATGAAAGCGCCGCAGGTATCAGGGCGAACGATAGGCCTTTGCTGCACCTTGGGTCTTCTGCTGGTCCCACGCGCGATCACGATCGTTCCAGATACTGTCTCTGCCCTGATCCTGAACATCGTGGTTGGCCAATTGCCCCTGGCATTGCCTGAACCCATCGCCCCAACCCTGCGCATAAACCGTGTCGCGCAAATAGCGCTGCACATCTTTTTTGTACTGCCCTTTCAAGGGATCAATGGACTGCCGTCCGCTGCCGCACCCATCTTCAAATCCATCCGCGAATGCCGGGGGGTAACCTTCGGCCACTAACTGGTCGTGGGTAGACTGACAACCGGCGACGACTAAACAGCACCACAGCACAGCCCAACGCATGTTCATTTTCGTTTCCCTCGACTTATGTAAAAAGTCTAGAAGCGGTTGCGTGAGTTATTTGTAAAAGCGCGGTGATAAATCCATTAACCGATGCTCGGTCGCTTACGTTTAGTTCCCCGTTTCCGCCTGACGGCCAGGGTGCCTGAAAAAACTTTTAGTAATTTTCCCGTGGACGGCCTCAGAGCTTTCAAGGTTGGTAAACTGCCAGGGCACGCACGGTAGCTGCGCTGCGCGAAATGGCTTAGGAAGATTAATGAACCTTAGAACAATCCTCATTCTTGGCGCCCTCAGCGCATTCGGCCCCATGGCCATCGATTTTTATCTACCTGGTTTCCCCGCCATAGCATTAGCCTTCGGTACGGACGAAAAACATGTCCAGATGACCCTGGCTTCCTATTTTCTGGGGCTTAGCATCGGGCAACTGGTCTACGGCCCGATTGCCGACCGATTTGGACGGCGTATGCCGCTATTGTTCGGCGTAGGCCTGTTTACCTTGGCATCCTTGGCCTGCGCGTTTGCGCCAAGTCTCGAATGGCTGATCGTTGCGCGTTTCGTCCAGGCATTGGGTGGGTGCGCAGGCATGGTTCTGTCGCGGGCGATCGTCAGCGACAAATGCTCTCCGGTGGACTCGGCGAAGGTGTTTTCGCAACTGATGCTGGTTATGGGGCTGGCGCCGATCCTCGCGCCCATGCTCGGCGGCCTGCTGGTCAATGTGTATGGCTGGCAGGCGATTTTTATCACCCTGACCCTGTTCAGCGCCCTCACGGCGTTGGCAGTCGCCCTCGGTCTACCCGAGAGCATGCCAGCTGCACATCCACGGCTGCCGCTGTCCGGCGCATTGGGTTCTTACTGGAGATTGTTGGGCGACCGACTCTTCCTCGGCCATGCGCTGACGGGTGGGATCGCCATGGCCGGGATGTTTTCCTACATCGCGGGCTCACCCTTTGTGTTCATCAAGTTATATGGCGTGCCTGCCGAGCACTATGGCTGGTTGTTCGGAACCAACGCGGCGGGGTTTATCCTGATAGCGCAAGTCAATGCACGGCTGGTGGGTCGCTTTGGTCCGGCATGGATGTTGTCCCGTGCGGTCTGGGTGTACCTGGGCGCCGCCGTGGTGCTTCTCGCGATCGCCTCCGTGCACACTGAAAAGCTATGGCCGCTGCTGGTCCCGCTGTTCGTGTACATCGCCAGTCTCGGCTGCATCATCCCCAACGCGTCGGCCTGTGCAATGGCGGGACAGGGCAAGCGCGCAGGCAGTGCGTCGGCGCTGTTGGGCTGTCTGCAGTTCAGCGTCGCCGCGGGTGCTGCGGCGCTGGTTGGCATACTTCACGACGGCACAGCGGTGCCGATGGCGATGGTCATTACGCTGTGCGGGGTCCTGACGGCAGTTTTGGCACTGCTTACCCGGCGCGCGCAGATGAAACGCGATGCCTTGACTCCGCACCGGGACGTACGAATCTGATCGTTACTGCGACGTACTTCGCGTCGCAGTACTCTCCTTCTGGCGACGTCAGCACCCGCCGTGAACAAGCCTGTCCATGCTTGTTCACTAGAGGGAAGAATCAAGCCAATGCGATGTAATTTACTACTTAAAATAAAGAAAATTCTTACAGTCAGCTTTTTAAGCATTCAAATCAGAACTTTTCTGTGCGCCATCCATTCCCCGTTGGAGATATGACAGGGGATGTTTTTCTTGAGAGTTTTTGGAGTGTATGTTGTAGGCATTTACCGCGCTGTTTTCGCGAGGTGAGTCAGGTTGACGCTGCGCAGGCCTTGTTATTCGGGCATTTCAGAAGAGATTCACTTTTTGTCTAACAAAGAAGTCAGGGCAACCTTTGCTTAAAATGTTGTCAGTAAGCCTGACAAACTTACAGCTGAATTATTGCCCGCCCAATTCTCCATGCTGATGCAGCGCTTATACTACGCCACCACTAAGGATCCGATTTAATAACAACAGATTGAAACTGTCTTGCTGCAAAAAATGAATCTGTAACGCCTGAGTACTTCGGTAGCGCAGAGTTTTCAGAAAGTGATCCAGATCAAAGCCCTCATTGGTGCTTGGCAACAATGTGGGTGCATACCGTATGTGGCGACCCGCTCATCGTTAGACGAATGTTTCAACAGGGAGTGAATACATGGAACACGCACCTTGCATCAGTCAGATTGCCGCACTGCTGGCGGATCCTAAACGCTGCGCGATGATGTGGGCACTGATGGATGGCGCCTCTCGGGCGGCGGATGAACTGGCTTTGCTGGTCGGGTTGTCCACATCTTCGGCCGGGTCGCATCTGGCGCGGCTGGCTTCCGGCGGGTTGCTCAGGGTGGAGACACGCGGCAAAAAGCGATTTTTCAGACTGGCGGCACCGGAGGTCGGCACAGCCGTGCAGGCGCTGGCCAGCGCCTCGATGATCAGTGCGGAGGTGGTCAGTCGCAGCGTCGCGCAGCCGCTGCCGCCTTTACCGTTACGTCGTGCGAGTGTCTGTTCTGATCATCTGGGGGGCGAGTTGGGCACCGAACTCTACCTGCGGATGCTGGACGCCGGCTGGATCGAGCAGTGCGATCAGCGCCTGGAGGTCACCAGCGTCGGTATCTCTCGATTCGCCGAGCGGGGTATTTTCGTCCCGGCGCTTGCCCACAGGCAGCGTGAAACGGTCTGCGCCTGTGTCAACTGCAGTGACATCAACCCGCATCTGGGCGGAGCATTGGGGGCAGGGCTGTTGCAATTGTTCATGCAACTGGGATGGCTGCGCGCCACAGAAGAGGCCACCACCTTGCAGGTGTCGTCCAACGGGCAACGGGAGATCAACAAGATCGCTTCGGCGGCGTGATCGCCCGAAACGAGCCTGTTCGAAAAAATATGAATGGGGTCGTCAGGGCACGTCGTGTCGGGTGACACATTAATCCAGCACCACGCTGTGCGGCGGTAGCGTCCTTGAGAACAATACCGCCGACAAATCGTACTGCTGCGGTCTTCGCCCAGACAATACGGATTAAGGTTTCACCAGCCGCGCATCCAGGCTGTTCTGGGCCAGACGCTTGGCTTGATCCTGAGTCATGCCCAGGTGCTCGTGCAGCGCGAAGAAGTTCTCGGTGACATAGCCGCCGAAATACGCCGGGTCGTCGGAGTTCACGGTGACCTTCACCCCGCGCTCGAGCATGTCCAGGATGTTGTGCTGGCCCATATGATCGAACACGCAGAGCTTGGTATTGGACAGTGGGCAAACGGTCAACGGGATCTGCTCGTCGATGATGCGCTGCATCAGTCGCTCGTCTTCGATGGCACGCACACCGTGGTCGATGCGCTGAATCTTCAACAGATCCAATGCTTCCCAGATGTATTCGGGCGGACCTTCTTCACCTGCGTGGGCCACGGTCAGGAAGCCTTCGTTGCGGGCGCGATCGAAAACGCGCTTGAACTTGCTCGGCGGGTGACCCATTTCTGAACTGTCCAGGCCCACGGCAACGAAGGTGTCGCGGTACGGCAGGGCCATGTCCAACGTTTTTTGCGCTTCTTCTTCGCTCAGGTGACGCAGGAAGCTGAGGATCAGGCCGCTGCCGATTCCGAGTTGTTCCTTGCCGTCTTTCAAGGCTTTGGAAATGCCATTGAGCACCACTTCGAACGGGACGCCGCGATCGGTGTGGGTTTGCGGGTCGAAGAACGGCTCGGTGTGGATGACATTCTGCGCCTTGCAGCGTTGCAAGTAGGCCCAGGTCAGGTCGTAGAAGTCCTGCTCGGTACGCAGCACGTCCGCGCCCTGGTAATAAAGGTCGAGAAATTCCTGCAGATTGTTGAAGGCGTAAGCCTTGCGCAGGGTTTCGACGTCGTTCCAGGGCAGGGCGATCTTGTTGCGTTCGGCCAGCGCGAACAGAAGCTCAGGCTCCAGCGAGCCCTCCAGATGCAGGTGCAGTTCGGCCTTGGGCAGGTCGTTCAACCAGTTGTACATGTGCTTTTTTCTCATCAGGTGCAATGGCGGGCATTCTACAGTCATGGGCGCAGGCGGGTTAAAAACCTGACCGAAAGGTTCAGACCTCGGTTTGGTGGTCTCTTCGATAGGCGTAGGTATCGGCAAAACGCGACAGCAGAAACTCAGCGCAAGTGGTTGGCGGATACCGCGGTGGATGCTCGGCGTCGGTGCAGCCGGGCAGGCATTGGACTTGCGTGTCCGGATGCGGCTCGGCGAAGAACGGCATCGAATACCGGTCCACGCCCAGCGGGCTGATAACCCGGTGCAGCGTCGACACATATCGGTCGTTGCTCCAGCGCGCCATCATGTCGCCCAGATTGACCACGAACGTACCCGTAATGGGCGGCGCATCGGCCCAGTGGCCACGCACATCGCGCACTTGAAGCCCACCAGCGACATCCTGATAGAGCAGGGTGACGCAGCCATAATCGGTGTGCGCACCCGCACCTTGCTGTTGCGCGCTGGTGGCAGTGTGGCGCGGCGGGTAGTGAATCATTCGCAGCACGCTCACCGGCTGTTTGAAGCGTTGATCGAAGAAGTCCCGCTCGATGCCCAGCGCCGGGGTCATGGCGCGCAGCAACGTCGAGGCCAGGTCCTGCATGTCCAGATAATGCTGCTCCATCAGACGCTGCCAACCCGGCAAATCAGGATGGCGATTAGGGCCGCGCAGCGGTTTACCCGCCATGACATCCGGGTGATCGGCTGGCAGGTGCAAACCCATGTCGAAGGTTTCTTTCAGATCGCTTGGCAGATCAGGGTCAAGCTGCTCGGTGGCGATGGCGCCATAGCCGCGGTGATGCCGGCCTTGGATGATGTCGATCTTCAGCTTGTCGGTCAAAGGCTGGGCGAAGAATCGCTGCGCCGCGGCAATCACCTGGTCGATGCGCGCGGCGGTGATCGGATGGCCCTTGATGTAGAAAAATTCCCACTCACGGCACGCCCCGTCGATCTGCCGGGCAACTTCGTGCCAGGCCTGATCGTCGTTGCCATACAGTGGGGAAATGTCGATGACGGGAAGCGGGTTCATGCGAGCTCCGGACCAGATGAATCGTCCTGCAGCGCCCCCGACTTGCTGTAGCAGTGTCATTACAACCACCACCGCCGGCAAGCCGGGCTGCAGGAACAACCGTTGTGAGCGTTTTATTTCGGCAAATCTGCCTTCACGCCTTCAACGTAATAGTTCATCGAGGCCAGTTCCGCGTTGCTTGCCACGCTGCCCGCGGGGATTTTCACCGTACCCGCCTGGTCCTTGATCGGTCCGGTAAACGGGTGAAACGCGCCGCTTTCGATGTCTGAGATGATCTGCTGTGCCTCACCCTTCACATCCGCCGGCACCAGATCGCTGATCGGTAACTCCACGGTGCCTTCCTTCAGGCCGCCCCAGTAGTCCTGTGATTTCCAGGTGCCATCGATGACTGCCTGCGTCGCCTGGATGTAATGCGGGCCCCAATTGTTGACGATGGATGTCAGTACGGCTTTAGGGCCGAAATGCGCCATGTCCGAGGCGTACCCGACTGCGTAAACGCCGCGTCGCTCAGCCGCCTGGATCGGCGCGGGGCTGTCGGTGTGCTGGAAGATCACATCGACGCCCTGATCGATCAGGGCGTTGGCGGCGTCCGCTTCCTTGCCCGGGTCGAACCAGGAGTTGACCCACACCACCTTGATCTCGGTGCCGGGGTTGTATTTGTTCAGGGCCAGCTGGATGGCATTAATGTCGCGCAGCACTTCCGGAATCGGAAACGAGGCGACATAACCGATCTTTTTGGTTTTGGTCATCTTCGCCGCAAGGAAGCCGCCGACGTAACGGCCTTCATAGGTGCGAGCCAGGTAAGTGCCCATGTTCTTGTCCTGCTTGTAGCCCGTCGCGTGTTCGAAGGTTACCTTGGGAAATTGCTTGGCGACTTTAAGTGTCGGGTTCATATAGCCGAACGAGGTGGTGAACACCAGGTCGTAGCCGCCCTTGGCCATGTTGCGGATCACCCGCTCGGCATCCGCGCCTTCCGGAACGTTTTCGACAAAACCGGTGGTTACTTTATCGCCCAATGCCTTGGCCATGGCTTGACGGCCCTGCTCATGCTGATAGGTCCATCCGTGGTCGCCAATCGGGCCGATGTAAACAAAGCCGACTTTCAACGGATCAGCCGCAACGGCCATCAGGCTTGAACTCAGGCCAACGACAGCGGCCATGACGCACAGCAGTTTTTTCAGCGGACGATGGGAGTGAAGAGTGGAAAGCATGCAGGTCGAGCTCCTGTGGGTCTTATGGGCCAGGCCGTCTGGGCGGGGCGTTCGACTCAATGCAAAAAACTGACCAATAAGACAGGTCTCCGCATTGCACGGGTTTGTTGTGCTGCACCGGATACAGCTGTCCGCAGAGATGTTCGTACACGGTGCGCTGCCGGTTGACTACGCTGCCAACCGGTGCAAAACCGGGACGCGGGCAGTAGCACGATGTGCCAGCGCAAGCTTCGGTGACGGGTCTGATTGCACTTGTGTTGAAACCTTTATTTACAACCAGCACTCTCAACGCCTTAAGCAGTTCTCACTTCATGGGCGTGCGGCATCCGTCGCAGGGATAAAAGGCAACGATGGGCACGATTCTCAAGCAAGAAAAATTTCTCCTGTTGGCGGTGATCGCGACCTGCTTCGCCTATCCGTTCGAGCACCAATTACTCAGTCACGGCAATATGGTCGCGCTGATTGCCGGGATTGTCCTGGTCGTGTTTATCGTCTGTGCGTCGATGCGTGTCGCGCACCATGCCGAGCTGCTCGCCGAAAAGGTCGGCGACCCCTACGGCACCATGATCCTGACCCTGGCTGCGGTATTGGTCGAGGTCGTGATTCTGGCAATCATGATGAGCAACGAGCCGTCGCCCACGCTGGTGCGCGACACCATCTATTCGGCGGTCATGCTTGATGTCAACGGCATCCTCGGCCTGGCTGCGTTGATGGGCGGGCTCAAGCATGGAGAACAGTCCTACAACGATGATTCGGCACGTTCCTACAGCGTGATGATCCTGACCGCCATGGCCGTGTCGATGGTGGTGCCCGAGTTCATTCCCGAGTCGAACTGGAAGATGTATTCGGCCTTCACCATTGGCGCGATGATGTTGCTGTATGGGCTGTTTCTGCGCATGCAGGTGGGCCCGCACAGCTACTTTTTCAGCTACAGCTACCCCGACAAGAAGCGGCGCAAGGCTCAGCCTGAGCACGTCGAGAAAGAGGCAAACCTGCCGCTGTCCATCGGCATCCTGGTGTTCGGCGTGGTGATCATCGGCGCGCTGGCGGAGGTTATGTCCAAGACCGTGGACCTTGGCCTTGAGGGCAGTGGCGCTCCCCCTGTGATGACGGCCATTCTGGTTGCCGCGATTTCCGCCGCGCCTGAAATCCTCACGGCGTTGCGCGCCGCACTGGCCAACCGCATGCAATCGGTGGTGAACATCGCTTTGGGCGCATCGCTGTCCACGGTGATCCTCACCGTCCCGGTGATGGAAGCCATGGCGCTGTACACCGGCCAGCCCTTCCAGATGGCGATGACGCCGGTACAAACGGTGATGATCTTCGTGACCCTGCTGGTCAGCGCGATCAACCTCAACGACGGCGAGACCAATGCCATCGAAGGCATGACCCACTTCGTGCTGTTCGCCACGTTCGTGATGTTGTCGTTGATGGGGTTGTGAGGCAACTGCAGTCCATGTTCCTGTAGCAGTCCGGCTTGCCGGCGGTGACGGCCCGTTTTCTCGCCACCGCCGGCAAGCGGACTGCTACAGACGACTCACATCACCCCCTGATCAACTCCGCCGCCGCCTGTCTGTGATCAGCAATCAGACCTTTCAGATCCAGCCCCTCCACCTGACCATTCACCACCCTCCATTTGCCGCCGATCATTACGCGATCCGCCCGGTCCGCCCCACACAACAGCAGCGCTGACAGCGGATCATGACTGCCTGAAAAGCGCAGCTCGTCCAGCTTGAACAGCGCCAGGTCCGCCTGTTTTCCTACCGCCAGCTGGCCGATGTCGCCTCTGCCCAACAATTGTGCCGAGCCACGCGTCGCCCAACCCAGGACCCGATCGGGGGTGATCTTCTCGGCGCCATAACGCAGCCGCTGCAAATACAGCGCCTGTTTGGCCTCCAGAATCATGTTCGATCCGTCGTTGGAAGCCGAACCGTCAACCCCCAACCCGACCGGCGCGCCTGCTGCGGTCAGATCCAGCGTCGGGCAGATGCCGGACGCCAGGCGCATGTTCGAACTCGGACAATGACAGATACCTGTTCGCGCTTGGCCCAGGCGTGCGATTTCCTGTGCATTGAAATGGATGCCGTGGGCCAGCCACGTACGCGGTCCGAGCCAACCTACGCTGTCCAGGTAATCCACCGTACGCAGCCCGAATCGTTGCAGGCAGAAGTCTTCCTCATCGAGGGTTTCGGCCAGATGCGTATGCAGGCGAACATCGAGTTTTTCTGCCAGTGCAGCACTTTCGGCCATGATCTCGGTGGTGACTGAAAACGGCGAACAGGGCGCCAGTGCAATCTGAATCTGCGCACCATCATCGCGTTCGTGATAGCAATCGATCAGACGCTGGCTGTCCTCCAGAATGACCTGACCCTGCTGAACGGTCTGTTGCGGCGGGAGCCCGCCATCGGCTTCACCGAGGCTCATCGAACCGCGCGTCAACATCGCACGCATGCCCAATTCGCGGACACTCTGAACCTGAACGTCGATGGCATTTTCCAATCCGTCCGGGAACAGATAATGATGGTCGGCCGCCGTGGTGCAGCCGGACAGCAACAGCTCGGTCAACGCGACCTTGCTTGCCAGTGCCAGTTTGGCCGGTGTCAGGCGCGCCCACACCGGATATAGCGTCTTCAGCCACGGGAACAGCGGCTGGTTCACCACCGGTGCCCAGGCACGGGTCAGGGTTTGATAGAAGTGGTGATGGGTGTTGATCAGGCCTGGCAGCAGCACATGCTCGCGCGCATCGAAGACCTGATTGCAGGGCTTCTCGGGCGACTGGCCTGTGGCGAGCAGTTCAACGATTACGCCGTTCTCGACCACCAGCCCGCCTCGGGCATCGAGATCGTTGGCAGTGAACACAGCAAGGGGATTTTTCAACCAGATACGGATCGCAGGCATTGGCCGGCTCCTCTGAAAGTGGGTTCAGGTAGCCAGCTCAGTTTTGCCCTGTCTGCTGATCCAGGGTCGCCGCGACCTTGAACACATGTCGCGAGGCGAGGGTGGGGAGTTTAGGGTGCTGTTGAAAGCCGATGCAAGGGCATCGGTCGGGCGCTGCAGCAGCACGCTTCGTCGTCGGTAAGCGGTGTGGAATAACCACCGTCGGCAAGTTGCTGCTGCAAATGTGCGCGCCAGCTATCAGTTTTGTGCATCACCGCTGATACGAACGGCGAAGTATCACCAGGGAATCGTCTCACCCTTGTAGTTGACGAAATGATGTCCACCTTCTCCGGCAAAGCGTTCAAGTTGTTCGACGATGCCGCGCACGCTGGTTTGGACGTCTATGTCGGCGCCGTCGCCGCCCATGGCGGTGCGAACCCAGCCCGGGTGCATGGACAGCACGGTCGGTTTGTTGTCGCCCAACTGGCTGACGAAAGTGTTGGTCATCGAATTAAGGGCCGCCTTGCTGGCCTTATAGAGGGCCATTTCCGGAGCGTCGGGCATCGTGACACTGCCGAGCACCGAGCTCATGAACGCGATGACGCCGGTGCCGGGGCGGATCTGCCCGACAAAACGTTTGGCCAAGCGGATGGGGGCGACAGCATTGGTCAAAAACAGCTGGCCCAGTTCGCCAGCCGTAGCGTCAGTTGGGTTGTCGTGCAGGGGGCCCATGATCCCGGCGTTGACGAATAAAAGGTCATAGACCTGATCCCTAAGGTTGAGCGCGAGGACTTCAAGGGACGATTGCTCGTCCAGGTCCAACGTTTGAATGTGCACGCCGGGGACGGCTTTCAAGTCATCGGCCTTGTGTGCATCGCGGACGGTGGCGGTAACGTCCCATCCCAGTTCGGTTAGGCGTTGTACCAGCCCCAGACCCAGGCCGCGGGAGGCGCCGATGATCAGCGCGGTTTTGTTGGCAGGCATGAATGTCACTCCTAGCAGATCGAAACGAAGCAGCGTTAGCAGGGTTGACCGCAGTCGGCTTCAGGAATTTGTTTTTCCGGCGCAACGGTCAGTCCTGCCAATGCTCAGTGCCCCGACTGCCGGGGTTGCCCGAGGGACACCGGTGCATACAGTCGAGTGCGCACTGCGTTGCGCGACAGTAACACCAGCACCACGATCGTCGCGACGTACGGCAGCATTGCCAGTAGATTCGAAGGAATGGCCAGCCCGACACCTTGGGCAACCAGATACAGGATGCTGGCGAAACCGAAAAGATAGGCGCCCAGCAGCAATCGCCCTACCCGCCAACTGGCGAAAACGACCAGTGCCAAAGCGATCCATCCCCTGCCTGCGCTCATGTTTTCTGCCCACATCGGTGTGTAGGCCAGCGACAGATAAGCGCCGGCAAGCCCGGCCATCGCTCCACCGAACAGCACCGACAGCGTGCGTACCCACAGTACCGGCAGCCCCATCGCACTTGCAGCGTTTGGGTTTTCTCCGACCGCCTGTATGACCAGTCCCACACGACTTTTCTGCAGCGTCCAGGCCACCGCGGCGAATAGGGCGAATGACAGATACACCAGGACATCTTGTGCGAAGAGCATTCGTCCAATCAGTGGAACGTCGCTCAGCCACGGGATCACGATTGGCTCGAAGCCGGTCAATGGCTTGCCTACCCATGCGGCACCGATGAAGCTCGACAAGCCGACGCCGAAAATCGTCAGCGCCAGCCCGGTAGCCACCTGGTTGGCGTTGAACAGCAGTGCCACCAGGGCGAACAGCGATGACAGCAGCATGCCTGCAAGAATCGCCAGCAATACGCCCAGCCATAGACTGCCGGTGCTCAACGCGACGATGAAACCGATCACCGCACCAAACAGCATCATGCCTTCCTGCCCCAGATTCAGGACGCCACTCTTCTCGCAGACCAATTCGCCCAGCGCCACCAGCAGCAATGGAGTTCCGCAACGCACGGTGGCGAACAGAATGTTACTCAACAGATCAATATCCATCACACGGCTCCCGGCACGGTGGCCATCTGGCGGCGGCCCCAGCGCCATTTGAGGCGTGGGCGGTAAAGAATCAGCACATCGCAGGCCAGCAGGAAGAACAGCATCATTCCCTGAAACAACTGCGTAATCGCTTGAGGCAAATTGAGTGTCATCTGCGCGCTTTCGCCCCCTAGGTACAGCAGCGCCATGAGCAGGCTGGCGAACAGAATGCCCAAGGGATTCAGCCGCCCCAGGAAGGCCACAGTAATTGCCGCGTAGCCGTAGCCGGGTGAGACCTGCGGTACCAGCTGGCCGAGCGGCCCCGTTACTTCACAGACGCCCGCCAGCCCGGCCAGCCCGCCACTGATCAACAGTGCCAGCCAAATCAGACCTTTCTCACGAAAGCCGACGAATCCGGCTGCACGTTTGTCCAGCCCAAGAACCTTGATCTGAAAGCCGACGAAGCTGCGTTGCAGCAAAACCCACACCGCCACGAGCGCCAGCAGCGCAAAATACACCCCGGCATGCACGCGGACGTCTTCGCTCAACAGCGGCAGTCGACTGGCGTCGCCGAACATGGCGGACTCAGGGAAATTCATGCCTGCAGGGTCTTTCAGCGGACCGTGTACGAAATACAGCAGCAAGTTGAGGGCGATGTAGTTGAGCATGATGCTGGTAAGGATTTCGTTGGCATTGAAATGGGTGCGCAGCCAGGCAGTCAGCCCTGCCCACGCGGCCCCGGCCGTTGTGCCTGCGAACAGAATCAGCACCAGCACCCAGCGACTGTCGACATCGATCACATTGACCGCAACCGCACTGCCGGCCAGCGCGCCGATCAACAGTTGACCTTCGGCGCCGATGTTCCAGATCCGCGCCTGATAGGCCACGGCAAGGCCCAGCGCGCATAGCAGAATCGGCAGCGCCTTGATCATCAACTCGGACACGCCATACAGATCGCTGACCGGCACGACCAGCAGCGTGTGCAGGGTTAACAGCGGATCGAGCCCCAATGCCATAAAGAGCAGCGAGCCCGACACCAGGGTCAGGAGGGCTGCGAGCAGCGGGGAAAACCACAACATCGCGCGTGACTGTTGCCCGCGCGGTTCCAGTGAGAGCAACATCGCCATCTCCGTTAAATAAGTCGTTGAATCCGGTCGTCAGACCTGCGTGGTCGCGTCAGCTCGAGAGGCTGCGGCATCAAATTGACCGGCCATCCAGCCGCCGACCTGCACCTGACTGATCTGCGCGGTTGGCGCCAATCCTGACAAGCGACCACCTGACAAGGCCGCCATCCGATCGCTGATCTGGAACAGCTCGTCGAGGTCTTCGGAAATCACCAGAATGGCCGCGCCCGCGTCGCGCAGGGCGATCAATGCACGATGAATAGCAGCAGCAGCGCCGACATCCACACCCCAGGTCGGATGAGCGGCGACCAGCAGTTTCGGGTTTTGCAGGATTTCGCGACCGAGGATGAATTTCTGCAGGTTACCGCCTGACAGGTTGCGGGCAGCGGTTTGCGCATTGGGCGTCTTTACGGCGAAACGCTGAATGATGGTTTCAGCCAGCACCTTGACCTTGCTGCGTTGGATCAGCCCTTTGCTCACAAGCCCTTGCTGAAACGCTGTGAGTAGTGCGTTGTCCGCCAGGCTCATGTCAGGCACTGCGCCATGACCGAGGCGCTCCGCCGGAACAACGGCCAGGCCTTGTCTGCGTCTTGCGTCCGGTCGCAGGTGGGCGATGGGCTTCCCGGCTAAGCGAACACGCCGGGCGTCGAGTCGGCTCAGGGTGTGCTCGCCACTGAGCAGGGCCAGCAATTCGTCCTGGCCATTGCCCGCGACTCCGGCGATGCCGACGATCTCGCCGCTGCGTACCTCTAGCTCGACTTCGCTCAGCGAGCAGCCGAAGGGGTCTGGGTTATGCCACGAGAGTTTGTCCACCTGTAGAAATGGCGAGCTGCCGCACGCCTTCGGGTAATGCGCGACCAGCCCCTCGGCATCGCCCACCATCAGCTGCGCCAGTTGCAGATCGCTGCATTCGGCTGGCACGCAATGCCCTGAAACCTTACCGCCGCGAAGGACGGTGGCGCTGTGACAAAGCGCGCGCACCTCACCCAGCTTGTGGCTGATGAACAGAATGCTGCAGCCTTCATGGGCCAGCCTACGCAGGGTGACGAACAGATCCTCGGCCTCCAATGGCGTCAGCACCGAAGTGGGTTCATCGAGAATCAACAGGCGGATGTCCTGCATCAGGCAGCGAATGATCTCAACCTTCTGTCGCTCACCGATGGACAGGCTGTGCACCAGTCGCTGGGGTTCGAGCGCCATGCCATAGCGCTGCGAGACGTGGCGGATCTTCGGTTCCAGTTGTTTCGGCGTACCGGCAGCCGCGCCCATGGCCAAGGCAATGTTTTGCGCAACGGTCAGGGTTTCGAACAGCGAAAAGTGCTGGAACACCATGCCAATGCCCAGTTCCCGGGCCTGAGCCGGGTTGCGCATGGCCAGCGTCTTGCCTTGCCAGACAAGCTGGCCCGCATCGGGTTGCACCACGCCATAGATGATCTTCATCAGCGTGCTCTTGCCTGCGCCGTTCTCGCCGAGTAGCGCGTGGATTTCGCCCGGCGCGATGCTCAGGTCGATGGCGTCATTGGCGAGACATCCCGGGTATCGCTTGGTGATTTGGCGCAGTTGCAGACGCGCCTGATTCGTTGGCTGGGGCATGAGAGGCTCAGTGAGAGTGGGATCGCCCTTGGATGTAGCAATTTCTTGGCCAGCTGGTCAGGTTTTCGTCGCGTGTGCGATCGGATAGTGCAGAATCCTGTACCGGCAAAGGCTTGCCAGTGCTTGCGTCATTGGAATCGTTGGCGTTGGCAGATGGTCGTGCTGCCACGATGAAGATCGATAAGGGCAACGCCATACCAGGTGGCACCGCATCAGGGCGCTGCATTTGTTGCGCGTTACAAATTGGTTCACGTGCGTTGGCTAAAAATTAACCACATGTCGACAGGCGAGCTTGCTTCAGAGTCGTGGGCAACCTTGCACGTGTTATCCACAGGTTGTTCCACAGCTGCGGTGTGCAAACGCGTTTAGGCGATATAAACAAGCGCAGATTAGGAACAATTCGCAATAACTGCAGTTAACTGTCTGTTTTCCAGAAGGTTTCTGCAGTGGATAAAACCAATTGATCAAAAAACGATCACCACTCTCAAGCCCAGGTATTCCGCGGCCTGTGTACGGATGTGCTCAGCTTGTCCACAAGCAGGTGCACAGTAGGTGTGGGCAACTTGTGCCAGCAGACCTGACCGGAAGTTAGTCAGGAGTCTTGCTGCAGGTGCAGCATGATGCGTCCGCGGCTAATGTCGGAGAGCTGACGCTGATAGCGTTCGACCTGTTCCGGTCCCAGAGCGATCAACAGCTCCACGCCGGCCGCAGTAAAGGTCTCGTTCTGCACCAGGCCGTTCAATTCGGCCAGGCGCAGTTTCACCAATGCCAGCTCGCTGAAGTTGCAATCGAAACTGAACGCGACGCGGTTGATCAGCGGCAAGCGTTCAGCCTGTTGCAGGCACTTATTTGCCCCGCCGCCGTATGCTCTGGCCAGCCCTCCGGTGCCCAGCTGAATGCCGCCGTACCAGCGAATCACTAATACCACGACCTGATCGAAGTCTTGCGCCTCAATGGCTGCGAGAATCGGCCGACCTGCCGTGCCCCCTGGCTCGCCGTCGTCAGTGCTGCGGTACTGCGCGCCCAACTTCCAGGCCCAGCAGTTGTGCGTGGCGTTGAGATCGCTGTTGTGTTCGATGAAGGCTTGGGCGTCGGCGGGGCTGTTGATCGGGGTGGCCAGGGTGATGAAGCGGCTCTTGCGAATTTCTTCACGAAACTCACAAGGACCGACGAGGGTAGATGGCATGAAGATTCCAGCTGACTATCAGGATTGGTCTTGCGTTCGGATCGCAGCCTGCAGCCCGCAACCCTTGAGAATGATACGGATCAGATTATCGCCTGCTTGCTCCATATCCTGCTTGGTCAGCCGCGTACGCCCGGTGACCTGACATATTTGCGTGGCGAAATCGGCGTAATGCTGAGTGCTGCCCCACAGAAGGAAGATTAGGTGCACCGGGTCGACCGGGTCCATCTTGCCCGCGTCGATCCAGGCCTGAAACACCGAGGCACGCCCCTGAAACCATGCTCGGTAATCCTGGCTGAAATATTCATTCAGGCATTCGCCGCCGCTGATGATTTCCATGGCGAAGATGCGCGACGCTTGCGGCTGACGTCGGGAGAACTCCATCTTGGCGCGGATATAGTGGGTCAGCGCCTGGGCTGGGTCGTCCTCGACTTTGAGATTGTTAAAGGTGCTGTCCCACAGCTCGATGATGTTGCTCAACACCGCGATGTACAGGCCCAACTTATTGGTGAAGTAGTAGTGCAGATTGGCTTTGGGCAGACCGGCATTTTGCGCGATGGTGTTCATGCTCGTGCCTTTGAATCCGTGACGCGCGAACTCGTCCTCGGCAGCTTTCATGATCGTTTCTTCGTTCTTCTGACGAATGCGGCTCGCCGGTTTGGTGGCGCTGACGCTGTGAGCAGGGACTTCAAGGGTCATGTGCAGTTCCAGACGGATCATTGGGTGCGGCGGGGTGAACAGATAACGCACCCGAGACGATCCGGCAAGCCGTGGCAATGCAATTTAATGCTCAATGGCTGGGCTTTCATGCTTTTTTTCAGCAACGACCTCCTTGCCTTCGGGCAGCAGCAGGCTCATCACCAGCGCCGTTATGCCACCGCTGGTGATCGCCGAGTCGAACAGGTTCTGCACCAGTTGTGGTAACTGGTGCAACAGGGCCGGTTGCGCAGCGATCCCCAGACCGACGCCAAACGATGTCGCGATGATCAACATGCTGCGACGGTCCAGCGGCGACTGAGACAGAATGCGAACCCCCGCTGCGGCAACACTGCCAAACATGACCAAGGTTGCGCCGCCCAGAACCGGCTTGGGGATCTGTTGAACAATCGCACCGATGACAGGGAAAAGGCCGAGCAAAAACAGGGTTGCTCCGATGTAGAGGCCGACGTACCGGCTGGCCACGCCCGTCAGTTGAATCACGCCGTTGTTCTGCGCGAACGTGGTGTTGGGGAAGGCGCTGAATGTAGCGGCGATCATGCAGCTTACGCCGTCGCCCAACACGCCGCCCTTTAGCCGTGCAATGTACTGGGGGCCTTTGATTGGCTCGCGGGACAGCATGCAGTTGGCCGTCAGATCACCGACGGTTTCGATGCTGCTGATCAGATAAATCAGCGCAACGGGTAGGAAAGCAGCCCAGTCAAAGTGCAAGCCAAAGCGAAACGGCACCGGGATGCTGATCAGGGCGACATCACTGACGGCGTGAGGAACGAGCTTACCGCTGAACCATGCGGCGATACTGCCAGCGGCCAGGCCGGCGATGATGGCTGACAAGCGCACCCAAGGGGTGGTCGAGCGGTTCAGCAGGATGATCACCAGTAGCACGAACGCACCCAGGAACAAGTTAATCGGGTCTCCAAAGTCCGGGGCATTGAAGCCGCCACCCAGATCGGTCACGCCCACCTTAATCAGGCTAACGCCGATCAGGGTAATGACGATGCCCGTTACCAGCGGCGTGATGACGCGGCGCAATTGGCCGATGAAACGGCTGAGAACGATCTGTACGATGGCGCCGAAAAGACACACGCCGAACACCATCGCCATGATGTCCTCGGGGCTGCCGCCGCGTTGCTTGACCATAAAACCGGCAGAAAGCACCGCACCGAGGAACGCGAAGCTGGTGCCTTGCAGGCAGATCATTCCCGCGCCGATGCCAAACGGACGACGAGCCTGGATGAAAGTCCCTACACCTGAAACCATCAACGCCATGCTGATGAGGTAAGGCAAATAGGCGCCCAGTCCCAATGCCGAACCGATGATCAGCGGCGGTGTAATGATGCCGACGAATGCCGCCAGCACATGCTGGATAGCGGCAAGCATGGCAGGCCCGGGTTTGGGCCGGTCATTGAGTCCATAGATCAGGTCGTTGGTGTTTGTCGCTTCAGGCTGCATGCTGGATTCTCGGTTTTGTGTTTAACCAGGTTGGTGAGCCTGTCCACTTTCGAAACGCCCTGGTTCTTTGAGAGTCGGCCGTTGACGAGGGTTTTCAGACGCTACAGATACCAGGTCGCACATCGACCCGAAATATCCCACCGACATCAGTCGCTATTGCAAAAACCTGTCCAACTGATCAGATACTTTTCTGAAAATTTTGTTTATGTCTATATATAACATAGGGTTACGTTGTTTAACCCAGCTAACTAAGCCGTGTTAGTCACTCGCGTTATCGTACTCGGAAGCCTCAGCGTGTGGCGGCCAGGCTCTCCAGGAAACTTTCCAGCACCAAATGAGGGCGGCGACCTTTACGGGTGACCGTGACCAAACACAAGT
Organism: Pseudomonas sp. UBA5706; assembly: GCF_002419965.1. Classification (GTDB taxonomy): domain Bacteria; phylum Pseudomonadota; class Gammaproteobacteria; order Pseudomonadales; family Pseudomonadaceae; genus Aquipseudomonas. Next base: position 38,504 of record NZ_DIHC01000061.1, read on the forward strand.
CATAAAAGCGTGCGTAGGGTTTTAAGGCGCGCAGGCGACCTTGTTGTACCCAGAGCGATGCGTAGTGATCAGGCAGATAGCCTATATAGCGCCCCGTGAGGATCAGAAAGGCCATGCCCTCGCGGTCCGACGCACTGGCCGTGCATTTGAGCGCCTGATAATGCGCCTGTATTTCTGCAGGCAGGCGGAAGGTCGGTGCAATCGCCTCCTGATCTGCCAGTCGTTCGTCGCCCAACTGAGCATCGTCCACATAAAACAGCGGATGGCCGACTGCGCAGTACAGCAACGAGCGTTCGCCGTAGAGCGCTTGGTACTCAAGGCCCGACAGGGCATTGGCTTGTGGCACGACGCCGACATGCAGGCTGCCATCTAGCACACCCTGCTCGACTTCATTAGGCGCGATCATGCGGATATTGATGTGCACATCGGGTCCGCGCTCTTTTAGATGCGAGAGCGCGTGAGTGATGCGCATGTGGGGGAGGGTGACCAGGTTGTCGGTCAGGCCGATATTCAGCTCACCTCGCAAATGTCGGTGAAGGCCATTGACCTCTGTGCGAAAACTTTCCAGGGCACTCAATAGTTGAAGCGATGACTGATAGACCTCGCGCCCCTCTTCTGTCAGGGAGAAACCGGCTCGGCCGCGCTGGCACAGGCGCAACCCCAAGCGTTGCTCCAAATCGCTCATCTGCTGGCTGATGGCAGAGCGGCCGATGCCCAGTGCACTTTCGGCCGCCGAGAAACCTCCCGATTCGACTACACTTCGGAAGATGCGCAATAGCCGGATATCAAAGTCGCTGACCTGGGCCAGCGGATCAGAACGGCGTGTACTCATTGTTTAGTAGTCCACCAACTAAAGATCATAAATGCAGGGTTTTAGCGACTTTATGCCCGTGGCAACGTAGCTGCAATACGGCTCTGCTTCCTGACCCCCGACGCATGAAGCCAGGCCACCCACGCCCTTGTGAGGTTATTTTCAATGAATATGCCCGAGTCGTCCGATATGTCCCTGGCCAGCCAGCTCAGGCTTGACGCGCACTGGATGCCCTACACCGCAAACCGCAATTTCCAGCGCGATCCGCGACTGATCGTGGCGGCCGAGGGCAGTTATCTGACTGATGATAAAGGCCGCAAAATCTACGACGGGCTTTCCGGTCTGTGGACTTGTGGTGCAGGGCATACCCGTAAGGAAATCCAGGAAGCCGTCGCCAAACAGCTGGGCACTCTGGACTACTCGCCTGCATTCCAATTTGGCCATCCGCTGTCATTCCAGCTGGCGGAGAAAATCACCGACCTGGCACCGGGCAACTTGAACCATGTGTTCTACACCGACTCCGGGTCTGAGTGCGCCGATACCGCAGTGAAGATGGTGCGTGCCTATTGGCGCCTCAAAGGCCAGGCGACCAAGACCAAGATGATCGGTCGTGCGCGGGGATACCACGGCGTGAATATCGCCGGTACCAGCCTGGGCGGGGTGAATGGCAACCGCAAAATGTTCGGCCAGTTGATGGATGTCGATCATCTGCCCCACACCTTGCTCGCCAGCAATGCGTTTTCCCGTGGCATGCCGGAGCAGGGCGGTATCGCGCTGGCCGATGAAATGCTCAAGCTCATCGAGTTGCACGATGCCTCGAACATCGCGGCGGTAATTGTCGAGCCAATGGCGGGCTCTGCCGGTGTGATCGTTCCGCCGCAAGGCTACTTGAAGCGTCTTCGCGAAATCTGCGATCAGCACAATATCCTTCTGATTTTTGATGAGGTGATCACCGGCTTCGGTCGCACCGGTTCGATGTTCGGCGCCGACAGCTTTGGCGTGACGCCGGACCTGATGTGCATTGCCAAGCAGGTGACCAATGGCGCGATTCCGATGGGCGCGGTGATTGCCAGCAGCGAGATTTACCAGACCTTCATGAATCAGCCGACGCCTGAGTATGCGGTGGAATTTCCCCACGGCTACACCTATTCGGCACACCCAGTTGCCTGCGCCGCGGGTTTGGCGGCGCTGGATATCCTCAAGCGCGAGAACCTGGTTCAGCAAGTTGCGCAAACCGCGCCGCATTTCGAAAACTCGCTCCACGGTCTCAAGGGCAGCAAGAACGTCATCGACATCCGTAACTACGGGCTGGCAGGCGCTATTCAAATCGCTGCCCGTGACGGCGATGCAATCGTTCGTCCGTTCGAAGCGGCGATGAAGCTGTGGAAGGCTGGCTTCTACGTTCGCTTTGGCGGCGACACCCTGCAGTTCGGGCCAACGTTCAACAGCAAGCCAGAGGATCTTGATCGCATGTTCGATGCCGTGGGCGAAGCGCTCAATCAGATCGACTGATCCCCTCTTCTTAATCTACAGGCGCGCGCGGATGCGCCTGCAAGCACTCTTTTTTCGGAGTAACGCATGAGCAACATTCAACACCTGATCCATGGAGAACTGGTCAGCGACAGCGGCCGTACGGCCGACGTGTTTAACCCGTCCACCGGTCAGGCCATTCACAAGGTCCCCTTGGCCAGCCGCGAAACCGTACAGCAGGCGATCGATTCAGCCAAAGCAGCGTTTCCGGCCTGGCGCAATACGCCACCTGCCAAGCGCGCGCAAGTGATGTTCCGTTTCAAGCAACTGCTTGAGCAAAATGAGGCGCGCATCGCCCAGCTGATCAGTGAAGAACACGGCAAGACCCTGGAAGATGCCGCCGGTGAGCTGAAGCGGGGTATAGAGAATGTCGAATACGCCAGCGCCGCGCCGGAGATCCTCAAGGGCGAGTACAGCCGCAATGTCGGTCCGAACATCGACGCGTGGTCCGACTTCCAACCGCTGGGCGTGGTCGCAGGCATTACCCCGTTCAACTTTCCCGCGATGGTGCCACTGTGGATGTATCCCCTGGCGATCGCTTGCGGTAACTGCTTTATCCTCAAGCCTTCGGAGCGCGACCCGAGTTCGACCCTGTTGATCGCACAGCTGCTGCACGAGGCCGGCCTGCCTAAGGGCGTGCTTAACGTGGTACACGGCGACAAGGCGGCGGTCGATGCGCTGATAGATGCGCCTGAAGTGAAAGCGTTGAGCTTTGTCGGGTCAACGCCGATTGCTGAGTACATCTATAAGGAGGCTACCGCTCGCGGCAAGCGCGTTCAGGCGCTGGGGGGCGCTAAGAACCACGCCGTGCTGATGCCGGATGCGGATCTGGACAATGCGGTGAGTGCACTGATGGGCGCTGCCTACGGCTCGTGCGGCGAGCGTTGCATGGCGATCTCGGTTGCAGTGTGCGTGGGCGATCAGATTGCCGACACCCTTATTACCAAACTGGTTCCGCAGATCAAAGCATTGAAGATTGGTGCAGGGACGACTTGCGGTCTGGACATGGGGCCGTTGGTGACCGGTCAGCATCGCGACAAGGTCAGTGGCTATATAGAAGATGGTATTGCTGCGGGTGCCAGGCTGGTGGTCGACGGCCGTGGCCTTACCGTATCCGGGCATGAAGACGGCTTCTTTTTGGGCGGCTGCCTGTTCGATCAAGTCACCGCCCAAATGCGCATCTATAAAGAAGAAATCTTCGGCCCGGTATTGTGCATCGTTCGTGTAAACAGTCTTGAGCAGGCCATGCAACTGATCAATGATCACGAGTATGGCAACGGCACCTGCATCTTTACCCGTGACGGCGAAGCTGCACGCTTATTCTGCGACGAGATCGAAGTTGGCATGGTAGGCGTAAACGTGCCATTGCCGGTACCGGTTGCCTACCACAGCTTTGGCGGCTGGAAGCGTTCTTTGTTCGGCGACCTGCATGCCTACGGCCCTGACGGCGTGCGCTTCTATACTCGTCGTAAAGCAATTACCCAGCGTTGGCCGCAGCGCGCAAGTCATGAAGCGTCGCAATTCGCGTTTCCGAGCCTCTGAGAAGTAGGCGCAAGACTTGAGTCTTAAGCCGCAGGCGGGCAGGGCAACCACCTCTTGCGGCTCTACGCTAAAAACTTTCAGCTTTTTGAAATTAAGTGTTGACGCCCCTCTGGATG
>NZ_DIHC01000010.1 GCF_002419965.1 Pseudomonas sp. UBA5706
CTTGATGGATTCATCAGCCCCGCTGCGCGTGGCGATGCACCCTCTGACGCTGCCCGTCAGCCAGCGGATGGACGCGGAGCATCCAGGGCGGCGTTCCCACGCGGGAGCGCGGGAACGATCAGAACAACACACCTGTAACTTGATGGATTCATCTGCCCCACTGCGCGTGGCGATGCATCCTCTGATGCTGCCCGTCAGCCAGCGGATGGACGCGGAGCATCCAGGACGGCGTTCCCACGCGGGAGCGCGGGAACGATCAGAACAACACATATCTGTAACTTGATGGATTCATCAGCCCCACTCCGCGTGGCGATGCACCCTCTGACGCGGCCCGTCAACCATCGGATGGACGCGGAGCATCCAGGGCGGCGTTCCCACGCGGGAGCGCTGGAACGATCAGAACAACACATATCTGTAACTTGATGGATTCATCAGCCCCACTGCGCGTGGCGATGCATCCTCTGATGCTGCCCGTCAGCCAGCGGATGGACGCGGAGCATCCAGGGCGGTGTTCCCACGCGGGAGCGCGGGAACGATCAGCACAACACACCTGTAACTTGGTGGATTGATCGTCCCCACGCTCCGCGTGGGGATGCATCCTCTGACGCTCCGCGTCAGCCAGCGGACGGACGCGGAGTGTGCGGAGCGGCGTTCCCACGCGGGAGCGTGGGCACGATCAGTATCTGCAACACCCCTGATAAGGGATTTACAGCCAGACCCCAGAACTTAGGAATCCCGCCGCAAATCCGGAGGAATGGGCAGGTTCTCATTCAACGGATCAGGCCGCTTACCCCTGCCCGAACGGTACTGCCGAATCTGATAGACGTAGGCCAGCACCTGCGCCACCGCCAGATACAGCCCTGCTGGAATCTCCTGTTCCAGCTCGGTGCTGTAATAAATCGACCGCGCCAGCGCCGGCGATTCGAGCAACAGAATCTGGTGCTGCGCCGCAATCTCGCGAATTTTCAATGCCATGAAATCGCTGCCCTTGGCCAGCAGCATCGGCGCCCCGCCCTTGTCCGGGTCGTACTTGAGGGCAACGGCATAGTGAGTCGGGTTCGTGATAACCACATCGGCGTCCGGGATCGACGCCATCATTCGCCGTTGCGACATCTCGCGCTGCAACTGACGAATCCGCTGCTTGACCTCGGGCCGCCCCTCGTTGTCCTTATGCTCGTCACGCACTTCCTGCTTGGTCATCAACAGCTTCTTGTGGGATTCCCACAACTGCACCGGCACGTCCACCGCGGCGATAATCAACAGTCCGAACGCCATCCACAAGGTGCTCCAGCCGACTAGCTGCAGACTGTGCACGATCGCCATTTCCATGGGCTCGTGGGCGATGGCCAGCAGGTCGTTCTTATCCTTGGCCAATACCAGCACTGCCACCACCAGTACGATCAGAAACTTGGCGAAGGACTTGAGCAGTTCGATCAGCGCCTTGGGCGACACCATGCGCTTAAGGCCGGCCAGCGGATTCATGCGACTGAACTTGGGCGCCATGGATCCCGCAGCAAACAGCCAGCCGCCCAGCGAAATCGGCCCGATAAGCGCAGCGATGGTCAGCGCCACCAGCAAAGGCGTCGTCGACATCAGCGCAGCTTTGCCCGATGCCAGCAGCATCAGGCTCATGCTGCGCTCCTCCATCAACGCTTCGCGGGAAATGGTGAAATTGTCACGCATCAATTGCATCAGCATTTCTGCAATCGAGCCGCCGAATGCCAGCAGACCGGCGGCGCCGACGATCATCACGACAACCGTGTTCAGCTCCTTGGAGCGGGCGATCTCGCCCTTCTCCCGGGCGTCACGCTTTCGTTTGTCCGTGGGGTCTTCTGTCTTATCCTGACCGCTTTCACTTTCAGCCATGTCAGCGTGCCTTGACCATGTCCTTGAGCAACTGCAAGGCGTCGACCGCCAGCGGTTGGTATTGATTGAGAATATCGCCGAGTGAAATCCAGAGGATCCCCATGCCCAGCACCAGCGTCAACGGAAAACCGATGGAGAAGATGTTCAACTGTGGCGCCGCACGGGTCATCACACCCATGGCGATATTGACCACCAACAGCGCAGTGATTGCCGGCAGAACCAGCAGTAGCGCGGCGCCGAGCACCCAGCCCAGGCGCAAGACCAGATCCCAGAAATTGGCTGTTACCAGTCCGTCGCCTACCGGCAGCGTGGTGAAGCTTTCGATGAGCACCTCGAACACCACCAAATGGCCGTTCATCGCCAAAAACAGCAGCGTCACCAGCATGGTGAAGAATTGCCCGATGACGGCGGTCGAGACCCCGTTGATCGGGTCGACCATGGACGCAAAGCCCATGCCCATCTGGATAGCCACCACCTGACCGGCGATCACGAACGCCTGGAAGAACAACTGCAGCGACAGGCCCAGGGCAGCGCCGATGATGATCTGCTGGGCGATCAACAGCAGCGCGCTGAGGTCAAGGGCATGAACCTGCGGCATCGGTGGCAGGCTCGGGGCGACCACGAAGGTAATGGCCAGCGCCAGATAAAGCCGCACGCGCTTGGGCACCAGTGTCGTGCCGAAGATCGGCATGGTCATCAGCACCGTCGCGATGCGGAACAGCGGCAGCATGAACGCCGCCACCCAGGTGCTGATCTGCGTGTCGGTCAGCGCCAGAACAGGCTCCATTCGCGGGTCAGCCGATCACTTGAGGGATGCTGGTGTACAGGTTGGTGATGTACTCCATGAAGGTGCGCACCATCCACGGGCCGATGACGATCAGGGTCACCAGCATGACCAACAGGCGCGGCAGAAAGCTCAGGGTCTGTTCGTTGATTTGCGTCGCGGCCTGGAACATCGATACCAGCAGGCCGACGATCAGGCTCGGCACCACGAGAATGGCCACCATGGTAGTGGTGAGCCACAGCGCTTCGCGAAAAAGGTCTACAGCAACTTCCGGGGTCATGCCGGGCACTCCTCGAAAAACAGGTTCATACGCCGCCGAAACTGCCGGCCAGTGTGCCGATGATCAATGCCCAGCCGTCCACCAGGACGAACAGCATGATCTTGAACGGCAGGGAAATGATCAGGGGCGAGAGCATCATCATCCCCATCGCCATCAGCACGCTGGCGACCACCAGGTCAATGATCAGGAACGGGATGAAGATCATGAAACCGATCTGAAACGCGGTCTTGAGCTCGGAAGTCACGAACGCCGGGACAATGATGGTCAGCGGCGCAGCATCAGGCGTCGGAATGTCGGTGCGCTTGGACAAGCGCATGAACAATTCCAGATCGCTGGAGCGGGTTTGCGCGAGCATGAAGTCCTTGATCGGCACCTCAGCCTTGGCCACGGCGTCCTGAGCGGTCATTTTTTCCGCGAGGTAGGGCTGCAAGGCGTCGTTGTTAACCCGATCGAACACCGGCGCCATAATGAACATGGTCAAAAAAAGCGCCATGCCGGTGAGGATCTGGTTCGACGGAGTCTGCTGCAGGCCCAGGGCCTGGCGCAGAATCGAGAACACAATAATGATCCGGGTGAAGCTGGTCATCAGCATGACGAACGCCGGAATGAAACTCAGCGCCGTCATGATCAGCAGGATCTGCAGGTTGACCGAGTATTCCTGTTGTCCGTTGGCACCGGTGCCCAAGGTGATTGCCGGAATCGACAACGGGTCGGCGGCGAACGCCAGCGGCGCTGCCAGCAGCAAAAGCAGCGTCAAAACAATACGCATCAATGCTTATCCTTCTGATCCAGGTTGCCCAGCCCGCCTTTGCCCGCGCGCGGCCCCATCACGCCCTTATTGCCGAGCACGTCCATCAGACGCCTGGCGAACTCAGGCGTGGCATTCTGGATGTCGGGGACCTGAACCGGCTCATTCATCACGTGAAGCGCGGTAATGCTACCGGGCGAAACCCCCAGCAGCACCTGTTCGTTGCCCACCTGAACCAGCACCAGCCGGTCACGCGGCCCGAGGGCACGCGAGCCGACCAGCTCAATGACCTGATTACCAGCAGGCCCAGCCCGCTGAACCCGGCGCATCAGCCAGGCGAGGACGAAAATCAGCCCGACCACCAGCAACAGGCCCAGCACCAGTTGCAGCAACTGACCGCCCATGCCGCTGCTCAGTCCGGACACTGGCGGCACCACCACCGGCGCGGTGGCGGGCACTGCAGCGACAGCAGGAGCGGCGGTCGTAACGGTCGGTGTTGCAGGGTCGGCAGCCATCACAGCCCACGACGTGGCCAGCAGTGCCAAGCCAGACACGCCTCTTAGAAAGCGGCTCATTCAACGCAGCTTCTTGATGCGTTCGCTCGGGCTGATCACATCGGTGAGGCGAATGCCGAACTTTTCGTTCACCACCACCACCTCTCCATGGGCGATCAGCGTACCGTTGACCAGGACGTCCAGTGGCTCCCCCGCCAGTCGGTCAAGCTCGATGACCGAGCCTTGGTTCAACTGCAGCAGGTTGCGGATGTTGATCTCGGTGCTGCCCACTTCCATGGAAATCGATACCGGGATGTCGAGGATCACATCCAGGTTCGGGCCGTCCAGCGACACCGGACCGTTGTTCTTCGGCACACTTCCGAACTCTTCCATCGTCAGGCGATTGGTCGAGTTGCCGGCATCGGCAGCCAGCAACGCATCGATGTCCGCCTGACCACCCTCTCCGGCTTCACCCAACGCCGCAGCCCACTCGTCGGCCAATGCCTGATCGTCTGCGGAGTTCATTTCGTTTTCATCAGCCATGATTGTCCTCGGGGAGCAATAGCAATTCGTTTACACAGCACATTCTGAAGCTGACGACACAACGTCAGCGGCGTTCTACCGGCTCGATCACTTGCAGGGCCAGATTGCCCTTGTGCGAACCGAGCTTGACCTTGAACGACGGCACGCCATTGGCACGCATGACCAGATGATCGTTTAGCTCCACGGGGATCACGTCGCCCGGCTGCATGTGCAGGATGTCCCGCAACTTGAGCTGACGACGGGCCACCGTGGCGCTCAATGGCACCGCCACGTCCAGCACGTCCTGCTTTAACGCGTTGACCCAGCGCTCGTCCTGATCATCCAGATCGGACTGGAAACCGGCGTCGAGCATTTCGCGTACCGGCTCGATCATCGAGTACGGCATGGTCACGTGCAGGTCGCCGCCACCGCCATCGAGCTCGATGTGGAAGGTCGAGACCACGATCGCTTCACTCGGGCCCACGATGTTGGCCATGGCCGGGTTCACTTCCGAGTTGATGTACTCGAAATTGACCTCCATGATCGCCTGCCAGGCTTCCTTCAGGTCGATGAACGCCTGATCCAGCACGATGCGCACCACGCGCAGCTCGGTCGGGGTGAATTCCCGGCCTTCGATCTTGGCGTGACGGCCATCGCCACCGAAGAAGTTGTCCACCAGCTTGAACACCAGCTTGGCGTCCAGAATGAACAGCGCGGTGCCGCGCAACGGCTTGATCTTGACCAGATTCAGACTGGTCGGCACGTAAAGCGAGTGCACGTATTCGCCAAACTTCATGACCTGCACGCCGCCCACCGCGACATCCGCGGAGCGACGCAACAGGTTGAACATGCTGATGCGGGTATAACGGGCGAAGCGCTCGTTGATCATTTCCAGAGTCGGCATGCGTCCGCGGACGATGCGGTCCTGGCTGGTCAGGTCATAACTCTTGACGCTGCCCGGTTCCATAACGCTATCGGTCTGCACCAGACCATCGTCCACACCATGCAACAGCGCGTCGATTTCATCCTGGGACAGCAGGTCTTGCACGGCCATGTCGTGGTCCTACTGCAGTACGTAGTTAGTGAAAAGTACCTGTTCGATGACGCTTTTGTTCAGCTCTTTCTGCCCGACTTCTTGAACAACCGCAGCGGCCTTCTGGCGCAGCATTTCCATCCCGACCGGCGTTGCGAGGGTGTCGAATGGCTGCCCGGAGAACATCATGACCAGGTTATTGCGGATGACCGGCATATGCACTTTCAACGCTTCCAGGTCAGCGTGATCACGGGCCAGCAAGGTAATGCTGACCTGCATGTAGCGCTGCCGGCCGTTGACGTTGTAGTTGACGACGAAGGGCGGTGTCAGCGGCTCGAAAATCGCCTCCTTCTTGGCGTTGGCGGCATCGGCCACCTGGGCAGGATCAGGCTTGCTCTCGGCTCTGTGCATGATGAACCACGTCGCGCCGACCGACAGACCGACGGCCAGCAACAGGCCCACCACCACAAAAATGATGATCTTAAGCTTGCCTTTTTTCGCGGGGTCTTTAACTGCGTCGTCGCTGTTCGCCATGCCAATAATCCGTCACTATCCAGGGGTTCGGTGTTGCGTGACAGAGCAAGAGCAAGGGTTGTGCCAGAGTTGGCACTTCGGGAAGGGTTGCGTTTGATTCTGGCCGCAGGCCATTGGAGCGAGGCTGGCCCGCGAGGTAGCGTAAATCGGCAGTAAACCGTAGGCATTCGGTGTGTATGAAAACCAGCGCGCCTGATTTTACTGCCCGGTCCTGGTGATCGCATCGAAGCCGCTCCTACGCTTTGGACAGGAGCAGGCTTGTTCTATCAATCAAGCGTAATAATCGACGGCGCTGGAGCCGATCACTGTCAACGGCGCGCTGGCCGCCGCCGAAGCCGCATCGATCGGAGCACCGTCGGCAATCAGGTCGCTACCGCTGGAGTTGCCGGAGCGACCGGTGCCGTTGCCGCGTCCGTCACCGCCGGACTGCTGCTGGGGCTGTTGCTGCCAGCCCTGGGACTGATCCGAAACATTGACGTTGACCTGGCCCATACCCTGCTGAACGAAGGAATCACGCAGGCGCGACATCTGGCTCTCCAACGCTTCACGCACGCCAACGTGGGCGCTCATGAAGGTCACCTGGGTCTGCTGATCCGCCGCCATATTGACACGAATGTCAAGACGACCCAGTTCTGCAGGCTGCAGCTGAATGTCGGCCTGCTTGAGGTTCTGACTGGACAGATACATGACACGGTTCACCACGCCCTCGGTCCAACCGCTCTGGTTCATGGCCAGCGGCTGATTAATCAACGGTGCAGACGGCGCAGCGTTGCCTTTCACCTGAGCAGCTTGAGACAGCGCAGCCAGTCGCTCGGCGAAGTTATCCACTCGCGTGTCACTGCTGGCGTCCTTCACATCTTTCAGGCCATCGGCGAGCAAGCCGCTAAAGGCCTTGTCGCCGCCACCTTCGGTTGTGCTCTTGTCCACCGGTTGATCGCCCAGCGCCGCCAGATTAGCCGTGAGCAACTGTGCCGGATCGGCATTGGGCTCCTGCTTGGCCGAGGTCTTGCCCGTGTCACTGGCACTGCCCGCCACCTGTGTTGTCTGCCGGGTTTTGTTTTCCAGCGCGACCTGCACTGCAGTCAGGCCTTCGAGCGGGTCGGCCGAGGGATCGAATTTTTCATCGCCACCCTCCGCTGGCGTACTGCTGAGCGGCGCCTGGACTACCGCCACGGGCGGCGCGGCAACGGGCGCCGCAGCAGCCAGCAAGGCAGGATCGACCGCAGGCTGAGCATCGACCACCGGGGCCGGTGGCGGCTCTTGGGGCGCGACCACAAGCAGTGTAGGGTCGACCGTCGGATCCGTCACCGACGTATCGTCAGCCGTGGTGTCGTCGGCTAATGGGCTTTCGTCCGACGCGTCAGCGTGCTTGTCGTCAGTGTCATTGCTGTTGCCCGTGTCCGTTTTGTCGTGGACCGCCTTGGCAGGCAATCCATTGCCGTTATCGGCAACCGCCTTGTCGGAAGCGGAAGACGAATGGCCAGCGGCGGTCCTACTGTCGACTGCCGGACTCTTGGCGCTGGACGCCTTGGCCGGGGCGTCATCGACACGGCTCGGCGCCGGCGTAGCGTGTTTGGCAAATACGCTGGAAAAGCTCGAAGTGCTGTCTTTGACGGGGTCAGGCGCCTTTACCACCGTGGCAGTGCTGGCTTTCTGGGCTTTCGCAGCCGTCAAAGCGGTGAGTAAGGGGTTGTTGGCGAGGGCCATGTTGATCTCCGCAAGAGCACAATTGCAAAGAGAACTAGCAAATGCCGGGCCAGAGTTGCATGGCTTGTCAAAAAGAGCCGGAGCCGCCGCGCTCTTGAATCGGCGAGCGCGCGCCCTGAATCGCTCACGCCTCCCGGCCTGGCCCTGCGATGGCAGATGGTGCGCTGGCGGCACGAGCCTTCCTGCCCGGGCTTCGCGTGGCATCGGGCCGTTCTTCAGGTCCGGGTCAGTGGCTGGTAAGGGTGGTCTGCAACTCGACATCGAACAGGTCGCGCACCACGCGGAACTCGCTGTCGATGGCCTGGACCAGCTGCGTGACCATCGCAGCATTGACCGCAGCCTGGCCACGGACCAGATCCTCAAGCTGTCGGCACAACGCCGTCAGTTGCACGGCGCCCATGTTGCTGCTGCTGCCTTTGAAACTATGGGCCATCAAGCCCAGCTGTTGCAGCTGGGTTGGCGAGGCCGCGGAGAAATCGGCGGCCTGACTGAGGGCGTTCATGTCGGTGATGCGAGTTTCCGAATCCCTGATGAATATATGAAGCAAGGCCGGATACTCGGTCTCCATGACATCGCGCAAAGTGTCGAGCACGGTCAAATCCACATGTTCCTGCATCACTTGTTCGCTCCTTGATCAAGACTGGGCGGGATTATGCCAGACCCTCCCACGCAAACTCCACAGAGGCCGTGCGGCCGTCTTCGGACCACTGGCAGCGGTCGCTGAGACGGCGAACCAGACTCAGCCCGCGTCCCGACAATTGGTCGATTGCAGGCGGCAAGGCCAGCACGTGCCGGACGTCGAAGCCCCTGCCGCTGTCATGCACCTGAACGATGAGGCGCCCACCCTGCGCCACCGGGATTATCTGAAAGTTAAAGCGGATGAACCCTTCCTCTAGCGCATCCAGTCGCTGGCCGCGCTGCTGGTAATACAGCGCAAATCCGTCAGCGTCGCATTTGAGTGCTGAATCCAGTCCCAGCACGCCATGCTCCAGAGCGTTGCTGTACAGCTCGGCTAGCACGATGTACAGCTCGCTGCTCTGCTGGCGCAGGCCATGCACCTCCTGTAACAACTGCAGCATATAAGGCAGCGGGTTGAAGCGCCTGAGGGTCGAGGCACGAAATTCGAAACTCGCCGACCAGTCCAGCGGGCTGGAGTCTCCACTGTCGGTATAGACCACCGAGGGCGGCCCGAGTGATTCTGGCTCCGTGAATCCGACCTCCAGCATGCTCACGTCATCGCGCACCTGCCCACGGAATCGCGCCAGCGCCCATTGCACCTCTTCGATCAGGGTAGCTGGGTTACGGTTGGAGACGAACACATTCTGCAGACGCCGGGCACCAAACATCTCGCCGCTTTCATCGGTGCTGTCCACCACGCCGTCGGAGAGCAGGAACACCCGGTCCCCCGCAGCGAAAGGGTAAACCTGAGTGTTGTCATCGAAACTGCTGGCGCTGAGCACCCCTAACGGTAAATGCGCTGACACCAGTGGGGTGTGGGACCGCCCGTCGCTGTGCAACAGGTAGCCATCGGGCAGCCCACCGTTCCAGACTTCGACCAGTTGCTGCTGGAAGTTCACGCAGATCAGCGCCGCGCAGCAAAACATGTCAACCGGGAGGATGCGCTTGAGCTTGGCGTTCATCTCGCGCAGGGTTTCCGGCAGACCGTACCCCTTGGCGGTCATTCCATAGAACACTTCGGCCAGCGGCATGGCCCCGACGGCGGCGGGCAACCCATGGCCGGTGAAATCGCCCAGTAGCACATGCATGTTCCCGGAGGGCGCCCAGGCTGCCAGCAGCAGGTCGCCGTTGAACAGCGCGTAGGGCGATTGCAGGTAGCGGATGTTCGGCGCGCTGAGGCAACCGGAGTGGGCGATTTGATCGAACACCGCTTTGGCCACGCGCTGTTCGTTGAGCAGGTATTTGTGGTGCCGGGCGATCAGGTCGCGCTGTTGCAGGACGGTTTCCTGCAGCAGCCGCAGGCGGTTCATTGCATTGATCTTGGCCGCCAGGATCACCTGATTGTAGGGCTTGGCAACGAAGTCATCGCCACCTGCATCCAGGCAACGAGCGAGGGCTTCGCCTTCGGTCAGGGACGTCAGGAATATGATCGGGACCAGCGCTTCACCGGCCAGCTCCTTGATCCGTCGGGCGGCCTCGAAGCCGTCCATCACCGGCATCAGCGCATCCATCAGGACCAGTTGCGGGCGACGCTGCTCGAACATCGCCACTGCTTCGGCCCCGTCGCAAGCATTGAGCGCCTCGTGACCCTGACGGCTGATGATGGCTGAGAGCAGCATTCGGTCGCTGGCATTGTCATCGGCGATGAGGATCGTCAGGCGCTCGGGGGGAGAAGCGGCCATCAGCCGACGTCGAAGAGTTTGTCGAAGTTGGAAATGGCGAGGATTTTTTTGACGTCCGAATTGCAATTCGTCAAGCAAACCTTGGCTATCGATCGGTCACCGCCTGCGTGGTCCCGCAGTAGCAAAAGCATGCCCAGCGCCGAGCTGTCGAGGTAGTTGGTGTCCTTGAGATCGACTACGTAACGCCTGGCCTTGGTCTCCTGCTCATAGGCTTTGCGGAAATCCTGGTGCGTCGAAAAATCGAAACGCCCCTTGATCTTGATGGTCAGTTGCTGCTCGTCGGGGGAACGATCGGAAGTTACTGACATAGGCATATCCCTTGTATGAAACGGCGTCAGACTCTTGAAGTTTTAGCACTGGATGTGCGGCGCAGCAAATGGAAGATTCGGGTCTTGCGTTTGCCTGCGTTCGGCCTGCATTCACGTCGCGATTCGCGTCTGCTGAACGTTCGTGCCGAACGAGCGAAATCAAGAGCGAACGCAAGCATTGAACGCTGATCCGATCCCTGTGGAAGATGCGCAGGTTTCTTGATCGTTACCACGCGGAGCGTGGGAACCATTACAACGCTGTATCTGCGCCCGCCTCTGTCTTGTCGATCGTGCCCACGCTCTGCGTGGGAACCATCACAACGCGGTATCTGCACCCGCCTCTGTCTTGTCGATCGTACCCACGCTCTGCATGAGGACGCATCCTCTGACGCTAAGCGTCATGCCGATAGGGAATCAATCCTCAGAACTGCTCCTGCCGCGGCAAACGCTGAGAAAGTTCATCGAGCAATTTCTGCTCGCGCTTGTCTTCAAGCGCCCGCGCCTCATCGATGTAGCGCTGCACCAATTTGCGCAGCCCCTCGACTCGGGCATAAGCCTTCTGCCATTCACCACGGGCCTTGTTCAAATTGTTCTGATGCCAATTGAGACTCTGGCGCTGCTGGCTGACGGCGGTTTCCAGCTGGTTAAGAAAGCGTTGGTAGTTCATCAGCCACTGGCCTGACACTCCATGAGCGCCTTTATCGATCCACTGCTGCTGGTAGTCGGAACGAAATTTCTCCAGCTCGCCGAGCTTGGTTTCGGCCAGCCGCACCTGCCCCTGGAAATGTCCAAGACGCTGGACAGCGGCTTTCTCGGCCTTCTCGGCCATGTCCACCACTGGCATCAGACGGGCCGCACGACTTTGCGCCACGACCTATCAGCCCCCAGCCTGGGGATTGAAGATCTTCGCCAACTGCGCCTCGCTGCTTTGCATGCTTTCGTTGTCGTGCAGGCCCTGGCGCAGATATTGCACCAGCTGCGGCTGCAAATTGATCGCCAAATCGGTTTCGCGATCACCGCCCGCCACGTAGGCGCCGACGCTGATCAAGTCGCGACTCTGCTGATAGCGCGACCATAATTGCTTGAAGTATTGCGCCTGGACCATGTGCTCGGGCGATACCACCGATGGCATGACCCGGCTGATAGAGGCCTCGATATCAATGGCCGGGTAATGCCCCTCCTCCGCCAGACGCCGCGACAGCACGATGTGACCGTCGAGCACACCCCGCGCAGAGTCGGCAATCGGGTCCTGCTGGTCATCACCCTCGGACAGCACCGTATAAAACGCCGTGATCGATCCTCCACCCTTCTCTGCATTACCGGCGCGCTCAACCAGCTTGGGCAGCTTGGCGAATACCGAGGGCGGATAGCCCTTGGTCGCCGGCGGCTCGCCGATCGCCAGGGCAATTTCACGCTGGGCCTGAGCGAAACGAGTCAGCGAGTCCATGAGCAGGAGCACATTCTTGCCCTTGTCGCGGAAATATTCGGCAATGCGCGTGCAGTACATGGCTGCGCGCAGACGCATCAACGGCGCATCATCCGCCGGAGAGGCAACGACCACCGAGCGTTTAAGGCCCTCTTCGCCGAGGATATGCTCGATAAATTCCTTCACCTCACGGCCCCGCTCGCCGATCAGGCCGACCACGATGATGTCGGCCTCGGTGAACCGGGTCATCATGCCCAACAGCACACTCTTGCCCACGCCCGTACCGGCGAACAGGCCAAGGCGCTGGCCACGACCGACCGTCAACAAACCGTTAATGCAGCGAATGCCCACGTCCAGCGGCTGGCTGATCGGGTCGCGCTTGAGCGGGTTGATGGTGGGGCCGTCCAGCGGTACCCAGTCTTCGGCCTTCATGCCGCCCTTGCCGTCCAGCGGACGCCCGGCGCCGTCGAGCACACGACCAAGCATGGTCATGCCCATCGGCAGGCGGCCAGTGTCGGGCAGCGGCACCACGCGCGCACCCGGAGCGATACCGGCGACGCTGCCCACCGGCATCAGGAACACCTTGCCACCGGCAAAGCCCATGACTTCGGCTTCGACTTCCACCGGATGATGACTGTCGTCGTTAATCACCACGCAGCGGCTGCCCATGGCGGCGCGCAGGCCTTCGGCCTCAAGCGTCAATCCCACCATGCGCAGCAAGCGGCCTTCGACCACAGGCTGCACGGGCAGGGTAATGGCGCCGGCGTAGGTGCTCAGGCGCTTGCCGAAGCTGGTGCGCTCAAGACGCATCGATCGCCCCCAAGGGATACACGGTCTTTTCAGCACTCCGAATGGCTTCTTCCAGCTCTATGGTGACGTCCGGCAGCGCGGGATGCAGGGCCTGCTCATGAAGCTGGTCGAACATCTTGCCGATGGCCTGACCGATGCGACTTTCGACAGTCGCATCGATGCGGCTGTGCTCGGTCTCGACCCGGCAGCCGCCGGGCTGCAGCGTATCGTCTTCGAGAATGCGCCAGCTCTCTTCATGGCGCTCGCGCAGGGCTTTGACCTGCGCAAAGTCCTGGGAGTTGATCAGGATGCGCACGTTGGCAGCCCCCATCGGCAGCAGGCGCAGAGCATCCTGCAGCACTTTGCCGATCTGGTTGGAGTCGGTTTTCAGTTCGCGCTGGATCACCTGGCGGGCCACATGCTCGACCAGCTGAATCATGGCTTTTTCGATCTGCGCATCCTGGTCGGCAATCGGTTCGAACAGTTGTGTCATCAGGTGATCGAGGGTTTCCAGCTTGGCAGCCAGCGCCACTTCCGCCTCCTGGCGAACCTTGAGCTGGGTGCTGTGAAAACCTTCCTTCTCGCCGATGGCGAAACCTTCGTTGTAAGCGTCCTGACGAATGCTTTCCAGCTCTTCGAGGGTCAGCGGCTGGACTTCCTCGATCGGCACTTCCTCGCTTTCGGCAGGCTCCGGCTCGGTCACCGTTTCGGGCTCAGGCGCTCGCACCTGAGGATCGAAGCTGGGCAACTTCCAGACATCGATCCCTTGCAGATCCTTGGCGCGGATGAGCTCGCTGGGCGGTTCTTTATCGGAGCTGAACATCGACTGCACCTGTTGTTAAATCATTTCCTCGCCACCCTTGCCGCCGAGAACGATTTCTCCGGCCTCCGCCATACGGCGAGCAATGGTGAGGATTTCTTTCTGGGCGCCTTCCACATCGCTGACGCGAACCGGGCCTTTGGCTTCCAGATCGTCGCGCAGCAACTCGGCAGCACGTTTGGACATGTTCTTGAAAATCTTTTCCTTGATCGCCTCGTCCGAGCCCTTGAGGGCCAGCACCAGCACATCGGAAGAGACTTCGCGCAACAGGGCCTGGATACCACGATCGTCGACATCGGACAGGTTGTTGAAGACGAACATGAGGTCTTCGATCTGTGTCGACAGGTCTTCGTCCACTTCACGGATGGAGTCCATGAGCTGGCCTTCGATCGAACTGTCGAGGAAGTTCATGATGTCCGCTGCACGCTTGATACCACCCAACGTGGTACGCGACGTGTTGGCGTTGCCCGAGAACTGCTTCTCGAGGATCTGGTTCAATTCTTTCAGGGCCGCCGGTTGTACCGTATTCAACGACGAAACGCGAAGAATGATGTCCAGACGCACCTTATGGTCGAAATGGCTCAGTACTTCACCGGCCTGGTCGGCGTCCAGGTAGGCAACCACGATGGCCTGGATCTGCGGGTGCTCGTAGCGGATAACGTCCGCGACGGCGCGCGGCTCCATCCACTTGAGGCTGTCCAGGCCGCTGGTGTTGCCGCCCAACAGGATGCGGTCGATCAGGCCATTGGCCTTGTCCTCGCCCAGCGCCTGGGTCAGCATCTTGCGGATGTAGCCGTCCGAGCCGATGCCCACGCCGGTCTGGTCACCGACGACATCGACGAACTCGCTCATCACCTGCTCGACCTGCTCGCGATGGACGTTGCGCATCTGCGCCATGGCCACGCCCACACGCTGGACTTCTTTGGGGCCCATGTGGCGCAACACCTGCGCAGCGTCCGTCTCACCCAGGGTAAGGAGCAGGATTGCCGCCTTGTCAACGCGGTTCAACTTGATCGCAGCACGATTTTCACTCATCTGTGTTGATCCACTCTTTTACGACCTGAGCCACACGAGCCGGGTCTTCTGCCACCAGGCTCTTGATAGCGTTGAGCTGCGCGTCATAACCCTCACTCGGGCTCGGCAGCAGGATGCTTTGCGGACCGCCCAGCGTAACGCGGTCATTACCCAGCTCACCGTCCATTCCGACCATGCCACCCAGTTCCATGTCGCCGTCGGCAACCTGGCCCTTCGGATTGGTAATGTTCTTCAACACTGGACGCAGGACCCCGAAGACCAGCACCAGGATGAAGAGAACACCCATCGCCTGTTTGACGATGTCCCAGAACCACGGTTGCGAGTAGAACGGAATGTCCGGAATCACTTCGCCACGATCGGCCGAGAACGGTACGTTGATCACGCTGACACTGTCACCACGGCTGGCATCGAAGCCTACGGCGTCCTGCACCAGACGGGTAAAGCGCGTCAGTTGATCGGCGGTCCATGGCACCATGGTAGTTTCGCCGTTAGCCGGATTGACCTTGACCTGATCGTCCACCACCACCGCTACCGACAGGCGATTGATCTTGCCCTGCTGTTGCTTGGTATGGCTGATGGAACGGTCCAGTTCGAAATTCTTGGTCGACTGGTTACGCTTGTCGGCCGGGTACGGCGCCAACATTGGCTGACCGGTGGCCGGGTCCATGATCTGTTGACCGTTAGCGTCGAGCAGCGGCTGGCCCGGCGCGATCGGGCCAGTAGCACCGGCAGCACCGGCGGTAGCGTTCTGCGGCGCAGTAGCCGGGCCGGGCGGCTGGTTGCTCAGGGCACCTGGAACACCTTGCGGACCGCTGCTGCTGGAGCGTTGTTCGTTGACTGTCTGCTCGCTGCGCAAGGCAGGCTGGTCAGGGTTGAAGCTTTCGGCAGTGGATTCCACCGCGCTGAAATCGACGTCGGCCGACACTTCAGCCTTGTAGCGGTCATTGCCCAATACCGGTTGCAAAATGTTCTGCACGCGCTGGGTCAGCATGCTTTCCATACGACGGGTGTAGTCGAATTGTTTGCCGGCCATCGTCAGTTCGGAGTTTTCCGCCTGATCGGACAGCAGGTTGCCTTTCTGGTCCACGACAGTGACCTGTGACTTGGTCAGCTCGGGAACGCTGGTCGCCACCAGATTGACGATGGCCATCACCTGACCCGGCTCAAGGCTGCGACCGGCGTACATTTCAACCAGCACCGACGCGGTTGGCTTACGGTCGTCACGGACGAATACCGAGCTTTTCGGAATCGCCAGGTGCACGCGAGCGGCCTTGATGTTGTTCAGGCTGGAGATGGTGCGCGCCAGCTCGCCTTCCAGGCCACGACGGTAACGGGTGGCTTCCATGAACTGGCTGGTGCCCAGGCCCTGATCCTTGTCGAGGATCTCGAAACCCACGTTGCCGTCGCTCTGTGCGATTCCGGCGCCAGCCAGCTTGATCCGGGCGCGGGACAGGTCGTCGGACTTGACCAGCAAGGCCCCCGAATTAGGCTCCACGGTATAGGGAATGTCGGCCTGCGCCAGCGTATCCATCACCTGTTTGGTGTCCACGCCCGACAGGCTGCCATACAGAGGCTTGTAGTCCGGCTGTTGTGACCAAAGCACGACGGCAAAACCAATCGCCACGCTGGCAGCCAGACCGACCATGAGGCCGACCTGACGCAGCATGGTCATCTCGGAAAGATTTTGCAGGAACGCCAGACCGAACATCGGCGGCTTGCTTCCTGTCGCACCCGCTTTGGCGGGTACGTTATCGACGACGGCTTCAGCCATGACTTAAATCGCCCTCAAACCGGCATTTGCATGATGTCTTGGTACGCCTGAACCAGCTTGTTGCGTACCTGGGTCAGCGCCTGGAACGAAACGCTGGCTTTTTGCGAGGAGATCATCACGTCGGTGAGATCCACGCCGCTCTTGCCCATTTCAAAAGCAGTGGACAGTTGGTTCGACGCCTGCTGGGTGTCGTTAACCTTGTTTACGGCCATGCCGAGCATGTCCGAAAAGCTGCTTGCACCCGTCATTTCCGGGGCTTCGATGGCCTTGGGCTTGGCCATTGCATCCATCTGCATGGAGCGCATGTCCAACATCAAGCGATTAAATTCAACACCTTGGCTCATGGACTTCTCTCTCAAAAGGGCCGCAAATTTTTGACACCGATTCAGCGGTTACCCATGTAGTAGCAACAACGGTGCCAGACCAATAGCGGCACAATGCTATGTTTCATGAAAGTAGTTGGATGGTTACAAAATCGGGGAGGACGCCCGCAGAGATGAGGCGCCGGCTTGCTACGAATGCATGCCCTCGCAGGGCGTGGCAACGATCATGGCTGGAGCACCTGCGATCGTTTATTCATGATCGTTCCCAAGCTCCGCGTGGGAACGCCAACTTTTGACGCTTGGCGTCCAACATCTGCGTGACGCAAAGCATCAGTGGATGCATTTCCACGCAGAGCGTAGGAACGATCAAAAACGCTCTGCCAGAGGGAATCGTTTATTCAGGACGCAAATAGATAACCCTCGACGTCCATCCCTGCATCACGCATCTGGGCCAGCTTGTAGCGCAATGTACGGGGGCTGATACCCAGGCGTTCAGCGGCTTCCTTGCGGCGGCCACGTTCGGCGCGCAGGGTGTCGATGATCACCTGGAATTCGCGACGGCGCAGATCCTCGCCGAGCGCGCCAGCCTGTTCACCATGGCCCATCTCCTGTGCCGATTCAGTCACACCGGGCAAGGGCGACGGCGATGCCGGAACCTGAAGTACCGGCGCCTGGGCAGGCATCGAGGCGAAGCTGATGGGGCCGGCCAGACAGAAGTCCTCGGCCTGAATCACCCCACCCTGTTGCAGAATCAGCGCGCGCTGCACAGCGTTGTCCAGTTCGCGCACGTTGCCCGGCCAGTTGTAGCCGACCAGGCATTTTTGCGCATCCACGGACAGGCGTACCGGCGCATGCTTCATTTTATTGACGTGCTTGGCCAGCAGCCGCTCGGCCAGCGGCAGAATGTCGCCAGGACGCTGACGCAGCGGATGCCAGGCCAGCGGGAAAACCGAAAGTCGATAGAACAAATCTTCGCGAAAACGTCCAGCCGCGACTTCACCCGCCAGGTCGCGGTTGCTGGTGGCAAGCACGCGGATATCCAATTCGATGGGTTTGCGCGCACCGACCCGCTCCACTTCACGCTCCTGCAAGACCCGCAGCAATTTGGCTTGCAAGGCCATTGGCATCTCGGAAATTTCGTCAAGCAAAATGGTCCCGCCATCCGCCAGTTCAAACTTGCCCGCCTGCGCGGCGATAGCGCCAGTGAACGAGCCTTTCTCATGGCCGAATAGCGTGGCTTCGAGCATGTTGTCCGGAATGGCCGCGCAGTTGATGGCGATGAAGGGTTTGCCAGCCCGGGGCGATTGCTGGTGAATGAATCGCGCGAGCACCTCTTTACCCGTGCCGGACTCACCGGAAATCAAGACCGTAGAGTCACTTTTCGCCACTCGGCTCGCCAGGTTAAGCAACTGCGCGCTGGCTGGCTCGACCGCGATGGGCCCTTCGCCATCCGCCGGCCCCAGCCGACCCAACGCATGACGCCCCACCAACGCCAACAGCGAGTTGGGTTCGAAAGGTTTGACCAGGTAGTCGGCGGCGCCTTGACGCATGGCTTCCACCGCACGGTCCACTGCGCCATGGGCGGTCATCAGCAACACCGGCAGTTGTGGATAACGGCTGCGCAGCTGGGCCAGCAATTGATGACCGTCCATGCCCGGCATGTTGACGTCGCTGATCACCAGACTGAACGAGCGTGCGCCAACGGCCACCAATGCTTCTTCGGCAGAGGCGACGGCATGATAGTCATGACCGGCCAGCGCCAGGGTTTCGCCCAGCGCCTCGCGCAGTGAAGGATCGTCCTCGACCAATAACACGTTGATGGTCATGGGCGATTACCTGAAGCGTTGACGCCCGGAATCAGCGGCAGGGAAACAATGGCACAGGTGCCACGACCCGGGCGCGATCGAAATTGCACCAGCCCCTGGTGAGCCCTGGCAACGGCCGTCACCACCGCCAGCCCCAGCCCTGTGCCAGTGCTCTTGGTGGTGAAGAAAGGCTCGCCGATCCGGGCCAGCGCGACTGTATCGATGCCGCTGCCATTGTCGCTGATGCAAACGCGCAACGTGTTGCCACGGTTGTAGGCGTGAATCTTGACACGTGCACCCGTGGCGCTGGCCTGCACGGCGTTTTCGATCAGGTTAAGGAGCGCGCCGACCAAAGTGTCACGATTGCACACCAATTGGCCATCGACGCTGTTGCACTGCCAGCGCACTGCAATGTCCCGCACATGGGTCTGAGCCGCCGAGTGCAGCGCATCGACCAACGCCTGCGGGGTCACCCGATCGGTCAGCGGCAGTTCGCCTCGGGCAAAGACCAGCATGTCCCGGACCTGGTGCTCCAGCTCATGCAGACGCTCTTTGAGACGCCCGGCGAAGCGCTGCTGCGTCTCGACATTCAAAGCCTGCTCGGTGAGATGGCTCGCATAGATCATGGCGGCCGATAAAGGGGTGCGGATCTGATGGGCCAGCGAGGCGACCATGCGCCCCAGCGACGACAAACGTTCGTGGCGCGCCAGTTGGCTTTGCAGATGACGGGTTTCAGTCAAGTCGTTAAGCAACACCAACTGACCTGGCTCGGCGTCCAGCGAGCGGGTTGCAATGGACAGACGACGCCCATCCTTGAGGGAAATTTCATGGCCGTCGTCTTCGCGCGGCGCAAAGCAGCGGGCGATCACGTGGCGCCAGAGCATGCCGATCAGCGGCTCGCCCAACAACTCCAGCGCGGCCGGATTGGCCTCACGTACCGTACCGGTTCCATCAATGACGATGACCCCGCCGGGCAACAGATCCAGCAGGTTCTGCAGGCGATTGGCCAGACGCTCCTTCTCCGCCAGCTCCTGCATGCGCTGGGCACTGACCACTGCCAGCTCGCCCTTGAGTTCGGTGACCCGGGCTTCCAGCAAACTATAGGAGTCGGTCAATTGCACCGACATCTGATTGAACAGGGCAAATGCCTGCTCCAACCCGTGTCGACTTTCCACTTCCGGGGACGGCTGCACTTGCGAACCTGGGATCGCGGGTTCGGAAGACATCTGAGCGGCCTGGGGCATAGTTGATTTCTCGGTGGCGAACCGTCAGCAAACGGTATGTTGCAAGAGACTTTGCAATCCTCGTGCCGAAAAAAAAACCGCTGAAAAATCAGCGGCTTGTTTTTTGCGCGTCAAAGGAGTGTCAGTCTTCGAGCTGATCATCACCTTCGCGGCGGCTCATGCCGTATTTGCGCATCTTTTCCACCAAGGTGGTACGACGAATGCGCAGACGCTCGGCGGCACGGGCAACGATGCCATTGGCGTCGTCCAGCGCCTGCTGAATCAGCCCCTGCTCCAGACCACCGAGATAGTCCTTCAGATCCAGGCCTTCAGGCGGCAGCATGGCACTGTTGGCGAAGTTCGGCGTATGCCCGTTGATCGCCACGCGCTCTTCCAGATCGCTGCGCAGGCTATCCACCAACTGCTCGTCTTCGTCGTCGACGTAACGGAATTTCTTCGGCAGTTCGGCGACACCGATCACCC
The DNA here is from genome assembly GCF_002419965.1 of Pseudomonas sp. UBA5706. Lineage (GTDB taxonomy): Bacteria > Pseudomonadota > Gammaproteobacteria > Pseudomonadales > Pseudomonadaceae > Aquipseudomonas. Next base: position 20,312 of record NZ_DIHC01000010.1, read on the forward strand.
CGTAAGGGTGCATGATCGCCATCCGTTCCACCAGATTGGCCAATTCGCGAACATTGCCCGGCCACCCGTGGCGACACAGCGACATGATTGCCGCCGAATTGAAACGGATCGAGCCACGCTTTTCGTGCTCCATGCGCGAGATCAGCTCGTTCATCAGCAATGGAATGTCTTCCACACGCTCACGCAGCGGCGCCATTTCAATCGGGAACACGTTAAGGCGGTAATACAAGTCTTCCCGGAAACCGCCGGTCTCGATCATGTCTTCGAGATTTTTGTGAGTCGCGGCAATGATGCGCACATCGACGCTCTGGGTCTTGTTGCTGCCGACGCGCTCGAAGGTGCGCTCCTGCAGCACGCGCAGCAGCTTGACCTGCATCGGCAACGGCATGTCACCGATTTCGTCGAGAAACAGCGTTCCGCCGTTTGCCAATTCGAAGCGCCCTGCCCGGCTGGTGATTGCACCGGTGAACGCGCCCTTCTCGTGACCGAATAGCTCGCTTTCCAAAAGCTCGGCCGGAATGGCGCCACAGTTCACCGGCACGAAAGGCCCGTCGCGGCGTTTGGAATGGTAATGAAGATTGCGTGCAACCACTTCCTTGCCAGTACCAGACTCACCCAGGATCAGCACACTGGCATCGGTATCGGCCACTTGCTGCATCATCTGGCGAACGTGCTGAATGGCACGGCTGGTGCCGACCAGGCTGCGGAATAAATTGGTTTCGCGCTGGCGACCACGCTCACGGGCCTGGTCGTACATTTCACGGTAGACCTGAGCGCGATGCAGGGAATCCAGCAGCTTGCTATAGCTGGGCGGCATCTCGACGGTGGAGAGCACCCGACGGCGCAGGTCATCGGCGAGGTCGGCGGAAGAATTTTCGCCCATCAACAGAACAGGAAGGAACTCATCCCAGGCAGCGATGGTCTTAAGCAGCCCTTGAAGACTGCCTGGGGCATTTACGGTGCCAACCAATACGCACAGGACTTCCCGAGTGGACGCCAAAGAACCCACCACTTGCTGCCAGTCGGTACTGGAGCAGGACAGGTTCTCATCGCCAAGAAAATTCAGAATCACCGCCATGTCACGGCGGCGCTGGCTATCGTCATCGATTAGCAGAATCTTGATTTCACGCCACATGCAATAGCAACTTCCCTAGTCAACTCGATGCCCATTCAGGGGCAAGCTTGGCCGTGTATCGTCGGCACAGACATTACGACGGCCAGAAATTAGTAAACATCACTAGTTAAGTCAAAAAACCGTACACAGTCAATTTTATGGCGCACAAATTTTTTCGATCAACCCAGCGTCAACCAAATAGATGGTAAACCTTTGCCGCGTTTTTCGCTCGTTGGATCTGCGACATTTCATCGACAATCGCCTGGCGTTCGCCCACGGCGATATCTATCAACTGGCGATACACACCGAGTAATTCTTCCAGATTGCTGCGCAACTCAGGCTCGTCGTCACTGGCCTGGCTAATGACGTCGTCGACACAGGCGCGACAGGCCAGATCGAGCTTGCCGATCGTTTCCCAATCGCGCTCGGCCAGGGCATCGACCAGGGCTTCACGGGTTTGTTCGATTCGCTTGAGGGCGGCAGTCATGGTGATCTCCTTTACATCGCTGGCTGTTGGTCGCCAATCGCGTCCCAGCCTTCCTTGACCGTTGTCAGCAAACCGCTGACCTCATCAAGGATTCTTGGGTCGGTCTTGATGTTAGCTTCAGCCAGGCGTTTCATCATGTAGACGTACAGGTTGTCGACATGGGCCAAGGCGTCGGCCTGCTTTTCCATGTCAAGACCTTCACGCAGACCACCTACGATTTCGATGGTCTTGCCAATCAGTACACCCTTGGCGGCAACGTCCTTGCGCCCGATGGCACCTTTGGCCTGGGCGATGCGATCAAGCCCGGCTTCCATCAGCATCTGCACCAGACGGTGAGGCGTGGCCACGGCTGTTTGCGCCTGTGAATTGACCTTCTGATACTGCCGAAGGGCTGCCATACGGTTCATGTTTTTTTACCTCACAACGCTTGAAGTTCGCATATTCAGGGTATCGACACGGCCTGAAAAAACTTTAAGGCCAGATGCCAAAAACCCGGCACTGTGGCCGGGTCGGAGCGTGAGTAACGCCTGTCAGCTCTTGGAAGCGTTCAGTGAGTCGAAGAACGAGGTAATGCTGGTTGCAGAAGCCTTCAGCTGGCCCACGAGCAGGTCCATGGCGTTGTATTTGGCAGTGAGGGTCGCGGTCAAGTTGGTGACACGAAGATCCAGGGCCGCCTGCTCATCGGTCAGATCGCTCTGCTGTTTGTTCAGGCTGGTGGTGCGCGTAGCGAAGATTCCGCCGGTCTCGGTGTAAGGCGTGATCGCCGCAGTCATGCGCGCCACCAGGCCATTGGAGCCATCTCCGGTGCCGCTGAATAACTGCTGCACGTCGCCAGCCAGCCCCTGATTCATCGCAGCGGTAAACTTGGTGCTGTCGAGCGTCAGCTTGCCGTCCGATTGACCGGTGGTAATGCCCAACTGAGACAGAACCGACAGGTTGCCGCTGGCACCGGTTGTCACCAGTTCTTTACGAAGAGCCGACAAGATCGAGCGCGGCATCGCGTCGCCCGTGAGCGCAGCTGCTGTGTAGGTCGATCCGGTCGTGGCATCCGGCGTAGTCAGCACGGTGCCCTTGGTCACGGTGCTGACCGCGCCGACCACCGCGTTGTAGGAATCAATAAAGGTCTGCAGCGACGCTTTCAAACCGTCGGTATTGGTTGAAACCGTGATGGTCGAAGACTGCGCCGTCAACAACGTCATCGATACGCCACCCAGGCTCTTGTCGATGGTATTGCTGGCGCTGGTGATCGGCATGCCATTGATGGTCAGGCTGGCGCTGCTAGCCTGAGAACCGATATAGCCGGCGCTGGTGGTATCGGTCGCGACAAGTTTCGTACCGGAAGTGATGTTGAACTCGGAAACCGTGTCACTGGAAGCCGTGATGTCAGACCCGGCACCGGTCACTGTCGACGAAAAAACCAGACGAGAACCATTATCGTCGGTGATGATGTTGGCGCTGATGTTCGAGGTCGAACTCTGCGCATTGACCAGTTTGGCTACCGAAGCAAGGGTAGCGTCGGTAGGGATGGTGATCTTGGTATCAATGCCATTTTGAGTGAGGGTCAGGTCGCCACTCGGAATAGCACTGGTCGCCCCCCCGGAAAAGGATGCACTTGCAACCCTGGAACTGCTCGCAAGCGCCGTGACGTCAACGCTGTAGGTACCAGGCACCGCCGTGCTATCGGAGGTCACCGTCAACCTGCTGGTGTCGGACGACGCGGCTGTATAGCCGGCGAAAGCCTGGGTGCCGGTTTTGCCCAGATTGGTCAACGCCGTCTGGAAAGAAGACATGGCGCTTTGCAGCGTACCAATCCCCGACAGCTTGGTGGTTACCAGCTTGGTCTGGGTGGTGATTTGCGTTTGCTTGGCAAGCTTGTCGGAGTTGACCAGCGCATTAACGATGTCACTGATCGCCAGGCCCGACCCCAGGCCGGTTGTAGAGGTAAGTGGACTCGCCATTTCTAGCTCCTTGCGGTTTTGGTCGGTTTTTTGACTATAGACAGCTCAAAAGAACCGCGTTCACGTTTCATGCCAGTCAGGCTTTTGCGTCGAACAACAGACTGTCTGGATTTTTCAGGCTGTTTGCGTTTTTCAGGCTGTCAGCAATTTTCAGCGCTTCGGCCGATGGCAGCTGCCGAACCACTTCACCCGTTTCAGTGGCAATGACCTTGACGACCACTTCGCCAGAACCTTCGTCAATCGAGAATTCAAGGTTACGGCGAACCGATTTGAAGAACTTGTCCATGTCCTGAACGGCAGCCTTCAATTCCTTTGACTTTTTATCGGCATCGGAAGAAGAGTCTTTACTTGTTGACGTATCTGCATGGGCAGTCGCAGCCGGCGCAGAAACGACCTGAGGCGCTACGACCGACTTGTCAGCCGCCACAGGCACCACTGGCAACGACGGCATTACAGGATAAGTCATGCTCAGTCGGGTGCTGATGTCCATGTCTTTTCACCTCTCAAAGTAAAAAGCGGGAGAGCACGCAAGCACACCCCCCCGCCAAAACTCTAGCCGATATTACTGAAGCAGCTTCAGAACAGCGGATGGCAGCTGGTTAGCCTGGGCCAGAACAGAGGTGGAAGCCTGTTGCAGAGTCTGTTGTTTGGTCAGGTTAGCGGTTTCAGCTGCGAAGTCGGTGTCTTGAATACGGCCCAGTGCAGCGGTGGCGTTTTCGTTGACGTTCTGCAGGTTGGAAATGGTGCTGGTCAGACGGTTTTGCGAAGCACCCAGGCTCGAACGCGTGGAGTTGATCGTTGCCAGTGCAGCGTCGATTGCCGAGATCGCAGCGTCAACGTTGGTGTGCGCAGTGCTGTTGTCAGAGCCGCTGATCGAGGTGGTGCCGCTGGCTACGCCCAGTGCCGAAGCAGTGAAGCTGCCGGTCAGAACCAGGTCGATGTGGTTCGAAGTACCGGTGTTGGAACCGACTTGCAGAGTCACGGTGCTAGCGCTACCGTCCAGCAGGTTCTTGCCGTTCAGGTTGGTCGAATCGGCGATACGGGTCAGTTCGTCCGACATCTGGCCGTATTCGGCATCCAGAGAAGAGCGGTCAGCGGTGCCGTTGGTGTCGTTTCGGGACTGAACAGCCAGTTCACGCATACGCTGCAGAATGTTGGTCGATTCTTGCAGAGCGCCTTCAGCGGTCTGAGCGATCGAGATACCGTCGTTGGCGTTCTTGATGGCCACAGTCTGACCACGGATTTGCGAAGTTTCGCGAGTAGCGATCTGCAGGCCGGCGGCGTCGTCTTTAGCGCTGTTGATTTTCAGACCGGAAGACAGACGGGTCATCGAAGTCGACAGTGCGTCGGAAGCCCTGCTCAGGTTCTTCTGAACAGCCAGGGAAGCTACGTTGGTGTTTACGCCTAAAGCCATGATGAATTCCTCGTTGGTTGGGTACTGCGGCTATCCGGCCCTGGCAAGCGCCGGGTTTGGCCTAGAGAACCTACATAATGTTTATCGTCTTATCTGCAAGGAGCTTGAGGGCTTTTTCAAAATTTTTTGCCACCAGAGCGCCACCCCTGCTTTTTTGACGGGGGTTACACAGCTTTTCGGCGCCAACCCCCTAAGCTTTAATGACGATGCCAACCTTTCATCCAGTAAAAGGTTTTCGCACGCGCGCCAACGTTCGCGTTCTATTTGTCAGGCGCGAGGGTTACCGATGCGGCTTCAAGACCGCCGTCGGCAGTTGGCTGGCCTTGGCCAGGATGGCGTTGAGGCTTGCTGCGGCGTTTGCTGTTGGGTCAGCTCGAGGATTGGGCGGCGAAGTCGACGCTCTGGATAGTCTTCGCGCCGCTTGGGTTTTCATTCACGCTCTGGAGAGTCGCCGCTGACTATCGTTCTGTCTGCATTGATTTAAAAAATCATCAAACGGTGATGAGAGCCTCATTAACTCACTTGCCATGAGACTCTTGCGCACCTAGCCCCTGGCACATTTGGACGAACTCCACCTCCAGCCAATCCGCCACACCCAGCCAGTCCTGACGCTCCTGGCATTGCAAAATCGCACTGAGCACCTGCATCCACCGCGCCTGTTCTTCGACCGAGCGAGCGGTGAACTGCGGCATGGCAGCGTCGAGCAGCTCCACCATTGCCAGCGCCCCCTCGATATCGCGCCCCAGACGAAAAAGCCGAGCGCATTGTCGGGCGTTATCGGTGATGTGCGTTGGGGCGTTCATGGCGCAGTCCAGTCAGGGTCGAATTGAGTTCCTGCGATCATTGCGCCGTCGCGACTGGTGTTGAAGAACTGCACCTCAGGATGTCGGGCGATGTAGCGTTCCAGTTCGATCAGGTAGCTGCGCAAATTAAGTTGCGTGGTGACCTTCTCCCCCCGACCGTCATGCACCCAGTGCCGAGCGACATGCAATTGCGGGCCTAGGTCGCCATCCTGCCAGCCGGTGTGGGTCTTGCCCCCCGGAAACGCGAAGTCGGCACCGAACAGGGTGATCCGCGCAGCACCCATCTTCACCGCGAGGTCAACGGCCGGGTGAATCACGCTGCCACCCACATGCAGGTCTGCCTTGGGCATCTGCTGGCGAATCAGCGAGTACACCGGGCTGCTAGAGTAAGCCGCGTAACGCGGTCCCTGCCAGGCTTCAAGCATCTGTGCGTCCTGACGCGGCAGGTACACCAGCGCAATATCGGCTGTATCGTCCGAAGGCAGATGCCGGGTGCTGATGCGGTGATCGATGCTGACCACCACGTCCGGCCTGATCCCTTGTCGGCGCAGCGGTACATAGGCTGTATCAACGCAGATCAGCAAAGGCCCCATAGGGTACCCAGACATGGCGGCCAGCCGCGGCAGGTGCTGTTGCAGGCTAGGGCCGGTGGCGATGACCCACACTTCACGCCCCGGCTGACTGCCGAACAGGTCGGCGACGTCGGTATCACAGCGCAACAGCGCCTTGCCCTGTTCAAGCATTCGCACGTTGTCGGGATTGTCCGCTGAGAATTCCTGATTATTGAAACCGACGTGGACTTCGCTCACCAGGCGGTCACGAATCCGCGCGCTGCTGTCAGCAGTCAGCACCAACTCGGCCGGCAATGCGAAAAAAGGCAGGCGGATTTCCGAGGCGGCGTCGGCATAGGCCAGTACCACACGTGGATCGCTCAACCAGTCCCGCTGCTCAAGCAACTGCAGAACCAGCGCGAATAGGGCGCCATTGAGGATGTGCACGTGCAGCACCTGCAATGTATCGGCGGCCAAAAGCACGCGCTGCAGGTCGCCAAGGCCGGTGCCGTACACGTGAAGACGGGGGCTTGCGGCAGGCAGGCTATCGGCCTGAAGCTGCGCTTCGGCCAAACGGTCATGGCGGCTGGTGAGCTGGATGCCGGCCACGCTCAGCGTCGAGCCCTGGCCTTCGATCAATTGGGCAGGCACCGCATCGGCGTTTTCAGCTACGAGCCGTTGCGCAACGTCAGGCCAGCGCTGGTCGATCACGGCAAGGTTGCGTTGGAGTATCTCGCTCATGACAGCCGTCCCTTTCCCACGAGAAGAGCAGAATGCAAAACGGCGACGTGAGATTCAGCGTCGCCGTTTCGGGTGATTCACGATCAAGGACGATAAATAATTGCCGAGCCCCAAGACAAGCCTACGCCGAAACCGCTGATCGCCACGCGCTTCCAGGTCGCGTTCAGCATTTGTTTTTCCAGCAGCAGCGGAATGCTCGAGGAAACCGTGTTACCGGTTTCGAGCATGTCCTTGACGAACTTGTCAGGCGAACTGCCGTCTTCGAAACGACGCGCCACCGCATCGACGATTGCCGCGCTGCCCTGGTGGATGCAGAAAGCATCAATGTCCGAGGACTGCAGATCGGACTCGCTGAGCAATTCGTTCAAGTGCGCCGGCACTTTGATCAGCGCAAAGTTAAACACCTGGCGCCCGTTCATGAAGAACGCGCCGTTGGTGGTCCTGAGGAACTCGGCACCACCGCCATCAGTGCCGAATTTCGCTTTGCCCAATTGCCACGTTGCGCCCTCGCCCATCCAGGTGGCAGTGGCGGCATCGCCAAAGAGCATGGTGGTGTTGCGGTCTTCGGGGTCAACGATTTTGGAGTAAGGATCGGCCGTGACCAGCAAGCCGTTTTTCAGGCCAGCGGCTTCCATGAAACCCTTGAGCGCATAAATGCCGTAAACGTAGCCCGAACAGCCCAGCGAAATATCAAACGCCGCAACGTGCGTCGGCAGCCCCAGCTTGTGCTGGACGATGGCAGCGGTGTGCGGCAGGCCTTCGGCATCGCCGTTCTGTGTGACGACGATGAGGGCGTCGATGGAATCGCGGGACAGGCCCGGGTTGTTGGCGAAGAGCTGGTTGACCGCGGCGACGCACAGGTCCGAGGTTTCCTGAGCATCGTCCTTGCGTGGCAGAAAAGCAGAACCGATCTTGCCCAGGATGAAGTCTTCATCCTTGCCGAATTTGGCACCCTGCGCGTAATTGTCAACGCCAGCCGCAGGCACGTAACTCGCTATGCTTTTAATGCCAATCATCATGGCTTCCCAATCAAAATCTGCTGAACATCACCCGGCGCCATCGGGCGGGGGCATTGAAATCCGGGGGTTTGAGGCCTGAATAACCGGCAACGGAATGGCTCGGGCAGTCAGAGAAAATCTCTGAAATCAGCCTGATGCCTTCACCTTCTGCAAACACGATACAGTGGAGATGCGCGTTATGACTCACAGGTCACCAAAACTTTTACAAGCTTTTAGCTGAGCAGTAGAGGCTGCGCAAGGGTGGATCAGCCTTCAGACAGGCAATTGACATGCAGAACCAGCGGTTTGCAGGCCGCGCGCAAAGCCTACCTGTGCATTCCGCTGCTTCTCCAATTTCGAAGCGCGCCTGGTTGGAAATGCGGCCCATGGAGGGTGTCTCATCCACCGCGTTCGCCGCCGTCGCAACCTCCGGCGTTGCCCACGGAAACTGCGTTGAACCACAGAGGCACGAGCGCCGCTGAACCTGAACGCGCTGCTGGAGCTGTCGCTATGTAGGTGTCCGACAAGTGCGCATGTGAAGGCTTAAGCCGACTCAGCCGATCACGTCCCAACTTAACGCCGTGCCGCGCTTTAGCGCGTGGCGGGCGGTGCGTCCGAGTACGGCGTCGATGTGTTTGGGCGCCAAGCCAAGCCCCGGGCGGATGGCGCGAATGTTGTCCTTACTGAAGGCCTCTCCCTCAGTCATGTCCTTGACCACGTAAAGCGAGCGGCGATAGACCAGCGATGTCTGCTCGGCCTGGGTAGCGCCATAGTGCACGCGCCCTAGGCCTTGCCAGGCACGCTCGGTTTCAGTCACCAGACTCGCCATTTCCGCAGGCTCCAGCGAGAAGCTGGCGTCTACCCCCCCGTCAGCACGGTCCAGGGTGAAGTGTTTCTCGATCACGGTCGCCCCCATGGCGACTGCCGCTACCGACACGCCGACGCCCATGGTGTGATCGGACAGCCCGACCTGGCAGCCGAACAAGCCGGCCAGATGAGCAATCGTGCGGATGTGGCTGTTCTCGGGCGAGGCCGGGTAAGTGCTGGTGCATTTGAGCAGCACCAGATCCTGGCAGCCTGCCTCACGCGCCGCGCGCACGCTTTCATCCAGTTCAGCGATGCTGGCCATCCCGGTGGAGATGATCATCGGCTTGCCGGTGGCCGCCACCTTGCGAATCAGCGGAATATCGGTGTTTTCGAAGCTGGCGATCTTGTACGCCGGCACATCGAGGGTTTCCAGAAAGTCCACGGCGGTTTCGTCGAATGGGGTGGAGAACGCCAGCAAACCCAGATCTTTCGCCCGGGCGAAGATCGGCGCATGCCATTCCCAAGGCGTGTGCGCCTTTTGATACAACGCATACAACGACGAGCCTGCCCACAGGCTGTTGGGATCCTTGATGAAGAACTCACCCTCGGCAATGTCCAGCGTCATGGTATCGGCGGTGTAGGTCTGCAATTTGAGCGCGTGGGCGCCCGCCCTGGCAGCGGCCTCGACGATGCGCAGCGCCTGATCCAGTGACTGATTATGGTTGCCGCTCATTTCGGCAATAACGAACGGCGGCGCATCCGGGCCGACAATTCTTGAACCGATCTTGAAAGAGTTCATGCTCGCTCACTCACTGCAAATTTTGTCATGACCGGCCAGCGTATCCGCCACCCGCCCGGCTCCGTAACCGTCCACCAGCCCTCGCGAACGCTCGGCAAATGCCTGCCGCTGAGACGCACCGCCCAGCAGACTTGCAATCGCCCTTACGCGTTGCTGCATATCCAACTGCTCATGGGAGCCCAAGTACAGGTGGATACCTGCCTCGGCCAGCAGTCGAGCATTGAGCTGCTGGTTAGGGGCGACCGAAATGCAGATCGTCGGCAGGCCCAGCGCGGCACGCTCCCAGGTCGTAGCGCCGCCCGCGCCGACGAACAGATCCGCCTGTTGCATCAACCCGAAGAAGTCATCGACCAGCCCATGCAAACGCCACGTGGGGCGACCCCGTGTCAATTCAGTCATCGCTTCCCATTGAGGGTTGTGCAGCCCGGCGACAAAGTCCACCTGCAGATCGTTAAAGCCCTGTAGCGCAAGCATGCTCGCGTGCACCTGACACGCGGCATCGAAACCACCGAAATTTACCAACACCCGTTCTACCCGAGGTTTGATGGCGATGGGCTGACACTGGAATTCGTCGCGCAGCAAGGCGAAATGCGGACCAAGCAAAGCCCGGCAATCACGGGGTATCCACTGCGCGTAAGGGTTGTCCGATACCTGTGCGGAAAAATTCTGGTCAAGCAACACGTCCGCGGCGTGCGGTCGATTGGCGAGGTCGTCGATGGCCATCAAGCGACTGGCAAACCGTCCAGCCGCCCTCTCCCACCGCGCATCCAGGCCGTAGTGATCGACGATCAACCAGTCAAATGGCGGCTCGCCCTGCAAGGCTTCGGCCAGCGCCTCGATATCGGTCTGCCACGGCAAACTCGCCTCGATAGGTGAACCGCCCTGGCCCTGCTCCTGCGGGTCAGCCTGGGGTAAACCAAAGGCGGTGTAGCCCTGCTCGCGCAGACGTTGCAGCAGATGACCGGACAGTAGCCTGCACGCGAACTGCACGTCGGCGCCTCGCTTGCGCAAGGCGTGGGCCAGTGTCAGGCAGCGCGCAACGTGCCCGCTGCCGATGGCGATAGAGGCGTCAGCCCGAATCAGCACCCTCACCCGTCGATTTCTCCGCCAGCCTTGAGCGCTGCATAGAGGTATTCGGCCCGCACCCAGTCTTCTTCGGTATCGATGTCCTGCACCAAATGCCGCGGCAGTATCACCGGCACGCTCCGCGGCGAGAAGATGACGTCGCCGCGCAGCCAGGCCTCACTGCGCCCCCAATAGAATTGAGCGGCATCCTGATAGGCCGCTGGCAGGTCCTGGGAGCGCACATGCCGGTACTCGGGGTGCATGGCATCGAGATTGCCGTCCTCAGTGATCAACAGCGCGCGCTGGATCGGGAAACCAAACCCGCAAACCGAGAAGGCATAGGACTGGTTCGGCGCTGCCCGCAATGCTTCCAGCCCCTGGCGCAGATAACGCCCCTGCAACAAAGGTGCGGTGGCGTAGATACAGCAAGCGAAATCGTAAGGACGATCCAGACTGCGAATCGCGTGCTGAATCACCGGCGCTGTGCCGGTGAACGCGTCGGCCAGTTCCGCGGGGCGCATGAAGGGCACGTCGGCCCCGTGGTCGCGGGCGACGGTGGCGGTTTCTTCATCGTCCGTGCTGACCACCACCCGTTCGAAAAGGCCGCTGGCCAACGCTTTGCGAATCGAGCCGACAATCATCGGCTCGCCATTGAACAGCTTCAGGTTTTTGCGAGGAATTCGCTGACTGCCGCCACGCGCCGGAATGATCGCGACAGCGCTGGTGCTCAGGGTAACGGATACGGTCATGTCAAAGGCCCGACGCGTGGCCATCGGCCAGCAGGTGCCGCAGCCGATCAATGACCAAATCCTGCTGCTCGTTCGTCATGGCCGGGTACAGCGGCAGGCTGATGGCTTGCGCGTAATAGGCTTCAGCTTCGGGAAAGTCGCCGACCTTGAAGCCAAGGTCGCGATAGTACGGCTGCAAATGCACCGGAATGTAATGCAGGTTGACCCCAATGCCTGCCGCGCGCAGGCCCTCGAACACCTCGCGATGGCTGCGCGACAGACGCCTGGTCTGCAAGCGCACCACATACAGGTGCCAGGCCGATTCTGCCTCGGCCTGCGCGGCAGGCAATGTCAACGGCAGATCGGCGAGCAGTGCCTGATAGCGGGCCACCAGCTCGCGACGCCGCGCCAGAAAGCCATCGAGCTTGTTCAACTGCGAAAGCCCCAGTGCGGCCTGCATGTCGGTGATGCGGTAATTGAAGCCCAGTTCGACCTGTTGGTAATACCAGGGGCCGTGGCTGGACTCGTCCATCTGCGCCGGATCGCGGGTCATGCCGTGGCTGCGCAAGCGACGCAGACGATCAGCCAATTCCGGGCGATTGGTCAAGACCAGTCCGCCCTCCCCTGTCGTGACGATTTTCACAGGATGAAAGCTGAACACGGTCATGTCGGCGAATTCACCGCAACCCACGGGACGCCCTGCATAACGTGCACCGACGGCATGGGAGGCGTCTTCGATGACGACAAAACCGTAACGCCGCGACAACTGGGCAATCGCCCGCATATCACAGCTCTGGCCTGAAAACGCCACCGCCACCAAAATTTTCGGCAGCTTACCGTCGCGTTCAGCGACCTCAAGCTTACGCGCGAGGGCATGGGAGTCGAGGTTCCAGGTCAGCGGATCGATGTCGACAAAATCAACCGCCGCGCCGCAGTAACGCCCGCAGTTTGCCGACGCCAGAAACGTATTAGGGCTGGTCCAGAGCACGTCGCCCTCACCCAACCCCGCCGCCAGACAGGCGATGTGCAGGGCCGCCGTGGCATTGCACACCGCAATGCCAAAAGCGGCTTCACAGCGCTCGGCCATCGCGGCTTCAAAACGCTCGATGGTCGGGCCCTGGGTCAGCCAGTCCGACTTGAGCACCTCGACCACGGCATCGATGTCCGCCTGGTCAAGACTCTGGCGTCCGTAGGGAATCATGGCGTGACGTCGGCGTGCAGTTGGCGAATCGCGGGCACCGACATGAAGTCCGGGTTGGTGTCGGAGCGGTACTCAAAATCATCGGCCACGGCAATCCCTGTTTCGCCAAGCGCGTCGATGGCGAAATCGGTGTCCACGTTGTTGAAGCGGATCGAGGGCACGATGGTGTAGTGATCCTTGAATTCCAAGGTCATGCGCGCGTCATCCTGCGGCACCATCAGCTCGTGCAACTTCTCGCCCGGGCGAATCCCGACCACCTTGTGCGGCAGGTCTGCGGCCATGGCCTGCGCCAGATCGACGATGCGCACCGAGGGGATCTTTGGCACGAACACTTCGCCGCCGTGCATGCGCTCGAAACTTTGCAGCACGAAATCCACACCGTGATCCAGGGTGATCCAGAAGCGGGTCATGCGCGGATCGGTAATCGGCAATTGCGTAGCGCCGGCTGCGATCAGCTTGTTGAAGAACGGCACGATCGAGCCGCGCGAGCCTGCAACGTTGCCGTAGCGGACCACGGCAAAGCGGGTCTGCTCCTCGCCGCCAATGTTGTTGGCGGCCACGAACAGTTTGTCCGACAGCAGTTTGGTAGCGCCATACAGGTTGATCGGGCTGGCTGCCTTGTCGGTAGACAGCGCGATGACCTTTTTCACGCCATTGGCAATGGCCGCCGCGATGATGTTCTCGGCGCCGTTGACGTTGGTGCGGATGAATTCGGTGGGGTTGTACTCCGCCGCCGGCACATGCTTGAGCGCGGCCGCGTGGACCACGTAGTCGATACCGCGCATGCCCTGTTGCAAGCGCTCGGCATCGCGCACGTCACCCAGAAAATAACGCATGCACGGCGCGTTGAATTCCTGCTGCATTTCGTACTGCTTGAGTTCATCGCGGGAGAACACCACCACGCGCCGAGGCTGATAGCGTTCAAGCAGCGTGCGGATGAACTGGCGACCGAACGAGCCGGTCGCGCCGGAGATCAATACTGACTTGCCGTTGAACATGATTGTGTCCCTACCTTTGCATCACTGGGGGAGCAACTGCGCCCAAGTTGAACTGCACGCCTTACCCAGCGTGAACGCCTCGCCGGCGAGCGTCAGGTTCTTGTTATAGGCAAGGTCGTGGGCGAATGCATCGGCCCATTTGCCCTGCAACGCCGCCAAGGCCGAAGGTGCCGTCGGCAACGTGCCCGGGTGAATGACCTGCACCTGCGGCGTCCACACCGTCAGATAACCGGCCTGGCCCAGCTTGAGGCACAGGTCGACATCCGCAAAAGCGTCGGCGAACTGTTCCTGATCAAGGCCGCCGACGCTGTCGAACAATTCCTTGCGCACCATCAGGCAGGCATCCGATACCGCAGAGTAGCTCTGATCCAGCAGCAGGCGCTGCAGATAACCCGCTGCATCCTTGGTCTCACCGACAAAGGCCGAACCGACGCCCCCGTTCAAGCCCAGAATCAGACCGGCCTGGCTGACGTTGCCCTGGCGGTCGACGAGTTTGGCGCCGACGACGCCCACTTCGGGACGCATAGCGTGATTGAGCAGCGCATCAATCCAGTTGGGCCCCATCACTTCACTGTCAGCTGACAACAGGATCAGGTACTCGCCCTTGGCCTGCGCGGCGACCGTATTGATCAGGGCTGCCTTGCTCAGACGCGCCTCGGTCCGTACGACGCGCACGCGCCCTTTCTCCTGACGCGCCAGCCACTCGACCATTTCAGGCGACTGACTGTGATTGTCAGCCAGCAGCACCTCGTAGCTGACGTAACGCGTACGCAAGGTGACGCTCGCCAGACAACGCTGCAACTCGGCCAGATCGTCTGCGCAGGGCAACACGATTGACACCAGCGGGCGCTGGCTGTGGCGGTAGTCGATACGCCAGGTGCCCGGCGTGGCGGCAATCACCTGCGCCTTGTAACCGCGATTGTTCAGGTGACGCGTCAGCGCCAGACGCTGCTGCGGGTTGTCTTCACCCGTCGGCGCATCACAGACCAGCAACGGCTCATCCAGATGCGCGAGCCAGCCCATGCCGCCCTGTTCGATCACGCGCAACAGCAGTTCGAACTCCAGCGCCTGAGCGAAATCGGCCGAATAGCCGCCAGCGTCCAGCAGTACGTCGCGACGCAGCAGCCAATGGCGGGACATCTGGCTCGGATTGCTTTGCAACAGGTCAAGGTTAAAACCGGGGCGCATCACGTGGGTCAGCGCGCCGCCAGGCAGGCGTTGAATTTCGTCGGCAAACACCGCACGGCATTGCGGCGCAGCCTGCAACTCCAGCGAGGCGCGCAACAGCCCACCCGGGATGAACTCGTCGCCCACTTCAGCCAGCAGCACCCAGTTGCAAGAGGACTGCTGGACCGCCTGATTGATCTTCTCGACCCAGCTGTTTTTGGTGACTCTTACAAAGTGCAGCGTGTTCTGCGCGCTGGTGGTCGATGGCGGCTCGCCGGTGGTCAAGACCACCACCTTGAAAGACTTGCAGTGGCCTTCGACCAGACTGTCGAGCGTGACCTGCAACCTGTGCATGTCATCAGCCAGGTCCAACAGCAGGATGAGAAATTGCGGCGCAGCGCCCTGCGCGGCAATGTGGCTGGAGATGGCCTGCGCGTCGGCTGCCGAAGTCTTGCGTGCGTCAAGCCATTGCAGCAGGCGACCGGACGGCATCTGGTCGAAGCGCACCCGGTGGTCTTCACGATTGACCGAGGTCAGGCGTTCGAGCCAGCGAGACATCTGGCCGGCTTCCTGCGGATCGTCCTGGCGGGCCATCAGGGTCGCCAGCGGTTCGACGACGTGCGGGTTGAAAATATTCAGGGCCATTGCTTCCCATAGCCGGTTGGCGATGGTTTCAGGGTTGTCGTTGGCGTGGGTGCGCAACAGCAGCGCCTGCTGCACCCACACACCCTCAAGCGCCTCGATCTGCAACTGGCCGGCAGGCATCGCGTGGATCAAAAACTCGATCTCGTTCAACACGTCGAAAAACGCCTGGTTGTAAAACGGCATCTCAACGAACTGACGGGGTCCGAACTGCCGGTCCGCAGGGCTGAACACGTCATTCCAGCGCGAGGAAACGATGCTGGTCAGCCCGAGCGAACGCTGTTCATCCAGGCAGGCGCACAGCGCCGCATAACCCGAGACCGCAAGTTCGACGCGCGCAGGCACGCTCAGAGGTTCGAGTCCCGTCTCAAGAGAAGCCAGGAAGCTGGCAAATTGCTGACGCTCAACCATCGCCTCGGGCGCGGTGCTGCCCAGCTTTTTAAGCATGTTGGTCTGTTGATCGCAGAAGCGGTGCTCGCGCTCGCGCACCCCATAAGCAATCGGCAGGATGCGTGCCTTGGCGCAGGCCAGCAGGAAGAACGCGTGACCATATTCCTGCAGCTCGCCGCTGGTGCCCTGCGGTAAAGCTGCGAACCACTGCTTCAACAATGAGGTACGCGTCACGGCATAAAATGGCGGAATGTATTGATTCAGAAAGCTCAGCACGCGTTCTGCAGCGTCATCGGATGCGTAATCTTCCAGCACCTTTTTGTCGCGACGCAGATACTCGACCTTGTCACCATGGGCCTGATACATCAGGCAATAGCCGTGGCACAGACCGTATGCAGGTTGCGCAGCCAGGAAATCCACGGACTGGACCAACCCGTCGTGTACCAGGAAGTCTTCGTCGCTGATCAGCGCCATGAAGGGTGTGGTCACCTGCTCGACGCCGTGGGCGATCTTGCTTTGCACCGCGCGCTCGGCAAATTGCGGCAAATGCAGGTAACTCACCTGAGCGAACAGCGAAGCAATGTCGCTGTTGGCGTGTTGCGAAGAGTCCAGAACCAACACCCGCGCGTGCAACGTGCTGTAGTACTGCAATGTCCGACGCAAGAATGCCGGCCGGTCCTGAGTGAGGACAACAAGGGTGAGTTGCTCATCAAGCGACATGGTGTTTCCCAAAAGTTGGTGACTGTCCATAAGGTTTTTCCTGCAATCCGGCCAAGCGTCAAAAAAACGTTGTTCGTGAAAGCCTTGCACGCTGCGGGGCAGTGAGAGGCTTTTCGTCAAAGGCATGAAAACTGTCGGTGAACGGCGCACACGCTGCGGGCCGGGCTGATCAGGGCCTGTCTGCGGATGCGTCGTTCGCCGCATGCCAGCGCCAGCGGTGCATGACTTATGGCGTTATCCGCCTGACGTAGCAGGAAGCACGCCAACTCTGTTTCGCCTGAGCAGGAGGGATGAGATAGCGCGGCGGGCGTCCGAGTGGCACCCGCCGTACGGGAAACGCAAGTTTTTCAGTCGGCCAGCCAGCCATTGACCCAATGCTGGAGGTTGTCACCACGCAGTATGTAGTCGCGCATCACGATCTCTTTCAATTCATCGCCCATCCGATAGCTGGCAACCGGGTCGGCCAGGTGCATGCGGATCGCTTCGAGCCACTCTTCAGTGCTGTTGCTGATAATGCGGGTACAGGGCAGGTAACCCTCGTAAGCCCGGGTATCGCTGCAGATCACCGGATAACCGCAGGCGCCGTACTCCAGCAGTCGCAGGTTGCTTTTGCAGTCATTGAAGATGTGGTACTCCAGCGGGGCCAGCGCCAGATCGAGGTTCAGGCTGGCAAGCTTGGCCGGGTAGGCATGCAGCCCGACCGCAGGGTGGAATTCGTGAACGTAGGGTTTCAGTGCCTCGGGGCACATGCCGAAGAACACCCACTCCACCTGATCCGCCAGTTCACGCACCACATCGGCAATGATCTCCAGATCGCCCGCATGACTGGTACCACCGCCCCAGCCTACCCGGGGCTTGCCAGAGGTCTGCCGCTGACTACGCACTCCGCTCCACAATTGCGAAGCCAGCATGTTCGGCACCACGCGAATGTCCTGATGCAGCCCTGACAGGGCATCGGCCAGCGCTGTCGTGGAGACCACGACGCGATCACACAGGCTGGTGCCCAGACGGACCATGCTCTCCATGTTGCTCGGCATGCTGCGCAGGTGACCGTTTTTCTTCGGCACGCTGATCACATAATCGTCCAGCTCATAGATGCGTCGCGCATTGGAGTAGGTCTTCAACTTGAGGACCTCATCGATCGAGGCCTGACTGTAGCGGCACTGCACGATGATCACATCGGGCGACTGGCGCTCCAGATCGATGATCGACGGCGAGTCATAGCTCAGGCGCCCCTCGATGCGGCCATCGGCCTCCAGTTCCAGAAACGGTTGGGAAACGCGGTAATGCCCGACGGCCGTGCTGTTGACGGGCATTGCCAGAACATTGGGCAAGCGTCTTGTCGAATAAGGATTCCAGCCTTTTTTAAGGCCCGGCTCAAGGCTGTAAAACGAGCCGGTCAGACGCAGGTTGGGGTTATAGGCCGGATCGCGAGCCACGGTCGGCAACCAGCGCAGATAGAACGCCTGTTGATCGTTGATCTGAAGCTGTTTTTCTCGCTGCTGCTCGACCACCGGCAACGCACCTACGGCCAACAACGCTCGTGGCGCCCAGACCACCAGATAACCGGATTGACGCGCCCGCAGGCAAAGGTCTACTTCATTCAGGCTGCCCGTGAAGCCGGTGCTGTCGAGCCCGCCCAGTTGCTCGAACAGGGCCCGACGCACCAACAGGCATTCGGGCCCCACGGCGCTCAGGTTCTGCGTTGCCTTCAGACGCAGCAAATGGCCCGCAGCGTTCAGTGGCTCGCCGAAGAAAGCCGGACCGGCGGGCCCGTGGTAACCCAAAATGAGCCCAGCCTGGAGCACATAGCCTTCGGCGCTGAACAGCTTGCCGCCGACCACGCCCACCTCAGATCTGCGCCCATGATTGAGCAACTCGTCGAGCCAGTCGGCATTAGCGACCACCGCATACACGCTGAGCATCAACAGGTAGTCGCCGCGCGCCAGAGACGCGGCGTAATTGCGAATGTCGCCAGCGTTGCCCTGCCCTGCGTAATGCACCACTCTGAGTTTGTCGCCGCCTACGGCCTGCATGTCAGCCAGCCAGGCGCGCGCGTCTACGCCCAGGCTGCCGTGATCGACGATCAGCACTTCGTAATTGCCGTAGGCGGTGTGGGTCAGCATCGTTTCAATGCAACGCTGCAACGCGGCCAACTGGTCCTTATGGACGATGACCACCGACACCAGCGGCTGATCGACACTGAGGTATTGAACCTGATTGATCAGCGGCTGCTCGGTCTCATGCAAACGATGTTCTATACCCAGGCGCAGCAAATGCGCCTTGAGCACTTCGGCGCTTTGTTCGACCACCTGATCGAGTTTGAGCCACTGATCAAAGGCCAGTTGGGACTCGACCAGAATTTCGGCCACGTGATGCACGACGGCACCGCGCGCCTCGAACAGACGCCAGATCGCATCGTGAGGCGCCAGTTCGCCATAACGCGGGTCGAAACCGCCGAGCCCGGTGATCGCCTCCAGTTGGAAGGCCAGCACCCGGCCGACGTAGGGATAACTGCGCAGCAGATCGAGGTTGAAACCGGGCTTGAACACGGGCTCTGCCGACTCGCCTTTGTGCAAGGCACCCTCGTCGCTGTAGATGCACAACACATCGGCTGTTGAAGCGATGCGTTCGGCCAGGATCAGCAGCGCGCAATCGATCAGGCGATCACCGGCGCGCAACAGGTACAGCCAGTCGACGCGCTGCAACTGAGGCACAAGCGTGTTCAACTGCGTCACCCAGTCGGCTTGCGCCGGCAGCGTAAATACCCGCTCGTGCAGCACCGCCTCTTCACAGCTGGCGGACAGCACCAGAATCAACTCCGGTGGATACAGCTGGGCTTCGAGGCTTTCCAGCGTCAGTGCCAGACTGGCCGGACTGCCAGACGGGTCAAGAACCACCGCCACCAGCTTGGGCTGCACCGGCCAGGTAGAGACGATATCGGGAACACGCGCCCGCTCGGCGCCGAACAGCGTGCGATAACTCAGCCATTGCTGATACAACCCGGCAAAACTTTCGCTGTCGCTGCCGACCCGCCATGGCAGCACGGCCTGTCGGTCACCCAGCATGCGACTGAGCGGCAACTCCTGCCATACGCGGGATTCGTCATACGCCTCAGCCAGGGGTACAAAACGGACCCAGCCGTAATCAGGTGCGTCCTCGCCTGCACGTGCCTTGAGCATCTCCCTGAGCCAGTCGCGCTCACCGTCGACCCGGTCAATGACCGCCTGCTGGCGGCTGAAGCGCTCGGGGTGCAAGCGCTCGGCGCTGAGCACATCGTTGAGCATGACCATGTTGCCGCGCTTGAGCAGACAGATGTACAGCGCAAAATCGACCAGCGCCGTGAACCCGTCCCCGACCTCTCTGAGGGCGGGCAGAATCTGCGCCACATCGCTGCTGCGCATCAGCGAACTGGTAAAGCCGCCCAGAAAGTTGGTCGGGGAGATATCAAAGACCGACAGCAGGTCAGCACCGTAGAACAACGCACTGACTTCGGCGAGGGGGCAGTTCTCGATGCGCGCGGGCAGTTGGATGTCATCCGGATCGCAGAAATAGCGCTGAGCCAGCACCAGACTGACGTCGTCATGCTTATCCAGCACCTGCGCCTGCCGGGCAACTGCGGCAGGAAACAGCCGGTCGTCATCGCACAGGAACTTGATGAACTGCCCACGGGCCTCGTTCAGGCCTACCAGCAAGTTGCCGACAAAGCCCTGACGTCTGGGGTTGCGAACGTAACGCAACGTTGCAGACCCCGTCCCTGTCAGCTGTTCGACGATCTGCTCGATTTCATCGCCCTGGCTGTCATCACAGACCACCACCTCCAACGGCTGCCACGTCTGCGCCAGGGCATCCAGCAGCGCCCGACGGAAAAAGCGCGGGTTGTAGGCGGGTATGACGATGCTGACCAGAGGAGCTGAATTCACGGGCGGGCTCACTGAGCGGCGCGTTTCCTCGCGGGAAGGAAGGACTTGCCGCTGATATTAACGATAGAGACTCAGCGGTGGCGAAGCCGGATGAATCCGGCCTCGCCTTGCAATGGGATGATTACAACTTGCTGAACAAATTCAGCGCAGACAGTTGCGTGAAGACCAGTTGCGAGGCCTGCAACATGGTCTTTTGCAGGGTCAGGCGCGCAATGGCGTCCACCGGATCGGAGGCGGTGATGGTACCTGCTTCGGTCGTGCCGTTATCAATCAGGTTCTGGTTAGTAACACCCTGGTCGGTCGCGGTCCTGGACCTTGCACCGCCGTCACTGACCGCATTGGAGATCTGATTGGAGGCACTGGTGAGGTTGCCGATGGTCGAGGTCAGCGTGGCCTGCAGTTTTTGCGCTGCAACCGGATCGCCATCGACCTTGCCATTGAGCGCAGTGATCACGTTCGACAGGGTATTGAGCACGTTCTGCGTTTGCTGGGTCGACGACGACGCGGTGAACTGATCACCGCTGGCCAGCGACGGTGGAGTACCACTGAAGGTAAAGGTCACACCCGCGGCGACCGCCTGGTTGGCAACCGGCGATCCGCTCAGCGTGCCGGTGGACACCGGCTTGCTGGTCGCCGCATCGTAGGGTGCTGCGTACAGGCTGAACGTGGTGGCGTCGGAAAAACGCAGCACCGCCCCGCCATTTGGGAACGTCTTGTCGAACGTCGCCTGATCGGTGACCTTGGAGCTGGTGATGACCGTGGAGCTCGACGAGTTACTTGGCAGGCGAGCGGTACTGACGGTGCTCGGTGACACTGCCAGCTCGAAGGTATGTGGCGATGCTGTCATCGCGGCGTCGGCTTCAGCGGAGCTGCCGTACTGCGCAGTCGTCAGGTTGATGTTCAGGCTCATTTCCAGGCCACGGAACGTGATGGCCTGAGACGCACCGCTGGTGGTGGCGAACTTGCCTGCCTGGCTCGCCTCGCCGGTGACGTCAGTACCATCCTTGTCGAGGATCGTGTACTGGCTGCCATTGGTGAAGCTGATGCTGTAAGGCTGACCGGTCGTGAACTTGCTGTTGTAGGCAGCCGTGTCGCTGACGCTGCCGCCGGACAAGGAAATCATCCCGTCGTCGGTGGTCGGCGAGGTCAGGCTGGCCGTGGTGCGTGTCGTGTTGACCGCCTGCTCGAAGGCGTCCCAGCCAGTGGTATTGCTGGCCATGGAAATGCCGCTGCCGATGTCCAGCATGTTGCGCGTTTGGTCGCCCTGATAGCTATAGGTGCCATCGGGATTGACCACGTAGGGCTCGGTGGTGGATTTGGAACCGGCGAACAGATACGAACCGTTGGCGTCCTTGCTGTTCATCAGGCCAAGGATTTGCGTCTGCAGCTGCTTGAGCTCGGCCGCGTTGGCCTGGCGGTCCTTGTCGGTAAAGGTGGCGTCATTGGCCCCCAGCACCAGTTCCTGGGCGCGCTGGATCGCCTGGGTGATGGACGTCATCGCCGTCTCGGTCTGGACCACACCGGTATTAATGCTGTCGATGTTGGACTTGTACTGATTAAGCTGGGTACCCATCTGCTGCAGTTGCAGAACGCGAGCTGCGCCGACCGGATCGTCGGCCGCCGTATTGAGCTTGATCTGACTGGCCACCTCGTCGCTGGTCTTGGTGGTATTGGCGTAGTTACGCGAGTAGTTCGCAGCACTGGTCTCGTAAAACTGAGCGGTGGAAATACGCATGAATTACGACTCCTTAAAGACTGTTGATCAGCGTGCTGAAGATGGTTTGAGCCGCTTTGATGATCTGCGACGACGCGGTGTAGTACTGCTGATACTTGAGCAGGTCAGCCGCCTCTTCATCCAGCGACACGCCGGAAACGCTGTCGCGCGCAGATTTGGCCTGGGTCAGCACGGCAGTGGTCGCCGTGGCATCGTTCTTGGCCTGAGCCGCCTTGGAACCGACCGTGGTGATCATGTTGCTGTTGGCGCCACTGAGGCTCATGCCCGTGCCATTGCCCAACGAGTTGTCGACCGTCTGCTTGGTCTGCAGCGTTAGCGCCGTCTGCGAGTTGCGGTTATCCGCAGAGCCAGCGCCCGTGAGCGCGATGCTGTAAGTATCGCCACTGGTGGCCGAACCGGAGAGGGTCATGCCGATACTGAACGACTGCGCCGTGCCCGTAGAATCGGTGTACCCCACATTCAGGGAGATATCGTTGCTCTGTCCCTGAACCACGTTGCCGGTGATCGCGTTACCGTCCTTGTCCTTGACGGCCGCGCCATTGGCATCGATCAGTGAATAGGACTGGGCGCCATTGGTGACGTCGCCCAGTACCAGACGCATTGGCGTCGCACCACTGATGGCGCTGCGCAGATCGGTAGTGGCCGTGGTGTCGTAGATATCGGCCAGGGTATTGAGGGTTGGCTGAGTGAACGTCGCCGAGCCTTTGTTACTCGCACCCGCGGTGCCCGTCAGCGCTGCTGCGGTGGCGATGGCTTTGGGGTCGGTCATCACCGTCTTGATGTTGGCGGCGCCGGTGGCCGTCGGGCTGATCTTGAAGCTGTCGCCCTCGGCGGAGCTGCCGGTGAACTTGAGCGAGAACCCATCGATGACCGGGGCGCTGCTGTCACTGGTGTTGTACGAGCCCATGTCTTTGCCATCAGACAGACGCTTGACGCTGTACTGGCCGCTGGCGTCGGTGAACGTCACCTGATAGTTGTTAGTGGTCAATGCGCCGGTGTCGCTGATCGAAACAGCAAAGTTGCCGGATGTCTGGGCGTTTTTCGCGTTAGCCAGGCTGCGCTGACTGGTCAGACTTGTATCGTTGATGCTGTTGAACAAGTTGCTGCCGTAGTTGCCGTTGGCATCAACGCCCTGGTTCATCTGCTGGTTGACCTGATCGGCAGCAACCACCGCCAGGCGGCCCAGCTCGCTGGCCGCCGGTTGCAGCACGTCGCTGCGGTAGCGCACCAGACCACCCAGCGTACCGCCGGTGACGACACCGGTCACATCCACGCTGCTGTTCTGATAATTGAGCTTGAGCGAATAAACGCTCGGATCGGCGTCACTCGGCGTCGCAGACAGAGTATTGGCCGTGGTGCCTGTGACCAGCGGTTGGCCGGTGCCGATGTAGACGTCATAGCTGCTGTTGGATTCGACGACTTTGGCGCCCACCAGATCATTGAGTTGACGCACCGCTTCGTTACGCGAATCGAGCAGCGAGTTCGGCTGGCTACCGGAGGCCTGGGCCTGAGTGATCTGCTTGTTCAGGTCAGCGATCGAAGACGCCAGCGAATTGACCTGCCCTGCGACCGCGGTCATCTGCGTATTGATCGTCGCGTTCTGGTCTTTCATCTGCGAAGAAATCGCGTTGAATTGCGCAGTCAGCGCCGAGGCGCTGGTCAGAAAATCGGTACGCGCGGCGGAGTCGGTCGGTTTGTCCGAAAGCGCCTGCAACTTGGTGAAGAAATTACTCAGCACGGTGCTGACGCCGGTCGAGCTGCTCGACAGCATCGAGTCCAGCTTGCTGGCCTGACCGAGGTAGGCCTGGGCGTCGGAGTCGAGCGACGTACTGGTCTGCAATTGGGTATCGAGGTAGCCATTGTAGATGCGACGCACGTCAGACAGCGTGGTGCCGGTGCCGATGAAACCGACGCCGATATTCTGCTGCGCACTGGCAGTGGTCAGCACCTGCTGGCGCGAGTAGCCCTGCGTGTTGACGTTGGCCGTGTTGTTGCCAGTGGTGTTCATCGCGGCGTTGCTGGCGGTCAACCCTGAAAGCCCGATTGAGATCAGTGACATGGTTCAAACCTTATAAAGTCGTGGAAGAGCCCGATGCGGCTGCGTAGTTCTGGTAGCTCTTCATCTGTTTTGCTATGTGAGAAATCTTGCTGGCATAACCCGGGTCGGTGGCGTAACCGGCTTTCTGCAGCTCTTTCACAAACTGTTCCGGGTTATCGGCCGATTTCAGCGTAGCTTGATAGCGGCTGTTGTTCTGCAGGAAGCTCACCAGGTCGTGGAAGCTGCTGGCGTACGAATCATAGGAGCGGAAGTCCGCCGTTTCCTTGACCATCTGGCCGTCGCGGAACTCGCTGGTGATGGCGCGCGCTTCAGGTCCCTGCCAACCGCCCTGGGCCTTGATGCCGAACAGGTTGTGACTGCTGCTGCCGTCGGATTGACGCATGATCGATTTACCCCAGCCGGTTTCCAGCGCGGCCTGGGCCACCAGCACCGTTGGGTCGACGCCGATACGGGCGGCAGCGTCCTTGGCCAAGGGCAGCATGGTCGCGACAAACTCGTCGGCGTTGGCGAATGCCGCCTTGCCGGGCGCCAAGGGCGTCTGCACCCGGTTGCGCACATACGCGTCGGCCTGCGCGGTGTATTCCGGTCCAATGGTCCAGTCGCCATTGCTGCCTGCCTTTTTAGCGGCGGCCACGGCGTTGGAAACAGCAATACGGTTTTTCAGCGTGGTAGCGCTGGCGGCCGCATCCTGTGTGGCGGCTGTGTTGGGAACGATGCCGGCCATGATCCGGTCGCTCAATTTGCTTGGCAGCGAAAGACGACGCGAATTGAGCGCTGCGACGTCGTTGTGTGGCGTGCCGTCGGCAGCGGTCGCAGCGGCGGTCACCGAGCGCGTAGCCCACAGCGGTCGCTGGGCAACTCGCGTCGCCAGAGCAGGCGTCGCCTGGCTGGCGTCTGTCTTGGCGGCTGCCGTGGTATCAGCAGTGGCGGGCGCAACGGTGCCGGCCTTGATCTTGGACAGTTGGCGCATCAGCACGTCCTGCAGACCGATACCTCCACCCTCGCGCGACATGCTCACCGACAGTTGCTGGTCGTACATGTCCTGATACTGCCGCGTTGCCGCGGTGTTCATCGGGTTATCCTTGGCCAGCACTTCGTTGGCCGAACGCATGGCCTTGAGCATTTGGCTGACGAACAGCGACTCGAACTCCTGCGCCACTTTCTTGAGATTCGCATCGCTGTCGCGGTCGCCATTCTTCATGGCGGTCAGACGATTGAGGTCGGTATACGCCCCCGAATCGCCCGAAGACACACCGCCGCTGGGAATACTCATGCTCGCTTACCTTAAATCACGATCAGGTCGGCTTGCAGCGCGCCGGCCTGTTTCAGTGCTTCGAGAATCGCCATCAGGTCGCCTGGCGCCGCGCCCACCTGGTTGACCGCACGCACGATCTCGTCAAGCGTGGTGCCAGGGCCGAACTTGAACATTGGGTGCATTTCCTGCGCTGCGTTGACCTTCGAGCGCGGCACCACGGCGGTCTGGCCGTTGGAGAACGCACCCGGCTGGCTGACCACAGGGTCCTCGGTGATGGTCACGGTAAGGCTGCCGTGGGTAACAGCCGCAGGCGAAACCTTAACGTTCTGGCCGATCACAATGGTGCCGGTACGCGAGTTGATGATGACTTTGGCCGAGGTCTGGCCCGGATCGATTTCCAGGTTTTCCAGCACCGACAGGTAGTCGACGCGCTGATTGGGGTCCAACGGCGCAGTCACGCGCACGGAGCCGCCATCCACCGCTTGGGCGACGCCTGGGCCGAGCATGTCGTTGATTTTGTCGACGATGCGCTTGGCTGTGGTGAAGTCATTGCGATTGAGGTTCAGGGTCAGCGAGTTGCCCTGATTAAAACCGCTCGGCACCGCGCGTTCGACCGACGCACCGCCAGGAATACGCCCCGAGGACGGAACGTTGACGGTGATCTTCGAGCCATCACGGCCTTCGGCGTCAAAACCGCCGACCACCAGGTTGCCCTGAGCGACCGCGTAGACGTTGCCGTCGATACCCTTCATCGGCGTCATTAACAGGGCACCGCCGCGCAGGCTTTTCGAGTTACCGATGGACGACACCGTGATGTCGATCTGCTGACCCGGTTTGGCGAACGGCGGCAAATCGGCGTACACCGCCACCGCTGCGACGTTCTTCAACTGCACGGTGCCCGAACCTGCCGGCACCTTGATGCCGAACTGCGAGAGCATGTTATTGAAGGTCTGCAGGGTAAACGGCGTCTGCGTGGTCTGGTCACCCGTGCCGTTCAGACCCACCACCAGACCGTAACCGATCAACTGGTTGGTGCGCACGCCAGAGATACTGGCAATGTCCTTCAGGCGCTCGGCGTGAGCACCCAGGGCCGCGGTGAACAACAGTGCCGCTGCTATCAGCTGCTTGAACGTGATCATGGCTATCCCGGTATCAGAAAGGGAACAACGGGCTGAGGAAGAATCGGTCGAACCAGCCTGGCTGACTGGAATCGGCAAATGCCCCTGTACCGGAATAAGTGATCCGTGCATCGGCCACGCGAGTGGACGACACGGTGTTGTCCGTGGCGATGTCATCGGCCCGGATGAGGCCGGCAATCCGCACCAGCTCATCACCGGTGTTCAGCGTCATCCACTTTTCGCCGCGCACCGAGAGGATGCCGTTGGGCAGCACGTCGGCCACGGTGACCGTGATCGAACCGGTCAGGCTGTTGCTCTGCGCCGCCTTGCCGTCGCCCTTGGTCGCGCGGTCGCCGCTGTAGCCGGCGTCCAGGCTCAGGTTGCCGCCGCCCACCGGGTTGCTGGTACTGACACCGGCACCGAACAGCGACGTCAGGCCCAGGCTGGTTTTGCTGGTCTTGCTGATGCCGGAACTGGCGGCCTTGCTGGCAGCCATTTTCTCGGAGAGGGTGATGGTGATGATGTCACCGACCCGGTACGCCTTGCGGTCGCCGTAGAGATTCTGCTCGAAACCGGCCTGATAGATCGAGCCGTTGTTCGCCGCCGACGGCAGCGGCGTTCGAGGCAACACCGGCGCGTAGTAAGGGTCATTGGGTTTGGCCGAGGGCGCAACGCAACCGGTCAACAGCGCGATACCGCACAGCGGTGCTGCCAACAGGGAAAGCCGCAATACAGAAAGCCGTTTCATGACACTTAAAACCTCGCGGTGTAGCAGGCGTTTCAGGCGCCCCATCGGATTGATCAGGTGTTTATTGCAGGACATCAGGCGTTTCAGGTTCCGTTTACCGCCGCGCGTCAAAGATTCTGAGTGACGTACTGCAGCATCGAGTCGGCGGTGGAAATGACTTTGGAGTTCATCTCGTAGGCGCGCTGGGTGGTGATCATGTTCACCAGCTCCTCCACGGTGCTGACGTTGGAGTTTTCCAGGGTGTTCTGTTTGATCACACCCAGCCCCGTCAGCCCTGGCGTACCGACTTGTGGAGCGCCGCTGGAAGCGGTTTCCAGGTACAGGTTGCCGCCTTCCGATTGCAGCCCGGCCGGGTTGATGAAGTCGGCGGTCTGAATATTGCCGATGACCTGCGGCGTGGCGGTGTTGGTGGACGTGGTGATCGACACCGTGCCGTCTTCGCCTACCGTGAATGTCTGCGAGTCTTGCGGGACGACGATCGCAGGTTCCAGCGCGTAGCCGTTGGCGGTGACGATTTGACCATTGCTGTCCAGATGGAATGTACCGTCGCGGGTGTAGGCCACAGTGCCGTCAGGCTGACGAATCTGGAAGAAACCCCGACCGTTGACCGCCATGTCCAGCGGCTGGTTGGTGGTTTGCAGGCTGCCGGCCGTAAAGTTCTTCTGCGTGCCGACGATGCGCACGCCGGTACCCAGTTGCAGACCTGAAGGCAGCTCGCTGTCCTGAGTGGACTGGGCGCCTGGCTGACGCTTGATCTGGTACAAAAGGTCCTGAAATTCGGCGCGATCACTTTTGAAACCGGTGGTCGACACGTTGGCCAAGTTGTTCGAAATGGTCGTCAGGTTGGTGTCCTGAGCGGCAAGGCCGGTTTTAGCTACGTAGAGTGCCGGAAGCATTCTTAATCTCCTCGAGCGCCTGATTGTCGGCGCAAGCTGTCAGTCATTAGCCCATTTGCAAGACGCGAGCCATCGACTCGTCATCCTGCTCGGCGGTCTTCATCATTTTGATGTGCAGTTCGAATTGCCGGGACAAGGCCAGCACCGACGTCATTTCGTCGACGGCGTTGACGTTGCTCGACTGCAGAAATCCCGATTCCACCTGCACGTCGGCATCGGCCTGCGCCGGTTTGCCGTCTTTGGTGTGCATCAGACCGTCGGGGCCTTTTTCCATGTTCTTCAAGTCCGGCTTGACCAACTTGATACGGTCGATCTGGGCCATCACTTTCGGGCTCTCACCGAGCGAACGCAGGCTGATGGTGCCGTCGGCGCCGATTTCAATCTGCTGCTGAGGCGGCACGGCGATCGGCCCGCTGTTGCCCATGACCGGCAAACCATTGCCATCGCGCAGCACGCCCAACGCGTCAATATTCATGCTGGAGGTGCGGGTGTAGGCTTCACCGCCGTCCGGCGTCTGCACGGCCATCCAGCCATTGCCTTTGACGGCAACGTCCAGATCGCGACCGGTATCGATCATCGAACCCTGGCTGAAGTCGGTGCCGGGACGCTCGCTCATGGCATAAGCGCGCGACGGATTGACCTCACCAAACACCGGCATCGAGCGGGCCTGTTCGAGGTCGCGCTGAAATCCGTTGGTCGAGACGTTCGCCAGGTTGTTGGCATGGGCCTTTTGCGCGATGGCATTTTCCGACGCCCCGCTCATGGCCACGTAAAGCAACTTGTCCACAGTCTTCCTCCTCTGCCAGACGCTTGCCGCCTGTAGCTGTACTGCAGAGGTAATAGCAATAATCGAACCAGTTTTTCAGGCGTGATACAAAGCGCTGATTTGCCAATGGTTATTGGGCGCCAGCCCGGTGTAAGACCGGCGCGGGGCCTCGCCGCGACGGTGGACCGCCACATTCAGCAGAAAACGGCGCCATCTGCGCCAAAAAAATTTCCTTGCCGGAGCGATAATTGCAGCGGCTTAGCTCGCTAGTCTTTTACCAACGGGAATTCGTCATGCGTTTGCGCCTCACCCTCCTCCTCGCCCTCGGCGCCTGTTCGACACTGACGCTTGCCGAGACTGCGCCTTATTACCTGTGGCAGGGCAAGCACAAGACGGTCTGCGCCCAGACCAGCCCAGGAAAGGGTTGGACCAAGGTCAGTGGCAGGTTTGTGAAGTCGGATTGTTCAATATGATCTGCAGATAACGCTGGGCGGAGCGCCGATCTGGTAACGCAGAGCGTTCGAGGATGCACACCCACGCGACGCGAGGCAGCGATTATTGTTTTCACCCTGGGACTCAGGTCGACGGATTGGCGCCTGGATCAACCTCACTTGCGCAGATGACGTGTTGATGCAGTTCTGCGTATGGGCATGAAAAGCCACAGCGGCCGCAGTTGACAGCGCCAGTTCCGGGCCGAGCCCCAACGGTCAGGAAAACACAAAAAAGCCCCTCGCGGGAGGGGCTTGGTGAAAGCGTTCCAGCGCTATCAGGTCATCTGAATGGTGGTCTGCATGATGGTGCTTTCAGTCGAGATCGTCTTGGCGTTCGCCTGATAGTTGCTCTGCGCCTTGATCAGGTTGACCAGTTCGCTGGTCAGATCGACGTTGGATTCTTCGAGCGCCTGCCCGGTCAACGATCCCAGCGTACCCGACTCAGGCGCGCCGGTAACCGGCGTTCCCGATGCGTAGGTCTCACGCCAGTTGGTACCACCTGCCGGCGCCAGCCCCTGGACGTTGGCAAAGTTGGTCAGCGATACCTGGCCAATCACTTTGGATTGACCGTTGGTGTATGAGGCGAAGATGTTGCCCGTCGCATCGACGTTCATGGCACTGATCTGCCCGGTGGCGTAACCGTCTTGAGGGTTGGAAATCGCGCCAGCTGCCGAGTTGGTTTGGGTGGTCGCCAACATGTTGAGCTTCATGCCGGTAGCATTACCGGACGCTCCATTACTGGCCCACGTCGTGGTACTGCCAACGGTGGTCGCGGCAGCAGGCACCCAATTGTTAACAGTAAAGATGCCGTCGGTACCGATTGAAATATTAGGCGAATCAGTAACGTCGGGCGCACCGGTACCGGTGGTAATCAAATTGCCTGACGAGTCGAACGTCAATTTGGTGGCATCAGCTGTCGTCGAGCTTGGGGTCGAAATGCTTCGCCCGTCGATCAAGCTGTACATGGTCCAGGTATTGGTGTCGGTCTTGGCGAAATATTGGCTCAGAGAGTGCTCATTGCCCTGGCTATCGTAGATAGGCGTACTCCAAGTCGTGTTGTAACTGGTGGAATCACTCGGATCGAACGTCGTCACGGTTGGCACGGTCGCGGAAGAGTTGAGGTTCGACGCCATGGTGATCGTGCTGGTGCTCTTGGGCGACAGGTTGGAGGAGTCGATCCGTAAGCTGCTAAGTACGCCAGTGGCCAAATTGCCGCTGGAATCCAGGCTGTACCCTTGCAGGTTGTTGCCCGACTCATCGATAACATACCCGTTCGAGTCGGTATGGAACGCACCGGCGCGGGTATACAGCTTGTCGCCGTTGTTACTGACCATGAAGAAGCCATTGCCGTTGATGGCCAAATCCAGGCTACGCCCGGTGCCGGTGTTCAACGAACCCTGGGTGAACTGCTGCGAAACTGCCGCGGTGGTTACACCACTGCCGGTAGACGTGGCACCGGACGTGCCGCGAATCGATTGCGCGTACTGGTCGGCAAACTCTGCACGAGAAGATTTGAAGCCAGTGGTCGCCACGTTGGCAATGTTGTTGCCGGTAACGTCCAGACTTTTGTTTGCTGCATAAAGCCCGCTAAGGCCAACGTTGAAAGACATGGTTCACTCCTGCGCCGTCTAGCCGGCTTCAAATTCCGATTTTCTGTACTTTGGACAATGCAATACTGTTGCCGCTGGCCAGATTGAGCGTCATGTCCGCCCCGCTGGTCCCCATGGTGACGCTGCTGACAGTGGCCGGCAGGTAGGTGGTCAGCGCCGTGCTGGTGCCATCGAGACTGCCGTTGGCGACGAAACTGTAGTTACCCGACGCCAGCGTTTCGCCGCTTTCATCCTTACCGTCCCAGGTGAAGCTGGCGGTGCCGGCCGCCTGGGTGCCCAGATCAAGGGTGCGCACGACAGAGCCTGCCGAGTCGTAGACCTTGACCGTGGTCGCGGAGCTGGAGGACGGCAGGACCACCGAGCCGGTCAGCCCGGTCGAGGTGTCCACCGAAGTGGCGCCTGCGTCGACAACCACTGAACGCCCAACCAGCGAGGACGCCTGCAGTGCCTGGGACGACTGATACTGCGTGCTGATCGAGTCGACCGTGCTGCTCAGGTTCTGCATGGTTTCCAGGCTGCTGAACTGCGCCAACTGCGCCACGAACTCGCTGTTATCCTGCGGATCAAGCGGGTTCTGGTTCTGCATCTGGGTGACCAGCAGCTTGAGGAACGAATCCTTGCCCAGCGAGCTGGTGCCGGTGCTGCTGGCTGTGCTTGCAGAGCTGGAGGTACTGCTCGTGCTCGACGTGGTGCCGGTCGATTGCAGCGACTTGAGCAATGCCGCCGAGGCATCGTTGCTGGTGTTAGTAACCGTCATGACTTTCGCCCCTTATCACTGACCCAGGGTCAGCACCTTCTGCATCATGGTTTTCGCGGTGTTCATGACTTCCGCATTGGTCTGGAACGAACGACTGGCCGAGATCATGTCAGCCATCTCGTTAACGACGTTGACGTTCGGGTAGTAGACGTAACCGTTCTTGTCGGCCGCCGGGTGGTTTGGCTCGTAACGTGCTTCCAGGTTCGAGGTGTCCTCGACGATGCCGGAAACCTGCACGCCGGTGCCGGCCTGGCCCTGGTCTTCGAACAGCGAAGCACTGTCGCCGGATTCCTGCCCCTGAAACACGGTGGCGAACACCGGGTGACGGGCGCGGTAGGTTTTGTCCACACTCGAGGACACGGTTTCGGCGTTGGCAATGTTACTGGCCACGGTGTTCAGGCGAGTGTTCTGGGCACTCATGCCGCTACCGGCAATATTGAAAACACTGGATAGAGACATGAATTACTCTCCGCGCAGGGCTGCAACCAGCCCTTTGAACTTACTGTTGAGCAACGTGAAGCTGGCCTGGAAGCCGATGGCATTCTCGGCGTAGTTCGCATTTTCGACCTGGGAGTCGACGGTGTTCTGGTCCAGCGACGGTTGCGACGGCGTGCGATAGAGCAGGTTTGCTTCGCCCACGTCCATGCCTTGAGCTTCGATGTGGCGGCTGTTGGTCATGTTCAGGTCAAAGGTGCCGTTGTTGGCCTTGTCGCTTTGGGCAGCCAACACCTTGGAAAAGTCCAGGTCACGCGCCTTGTAGTTGGGCGTGTCGGCGTTTGTGATGTTGTTGGCCAGCACTTCTGCACGTTGGGCGCGGAAGTTCAGCGCTTTCTCGTGAATGCCCAGTGCGTTTTCGAAGCTGATGCTCATGTCGGGAAACCTTTACCGGTTGACCAGATGTTCGTGACTGAGAGATAGCAAGCGGCGTGCCATGTTCTGGAACGACCGTATTTGTGGGGCTTCGGAGGGGTTTGACGGTGGGGATGCCAGAAAAGCGGCAAGTGATTTCCGCTGCGGGGGAGGAAAGCGGCAAGGGCAGTGCCGTTTTTTTGCCGCTGCTGGTTGAGAAAAGCAGGTTATGTATCGGCCCTTCTTACTTGAGGCTCCGTCCAGGACGGGGACTTTTCTGCCCCTCCGGTGGGTTACTTTTTCGACTCTTGGAAAAAGCGACCCGCTGTAAGCGCGGAACCGCACTCAGTGCCACCCTCGAAAACGGATACACGAAAAATCAACGCGACAAAAAGAAAAACCCGCCGGAGCGGGTTTCGTCAATCAGTCAGCAGACTCACTTGGCCTTATAGATGATCCCGGGGCTGCACTGGACCATCTGATAATGATCAGGCAATCCGTTCAGTGCCTCTGACGCCCCGAGGAACAGATACCCCCCAGGCTTGAGCGTCGAATGAATACGCAGCAGGATGTCCTTCTTCACCTCGGCCGAAAAATAAATCAACACGTTGCGGCAAAACACGATATCGAACTTGCCCAACGCTGCATAACTGTCCAGCAGGTTAAAAGAGCGAAATTCCACCCGGCTCTTGATCGGCGTCTTCACCGTCCAGCGGCCCGGCGTCTTCTGATCGAAATAACGCTGCAACCGGTCCGGCGACAACCCCCGACCGATGGCCAGGCTGTCGTACTCACCGGTCTTGCAGTTGTTCAACATACTGCCCGACAAATCCGTCGCCACGATCTGCGCGCCGGACTTCAATTGCCCCGGGTTGCTGCGCTCGAACTCATCGATGGACATAGACAACGAATACGGCTCCTGTCCCGATGAACAGGCCGCCGACCAGATGCGTGGACGCAGGCCAGGACTGGCCTTGATCTGCTCGGGTAGAACTTTGGTCTTTAGTACCTCGAACGGATAAGTATCACGAAACCACAGGGTTTCGTTGGTGGTCATGGCGTCCACCACCTGCTCACGCAGGCCGCTGCGGGGCTGGGTCTGGATGCGCTGGATCAACTCGCTCAGCGACTTGATGCCCTGCTGCTCCATCAGCTTGTTAAGGCGGCTGGATACCAGGTATTGCTTGTTTTCACCCAGCAAAATGCCACAGGCCTTTTCCAGGAAGACCCGGAACTGTTCAAAATCCAAATTACCTGTAGACATGCCGCCTCTCAAATCATGTGAACAGCAAGGAGGGAAATCCCTCCTCAGCTGATATCTGCTGCCTTGATACGATCTACCACTCTAGCTGCCAAATCGTCCGGCCGAAACTTGGCCAGAAAATCATCGGCGCCCACTTTCTTCACCATCGCCTGGTTAAACACCCCCGACAGGGAAGTATGCAGGACGATGTGCAGTTTCTGCATGCGCGGATCGCTACGGATCTCGGCAGTCAAGGTGTAGCCGTCCATCTCCGGCATTTCAATGTCGGAGATCATCATGAGGAACTCTTCTTCCGGTTTTTTGCCCTCGTCCACCAGCTTGCGCAAGAACTCAAGTGCCTGCCGGCCATCATTCAGCGCCGTCACTTCAACGCCTACGGTCTGCAGGCAGCGGGTCACCTGTTTGCGTGCCACCGATGAGTCATCGACTGTCAGTACCCGCAACGACACCGCCTTGTGTTGCACCTCTGCGCTCACGACGCCGGCAGAAATGTTCTCCGACACCGGGGCCACCTCGGCGAGGATTTTCTCCACGTCGATGATTTCCACCAACTGGTTATCGATACGCGTCACTGCCGTCAGGTAGTGGTCGCGACCGGTGCCCTTGGGTGGTGGATGAATGTCTTCCCAGTTCATGTTCACGATGCGTTCGACCGAATGCACCAGAAAGCCCTGAATCTTGGTGTTGTATTCGGTAATGATGACGAACGCATTGTCGACGCCGCCCAGCGCCGCCGAACCCGTTGCCATCGCCAGATCGAGGATCGGGATCGTCCCGCCACGAATATTCGCCACTCCGCGCACAATCGGACTGGATTTGGGCATGTGGGTAAGTTTTGGGCACTGAAGCACCTCTTTTACCTTGAACACGTTAATCCCATATAACTGCTTGCCTTCCAGACGGAACAGCAACAGTTCAAGGCGGTTCTGCCCTACCAGTTGAGTGCGCTGGTTCACTGAATCCATTACACCAGCCATGCACCACTCCTCCCAAAACGACCAATTGCGCATTGCCACGTCGGCAAGCGGCACGGGCCTTGCTATTTACCTGTCATGAACACACAAACGACAGTATCCCGACGCCTGACTTCCGCAACCCGCATTTTGTTGTGCGTGGTGACTGCGGTGTGTCTGCTTTGTGCCGCGCGGATCAGCCGTGCGGACAACGTGACCTTGCCTGAACAACTTATCGGCGTCACCCAAGGGTTTCTTGAATTCACAGTAGAAGACTATTTGACCACCAGCCAGACCGCCGGCCGCTATGAGATCGAAGTGAAACAACTCGACCCTCGCCTGCGCATGCCGCATTGCGACAAGGATTTGACGGCGTCCCTGGAAAGCCCGGCCCAACCCATTGGTCGGGTCACGGTCAAACTGCGTTGCGAAGGCAGCGCGCCATGGACGGTATTCGTGCCTGCGCAGGTACATCTGTTTCGCAACGTGGTGACCGTTATCCGCCCAATGAAGCGCGACGCCATCGTCTCGGACGCCGATATCACGCTGCGCGAACGTGACGTCGGGTTGCTGGGACAAGGTTTTCTCGATTCCGTGGATCAAGCGATCGGGCAGAAAGTAGTCCGACCAACGGTCATCGATCAGATTCTGACCCCGGTGCACCTCGAACAACCTCAGATGGTCCGCAAGGGTGATCAGGTCGTGATCAGTGCCCGCAGCGGTTCGATGAGCGTGCGCATGCCCGGCGAAGCGCTGTCGGACGGCGGTTTCAATGAGCAGATTCGTGTCAAGAACCTGAATTCCCAACGTGTGATCAAGGCCAATATCGTGGCTCCCGGTCAGGTCGAGGTGCCCATGTAAAGGTAATGTCCTCTGGCGCTACGCTTGCGCTTTTCCTACACTCGGAACCCATACGCCTGATGCGAAGTCCATTCAAGACTGTTTTCGCACGGGCCCTAAAGTTATTCCGGGTTTGGCCGAAACCAAGGCAAGCGTCCTAGAACCCAGAGGTTTTCAATCATGGTCATCGACTTCAGTCGTTTGAATAGCTCCACTACCGTTGGCAGTACGTCACGTACCGCCAGCACCAAGGAAACCGGCAAAACCGACGCTGCGGCAGCGGTCAGCACTTCCGAAAGCGTGAGCGGTAGCGGCGAGACAGTACATTTGAGCAGTGAAGCGCAACAGTTGCAGAAGATCACTGATTCGTTGCGTGATCAGCCCGTTGTCAACAGCAGCCGTGTCGCTGAGTTGAAACAGGCTGTCGCCGACGGCAGTTACAAGGTCGACAGCAACCGCGTTGCGAGCAAACTGCTTAATTTCGAAGCCCAGCGCTAGCCCCAGGTCTGCGCAGGGGCTTCTGGACGCTTAAATCCCAGGGCATGCGATGCAAGACACTACGTTGCTTCAACTGATTACCGACGATATTGCGCCAACCCAGCATCTGCTGGAGATCCTGAAGGCCGAGTCACTGGCGCTGCACGGTCGCGATATGGTCGAAATGGAACACATCCTGGCGCAAAAACAGGCGCTGGTGATCGTGCTCGAACAGCATGGACGCAGACGCAGTCAACTGCTGTCGAGTCTAGGCCTGCCCACCAGTCGCGCGGGACTCGAAGAAGTGGCCAAGCACTCGTCGGTAGGCGAAGCGTTGTTGAAAGCGGGTGACGAACTGAGTGCACTGATAGTCGACTGCCAGGCCGCCAACGAGCAAAACGGCGGTCTGATCCAGCTGCAGCAGCTGACCACGGCACAGCAACTCAGAATCCTCAACGGTGGTGATACCCCAACGCTCTACGACAGCCGGGGTTCGACCTCGGGAAGAGCCAGGCCACGTCCACTCAGCCAGGCGTAACTTCCTGTATCAAGGCGTGCAGCATGATGGCAAAATGCTTGAAGCTGCACGCTGTCGTTTTTTGCCTGGAGATGGATAGACCGTGAATGCCTCAAGCGCGGAAGAAGTTCCGCAGCCCCCGAAGGTACTGACCACGCCTTTGGAAATTGCCGCCAACATGCGCCTGCTGATGGAAAGTCATGATCCGCTGATCATTACTTTTCACGAGCGCAGTCATCGCTTCCAGAGCTACATCATTGGCGTCGACCGTGACAGCAACGAGATGTTGCTGGACGAAATGGTTCCGCGCGACGGCGAACGATTCCTGGCAAACGGCGAGCCCTTCCGCGTCGAGGGCTTTCACGACGGCGTGCGCATTGCTTGGGAGGTCAAGGCGCAGATGACCATTATGGAGGAGCGCCGCAGCTATCGCGGTCCCCTTCCAGAAGAAGTCGTCTACCACCAGCGCCGAAATGCCTTCCGCGCCGCGCTTAAACTGGCGTCTCTGGTCAATATCGAAATCGGCGGTGACAGGCTCAAGGCCCCATTGCGCGGCAAGTTGCTGGACATTTCCGCTACCGGCTGCAAGCTGCGTTTCGAAGGCGATGTCTCCGAACGCGTGCAGTTAGGTCAGGTGTATGAGCGCTTCATCGCCCACCTGCCCTTTGGCGCGATGACGACTTCGGTCGAGTTGCGGCATCTGCACTTCGAAGAAAAAATCAACACCACCTTTGCCGGCGTGCGCTTTCACAACATCAGTGGGCTGGTACAGCGTCAGGTTGAACGCTTCGTGTACCAGCTGCAGCGCGAGGCCCGGCGCTTCGACAAAGACGACGACTTCTGATCGCCTGATCCAAAACTGCGCCCACAGGACCCGCGCCAGCCGAGCCTTCCTGTGGGAGCACGCAGCTCCCACCTGCCAGGTCCTTCCCGCCTTTACCAGAACGCTCTACAACGGCCGATCGACGCCAACATCCCGCGACGCATCCGGCGCAGCATTGGGTCGGGACGGCGGAAGCTCGGCACTGGCATCGCCGTCCACCACGGCGACCGGACGCACGACGCCCTCCCCTGACGGAACGACACGCTCCGGTGTCTCCATCTCGGCTTGCGGCTCGGGCGGCGATTGACCTTCAGGCTCCGCAGCGGTCTGCATCTGCTCTTGAACCACCTGCTCATCGACCCGCGGATCCAGCGCCACCACCAAGGGCGAGCTGGACATGCTGTCCGGCATCGCGATGTGATGCAGTGGCGCATCTTCGACCTGGTGCAGATTGGTAACGGCCTTGGGCCGAATACGCAGCACCAGAATCAACGCCGTGAAGCAGACGAAGGCGTAGAGCATATTGCTGCCGAACTGTTTCATCAGCACCCCCGACACCAGTGGCCCGACACTGGCACCGATGCCGTAGGTCATTAACAGCATGGCCGTCAGCGAGACGCGCCGTTCGCCTTCGACGTGGTCGTTGGAAAATGCAACCGCCAGCGGATACAGCGAGAACTGCAGCAACGAGGCGACGAAACCCACGGCAAACAGTACTTCCATCGGCACGTTAGGGAAGATCGCCAGCGGCAACGCAGCCAGAACCAATAGCCCCGCGACGCCTCGAATCAGCCACGCGCGGTCATACCGGTCCGACAATTTGCCCAGCGGCCCCTGCACCACCAGCCCCGCACCGATACAGCAGGCCATGAACAAGCCGACGTGCTCGGTGGACATCCCTTGCTGTGCCGCATACAGCGGCGCCAAACCGTAAAACGAGCCGATGATCATCCCGGCGCTGAGCACCGTGGTCAGCGACTGCGGCACCCGGCGCATGAAGAACAACGGCTCAAGCGGTGCAGGTCGCATCGGCGCCGGGTGGATGCTGCGAGTCATCGCCACCGGCACCAGACACAGCGTAAAGCACATCGCTACCAGCATCAGCAACTCAGGCCCCAACTGCGGATGGACGACCAGAATCAACTGCCCCAGAACCAGCCCCAGGTAAGAGGCAATCATATAGCCGCTGAACACCATGCCGCGCTGTTTGGGCGAGGCCTGCTCGTTGAGCCAGCTTTCGATGACCATGTACTGACACATCATGCCCAGACCGACGATCATCCGCAGGAAGATCCACGCCGGCAGGTAGTCGACCAAGCCATGCCCAAGCACGGCGGCACCGACGATACCGGCACAGGTTGCGTACGCGCGAATATGCCCCACCCGGCCAATCAGCCGGTGGCCGATCTTGCCGCCCAGGGCCAGGCCGATGTAGTTCGCCGCCATCAGCGCACCGACCCAGAGGCCGTCCACCTGATCGGCAGCCAGACGCAAGGCAAGGTAGGTACTTAGAAGGCCGGAACCGATCAACATCATCAGTGAGGCGAAATACAGCGCTCGAAACGATTTCCAGATTTGGCGCATCAGCTTTCCAAAAACGAAAACCCTCCTCGACGGGAGGGTTTTCGAACTGCGGTTCTTAAGCCTGGGCAGCCAGGATACGACGCTCCCAGGGGGTTATTTCGTTGAAGAAACTGGTCAGTTCCAGCGTCTTCGACGCGATGTAGCCTTCGATGAATTCGGCACCAAACAGTTCCTTGGCCAAAGGGCTGCGTTTCAGACGTTCAAGGGCAGCATGCAAGGTACATGGCAACGACAGATTGTCCGGTACGGCGAACTCTCCCTGAATCGGCTCCGAAGCCGGCAGCCGCTGCTCGATGCCGTACAACCCGGCGGCCAGGCTGGCTGCGATGGCCAGGTAAGGATTGGCATCGGCACCCGGCAGGCGGTTTTCCACCCGTCGGGCCACCGGCGCGCTGGCCGGAATGCGCAACCCGGCCGCACGGTTATCGTGGGACCAGCACGCGTTGTTCGGCGAGGCGAAAGGATGACACAGACGGTGATAGGAATTGACGTTGGGGGCGAATAACGCGGTGAAATCTGCCATTGCCGCCTGCTGGCCACCGATGAAATGAAGAAAGGCCTCAGTCGCCTCGCCCTGCGCATCGCTGAAAATATTTTGCCCGGTGGCGCTGTCCACCACGCTTTGGTGAATGTGCATCGAACTGCCAGGGGTGTGGGCCAGCGGCTTGGCCATGCATACCACCGTCAGCCCATGCTTGAGCGCCACTTCCTTGAGCATGTGCTTGAACAAAAACGTCTGGTCGGCCAACAGCAACGGATCACCATGCAGCAGATTGATCTCGAACTGGCTTACGCCCATCTCGTGCATGAACGTGTCCCGAGGCAGACCCAGCGCAGCCATGCACTTATAGACTTCGCTAAAGAACGGACGCAAACCGTTATTGGAACTGATGCTGAACGCCGACTGACCGTCCTCGCGACGACCATCCAGGCCCACAGGCGGCTGAAATGGCTGAGCCGGGTCGCTATTGGGTGCAAAGACGAAAAACTCAAGTTCGGTTGCGACGACCGGAGACCAGCCGTGCCGCGCGTAGCGCGCAATCACTGCCTTCAACTGGCCACGCGTCGACAGGCGGGAGGGCTCACCGTCCAGCTCGTCAGCGTCACAGATCGCCAATGCGCGCGGCTCATCGCTCCAGGGCAGTCGATGAGTCTGCTGCGCGTCGGCTATCAACGCCAGATCGCCGTCGTCGCTGCCGTAGAATTTCGCTGCCGGGTAGCCGCCCATGATGCATTGCAACAGCACCCCGCGCGCCAATTGCAAACGGCGACCCTCCAGAAAACCTTCAGCGGTCATGACCTTGCCGCGGGGTACGCCGTTCAAGTCCGGGGTGACGCATTCGATTTCATCAATGCCCATCAATCGCTGCGCGAGAGAATTGTGGCCATCGCTCAACATGACTCAAATCCTTTTTATCAGGCAGGCCGCGATGCGGCGAGGCGTACAAAATAAGCTTCGGGCGTTCGGAATATCAAGCGCATCTTTGATTGAAGGACAGGTTGGCCGATTTCTTGCTATTTCCCGCTTACGGCACTTAGAACGCCATTTCGATGACAGCGAGCGCTTCGACCTCCGCCAGCTCGCAAGCATCATGTACGTCCAGCGGTGCGTACACAGGGCACAGGAATCCCATGAGCAAACTGATCCCCGTCACACAGCCTCTGCTGCCTCCGCTGGAAGAGTTCGTTCCTTACCTGGAAAAGATCTGGGAAAGCCGACGCCTGACCAACGCCGGCCCGTTCCACGAGAAGCTGGAAAAAGACCTGGCTGACTATCTGGGCGTCGAACATCTGTCATTGTTTTCCAACGGCACCCTGGCGCTGCTGACGGCGCTGCAGGCGCTGCGCATCACCGGCGAGGTGATTACCACACCCTACTCGTTCGTCGCCACGGCGCACTCGCTGCTGTGGAACGGGCTCAAGCCGGTGTTCGTCGACATTGCGCCCGGCTCGTTCAACCTGGACCCGGACCGGATCGAAGAAGCCATCACGCCTGAGACCACCGCGATCATGCCGGTGCATTGTTACGGCACCCCTTGCGATGTGGATCGTATCCAGCAGATCGCCGATCGCTACGGTCTGAAAGTGATTTACGACGCGGCCCATGCCTTCGGCGTCCGGCACCAAGGCCAGAGCCTGTTGCGACATGGCGATCTGTCGGTCCTCAGTTTTCACGCCACCAAAGTGTTCAACACGTTCGAGGGCGGCGCCATCGTCTGCCCTGATGCGAAAACCAAAAAGCGTATCGATTATCTGAAGAACTTCGGTTTCGCCGATGAGGTGACTGTCGTCGCCCCCGGCATCAACGGCAAGATGAGCGAAATCAATGCCGCGTTCGGGCTGCTGCAGCTCAACTATATCGATGCCGCGCTGGATCGCAGAAAGCAGATTGACGCCATGTACCGCGACGCGCTGTCAGTGATGCCGGGGCTGGAGTTGTTGTGGACACCTGACGATGACCACAACTTTTCCTACTTCCCGGTGCTGGTCGGTAAGGATTTTCCCATCACTCGTGACGCTTTGTTCGAGCGTTTCAGGGAGCGTGACATTCTGGTCAGGCGCTATTTCTACCCGTTGATTTCATCCTTTCCCATGTATCGGAATCTGGAGTCTGCCAAACCCGAGCGCCTGAAAGTGGCGACCGATATTTCCAGCCGGATCCTCTGCCTGCCGATTTTCGATGCCCTGACACCCGAGGAATTTGCCAGCATCATCGACGTTTTGCAGACGGTGATGGCTGAACACCCGTAATAAGGGCTTCTGGCATAAGACCGCTCGCCCGCTACTCGCCAACCCACAGCGCCCGACTCAGCGGGCGCTGTGGCCCTACCCAGCTTCAATCGCCGGACCTGTTGCCATCGAGCCGGTACCCCCTCCAATCAGCAGTCAAGGACTCCGATGAACGTGCAGCGCCTGGTAAGCATTGTCATACCTGCCTACAAGCCCACCTACTTCGAGGCCGCCCTGCGCAGCGCGTTCGCTCAGGACTACGATCAGATCGAGATCGTGATCTGCGACGACTGCCGCGACGATGGCATTCACGACCTTCTGGCCAGGCTGACCCCTGACAGCCCTTGGCCCATTCGTTACTTTCGCAATGAGCACGCCCTTGGCGAAGCGCTGAACGTGGCGCGTGGTATCAAGGAGGCGCGTGGCGAATACATCAAGTTTCTGTATGACGACGACATGCTGGAGTTCGATTGCGTCAGCACACTCATCGAGCTGCTGCAGGGCCACCCAGACATCACCCTCGCTGCGGCGACCCGTCGCCTGATCGACGAAGAGGGCGAATTTCTTCCCGACAACCTGGCGACGTTCTTTCCGTTCAAGGAGGACGTGATCATTCATGGCCCAGAACTGGTGGCGCT
The DNA here is from genome assembly GCF_002419965.1 of Pseudomonas sp. UBA5706. GTDB lineage: Bacteria > Pseudomonadota > Gammaproteobacteria > Pseudomonadales > Pseudomonadaceae > Aquipseudomonas. The sequence continues at coordinate 62,928 of NZ_DIHC01000010.1, forward strand.
GCTGTCGGAGACTCCGCTGACGTTCATGGGTGAGCCCAGTGCGGTCATGTGCCGACGCGACGACGTGCTGGCTTATGGACAGGACCTCATGTCGCTCAAAGGCCAGATCATTCACTGGCTTGGCGATATCAGCTTGTACGTGAAACTGCTCAGGCAGGGCAATCTGGCGTTGCTCAAGCGCCCGCTGTCGCGGTTCCGCGTGACCGACACGCAGAGCAGCAGCATCGCCCGAGCCATGCCACAGGTCGCCCAGGAAGGTCATGAGACGTACTTTAGAATCACCAAGGAACTGCACTGGCGGCGCGCCCCCGCACTCAACGGTGATGTGAAGATCGCCCCGCTGAGTGACAGGGAAAATTTCTCGAACTTCAACCTGCGGGCCTATGTGTTGCGCAAGTCGCTCACTGAACAGCGTCATGACCAGATCCAGGACTGGGCCAGCTCGCGACGATCGGTCGGGCCGCAAAAAACCCATATCACTCGCTACTTTCAGCAGCACAACGGCACGCCGGGTTTGGCGATCATCGTGTCGGACCTGCTCGGCAGACCACAGCAGCTTCGGAAGACCCTGGGAAGCATCGAAACCACGACCCAAGGGTGGATGGCTGCGAAGGTCTTTGTGCTGCACGACGCCAGCAACGGCCAGCCCCCGCCCGAGCCTGCCGACAGCGCCATTTATCTGGAAGTCTCGGGCCAGAACCGCGCAGCCCAGCTCAATCACGTGTTGCAGCAGGCCGGGTTCGACTGGTTCATGATCATCGACGCCGGCTCGACCCTGAACGTGGCAGGTCTGCTGAAAGCTGCCATCAAGATCACCGAACTGCCGACCTTGCGCGCCTTGTTCGCCGATGAGATCGCGCGTACGCAAGCGCCCACAGCGGAGGTCATGCTGCGACCGGACTTTAGCCTGGACTATCTGCTGAGCTTCCCGCAGGCCATGGCAAGGCACTGGATATTCAACCGTTATGCGGTGGTGGATGCCGGTGGCTTCGACGCCCGATTCGCGCAGGCGCTCGAACTCGATGTGATCCTTCGTTTGATCGAGCACGAGGGCCTGGCGGGCCTTGAACATGTTTCCGAACCATTGATCACCTACACGCCCGAGTCCAGTGATGCCAACCCGGACGAAGCGCGCACCTTGCAGCGTCATCTGCTCGCCCGGGGCTATGAGCACGGTCAGGTCACAGAGGCGCGTCCACGGCACTATCAATTGCGCTACGGCCATGCGCAGCAGCCCAAGGTGAGCATCATCGTCACCAGCCGGGACCAGATCCTGCTGCTGCAGCGCTGCGTTGAAAGCATCCTGGGAAAAACCACCTATCCCCACTACGAAATCATCATCGCCGACAGTGACAGCCAGACCCCGCAGGCTCTGGCATGGCTCGCAGGCGTGGAAGCGATGCAACTGGATCAAGTCCGTGTGCTGCGTTTCCCCGCAGAACTCAGCCGCTCGGCGATAAACAATCTCGCCGCTCGACACGCCACCGGCGAATACCTGGTACTGCTGAGCAATAGCGCCGCGATTCTGCACGGCGACTGGCTCGACAATCTGCTTAATCATGCTCAGCGACCCGAGGTCGGCGTGGTCGGTGCGAAATTGCTGGCACCGGATAATACGATCCAGCACGCTGGTATCGTTCTTGGACTGGAAGATCCCGTCACTTATGTGTTCAGCGGACAGAGTGCGGCCAGCGACGGCTACATGCAGCGCCTGGTGGTCGATCAAAACTACAGCGCAGTCAGCCAGGCCTGTCTGATGATCGGCGGCGACCTGTACGACGCGCTCGGTGGTCTGGACGAGGGCGAATTCGACACGCGGTATGGCGATGTGGATCTGTGCCTACGCGTGAAGGAGTCCGGGCGACTTATTGTCTGGACCCCGCATGTGGTATTGCTTCACGACGCCACAGAGGGCGACGCGGCCCGAGATGGCAATCACCACGCCTTGTACGGCAAGTGGCTGAATTACATTGCTCATGACCCGGCGTACAACGACAACTTCTCATCGCGCAGCCAGGGCCTGCAGCTGGAGACGTTCACCGAGGTAACGTGGCGGCCCTTGCCCTGGCGTCCGGTGCCACTGGTGCTGTCGCATCCTCACAGCCTGGCAACGTCAGAAAAACGTCTCGTCGGGCCCCTCGACGCTTTGGCTGAAGCGCTGCAGATAGAGCACGTCAGATCGCCCCAATTGCTGACTCTCGGAGAGCTCACACGCCTTCACCCCGAAACCCTTATTCTTCAACGCCCGTGGACCGATGCGGCCGTCAGCGAGCTGCAGACCATCAGCGCCTTCAGCCAGGCATTGCGTATCTATGACGTCAGCCAATACCCACCCTCCTCCAGGGATATCCCGGGCGCGCCTTCGCCAGAGCAGATAAACAGTCTGCTCAGGAACGGGCTTGGATTGATGGACAAAGTGATTGTCTCAAGCACCGGACTGGCCGATGCACTGAGCGGCTTTCATGCCCGCATCGAAATCATCGAAGAGCGGCTGGAAGAGCGTTGGAGAAACGTTCAGTGCTACACCCTGCCCCGCGGCAAACCTCGGGTCGGCTGGGTGGGCACATCCGCGCAACTGGGTGAACTGGCGCTGATCGAAGACGTGATCCAAGCCCTGGGCCATGAAGTGGAGTGGATCATCATGGGGCCTTGTCCCGAATCGATTCGCCCTTGGGTCCATGAGTGGCGCAGCCCTGTCGAGGGCGAGCTTTATCCCGGCGTGCTCGGTTGCCTGGACCTGGATGTCGCGCTGATACCGGCGGGCAGCAGCCTGTTCGGCGAGCACAAAAGCACGCGCCTGGCCCTTGAGCTCGGCGCCTGCGGCTACCCGATCGTCGCCAGCGACGTTCCCGGGCTGCGCAACGCGCTACCGCTGACGCGGGTGCAGAGCGGCACTCAGGCCTGGCTCGACGCGATTGCGATGCACATCAACGACCTCGACGAAGCGAAACGACTCGGCCAGCGCCTGAAGCAGGCGGTGCTGAACGACTGGATGCTTGACGAAGCGTATTTGCAACGCTGGCGCGCCGCCCTTCTCGACCGCTGACCCAAACATAAAGGGCTCCTTCCGGGAGCCCTTTATGTTCAAGCGGTACCCGCCTTGCCGTTACCAGCGAATGACGCAACCGCCCCACGAATAACCGACACCGAAGCCCACCGCCGTGATGACCTTGCCTGGCTGAACCTGCCCCTTGCCCAGCGCTTCTTTCAATGCGATGGGGATGCTGCACGACACGGTATTGCCGCAATGCCTGAACTCGGTGATGAACTTTTCGGGCGCCAGCTTTAACCGTCGACGCAGCGCTTCGAGCATGAATTGATTAGCCTGATGAAAGACGAACAAATCGGACTGTTCGACGCTGAACTGCTCATCGAACAGCGACGCGAACAACGCCGGAACACGGGTCATGGAGAATTCGAAAATTGCAGGACCGTTCATGTACAGGTCGGCGGCGGAACGAATGTTTCCACTTTCGTCTTCATGCTCGGCGGGCGTTTGTCCGGCGACCAGAGGCTCCCGCGCCGCGCCCATGGGCACGATCAGATTCTGCGCGCCGGCACCGTCGCTGCCGTAACGGAAGCGATCCAGGCAAGGTTCGTCTTCGTCCGAAGCCCTGATCAGCGTGGCCGCCGCCGCGTCACCGAACAGGGTGCGTACGCTTTTGTCCTTGGGGTTGATGTAACGGCTGTAGGTTTCTGCGGTGATCAGCAGCACATTTTTGCACTGCCCTGACTCAATGAAGCCTTTGGCCAGACCCAGCCCGTAGATGAAACCCGAGCACCCCTGGTTGAAGTCGAAGGCGGCGCAGTGCTGCGACAGTTGCAGGCGATGCTGCAGGATGCACGCGGTGGCCGGCAGCCTGTAGTCCGGGCTTTGCGTGCAATAGATCAGGCAGTCGATTTGGTCACGGGTGATGGCGCTGTTGGCGAACAGCTTTTCGCAGGCCCGAAAGGCCAGGTCCGATGCAGTTTCACCCTCGGCAACGATGTGCCGCTCGTTGATTCCGGTCTTCTGGAATATCTTATCGACGTCCCATTCCGGAAACTCCTGCGCCAGCCTCTGATTGTCGAGCACCTGCTCAGGCAGTTCGTATTCTATCTCGCAGATCCGAGCGTAACGGGCCATGTCGTCTTTATCCTGAAATCCGCTTGGCCGGCACGCCAAACACCACGTCGCCGGGTTTTACCGCACGCAGCACGACACTGCCTGCGCCGACCACCGCGCCCTTGCCCACCCGAACCTTGGGCAGTACCGAGGAGCGCGAGCCCATGAATACTTCGTCTTCAAGCACAGCGCCGCCGGTTACGTCGCAGTGACAACTCAACGTAGAAAAATCACCCACGATGGCGTCGTGCCCGATGGTGCATGAAGAGTTAACTGTAACGAAATCACCAACCACCAAATCAACTGACAGCACTGCGTTAGGGCAAATCAGAACACCACGGCCGATCTTGACGTTATCGCCAACGATCGCTGCCGGATGGATCAAGCTGAAAAACTGTACGCCCTTGTCCAGTAGTTTGTTGACGACGTATTTTTTGTCGGCAGGTTTGCCAATTGCACAGATTACGAACTCGTCGATGGACGGACGGTACTCATCAATCGTGCAAAGAATATCAGTGTAGTGACCGAAATTATTGAGGGCGCCGTGACCGTCATCGATGAACCCCCCAATAACATATCCAGGGTTGTGTTCAATCCAATCCTTCATCCATGCATGGACCTCGCGACCCAAGCCCCCGGCACCCGCGATTATGATTTTTTTTAGGTTCATTCGACTAGATAACCTCCATCGACTACCAGTGAGGTACCTGTTACCCAGCGGGCAGCGGGTGATAATAAATAATTGACGGCATAAGCGACGTCCAGAGGCTCGCCCAACCCCAAGGGATGTTTACGCTCTATGACCGCCATTGAATCTTCACCTACCAAGCCTTTGAGCTTCTCCGCCATCTCGGTCCTTACTACCCCAGGTGCGACTGCGTTGACGCGAATCCCCTCACGGGAGAGTTCCAGGGCGGCGGCCCGAACCATCGATTCTACTGCTCCCTTGCTCGCGCAATAGCCCATCAACGCGGGCTGGGCAACTTGAGCCATGACCGAGGACAGCATCACAATACTTGCCGGTGATCGGTAGACGCCTTTTTGCCTAAACGATTTGATCAGGCAAAAACCGGAAGTCACGTTTGTCGCAAAGATCCTTTCCCAGTGGTCGAGTCCCATCGCTCGAATCGGCATCGGCAACTGCACGCCTGCCGCATGTACAAGTCCATCAAAGGGAGACACCTTTAGCGCCAGACTCTTCATCCACGCGGCAATATCATTTGCCTTCAGAAAATCGAACACCTCGACCGCGTGCCCATCGCCCTGCAGCAGACTCAGCGTCTCTTCAAGTCTGGGGAGATCTCTGGCAACAGCTAGAATTCTGGCGCCCTGCTTGCTCAGCCAAATTGCAACTTCGCGACCGATGCCTGAAGACGCACCGGTTATCATGATAAATTTGCCATGCAGCGAAAAAGGATTGTCTTGCACTTGCATCTCAGCCCTGCCTGCATAGAACAGCGTAAACACGCGGACATAATTTCGTTAGTACACATTCAGCCCGAATGCAGAGATAACTCATTCGAGGCTCAGCCTCAATTCTGGGCCAACCAACTACCCACCTTAAGGCATTAAAACTCATAAAGAGTCACCTCATGAGCGCCAGTATGCTTCGTCGCCAGCATTAACAGCTACTCACAAGCCAGCGTCACAACGTCCCTGACGGTTATGCATTTGTTAAGCCGGGCGGCTGAGAGAGTCTTACTCAGTTGGTCTTCAGCCGTAGCCATAAAGGTGATCAAAGCAATGGAGTCCCAATCCAGAGGCTGGTCAAGCGACAGCGTGCCGGTATCTACCTCCATCGACTCCTCAATCAGACTTACGATCTTTTCTTCCATCTTATATAGCTCCAGAGACGAAACCCGACGAGTTTGCCGACGTCTGCTTAAGCCTAAGCAATGATCAGGCCAGCTGCGATGAAAAGGCCTGCCAAGCGCCATCCGCGGCCTAGCGACCGCAGCATCCAGTGAGATGCTGCGACCTCATAGACAAAAAAACGTCATCTCTGCTGTGGTGAGTCGAGCACAACGTCCGTGAGCACGACCCGTCTGTGGGCTGAGTTTCGGAGCACAGAAGCATCCACTTAAGCCCACCCCATCGCCGGCCTGTAAATATAGCGCTCCGCCTAAACTACCTATCTTGCCAAGATATCCTTATCAAATTAGCAGCTCCCTCAACAGAAATGTATGCCGTAGCTAAGTGTTAGTACGATAAATATATCGTTAACCACCTGCATTAGACTCAGATCAAATAAACTTTTTTTAACAAATATCAGTCCCGACTTACATTCAATGATGCAACGCCTTTATTAAGAACGCCCAAGAATTGGTAATGCGTAGTAGCGCTCATCACGCATACTGTGCAAGGAACTGCCAAAACAATATTTCGCTATGCGACCAAATTTCCTTCATCCCCCAAGCAAATTATCCCTATCGTTCATTACTCTTCAGGTGTGCCCAGTTAACGCAGATAAAAACTGCGCAACTTTCCATCTCTAACTTGTACTCCATCCAGCGCCCCCGTCCGCTGAGACCTGTCTGCGTTGCTTCACTGAGCCACACGACATCCTTGGCCGACTTATTGCTTCACTCCCGAACCTCGCATTGACCGTCATTTTCATGGCAGGCAGGTTCGCCGGACTCCTGAGGGCTCTGCGCCCGCCTGCTTCGACGGCAGCGGCACACTTTTTACCCACCGGAAACCAAGATGGATTCTCAACGACTGGTCAGTGTTGTCATCGCTGTCTGCCGCACAGAGTTTTTCGAAACGGCCCTGCGCAGCGTGATCGGGCAAACCCATGACGCGATCGAAATCGTGGTCTGCGATGACACCGACGACGGCCTGGCAGAGACCGTGACCGATCTGTATCGGGCGTCCTGCCCATGGCCGATTCGCTATCTGCGCAATGAGCATCCTGAAGGCGCCGAAGCCTGTTTCCTGCGTGGCATCCGGGAGTCTGCCGGCCATTACGTCAAGTTCCTCTCGGGGGATGCGCTGCTGGGACCGCAGTGCATCCAGCAGATGCTTAAAGCGATTGAGGTCTGCCCCGATGCACGTTTGGTGTCGGCCCATCGGCAGTGGCAAGACGCTGATGGCAAGCTGCTCCCCGAGAATCTCACGACCCGGTTCCGCGTCACCGAGCCCACTGTCTTATGTGGTCCGGACGTGGTCGCGGTGCTTGGCGAATTCACCTGCAATTTCATCGGTGAGTTCAGCAGTCTGCTGTGTCGACGTGCCGATCTGCTTGCCTTGGGCGAAGCCCCCTTTTCCCTTGGCGGCGAGTCCTTGGGGCCTTTGAGCGAATTGGCGCTGTGCGCGAACCTGCTGCAAACAGGCGATTTGATTCTACTGCCCCAGACCTTGAGCGCCAGCCGCATCGCCCCACGCCATCTGACCGAGCAAGGCATCGAGATCGCGGGCGCGGATACCGATTTCGTTCACCGGTTTCATCGCTTGATTCGTCAGGCTGGCTGGGCCAGCACCACGCTGGCTAACGGCTGGGTCGGAAGTCGTCCGCTGGGTTCAGGGAGCGACTTCGCCGATTTCGATTTACTGGCGAATCTTTCAGCGCCAGCGCCACAGCGTTTGAATTCGCAGCAGGTGCAGGCTTGGCTTAACTATCGCATTGCCGACGAGCCGCAGAAAAAACAAATTGATGCGCACCTTGCCCGAGTGGGTGTGCCTACCCTGCTTGTGGTCGTCAACGATGCGGAAAACCTGCCTGCTCGGGTGCAACAAACCCTCAACAGCTTCGGCCTGCGCAGCCCGCTCCACGCCTCACTGCGAGCAGTGGTGATTTCCCAAGCCGGCGAGCTGCCTGAAAGTCCTTCAGGCGTTCGCCTCAGCCTGGTAAAACCGAACCAGGCCGGTTTTGCCACCGTCCTGAACGAGATCGTTGAAGCCCACGACTTCGATTGGTTAATGGTGATCGATGCAGGCACGCAATTTACGCCGTTCGGCCTCACCGCTTGCGCTTTGCAACTCGCACGAACGCCGGACAGCCCGCTTGCCTTCGCCGATCAGATGTACCGCAACCCGAAAGGCGGATTGAGTTCGGCGCTGCGCCCGGATTTCAACCTGGATTACCTGCTGAGTTACCCCTTGGTGGCTGCGGCGCACTGGCTGTTCCGGCGCCAGACACTGGTGGATCTGGGCGGCTTCGATCGGCAATTCACCGATGCCGCGCAGTTCGATGCCATCCTGCGTCTGATCGAAAGCAAGGGCGCGAGTCAGATCGTCCATGTCTGCGAACCGCTGCTGGTCTGTGACCTGCCGCCGACGACGCACAATCAGCATGAGATCGCCACCCTCGAACGCCATTTGAAAGTCCGTGGCTATCGGAATGCCAAAGTGCTCCATACGCTGCCGCGTCGCTATCACGTGCTCTATGGCCACAGCGAGCAGCCGTTGGTCTCGATCATCGTGCCGACCAAGGATCAACTGCCGTTTTTACAACGTTGCGTAGAAACCTTGCTTCACAAAACCCGTTATCCGAATTACGAACTGCTGATCGTCGATAACAACAGCCAAACCCCCGAAGCACTCCAATGGCTGGCACAAACCGAAGCCCTGGGTTCTCAACAGGTTCAGGTGCTGCGCTATCCGCACCCTTTCAACTATTCACGCATCAATAACGTCGCCGCAGCGCAAGCCCGAGGTGAGTATCTGGTGCTGTTGAACAACGATACGGCCATCGTTCACGAGACCTGGCTCGATGAGCTGCTCAACCATGCCCTGCGACCCGAAGTGGGCGTGGTCGGCGCCAAGCTGTTGTTCCCCAATGGGCGCATGCAGCATGCCGGAGTGCGGTTGGGCATGGATGGCCCCGCTGGTCATCAACACATCGGCGAGCCTCAGCACATTCAGGGTTATATGCAGCGCGTGCAGGTCGACCAAGACCTTAGCGCCGTTACCGCTGCCTGTCTGATGGTGCGTCGCTCGATCTACGAAGAAGTTGGCGGCCTGGACGAAACGGCTTTCGTGGTTTCCTACAATGACGTCGACCTGTGCCTGAAGGTCGGTGCACTGGGCTACCTCAACGTCTGGACGCCCCACTCGGTGCTGATCCACGAAGGCAGTGTCAGCCAGACCCACGTCGACACCGCAACTCAACAGGCCAAACGCAAGCGCTTCGTCGGCGAACAATTGGCGATGTACAGCAAGTGGCTGCCCCTGATCGGTCACGACCCTGCGTTTAACCCCAATTTGTCGTTCGATCTGCAATCGGTCGAGCTTGAACTCAACATGCAACTGGTCTGGCGGCCGATGGCATGGCGGTGCGCGCCTGTGGTGCTGGCGTACCCCGATGGGTTGTGGGCGTCGCCCGATGAGCGCCTGATCGCGCCGGTGGAGACACTCGACAAGCAAGGCGTAATCGAAGCCAGGCTCAGCAGCAGCCCATTGTCCATTCCTCAGGAAGCACGGCTCAAGCCAGACGTGATCGTGTATCAGGCGCGACTCGACGCCGACCACGTGCAAAGCGTCGCACGTGCCAGAGTCCTGCCGAACGCCTTCGTCGTACTGGATATCAACGATCTGCATCTGGCGGCCAATGACGCTGGCGCCGATGCGTTCGCCTTCTGCCCGGAGCGTCTGCAAACCCTGCAGCAAAGCCTGCAACAGGCACAGCGGGTCGTTGCCTCCACGCAATTGCTGGCCGATATCGCCAGCGAGTTCCACGCCGATGTACGTCTTGTGCCGTCACGTCTTCGGATCGATACCTGGGGCCGTCTGACTTCACGACGGGGTCGTGGCTACAAACCACGGGTTGGTCTGGTCAATGACAACTGGCAGGTGCAGGATCTGCACATGATTCTTCCGGTGGTGCAGGCGCTGGCCGACGAGGTGGAATGGGTCGTCATGGGAGATCATCAAGGGCTGCTGCGCTCCCACGCTGCCGAATGGCATGAATTGCCGGCCGGCGATCAGTATGCCTCTGCGCTGGCGGCACTTGATCTGGATCTGGCTCTTCTGCCTGCTGTCGACAACCTTTTCAGCGCTTGCAAAAGTAATCTTTCCGCCCTGAAAGTCGGCGCCTGCGGTGTACCGTTGGTATGCAGCGACGTTCGGGCGTATGCCGGCGATCTGCAACTGACGCGCGTGCCTAATACCTTGTCCGATTGGCTTGCTGCGATCCGCGCGCACATCTCCGATCTGCCTGCAGCAGCCCTGCTGGGCGATCAGTTGCGCGAGCAGGTGTTGCGCGACTGGATGCTTGATGATGCAGCCATGCAGGTGTGGCAAACCACGTGGCTGCCAGACCGCTGACGTAAGGCCTGCCGGCTGGGTCGGATCACTCGCTCGGCGCGCCGATCAATCAGCGCGCCTGGTATTGGCAGTGCGATAGCCGCCTGGGCTTTGTCCGGTCCATTTCTTGAACGCCCGGTGAAACGCGCTCGGTTCCTGAAAGCCTGCCAGCGCGGCGATTTCTACCACGCTCATGTCGGTCTCGCGCAGCTTTTGCTGAGCAATGCCGCGCCGAACTTCGTCCTTGATGGCCTGAAACGCACAACCTTCGCGCTCTAGCCGGCGCCTGAAAGTAGTAGGGCTGAGTTTCAGTTCGACAGCCATTTCCAACAGGGTGGGCCAGTTGCCGTAATGACTGTTACGCAGGCGCTGATAGACCTGCGCTGCCAGGCCGCGCTGATTGCGGAAACGAATCACCAGCCATTGCGGCGCCGTGCGCAGGAACGATTTGAGTGAGGGCAGCGACTGCACCACGGGCAGACGCAGGTAGTGGCTGGAGAACTCGACCTCGGTGCGCGCCTCACCGAAAGTCAGATTGAAGCCCCACAATAGCGAATCATCACTCAAGCGCTCGCGAGTGTGGCGAAACTGCGCACGATCGATGGTGATGCGCCGTCCGCCCAACCAGCACAACAGGCTGATCATCAGCAGCAGGAACGTCTCCTCGCCGAAACGACGCTTGACCGGGTCACCGGCGTGGTTTTCTACGGCGATGAACGCGCGCTGGCCGCGCACGACCAGGCTGCCGCGAAAGTCGCGCAGGAACAACGCGAAATTGGCCAGGCACTGGCGTAAAGCCTTTTCCAGGTTGGGTTCCTGAATCAAGCCTCTACAGATCAAGGCAAAGCTGCCAAGCGGCATGCCATGAGAGTCCAAGGCAAAAAACTCGTCCTCCAGCTCCTTGATCTGAATCAGCCACAGCGCGGCGAATGCGCTGGCGGGTATGCGCGCGTCGGGGTCATTGAGCAGCGCGATGTCGATTCCAGCGTCCTCAAGCACCGATTGCAGGCGCAAAGGCTGGTCGCGCAGGGCATGCACGACCAATTGGACGAAGTAGATCGACACTGAATCGTTTTCCCGCATGAGCCGCATTTCCTTTTGTCGTTATGAGCCACGGTACCGATGGTAAAGAACGCCAGCCGATCTGGACAGTTTCGGCATAGGCCCTTCCCGAATGCCGCTCTAGACTTGCCTGCAAACAGCAACTGACCGAAATGCCGCCATCGGCAGCGCCGCCTAATAAATCCAACAGGTTCGAGGAACAGACATGAGCAATTCCGAAGTTTTCGTCGTCAGCGCACTGCGTACCGCCATCGGCGGATTCGGTGGTTCTCTCAAAGACGTTTCCCCCATCGAGCTGGGCACTCAGGTCAGTCGCGCAGCGCTGGCCAAATCGGGGCTGGCCGCCGAACACATCGGACATGTGGTCATGGGCCATGTGATTCCAACCGAAGTCCGCGACGCATACCTGTCCCGCGTTATTGCACTGGAAGCCGGCTTGACCAAGGAAACCCCGGCAATGAACGTCAATCGCCTGTGCGGTTCGGGCCTGCAGGCCATCGTCTCTGCCGCGCAGTCGCTGATATTGGGCGATGCCAAGGCTGTGCTGGCCGGTGGTACCGAATCCATGAGCCGTGGCGCTTACATCATGCCGCAGGCCCGCTGGGGTGCGCGCATGGGTAACGTGCAGGCCTATGACTACATGCTCGGCGCACTGCATGACCCCTTTGCCAACATTCATATGGGCATCACCGCCGAAAACATCGCCGAGCATTACGGCATCACTCGCGCCGACCAGGACGGTCTGGCCCTGACCAGCCAGCAGCGCGCTGCGCATGCCATCGCTGAGGGCCGCTTCGAAGGGCAGATCGTCCCGATCGAAATCGCCACCCGCAAAGGCACGGTGACGTTCGCGCAGGACGAACATGTGCGCGGCGATGTCACTGCCCAGCAGCTGGAAGCGATGAAAACAGCTTTCAAGAAGGACGGCACGGTCACCGCGGGCAACGCCTCGGGCCTGAACGATGGCGCTGCTGCACTGGTGATGGCCAACGGCGATATGGTTCGTGAGCATGGCCTCAAGCCGATGGCGCGTCTGGTGGCCTACGCTCACGCGGGGGTCGAGCCCTCGATGATGGGCCTGGGCCCGATCCCGGCGAGCCGCAAGGTGCTGGAGCGTGCCGGGTTGACAGTGGCCGACCTGGACGTCATCGAGTCCAACGAGGCGTTCGCTGCTCAGGCTTGCGCTGTCGCTCGTGAGCTGGGCTTCGATCCGGATAAGGTCAACCCTAACGGCTCCGGCATTTCCCTCGGCCATCCAGTAGGCGCCACCGGTGCGATCATCGCCACCAAAGCCATTCATGAACTGCATCGCATCGGCGGCCGCTACGCGCTGGTGACCATGTGCATCGGCGGCGGCCAGGGCATCGCCGTTATCTTCGAACGCGTATGAAGGGGGAATTTGCCATGACCCTGCATCACGTCGCCGTCATCGGCGCGGGCACCATGGGCAACGGCATCGCGCAAGTGTGCGCGATTGCCGGGTTCGACGTGACCTTACTAGATATCAATGATGCTGCGCTGGAACGCGGCCTGGCCACCGTGCGCAAGAATCTCGAACGCCAGGTGAACAAACAGACGCTGACCGGCGATCTTGCCGAACAGGCGTTGGGACGCATCCGTTGCACCACTGACTACGCGCAGTTGAGCGATTCGCAGTTGGTGATTGAAGCGGCCACCGAAAACCTCGACCTCAAGCTGCGCCTGCTTAAGCAGATCGCTGGCAATGTGGGAGCCGATTGTGTGATCGCCTCCAACACTTCGTCGCTATCGATCACCCAACTGGCGGCCAGCGTCGATCATCCCCAGCGCTTCATCGGCCTGCATTTCTTCAATCCGGTGCCCATGATGGGCCTGATCGAAGTGATTCGCGGCCTGCAAACAGCCGATGAGACGCACGTCGTGGCGATCAAGCTGGCCGAGCGCTTGAACAAGACCGCCATCACCGCAGGCAATCGTCCAGGCTTTGTGGTCAACCGCATTCTGGTGCCGATGATCAACGAGGCAATTCTGGTGCTTCAAGAGGGGCTTGCCACCGCGCAGGACATCGACGATGGCATGCGCTTGGGCTGCAATCAGCCGATCGGGCCGTTGGCGCTGGCGGATCTGATTGGCTTGGATACGCTGCTGGCCATCATTGAAGCCTTCCACGAAGGCTTCAACGACAGCAAATACCGTCCGGCTCCGCTGCTCAAGGAAATGGTTGCTGCCGGATACCTGGGGCGCAAGTCCGGGCGGGGGTTCTTCGTTTATAACTGAGGTTTTACCCTCGTAGAAAACCGCAGTCCGGGAACGGGCTGCGGTTTTTTTGGCGCCGATCAATGTGAGAACAGCGAATTGCCCACCTTCCCTGCCATCTTCTCTGGCTTGATCAGGAACCGCGCCAGGGCGGGCAGCAGCCACAGTGCGCCGAACATGTTCCACAGCAGCATGAAAGTCAGCATCAGCCCCATATCGGCCTGGAACTTAATGGCCGAGAAAATCCAGGTACACACGCCTATCGCCAGGCACAAGCCAGTGAACAACACGGCCTTGCCCGTGGACTTCAGCGTCTGATAATAAGCCTCTTGCAACGGCAAACCCACGCGCAGGAAGCTTTCCAGCCGGCTGTAAATGTAGATGCCATAGTCAACTCCGATTCCCACCCCTAACGCCACCACCGGTAACGTCGCCACCTTCACGCCGATCCCCATGAACGCCATCAACGCGTTACCCAGTACCGAGGTCAACATCAGCGGCAACACGATGCACAATGTCGCGGCCCACGGGCGGAAGGTGATCATGCACATCACGGCCACGCAGATGTACACCAGAATCAGGATGGTCAGTTCGGCCTTGCTGATCACCTCGTTGGTGGCCGCCTCGATCCCGGCGTTGCCCGCCGCGAGCAGGAATTCCAGGCCGTCCTTGTTATTGGCCCTGGCAAAATCCTGTACCGCATGCACGGCGCGATCCAGGGTTTCAGCCTTGTGGTCGTTGAGGAAAATCAGTAGCGGAGCGAGCGAGCAGGTGTTGTTGTACAGCCCGTCGGCGCGGGATATCGAGCTGTTGAGTACATCTTTGTTGCGCGACAGCGACTCCCATTTCAGGTTGCCTTCGTTCATGCCCTTGATCACCTGTTTGGAGACCGTAACCAACGAGATCGCCGATTGCACACCCGGCGTATTCTCCAGCCTCCATGACAGCTCGTTGATGGCTGACAGCGTCTGATAGGCCGAGCAGCCTTCCGCGGGCGTCTTAACCATCACCACCAATACATCGGAGCTGGTGGAATAGTTGTTGATGATGAAAGTGTTGTCCTGGTTGTAGCGAGAGTCAGGACGCAACTCCGGCGCACCTTGATCAAGGTCACCAATCTTCAGGTTATGCCCGTACCAAATGCCGCCTGCGAGCGCGACCAGAGCCAGGACAACGGAGATGCGTGCGACGTTTGGTGCGGCGAAGTTCGACAGCAGACGCCAAAACGGATGCTCGCGCACCGCATCCTCTTTGCTGCGCACCACTGCCCTTTTGCTAATACCGACGTAGGAAATTGCAACGGGCAACAGGATCAGGTTGGTGAACACGATTACCGCAACGCCTATGGACGCACCAATCGCCAGTTCGCGAATTACACCGATGTCGATGATCAGAAGCGTGATGAAGCCCACGGCGTCGGCCAGGATCGCGATCATCCCTGGCAGGAACAGCTGACGGAATGTACGTTTTGCAGCGATCAGCGGGCTATCGGCATCACTGGATTGCAATGCAATGCCGTTGATCTTCTGTACACCGTGGGAAATGCCAATGGCAAAGATCAGAAACGGCACGAGCATTGAATAGGGATCCAGGCCGAAGCCCACCACGTGCATCAGACCCAGTTGCCAGATCACCGCGATCAGCGTGGTGCTCAAGACCGCGATGGTGCTGCGGGCGCAACGGGTGAACCACATCAGCAGAACCAGTGTGATCAGAAATGCCACTCCGAAAAACATTACCACCATGATCAAGCCATCGATCAGGTCGCCGACCTTTTTGGCGAAGCCAACGATGTGGATATCGACATTAGGGTTCTGTGCTTCGTACTTGCTGCGAATCTTTTCTTCCAACTGGTGCGAGAACTGGCGGTAATCAAGAGGCAATAACTTGCCCTGGTCATTAGGGTCCGGGTAGAACTCCTGCAGGGGCACATCGACGATGCTGGATTTGAAGTTATTGGCCACCAGACGCCCGACCTGTCCGGACTTGAGGACGTTGTTGCGCAGTTGATCCAGGCTTTGCGGGGAACCATCATAACTCTGCGGAATCACCTCGCCACCGGCAAAGCCCTCTTCCGTGACCTCGGTCCAGCGTACGCTGGGGTTCCACAGCGACTTCAGTCCGGAACGGTCCACGCCCGAGATGTAGAACACCTCATCATTGATCTGACGCAGGGTTTCCATGTACTCCTTGGTGAAGATATCTCCCTGTTTGGCTTCCACCGAAACTCGCACGGTGTTGCCCAGGTTCGCCAGGTCGTTGCGGTGCTCCAGCATGTTTTGAATGAATGGATGACCCAAGGGAATCATCTTTTCGAAACTGGTGGAGGGTCGAACCAAGGTAGCCTGCCAGAACAGGAAAATACTGACCAGCAGGCAGATGCCGATGACGGTCGGGCGATTGTTGAAGATCAAACGCTCAAGCAGCGTCTCTTTTTCAGGGTGGGGTTGAAAATGGGTCATCGGAGAATGTCCTCGCCTGGTTCGTTCTTATTGTTGAGCGACATCCGCGCCCGTTGGCGAAGTGACGTGAACGCCACCCTGTCCCACCAGAATCAGATTACCCTTTTGGTTTTCGGCGACACCTGCCAGGGAAAGACGATCAGCGCGGTTGGAGACAGTGAAAGTTTCGCCATGGTTGACGCTACGCATCACGCTGCCGCCGTTTCCCACCAACACAATCGAACGATCTGGCAGCAGTGAGGCATTAGCGATACTGAACTCCAGTGGCCCGCGCTCGCCCTGAAGGGCAATGGATTCCCAATGACTGCCGAAGTCGTTGGAACGGAACAGGTTGCCACGCAGACCATAGACCAGCAGTGCATTAGCCTGCCCTGTGCCCAGTGCGCCGAACAACGAGCCCTGATAGGGACTTTCGAGTTTTTCCCACGTCAGGCCGTCATCGGCAGAGCGGAACATGCAGCCCATTTCACCGACAATGAACAGACCTGCGTCTTTCACATAGGCAATGCCGTTTAGGTGGTACTGATCTTCGTTATCGAGACGGTCGCCAACATCCTTCCAATGCTGTCCACCGTCAGTGGTCTCCAACAGCGCACCATAGGCACCCACGGCGATGCCGGTCGAAAGATCCTTGAACCAGACGTCGAGCAGTGGCGCCTCACGCGTGAGGTCCTCGAACTGCTTGAACCAAGTGGCTCCACCGTCGCTGCTGGCAAGGATCTGTGCATCGTGCCCCACTGCCCAGCCATGTTGGCCGTCAACGAAATACACGGCAGTCAGTAACTGTCGGGTGGGTACCTTAGCCTGAGTCCAGCTTTTGCCTTGATCGTCTGAATAGAGGATGTGACCGCGGTCTCCCACAACCACGATGCGATCGCCCGCGTTGGTAATGTCCAGCAGCAGAGTGTGCGACGCTTTAGCGGATTCCAGCGCAAAAATGGTGGCGTCCGCGTTGGCCAGGGCGTCAACTGGCGCGCTTTCTGCGGCCCATACAGCGCTGCAGAAAGTCATGGAGATGAACAGGGATAACACAGCGTTTAGAGGCTTTCCGGTATGACGGGTCGGAAAATCGTCATTTTCCTGAATGACTGCGGACGGTGTGCGCCGATTGACAGGCTCACGCATAAAGCTTCCCCTTTCCTTATTTTTATTAGATTTTCCTGGAGATCCGTGCTGCCGTTGCTGCGCTTAATTTGCGTGCGACTTGCCGCCGAAGCCAACCCATCCTATCCAGCTTTGGAAACGCATGACAATCGACATGACGTTATCTTCTGCTAAGCCATGGCCCGGTGATTAGGTCGTCATCATTGAGGCTGATTGGCATAGTGGATGCGAGGATGGCTCCGAAAGCCTCATACGAGTGAAGAGCAATTAAGATGCTTAGCTTGGCTGAATAAGGTAAGCGTCCGGCGAACTCACCTTCCGAACTCCAGCTTTAAGGGTGATGGTGTCCGCGTATTTTTAAGCGGACACCATCACCCTTATCGCCAGGATTTCCATGCGCCAACGAAGCTCTTATCCGAAACAGTTCAAAGCCCAGGTCGTTCAGGAATGCCTGCAACCTGGCGCAACGGTGTCCAGTGTCGCAATCAGCCACGGCATCAATGCCAACGTTGTCCGCAAATGGATGCCGCTCTATCGAGATCGGCCCGCAGCAACTTCACTACCGGCATTCGTGCCGCTAAAAGCCGCACCTAAACGGCCAGTCGAAGCGTCAGTGATCATTGAGGTGCCCATTGCCGGGCAATTGATAACAGTGAAATGGCCAGCCTCGGATCCTGAGGGCTGCGCACAATTCATTCGGGCTGTCGCTCAATGATCCGCATCGATGCGATCTGGCTGGCTGGCTACCGAGCCTATGGACATGCGCGCCGGCACCGAAACGGCATTGGCCCGAGTGATCGCGGTGTTCGGTGCGGCGAAGCCGCACTGCGCTTATCTGTTCGCCAATCGCCGAGCTAATCGAATGAAGGTGCTGGTGCATGACGGGGTGGGCGTCTGGCTTGCAGCGCGGCGGCTGAATCAAGGCAAGTTCCACTGGCCCGGCATTCGTCATGGCTGCGAGGTCGAACTCGACAGCGAACAACTCCAGGCTTTGGTGCTGGGCCTGCCGTGGCAGCGCGTCGGCGCTGGCTGTGTGATCAGCGTGCTGTAAACGCCGGTCATTTGGCCGGTCTACTTGTCGTCGTTACGTGCCTGCTCTGGCACAATCGGCGGCATGACTTTCTCGCCCAACCTCGACCAGATGACTCCGGAACAGCTTCGTGCCTTGGCGGTACAGGCGTTGCAGTTGCAGTCCCAGGTTGAGACGATGAGCAGGAAGATCCATAACGATGAAACTATCATCGAACAGCTCACGTACGAAATCGCCCTTCTCAAACGTCACAAGTTCGCCAAGCGCAGCGAGCAAATCAGCCCGGCGCAAGGCAGCTTGCTGGATGACCTGCTCGATACAGACCTTGAAGCTATCGAGGCCGAACTGAAACAGCTTCTTCCCGCTTCGTCACAGGCCGAGCCACGGCAATCGCCCAAACGTGCGCCATTGCCGCCGCAGTTTCCGCGCACTGTGATTCGTCACGAACCAGAAAATACCCAGTGCGCCTGTGGCTGCCAACTTCAGCGCATCGGCGAGGATGTGAGCGAAAAGCTGGATTACACGCCAGGCGTGTTCACGGTCGAGCAACATGTGCGTGGCAAATGGGCCTGCCGTCAGTGCGAAACTCTGGTTCAGGCGCCGGTGCCAGCGCAGGTCATCGACAAAGGTATTCCAACCGCAGGCCTGCTGGCCCACGTGATGGTGGCCAAGTTTGGCGATCATTTGCCGCTGTACCGACAGGAGAAGGTTTTTGGCCGCGCCGGGCTGCCAATTGCGCGCTCGACCTTGGCGCAGTGGGTCGGACAAACCGGCGTGCGGCTTCAGCCACTGGTTGATGCGCTGCGTGAAGCCGTGCTGAACCAGTACGTGATCCACGCCGATGAAACACCGGTGCAAATGCTTGCGCCAGGCGAAAAGAAAACCCACCGGGCCTATGTCTGGGCCTACTGCACGACCCCGTTTTCGGCGCTCAAAGCGGTGGTTTACGACTTCAGTCCAAGCCGTGCTGGCGAACATGCGCGCAACTTCCTGGGCGACTGGAACGGTAAACTGGTCTGCGACGACTTCGCTGGCTACAAAGCCGGGTTTGAGCAAGGCATCACTGAAATCGGCTGCATGGCTCACGCGCGTCGCAAGTTTTTCGATCTGCACGTGGCGAACAAAAGTCAGCTGGCCGAAAAGCTCTGCACTCGATTAGCGGCTTGTACGAGGTTGAGCGCCAAGCGCGGGACATGAGTGATGAAGATCGCTGGCGAATACGTCAAGAAATGGCGGTGCCGATCCTCAAAACACTGCATGACTGGATGTTGGCCCAGCGCGACTTGGTGCCCAACGGATCAGCCACAGCTAAAGCCCTCGATTACAGTTTGAAACGCTGGGTAGCGCTGACGCGCTACCCAGACGATGGGGCTGTGCCCATCGACAACAACCAGGTCGAGAACCAGATACGGCCATGGGCACTCGGGCGCTCGAACTGGTCATTTGCTGGATCGCTACGCAGCGGTAAGCGGGCTGCGGCCATCATGAGCTTGATCCAATCGGCGCGCATGAACGGGCATGACCCATATGCCTATCTCAAGGATGTGCTGATGCGGCTGCCGACGCAGAAGGCCAGCGAGATTGGACAGTTGCTGCCGCATCAGTGGCAGGCCTAGCTTCAACAAGGTGATATCTGATTGGACAATAGCTCGACAATTCAAGCGATCATTTCGGATGACCCCGTTCGGCGAAGGCTGCTCGAAATAGTACGCTCCCTAAACTTGCCAGACTGCTGGATAGGAGCAGGTTTTGTCCGAAACGCGGTTTGGGATTATCTGCATGGTCGCGACTTATCACCGGTCTCAACAGACGTTGACGTCATCTGGTTTGATGGCGAGCGCTGCACACAGAAACAAGATGATGCTCTGGAAGCGCTCCTCAGAGACCTAGATCCGAATGTACTGTGGTCTGTGAAAAACCAAGCGAGAATGCATGTTCAAAACGGTGATGATCCCTATCATTCAGCGACCGATGCAATGCGTTACTGGCCAGAAACGGCCACGGCGGTAGCAGTAAGGCTGCTAGAGAACGGCACATGCGAAATCGCCGCGCCGCTTGGGCTTGATGATCTTTTCAACTTGATCATCCGCCCAGCGGGAAGGTTCGCCACAGAGAAAAATGCTATCTATCAAAAGCGTGTCACGTCCAAAAGCTGGTTAGAGGTTTGGCCAATGCTCACACTCTTGGAGCTACCTCCCGGCTCTCGCTCGTCAAGGTGACTTAACCGGACGCTTACTGAATAAGAATTTCCCGCGCGCAAAAACAAAACCCCAC
>NZ_DIHC01000026.1 GCF_002419965.1 Pseudomonas sp. UBA5706
GGTCATCGTCAAGATTGAATTGCAGAACCCCATGTGCGAAAGCATATGGGGTTTTGTTTTTGCGCGTAGAAAAGTCCTGAGCTCTCTCAGGTGCTTCGGCATCGCCCCCTCTGTTAGTCTTCATTGATGGACTCGGGAGTTCGAACGGGGTACAGGAGCGACAGTGCGGTGAAAAAAGGTCATCTTTTTACTTTTGAGTCGCCCGACCAGCCGGAGATTATTGCGCTGATCGAAGAATTGGATGCTTACCAAACGCCGCTCTACCCGACTGAAAGTTATTACGGGGTAGATATCTGTGCTCTTTCGGAAGCGAATGTACTTTTCGCTGTTGGGCGCTCCAGTGAGGGGTCCGCTGTTGCATGCGGCGCCTTGGTAGTGCACCCAACGCATGGCGAGCTGAAGCGAATGTTCACCAAACCAGCGTTTCGAGGGAACGGCCTTGCGGGTGGGCTGCTTGCGATATTGGAAAAAGAAGCGCGACAAAGACGCTGCCTTCATCTGATGCTTGAAACCGGTTACCTGCAACGCGAAGCTATTTCATTCTACGAGTGCAACGGCTATCGGCGCAGAGGGTCGTTTGGAGAGTACGAGGATGATCCAAATAGTTTTTTTCTAGAGAAGATGCTCGACTGACAGTCCCTGGTATTCAATAAACAAAAAAAAGCCCCGCATCGCTGCAGGGCTTTTGCTTTTCTCACCGTTTAGTCCTGCTTACTCAGAAGACGCTTGCGCCAGCGCAACTGGCCTCGTCACGGCGACGAATGTACTTCCAGTCAGCCTCATCAATGTAGATACCCGCCGGCCCGCTGCCGCCTTCAAGGTCGATTGCGACGTGCGCCGATACCTGTGGCTTGACGCTCGCCAGAATCGGAACGAAGCCCAGCTGCAGGCTCGTTTCCAAAAGTGCGGCCTGGTTGCGTTCGTCGATGTCCGCTGCTTCATCCAGGTAATAAGGCAGACGCACTCGGCCGGCCTGGTCGCGGTCCATCAAGTGCAGCAACAGGTACATGTTGGTCAGCGCCTTGATGGTCATGGTCGTACCGTTGGACGCGGCGCCATCGATATCAGTGTGGATAACCGGCTGGCTGTTGACCTTAGTGATCTCGAACGCCAACTCAAACAGGTCCTTGAGGCCCAGTTGGTTGTGATTCGCGGCCACCAGACGCGCCAGATACTCCTTGGCCTCCTCGTTCTTGTTGTCCTGCTCTGCGCTCTGGCTCAGGTCGAACACTGACAGCGTCTCGCCTTCTTCGTACTGACCCGCGCTGTGGATGATCTGATCGATATGTTTGAGCGCTTCCTTGTTCGGTGCCAGCACGATGCGGAAGCTTTCCAGGTTGGAGACCTGGCGACGGTTGATCTCACGGTTGAACAAGGCCAACTGGTGCTCCAGGCTGTCGTAGTCGCTGCGGATGTTGCGCAACGTACGCGCGATGTCGGTCACGGCCGCACGGCGAGCCTTGCCTAGCGTCAGCGCCTCATCCGTGCGGTGCGCGTAAGCATTGATCAGTAGTTGCAGCCGGCGCTCCATGTCGTCTTCGCTGTCGAACTTGGCCACACCCTTCAGACGCACTTGCGCATACAGCGCTTCGATCTGGCCGTCGCAACGAAGCAGACCTTGCCAGCTGTCCTGGTAGTCATTGAGCAGCGGCAGCAGATTGTCCAGTGAGTCGTCTACCGGCTCCATGAACGGCGTGCCGAAGGGCAGGTCTGCAGGTAGCAACTGACGGCGACGCAGCGCGTCATCCAGCGTGCGTTGCTTGGACTCCAGATCACCGATCTGGCGGCCAACCAACTGCAGCTTCGCCGACAGTTGCTGAACGCGCTCGGTGAACGCATCGCTGGAGCGCTTGAGTTCGTCCTGCGCCGCTTCCATCTGCGCCAGTTGTTCAAGCTTTTCGCCTTCTTCGGCGCTCAGCGTCTGGGTTCTACGGAAATCTTCCAGGGCCTTCTGGGCGTCCAGCACGTGCTGGTACAGCGCTTCGGTCTGGGTCTTGCTCGCCGCGCGATCCGCGGCGACGGCCTGCTGGGTTTTAAGCTGCTTGAGTTCTTTTTCCAAACGCTCTTTCTGATCACGCAGCGCCGCACGGTCGGCCAAGGCCTGCAACGCAGGTGGCTCGATATGCGACAGATTGATCGACAGCCCCGGCACCTCGAAACGTTCGCCCTTGAAGCCGTCAAGGATGGCTTCCAGGGATTTGACCCATGCGTCGCCGTCGTCCAGTGCAATGCCTTGCTCGCCCAATGGCAGGCTGAACAGTGCACTGTTGAGCAACCGCATCAGACGCTCGACATCCGGCTGCGAAAACTCCTCGCGCAGGCGGGCGTAGCTGTTGTTGTCGGCGTGATCAAGCTGCTGCTTGACCGACTTCAGGCGTTTTTCCAGATCACGCAGACGCTCATCCAGATCCTCGGCGCTGAACTGACGGGACTGAGCCAAAGCACCAGCAAGCTCGTCGTGAGCGTCCTTGGCCGCCAGCAGTTGCTGCTCAAGCATTCGTACGTCGTCAACCAGCGCAAAGCGGTTCTTCAACACGGCCAGTTCGCCAATCCAGCGCTGGACGTTGCTGATCTCACGCTCCAGACGCATCAGTTCCTGAGTGCCGCCGCGTTGATCGTTCTGCAGCGCATCCTGTTCGCCACGGTAGTGCTCGGCCTGAATGACCAGTTCTTCCTTGCGTGCGTTGGAATAGTCCTGCCAGGTGCCCAGCAACGAATCGAGCAGTGGTGACAGACGATGCAGCTTGCCGCGCAGGATGTCGCGCTGTTTGACGCCGTTGGCCAGGGCTTCGACCAGTGGGCCGGCAAGGACCAGTGCGTTGTAGTCCTGCTCCATGCGGCGCACGTCACGGAAGGCTTCTTCGCACGCGGCAATGTAATCGACGCTACCCGAACGCAGGCTGTGTTCGAAAGCGTCGAGGAAAAGCTGCTTGAGCTTGGCTGCAGTGATTTCGCGCATGTGCAGCAGATTGATGAACAGTGCGCGGAAGGTCTTCAGGCTCTGCTCGCTGGTTGAGCGCAGCGGAATCAGGGTCAGGTCCAGCGGAATCGAGGTGTGGCCGCCGACCAGCAGGCGGCGCAATTCGTCCGGCTTGAGTTCGTAGGCTTTCAGGCCCTGGCTTTCCAGATTGGTGAACAGCTCTTTCTGGCGCAGGCAGGTGTCGTTCTTCTGATAGTGCGCCAGATCCAGCTTGCCCGCGTAAGCAAAGAATTGATGTCCGAAGCCGCCACCGGGGCCGCGGCCGACCACGCCGATGACGTGCGGACCGTGGGGCAATGCCACTTCGACGAGGATGTAGCTGGTGTCGGAGGCGAAGTAGAAGCGGCGCGACTGATCGAGGCTGTATTTGCCGAAACTCATGTCCGACATGCGCGCCAGAATCGGGAATTGCAGCGCATTGATCGACGCGCTCTTGCCCAGGTTGTTTGCGCCGTAGACCGACAGCGGGTATTCCAGCGGAAACAGCCCGAGGCTGTAACCGGCGGTGTTCAGCAGGGCGAAGCGGCGAATGCCGTAGCGTTCCTGGCTCATGCGTCAAGCTCCTGTTCGTCGGCGATTGCGCGGGCCAGGGCCTGCTCTTCGGTTTCTTCTGTTTCGTCAAACTCGGCGAGGTCGAGCGGGTCGTCGGTCTGCAGCAGCTTTTCATCGCTGTCGTCATCAATCAGCACCGGAGTCGGCAACGGCAGGTCACTGTGCAAACTGGCAGCCAGGTCGCGATCCTGCTGAACCGAGAGGCAGACATCGAGGAAGCGGTGCATCGGTGGCAGGAAACGGTAGATCCCCACCTCTTCGGAGGCGAACCCGAGCTGGGTCATGCGGCGCATGATCTTTTCTTCAAGCTCCTCCTGGGTCTGTACCTCGGCTTGCAGGAACAGGTCGCGGTACTTCTCCAGCAACGAAGGCAGCTCGTCGCGCCCCAGGCTGCCGCCATCGAGCACGGCGACCGGGTCGCGGCCCTGATCGGCCAGGTGCTCGACAAGAATGAACGTAAACAGAGCCAGGCGCTGCGCCGTCTTGTTGACCTGCGCGGCGGCCATGTCCGGTACGAAGTAATAGAAGCCGCGGGTGTCGCAGATCAGCTCGAAACCCAGCGCCTTGAACAGGGTGCGGTACTGATCCTGAAAGTTGGACAGTTGGGCGTACAGCTCGGGATCACGACGGCTGACGTGGTACCCCTTGAACAACTCGCGAAAGATCGGCGCGAGCTGGGACAGTTCGGATAGATCAAGATGCATGGGCGTTGCCCTCGGAATTCTCAGGGGTGGCGTCTTTGCTCGAGAGCAGGGCGAAGGAGCGAAGGCTGACGCGATGCTCCTGGGTCAGGTATTCGCGACGTTCAAGACGCTCGCGCTTGAAACGTTTTTCCCGCGACAGGCGCGAGAACCAGTACAGCAGTTCGTCGGTTGCGCCGGTCGGCTCCTGCTCCAGCAGCCAGACCATCAAATCCGGCATCGGCAGGGCTTCTTCACAACGCTCGACCATCTCCCTGACGGTACGCGGCGCCCGAGGTGGCTCGCCCTTGCGCGTGACATTGGCTTTGGGGAAGCGCGCAGGTTTGGGCTCGAAGCGTGCCAAGGCGTAGACGTAAGCCTCAACCTGGTTGGCACTGCCGAGAAACGTGCTCTGTGGACGGGTAAACATCGGCATCGCGGCCTGCGGCACGGCGTCCAGGCCTCGGCGACGAATGGCCGACAGCGCCAGCGCGGCGCCACGGGTCACGGCATTGTGACGGCGGGCTTCTTCGCGCAGCGGCAGCAGCAGTTCGCGGGCATGACGCAGGGTCAGTTGTGCGCTGGTCTGCATCTCCAGGATGCGCGCGTGGGTGCGTAGCAACATGTCGTCGTCGACCAGATGGCCGAGACGTTGCTGGTCGCTGAGCATGCGCAGCAGCACGTTCTCGACCTTTCGCACACCTTGCTCGAAGGCGCCGTCGGCATTCACCAATTGGATCATCGGCTCGACGTATTCGTCCCAGGTCGCCAGCACCTCGGCGTAACGCTGACGCAGCGGAATCTGCCGGTCGCTGGTTTTGGCGCGTTCGGCCACTGAGACCAGCGCCTGCTCATCGTTGGCGAGTTTTTTCAACACATCGCGCACACGCATGTCGAGCAGGCGCAATTGACGGGCGAGGTCGTTGGCATCGCGTGCTTCGAAGGCTTCCTGGATATAGCCGGCCAGCCGTTCCAGATGGCGCAGGTAGGCTTCGATTTCAAGGCACAGCCCCAGGCGGTGCTCGCGTCGCAGGTACGACAGGAAATCGTGGATCTGCGCGTTGAGCTCGAAACGGTTCGGGCTTTTCGCCACGGGAACCAGAATGTCGAGCCGAATCCATACATCCAGCAGGTGGGTGATGTCCTGAGGCGTACTTTCCAGTTGCTGGGCGGCCAGTTGCAGGCGCAGTTCACTCAGGCTCAGGGTGCCTTGGTCGAAGTGCTCGCACAGTGGCTCAAGAAGCGCCCAGTGTTCGGCAAGGGCGCGCAGGACGCGCTTAGGTTCGATCATTGGATGGCCGCTGGTTGGCAAATAAAAGCGGCGATTGTACTGCATCGAAGCGTCTGGTTTTCACCCCCAGTCGATCAACTGCGGCGTGAAACGTCGAAGGGCTGTAGAATCCCCGTCCTGACTTTATCCACAGGTGGCTGTCCCTTGCTCAATGAGCCTCGCCGCCGCGCTTATCTGACCGCCATGCAGGTGGTCAGCTGGCTGCCGCGTACCGAACTGCCCTTTGCTGCGCCTTCACGTCCGCTGCTGCTCGCGCCTGTGCCGGTGTTTGAGGAAGAGGTCGTGCAGACTTCGCCGTCGGCCACGCCTGCGCAAACGCGCAACGAGGCTACGGTTGCCAAGCCGGCGCCCGTTACCCGGACAGTCGAGCGGCCAAAGATTGAAATGCCGCGTCCTTCTTCCGCAGCCAAACCGGCCGCCAAGCCTGTGGAAGACGGCGCCGCTCCGGAAGTGGTGAAGGCGCCCGTCGTCCCGCCGCCCCGTTTCGCCTTGCAATTGCTGCGTGCCGGCAGCTGCCTGCTATTGGTTGAATTGGCCACAGGCGAGCCTTTCCAGAGTCGAGATCCTTCCTATCTGTTGCTCAAGGACATGTTGCGCGCGGCAGGTCTTCCCGACAGCCCGCAGATCATCGGCGAGCCGGTGCGCTGGCCGTTGCTGGTGCGCGGGCAGATGGACCAGGGGCCGGAAGCAGCGCGGGATTTCGTTCAGGGGTTTCTCTACGCCCGTACCGAGGAGACGCCCTGCACCTGCTTGTGGCTGATCGGACTGCCCGCGTTGCGTTTTGCCGGTGAAGTTGACGACGAATCCTACAATCTTGAAGTCCAGGTGGAAGGCCTGGGTTCGGCCTGGGCGCTGCCGGGTCTGGAAGTACTGATGGACGAGCCTCAGCGCAAGGCCGATGTCTGGCACGCCATGCGTCAATTGATGGGACGTTGGAAGAGCGTAAATGAGTAGTGATGCCGTAACGTTTCGCCGCATGACCGAAGCTGATCTGGATGCGGTGCTGAAGATCGAATATGCAGCCTTCAGCCATCCCTGGACCCGCGGTATTTTTATCGACGGCCTCAAGTCTTACGAAATCTGGCTGATGTTCGAAGGCAATCAACAGGTCGGCCACGGCGTGGTCAACGTGATCATCGACGAAGCACACTTGCTCAACATCACGGTCAAGCCGGAAAGCCAGGGGCGTGGGCTGGGGCTTTTGCTGCTGGACCAGTTAATGAAGCGCGCTTATGAGTTGAACGGGCGCGAATGCTTTCTCGAGTTGCGGGCCAGCAACCAGTCGGCCTATCGTCTGTACGAGCGCTATGGCTTCAATGAAGTTGGCCGGCGTCGTGACTATTACCCGGCGGTGGGTGGGCGCGAGGATGCGCTGGTGATGGCATGCACGTTGACTGACTGATCAAGGATGCTCTTGGTCTGACAGTTGAAGTCTTGTGCGGGAGTAGGCTTGCTCACAAAGACTGACTTTCAGACCAAAGCGGTCTGCGCCAAATTCGTGAGCAGCCATACTCCCAAAAGGCCATACAAGCCCTTCAGGCTGAAGTCAGACCCCAGGCTTGCCGTCCAGCGGATCGAGAATGGCCATTTCCTCTTCATCCAGCCCTCCGCCGCCGCCGATGTCGTCCTCATCAACCACGCTTAGATCGAAATCAGCCGGGCCGTCTTCGCCTTGTTCACGGGGCGAACGCGCGCCGTCTTCGTGAATCAGGGTTTCCGGGCTCAGGTCATCGTCGGTCGGGTTGTGGTCTTCGGTTGAGGCACCGGTCATCCCGGCTTCGCGCACACGTTCGTCGGGAATGCGGGTTTCCAGCTCGTCTGCGGGGATGGTGTCACCGATTCGCCCGCTGGGTTCGTTATTGTCATTGAAATTGAGTTCTTCCATCGAACCCATACGGTCTTCGTTGTCGTCGATCGGTTCGGGTTGAGTGGCGCCGAAAGGGCGGCGTGAATCGTTCATGGCAAATCCTCATTGTGAGCGGTCTTAAATGGGTGGACCGGAGGCGGCGACGAAGATTCACTCAGGTTCTCGTGCGGTCGCGGCAAAATGGCGTGACCCGAAGCATTCTGTGCAAGTCATAGCTGGGCATCATTTCCGAGGCATCAACGCATGAACGAATTACAAGATCTAATCGATAACAACGAACGCTGGGCTGCAGCCATCAAAGAAGAAGATCCCGAATTCTTCGCCAAACTGGCTCGCCAGCAAACGCCGGAATACCTCTGGATCGGTTGTTCGGACGCTCGTGTCCCGGCCAATGAAATCGTCGGCATGCTGCCGGGCGACCTGTTCGTTCACCGTAACGTGGCGAACGTCGTGCTGCACACCGACCTCAACTGCCTTTCGGTGATTCAGTACGCAGTCGATGTGCTCAAGGTCAAACACATCCTGGTCACCGGCCACTATGGCTGCGGTGGCGTGCGAGCATCGATGCAGGATCGCCAGTTTGGCCTGATCGACGGCTGGCTACGCACCATTCGTGACCTGTACTACGAGAACCGCGAGCTGCTCAGCAAGCTGCCGACCGAGGAAGAGCAGGTCGACCGGCTGTGCGAACTCAACGTGATTCAGCAGGTGGCCAACGTCGGTCACACCAGCATCGTGCAGAACGCCTGGCATCGCGGGCAGAAGCTGTCGATTCACGGCTGCATCTACGGCATCAAGGACGGTCGCTGGAAAAGCCTGAACACCACGATCAGCGGCTTCGAGCAATTGCCGCCGCAATATCGATTGCGTCCGCTGGGAGAGTGATGGTTCGAGCGCAGATGTGATCGAGGCGCGAACCCGGTCCAATTCGGCGGCGAGTTTGTTCGTGTCAGGCAGTATTGCGTCGCCTGACACGACAGATCCACCCCGGCAGGGTGGGGTGTGTTACAGCTCTGTCTGTTTCAGCTCGGGCAAGGGTTTCTGCAGCTGCTTGATCTGCCGCGACACGGTGCCCGTCCGGCATTTTGCGGCCGCTTGATCAGCCGTCAAGTTGCGCACCGAGGTGTAAAACAGTTTGCAGGTCTCGACTTTGTTGCTGACTTGCCATTGGGTAGTGCACTGGTTAAGCAAGCTCGCCGCATCCGTGCTCGGCTTCTGACCCATGCCCGCCTGCCAGCAGGCCGCACTCAGATCCTGTCCCATGACCTTCAAACCTGCATCGTCAGCCTTGGTTTCGTCGCCGCCGTAATTGCTCTTGTCCGCTGCGTACCAGATGTAACTCGGGTGATTGGAACCGAGAACCGAGACGGTTTGCCCGGCGACAGGGCTGATGGTTGCAAGGCCTAGCACCGGCACGGTGACCTTGTACTGCTCTTTGAGCCAATTGCGTACCGGGGCACCGAACGCCACCATGGGCAATGAGGCACCCGCTCCGCTCTGGCTGAACTGCCGGACCATGGTGGTCTGGTAATCGTTGAAGTAATCGTAGACGCCTTCCAGGTCCTTGCCTGCGGTAGACGGGGCGGCGATAGGCGCAATATCGATGATGGCTTGGTAGGCAGGTGTCTGATCGGCCGGGATCCCGTTGTCGGTCAGCAGTTCGGCCCAGCGGTCGGTGGTGGCCGAGCGCAGGTAGTCTTGAGCCTGGGTCAGCGAGTAATCCGGCGGAAAGTGCAGAAGCTCGACACTCTTGCGGTTCTCAAGGGCCATGCCCAGCGGCAGGAACAGGTACCAGTTGTAGGCGAACTTCCCGTCGCTGTTGAGCTTTGTCGCGCCCGTGTACGCCAGGTCGCCCGCATCCAGCAGCGCGGTCAGCGGCTTATCGTAGCCAGCCGGCACGCCGCTGATCTTTGCGTGAAGCTGATCGTTATCATTGACCACACTCACCGTGGCACTGGCGTATCCGTCACGCTGAACACTCTGTGTCAGGTAATGCTCTACGGTCTGCTCCAGCGTCCAATTGCGGAAGCAGATGACATTGCAATTGTTGGGGTAAGCGAAGAGGCGGGTGACGCGGTCTTTGCTGCCCAGGGCAACGTCGACATCGGCATGAGCCACGCAACTCAAGCTGATAGTCAGGGCGGTGAGGGCCAGGCCCGGTACGGAGGTTTTTTTCATGCTCATGTCCTTGTTGGCGTAGGAACCCGTCTGAGCGGGCATGTTTCAATCATGAAACACATGAGCGTGGCAGGAAATGCTTCTTATGGCTGGTAGCGATTTATTTTGCGCGCACGCCAACTTTCCTGTGCAGTCATCCTGGCGATGTCAAAGCACAAACCTCTGCACCATTGAATTCAAGTCCGTGGCGAGCATCGCCAGCGCGTTGCTCGCCACGGTCGTCTGCCGGGCACCGGACGCCGATTGCGTGGACAGATCGCGAATGCTGCTCAGGTTGCGCTCCACCTCGCTGGCCACCTGAGCCTGTTGCTCGGCGGCACTGGCGATCAACGTATTACGGTCGCTGATGGTAGAGGTCGAGCTAATAATCACGGTCAATGCCTGGCTGGTCGCCGCCGCCTGTTCCAAGGTCTGACTGGCCTTTGCCGCCGTCAAGCGCAGGCTTTGGGCGGTGTCCTGGGTGCTGTTCTGCACATCGCTGATCAGGCTTTCAATCTCGGTGGTCGAAGCGCTGGTGCGCTGTGCTAGCGAGCGAACCTCATCGGCGACCACTGCGAAGCCGCGCCCTGCCTCGCCAGCGCGCGCGGCTTCGATGGCAGCGTTCAAGGCGAGCAAGTTGGTCTGGTTGGCGATGGTGCGAATCACTTCCAGGATCTTGCTGATGCTTAACGTACGTTCGGCCAGACCATCGGCCTGATGCGAAGAATCAAGAACGTTGTCGGTCAACTCCCTGATCGAGTCGATAGTTCCCACAAGGCGCATACGCCCTTCGGCGGCAGCTTCGTTCGACGCCTTGGATTCGATAGACGTGTTGCTGGCGTTGTCAGCCACTTCCACCGCCGCTTGACTCATCTGATTAACGGCGACAGCGGCTTGTTCGATTTCGTCGTTCTGCAGGTGCAGATTCTTCGCACTGGCTTCGGCAATTGCGCCCATTTCCTGTACCGACTGGCTCAGTTGACTGGCGGCGGCATACATCTGGTCAAGGGTGCCGTGCAGATTGCTGCGCATCTGGCCAAGCATCTTTAATAGCTGGGCGGTCTCGTCATTGCCTTCGGGAATCGGTTGGGGACTTAAATCGCCCTCAGCGATGGTGCTGGCAATCTGCAGTGCCTGGTGCAGCGGGCGAATGATGCTCGCGCTCAAGCGCCACGCCAGAAGCAGCGTCAGGAGCAGAGCGACGACAATGGCACTGATGGCGATGGTGCGCGTCTGCTGAAACTGGCTACCCGCGCCATCCACCGCTGCTGCGGCGCTTTGCTTGTTCAGCTCGCGCAGCAGTTGCACCTGCATGTCCATCAAATCGCCCTGCAGGCTCAGCGTGGTGTTGAGCGACCTCCGTGCGTCGTCCAGCCGGCGTTGTTCGATCAGGTCGATTTCGTCATGCAGCCCCGGCATGAAGGCGGTATAGGCGTCTTGCAGGGCTTTGATCGCGTCGCGCTCGGTACTGTCGGTGGCATGGGCGAGGTAATCGCTGAAGCCATTTTCCACCTCGTTCTTCAACTGCTCCACGTTGATCCTGCTGGTGACCACCGCGCCTGGATCGTCCGCGTTGGCGATCAGTCGGGCGCTTTCGCCGCGCAGCTTGACCAAGTCGATGGCAATGGCGTCAGCCGTGGCGATGCTCGGCAACGCGCCGCTTTGCACCGCCTCGCCCTGATCGCGGATGCTCTGCATCTGCAACAGGCAAAACAGCCCTAGCGCGCCCAGCAACAACGCCGTTATGCCGAAACACAGCACCATACGCGGAGCGATTCGAAAGCGTCGCAAGAACGCCGGACCGTCCGAAGGACGCAACACCCTACGTAATAACCTTTTCACTACGGCGATCTCTTGACGAATACGGCGGAGACCTTGTTATAGAGAGGTTTGATGATGTCTTTATGACATCGGCTGGCAATGTTGCAGATGCGTTGTGGTTTGACGGTTGTCTGATTGGCTGCGATTTGCGCGCGAGTCATCAGGCTTCATTCAGCTTCTACGGTTGCACTCGGATTGGTCTCTTTCATGGCTGGCAGCTTGTTGGGTTGCTTTCTGTACAGACAGTGGCGCAGGAGCATTATCCGGGCATGCCGTTGCTGAGTTCGATGCAGATGATCTTCGACATTGCCAAGCAGGAGAGCCAGTGAGCGCGAACTCTAACCGGCACCGACTGGATTGACCCGCAAGATGCGCCAGAAGTGTCGGATGCGTTTTTCGAGCAGGCTGACGACACGCAGGCAAACTGTTAGTGAGGCGTGGTCGCTTCAGGCGTCGGGACCGGGCTGGAAGAGCCGAAGGGACGGCGCATTGGTCGATTGGCTCAAGACCCGTACGCCATCCGAAATTTCGGTGTAGCGCGACGATACGCCATTGACGTTAAAGTCGACCCTCAGCCAGCAATCTCGTCCATGAACTCCCGCAAGAACCGCTCGGTCCGTTCATGCCTTGCTTGCGCCATTTGCCTGCCGGTATGCGTCTGAAACCCCTCGGCCAAGCTGAAAATCTTGGTCTTGAAGTGATCGACGGCATAGCGTTTGTCGTCCAGCGCGCGGTGTTGTGCGTGTGGGTCGTTCGGGTGATAGAGGTGGCTGCCCATGCGTCCTGAAACGTAGAACAAACGGGCGACGCCGACCATGCCAATAGCGTCAAGGCGGTCGGCGTCCTGGAGTATCTTTGCTTCGAGCGTGGTGGGTGTGATGCTCGCCGAATAACTGTGGGACTCCACGGCGTGGGCGACCGCCTGGATGCGTTCTTCATCCCAGCCCATTTCTGCCAATAACTCCGTGGCTTTCGCGGCGGCCAGGCGAGACGCGCTGGCGCGGAACGGCGAATTCTTTTCTACCGCCACACAGTCGTGCAACAGGGTCGCCGCCAGCAGGATCTGGTGATCGCCGCCTTCCTTGTTGCGGATTGCGCAGACGTTTTTCCAGACC
The DNA here is from genome assembly GCF_002419965.1 of Pseudomonas sp. UBA5706. GTDB lineage: Bacteria > Pseudomonadota > Gammaproteobacteria > Pseudomonadales > Pseudomonadaceae > Aquipseudomonas. The sequence goes on from NZ_DIHC01000026.1 coordinate 12,464, forward strand.
CGATGCAGGTGAGAAATGTCGTGAGAGCCATCAGCCCGTTCTGCGACGGTGTGAGGGATCAGCATGTCCGCCAGATTCTGGAACGGCGCAAAGCAAAGTGTGGTCATCCAATCATCTCTGGGTACAGGCTGGCGGTTGTTGCAGCATACAAGATTGAATCGGACGCGCGCCCGGTTTCATGAGCCTGGACGATGCGGCAATGCCACGCGTGAGAATTTTCATTTGACGAGTGTTGAGGACCGCCAGCATGATCCGGGCATGAACGGTTTCCAGCTCGACCTCACCACTACCACCACGACCGCCCATGGCGAGTCGTGAGGTGAGCGATTGAGCAATCGGTAGCAGCACACCCAAGGCCCCGCCAGCGATGGACGGGGCCTTTCTTTGCTCCTCCAGACTGGCTTCCAGCAAGGAGCAATACCATGGACTTAGCACCAGCCAGACTTAGCGCGCTGTTGATTATCGATATGCAGGTCGGCCTGCTTCACGGCCCGGAGCAGGTATTCGAGAGGGCGAGGATCGTTGAGAATATCAACGCCCTGATCGATAAAGCCCGGGCAGACTCGATGCCCGTCATCGCCATGCGGCATACAGGCCCCCAAGGCTCACCGCTCGCGGTGGGCAGCCCGCTGTGGCAGCTGGCGCCAGAGGTGAAAGTTGATTTTGTCAGCGACGTGATTCTCGACAAGGCCCGGCCAAACTGCTTTTTCGGGACGCCGTTGCAATCACGGCTGGAGGAGTTGGGCGTCGATGAGCTAATCGTTACCGGGATGAAAACTCAATACTGCGTGGACGCTACCTGTCGGGCCGCGTGGGACCTTGGCTTTAGCGCCGTACTGGTGGCAGATGCTCATACCTGTATGGACACGGCGTCCCTTTCGGCGCGGTCCATCATCGAGCACCACAATGCAACCCTGGGTGGCCCGTTCGTGAAGCTGATGAACACAGCCGACCTTTGCCTCTAAGGCTCTGCACCAGGCGCGCTGACGATGGCCAGAGCGCCGTCGGCCAGCCTGGCTGCGATCACGCTCGAACGGGGTGTTGCCCTGGCGACGCGTCATCGTCTCCCGGCGTCCCTCGATCGAGAATCAGAAATACCACCGCTGCCGCCACCAGTGTGATGGTGGTCAGGATCAGCAGCAACGTGCTGAACGCGTCGCTGTAGCCTGTCACCAGCAGTGCTCGCCCGACGTCGGGCAGCAGCGAAGCTGCACCGCTCAAGTCGCCGGTGACCAGGTGTTGCGCGGCATTACTGGTGAGGGCGGTCGGCTGAGGCACGGCATCGGATAAGTGCTGCGAGGTCAGGGCGGACAGAATCGCCGTGACGACGGCGACCGCGACCCCCTCACCGGCCACCCGCATGGTACTGAAAATCCCGGTGGCCATTCCGGCGCGCTCCTTGGGCACAACGCTGACCGCCAGCCCGTCCATCAATCCCCATGGCAAGCTGATGCCCACCCCGATGAGCAGCATCGGCCAGGCAAACGCCATTGTCGGGCTTGCGGCAGGTACGTGGCTCAACCAGAGCAACCCGGCTGCCGACACCAGCAATCCGATGCCGCAGAGCATCGACGGCGACAGCCAGCGAACCAGCCTCCCGGCAACGATGGGCAACACCAGCAGCGGCGCAGAAAGGGCGATCATCAAGCGACCGGCGTCGATCTCGCTCATGCCGTCGATGCCGATGAAGCGAATCGGCAACAGCACCAGCAAGACTACGAATGCATAGGCGGGGGCAGCGGCCAGTAGTTGCACGCCGACAAAGCGAGGGTAGCGGAACAGTGTCAGGTCGAGCATCGGCCGGGCCACGCGGCGTTCGATAAACACGAATGCCATAAACGACAGCAACGCGCAGATCAGCAGCGCGACGACCCAGGGATCGCTCCAGCCGCTTTGCTGGGCTTGCAGCATCGCGTCGGTGAATACTGTCAGTGCCCAGGTAAAACTCAGCGCCCCGGGCCAGTCGATCCCGGCCGCTTGCCGATTGCGTGATTCATGCATGAAGCGCAAGCCGGCGACGGTAGAAACGCTCGCCAGCGCCGTGATCATCAGAAAGATCGTCGGCCAGCCAAAAGCCTTGATCATCAGGCCCGAAGCGATTGGGCCAAACGCCAGTCCGATGCCAAAACCGCTGCCGACGAAGCTGAATGCGCGCATGCGCTCATGGCCTTCGAACTCTTGCGCCAGCGCCGACATCCCGCCCGAAAGTGCCGCCGCCGCCGCAATGCCCTGAGCGGCCCGCAACAGATCGAACCACAGCAATGACGGCGCTACGGTCAGGCCCGCCGACAGCGCAGCGAAGGCACTGACGCCTGCCAGAAACAGCCGCTTGCGACCGTAACTGTCGGCCAGTGCACCGCCCAGCATCAGGCAACTGCCAAAAGTCAGCATGAACGCGTTGGTGACCCAGTTCAGAGCCAGAGGATCTGCGCCGAAGGTTCGTCCAATCGCGGGCAAGGCCACGGCAGCAGCGGTGAAGTTCAAGGGCATGGTGATGGCCGCAATGCAAACCGCCAGTAGGATCCAGGTTTTCTGTGCTGCATCGGCCACGGGGGGCAGGGGCATGGGGAGTTACCTCGAGTCGTCTGTTAGCGGGTTTAAGGTTCGCATGGCTGGCGAGGATGATAAGACAGCCATAATCATGCTAAAAACGGCAAATATTCCGTATATAGCGGAATAAAACGATCGACTCAGAGACATTTCGGGGATTGTAATCATGGATCGACTGAGCGGCCTGATGCCCTTCGTACGCACTGCCGAGTTGGGCAGCTTCGCGGCTGCAGGCCGTGCCCTCGGGCTGTCGGCTTCGGCAGTGGGCAAAGGCGTGGCGCGGCTGGAAACGCAGGTGGGCGTGCGGCTCTTTCAGCGTTCGACCCGCAGCATTCGGCTCACCGACGAGGGCCGGCTGTTTCAGGAGCGTTGCCGTCGAATTCTCGATGACCTGGATGACGCCCAGGCGACCCTGGCTCGTAGTACCGAATGTCCGCGTGGACGCTTGAAAGTCACGGCACCGACGGTGATGTATCACGCGCTGCTGCCCTTCGTGCCGGCATTTATCGAGCGTTATCCCGAAATCGAGCTGGATGTCGATTTCAGCGATCGCATGGTCGACCTGATCGAGGAGGGTGTTGATATTGCCATTCGGGGCGGGGACTTGCCGGACTCGCGGTTGATGTCGCGCCCGTTGCCCTCGGCCAGAATCGTGCTGTGCGCTTCGCCAGCGTACTTGCAACAGCACGGTACGCCAGAATGCCTGCGCGACCTGGGTAACCATCTGGCCATCCGCTTTCGCTTTTCCGGCACCGGCAAGATGCGCGACTGGCACATGGTCCAGCAACCCGACCACCCTGAGCTGCGAATCAAGAACCTGTTCGTGTGCAACAGCATGGATGCGGTCAAAGCCATGACCTTGCAAGGGCTTGGCATTGGTGGCGTACCTGATTTTCTGCTGGGTGACGCGCTGGCCGAAGGGCGCTTGGTGGAGGTGCTGCCGGACTGTGTCGATCCGCCGAGCAAGTTGAGCCTGGTGTGGCCGTCCAGCCGGCACCTTTCGCCGAAGGTTCGGGTGTTTGTCGACTTCATGAGTGAGCGGCTGTTTACTCGTCCTGAATGAGCTCGACGCTAAGGCTAAAGGCCGCAACGAAGTCCGCCGCAGGCCCGCGTGCGCTCGATGCCGGAGCGTTTATTTGCCCTTCATCGCTGCGGCCATCTTGTCCACGTTGTAGCGAAACATCTTCACGTAGGTCGCCGCTGGACCGTTGGCAGGCGACAGCGATTCCACATACAACTCGCCACCCGGATGTGCGCCGCTCGCCTCGGCGATTTGCTGTACCAGGCGCGGGTCGCTGGAGTTCTCGAAGAAATAGGCGCTGACGTGTTCCTGCTTGATCTGGGTGATCAGCTTGCCAACATCGGCAGCTGACGCTTCTGTCTCGGTGGAAAAGCCCAGCGGCGACAGGAAGGTTACGCCATACGCATCGCCGAAATAGCCGAAGGCATCGTGGGATGTCAGCACCTTGCGTTGTGCGACCGCAATGGCGTTGATCTGCTCGCGAGCGTAGGCGTCCATGTCCTGTAGTTGGGCGATGTATTTCTCACCATTGGCCTTGTAGTCGGCAGCGTTGGTCGGATCGGCTTTCTGCAACGCCTTGATGATGTTTGTGACATACACAATGCCGTTTACCGCGCTGTTCCAGGCATGTGGGTCGGTAATCTTCTGGCCGTCCTCTTCCATGCTGCGGGTCATGATGCCGTTGGACAACACCACCGGCTCGCCCTTGTAACCCGATGCGCTGATCAGCCGGTCGAGCCAGCCCTCAAGGTGCAGACCGCTGACGAACACCACATCCGCTTTTTTCAGGGCCTGCGCGTCGTTGGGCGTCGGCTCGTACACATGGGGATCGCCATTGGGGCCGATCAGCGAAGTGACATGCACGTGATCGCCGCCGACGTTATGCACCATGTCGGCGATGACGGTAAACGATCCCACGGTTTCCAGGGTTTTTGCCTGGGCGAGGTTGGCCAGGCCCGACAACGCCAGTGCGGCGGTCAGAAGCGTCAGACGTTTCATGGTGTTTTCCTTGAGGTGAGAGAACGATCAGCCGGACAGGTGTGCCATCGGATACAAACGGCGCAGGAAACCGCTGCGTCCGAAGCAGAGTGAAAACAGGTAGAACGCGCTCGCGGTCAGGACGATGGCCGGGCCCGAAGCGACGCTGGCGTGGTAGGAAACGATCAGCCCAATGAAACCCGACAGCGTTGCCACTGCTGTAGAAGTCACGATCATCCCGGTCAGAGAACTCGACCAGAATCGTGCGACGGTGGCGGGCAACATCATCATGCCCACCGCCATCAGTGTGCCCAGCGCCTGAAACCCGGCCACCAGGTTCAGCACTACCAGCAGCAGAAACAGCACGTGATACAGCGAGCCGCGCCCGCCAACCGCGCGCAGGAATCCAGGGTCGAAGCATTCCAGAATCAGCGGGCGATAGATCAGCGCCAGCAGCACCACGGTGAAGGACGCGATAGCGCCCACCATGAAAATCGCCTGATCGTCGATGGCCAGGATCGTGCCGAACAGCACGTGCAGCAGATCGACGTTGGAGCCGTGCAGCGAGACGATCAGCACGCCTGCCGCCAGTGACGTCAGGTAAAAACTGGCGAAGCTGGCGTCCTCCCGCAACGTAGTAAACCGGCTCACCAGCCCCGACAAAAGCGCCACGGCCAGGCCAGCAATCAAGCCGCCGAAGCCCATCGCCGGCAGTGACAAACCGGCAAACAGGAATCCCACCGCCGCGCCCGGCAAAACGGCATGGCTCATGGCGTCACCCACCAGACTCATGCGGCGCAACATCAACAGCACGCCGACGGGGCCTGAGCCGATGCCCAACGCGAGGCAGGCCACCAGTGCGCGGCGCATGAAGCCGAAGTCAACGAAGGGCTGGATCAATAAGGTGTATAGCGTCACAGCGTGGACTCCTCATCGCACGGTTGCGCATCCGGGCTCCAGTGCTCGGCCATGTTCTTGGCGCGGCGCAGGTTGTCAGCGTGAAGGATGTCGGCGGTGTTGCCCCAGGCAATGGTTTCCCGGGCCAGCAACAAGGTGCTGGGGAAATGCTGGCGCACCTGTTCGATGTCATGCAAAACGGCGATCACGGTGCGGCCCTGACCGTGCCAGTTGCTGATCAGCTTAAGGAGGTCGCGGGTGGTGCGGGCATCGATGGCGGTGAAAGGCTCGTCCAGCAGAATCACCGACGCGTCCTGCAGCAACAGGCGGGCGAACAGCACCCGTTGAAACTGCCCGGAGGACAGCGAGTTGATGCTGCGTTGCTCGAAGCCTTCCAGCCCGACCGCCAGCAAGGCTTCTTGCGCCTTTTCGGCATGCTTGCGCGTAACTCCGCGAAACGCTCCGATGCTGCGCCAGGCGCCCATTATCACCGTGTCGGCCACGCTCAGCGGAAAGCTGCGGTCGATCTCTGCCGCCTGGGGCAGATAGCCAATGTGTCGCGTCGCAAGACTGCCGCGATCTACACGTCCGGCCGCAGGCTTCAAGGTGCCAGCGATGGCTTTGATCAGCGTCGACTTGCCCGCGCCATTGGGCCCGACGATGGCCGTCAGACTGCCCGCGGCAAAGCGCCCGCTGACGTGATGCACGGCGGGACGCCGTTCATAGGTCATTGTCAGGTCATGCAGATCGATCGCCGCGCTCATGGAATCGCCACCGCCCACGCGATGCCAACCCACAACAGCGCGAGCAAAACCAATGAAACCAGTATCCGCTTGCCTGCAGACTGGGCGAGCGCGGAGCTTGCGATATTCCGGGGAAGTGAGGGAGCGGGTTTCACGGAGTTAATGCCTGAAATGTTTTGTTATAGTATTACATCACCTTTTTTGGGCATGAGGAAAGGGCTATTTTTTGCCGGCTCAGGATTGCGACAGTTTGCCTACGCTGATCACAGCGGCGTTTTCCTGCAATGACAAACCCTGTAGTTTCCCTGACCACGTCTGTTCTTGTTCAGGGTTTTTCGACATGTCCGCCACACATCGCCGTTCGGTGCCTCTCGCCAAATGCTACCGCCTGCTCAACCATGGTCCTACCGTTCTGGTCAGCGCTTCCCACAACAGTCAGCGCAACATCATGGCGGCAGCGTGGGCAATGCCGATGGATTTCCAACCGCCGAAGGTCACGGTGGTGCTCGACAAATCCGTCTGGACGCGTCAATTGCTGGAAGCCTCCGGGACTTTCGTGATCAATGTGCCGACCGTCAGCCAGATCGATATCGTCGAAACGGTCGGCTCAACCTCGGGGCTGGAGATTTCCAAGGAAAAGGATGTGGACAAGTTCACGGCCTATGGCCTGCAAACCTTCGACGGTGAAGTGGTCAAGGCGCCTTTGCTAGAGGGCTGCGCGGCGTGGCTGGAATGCCGCCTGCTGCCCGAGCCGCACAATCAGAATCACTATGACCTGTTCATCGGCGAGGTGGTGGCAGCCTGGGCCGACGAGCGCGTGTTCTCCGACGGCCACTGGCACTTCCAGGGCTTTGATGAGCTGCGCACGCTGCACCATGTCGCGGGCGGGCATTTTCTGGTAATTGGCGATGGGGTCGATGGCAAGGTGTTGGAGCGGGCTGGGGGTTGATTACTCATTGGATCACTGCCTGCCCCCTATAGGCGCTGGTCGAAGAGTTACCCACAGTTGCAGCAGATGCTCTGCATGGCATGCCGGATCGCTACAAAATCAAATGACGAAGCGCGGCGTATCGGCTGGTATACGAGTCGAGGATCAGCGCGTGGTGGTCACGGTTATTGCGGTTGGAAGGCGCGAGCGGGGGGGACGCCTGCGAGGTTGCAAAAAAAAGCTGAGAGCCATTGTGGATAACTCTCAGTTTACGACTGGCCAGGGGCCTTACTGCTGAACTGCTACATACCCGTCAAACGCACTCTGCTGCTGAATCGCCGCAACGATATGCTTGCGCGTGGCAGGCTGTTCATTGCCGTCTTTATCGACGAACACTTCGCTTTGCAGCTGCGCCTCATCCCCTTCACCTACGAACGCGAAGCCAAGAAACTCGAAGGCTTCGCGGTCGAGGCTGGCTTTGGAGCGCGGGGTGCGCAGCGGCAGGGTGACGCTGGCGCCGTCCTTGCTGATGATGAAGATTTCCGCTTCCTTTTTGGCCCGCACCGCCTTGCTCTTACCGCCGCCCGGGTTGCTGACGGCCTGATGCGTCTGGTTCAACACCTTCAATGCCAGGCTGTAGACCAGCTCCTGGAAACTCGGATCGTCCTTGTAGCTGGACAGAATACGGCTGATCGGGAATTTCGTGCTCAGGTCTTCCAGCGCAGCCAGATCAGCGGCTTCGGCGTCTTTTAACTGCTTGAGCTGCCCCATCAACTCGTACGCCTGGTCATCGTCGAAGCGGTCATGGGCCTGGCGAATGGCAATGCGCAGTTCACGAATCTGATCGCTTTCCTTGGCGCTCTGGAAGGCATCGAGGACCATTTCGCTGATGGTCTTCGCCTGCGGCACATGCTGTGAAAGATTGATCGCGTCTTCATAAGCCTGCTTGGCAGACAAGGCAGGCACGGCTGTGTCGGTATGGGAATCAGACATTGAACATCCATTACTTCGTTAACGGGTTGAAACGCGAAAGGCTCGCCGCGTTTCGAGGGGAGGGTAATCTATTGGACCGCGCAGCGATTGTCACGGGGGCAAGCGCAAACCCGGATAATCGGGCTACAAGCGGGTGGCACATCGCCGCGAGGGTGGCCAGACGATGTTTGACCTGGAGTCATTCGCCCGCAGTGATTGAGCAATCTTCAGCCAGGCGTGCGGAGGAGGTGACTTCAGCCGGCGTGCTGGCGCTGCCCTGGAGTTTTAAGCGATATCGGGCAGGGGGCATGCCGAACCACTGATGGCAGGCGCGGTAAAAGCTGCTCAACTCGCGAAAACCGACCCGGTAGGCCGCTTCCTGCAACGTGCACTGTGTATTGCCCAGATAAAATTCCGCCTGGCTTCGGCGGATGTCGTTGACCAGCTCCTTGTAAGGATGGCCTGCCTGCTGCAACAGCCGTTGCAGGGTGCGTTTGCTCACGCACATCTTTTTGGCCAGGTCTTCGATGGGCGGAATGCCTTCGCTCAATGACTCCAGAATCATCTTGCGCACCTCGCCGGGCACCGAGAAATAGCGGCGGGTGGAGAGGTGCATTTCGGCGACCAGTTCGTGCAGCGGCGCCAGTTGTTTATTGGCAGAGGCCAGCGGCCTGGCCAGATCGGCGTTGTCCAGCAGGATCGAATAGCAGTGCTCGCCGAACTGCGCGGAACAGTGGAATGTGTGCTCATACACCGAGATGTCGGGTGGGGCCGCGTGCATGAGGCCGATGCCGCGCAATTGCAGTGACGGGCCCACCAGCATCCGGCACAGACCGAACATCATGGCCACGCTGGCGTCGCCGTACTGGCGCGGCACTTTATTGCCATCGAGAAAGTGGCAGCCCAGTCGGTGCTGATCCCCTTCGGCATGCAGAGAGATGGCGATGGAGGTGTCCAGCAGCGCCACAAAGTGCACCAAGCGCTCTAGGGCGGTCTGCAACGTGTCGCTGGACATCATCACATAGCCCACTACATCGAAGATGCCGGGCCCGGTCTGCGTGGTGGATCGCAGGCCAATGTCAGGGTCGTGAGACAGGTCAGCGGCCAGCTTATAGAGGCGATAAAGCTTCACCCGTGGGATCCACGCCTCATCGACGTCAAGCTCATGCACCTGAAGGCCGACAGCCTGGCAAAATCGGTCGATGTCCAGCCCGGTGGATCTCAACGCATCGATCATGAAGTGTGCAAGGGAAGGTATCACCGTAGGCATGTAGATTCCTTGAAAGTCGCTGTGCAGCCGCGCGGCCTGACGAATGATTATCGAGGCGTGCAGGTCCTCGCGTCAAAGTGCTGCTCGCACTTGCGCGATTCGCTGGCACCGGACGCCAAGGCTATGGCGCGTGACGAGATTGTCCGGCCGCAGTGGGTCAGTCAGATTGGATGCCGCCGATTTCAGGCATCTCGACTGTCTGTTGTTCCGGCTCCGTTTCTGTTCATGGAGTTAAGTCATGGCTTTGCATCAAACCGTAGAAACCCGTGATCCCGCCATCGAAGACGTCTACTCAAGTGGTGCCTCCGAGCGCCGCCTGCCCAAATACCGCTTGCCTGATCATTCCACAGCATCGTCCGCCGCCTACAATCTGGTGCGTGATGAGTTGTTGCTCGATGGCAACTCGCGGCAGAACCTGGCGACCTTCTGCACCACGTGGGTGGAGCCTGAGGTTCAACAGTTGATGGCCGATGCCCTCGACAAGAACATGATCGACAAGGACGAATACCCGCAGACGGCCGAAATCGAAAACCGCTGCGTGCACATCATTGCCGATCTATGGCATGCGCCGAAGTCCTGGCAAACCGTCGGCTGTTCCACCACCGGCTCCAGTGAGGCGGCCATGCTGGGCGGCCTGGCCTTGAAATGGAGCTGGAAGAAGCGCCGTGAAGCCGCCGGCCTGCCGACCGATAAGCCGAACTTCGTCTGCGGCCCGGTGCAGATTTGCTGGAAGAAATTCGCCCGTTACTTTGATGTGGAAATTCGTGAAGTGCCCCTGCGTGACGGCGCGCTGGGCTTGCGCCCCGAAGACCTGCGCGAATTCTGCGATGAAAACACCATCGGCGTGGTCGCCACCCTCGGCGTGACCTTCACCGGCATCTATGAGCCCGTCGCTGCGTTGGCGCGTGAGCTGGACAGCCTGCAGCGCGAATTGGGGCTGGACATCCCGATTCATGTCGACGCTGCGAGCGGCGGCTTCATCGCACCCTTCATTCAGCAGGACCTCAGTTGGGACTTCAGCATCGAACGGGTCAAATCCATCAATGCTTCCGGCCACAAATACGGCCTGGCGCCGCTGGGCGTGGGCTGGATCATCTGGCGCGCGAAGGACGACCTTCCTGAAGAACTGATCTTTTACGTGGATTATCTGGGCGGCAACATGGCGACCTTCGCCCTGAACTTCAGCCGCCCTGGCGGCGAGATCATCGCCCAGTACTACAACTTTCTGCGCCTGGGCCGTGAAGGCTATACCCGTATCCAACAAGCCTGTTCGGACACCGCGCAATGGCTGGCGACAGAAATCGCCAAGATCGGCCCACTGGAATTGGTCTATGACGGCCATGGCGGCCTGCCGGCGGTCTGCTACAAACTTAAAGACGGCGTCGAGCATGGCTTCACGCTCTATGACCTGTCCGAGCGCGTGCGCATGCGCGGTTGGCAAATCGCCTCTTACCCGCTTCCTTCTGATCGACAGGATGTCGTGGTGCAACGGGTTCTGGTGCGCCACGGCGTCAGCCGCGACCTGATCGGCCTGTTGCTCGATGACCTGCGCAAAGCCGTCGCGTTCCTGCAGAAAAACCCGGTACCTCACTCGGAGGCGGGTCCCACCTTCAACCACGGCGCCGTGGCGTCCGCTGACGCTGACGCTGAAAGTCTCTAACCCTGCCGATGATGGCAGTGCCGGGCGCCTTTTGGTGGCGTTCGGCTGCCATACCGTTTATTGCACCTAGCGTAAGGAAAGCAACGTGAACTGGCTCCAAAGTACTCTGCGTGCCTACCCGGAGATGGCGATATTTCTGTCATTGGGGTTGGGATTCTGGTTCGGTGGCAAGACGTTCAGGGGGTTCAGCCTCGGCGCCGTGACCTCAACCCTGATCGCTTCATTGCTCATCGGTCAGGCGGGGATCGTCATTTCCCCCAACGTCAAAAGCACCTTTTTCCTGATGTTCCTGTTCGCGGTCGGTTACGGCGTAGGCCCGCAGTTCGTTCGCGGTATCGCCAAGGACGGTCTGCCTCAAGCGCTGTTCGCTGTGGTGATGTGCGTGCTGTGTCTGGCCGCACCGATACTGGCGACGTGGATTGCCGGATACGGATTGGGCTCGACCGCCGGGATGTTCGCGGGCTCGCAGACAATCTCGGCGTCCATGGGCCTTGCGACCGACGCGATCAATCGTTTGGGACTGGATGCCGAACAGGCGCGCCAGCAACTCGATGCGATGCCGGTGGCTTATGCCGTGACGTACATCTTCGGGACGGTCGGCTCGGCGCTGATTCTGGCTCTGCTGGGGCCCAAGCTGCTGCGCATCGATCTGGTGAAGGCGTGCAAGGATTACGAAACGAGCATGGGCGGGCACCAGGACATCGCCAGCGAGGGAACGGCGTGGCATCGCTATGTGCTGCGGGCATACAAAGTGCCGGAGCACAGCGTCTTCGTGGGGCTCACTCTCAAGCAGGCGGAATCTCACTCCCACGGCAAACGTGTGTTCATCGAACGACTTCGCCGCGACGGCAAGATCGAACCCTTGACCTCCAGCACCACGCTGATGGCGGGCGATATCCTGGCGGTTGGCGGACTGAACGCTGACATCCTCGCGCTGCTGGGGCATTCGGAGGCCGAAGTCGATGACCCTGAATTGCTGGCAGTGCCCGCAGAAGGGGTCGATATTTTCGTCACCAACAAACGCTATGACGGCCAGACGCTGGAGCAGTTATCGATGATGCCTGCGGCCCATGGCGTGTTCATTCGGCAGATCAAGCGTGGCGCGATTGCCGCCGAGCTGCCCGTGCTGCCCAAGACCGTCATTCATCGCGGTGACATCATCACCCTGGCGGGCCTGACCTCGGACACCAGCGCTGCGGCCAAGGAGCTGGGGCAGCCGGACCGCAAAAGCAACATGGCCGACGTGGCCTTCATCGGCATGGCCATTTTCATCGGTGCGCTGATCGGTGCAGCGGTGTTCACCGTGCATGGGGTGCCCATCACGCTTTCCACGGCAGGCGGGGCGTTGATCGCCGGTCTGGTGTTCGGCTGGTTGCGCTCGATTCACCCGACCTTCGGCAGGATTCCCGAGCCCACCGTATGGTTCATGAACTCGGTCGGTCTGAACGTGTTCATCGCCGTGGTCGGTATCAATGCGGCCCCCGGATTCGTCCACGGCCTGCAGACGCTGGGCGTCAGCCTGTTCATGTGGGGCATCTTCGCGACGTCTGTGCCGCTGATCCTCGGCATGTTCATCGCCCGTTACGTCTTCCGCTTCCATCCCGCCCTGATTCTGGGCTGCTGTGCCGGCGCGCGGACCACGACCGCGGCGTTGGGCATGATTTGCGAGACCGCCAAAAGCAACGTCCCCGCCTTGGGTTACACCGTGACCTATGCCGTCGGCAACACCTTGCTGACCATCTGGGGCATGGTGCTGATCGTCATTCTTTCCTGATACTCCCTTCGCCCACTGCGTGAGGCCGATGGCCTCACGTCACAGGAGCCACTTCACATGAGCACCGATTACAGCCAATACGCGACCCTGAGCCCCTTTGAACTCAAGGATGAACTGATCAAGGTCGCGAGCAGCCAGGAAAATCGCCTGATGCTCAATGCCGGTCGCGGCAACCCGAACTTCCTCGCCACCTTGCCGCGCCAGGCGTTTTGCCAACTGGGCCTGTTTGCCAACCGCGAAGCCGAACTGTCGTTTTCCTTTCTGGGCAACGGAATTGGCGGGCTGCCGAAGGTGCGCGGCATCGAAGCGCGCCTGGATCGATTCCTGGCCGACAACGCCTCGCAGCCAGGCGTGGACCTGTTGATGAAAATCGCCAGCTATGTCCGTGACCAACTGGGGCTCGACGGTCCGGCCTTTCTGCATGAAATGGTCGAGGGCATTCTGGGCTGCAATTACCCGGTGCCGCCGCGCATGCTGAGCATCAGCGAAAAAGTGGTCCGCGAATACCTGGTCAAGGAAATGATCGGCGGCAGCGTCTCGCGCGATGACTTCGACATCTTTGCCGTCGAGGGTGGCACCGCGGCCATGACCTACATCTTCAACAGCCTGAAGGAAAACAAGATCATCCGCGCCGGCGACAAGGTCGCTATCGGCATGCCTACGTTCACGCCTTATTTCGAAATCCCGGTGCTGGAGGACTACGGGCTGGAAGTGGTGCATATCGATGCCTCGCCGGAGCTGGCCTGGCAATACCCACAGTCCGAACTGGACAAGCTGCTGGACCCTGCGATCAAGGTGTTCTTCGTCGTCAATCCGAGCAACCCGCCCTCGGTGCGCATCGACGATAAAAGCCTGGCCTACATCGCAGCGCTGGTGGAGCAAAAACGCCCGGATCTGTTCATCATCACCGATGACGTGTACGGCACCTTCGCCGACAACTTCACCTCGCTGTTCGCCACCTGCCCGCGCAACACCGCACTGGTGTATTCGTTCTCCAAGTACTTCGGGTGCACGGGCTGGCGCTTGGGTGTGATCGCCCTGCACAAGGACAATATTCTCGACCAGCAGATTGCCGGATACGACGAAGCCAAAACTGCAGCGCTCAGCCAGCGCTATCAGACACTGGTGCCAGACACGTCGAAACTCAAGTTCATCGACAGGCTGGTGGCTGACAGTCGTTCCGTGGCGCTCAATCACACCGCAGGTTTGTCGACGCCTCAGCAAGTGCAAATGGTGTTGTTCTCGTTATTTGCCCTGATCGACAGCACCGACAGTTACAAGCAGGTGCTGAAAAAGCTGATTCGCCAGCGCCACCACGCGCTGTATCGCGAGCTGGGTGTCGCGATTCCGGTGGACGAGTTCGAGGTCGAGTACTACACGCTGCTCGACTTCGAGCAGATTGCCCAAGGGCTCTACGGCGCGGATTTCGCGCAATGGGTTCACGACAATGTCGATCCCAATACCTTGTTGTTCCGCATCGCCGACGAAACGGGGATCGTGATGCTCCCCGCCAGTGGCTTCGGCACCAAGAAGCCAGGCGGACGCATTTCCCTGGCCAACCTCAACGAGTATGACTACGCCGCGATCGGCAAGGCACTGCGCAAGCTTGCTGACGGCGCCTATCAGCAGTACGAGAAGACCAAAGACAAGTCCTGAGACCCTCGATGTCTGTCGGCAAGCAGGGCGCTGAAAACGCGCCCTGAATCACTTGCCCGCAGGCGTCGATTCAGTCTTGTATCCGCCCTCGCGCCTCACGCGGGCGTCGTAGGTTTTAAGGTGCATGAAGCCTAGGGCGAGAAGCGAAATACCCTCACGGGGCGCCGAAGCACGACGTTCAAGCAGATCGCCAAGGATGTGATCTGCCTCGGTGCGTGCACCTCGTTCGACATCGCGCAGGGCCGAGGCCACTAGGGTCGAACCCGGCTCCGTCAGGACGTCCATGTAGGTCTGGCGGGTGGCGTGCGACAGTGGATGTCCCGCTTCGTCGGCAATCGCTGCACATTCGTCGAGCAGGTGCACGATCAGGTGAACACCGCCTGCTGCGTTGATATCGCCAAGCGCCGCGCGCATCAGGCAGGTGATGCCGGCGCCGGTGGCAATCAGTACCCATTTCTCCCACATTTGCTGAACGATCCGGTCGCTGGGCTGTGCCTGGAATGCTGGCCCGCAATACAACGCATCGACGATTGCCAGGGTCCGCGCTGACTGCGCCCGGTCCAATTCGCCGAACACGATATGGCTGACGGGGTTGTGGTGCAGGATGACGCCGCAGACGTCGCGGTCCACGGATATCCGGCATTGGCCGCCCAGCACGTTGCGCGGGTGGAAGCGCCGCCTCAACTGCTCCAGATGACGCATGCCGTTCAGCAGGGGCAGGATGATCGTTGCAAGTCCCACAGCGCCGGCGAAGTCATCCATCGCCGCCTCCAGATCGTAAGCCTTGCAGCTCAACAGGATCAGGTCGTAAGGCCGCGTAATGTGTGTCTTGAGCACCCAGGGCGGCGATGGAATATGCACATCCCCCAGCGCGCTTTTCACGGTCAGCCCGTGGGATTGCAGTTGTTCGGCGCGGGCGGGGCGGACCAGGAAGGTCACGTCATGTCCGCTATCCAGCAGGCGTGCGCCAATGTAGCCGCCGATGGCACCCGCTCCCACAATCAATATGCGCATCTGAAAACCTCGCTCATCCCGTCAACGTGTGCAGTGGTTGAACCCCACAGTGAGCGCTCGACACGTGCACCACCAGACGGCGTCAGGCGTTGGCGAACACTAATGTCGTGAAATGGCACGGCCTGGCACCTTCGGTTGTGACCCTCGTTTGGAGAAGCGCGGACAATTGCCTGCAAACAAGAGATCAATCATCGGCGCATGTTTACCCGTGCGACGGTTTGGAGGCAGGCAGATGAAACTCGATGCGAGCATAGCGGCAGTGGTCACGGGGGGCGCCTCGGGCTTGGGCGAAGCGGTGGTGCGCCGGTTGGCCGCCGCCGGGGTCAAGGTCGCGATCTTCGACATGAATGCCGAACGTGGGCAACAGGTGGCCCGGGAGGTAGACGGAGTATTTTGCCAGGTCGATGTGCAGTCCGATGAGTCGGTGGACGCGGGGTTCGCCAAGGCGCGCCAGGTTCATGCTCAGGAGCGGATTCTGGTCAATTGCGCCGGCATCTCCAAGGGCGCCAAGACAGTCAGTCGCGACCGCGCCAGTGGAGCGATCAAGGCGTTCCCCAGTGCCGACTTCGACCGGGTCATCCAGATCAACCTGGTCGGCAGTTTCCGATGCCTGTCCCGCGCTGCCGCCGGCATGCTCAGCCTGGAACCGCTCGATCACGGCGAACGCGGCGTGATCGTCAACACAGCCAGCGTGGCCGCGCAGGATGGCCAGGTGGGGCAATCTGCCTATTCGGCCTCCAAAGCCGGCGTGGTCGGCATGACCCTGCCGATTGCTCGCGACTTGGCAGGCGACGGAGTGCGCATCAATTGCATCCTTCCCGGTCTGTTCGCCACGCCGATGATGTCGGGTCTGCCTGACAACGTGCAGCAGTCACTGGCGGCCTCGGTGCCGTTTCCCCATCGACTCGGCCTGCCTGAAGAGTACGCCGATCTGGCGACGTTCCTGATCACCAACAGTTACATGAACGGTGAGTCGGTTCGCCTCGATGGTGCCATTCGGCTCGCGCCTCGCTGATTTCGGAGCTTCCATGACTTGTGCTTATATCTTTGACGCCGTGCGCACCCCGCGCGGTCGCGGGCGGCCGGACGGTGCGCTGCATGAAATGACCTCTCTGGCCCTGGCGGTGCAGGTGCTGCAAGCCATCCGTGAGCGGAACGGCCTGGACACCACCTGGGTCGACGACGTGATCCTGGGCTGCGTGATGCCGGTGGGTGAGCAGGGCAGCGACATCGCCCGTATCGCGGCGCTGGTCGCAGGGTTCGCGCAGAGTGTGCCCGGAGTGAGCATCAACCGCTTCTGCGCATCGGGCCTTGAAGCGTGCAACATCGCCGCCGGCAAGGTCGCCAGCGGTGAGGCCCGCATGGTGCTGGCAGGTGGCGTCGAATCCATGTCGCGGGTCGCGCTGGGTGCCGATGGCGGAGCCATGATGATCGACCCCACGTTTGCGTTCGATCACTACTATGCCCCCCAAGGCATCGGTGCCGACCTGATCGCCACCCTGCACGGCTATAGCCGCGAGGACGTGGATCGCTACGCGGTTGAAAGCCAGCGTCGTGCCGCCCGGGCATGGGAGCAGGGGCGCTTTGCCAGGTCCATCGTGCCGGTGCTCAATCAGAGTGGCATCGTATTGCTTGAGCGTGACGAGCACATGCGCCCCAACACCACGGTGCAGTCGCTGGCCGGGCTCAAGCCGGCATTCGTCAAGCAGGGCGAATCCGGTTATGACAGCGCCGCGCTCGCGCGCTATCGGCAGGTCGATCAGATCAACCACGTGCACCACGGCGGCAACTCCTCCGGCGTGGTCGATGGCGCCGCGGCCGTGCTGATCGGCTCCAAGGCCGCTGGCCAGGCCCTGGGCCTCAAGCCTCGCGCGCGAATCAAGGGCATGGTCTCGGTCGGCTCCGAGCCCACCATCATGCTCACCGGCCCGGCCATCGCCACACGCAAGGTGCTTGAGCGCGTGGGCATGACCATCGCCGACATCGACCTTTTCGAACTTAATGAAGCCTTTGCCGCCGTGGTGCTGCGTTACCTGCAGGTGCTCGACCTGGACCCGGCCAAGGTCAACGTCAACGGCGGCGCGATTGCCATGGGCCATCCGCTGGGGGCCACCGGGGCCATGATCCTGGGAACTGCATTGGATGAACTGGAACGCACCGGCAAGCAAACCGCCCTGGTCAACCTGTGCGTGGGTGCCGGCATGGGCACCGCCACCGTTATCGAGCGGGTTTGAGGAGCGATATGAACAACTTTTCCGTCACCATCGATGCCGAGGGGGTCGCCCTGATCACCTTCGACGTGCCCGGCAAGGGCATGAACGTAATCAGCTTCGACGTGCAGCGCGAGTTTGCCGAAGTGGTCGAGATGCTACGCAGCAATCCGGCTATCCGCGGAGCAGTATGGGTGTCAGGCAAAACCAGCGGCTTTTGCGCCGGAGCCGACCTGCCGGAAATCGCAGGACGTTTTGACGACTGGCGTGAGGCCACAAGCCAGGTGCAACTGCGCAATGCACTGGCCGAGAGCGCGAGCTGGTCGCGGCATTTGCGGGCCCTGGAAACCTGCGGCAAGCCGGTCGCGGTGGCCATCGCCGGCCTGGCCCTGGGCGGCGGTCTGGAACTGGTGCTGGCCTGTCATTACCGGGTCGCGGTGGACGATCCCACGCTGCGCCTGGCGTTTCCTGAAGTCGGCGTTGGCCTGTTGCCCGGTGCCGGCGGCACGCAACGATTGACCCGTCTGCTGGGCATCAGCGCCGTGCTGCCCCATTTGCTGGAGGGTACGCCGATTGCCCCGGCCGATGCGCTGGCCAGCGGTGTGCTGCACGCCGTGCTGCCCGCCGATCAATTGATCGACGCCGCTCGGCGCTGGGTACTCGAACATCCCGAGGCGCAAGCGCCCTGGGACCTGCCCGATTTCCAGCTGCCCGGGGGAGGCGTGCATTCGGCCCCGGGCTACAGGTACTTCGCCCCGGCTTTGGCGGCGCGCGTGGGTAGCAGCGGGGGGCGCTACCCCGCAGTGGCCAATATTCTCAAGTGCGTCTATGAAGGTGCTCAGCTACCGATTGAGGCCGGGCTGCGCGTTGAGTCGCGCTACTTCTTCAATACCGTTCGCTCGCCCGTGGCCAAGGCCATGGCGCGCAGCCAATTCACCGCGCGTCAGGCCCTGGCCAAGCGCGAAAGCCGTGAAGACTTGAGTGATTACCTCAGTCAACTGCGCCATGCCGTGGCAACAGAGCAGCAGGCCATGGTGGAGGAGGGCATACCGCCCGCATTGATCGCCAATCTGTCACGGCGCAACGCGATACGTGCAGAAGTCGAGCGTCCGGCTGCGGTTGCGCAGCCGTGCGCGGACGAGGTGGATTTTGCCGCCGTCGCCGAACTCGAGCTGCGTTTGCTCTACACCCAGGCACTGACCGCCGTGCGTTGCCTGGAAAACCAGGTGGTTCGCGACCCGCTCGAGGCCGATAGCGGCGCCCTTGCGGCAGGGTTCCCGGTGTGGAGCGGCGGGCCGGTCTCCTATATCGAGGTTCAAGGCCTGGAGGCCTTCGTTGCCCAGGCCGAGCGCCTGGCCAGTCGCTTCCCGCAGCGTTTTCATGTGCCGCGCAGCCTGCATGAGCGGGCTGCCGATAGGCGTGGTTTCCATTCCTGAATTTCACTGTATCGAGGCAACACATGGCCATTGTTATCGTTGAAAACCGTTCAGGCGAACAGATGACCCTGCAGGCGCAGACCGCCCAGTCCCTGATGGACATCATGCGTACCGGCGGCGTTGACGACATCCTGGCGCTGTGCGGCGGCACCTGCTCTTGCGCCACCTGTCACGTGATCGTCGATCCGGCGTTTATCGACCGGCTGACGCCCATGGGCGACGACGAAAGCGACCTGCTCGACAGCTCCGATCACCGCACCGCCACTTCGCGCCTGTCCTGCCAGGTGATTTTTCAGGACGACATGGACGGTCTGCGCGTGACTATAGCCCCGGAAGACTGACGGCCGACTCACGATTAACGCCGACGCCCAGAAGAACAACAAGAGGACCACACCATGCACAAAGACGTCGTGATCGTCGGTGCCGGCCACGCCGGTGCCCAAGCGGCCAGCCTGCTGCGTCAGCAGGGTTTCGAAGGGTCAATCGCTCTGTTGGGTGAGGAGCATGAACTGCCCTACGAGCGACCACCGCTTTCCAAGGAATACCTGTCAGGCGAAAAAAGCTTTGAGCATCTGTTGCTGCGTCCGGCCAGCTTCTGGAATGAAAAGCACATTGATCTGCGTCTCGCCCAACAGGTCGTCACCGTGGATGCGCAAGCCCATCGCCTGACGCTGGACAGTGGCGCACAGCTCGAATATGGCCAGCTCATCTGGGCCGCTGGCGGAGCGCCCCGACGCCTGAGTTGCGCAGGACACGACCTTCAGGGCGTACATTCAGTGCGTAACCGCGCCGACGTGGACCGCATGATCAGCGAGCTGCCCGCGATCCGGCGGGTGCTGGTAATCGGCGGTGGTTATATCGGCCTGGAAGCGGCGGCGGTGCTAAGCAAACTCGGCAAATCGGTGACCGTGCTCGAAGCCCAGGACCGGGTGCTGGCCCGGGTGGCGGGAGAAACCCTGTCGCGCTTTTACGAGGCTGCGCACCGTGCCCACGGGGTAGATATCCGCCTCAACGTGGTGGTCGATCATCTGGTGGGCAATGCCGGTAAGGTCGTCGGCGTGGCCTTGGCGAGCGGCAGCGTGCTGGAAGCCGATATGGTCATCGTTGGCATCGGTATCGTGCCGGCGGTTGCGCCGTTGCTCGACGCGGGCCTGACCGATGGCAATGGCGTGCTGGTGGACGAGTTCTGTCGTTCGTCGTTGCCTGATGTGTTCGCAATCGGCGACTGCGCCGCACACCTCAATCGCTATTGCGCCGCACAGATGCCGATACGCCTGGAATCGGTACAAAACGCCAACGACCAGGCCAAGGTGGTGGCGCGGTTTATCACAGGTCAAGCGCTGGCCTATGACGCGGTGCCGTGGTTCTGGTCGGATCAATACGACTTGAAGCTGCAAACCGTCGGCCTTTCGCTGGGGTACAACCAGACGGTAGTGCGCGGTGATCCCGCGACTCGCAGTTTCAGCGTGGTCTATCTCAAGCAAGGCCGGGTAGTGGCCCTGGACTGTGTGAACCTGGTTCGTGACTACGTGCAGGGCAAGGCGCTGGTCAAGGCGGGTTTCACCCCGGACCTGGACGCACTGGCTGACCCCGGCATCGCTTTGAAAGCCGTGCCTGGCGCGGCAGCCGTATTGCCGGAGTCGACCCCATGAGCCACGCACCCGTACGCCTGGATATCACGCGAGGTATCGCCACCCTGACGTTTGACCGTCCCGAGGCACTCAACGCGATCAATGTCGAGATGGCCCAGACGTTGTTGGCACTGTGTGAACAGGTGCAGGGTCGTGAAGACGTGCGCGTGATCGTCCTTTCGGGAGCGGGGCGGGCCTTCATGGCCGGCGGTGATCTAGCGGCATTTGCCGCCAGCGACGCCCCGGCGCACGTGGCGTCTGCGATCATCGAGCCGCTGCATGCCGCGCTCAGACTCCTGGCGCAGTTGCCGCAAGTGGTCATCGGCAGCGTTCACGGCCCGGTGTCCGGTGCAGGCATGAGCCTGGCGTTGGGCTGCGACCTGACGGTCGCGGCCAGTAACACGCGTTTTTGCCTGGCCTACAGCGCCATCGCCACCAGCCTCGATGGCGGAGGCTCCTGGCACTTACTGCGCCAGCTCGGGCGGCAGCGGGCCTTGCGACTAGCGTTGTGCAATAGCGTGCTGAGCGCCAACGAAGCTTTGGCTCTGGGCCTGATCGCCCACGTAGTGCCCGTCGGCTCCCTGCATGAGGACACGCTATGCCTGGCACGCAAGTTGGCCAGCGGCCCGACATTCGCCTACGGCCAGATCAAACACTTGCTACGTCAGGCCGCCAGCCATACGTTGGAAGAGCAACTGGACGCTGAGCATCGCGCCTTTCGCGCCTGCGCCGAAACGGCAGACTTCCGCGAGGGAGTTGCGGCGTTTTTTGCCAAGCGCCAGGCGGTCTACACCCAAAGCTAATAGGTGTCGCCCCTCGTTTTGACTCTTTAAACCGGGAGTCTTCAGGCCGATTCAGTCCTCACTGAATCGGCCTTTTTTTGCTTGCCATTCATTCGAGCCAGCGCGTCGCGGTTTTTGGCACGAAATGCTTCGTGCGCTCAAAGGTTGCCATCGCTGGCGGCCGACCGACCGGCCAACAATTGGTCAACAGCCTCCCATTCGCCGGCCAGCCACGAATGGCGATAAATCTAAAAATGGGCAAGTGACGAATTATGAGCACACGCGACGTACTCTCCACCGACCGCACCGAATTCAAACCGGCGGCGACTGCCGGCGTGGTGGCTGCCGGGTTACTTCAACAGTTGCATGCGGTGGTCGGTGAGGGCGGCATGCTCACGGGCGACGACGTAAGCTCCCGCCATCCCGGTGTGTTCATGGCGCGCATCGAAGCGGATGCCATCGTGCGTCCCACAACGGTAGAGCAGGTGGCGCAAATCCTCGCCTTGTGCAATGCCGCGCGCCAACCGGTGGTGGTGCAGGGTGGTATGTCCGGTTGGGTACGGGCTACGCAGACGCGTCCGGGTGATGTGGTGCTGTCCCTGGAGCGGTTGAACCGCATCGAACATATCGACCTGGAAAACCGCACCGCTACGGTTCAGGCCGGCGTGATCCTGGAAAACCTGCAGGATCATGTCCAGCCTTCGGGCCTGAGCTTCGCCCTCGATCTGGGCGGTCGCGGCTCCTGCCAATTGGGCGGAAACGCCGCGACCAACGCCGGCGGCGTGCGAGTGATTCGCTACGGGATGATGCGCGAGCAAATCCTGGGCCTGGAAGTCGTGCTTGCCGACGGGCGTATCGTCTCGTCGCTCAACCGCATGCTCAAAAACAACACCGGCTATGACCTCAAGCAGCTGTTTATCGGCAGTGAGGGGACCTTGGGCGTAATCACCCGTTTGGTGCTGCGCCTGCGCGAGCTGCCCTCCAGCAGCAACACGGCAATGGTCTGCGCTTCGCGCTTCGAGCAACTGGCGCAACTGTTGCGGCACATGGACGGCGCGCTCGGAGGGCAACTCAGCGCCTTCGAGATGATCGACAATAACTTTTATCGCGTGAACACCGGTCCCGGCCGGCACCAACCGCCGTTGCCGCGCGACAAGCCGTATTACGCGATCATCGAAACCCTGGGCGCTGACCAGCCAAGGGACACAGAACTGTTTGAGAAAGCCTTGGAAGCAGGCATCGAAAAAGGCTTGATCGACGACGCAGTGATCGCCCGGTCCGAGCGAGAAAAGCTGTCGATATGGGAGATTCGCGAGGACCTTGAACACCTGGTCAAGGACTTTCAGCCCTTCTATGCCTTCGATATCTCCCTGCCGGTGGGCGACATGGAAGCCTACATGAGCCAAGTCACTGCACGCCTGCGGCAGCGCTGGCCCGAGGGCCTGATCGCCTTTCTTGGGCACGTCGGCGACGGCAACCTGCACATCGCCACGGGCGCCGGCAGCGACGATGAGCGTGAGCAGGTGGAAGCCTGTGTGTATGAGCCGCTGGTTGAATACCAAGGCTCGGTGTCCGCCGAACATGGCATCGGCCTGGAGAAGAAGCACTGGTTTCCCATCAGCCGCAGCCCCATCGAACGGGCCTTGATGCAGGACTTGAAAAACCTGCTCGACCCCAATGGCATTCTTAATCCCGGCAAGATTTTCGACACCGAGCCTGGCTCGGCGGCGAGCGAGTGAGCACCATGGCCCGCACCGAACCCTTGCGCCTGCACGGCTATGCCGTTAGCAACTATTTCAACATTGCCCACGCGGCATTGATCGAGACCGCAACGGATTTTGAGCTCGTCACCACCCGGGCCAGCCAGCAGCCGGAGTTTCTCGCGATCAGCCCCATGGGCAAGATTCCTGTGCTGCAAACGCCCGAGGGCTGGATCGGCGAAACCGTGGCGATCCTGGGCTACATCGAAGATTGCCTGCCCAGGCCGACGCTGCACAGCGCCGAGCCTTTGCAGCGCGCCCGCGAGCGCCAGCTCATCAATGTGGTGCAACTGTATGTCGAGGCGCCGGTGCGTTCGTTGTTTCCGGGCGTATTCATGGGCGGCATCAATAGCCCGATCAGCGTCGCGGCGGCACGCATCACGCTGGATCGGGCGACCGCTGCGTTGCGCCGCCTGGTCGCCCCCGAGCCGTTCCTGATGGGCGCCAGCCTGAGCTACGCCGACCTGTTCGCCTTCTACTGCCTGGACATCGCCGAGCGGGTCAGCCGCTTTGTCTACTGCCGCTCGATCCTTGCCGACCTGGGATTGCAAAGCTGGTTCGGCCGGATGGCCCAGCGCGACAGCAGCCAAACCGTGATGGCGATGTTCGAGAACGCTTTCGGGCCTTATCTGAAAGAAAAAAATGCGACTTACCGCTTTCAGCCTGTGGGTTACCGACCTCGTTCCCCCGCAACTGAACAGCGGCCCGCCTGATACACCCACGATTGAATGGGACAAAAAAAATGCGTGACGTGAAGCTTGAGGACAAATACACCGCCGACACGGGCACGGTATTGATGACCGGGACCCAGGCGCTGGTACGCGTGCCGATGCTCCAGCGCGAACTGGACCGCCGGGCGGGCCTGAACACCGCAGGTTTTATTTCCGGCTATCGCGGTTCGCCCCTGGGCTCTTTCGATCTGGAGCTGTGGCGCGTCAAGAAGCTGCTCGACAGCCACGACATTCTGTTCCAGCCAGGCGTCAACGAAGACCTGGCTGCC
This sequence comes from Pseudomonas sp. UBA5706, assembly GCF_002419965.1. GTDB lineage: Bacteria > Pseudomonadota > Gammaproteobacteria > Pseudomonadales > Pseudomonadaceae > Aquipseudomonas. The sequence goes on from NZ_DIHC01000026.1 coordinate 36,746, forward strand.
ACCGCCGTGTGGGGCACCCAGATGCTCGGCTCCACCCCGCTGCCGAACAAGGACGGCGTGTTTGCCATCTGGTACGGCAAAGGCCCCGGCGTTGACCGCTCCGGCGACCCGCTCAAGCATGGCAACGTGTCTGGCACTCACCCCAACGGCGGGGTGCTGGTAGTGGCTGGCGACGATCACTCCGGCAAGTCCTCGACCCTGGCGCACCAGAGCGAAGTGGCGCTGATGCATTGCCACATCCCGGTATTCGCCCCATCCAATGTCGAGGATGTAATACGCCTGGGTTTGCTGGGTTTTGCCATGTCGCGTTACACCGGGCTCTATACCGGCTTCAAAATGTGCAACGAAACCCTTGAACAGACCATGACGCTGGACATCCAGGCGGCGGTGGTCACGCCTGTACTGCCGCCGTACGGCGAACTGCCGGCGAAGGGCATCCATAACGTTTCATCGCATATCGACCGTCAGCAATCGGAGGTGGTGGTCAAGCGCTACCGTTGGCCGCTGGTGGAAAGATTCGTACGTGCCAACCGCATCGATCAGGTGCGCATCGATGCGCCGCAACGCTGCCTGGGAATCGTTTCAACGGGCAAGGCGGTGCAGGATGTGGTTCAGGCGCTGGACATGCTCGGGCTGGATGAGGCCGGCGCTGGCGCCCTGGGCATCTCGTTCTACAAGGTAGGCTGCATGTTTCCGGTGGAGCGTGAAGGCCTCGCCGAGTTCGCCGCCGGGCACCGCGAGTTGCTGTTCATCGAGGAAAAGGACGGGCTGGTGGAAGCCCAGGCCAAGGCGATTCTGTACGGCATGGATGCTGCGCCGCTGATCGTTGGCAAGGTCGACGAGGACGGCGTGTTCATGATCCCGTCGGACATCCAGCTTGAGCCAATGCAACTGGCGGTGGTGATCGCCGAGCGCCTGCGCCGCCTGGGTCAATCAGACGAGAGACTGGCGGCCATCGCCGCCCACATGAGCCGCGAGCTGGCCCGCGTTGAAACCATGGACCCGGCCGAGGCCTCCCGCTCGCCGTACTTCTGCTCGGGCTGTCCGCACAACACCGGTACCCGCACGGTGGAAGGCAGCATTGCCGCCGGTGGTATCGGCTGCCATGCCATGGCCATGTACAGCGGCCCGGCGATGATGCCAAACACGCAGATGGGGGGCGAGGGCGGCCACTGGTACAGCCTGGCGCACTTTTCCGACACCCCGCATATCTTCCAGAACATGGGGGACGGCACCTATTACCACTCCGGTCTGCTGGCGGTGCGCGGCGCCGTGGCGGCCAAGGTCAACATGACTTTTCGCATCCTGTTCAACGATGCAGTGGCCATGACCGGTGGCCAGCCGGTGGACGGCCCGCTGACCCCCGGCGATATCACGCGCCAGGTGCTCGCAGAAGGTGTGGTGCGGTGCGTGGTCGTAACCGACAGCCCAGGCAATTACGACGGTCGCAGCGGCCTGGGTGCTGACGTGACCGTGCACCACCGGGACACCTACGAGGCGGTGCAAAAAGAGCTGCGCCAGATCAAGGGCGTGACGGTGATCGTCTATGAACAGACCTGCGCCGCCGAGAAGCGTCGTCGGCGCAAGCGTGGCAAGTTTCCCAACCCTGCCAAGCGTATGTTCATCAATTCGGACGTCTGCGAAGGCTGTGGCGATTGCTCGGTGCAGTCCAATTGCGTCAGCGTGTGGCCCAAGGAGACTGAGGTCGGGCGCAAGCGTGAGATTGACCAATCCAACTGCAACAAGGACTACAGCTGCGTCAAAGGCTTCTGCCCAAGTTTTATCACCGTGCTCGACGCCGAACCGCGCAAGCCGAAGAAATCCAGTCGGGTAGGGGAGCTGATTCAAGACCTGCCTGCGCCTGAACAGGTGGCGTTGAGCGGCGCGTTCAACATCATGGTCACCGGGATTGGCGGTACTGGCGTGGTGACCGTGGGGGCGTTGTTGGCCATGGCCGCCCACCTGGAAGGCAAGGCCTGCTCGGTGTTCGACATGACCGGCCTGAGCCAGAAGAACGGCGCGGTGTACAGCCATGTACGGATTGCCCGCGAGGCAGCGCAACTCGGCGCGCAAAAGCTGGGGGTCGGCGAGGCCGATCTGGCCTTGGCTTTCGATGCGGTGGCAGGGCTGGCCAAGGAGCCGATCATGACTCTCAACGCCCAGCGTACCCATGTGGTGGTCAATCAGCGGGTCACGCCGACGCCTGCCTTCCAGCGCAACCCTGACCTGCAACTGGACAGCCAGCGCATCGTCGGCCACCTGGCGCAATTGTCCAAGACCCTGCATGGCGTGGACGCCACTGGTCTGGGCCTGGCATTGATGGGCGATACCATCGCCGCAAACCTGTTCATGCTCGGGTATGCCTGCCAGAGCGGGCTGTTGCCGGTTTCGCCGCTGGCCATCGAGCGTGCGGTGGAAATCAACGGCGTGTCGGTCGAGTTCAACCAGCAGGCGTTTGCCCTGGGCCGTTTGCAAGCCAGCGATCCGGCGCGTATCGACGCGGCGCTGGCGCAACAGCGCCCGGCCCTGGCGTTTACGCCGCTGACGGCGTTGGCCGATATCGTCGCGCACCGCACCCGTTTGCTCACCGACTACCAGAACGAAGCCTGGGCCAAGCGTTATCGCAGCCTGGTCGATACCGTTGCCGCCGCCGAAGCGCGGGTGCTGCCTGGCTGTGACGCGCTGGCCGTGGCGGTGGCGCGGTATTTCGCCAAATTGATGAGCTACAAGGACGAGTACGAAGTCGCCCGCCTGCACGATTCCCCGGCGTTCAAGGCGCACCTTAAGGAGGCCTTCGAGGACGGCGCGCGCTATCGCTACAACCTGGCGCCGCCACTGTTCGCCAGGCGTGACGGCCAAACCGGGCATTTGCAAAAGCGCGAATTCGGCCAGTGGATGGGCGCGGTTTTCAGCGTGCTGGCACGGTTCAAAGGCCTGCGTGGCACTGCGCTGGACGTGTTCGGCTACACCCAGGAACGCAAGATGGAGCGACGTCTGATCACCCACTACGAGCAGCAGATGGTCGCGCTGCTCGATCACCTCACGCCCCTTAACCATGCCATCGCGATTCAGATTGCCTCGCTGCCGGGGCAGATCCTCGGCTTTGGCCACGTCAAGGAGGCCAATGTCGAGAAGGTAAGCGGGCTGGAGGCTCAGTTGCTGACGCAGTTCCACAACCCGTCGATAGGCCAGCCGACCCAATTCATTCCCGTGCGGCAGCTGTCGGCGCCGGGGCAGTTGAACGAACACGGTTAACCGGATCAGCAGGTGTTGCGTCGTGTCGCGTGGGCAGTCGTGAAGGGTGTGCCTACAGGCTCGGAAACTGGAAATGACATCAAATAATAAGTCCAAAAGGATGTGTCATGAATACTAAAACCAAGCGTGGGGCGTTGCCGTCCCTGAAGCTCTTGACCCTGGTATTGGCCAATATCGGGGTGATGCACCAGGTTCAGGCGATGGACCTCGACACCGGCGAAAACTGGGACACCAGCCTCAACACCACCGTGCAGTACACCATGGGGTGGCGAACCCAGGGGCGCAATGCCGGGGTCGCCAATAACCCGTCCTATGACGAAGGCGATTACAAGTTCAATAAAGGCGACATGGTCACCAACCGGCTCAATGCCCTGGTGGAACTGCAGGGCGTCTACCAGCAGAACCTCGGATATCGCCTCTCGGGGTCGGCCTGGAAAGACTTCGCCTATGACGATCACGTCGAATCCAACCCGGCCTTTGCCGATATCACCAGCTACAGCGGCAGCCGCTATTCCAGCACCACCAAGAAATACAGCATGCGCGGCGCCGAGTTGCTCGACGCATTCACGTTCTACAACACCGACGTGGGCCAGACCCCGGTGTACCTCAAGGCCGGCCGGTTTACCCAGTATTGGGGCAATGCGTTCTTCTTCGGCTTTTCCAACATCGGTTATTCGCAGCACCCTATCGATTACCAGAAGTCGTTCACCTCGCCTGGCACCGAGGTCAAGGAACTGTTCCTGCCCCGTTCGCAGTTGATGGCGACGGCCGATCTCACGCCTGAGCTGTCGGTCACCGGCCAGTACTTCCTGGAGTTCCGCCCCAATCGATTTCCTGAAGGTGGCACGTATCTGGGGCCGTTCGATTTCCTCTACGCCGGACCGAACCGGGCGCTGTCGCTGGGCGGGCCATTTGACGCCGGGGACGAAAACAAGCCCAAGGACATCAATAACAACTTCGGCGTGAAGGTGTCGTGGTCGCCGGAGTGGGCCCATGGCGACCTTGGTTTCTACTACCGCCAGTTCGATGAAGTGCAGCCCGTGGCGCTGGTCGACCTGTATTCCGGTGGCGGCGGCCGGGTGCATCAGGAGTTCGTGGAAAACGCCAAGCTGTATGGCTTTAGCTATGAGGTCAACCTGGGGCCGGTGAGCACCGGGATGGAGCTCTCCTATCGCCAGGACACCGGTCTGTCCAGCGCCCTGCTCAATGGCCAGGTCGGTACCCCGTACAGCAAGGGCGCCACTGGCGACATCGCCAACTTTATCCTCAACGGCGTGTACACCCTGGGCAAAACCCCGCTGTGGGACACCGGTTCGTTGGTCGCCGAACTGTCCTATACGCGTCTGGTGAAAGTCACCGACAACAAGGACGTCTACAACGGGGTCGGCTACGCCGGTTGCGGTGGCGGTTCGAAAAGTGATGGCTGCGCCACCCGCAATGCGCTGGGCGTGGCGATGTCCTTCGAGCCGCAGTGGTTGCAGGTCTTCCCCAGCGTTGACCTGAGCGCGCCGATGTCGCTGACCTATGGTGCCAACGGCAACCCTGCCTACAACGGTGGCGCGTTCTATGCCGAGGGCACGCAGATCTATTCAGTGGGCATTCGGGGCACCTACCGCCAGACCCATTCGGCCACGCTGCAATACAACGGTTACCACTGGAACGCCAAGCACAAGGACACCGACTTCGGCGGTGGCCTGGCCTATAGCGGTGGTAACGGTGCCATCGGGCTCAATGACAAGGGCTGGATCGAGCTGCAGCTCAAGACGTCCTTCTAAGTATTCTCGGGAGAATAACAATGAAAAAGCTGAAGAAACTCTACCTGTCCAGCCTGACCCTGGCCATTACGTTGCTCGCGGCACAGACCGGTTATGGTGCGGTGTCGGCCGACGAAGCCAAGGTCCTCGGTACCAGCCTGACCAAGTTCGGCGCCAGTGCTGGTGCGAGCAAGGACGGTTCGATACCTGCCTATGAGGGCGGCCTGAAAAATCCGCCCAAAGTCGGGGCCAATAACTACCCTGACCCGTTCGCCGGCGAGAAGCCGCTGTACTCGATCCAGCAGTCCAACATGGCCCAGTACAAAGACCTGCTGGGCACAGGCACCCTCGCCCTGTTGGAGCGGTTTCCCGACTACAAGATCGACGTGTACCCCACTCACCGCACCATGGCGTACCCGGACTGGTTTCTGGAAAACACCGTGAAAAACGCCACCACCGCCACCGTAGGCGGAGCGGTTGAGGGCGATAAAGTCGCAGGTGCCGCCGCCGATGGCTTGCCGTACCAGGGCATTCCGTACCCGGTGCCGAAAACCGGCTACGAAGTGATGTGGAACCACTTCTTCCGCTACGCACCGCCGGTCTCACGCCTGCGTTCCAGCAACTGGCTGGTGGACAGCAACGGCAGCCAGAACTCGCTGCCGGGGATCGACGCCGCCTACCTGCATCCCTGGTCGGAGAAGACCGGGGAAATGCGCAAGAAGACCTTCGATTCAATGTTCGGGTTCTGGACCACGTTGTTCTCGCCGCCCACCTCGGCTGGCACCCAGTTCCTCAACTACTACCTGCCTGACGCAACCGATACGTCCAAGGTCTGGTTCTACACCCCGGGACAGCGCCGCGTGCGTCGTGCGCCGGAATTTACCTATGACACGCCCATGGGTAACTACGCCGGGGTGATCGTCTGGGACGAACCTTTCGGATTCGTCGGACGCATGGACCGCTTCAACATGAAGCTGGTCGGCAAGAAGGAAATGATCGTGCCCTACAACGTGTTCGGCGTGACCAACCAGAGCACATCGACCGAGATCCTCGGCAAGCAATTCATCAAGCCGCAATACATGCGTTGGGAGAAACGTAACGTGTGGGTCGTGGAGGCTGACCGCAAGAAGGAAGAACGGCACGCCTACAGCAAGCGTAAGTTTTATGTCGAAGAAGACTGCTGGTGCCTGGTGGGCACCGAATCCTATGACGACGGGGGCAAGATCTGGCGCGTGTCGCAGATCCTTAACTTTCCGACCTGGGACATCGGCGGCATGAACAGTGACACCTGGATGTTCCAGGACCTGCGTAAAGGCAACTACATCATCATCAATGCCGGTCGCACGGAGCCCGGCAACTTCGTCAGAAGTTTCCCCAGCGACGAGAAGCTCAACCTCCCGCTCAACCCCAAGGCGCTGCAGAGTTCCAGCGCCCGCTAGCGGCCGGCTACCCGCGGGGCCGTCAGCCCTGCGGGCGCCTTAAGGTGATTGATGATGAACAGATTCAATGCAGTGAAGTGGCAGGCCGGTTGGCTTGGCGCAGGCCTGTTGTGCGCGACCCTGGCGTTACCGGTCAACGCGGCGTTCCAGGACCCCCTTGACCTGCCAGCCAGGCAGATGGACAACCTGCCGTCGCGCCCCTTGCAGGCGTTGGCCAAGGCCGGTTCGCGCCTGGTGGCCGTCGGTTTGCGCGGGTTAATCATTACTTCCGATGATGACGGCGCCACGTGGCGACAAAGCGCCGTGCCGGTGCAGGACGATCTGGTCGCCGTGCAGTTCCCGACGGCCACCGACGGTTGGGCCGTGGGCCACGATGGCGTGATCCTGCATAGCCGGGATGCCGGGCAAAGCTGGGAGAAGCAATTCGACGGTCGCGCGGCCAAGGACAGCTTCACCCACTACTACCAAACCCTGGCCGATGGTGGCGATGCCGATGCCCAGGCCGCGCTGGCGTTGATCGAGCGCAATTACAAGGTCGGACCGGCCTTGCCTTTGCTGGATCTGTGGTTCGACGACGCCCAGCAAGGGTACGCGGTGGGCTCGTTCGGTGTGCTGATGAAAACCGTCGACAGTGGCCGCACCTGGCTGCCCTGGCTGGAGCATATCGATAACCCGGACGTGCTCAACTTCAACGCGATCGCCAGCATCAATGGACAGCTGTACATCGCCGCCGAGAGCGGCACGATCTATCGGCTCAATCGCGCCACGCAACGCTTCGACAGCATCGCCACCGGTTACGACGGCAGCTTCTTCGGCCTGGCCGGTGATGGTGACACGGTGCTGGCCTTCGGTCTGGTCGGCACGGTGTACCGCACCCAGGACCAGGGACGGACCTGGGCACCGCTGGACAGCCCGTCCCAGGCGATCATCACCGCCGGTATCGCGTTGCCCGACAGCAAGCGCTTTGTGCTGGCAAACGCATCGGGCGATCTGCTGATGGGCAATGACAACGGCCAGAAAGTCGTCTTGCAGCAGACCTCACGACCCGCGCGCTACACCGGCATTCTCGCGCTGGGTCAGGGACGTTTCCTGATGAGCAGCCTGGACGGCATCCGCACCGAGACACCGTCTGACTCGACGGCGCAACGGTAATTTCACGTGAATCGATTTGGAATGCACAGCTGATGGCACACTCGACCCGTCCAAGCGATGGCATGCCGGTCACGTCGGATCTCAAGGATTTCGACACGGCTTCCGGGAACCGCACCGAACGCCTGATCTTCAACCATCGCCGATTGCTGATCGCAATTTGTATTCTGCTGACCCTGAGCCTGGGCTTTTTGTCCACGAAGCTGCAGGTCAAGGCCAGCTTCGAAGACATGATGCCGCAGTCCCAGCCCTTCGTTAAAAACTATCTGGAGCATTCCGGCTCCCTGCGCAGCCTGGGTAACTCGGTGCGCATCGTCGTGACCCACCGCGACGGTGATATCTACGACCCGGCGTATTTACAGACCCTGCGCGAGATCAACGACAAGGTGTACCTGTACCCCGGCGTTGACCGCGCGTTTGTGAAGTCGCTGTGGATGCCGGTGGTGCGCTGGAACGAAATCACTGCCGACGGCTTCCAGGGTGGACCGGTGATGCCCATCGGCTTCGACGGCTCGCCGGCCAGCGTCGAGGCATTGCGCTTCAATGTGCGGCGCTCGGGTATCACCGGGTCGCTGGTGGGTAACGATCAGAAGTCATCGATGATTTTTCTGCCCTTGATCGACAGGGATGCTGTCAGCGGCGAGGCTTTCGACTACAAGGCGTTCCGCGATCAGATCGAGTCATTGCGCAAAGAGTTTGCGCAGCGCGGTGTGGACATTCAGGTGATCGGCTTTGCGCAACTGATCGGTGACCTGATTGACGGCCTGAATCAGGTGCTGATGTATTTCCTCATCGCCGCCATCACCGCAACGCTGTTTATCCTGTTCTATACCCGCTGTTGGCGCAGCACCCTGCTGGTGACCGGTTGCTCGATTGTGGCGGTGGTCTGGCAAATGGGCTTGATGCAGGCGTTTGGGTTCGTACTTGACCCGTATTCGATCCTGGTGCCGTTCCTCATCTTTGCCATCGGCGTATCCCACGGCGCGCAAAAAATGAACGGCGTGATGCAGGACATCGGGCGCGGGACCCATAAATACATCGCCGCACGCTTCACTTTCCGCCGGCTCTTCCTGGCTGGCATGACTGCTTTGCTGGCCGACGCCGTAGGGTTCGCGGTGCTGGCGGTGATCGACATTCCGGTGATTCGTGGCCTGGCGGCAGCGGCCAGCATTGGTGTGGCGGTATTGATCTTCACCAACCTGATTCTGCTGCCTGTGCTGCTGTCATTCACCGGCGTGAGCAGTGCCTCGGCGGCGCGCAGCCAGCGGCGACTGCAAGGCACGCATCCCCTGCTGGTGTGGCTCAGCGGCTTTGCAGAGAAACGCCGTGCCGTGTGGGTGATCCTGCTGACTATCGCGCTCACGGCGGGCGGCTGGATGGTCGCGCTGAACATCCAGATCGGCGACCTTGATCCCGGTGCGCCGGAACTGCGCGCCGACTCGACCTACAACAAGGACAACGCCTACATCAGCAGCCATTACCAGCTGTCCAGCGATCAGTTCGCGGTCATCGTAGCGACGCCGCCACAAGGCCTGATCAATTACGAAACCCTGCTGGAAATGGACCGCCTGGAGCAGATTCTGCGCGACTTGCCGGGGGTGCAGACCACCGTGTCGGCCGCGACCCTGGCCCGGTCCTATACCAAGGTGGGCTTCGAGGGGTCGTTGAAATGGGAGAGCATCAACCGCGACCCGTTCGTGTTGCAGGACGCGATGAATCTGGTGTCCGCCACTAGCCCGGAAATGTTTAACGATGCGCGCTCGGTGGCGCCGATCATTGCCTTTCTCAGCGACCACAAGGCCGAAACCCTGACCCGCGTGGTCGCGGCGGTCGAGGCGTTTGCCAAGACCCATAACACCGAAGAGCGGCAATTCCTGCTGGCGGCAGGCACCTCGGGGATCGACGCGGCAACCAACATCGCGGTGGAGCACGCCAACCGGACCATGCTGCTGTACGTGTACGCGGCGGTGGTGCTGCTGTGCTTCATCACCTTCCGCAGCTGGCGGGCGGTGATCGTCGCCGTGGTGCCGTTGCTGGTCACCACCATTTTATGTGAGGCGCTGATGGTCATGCTGGGCATCGGCGTGAAAGTGGCGACCTTGCCCGTGACAGCCCTCGGCGTCGGGATAGGCGTGGACTATTCGTTGTACCTGCTGACCATCCACCTCTACCACCAGCGCCAAGGCGCCTCGGTGCGTGACGCTTACCTCGCGGCGCTGTCCTCCACCGGCAAGGTCGTGGCCTTGATCGGCGTGACGCTGTCCGCCGGCGTGGTCACCTGGGCCTGGTCGCCGATCAAGTTCCAGGCCGACATGGGCATCCTGCTCGCGTTCATGTTCCTGTGGAACATGCTGGGCGCGCTGATATTGGTGCCGAGCCTGGCCGCGTTCCTGCTGCCGCAGTCGCGGCTGACCCAGCAGGGCGGGCAAGCGCGTGACACCCGCGCGCTCAATCCCAAGGTTGAAAACTCGCCGCCGGCGCAAACATTGGCGACGAGCAAGCCGCCCACCGCGCGGGCGAGTTGAGGGCAGCGCCATGCCCATGCCAGTCACAAAAACAATAATGAGAAGGGGAAGGCCACGCCATGCAGCTCAATACCGAACAACCTACCGCTGAACACCAAGCCGCTGTCTTCAAGGTCTGGCGCCTGTGTGCGTGGGCCGGCCCGCTCTATCTGGTGGGGTTGGTTGCCTTCTGGGGCCTGCTTGCCGGTTTCCTGCCAGCGCCACGGCAGTACTTCAATGCCGAACAGATCACCGGGTTTTTCCTGGCCAATAACCTGAAGATCCGTGTCGGCATGGTTGGCACCTTGTTCGTCGCACCGCTGTATTACGTATGGAGCCTGGTGATTTCCGCTGTGATGAAAAAAATCGAGGGGCCGGACGGGTTGCTCGCGCAACTGGAGTTCGTCGGCGGGATCGCCACGGCGTTTGTCACCCTGGGCTTTTCGATCATGTGGTTGACCGCCAGCGTGCGCACCGCCCTGCGCTCGCCCGAGGACATCCAGATGCTGACCGATATCGGCTGGTTCATCTTCGACACCACGATCATGGTCACGGCGATCCAGATGTGTGCATTTGGCGCTGCCCTCTTCATGGACCGGCGCGCCCGCCCGTTGCTGCCCAAGTGGCTAGGCTGGGCGTCGTTTGCCATCGCCGCGACCTTCATTGCGGCTTACATCATGCCGTTTGTCGAAGACGGCCCGTTCGCTTGGCACGGCCTGATCACCTACTGGGTGGTGCTCAGCAGTTTCTTCGCCTGGATGGTGCTGACCAGCATCTTGCTCTTTCCGGCCATCCGCCAAGTCGAGCAGGAATGCCGGGTTTAGTCCGAGGTGGCCCACATGAAGGCGGTCCGCGTTTTACCTGGCGTGACGGGAATCTGGATTTTCATTCTGCTGGATATGACGTTCTTCAGCGTGCTGTTCCTCGCCTATGTCACGGAAAGGTCCGGGCAGGTGGCGCTATTCACCGCATCCCAGGCGCAACTGAACGTACCCCTCGGGCTGTGCAACATGCTGGTGCTGCTGACCAGTTCGTGGCTCGTCGCGCAGGCAGTGCATGGCGCTCGTCGGGGCCAGCGTCGCGCGGCCGGGTGGCTGCTGCTGGCGGCGATAGCCTGTGCGGTGGCGTTCATCGGGATCAAGGCGTTTGAGTACAGCGAGGAGTTTTCCCGAGGTATCACGCCCCTGACCAATGGCTTTTTCATGCTGTATTTCAGCCTGACGTTCTTTCACGTCCTGCATGTACTGGTGGGCTGCGCGGTGCTGGCCGTCATGGCTCGCAACACGTGGCAGGGCGCCTACGGCGTCGGCCGGACCAGCGGCCTTGAAACCGGGGCCACCTATTGGCACATGGTCGACCTGCTCTGGATCATGCTTTTTCCACTCCTGTACCTGGCCAAATGACCATGGATCTCTTATTCAATCGTCGCGTTGCGGTCTGGGTGGCGCTGATGCTTGCCACCGGTATCGGGGCCTGGTTTGCCGGGCTGCCGGCGGGTGAGCACTGGGCTGCGGCGGCGATTCTGGGGCTGGCGGCGCTGAAGATGGCCTTTGTCATGCTGTGGTTCATGGAGCTGCTTGGCGCGCCGCACCTCTGGCAAATGGTGTTCGGGACATGGCTGCTGGTGATCAGCGCGTTATTGATCGGCAGCTTCATCCTTTTCTGAAACACAACGACGACCTCGAAAACAACAACAGGAGAACACCATGTTCGATCTCACCGGCAAGAATGCCATCGTCACAGGTGGAGCTTCAGGTATCGGCGCCGCCACGGCGCGCCGCCTGCGCAAGGCGGGTGCCCGGGTCTGGATCGCCGATGTCAGTCAGGCTGACGAAGAAGGCTGCCACTACCGCAAGGTCGATGTGTCCGAGGCGGCCGATATCATCAAGGTGTGCGACGAGGTAAAGAACGACGCGGGCCATCTGGACATCTACGTCAACAATGCAGCGATCTCCAGCGGCCATCTGCTGGCCGATGCCGACCTTAAGCGTTCCGAGCGCTTCTGGCGGATCAACCAGATGGGCGTGCAGATGGGCATCAAGGAGGCTGCAGCGCGGATGACGGCGGGCGGTTCGATCATCAACTTTTCATCGATTACCGCCGTGCGTGGTTTTGCCCAATGGGGCGAGTACGCCGCAACCAAAGGCGCCATCATCGCGTTGACGCAGACCGCTGCGGTTGAATATGGGGCCCGGGGCATTCGCGTGAACTGTATTGCCCCCGGCATCATCGAGACCCCGATGGCCATGAGCGAGGCACCGGACATGGTGCGTAAGAATGCTGCTGTGTTTGCCTTGCTCGGTCGCATCGGGCAACCCGAGGAGCTGGCAGCCGTGGTGCATTTTTTGGCCAGCGACGACGCCAGCTATATCACCGGGCAGATCCTCTCGGTGGACGGCGGCTGGAGCACGGGCACGTCGATTCGCGGGATTGAGCTGGCGCTGGCAACTTGAAGGGTGAGGCGCCGGGCAGCGTGCGCTGCCCGGCGCCCTTGGGCGATCAGCCCTGTATGTAGGCCACTTGCGTGTGGGTGTATTCGTAGAGCCCGTGCTTGCCATCGGTGCCGCCGATGCCGGAGCGACGTACGCCAGCATGGAAACCCTGGAAGGCTTCGAAGTTCTCGCGATTGACGTAGGTCTCGCCAAACTTCAGCGCGCCGATGGCGTGCATCGAACTGGTCAGGCTGGTAGTGAAAATCGACGAGCTCAAGCCGTATTCGCTGTCATTGGCGCGAGCGATGCCCTCGTCGAGGTCTTCAATGGCGTCGACCATGACCACCGGGCCAAAAATCTCCCGTTGCAGAATATCCATCCCCGCACGCGTGCCGGTGATCACGGTGGGCTTGAAGAAACAGCCATTACCGGTGTCCAGGTGTTTGCCGTCGGTGAGGATCTGCGCGCCCTTGGCCACGGCATCGTCGACCAACGCGCCAAGGCGTTCGACGGCGGCACGGTTGATCACCGGGCCCATTTCTACTGGCTGGCCGCCGAGGGGGTCGCCAAACTGAATGGTTGCAAATGCCGCTGCCAGTTGTTCGCAGAACTGGGCCTGAACACCGTGCTGGACGTAGACCCGCTCCGTGCAGTTGCAAGCCTGGCCGCTGTTAAGGCTCTTGGTGGCTTTCATGGCGGCGACCGCCAGGTCAATATTGGCGTCGTCCAGAATGATGGCCGGTGCCTTGCCCCCCAGTTCCAGGTTGACCTTGGTGATATTGCGCGCAGCGTTGGCCATGATTGCAGCACCTGCGGCTGAACTGCCGGTGAAACTGATCATATCCACCAGCGGATGAGCCACCAACGCCTGGCCGACACCTGCGCCCACTCCGCCGATCAGGTTAAACACGCCGGCCGGCAATTGCGCTTGTTCGACGATCCGTGCGAATTCATAGGCGCTGTACGGGGTTTCCTCGCTGGGTTTGATCACCACCGTATTGCCGGTCAGCAAGGCCGGGGCGACCTTGCGCACCACCATGAACAGCGGGAAGTTCCACGGCAAAATGCCCGCCACCACGCCCATTGGGCGGCGAAACAACAGGATGTTTTCCTTGGGCCGATCGCTGGCGACGATCTCGCCCTCGATACGCCGCGCCCACTCTGCGTTGTAATCCAGGTATTCGGCGGCCAGCGCCACTTCCAGTTCAGCCAGTGGCAGCACCTTGCCTTGCTCGATGGCAATCACCTGGGCCAGGCGTGGCAGGTTTTCCCGGATCAGCTTGGCCATGCGCCGCAGGTATTGCCCGCGTTCATTGGCGGGCAGGGCGGCCCAGCGATCCTGAGCCTTGCGCGCGGCGGACACCGCCTCGTCGACCAGCGCCGCATTGCCGTCCGGGATCGAACCGATCAGGCCTTGGGTCGAGGGGTTGAAGACCTCGATGCGCTGGCCGGAGTCGGCGACGAAGCGGCCATCGAGAAAATGTTGGAAAGTAAATTCAGGCATTGTCATTTCACGCTCCGAAGCAGGGTATGTGAGGCATCTGGCTGGGCAGTGGCGGTTAGAAATTGCGGCAGCTTGCCCGCCACCGTGATGTGTTGACGGCTGATCTCATCGAGATTGGCGCAGCCGAGCAGGGCGAGCGTGCGCGCGGTTTCCTGACGCAGCAGGCTAAGCACGCGTTGCACACCCGGCTGGCCGAAGCCCGCCAGCCCGTAAAGGTAGGGACGGCCAACCATGCAGGCACGCGCGCCCATCGCCAGCGCCTTGACGATGTGACTGCCGCGTCGTACGCCGCCGTCGAGCACCACTTCCAGCTGATCGCCCACGGCATCGACGATGTCGGCGATCAGGTCCACGGTGGCCGCGGTACCGTCGAGCTGGCGCCCGCCGTGGTTGGAGACGATGATTCCGCTGACCCCGGCGGCCACCGCATCACGGGCGTTGGCTATCGATTGCAGGCCCTTGATCACGAACGGCTTGCCCCAATGTTTCATCAGCCGTTCAATCCTGGCCCAAGTGATGTTCTGTTCCATCTTTGCGGCAAAGAATGCGGCCAGCGTGCCCAGGTCGCCGCCGTCGGGCGTGGGAACATTGGGCAAACTGAACCCGCCTCCGGCCAGGTAATCCAGGCACCAGCGCGGGCGCTGGGCGAAAGACCAGAAGTTTTTGCTGTTCAAACGCGGTGGTACGGTGAGGCCATGACGCAAGTCGCGCTCGCGGTTGCCGGCGACGATGGTGTCGACCGTCAGGCAGATCGCATCGAAACCGGCCGCCTTGCAGCGGTCGATCATGTGCAGGTTCAGCCCGTCGTCGTTGAGCAGGTACAGCTGATAGATTTTCGGTCCCGTGCACCTCTGGCTCACCGCTTCGATGCTGGTGGTGGCCATGGTCGACAGGCAGTAGCCGATGCCGGCCCGAGCGGCTTCCTCGGCTACGGCCAGTTCACCCGCCGGGTGAAACACTCGCGTCAGGCCGGTGGGCGATAACAGCAGTGGCCATTCCAGCGGACAGCCGAACACAGTGCGGCGCATATCGACCTTGCGGATGTCGTGCAAATAGTGCGGCACCAGGTCGTAGCGCGCGAAGGCACCTGAATTGGCGCGCAGGGTCAGCTCATCCTCGGCGCCCCCTTCCATGTAGTGGAACAACGGCGCCGGTAAACGGCTGCGCGCCGCTGCGACGAAATCCTGCACGTTGAAGCATTCTTCAAGTCGGCTCACAGGCCCACCCCCTTATTGAAGGATGAGGCTCACTGGGCCTTGTAGCGCACGGGCAGGTCATGGGGACCGCGGGCAAAGTAGGAGTCGATCCAATGCACGTCGTCAGACAGCGGCTCAAGCACGGCCAGGCGTTTGAATACCACTTCCAGTGCCTTGCCCGCTTCCATCCGGCTCAGGTAGCTGCCCAGGCAAAAATGTGGGCCCTGGCCGAAGGACATGATGGGCACACTGACCTTGCGGTCGATGTCGAACACTTCGCCGTCAGGGAACATGCTCTCGTCGCGGTTGGCCGAGGCCAGCAGCGGCATGATGGTCGAGCCCTTGGGGATGGCCACGCCGGCAAGCTCGGCGTCTTCGGTGGTATGGCGAAAGATCATCTGCACGGGGGGCTCGAAGCGCAGCACTTCTTCAAGCAACGCGGGGATCAGGCTCGGATCATTGCGCACACGCCGTTCTACCTCGGGGTAACGGTGCAGCAGGGTCAGGGTACTGCCCAGCAGATTGGTGGTGGTTTCCACGCCGCCGATCAGCAGTAAGACCGCCATCGACAGCACCTGGACGTGGCTGAGTTTCTCTCCCTGGACATCCGCCTGAATCAGGGTCGAGATGATGTCGTTGCCGGGGTTAGCGGTACGCAGGGCAATGATGTCTTCCATGAACGCGCGCAATTGGTCGGAGTTCTGCTTGATCTGCGCCAGGCGTGGCGCGTTATAGGCGGCGCGGTTGGCGGCGGCGAGGGTGTCGTCGACCCACACCTTGAATTCGGCGCGCCGCTCGGTCGGCACCCCCAGCACTTCCGAGATCACAGTCACCGGAAACAGCGCGGTGAAATCCCAGACCCAATCGCATTCCCCTTCGTTGCCATGCTTGGCGATGATGTCGTCGATCAAGTCATTGGCAATGTCGATGGCACGCTGTTGCAGGGCCTGGATCTTGCTCGGCGTGAAGGCCTTGTTGGCGATTTTGCGCAGGTGGATATGGCTCGGCGGGTCCATCGAGATCATCGGCGGCACTTCCGGCACCGGGTCAAATTCCCCCAGCAGGGCCGGCCAGAACTGCGCCGAACTGTAGAGCTTGCCGTTTTTAAGCAGTGCATCGACCTCTACGTAACTGGCCACGGCGAACGCCTGCATACCTTCCAGCCATTTCACCGGCTCCTCGCGGCGCAACAGGTTGTAGAAGGGGTAGGGGTTCTGCTTGACGTCATGGTCCAGGGGGTCATAAGTCTTTGCGGCAAAATCGCCGCCCTGGACAGCATGTGACTGATTCATGGGTTTCTCCGGCGCTGAGACTTTTATTCTTATGTTCCGGATGCGGTATCCGGTTCGCCTGTACACGCTATGCCCTAGCTGCTGCCTTGCTCAATGGCAATACGCGCCATTGGTGCTCTGCCTGTGCCAATCGCAGTACCGCCTTGCCAAGGGGCCTGCCGGCACAAAGGCGTTTCAACGATTGTCACAAAGCGCCTGCGGCTGGCATCAATAGCAACGGCTTGGCGCAGGGGCTGCGGTTATAAGTGTCGAGCATAAAAACGGTTTGATGCTCCAGCCCAGAACAATAAAAGGACGCTTGTATGCACATTCTTTACGCGAACCAGATCAACGATGACCACCTGAACCGGTATCAGCGAGAATTCATGCGTGGCCTGCGGTCCGGGACGCTGGCCGCCGAGGTTGAGGGTGCCAATGCCTTGGGCGGCGGTCATAGCCGCAAGAGTTTCACCACGGCCCAGGATTGGGTCACGGCGTTTTTTGAAAAAGGTGCCGACGAAGTACTGGGTTATTACGCCGACGATTTTGTCTGGGAGGACATCGAATTCGGCCAGACCATCACCACCAAGGAAGAGTTGTATAAAGCCTTCGTGGTGTTCAACAACTCCGGTCCGGACTCCGAATTCGGCGAGCATCTGTTTGAAATGATCAGCTATGACGGGCACACCGTACCGGTTTCTACCGCGACGTTGCGCCAGGAAGGCACGCCCGCCGGCTGGAGCGAGCAGGATTACCACCGTTTGACTGACAACATGCGCCTGGGCGCAGACTTCGAATATGACGAGTGGGGTTACATGCAGTGGATCTGGAAGGCCCGGCATAACGCGGACTTTTTCGGCATCCCGGCCAAAGGCAAGACAACCGTGACCCGGGGCACCACCACCCAGTTCTATCGTCACGGCAAGATCGTGCGCTGCCGCACCCACTGGAATTTCCGTGAATTCGCGATCCAGCTCGGGCTGATCCCGCCACCGGACGAAGCCTGGCGCAATAACTAAGCTCACCGTTACCGAGAAGGAGTTGAGCATGCGCTACTCGATACTGGGGCGCAGCGGGCTGCGCGTGTCGCAAATGTGCCTGGGCACCATGACGTTTGGCCCAGGGGCCGAGTGGTCGCGTTCCGAAGCTCAGGCGCGTGCGGTGTTCGACGCCTATGTGCAAGGCGGCGGCAATTTCATCGACACCGCCAACATGTACACCGGTGGTGAAAGCGAAAAGATCGTCGGCCATTTGGTGGCCCATGATCGCGAACGTTTCGTGGTGTCCACCAAGTATGCCAACGCGGTGCCCGGCAGGGGCGACCCCAACGCCGCCGGCATGCACCGCAAAAGCCTTGTGCAGTCGCTGGACGCCAGCCTGAGGCGGCTTGGGCTCGACTACATCGACCTGTACCTGGTGCACTGGTGGGATTTCACCACGCCGGTGGAGGAGGTACATCGTGCATTGGACGACGCCATTGGTGCCGGCAAAATCCTGCACATCGGCTTGTCCGATGTACCGGCCTGGGTGGTGTCCCGGGCCCAGGCGTTTCATGAACTGCGCGGCCTGGCCCCGGTTGCCTGCATGCAGTTGGAATATAGCCTGGTGCAGCGCTCCATCGAACGTGAGCACCTTCCCCTGGCCGCCGCGTATGACATTGGCGTGACGGCCTGGTCGCCGCTGGCCGGCGGGATTCTCAGTGGCAAGTACACCCGCCCGCACGCGCATGACGGCCCCAAGCGCATGGATTCCATGCAGCTGCAGGTACTGGACGCGCGTAATCGCGGCATCGCCCTGGCGGTGGATCGAGTGGCCGATCGCTTGCAGATCTCGTCCTCGCAGGTGGCGCTGGCGTGGATCATGTCGCGCGGGGTCATTCCCATCGTCGGCGCAACCTGCGCCCTGCAGATGCAGGAGAATCTGAACGCCGCCGAGCAGGTTCTGGACAGTGCGACACTGGCGGAGCTGGATCAGGCCAGCGCCTTTGAGGCCGGGCACCCCTACAACATGCTGGAATGGGACATGCCTATGTCCCTGGGGTATGGCGGCATGTTCGATCAACTGGACCTGCGACGGTTTCCAGGCCGGCGTTAGGCGCCCCACCGGGCAGGCCGATGCTCGCCTGCTCGATATAACAATAAAACCTCAGGAGAGCTTCATGAGTACACCAGATAATGCCCGGTTGATCGCCAGCTCGGGCAATTTCCAGCGGGTCGGTTCGGTCACTGCGCTGCGCGGTGGCGAGCCGGTAGCGGCTGTCGTCGATGGCCAGGCAGTGGCGGTTTTTGCAGTGGAAGACGGCGTGATCGCCACGGCGGGCATCTGTCCCCATGCCGATGGGCCTTTGCATGAAGGTGAAGTCGAGGGGCACTTACTGACCTGTCCCTGGCACGGTTGGCAGTTCGATCTGCAGACCGGTGTTTGCGAGGATGATCCGTGCATCAATCTGGCGCGCTACGAGGTGCGCATCGACGGTGACGATATTCTGGTGCGCATCTAAGCCCGGCTGAACCGGTGGACGACAAGGGGCGTGTGATCACACGCCCATTTTTTTGCGTTTGCGGGCGGGTGGGCTGGTGCCGTAAAGGGTGCGTGTCACTGCACGTTGCAACTGCAGGTCTGCACCGGCGAGCGTGATGGTTTGCAACGCGTCCAGACCGCGCAGGCCCAGGTGCGTTGGCTGGCCATTTTCCACCATGACGTGGCGATCGTCGATGCGGTAAAGGTGCAGTCTGCCCAGCGCCTCATAATCATGCGGATGGCCCAAGGCGCATGCGCCCTTGATGCTGTCGAGGGTCAATTGGCTGTCGAGGCCTTCGATGCGTAACACCGCCTCGAAGGTTGTTGCGGTGGACTGCTGGTTGTCGACGCCAGCGGTGCGCCACTGGCTCGGGTCGCCGCTGCTCAATACATGCATGTGCAAACCGTGGATCACCGGGTCTGCGCTCAAGGCGGGTATCAACCAGCGCTCCACCGTATCAATCAGTTCCCTGGGATTATGCCCCGTCCGCAACCCCAGCAGCATGACAAAGCCCACGCTGCCCGCGCTTGCCGGGCGGCTGTGATAGCTGCGGCTCGCACCCGGCTCCAGGTTGTAGAGCAACGACGTCTTGAACAGATTGCGTTCGTCGGCCTGAATCAGCGCGGCGACCTTGCTATTGATCAGGCCTTCACGTGCCGCGGGGCTGAGGAAGCCAACTTCGGCTAAGCCATGGAAGCGCGCAGCCACCGGCCAGGAGCGCGATACATGGTTCGGTAGCGCCAGGTTGCGCACCACCGCGCCCAGGTGAAACTGTGTGTAGGTCTCGAAACCCGGAATGCGCGCCGCGAGAACGCCGTGTACATCACGCCAGTAGCGGAAAAACAAGCGTGCGGACAGGTCGTTCTTTTTGCTTAACAGGGCGAGGGTGGTTACAGGGGTCATGGAAGAAAGGTCCTGGCCGGCAAGCGCGGGGCCTTGCCGGTGCCGCAAGGGAAGATACCGCTAGGCCGCGCCAAGAAAGCCGCCGTCCAGCGCAGTGATGCTGCCTGTCAGGTAGGCCCCGGCTCGTGATGCAAGAAAGATCACCATGCCACCGATGTCCTCTTGGCTGCCGAAACGCCCAGCCGGAATCTTTCCGAGCATGGTCTGTTCCAGGTTGGGCACCGCGTCAAAGAAACCGGCCGTCATGTCGCTGGGAAAATAGCCGGGTGCAATCGCATTCACGTTGATATGCCGCCCGCGCAGGTCGGAGGCCAGCATGCGTGTGAGTTGGTGCAACGCCGCCTTGCTGCAGCCATAGGCATAGGCGCCATTGCTCTGTGGCATGAGGCCACCGATGGAGCCGATATTGATGATACGTGCGGGGTCTGCGTTGCTCGCCTGCGCGCCCAACAGCGGCAATAACGCCTGGATCAACAGAAACGGCGTGCGCAGGTTCAGCCCCATCAGCTCGTCCCAGCGCTGCTCGCTGACACTGCCCAATGGCTCGGCGTTGAACGTCCCGGCGTTATTGACCAGGATATCCAGCGACGCGCTGTGCTGCGCCAGATCCAGGGCCAAGGCTTGAACCTGCTCAGCCGAAGCCAGATCGTGTTGCACAAACGTGCAGCTGCCATACGCGGCCAGTTGCTCGGCATGACGTTCGCCAGCCTCTCGCGAACGGCCGCTGATAAAGACGCGGCAACCGGCACGCACCAGCGTCGTGCTGATCAATGCCCCCACGCCCTTGGCGCCGCCGGTGACCAGCGCTGTTTTGCCTTTGAGTGAAAACAGCTCGTGGTAGATATCCGCAACCATGATCAATTTCCCGAACGAGTGATGGGGTTGAGCTGATCAGCCTGGAATAGCGCCCAACTGGCGCAACACCGGGATCGCATCCCAGATGCTGCGCTCGAGGATGATCTTGCCGTCCTTCCAGCCCATCACCGTGACGCCACGGGTTTTGGTGATCTTGCCGGCGGCCGGTACGCCGAGGAAGTCACCGGCGTGCTTGGTTTCCCATGTCCACTGAAACGAGCCCAGGGTTTGATCACCCACGTAGTCGAACACCTCGAAGCGGTTATAGGACTGGGTCGGGTCGGCGATCTCGAAGCCTTCGAAGAATGTGCGCAAGGCGGGCAGGTTGCTGTTGATGCGCAAATCGAAGTTGATGTCCTCGAATTCGAATGTGTCTGAGTACAGCGTCATCAACTCGTCCGTGCCGTTGGCGAAAAGGCCGATCCAATACTGTGACCATTGCAGGTTCATGCTGAGCTACTCCTGGCATTGAGATTGTTGTTATCGGGATGCAGCTGGTTGTCGAAAACCTCCCCACTTTACTCGCGCAAAACCGTCGCAGCGATGGCGCGCAATGCCAGCCCATGGCCGAACGTGACAATGTCGACAGAGGCCCGACATGGCCGGAAAACTGCCTGTAAAAACGCGGACGGCTCTGCCTCAAGCCTTGCACAGACGTTTGTTGACAAGCGCCAAAGCGTGTGCCTAATTCGCCGGACAAAAATAAGATATGGCCATGGCGCGATTAGCCGTAGGCCCCTGAGGAGGCGCGATGAAATCGGGAATTTCAGGTTGGGTATTGGCTATTGCACGCACGCTGGATGTCGCCGGCATACCCCACGAAAAGATTTTCCAACAGGTGGGCATGGACCCCGCCGGTCTCAGCGCAGGAAGCAACCGTTATTCCCAGGAAATGGTCAGCCGCTTGTGGCGGGCCGCGGTGCGGGAAACGGCAGATCCTTATTTCGGGCTAAAGGTAGCCTCGCAAATTCGGCCCTCGACCTTCAGCGTTGTGGGCTATGCGATGAGTTGCAGCGCCACTCTGGGCAACGCCCTTCATCGTTTCGCACGCTACGCCAAGCTGATCTCCAACTCCGCGACGGTGACCCTGACCGAGGGTCCCGGCAAATTGTCCCTGAGCTTCAACTTCGATACCGGAGGTGCCCCGCCTATTTTCCACACGGTCGATACTGTGATGGCCGGACTGGTGTGCTTCAGCAGCTGGATCGCCGGCAAGCAGGTGGTGCCCCACGAGGTGCATTTCAGGCACGAGCGCCCGGCGAATATGAAGGCGTACACCAAGATACTCAAATGCCCGATTCACTTCGAGCAAGCTGATGACTGCATCGTGTTCAACAGCTGTGACATGACCCGTCCGATTCTCTCCGCCGATGAGCAACTGGCCGCGCTGCTCGACAGCATGGCGGTGACGCAGATGGCTCAGTTGTCCGAGCGGTTTTCAAAGAAGGTGCGCGACTGCCTGGTCAAGCAGTTTTCCGAAGGCGAGATCTCACGGCGTGGCACGGCCGAGCTGATGCACATGACAGAGCGCACGTTGTTGCGCCGCTTGAAGGACGAGAACACCACCTTCCAGGAAGTGCTTGATCGCTTGCGTGAGGAGCTGGCTTACGAGTACCTGCGCAGTTCGGATGTCACGGTGCAGACAGTGTCCTCGATGCTCGGGTTCTCCGATGCGAGCACCTTTTCCCGCGCGTTCAAACGCTGGACCGGGCGTCGCCCCAGCCTGGCCCAGTGCAAGGAGATAATGGCCAGTGGTGGCCGTCGGCCTGGAGGGGTTGCGTTAGGGGGATAGTGCGCCAGAGGCGAAAAGACCGGACTGAATCCATTCGCGGGTAGGTGCCGATCAGGTAACGCCTGTAGCGTTTTCTGATATCGGCAACCTTAGAGTGTGCGTGGTGGGCGCCGAGAGCAGGTCTCTGCGCCCCTCGTTGCTGCGTCGAGGGATTACTGGCCGAGCTTCGAGTCGACGCAGCCGGTGCTCGTGCATTCGCGTTCCCGTTCCTGCAGGAAGGCCATGCGTTGCTGAGTCGTCTCGACCGCGCACGCCAGGTTGACGAAGTAGCCGGATGATTTCTCTTCGCTGCAATCATTGTCGCGCTGTTTGATCCAGGCAACCTGGCCCGCCTTGAGAGCACTTTGCTGGGTTGGATTGAGGTGTTTACGCAGGGCGGTGTATTCCTGGTTCAGATCTCTGTCGGCTTGTGAGAACAGGTTGCTCACGCAGTAAACCTGATCGAACGCATTGCGAGGCTGTGCACAGCCGGCCGCCTGTACGCCGAGAGGGAACAGAACGGTTAGTAAAGCAATCGAGATTTTTCTCATTGGGCACATCCTTTTGTTTTGAGATTAATGGCTCAAGAATATCCCACGCGTATTGGAGCAGCCACCCCAACGTGTCTGTGAGTCAAGCACGGCTTCGCCCCGCAGGGTGGCGCTCACTTGATGCCTTAATCAACCCAATCCATTTATCGCTGCGCGGCGCACGTCGTCTCAGGCGAACCTATTTCAAGACGTGCTGGAGCTGCGAAGACAACCTTTTGGGCCTTTACGCTCGTGGCACGCGCGCAGGAAGCAGAGGCAGGCCTGGGCCTGCTCTGCTTCATCTGCCGCTCAATCAAACGCTAAACGGGTCTACTTTCTCTACGTTGATCTGCATGTCGGCAAGCGCCTTGGCTACCACTTCTCGGCCTAATACCCCTTCGTCAGCCAATGCCTTCAGCGCGGCAATCACGACGAACTGGCGGTCTACCTCAAAGTGTCGGCGCAATGCTTCGCGCGTATCCGACTGCCCGAACCCATCAGTGCCCAGTGCTATAAACTTGCGATTCCCGGTCCAGGGGCGGATCTGGTCTGCGTGGATTTTCATATAGTCCGTCGCAACCACTATGGGGCCGGGGTGCCCTTCAAGCACTTGCGTCAAATACGGTATTTTCGGCTCATCCAACGGATGCAGCAGGTTCCACCGCTCGATCTGCTGCGCGTCCCTGCGCACCTCGGTGAGGCTGGTGGCGCTCCAGATTTCACTGCTGACGTCATAATCCCGCGCCAGTATTTCCGAAGCCGCAATCACCTCTGGGAGGATCGAACCGCTTCCCATGAGTTGAACATGGCGATTTCCCTTGGCGTCGCGCTCGATCGGCAAACGATAGAGGCCCTTAAGAATTCCCTGCTCGGCACTCTCAGGAAGGTCGGGATGAGGGTAGTTCTCGTTGAGCAAGGTGATGTAGTAATAAATGTCCTCTTGCTCGACGTACATACGACGCATGCCATCGTGGACGATAACCGCAAGCTCGTAGGCATAAGTCGGGTCGTAGGAGACGCAGCACGGGACGGTTGCCGACATCACGTGGCTGTGCCCGTCGTCATGCTGCAGCCCTTCACCCATCAGCGTCGTGCGTCCAGACGTTGCGCCGAGCAGGAAGCCTCTGGCCCGCGCATCACCCGCAGCCCAGAGCAAATCGCCGACACGCTGGAAGCCGAACATCGAATAGAAGATGTAAAAGGGCAGGGTCATCACGCCATGGTTGGCGTATGAGGTGCTGGCCGCGATCCAGGATGACGTCGCCCCGGACTCATTGAGGCCTTCCTGCATGATCTGCCCGTCGACGCTTTCCTTGTAGTAGGACAGCGTGCCGGCATCCTGAGGCGTGTAAAGCTGGCCTACGTGGGAATGAATGCCGATCTGGCGGAACAGGTTCTCCATGCCGAAGGTGCGTGATTCGTCCGGCACGATAGGCACGATGAGCCGGCCAATATTAGGGTCTTTCAGCAGGGTGGCGAGGATGCGAACGAAAGCCATGGTGGTGGAAATCGAGCGATCGCCGGTGCCCTTGAGTTGCACCTCCAACGCCGACAGCGGCGGTATCTGCAAGGGTTCGACCTGAGCATGCCGAGCGGGAACCTGGCCCCCCAGGCTCGCGCGTCGGGCTCGAAGGTAGCGGGCTTCGGCGCTGTCTTCGTCCGGCCGCAGGTAAGGCATCTCGCCCAACTGATCATCGGTCAGCTCAAGCCCGAAGCGGTCCCGGAACGCCTTGACTGCATCGTTACCCATTTTCTTGAGCTGATGGTTGATATTCTGGCCTTCGCCAGCCTCACCCATGCCGAAACCCTTCACCGTTTTGGCCAGGATCACCGTGGGACGACCGCTTTTGCGCGACGCCGCAGCGTAGGCGTTGTAAACCTTGACCGGGTCGTGACCGCCGCGGCTAAGTTTCCAGATCTGATCGTCGGTCATGTCGCTGACCAGCTCTAGCAGTTCGGGGTATTTACCAAAGAAATGCTCGCGCACGTAGGCGCCGTCCTGCGATTTGTACGTCTGGTACTCGCCGTCGACGCACTCCATCATGCGCTGGCGCAGCAGGCCGGATTTGTCCTTGGCCAGCAGCTCGTCCCAACCCCCTCCCCAGATCACCTTGATTACGTTCCAGCCAGCGGCACGGTACAGGCTCTCGAACTCTTGAATCACCTTGCTGTTGCCGCGCACCGGCCCATCGAGGCGTTGCAGGTTACAGTTCACGACGAAGATGATGTTGTCGAGCTTCTCTCGCCCGGCCAGAGAGATGGCTGCGAGTGATTCAGGCTGGTCCATCTCCCCGTCACCCAGAAATGCCCAGACCTTGCGGCCTTGATGCTCTTTGAGTCCACGGTTCTCCAGGTAACGCATGAAGCGCGCCTGGTAGGCCGCGGTGATGGGTCCCAGGCCCATCGAAACGGTCGGAAACTGCCAGAAGTCAGGCATCAATCGAGGATGGGGGTAGGACGACACGCCATCACGATCGGTTTCACGGCGGAAGTTATCGAGCTGGTCCTCGGTGAGGCGTCCCTCGGTGAACGCCCGGCCATATATCCCTGGAGCCGAGTGGCCCTGGATGTAGATCAGATCGCCGGCGAAGGTATCTGTCCGCCCGCGGAAAAAATGGTCGAAGCCCACGTCGTAGAGAACTGCCGCCGAGGCGTACGTGGCAATGTGGCCACCGACGCCTGAATGCTTCCCGGCGCGTAGCACCATGGTCAGGGCGTTCCAGCGGATGTACGCGTTGAGGCGCTTCTCAATGCCCAGATCGCCCGGGTAGGGCAGCTCGCGTTCCGGTGGAATGCTGTTCACGTAGGGGGTGGTGACCCGTCCGTGGAAGTCTCCATGGACGGAGACATCGAAATCGAGCAATTGGTCGATCAGGAAGTGGGCCCGGGGGCGGCCTTCAGCCTCAACGACCGATGCAATTGAGTCAATCCATTCGCGGGTTTCTTGTGGATCCTCGTCGCGAACCAGGTAGCTCTGTTCCATCGGTGCATCTCCTAGATGAGTCGTCAGCAGGTGTCTGTCCAACCCGCTCATTGTTGCAATTGCAATTGAATCTAGCGTTTTTCCCGTTATGATTGCAACTGCAATTAACCCTAGGATTTGGAGTTACCATGGCCACCCCATCGCCCGACCTCTGGTACAACTTCATTCGGGCTCACCGCTGCCTTATCAAGGAAATCGAGCGGCGCCTGGCCGAAGAGCAGTTGCCTCCGTACGACTGGTACGACGCACTTTGGGGTATAGAAAGCGGGCAGCACGGCGCCCGAAGAATGCACGAGCTCGCTGACGTCATGGCCATCGAACGCTACAACCTTACGCGGCTGGTTGACCGCCTCGAAAAAGAAGGATTGGTTACCCGGGAAAAGTCGCTCGACGATGGCCGGGGCGCCATTGCCCGGATTACCGAGGCTGGCCGGGTGCTTCGAAAACAGATCTGGCAGGTGTACAAGCAAGCCGTGGAAGAATTGTTTCTCGTGGAATTCGACGAGGAGCAAAAGCGCCTGTTTGCGGCTGCACTCGAAAATGCCAGCCGCAATGCTCGCCAATCCCGGAAAACGTCTCAGACCAATCGGTAACGTTTCATTGCCTTGCTGATCAGCGACGTGTTGATTTGCTCCTGACTCGCCAGTTCGCGCAGGGCCGTCAGTGCGATCCAGTGCCGGTTCAGGCGCTGATGAGGCTCCAGGCTGTCAGCGCCCAGCGCCCTGAACGGCGCACGTACATGCGCCGCCAGTTGTGCAGCCACAAACTCCGCATACCCGGTGACCGCGATCACCGGCGTCTCGGAAGTGTTGAGGCAGTCCTGGAGATGACTATTGGCAGGGGTTTCCCCTCGCGAACGGCGCTTGTGTCGGGAATGGGCATCCGCGTCCCGCGCAAGTTTGGTGTAGCTGGGGCAACTCCACACTTCGGCGGCGATACCCCATTCATCCTGCAGAATTTGTGCGGCTGCCTGCACCTCCCGCAGCATGAGCCCTGCCCCAAGAAGCCGGACCTGCTGCTTGCCCTGGGCCGGTGTATCCAAGCGATACATCCCTAAGTAGGTTTGCTTACGGTCACAGGCAATGCCATCGCCTGATTCATCGTGCAGGGTCATGTAGCAAAAGCCGGGCGCGCCTTGCACATAGAGCTCGTTAAGCGCGCCTGCCAGGATGGCCCTGGCCTCATCACCGCTTGCCGGATCGAAGGGGGTGCACTGCCGATTGGAGGCCAGCCACAGCGGCAACCAGGGATGAGCGCCCTTTGCCCATCGCGATGGCGAAGATTCGATGTCGTTGAGAATGATGCCCCGTTGCCCCGTCTGAGAGGTCAGCATCGAGAGGTGCGCGGACGTTGCTGACTGCGTCATGTAAAACAGCGGCCGCTCATCGTTGCGCGATTGTTCGCTGAACCAGAGGGGCCATGCGCTGATCGCCGCGCTTGTAGAGGGCTTCGACGCGCGATCGTTGATCCACCAGAACTGCCCGTTGGAGCGCTTGTCGCTCTCCAGCCGCTTGATGAGATCGACAACAGTAAAGAGGGGAGAACTCTGAGGAACCACTCCCGTGGGGTCATTTCGCTCAATACACTCGATACACGCCTGGGCCGCTGAGCCGGTTTTGGCGGTGCGTTGTAAACGAAGGCTATCCATAAAGATGAAACTCCTCTGACTGTCTTGCGGGATGCTAAAGGAATAATGCAGACTCATTGCAAATGCAACCACAAGGACGGAACCTTTGATGAATGCTGCCTCGCTGCACCTCTACACCGCCGATACGCCCAACGGTCAAAAAATCCCGATCGCGCTCGAAGAACTGGGGTTGGGTTACACCCTGACCCACATCGATCTGAACAAGGGCGAGCAAAAAACTGCTGACTTCCTTGCACTCAACCCAAACGGGAAAATCCCGGTCCTGATTGACAGCGCAAACGGCGTCACGCTGTTCGAATCAGCCGTGATTCTCACGTACCTGGCCGATCAGCGGGGGTCACTCGGCGGCGAGGGACAGGCCGAGCGGCTGCTGGTCCAACAGTGGTTGGCTTTCCAGATCGCAAGCGTGGGGCCGATGCTTGGACAGCTCTGGTGGTTCCGCCATGTACCCCCCACCGCCAACGAGCAGGCACTGGAACGCTATCGTCGCGAGTCAATGCGGCTCTACGAGGTTGTAAACAGCCAGCTTGTCAGTCGCGACTACATCGCCGGGGAGCGCTATACCATCGCCGATATCGCGCTGTTCACCTGGCTGCGCACCTACGAAGAGCTGGACCTCGATATTTCGCCGTTTCCGGCGGTACGCGCCTGGCTGAACAAGCTCGCGCAACGGCCGGCCGTCAAACGAGGTCTGGCAAAATCCCGTCAAGAAGCTTGAAGCCCATCAGCCTGATAACGATAAAAAGAAGATGTTGATCATGCATTTCAATGCTGCGCCTCTCGTCAGGCCCGGCCAGGATCCAAACCTGGCCACCCTAATTGAGCATTTGCCTTCCGAGATAGACTGCCCGTTCACTTACGCCACGATAGATAAGCGCACATTCAGCCTGTCGAACTTCCTTTCAAGCTTCCCCCTTGCATGGCAGCACAAATACTGCGGCGAGGCGCTGCACCGCGTCGACCCGATCATCTCCTATGGAGTACAAAGCGTCGCTCCCTTTCATTGGACCGAGGCCTACAGGCGCCAACCCGTGCAGGGGCAGGGGGCGTTCGAACAGCTCAGCCGCGAGTTTTCCATGCAGGACGGCTACACCTTCGTTGTCCATGATCCGCAACAGCGCATAGGGCTGTTGAGCCTGGTCAACCGCGAGCGCAATCCGCATTTTCACCAACAGATCCAGCACATAAAAGCGACCCTGCAATTGGCATTAGTGGCGTTTCACAGCGGGATGAACGCTGGCCTGACGGCCCAGAACGCCGCAGACCAGCCCCTGACTGTCCGCGAGCACACGATCTTGAGCTGGGTGTCGCTCGGCAAGTCCTACAGCGAAATTGCCTGCATCTGCGATATCCGTGTGCGGACGGTGAAATTCCACATGGCCAATATCGTTCGCAAGCTGGAGGTCGACACCGCCAAGCAAGCGGTTTTCGCCGCCTCAAGGCTGGGCATTGCTTGACCGTTGGCCCCGTACCTTCTGCTCGGACGTATTCGACGGCGCTGAAAAGGCAGCGCCGCCCTGTACCTAGGTACAGTTTCGTGGGGGGAAGGAAGACAGAATGATTAGGGAGTTACCTCTATAACAACTCACAATGAGAGGGATTCCTCATGGCGTTCTCTGCCCAGCCTGTCAGTACGCATGAAGCTCGTGTCCTGGAAGACATTACTCAACACGAAATTACTGCCCTTAAAACCCGGCACAATCTCGCCGACGCCCATACGCATCAGAATCAGAGCCGCACCCAGGCCGAGATCGTTCGAAAGCTCCCCCAATTGTGGCAACGTGCTCAAACGCTAACCCAATACGAGAGCGAACAAGCGTTCATCAAGGCGTTCTTTGAGTTTCACGGCCAGCACCACGTGCTGCAGCGCAGCGACGAGATCTACCTTGTCTACGCAGCTTCGGTTGCGATGCACATCACCGCCACGTTCCTGCGTAAGCACGACATGAGCGTCGCACTGATCGAGCCCTGCTTTGACAACCTCCACGACTTGCTTAAGCACATGGAAGTCCCGATGACGCCGCTTCCAGAGGGCGTCCTGGCTGATCCTACTCAGGTCTACCGGCTGCTGGAGAAGCACGCCGCGGGGGTTGATGCGATTTTTCTGGTCGATCCGAACAATCCAACCGGGACTTCGATGTTCGCCGAGGGCCCGGAAACCTTTATCGAGGTTGCGAAGTACTGCCGCGATCACGGGAAAATCCTGATTCTGGACTTCTGCTTCGCCTCCTTTTTGAAAGTCGCCGGCGGCGAACGTGTCGATGCCTACGCCACTCTCGATGAGATCGGCACCGACTACCTTGTAATGGAAGACACGGGCAAGACCTGGCCCCTTCAGGACACCAAGTGCGCCACCTTGATGAGCAGCCGACGGCTCAACCCAGAGATCTATAGCATCGTCACCAGCGTGCTGCTCAACGTCTCGCCGTTCATCCTTCAAGTGGTCACCGAATACATCAACGACAGCCAGGCCGATGGCTTCGCGTCCGTTCGCGATGTGCTGCAAACCAACCGCAGGATTGCACGCGAATACCTTGAGGGCACGATGCTGCGTTACGTCGAGCCTGCGATCGAGACCAGCGTCGCCTGGTTTGAAATCCAGCGCGATGACCTTTCGGGCGATGACCTGCAAGCCTACTTGCTTACGCACCAGGCCTACGTCCTGCCAGGGCGCTATTTCTTCTGGAGCCATCCGGAACAGGGTCGATCCTTCGTTCGCCTGGCCCTGGCACGCGACCCTGACGCTTTCCAAAGCGCCCTGCAGGTTATCCGTCAAGCGCTGGAGGCTTACGATGCTTAAAGAGGCGCCAATGATCGATGCGACTGTGTTCATGGGCATGCACCATCAAAATAGTGACATACGGGACAGGTCGCTCGCGTTCTTCACTCATCGCTTCCATAGCAATGTGCGCATGAGCTTCAGCCAGATTGGTGTCTGCGATGCCATTATCTGGAAGAAGGCTCGCCAGCTTCAGGACGTCTATTACCCTTTCATGGATGTCCTTCACTCAGACATGAACATCCTGCGTGCGGGTTACAGCGACGCGGCGCTGACCCGTGCGGCGACCAGCCCGGCGTTGTCCGGGCTGTCTGCGGAGAAGCGTCTGCAGGCCGCGCAGGTGCTCGAAGCCGATTGTCTGTTCTACACCCATGACCGCGATTACCAGAACTGCGCGGCCTTGAAACCGCACTTGGCCTCATTCGATGACCCGCCTGCGGCCAACGGTTTCCCGGAGGGGCTGCAGCGACTGTACTACGCCTCTCTTGCGTTGGTCGTTGCCGAGGAGGATTACCAGCATGTCTAGGCATCAAGTGCTAGTACCCCTGGTGACGCCTCTGGATGCGGACGCAAAGGTCTGCCGGCAAAGCGTGAAGCAGCTCATGCATGCCTGTGGTCCCCTGGTGGACGGGTTTATCCCTTGCCTTACGTCAGGCGAGGGCTGGAATCTATCGCTTTCGCAGTGGACTGACATGCT
Source organism: Pseudomonas sp. UBA5706 (assembly GCF_002419965.1). Taxonomy (GTDB): domain Bacteria; phylum Pseudomonadota; class Gammaproteobacteria; order Pseudomonadales; family Pseudomonadaceae; genus Aquipseudomonas. Next base: position 67,937 of record NZ_DIHC01000026.1, read on the forward strand.
CGAGTACGCCCTGGAATTTGCTGGCGACACGCACCGGGTGGTTGCTGGCATAGAGCTTCCCACTACCCGCGACGTCATTGACCGTTGCGAGTTGGCGCAGGCGCTAGGGGCCCGCGAAATCATCGTAACGTCCCCTTTTGCAGACGGCGCGAGCCAAGAGCAGATCCTGGAGCACTATCAAGCGGTCCATGCACACACGCCGCTGGATCTGCTGATCTACAACGAATCAGCGCTGTCGGGTAACGAAAAGAGCTTCGACACGCTGTTGAAAATCGCGCGGCTGGAGCGCGTGACGGGTCTTAAGGATTCGCCGAGTCAGGGACGGACGCAGGCGCAGGTAGACCGTATACGCGGGGAGGGCGTGGACTACTACATCGGCTGGGAGCGTGAATTGGCCGGTGCGCTTGTGAGCGATGGAAACGTCGTCTCCCTGGCCAACCTTGAGCCGGCGCTGTGTCGCGTTGCCTGCCGCGCGCAGCAGCCTGAAGTCGCGGGCATCGTCGGTCGGCTGAACGAAACATTCATGCTTGGCGAGGATGACTGGTATGCCCACGTGAAGCGAGAGCTTGCGGCCCGCGGCGTTCTACGCTCGGCACTCACGACTCAGGAGCACCCTAAATGATCGTTTCACAGAAAGCCTTGTTTCGCGCGAACCGAGCGCTTATCGAAAACCTGCAGCCGATCCCGAGCGAGCTCTTGCAATTCGAACAGCAATGGCTGGACGCCGCGATAAGCGAAAGCATGACAAAGGAGCAGCCCGCCAGTCTGGGCGAGTTGCGCACGATGCTCGCGGCGCTTGTCGAGCAGGACAAGGCTGAGGAACCTGCGACTGCACGATATGTTGCTGAGCAAATGACCCTGAATGAATTCAAGATACTCGTTCAGGAGTTCGCGCTCGACGGCCTCACCGAAGCTCAGGTCTTTTACCACCTCATGCCGCGTCTGAGCCTTGAAGCACAGATGCCCATGCTGCGGATGATGATCGATGAGTTCGGGTCGGGAAACATCAAACGTTCGCATACCACGCTCTACAAAGTGCTGCTTGATGAACTGAACATGCCGACCGATCTGGAAAGCAATATTCAGGCGAACGCCGAAGCGGGTTGTATGTTTCCCAACATGTTTTGCTGGCTAACCATGCGCGCACATGATCCTTCCTATTTCGCGGGTGTCATCACTTACTTCGAAACGGTGGTGCCGTTCTTCTTCGGTTGCTACACCGCGTTGTGCCAAAGGCTCGGGATCAAGGCGCACACCTACTACAGCGAGCATGTCCACATTGACGTCTTTCATGCGCTGGAAGGGCAACGCCTGCTTAAAGCCATGGACAATGACCAGCAGCTCAATCACGTCAACGCCTGGCAGGGGATCTGCATGGGCCGGTTGATTACCAACCATGCGTTCGACCAAGCGGTGTACAAGGCGCAGGCGAGCAAGGTCGGCGAGGGCGTCGCTCATGCTTGACGAGGCTGAAGTCGCGCTCAGGCCGCCGACGTTCGTGATTCAGGCCGGACAAGATGAATATGAAGTACCAAGCCTGTGTCCTCATCGCGAGGGCTGGCTGGAGCACGGGACCATCAATCACAACCGCCGCACCATCACGTGCCCGCTGCACTTCTCGGTTTTCAGCCTCGAGACGGGCGAGCAGCTCAGCGGGCCGCCCTGCGGAAATCTACTTTGCCGCAAACTGACGTAACTGAGGAAGACGCGCGAGACATGCACGCGTCTTTCGGTTGCGGGAGGGCCTGCAGAAAGGGTGTATGAAGGTGGGGCCAGGTCCAGCAACGAAGGGCGGCGAATAACCCAATATGCGCTTGATCGACTTTCCGAGCGGACGAGTTAAGGCACTCCATCGAGCGTCAATGGCCCATGCGCTTGTGACGGGTGACGCTCAGGATTGAACCCGATTGTTCTTCAAGCCCATGCGCCTCTTGAAGCTTGCCGGATGGACCGCCACGAAGGTGGGCAAAGGCCCGGCTGAATACTTTTGGCGGGCGGGCATGTTCGTACTGCTCCGAGCAGGGCGGGAAGTGCTTCCAGGAGCCGGGGGCATGTTTCGTGCGTTCTGCCGCATCCGATCTTCGTTCGGTCGCCACATTGAGGCATTCAGGGGGCATACGGGATGTGAAGAATGTGGGGGTCTGTTGGACACCCAGAAACAAGAAAGCCCGCACGAGGCGGGCTTCTTGAAGTGATTCATAGACTGCTGTAGACATCTATGGATCGGTACTTGGTGGCTACACAGGGACTTGAACCCCGGACCCCAGCATTATGAATGCTATGCTCTAACCAACTGAGCTATGTAGCCAAGTGGCGCGCATTATTCGCTCAGATCGAAGATGTGTCAAGCATTCCGTAGAAAATATATCCGTGCGATCAATTGGTTAGCCTTTTCGACTCTTTTCTCCTACTTCAGCTTTCCATCTGTGTGACCCCAGTGACAGATTTTTCTGTGCGTGTTGAGTGATTCTGTCTCATTTTTGTGCAGTTTCTGTGCACCGTTCTTGCCCGTGCGCCCGTTTATATGGCTTTGTGTCCTCGGTCCGTTTCTTGCTTATGACCCAGCCACAGGCCTCTTCGCGCGTCCCGGCGCATGGGCATGAAGCAACCCCTCCAGAATGCTCTGCGGCATAAAAGGACAGATGGTTGTCGTTTTCGAAACAAAGACATGGCATTTTGCCGGTATCAATGTGAGGCAACATCCGCCTGGGTCACAAGCTGCGGCGGCGGGTTGTCCGTGAGGAGTAGTCGGACATGCAAAGTCTTTTGTCGCCAGGAATCCGCCTGCTCGGACGTTTTGGGTTCGCACGCAAGTTTCAGGTGCTTTTCTTTCTTTTCATGTTGCCGCTGGCAGGCAGCCTGTGGATGATCGGACAGGATTATCGCAACAAGCTCGAGGTGATTTCCGGCGAGCAGTCTGGCGCCCATCAGTTGTTGGCATTGGACGCTCTGGATGATCAGCTGACCTCGCAACGCAATCTGGCTGCCCGTTGGAAGGCGGCCGATATCCTGCATGACCCAACGCCTGCCGCAAAAGCGGCGATGGCTGCACTCGATGCCGCCAATCCAACCCTAAAGCAGACGCTCGCCAAGCTGGGTGATGAACTCAAGGCACGTCATGCCGGCCCGGACACCATGGCTCGTTATCAAGCGTTGCAGGGGCAGGTACATGGCATGGATTCCGAGTCGCTGCGCACCATCGGCTGGTGGCCGGATGGCTACGATCGGTTTACCTGCGCGCTGACGGCGTTGCAGAGCCTGCGGGACCAGATCGCCATGGACAATGGGCTGATTCTCGATCCTTGGCTTGAAACCTATCTGCTGATGCAGATCGCGACGCAACAGACGCCCGACCTGATCGAGCGCGTCGGCCGTATGGCCAGCGTCGGTCAATCATCCCTCGCCTCCGGACAATTCTCGCTGCAGAGCCGTTTGCAGATGCGCGATCTGCGCGGCCGTATCACCGATGCTCGCGATCAACTGGTCAAAGCCGTGGCTTCGCTGCAAGCCAAGGCCTATCCCGGCATGGAAACCTGGACCGTGCAGTACAACGAGAGCCTTCAACGTCTGGACAGCGAATTGAAGGTGCTGGACGACGGCGTCTTTGCTGGCTCGATCAAGCTGGATGCCGCAGCGTTCGAACGCAGCGTGGACGGTACCCTGGAGGCGCTTTCTGCACTGCGTAATCAGTCGCTGATCGCACTGGACAAGCGCCTGGAGCACTACCATGACCTTGCGATCAAGGAGTTCATCCCCGTCGCAGTGACGTTCAGCGTCCTGGCGCTGGCGGCGCTGTATCTGTTCATGTGCCTGCAGACCTCTATCCGTCGCAGTGCCCAGGGCATCACTACCCTGGCCGAGTCCCTGCGTGACGGTAACTTGTGTGTCGAGGTAGCCGTTGAAGGGCGCGACGAACTGGCTGCAATCAGTAACGCGTTGAACGTGGCCGTTGTCCAGCTACGCACCAGCCTGCTGAACGTGAATCACGAGACTCAGCAACTGGGTTCGACAGTGCTGGCCCTCAATTCGCAGTCCGGCAGCACGCTCAACGAGGTTGAAGACCAGCAGCATCAGATCAGCCAGATTGCCGCCGCCGCGACACAATTGGCCGCGACGTCCCTGGGTGTCGCCAAAAGCTGCGAGCAAGCTTCCGGCAGCGCGCAGCACACACGGCGTATTGCCCAGGACAGCAGTCGCGACAGTCAGCGCACCACGGCCAGCATTCAGCAGCTCAACCAGAAGCTCACAGACACCGCCAACGCGCTGGGCAAGGTCAGCGAACAGGGGCAACAGATCCAGTCGGTAGTCGACACCATTCGCGGGATCGCCGAGCAGACCAACCTACTGGCGCTGAACGCGGCCATCGAAGCTGCACGGGCTGGCGAGCAGGGCCGCGGCTTTGCGGTGGTGGCCGATGAAGTGCGCAGCCTTTCGCAGCGAACCCAGGCCTCCACCGCGCAGATTGCCGGGACCGTCGACAGCTTGCGTTCCACCGTGAGTCAGGCGGTCAGTCTGATGGAGGCGGCGTGTGGTCAGGCCATCACCGACGCGCAATCGGTGACCGGTCTTGGCGAGCGACTGGGCGAAATCGCCACCGCGGTGCAAGTCGTCACCGACACGCTGGCACAGATCGCCACAGCCGTGGAAGAACAGGCGGCAACGGCCGATGAAGTCAGCGGTAACATCCAGCAGGTTGACCAGGCTGCCGGACGCCTGCTCGATGGCGCGCGGGCAGTGAACCTTGCCGCAGACGCCTTGAGCCAAGGGAGTCGGGCGCTGAGTGCCAACACTTCCCGGTTCCAGTTGGGTTGAGCCGAGGCGCTCGACGTTAGCGCGGCTACCTGAACACCGTGTTGGACTCCCGCGCCTAGCTCGCATTTGCCGAACGTATGGGATACGTGCCTACAGTCACCAATGCGGTATTACCTGAAGCCTTGAACAAGCAAATCAACTCCATGGACGCCGAACGTGAGCGAATGCTCAAACCGGAGTACGCGTACATCATCGAAAACCAGTCGGCGATGCTTGAGGTTTGGAATAAAACGTTCAAAGGCTGATCCGTGCAGCCGATACCGAGAACCGGCTATCGAGGTGAATGAGGTCATTAAACTCATTTTTCAGTCAGAAGGAGTAGAAACAATAAAACCGCGCAATGCGCGGTTTTATGAGGTTCAAGGCGTCTCGATATTTCGGCGAAAAGTCTGAAACCGCAAACGCCAATCAGACGTTGAAGCGGAAGTGCAGCACGTCACCGTCCTTGACGATGTAGTCCTTGCCTTCCAGACGCCATTTGCCTGCTTCCTTGGCACCGGCCTCGCCCTTGTACTGGATGAAGTCGTTGTAGGCGACGCATTCGGCGCGGATGAAGCCTTTTTCGAAGTCGGTGTGGATCACGCCAGCCGCTTGCGGCGCAGTGGCACCGACGCGGACGGTCCAGGCGCGAACTTCTTCCACACCGGCGGTGAAGTAGGTCTGCAGATGGAGCATTTCATAGCCCGCACGGATCACACGGTTCAGGCCGGGTTCTTCAAGGCCCAGGGCTTCGAGAAACATGTCCTTTTCTTCGCCGTCGTCGAGTTCGGCGATTTCCGCTTCGATCTTGTTGCAGACCGGTACCAGCATGGCGCCTTCTTCTTCGGCGATGGCACGAACCACGTCCAAGTGCGGGTTATTCTCGAAACCGTCTTCAGCGACGTTAGCGATGTACATGACCGGCTTGGTGGTCAGCAGATGGAAGCCCTTGATCACGGCTTTCTCATCGGCACCCATGCTCTTCATCAGGCTGCGCGCAGGCTTGCCTTCAGTGAAGTGGGCGATCAGTTGTTCAAGCAGACCTTTCTGAGCCACCGCGTCCTTGTCACCGCCCTTGGCGTTGCGCGTAACTTTCTGCAGTTGCTTCTCGCAGCTGTCGAGGTCGGCGAAGATCAGCTCCAGGTCGATGATTTCGATGTCGCGTTTCGGGTCGACGCTGTTGGAGACGTGAATCACGTTCTCGTCTTCGAAGCAGCGGACCACGTGGGCGATAGCATCGGTCTCGCGGATGTTGGCCAGGAACTTGTTGCCCAGGCCTTCGCCTTTCGACGCGCCTGCCACCAGACCTGCGATGTCGACGAACTCCATCGTGGTCGGCAGGATGCGTTTCGGATTGACGATATCGGCCAGCGCCTGAAGGCGTGGATCGGGCATGGCCACTATGCCGCTGTTCGGTTCGATGGTGCAGAAGGGAAAGTTCTCCGCCGCAATACCGGATTTGGTCAGGGCGTTGAACAGGGTGGACTTGCCGACGTTGGGCAGGCCGACGATGCCGCAGTTAAATCCCATGGTGTTTCCCCTCGAGTGATGTCAGGCCTTCTGGCTGTGCAGGACACGCATCGCCTTGGCGAAATCGCCTGCGAGGACATCCGGCAGCACGCCGAGGGCAAAGTCGATACTGGCGTCCAGTTTTTCCTGTTCGACGCGTGGCGCACGACCCAGTACAAAATTGGACACCAGGCCGGCATCGCCAGGGTGGCCGATGCCGAGCCGCAGGCGATGAAAGCCGTTTTGGTTGCCGAGCTGCGCAATGATGTCGCGCAGACCGTTATGCCCGCCGTGCCCGCCACCCAGCTTGAGTTTGGCGACGCCGGGAGGCAGGTCGAGTTCGTCGTGGGCCACCAGGATGGACTGGGGTGCAATCCGGAAGAAGCCCGCCAGCGCCGCGACGGACTGGCCGCTGCGGTTCATGTAGGTGGTGGGGATCAGCAGACGAACGTCCTGGCCTTGATGACTGAATTTAGCCGTCAGGCCGAAATACTTGCGGTCAGCGGTCAGGTTGACGCGCTGGGCGCTGGCAATACGCTCAACGAAAAGAGCCCCTGCGTTATGCCGGGTCTGTTCGTATTCGGGGCCTGGATTTCCCAGGCCGACGATCAGTTGGATGGCGGTCACGTCAGGGGCTCTTCCTTGGGTCGAGTGTGATGATGCCGGGCATCATCACGGGTTCAACCGGCTAGCGAGTAATGATTACTCTGCTTCGCCTTCTGCGGTGCCTTCTTCGTCCTGGACAATGCGAGGAGCGTGGACGTTAGCAATGTCCAGGTCCTTGCCGTGCGCCAGAGCGACGAACTCAACCCCGTTAGGTGCCTTGACGTCGGACAGGTGAACGTTGTCGCCAATTTCCAGCGCGCCCAGGTCGACTTCGATGAACTCAGGCAGGTCTTTAGGCAGGCAGGACACTTCCAGCTCAGTGGTCGTGTGCGAGATCTCGCCGCCTTTCTTGACCGGGGCTTCTTCGTTGATGAAGTGCACAGGGACGGTTGCAGTCAGCTTCTGGCCCGCGATGACGCGGATGAAGTCGGCGTGCATGATGAACTGCTTGGCAGGGTGACGTTGCATCGCTTTCACGATCACGTTCTGCTTGGCGCCATCAACGTTCAGTTCGATAACGTGGCTGAAAGCCGCTTCGTTTTCGAACAGTTTGGCCATTTCCTTGGCTTCGATGGTGATCGAAGCTGCTTCTTTGTCACCGCCATAGACAACGGCAGGGACAGAGGCAGCGAGACGACGCAGGCGGCGGCTCGCACCTTTCCCCAGGTCGGTACGCGCTTGGGCGTTCAGAATAAAATCGGTCATGTTGTATCTCCAAAATAGCCATTCCCGAGTGGCGTTTGCGACCAGCGCCAACACGGTATGGGCAAAAAAGCCCCGCCCCAACAGTGACTGTTGGGGCGGGGCGCTTTTCGTCAACGAATGATTCGAAAGGGCAGGGCCCTTATCGGAACATCGCGCTGATCGATTCTTCATTGCTGATGCGACGCATCGCTTCAGCGACTACCGGTGCGATATCCAGTTGGCGGATACGGTCACAGGCTTGTGCGGCAGCGGACAACGGGATGGTATTAGTAACCACCAGTTCGTCCAGTACGGAATTTTCGATGTTTTCAATCGCGCGGCCCGACAGCACAGGGTGTGTGCAGTAGGCGAAGACCTTGGCGGCCCCATGCTCTTTCAATGCCTTGGCCGCATGGCACAGCGTGCCGGCGGTATCGACCATGTCGTCGACGAGAATACAGGTACGACCTTCGACGTCACCAATGATGTGCATGACTTCGGAGTGATTGGCCTTCTCGCGGCGCTTGTCGATGATCCCCAGATCCACGCCCAGGGATTTGGCAACGGCACGTGCACGCACGACGCCACCGATATCCGGGGAAACGATCATCAGGTTTTCGAAGCGTTGGTCTTCGATGTCATCCACCAGAACCGGGGAGCCGTAGATGTTATCCACTGGAATATCGAAGAAGCCCTGAATCTGGTCAGCGTGCAGATCAACGGTCAGCACACGGTCGATACCGACGACGGTGAGCATGTCCGCGACCACTTTGGCGCTAATAGCCACACGTGCAGAACGCGGACGGCGATCCTGACGGGCATAACCAAAGTAAGGGATAACAGCGGTGATACGAGTAGCCGAGGAGCGACGGAAGGCATCTGCCATCACGACGAGTTCCATCAGGTTATCGTTGGTCGGAGCGCAGGTCGGCTGAATAATGAAGACGTCTTTACCGCGAACGTTTTCATTGATCTCAGCGGTAATCTCGCCGTCGGAGAACTTACCGACAGAGATGTCACCGAGAGGGATATGCAGCTGACGTACGACACGCCGAGCCAGATCGGGGTTGGCGTTCCCCGTAAAGACCATCATCTTGGACACGCGCAGTACCTGGAGGCTTAGGGTATGCCTGGATGACTATAGGAAAATGGCAGGGGCGGCTGGATTCGAACCAACGCATGGCAGGATCAAAACCTGCTGCCTTACCGCTTGGCGACGCCCCTGTATCTGTTGCACGAGTGCCTGGCACTCGGTTCTCTTAGAGCAGTGTCTGTAACTTTCGGTGCAACATCGAGATGTTGCTGCCTTTTGCTACAAACCCTGTAAGGGTCTCTGTAAGAAGGGCCGAGACTTTATCAGCTTCAGCTTTGTTTGGGAAGGCCCCAAACACACAACTTCCAGTTCCGGTTAATTTTGCTTCGGTAAATTTACCTAACAAATTCAATGCGTTACGAACATCTGGATAACGCCTTGCTACAACCGGTAAGCAGTCATTTCGACTGTTTCCCTTGGGAACGGGGCGCACTTTAATGGGCGGAGTGTCACGTGTCAACAGCGGATCTGAAAAAATTTCTGCTGTACTTACAGATACTTGCGGAACAAGCACGACATACCACGGTTCTTCAGGGGTTACAGGGCTGAGAATTTCGCCCACACCCTCAGCAAATGCGGCATGTCCACGCACGAAAACCGGCACGTCAGCCCCAAGCTTGAGCCCCAGCGCTGCGAGGCGGTCTTCATCCCAGCCCAGTTGCCAAAGATGATTGAGACCCAGTAGCGTGGTGGCCGCATCCGAACTTCCACCGCCGATACCGCCGCCCATGGGCAGCACTTTCTTAAGCCAGATATCGACACCCAGCGGCGAACCGGAATGCTCTTTAAGTGCGCGCGCGGCCTTGACGATCAGATTGCTGTCGTGGGGAACGTCAGCAACTGGCGTTTGCAGGCGGACATCTCCATCGTCTCGCAGGGCGAAACTCAACTCGTCGCCGTAATCCAGAAACTGAAAAATGGTCTGCAACTCGTGATAGCCGTCAGCTCGACGGCCGAGGATATGCAGCATTAGGTTCAGCTTGGCTGGCGCTGGCAGGGTCAACAGTGGACGGGGCATGGGTCATTGCCCCAGCTTGCGCGGTTGCCAATCCTTGATGACCAGCGTGACGTCCAGATCCTGTCCATGCAGTTTCATCCGCTCAGGCAGCCAGTAACCATTTTGTTCGGTGTAGCCCAGGTATTCGATCTGCCAGCCGTCCTGATCCAGATTCGATAAGCGACTGTCGCCGTCCAGGGTCACGCTGCTCTTGCTGTCCGGGGCAGGCAGCCCGCGGACCCACCAGACCAGATTCGATACAGGCAGTTTCCAGCCCAGTTGATCCTTGAGCAGGCTTTCGGGGTCCGGCGCGTTGTAACGGCCCTGGTTGGCGACTTCCAGAGAGACCGCGCCAGGGCGGCCGGTCAGGCGAGCTGCACCGCGGCCAAGGGGGCCGGAGAGGCGAATGTCGTAATAGTCCTGGCGCTGCAGCCAGAAGAGGGTGCCGCTGCCAGAATCCTTCGGTGCCCGGATACCGACCTTACCGTTGATCTGCCAGCCATCGAGACTGGCGAGCTGTTCCTTGTTAACACGCCATTTGCTGGCGTCGCCCTTGCCCTGCACGGCTTCGTGGGAGGTAATGCCGGCACAGCCGGCGAGCAGGGCGATCAAACTGAATGCAAGTACGTGGCGCAATAACATAAATCAAAGAGTCTCGGAGCCGGTCAGGCGTTTCAGCGTGCTACGCAGGACCGGGCTGTCAGGTTGTTGTTCGAGGGCTTTGCCCCACACTTTGCGCGCTTCGCGTTGCTCGCCTTTGGCCCAAAGAACTTCGCCCAGGTGCGCGGCGACTTCATGATCGGGGTAACGCTCCAGTGCTTCGCGCAGCAGGCGCTCGGCTTCATCAAGATTGCCCAACCGGTAATTGACCCAGCCCAGGCTGTCGAGCACGGCCGGATCCTCCGGGTTCAACTGGTGGGCTCGTTCGATCAGCTCCTTGGCTTCGGCGTAGCGCGTGGTGCGATCGGACAGGGTGTAACCCAATGCGTTCAGCGCCATGGCGTTGTCCGGCTCGCGCTTGAGGATTGCGCGCAGATCGGTCTCCATTTGCTTCAGGTCATTGCGTTTCTCGGCGAGCATGGCGCGGGTGTAGAGCAGATTCAGATCGTCCGGGTACTGCTTGAGCGCCTGGGTCAGGACCTGCCAGCCGCGGTCGCTCTGGTTATTGTTGGTCAGGGTTTCGGCTTCGATGAGGTACAGCTGGATCGTGTAGTCAGGCTGGTCTGCACGGGCTTGGGCCAGCCGTTTCGAAGCCTCGGCCGTGCTGCCATTGCTCATCAGAATGTCAGCCTGACGGAGCTGCGCCGGCAGGTAATCGCTGCCGGGACCAACCTGAGCATATTCGCTCAGGGCGGTCTGGGGGTCGTTGCGCTCCTCGTAGATGCGACCCAGGTTCACGTGGGCCGAATCGACGTGGCTGCCTCGGGCTACCAGATCTTCCAGATAACCTTGCGCTTCGTCCCAAGCCTTGTTTTCCAGGCAGACCAGCGCCAGTGAATAACGCAGCTCGTCATCATCCGGGTACTGCTGGACGAGGCTGGAGAACTGCACCTTGGCGTCTTCCATGCGGTTCTGCTCAACCAGCATGCGGGCGTACGTCAGGCGCAGGCGCTTGTCATCCGGGTACTTCTTGATGCTCTTTTCCAGCAGCGGCATCGCTTCCTTGCCACGGTCCATGCTTTGCAGCAGCCGTGCGCGCAGCAGAATCGGTGCAACCTCGCCTTCTCCCGGCGGGTTGTCTTCGAGCAGCTTGAGCGACGCCGCACTGTCGCCTTCCTGCTGGAGCAGCAGCGCTTTGCCGAAAATCAGCTGGCCGTTTTTCGGGTATTTGGCGAGCAGGCGATCGAAGCTGTTGAGCAGGCCCTTGCGTGTATTGGAATCGGTTTCTGCCGCCGACAGCGCCAGGAAGTCAAAGTGGGTGTCACCCTGACCCTGCAGCACCTTCTCCATATACCGCATCGAGTCGTCATAGCGACCGGCACGTGCCAACTGAATGGCCGCAGCGCGTTGCGCTTCGAGGTTGCCCGGATCGTTTTTCGCCCAGATCATCGAGGTGTCCAATGCCGCCTGATCGGCGCCCAGGTACTCGGCGATACGGAACGCCCGTTCGGAAATCCCCGGATCCTGAGTCTGGATCGCCTGGGTTACGTAGTTGTCCAGCGCAATGTCGAATCGATTGCGCTGCCCGGCAAGCTCAGCGGTCAGCAGGCTGACGACCGTCTCCTGGGTGAATGATGCGTAAACCTGCGGCTTGGCATCAGGCGTGGGCGTCGCTTCTTTCGCTGGAGCAGCAGGCTCCGGGGAAACGGAGGCCGTCGACTGACAACCACCAAGGACGACAAAGGCAAGGAACAACGCGGAGGATTTATTCATATAGGAGAAAGGGCGGCTTACCTGCGGTTTGAAGGCATCATGACACAAGGCAGGGAGCAAACCCACAGCCCACTCGAAAACCAGGACCCGCCATTTATAGCCCGCGCCCGGACAATTTGTCGCAGCGCCAAGGCAGCAAAGCGAATCTCTATAGGGACAATAGCCAGTCGCGGACGTTCTGAATGTATTGCGGTGGTTGTTCTGAATCTATTGAAGTAGGACAATTGCCGGCTTCACGTCACCATCAGCGACCTTGAATGGCCTTTCTTGCACTGGGTATCAACCATAAGACTGCATCAGTGGATGTCCGCGAGCGCGTGGCATTTACGCCTGAGCAACTGGTTGAAGCATTGCAGCAGCTGTGCCGCCTGACCCAGAGTCGCGAAGCAGCGATCCTGTCGACCTGCAATCGCAGCGAGCTCTATATAGAGCAGGATCAGCTCACCTCTGACGTCGTACTGCGCTGGCTGGCCGATTATCACCACCTTAACCTCGACGAGCTGCGCGCCAGTGCCTACGTGCATGAGGAAGACGCAGCCGTGCGTCACATGATGCGCGTGGCATCCGGGCTGGATTCGCTGGTGCTGGGCGAACCGCAGATTCTCGGTCAGATGAAATCGGCCTATGCCGTGGCCCGCGAAGCCGGAACCATTGGTCCATTACTTGGCCGCTTGTTTCAGGCAACCTTCAGCGCGGCCAAGCAAGTGCGCACCGACACAGCCATTGGCGAAAACCCGGTCTCGGTGGCCTTTGCCGCCGTCAGCCTGGCCAAGCAGATCTTCAGCGACCTGCAGCGCAGCCAGGCCTTGCTGATCGGCGCTGGCGAAACCATCACGCTGGTCGCACGGCACCTTCACGACCTGGGCGTCAAGCGTATCGTGGTCGCCAACCGCACCCTTGAGCGTGCCAGTATGCTGGCCGAACAGTTCGGCGCCCACGCGGTACTGCTGGCCGATATCCCGGCAGAGCTGGTCAACAGCGACATCGTCATCAGTTCCACAGCCAGCCAGCTGCCCATTTTGGGTAAGGGCGCCGTCGAAAGCGCACTCAAGCTGCGCAAGCACAAACCGATTTTCATGGTCGATATAGCGGTCCCGCGTGACATCGAGCCAGAAGTGGGCGAGCTCGACGACGTTTACCTGTATACCGTGGACGATCTGCATGAAGTCGTTGCAGAGAACCTCAAGAGTCGTCAGGGCGCTGCCCAGGCGGCCGAGGAGCTGGTAAGCGTCGGCGTCGATGACTTCATGTCGCGTCTGCGCGAGCTGGCGGCGGTCGATGTGCTCAGGGCCTATCGTCAACAAAGCGAACGTCTGCGCGACGAAGAGCTGCAAAAAGCCCAACGCATGCTTGCCAATGGCACCAATGCCGAAGATGTTTTAATGGCGCTGGCACGGGGTCTGACCAATAAATTGATGCACGCGCCCAGCGTGCAACTGAAAAAGCTGTCCGCCGAAGGCCGCGTCGATGCGCTGGCCATGGCCCAGGAACTCTTTGCCCTCAATGAGGGCTCCACGGATAAACCCCCGCAATGAAAGCTTCACTGCTCAATAAGCTGGACGTGCTCAGCGATCGATTCGAGGAATTGACCGCACTGCTTGGCGATGCCGAAGTCATTTCCAACCAGACCAAATTCCGCGCCTACTCCCGTGAGTATGCCGAAATCGAGCCCGTGATCCAGACCTACAAGCAACTGCAGAAGGTGCAGCGCGACCTCGAAGGTGCCCAGGCGCTGCTCAAGGACAGCGACCCGGACATGCGCGAAATGGCGGTCGAGGAGGTGCGTGAGGGCAAGGATCAACTGGCGGTGCTGGAAAGCGATCTGCAAAAGATGCTGCTACCCAAGGACCCCAACGACGGTCGCAACGTGTTTCTGGAAATTCGCGCCGGCACCGGTGGCGACGAAGCAGCGATCTTCTCCGGCGATCTGTTCCGCATGTATTCGCGTTACGCCGAGCGTCGCGGCTGGCGTGTAGAGATCCTGTCCGAGAATGAAGGCGAGCATGGCGGCTTCAAGGAAGTCATCGCGCGCGTCGAGGGCGAAAGCGTGTACGGCAAGCTGAAATTCGAGTCCGGCGCGCACCGTGTGCAACGGGTGCCCGAGACCGAATCCCAAGGCAGGATCCACACCTCTGCCTGCACCGTCGCGGTGTTGCCCGAGCCTGACGAGCAGCAAGCCATCGAAATCAACCCTGCAGACTTGCGTGTCGACACCTATCGCTCCTCCGGCGCAGGGGGCCAGCACGTAAACAAGACCGATTCGGCGATTCGTATCACGCACCTGCCGACCGGCATTGTCGTCGAATGTCAGGAAGAGCGCTCCCAGCACAAGAACCGCGCCCGGGCCATGTCCTGGCTGTCGGCCAAGCTCAACGATCAGCAAACCGCTGCGGCCGCCAACGCGATCGCCAGTGAGCGTAAATTGCTGGTGGGTTCGGGCGATCGTTCGGAACGCATCCGCACGTACAATTTTCCACAGGGGCGAGTGACGGATCATCGCGTCAACCTGACGCTCTATTCGCTGGATGAAGTTTTGGCCGGCGGGGTCGATGCAGTGATAGAACCGTTGCTTGCCGAGTATCAGGCAGACCAACTTGCGGCACTGGGTGAGTAAATGACCATCATCGCCAGCTTGTTAAGAAACGCTGAGCTACCGGATTCTCCGACAGCCCGCCTGGATGTCGAACTGCTGCTGGCAGCTGCCCTGGGCAAGCCGCGCAGTTTTTTGCACACCTGGCCCGAACGTATCGTCAGCACCGAAGCGGCGCAGACATTCGAGGGCTATCTGCAGCGTCGTCGTACCGGAGAGCCGGTGGCCTACATTCTGGGCCAGCAGGGGTTCTGGAATATCGATCTTGAAGTCGCGACGCATACGTTGATTCCTCGTCCGGAAACCGAAATGCTGGTGGAAACCGCATTGGAGTTGCTGCCTGGCGCAATCCCTCATCGCTTGCTCGACCTGGGTACCGGCACGGGGGCAATCGCGTTGTCGCTGGCCAAGGATCGTCCACAGTGGGAGGTGACGGCAGTTGACCGGGTGGAGCAAGCCGTCGCCCTGGCCGAACGCAATCGTCAGCGATTGCATCTGGATAATGCGCAGGTACTGGCCAGCCATTGGTTTAGCGCCGTGCAAGGGCTGCGTTTTGATTTGATCCTGAGCAACCCTCCTTATATAGCCTCCGACGATCCGCATCTGGCGGAAGGTGACGTGCGATTCGAGCCTAGCAGCGCGCTGGTTTCAGGCTCTGACGGCCTGGACGATTTGCGCCTGATCGTCTCTCAGGCGCCCGAGCATCTGGAAGCGGGCGGCTGGTTACTGCTTGAACACGGCTACGATCAGGGCCCAGCGGTGCGCGAACTGCTCAACCATCACGGTTTCGAGCAGATCCAGACCCGACGCGACCTGGGTGATCACGAGCGCATCACGTTCGGGCGAGTGCCGTGCTGACTGACGAAGAACTGCTGCGCTATAGCCGGCAGATCCTTCTGCAGCACGTCGATATCGACGGGCAATTGCGCCTCAAACACAGTCGCGCGTTGATCGTCGGCGTTGGCGGCCTGGGGTCGCCTGTGGCGCTTTACCTGGCGGCTGCGGGAGTTGGCGAGTTGCATCTGGCGGATTTCGACACCGTCGACCTGACCAACCTGCAACGACAGATCATCCACGACAGCCAGAGCGTGGGTCAGCGTAAAGTCGATTCGGCAATCGCTCGCCTGAGCGCCATGAATCCTGAAGTCACGCTGGTGGCCCACCGGGCCGCAATGGACCAGGACTCTCTGGCGAGCGCCGTCGAGGCAGTGGACCTGGTGCTTGATTGCTCCGATAACTTCACCACGCGCGAAGCGGTGAACGAGGCCTGTGTCGCGGCGGGCAAGCCTCTGGTCAGCGGTGCGGCGATTCGCCTGGAAGGGCAATTGTCGGTGTTCGACCCGCGTCGAGCCGATAGTCCTTGCTACCACTGTTTATACGGGCATGGCAGTGAAAGCGAATTGACCTGCAGCGAAGCGGGCGTCATCGGGCCGTTGGTTGGGCTGGTGGGCAGCCTGCAGGCACTGGAAGCCATGAAGCTGTTGGCCGGTTTTGGTGAGCCAATGGTGGGCCGTCTGCTGTTGATTGATGCTCTGGGTACGCGATTTCGCGAGCTGAAAGTCAAACGTGATCCGGGTTGCAGCGTCTGCGGCGCGGCCCATGATAGAACGGTCGAGCATGGCTAGAGACAGCGACGCGCCTGTTGGGGTTTTCGATTCCGGTGTCGGTGGGTTGTCAGTGCTGGGCGAGATTCATCAATTGCTGCCCAAAGAATCACTGCTTTACGTTGCCGATTGCGGTCACATTCCCTACGGCGAAAAGACCCCGGCGTTCATTCGCGAGCGTTGCGTGGCCATCGCCGAGTTCTTTCGTGCGCAAGGCGCCAAGGCGCTGGTGCTGGCTTGTAATACCGCGACAGTTGCTGCGGTTGCCGACCTGCGCGAGCGTTACCCGGACTGGCCGCTGGTCGGCATGGAGCCCGCTGTCAAACCGGCAGCGGCGGCCACGCGAAGTGGCGTGGTGGGTGTGTTGGCAACGACGGGCACGTTGCAGAGCGCCAAGTTCGCCGCATTACTGGACCGTTTTGCCGCCGACGTGCAGGTGATTACCCAGCCATGCCCTGGCCTGGTGGAGTTAATCGAAACGGGGGATCTGGCCAGCCCGGCCATCCGCCAGCTTTTGCAGGGCTACGTCGAGCCGTTACTCGCTGCGGGCTGTGACACCATTATTCTCGGCTGCACCCATTACCCCTTCCTCAAGCCGCTGCTCAGCGACATGATTCCAGCGTCCATCACGCTGATTGACACCGGCGCCGCGGTAGCCCGGCAGTTGCAGCGGCTGCTCAGTCAGCACGAACTCCTGGCGAGCGGCCGACCCCATCCCACCCAGTTCTGGACGAGCGGCGATACGGACAATTTCAGAAAAATCCTACCTTTGTTGTGGAAAAAATCTGACAGTGTGCGAAGCTTCGTTTCGTGAAAAAAACGTGAATTGCACTGGTCGCGGCTGAACTAACGTTCACCGGCAGATTTCTATAGCCAGTCTTTTGTTATAAAAATTTTTAACTGCATTCGTAAATGGGATGTTTCAGATGAAGCGACTGTTTTGTTTGGCTGCGATTGCGGCCGCGTTGTCGGGGCAGAGTGCGATTGCACAAGCTGATGGGGTTGAGTTTTCGGTAGGGCAAACCGGCGAATCGACGATGACCTATCGTTTGGGCGCGCAATTTGATTGGGATAAAAGCTGGTGGCAGACCGGTGTAGGTCGCCTGACCGGTTACTGGAGCGGCGCTTACACCTATTGGGAAGGCGACAAGAATTCCAGCAACAATAGCTTGTCGTTCTCTCCGGTATTCGTTTATGAATTCGCCGGTGACAGCGTGAAGCCTTATGTGGAAGCCGGTATCGGCGGTGCTGTATTCCAGCGCACGGAAGTTGAAGGTAACAAACTGGGCAGCGCCTTTCAGTTCGAAGACCGTATTGGCTTTGGTCTGCGTTTCGCCGGTGGTCATGAAGTGGGCCTGCGCGCGACTCACTACTCCAACGGCGGCATGACCACCAATAACGACGGTATCGAAAGCTACGCTATCCATTACACGATGCCGTTCTAAGTTCTACTGCGACAAGATGCATCGATGTAATCGCAACCAAGCCTGCTCCCGTTGAGGTAGGCAATGTAAATTCTGTAGCAGGACGGTTTGCTGGAGGTGGCGCTCCTGAGCGCGGCACCGCCGGCAAACCTTGCTGCTACAGAGTGATGCCAAGCGTCATAAAACACCGACTTTTATAAATACGCCGTCTCAATCCCTTCCCGCTCGGTGATGCATTCCGGCGAACCCATCTCGAACTCCCTGCAGATCAACGGCCTTCTGTCATAGATCGTGCACATCATCGTGTTGCGATCCAGCGCCGCACACCAGCCATCGTCCAGGCGCAGCATGACTTCGCCGCCCCAGTCGTCGGTATCGATGAAACGCTCCGGTACGCCGGTATCGGTGATCAGCATCACTTCCAGCTGGCAGCAACAAGCCGCGCAGGTGGAACAGGTGACGGCAGACTCTGTGGATTCGACGGGAAGTTGCAGCAGGGGAATGACAGTCATGCGCCGCAGTGTAATGCAGCCAGCCTGCAGTCGGGGGCCTGCCTGACGGGCGTCGGGTTCATGCCGGTCGCCGCTGAGCCAGTCGATCGTTCTGGTGATCACTCATGGTGTTGGGTTTCTGCTTGCCGATGGGGCAGGGATTTGAACGCGGTCAAGGCGCGCTCGCGGCTGGACTTGAGATCGACGATCGGCGCCGGGTAACCTTCGACGCCGAATAAACCGCCCAGTGCTGACGGATCATGGACGTCACGCTTGTTCAGGCCAGCGAGTTCGGGCACCCACTTTTTGATGAAAACACCTTGCGGGTCGAAGCGCTCGGACTGGTTCAGCGGATTGAAGATACGGAAATACGGTGAGGAGTCGGTACCGGTTGAAGAACTCCACTGCCAGCCGCCGTTGTTCGCAGCCAGGTCACCATCGATCAGATGCTGCATGAAGAAGCGTTCGCCTTCGCGCCAGTCGATCAGCAGGTTCTTGGTGAGAAACATTGCTACGATCATTCGCAAACGGTTATGCATCCAGCCGGTTGCCAAAAGTTGACGCATGGCGGCGTCGATGATTGGTAGCCCGGTTCGCCCTTGTTGCCAAGCTTTCAGATCGTCGGGTGCGTGGCGCCACGTCAGCGCTTCTGTTTCCGGGCGGAAGGCACGATGACGTGACACGCGCGGGAAGCCGACCAGCACGTGCTTGTAGAACTCTCGCCACAATAGCTCGTTGATCCAGGTCACCGAGCCAACATTTCCCGTCTCGAACTCGCCATTATTACTGCGTAAAGCAGCATGCAGGCACTGCCGCGCAGACACCACGCCTGCTGCAAGGTACGCCGACAGTTGACTGGTGCCGGGTTTGGCCGGGAAGTCGCGTTCGTCGTTGTAGTAATGGACTGCATCGTCAGTGAAATGCTCCAGACGCTGGCGGGCTTCGTGCTCACCGGCCGGCCAGAGGGCTTTCAACTCCTCGGGCGGCGTCGCGAAACCCTTTACGTACTCGGGCACGTCATCACTTTTAACCTGCAAGGGCGCCTGTTTTTTTGGCAGTCTTACCAGGGCTGGCACCGAGTGATGCAGGCGCCCGTAGCACACCTTGCGAAACTGAGTATAAACCTTGAAATAACCCCCGCTTCTGGTCAGCACGGTGCCCGGTTTAAAGAACAGTTGATCCAGCTGACGAGTGAAGCCAATGCCCTGATCGGCCAGTGCGATCTCGACCGCCCGGTCGCGCTTCTCTTCGTTGACCCCGTATTCCTCGTTGGCGTGAACATGCGTGATACCGTGGCGCTTGCACAGCTCAAGCAAGGCGCTGGGCACTTGGTCCCAAGTGTCGGCCTGCACGATTAGCAGCGGCACATTCAGGGCGTGCAATTCGTTTTTCAGCGCCGAGAGATTGCGCATCCAAAAATCGACTTTGACCGAAGCGTCGTCGTGGCTGAGCCACTGCGCGGGGGTGATCATGTAGACGGCCAGCGCTGGGCCCTGCTCCATCGCAGCGCTCAAGGCCGTGTTGTCATGTACGCGCAGGTCGGTGCGCAACCAGATCAGTTGCATTTTTAAATCCTCAGATGATGTTCAGACGCTGAAGCGCGCTCTGGGCGCGCAAAGGGTCTTCGGCGAGGATAAGCCCGGCAATCTCCTGGACAGAGACGGCTAATTCGGCCGAATGGATGCGTACGGTAGGGCCGATAATCAACTTCGGGCAGTCGATATTGTTCAGCAGGCGTGGCAACTGGCTCAGATTCAACGATTTGCTGGAATACAGCAGCACGGCTCGCGGCTGGAGGTATTCGCAGGCCAGGCTCAATTCGCCGGCAGGCAATGGCCAGTCGAATACTTCCACAGGACAATCGGCGCTACTTACCAGCCAAGCGGTCAGCCATAGGTGGGGCTCCAGTGGCAGATCGGACTGGTTGACCAATAACAGGGGCGTGCCCTTGAGCTGACGGTTGTTATGGTAAAGCCGTGCACCGAACTTGCTGCGCAGCCAGGAATAGAAGAACACGCGCTCCAGTTGCGCGCCGAACTGGCCCTGCCAGCGTTGTTCGAGAGCAGCCAGCAGCGGCAATAACAGCTGTTCGCACAGGGTGCGCGGTGGATACAGCGACATGGCTTGATTAAGGGAGTCATCCAGGCGCCGTTCGCAGAGCGTGGTAATCGCTTCCAGCAAGTTCTGGCGCAGTTGATCCCAGTCGTTTTCCAGGCTTGGCGGCGGGGGCTGCTGGTGATCGATCAGTTGCTTGACCTGGCTCACCGATACCCCGCGATTGAGCCAGGTAAGAATCGTCAACACCCGGTCGACATGGGCCGTGCTGTACAAGCGGTGCCCCTTGGGGGTGCGATGAGGCACGATCAGGCCATAACGCCGTTCCCAGGCGCGCAGGGTTACCG
Source organism: Pseudomonas sp. UBA5706 (assembly GCF_002419965.1). Lineage (GTDB taxonomy): Bacteria > Pseudomonadota > Gammaproteobacteria > Pseudomonadales > Pseudomonadaceae > Aquipseudomonas. The sequence goes on from NZ_DIHC01000026.1 coordinate 88,501, forward strand.
CGTTCACTCCGGTGAGACGGGCGACTTCGCGTATCGGTAACCAGCCTTCTTCGAGAGCGTGAGCGTAGTCCTGCGCTTCATTGAACGGTTCGGAGTGGGTATTTTTCATGTCAGATCGCATTACGCAGGCTTAGGTTTTCCGGATGCGGTTGCAGGTACACCTGCAAGGCGATATAGGGGTCCGGGTGCTGTCGGAAGTGATGCTTGAGCAGAGTCAGCGGTACCACCAACGGAACGATGCCCTCGTGGTACTGATGGATGACCGTCTGGATTTCCTGTTTGTCGGCCCCGCTGATGGTGTCGCGCAGGTAACCGCAAATGTGCTGCAACACATTGGTGTGGGTGCGGCGGGTGGCCGGTTTCTTCAGCGCGCTCATCAGCTCGCTGAAATAGCGCGGTGCGATGTCGGTCAGGTCGTTGCGGCCCATATTGCCCAGCAAATTGCCCAGCGCCTTGTACTGGATCGGGTCGTTGGCCATCAGTTGGTACTTATAGCGAGAGTGAAAGTCGGTCAGCGCACGGCGGGTGATGCCGTCTTTGAGCAGTTGCTGCCATGCGGCATAAGCAAACACGCGGGTGATGAAGTTCTCACGCAGGACCGGGTCATTCAGGCGGCCGTCTTCCTCTACCGGCAGATCCGGCTGGCGGGCGCAGAAGGCCTGGGCATAGATACCGCGTGCTCCACCGTCGAAAGGCGCGCCGTTTTCACGGTAGACCTTGACCCTTTCCAAACCGCAGGAGGGTGATTTCTGCATGAAAATGTAGCCGCAGATATCATCCATCTCGCGAGCCATGTGATTGCCATATTCAGCCAGAGGCTGCGTGACATTCATGTCGGGGCGCACCGTGCCCACTGCCTGGGGATATTCAGGATCGCCCACCAGGCGGATCGTTTCACGGGGAATGCCCATGCCGATGGCGACTTCAGGGCAGGCAGGCACGAAATCGAAGTGTTCGTTCAAGGCTCGAGTCAGCAGGTGCGATTCCTTGTGCCCACCGTTGTACCGAACCTCAACGCCCATCAAGCAGGCGCTGACGCCGAGTTTAGGTTTCGGACGGTGTACCGGCGATTGATCTGGGGTCAGGGGCATGGCAAACCTCGATGAACGTCTTGTACAACTGCATACGGCTGTACAGGTTTCTACTCATCATAGGTTTGGAGTTATACAAGTCAAATGATTTGTATAAGTTTTGTAGCGCGATGCTGAAAAGGTAAGCAGAGCAGACGAGAGGATGGCCCAGTAACGCGGCTGTCAGCGGGCGCAGATTTGTTCAGCGTCCCATGCGGTGTTGTCGTCCCTGCAGGGTGGGTGGGCCGGCATCATTTCCAGCCCATTACCCATTTCTGCTCGTCTTGCAGCAGTTGCCAACTTATCCGTTCATTTCGCTTGGTCAGCACAGCCTGTAGTTCCAGTTCCAGCACTGTGCCTTCTTCATCGCAGTACAGTTCGGTTACCAGAAAATGCTTTTCGCGATTGTGGGGGCATGCTGCCGTCCATTTCGACAGCAGCAGTTTGCGCGGGTTTAGACGGTTCACTTGAGGTGCTCCAGCAGGCGACGTGCAGCCTCCTGACCACTAAGCCAGGCGCCCTCGACGCGGCCCGAAAGGCACCAGTCGCCGCACACATACAGACCCAGATCGGGGTCGGTCAATGCGCCGACTTCCCGCCCGCCCGCCGGTCGTGCATACAGCCAGCGATGGGCGAGGGTGAATGCCGGTGCAGGCACTGCGCAGTTGATAAGCTCGGCAAAGGCGCCGTGAAGATGGTCGATAACCTGTTCCTTGGGCATGTCCAAGTGCTGACGGCTCCAGGCGCTGGTGGCGTGCAACACCCAGGTGTCCATCTTGCTGTCGCGTCCCGGTTTACTGCGATTACGGGCGAACCAATCGATAGGGCTGTCCTGCACGAAACAGCCTTCCAGCGAGGTGTCCAGTGGGGCGTCGAATGCCAAGGCAACAGCCCAGGTCGGTTCCATCTTGACGCCTGCCACCACACTGGCCAGTTTCGGGGCGGCGGCAAGCAACGTGGTTGCCTGCGGGGCGGGGATAGCAATGACTACGTGACTGAACGGGCCGTGGCTGCGGCCATCGGCGTCGAGCAGGCTCCAGTGTTCTTCGCCACGGAAGACTTCGGTAATGCGACACGAGAATGTAACCGGCATATCAGCGAGCATGGCGCGGGTAATGGCGCTCATGCGCGGAGTGCCGACCCAGCGCACTTGCTCGTCCGGAGAAAGGCTCAACCTGCCAGCGTGATAGTTGTAGAGCCTGGGTTTCCATTCAGCGACATGGCCTTCGGCCTGCAATTGCTGAACCGCAGCAGCGAAGCGGCGATCGCGTGCAGTGAAATACTGCGCGCCCATATCCAGAGCGCCCGCATCGCTGCGCTTGCTTGACATGCGTCCGCCGCTGCCACGGCTTTTGTCGAATAGGTGAATGCCATGCCCGGCGGCTTGTAATGCGCGGGCGGCAGAGAGTCCGGCGATACCGGTACCGATGATTGCGATGGGTACAGTCATAGGGGCCTCGTTACCTTGTCTGCACAGACTACGCCGTCGTTAAAACCTGTACAATTCTGTTTTTCGGTATAACTTATCGTCCTTCGACGTGCAGGACGCTGTTCGCCTGGCGATTAACCGTGAGTGTGACGTTTCACCAGAATCGTTCAAATGTGCGAACGGATCAATCGAACGTACACCGCTTGCGTCGTTCTCCAGAGCGTGGCCTACGCTTGGCTCACAAGCGCATTATTTGTGAAGAAATAGACTACTGATTAGCGCTGGACGCCACGCGAGGAATTCACTCATGCACATCTTGCTGACCGGCGGTACGGGCTTGATAGGGCGCCGCCTGTGTCAACACTGGCTCGACCAGGGCCATCAACTGACGGTCTGGAGTCGCAAGCCTGACCAAGTGGCCCGTCTTTGCGGTTCCAGCGTTCGCGGCATCGCCCACCCCGACGACCTGGGCGCCGAACCTGTCGATGCTGTGATTAACCTGGCCGGTGCGCCGATTGCCGACCGTCCCTGGACCCGCAAGCGCAAAATGCTGCTATGGGATAGCCGCATCACCCTCACTGAGCAGTTGATCACCTGGCTCGAACGCCGCGAACAGAAACCCGCCGTGCTGATTTCGGGATCTGCGGTGGGCTGGTACGGCGACGGGGGCGAGCGCGATCTTGACGAGTCCTCGCAGCCTGTCAGCGAAGACTTCGCCAGTCGCTTGTGCATTGCCTGGGAAGAAACTGCCCAGAGAGCCCAGGTCCTGGGGATTCGCGTAGTGCTGCTGCGCACCGGTCTTGTGCTCGCCAGTGAAGGCGGCATGCTGCAGCGCCTGTTGCCGCCCTTCAAACTGGGTATGGGCGGGCCGATCGGCAGCGGACGCCAGTGGATGCCCTGGGTTCATATCGATGATCAAATCGCCGCGATTGATTTTCTGTTGAACCGTGATGATGCTCAGGGTCCTTATAATGCGTGCGCGCCATCACCCGTTCGTAACCGCGATTTCGCCAAGACCCTGGCGGCGATCCTGCACAGGCCGGCGTTCATGCCCATGCCCGCGATCGCTTTGCGCCTTTTGATGGGCGAGCTGTCGATCCTGCTGCTGGGCGGTCAGCGCGCGCACCCTAACCGGCTGCAGGAAGCTGGCTTCATTTTCCGATTCACCGATCTGCACGCGGCCCTGGAAAATCTTTTAGGCCGCCATTGACATCAAGGTGTTGCATGACCGATCACGCGTTGCTGCTGGTTAACCTCGGGTCGCCAGCCTCCACCGAAGTTGCGGATGTTCGCCGCTACCTCAATCAGTTCCTGATGGACCCCTATGTCATTGATCTACCCTGGCCTGTGCGCCGTCTGCTGGTGTCGCTGATCCTGATCAAACGCCCTGAGCAGTCGGCCCATGCCTACGCCTCGATCTGGTGGGACGAGGGCTCGCCGCTGGTGGTGCTGAGCAAGCGTCTGCAGCAGGCCATGACGCAGGAATGGAAGCAGGGACCGGTGGAGTTGGCCATGCGTTACGGCGAGCCTTCGATCGAAACGGTGCTGACGCGTCTGGCCGCCCAGGGCATCCGCAAAATTACCCTGGCCCCGCTCTATCCGCAGTTCGCCGACAGCACCGTGACCACGGTCGTTGAAGAAGCCAGACGTGTGATTCGCGATAAAAAGCTCAGTTTCGAGCTGGCCCTGTTGCCACCCTTCTTCAATCAGCCCGAGTATCTGCAAGCCTTGGTACAGAGCGTTCAGCCCTATCTGGCACAGGATTACGACCACCTGCTGCTGAGCTTTCATGGCCTGCCTGAACGGCACATCACCAAGCTCGACCCGACTGCAAATCACTGCTTCAAGGATGGCGATTGTTGTGCGAAGGCGCCGCCGGAGGTTCTCGCGGTGTGCTACCGCGCGCAGTGCATGCGCTCATCTGCCGAGTTCGCGAGGCTGATGGGTATCCCTGACGGCAAGTGGTCGGTGTCGTTCCAGTCGCGGTTGGGCCGAGCCAAGTGGATCGAACCCTACACTGAAGCTCACCTAGCCGAACTGGCAGGGAAGGGCGTGAAAAAGCTGCTGGTCATGTGCCCTGCGTTCGTTGCCGACTGCATCGAAACGCTGGAGGAGATCGGCGATCGCGGGGCGGAGCAATTCAAGGAAGCGGGCGGCGAGGAACTGGTGCTGATCCCATGCCTCAACGACGACCCGAACTGGGCCAAAGCGTTGAACACGCTGTGCGAACGGGCGCCGGCGATGGTCTGACGTAGCGTTTTTCTTGAGCAGCACGGCTTGCCGCCGGCGCGCCAGCGTTGCCAAGCCGTATTGGAAGAAGGTGTGCTTAAGCATAAAAAAGGGCCTCATCAAGAGGCCCTTCTTTTTAAAAAGCATCAAACTTATGGCAGTTGATCATCCAGGTGCTTGTTCTTCCAGGCGTCGTTGCCTGGCAGGATCAGATTCAGCACGATGGCGGTGACCGCGCACAGCGCAATGCCCTTCATCCCGAAATCATCAGGCCCATTGCCTGTGCCGATCAGTACACCACCGATACCAAACACCAGGGTCACCGAAACAATCACCAGATTGCGCGCTTCGGTCAGGTCGACCTTATGGCGAATCAGCGTGTTCATCCCCACCGCCGCGATGGAACCAAACAGCAGACACAGAATGCCGCCCATCACCGGTACCGGAATGCTTTGCAGCAGTGCGCCGAATTTGCCAATGAATGCCAGGCTGATGGCGAAGATCGCAGCCCAGGTCATGATCTTCGGATTGTAATTCTTGGTCAGCATCACCGCGCCCGTCACCTCGGCATACGTGGTGTTAGGCGGGCCGCCAAAGGCGCCGGCAACCGTCGTGGCAATGCCGTCGCCCAGCAAAGTGCGATGCAGGCCCGGTTTCTTCAGATAGTCACGTCCCGTCACACTGCCGACCGCAATCACCCCACCGATGTGTTCGATCGCTGGCGCCAAGGCTACCGGGACGATGAACAGAATCGCCTGCCAGTTGAACTCCGGCGCGGTGAAGTGCGGAATGTCCAACCACGGCGCTGCTGCAATTTTCGCTACGTCGACTACGCCGAAATAGAACGAAAGGGCAAAGCCCACCAGCACCCCGGAGATGATCGGCACCAGACGGAAGATACCTTTACCGAACACCGCCACGATCAACGTTGTCAACAGGGCTGCCATCGAGATCACGATAGCGGTGTGATACGGGATCAACTCCGCGGCGCCGTCGCCGGTCCGGCCCATCGCCATGTTCGCGGCAATCGGCGCCATTGCCAGACCAATGGAGATGATCACCGGGCCGATCACCACCGGTGGCAGCAGGCGATCGATGAAACCGGTGCCTTTGATCTTCACCGCAAGGCCCAGAAACGTGTAGACAAATCCTGCTGCCATCACCCCACCCATGGTCGCGGCCAGGCCGAACTGGCCCTTGGCGAGAATGATGGGCGTAATAAAGGCGAAGCTCGAAGCCAGAAACACCGGCACCTGACGGCCTGTCACCAGTTGAAAGCACAACGTGCCCAGGCCTGCGGTGAACAGCGCAACGTTAGGATCGAGGCCGGTAATCAGCGGCATCAGCACGAGGGCCCCGAAGGCCACGAACAGCATTTGCGCGCCTGACAGCACGGTACGCCACAGTGGATCGTTGAACTCATCCTGCTTCATCAGGCGTCCTTCTGCTTGGTGCCGAAAATCTTGTCACCGGCATCGCCCAGGCCTGGAATGATGTAGCCGTGTTCGTTCAGGCGCTGGTCGATAGAGGCAGTGTAGAGTTTAACGTCCGGGTGAGCCTTCTCGACCACGTCGATACCTTCCGGTGCAGCGACCAAGACCATGGCGCGGATATCGCGGCAGCCGGCCTTTTTCAACAGGTCAATGGTGGCGACCATCGAGGCACCGGTGGCCAACATCGGGTCGATGATCAGCGCCAGACGCTGGTCAATTTCGGGTGCAAGTTTTTCCAGGTAGGTGTGCGCTTCGAGGGTTTCCTCGTTACGCGCAACACCAACGGCACTGACCTTGGCGCCCGGGATCAGGCTGAGGACCCCTTCCAGCATGCCGATGCCCGCGCGCAGAATCGGCACTACGGTAATCTTCTTGCCAGCGATCTTTTCAACCTGAACGGTTCCGGCCCAACCCTGAATATCATAGGTTTCCAGCGGCAGGTCCTTGGTCGCCTCATAGGTCAGCAGCGAGCCGACTTCCTGCGCCAGTTCACGGAAATTCTTGGTGCTGATATCAGCGCGGCGCATGAGACCGAGCTTGTGACGGATCAGCGGATGGCGGATCTCACGAATGGGCATAAAGGAAAGGCTCCAGCGGGCGGGCAAAAAAAACGGCTTAGATTAATCTATTCAGCTGTTACTTGTCTTACCGGTGAGGTTCGCGTTTCTTACATTAATTGGGACGCAGCGTCTTTACGATAATGTCGGCGGGCGAAGCGGCGTTATAAAACAGCTGAGCAATGGTCATTGACCTCTATCGAATCCGGAGTCCAAATGAGCGTTCCGAGCCTGTTTCTTGCGCCGCATGGGCCAGCACCGCTACTGGCCGTGGAGGCTCTGTGCAACGTTAGTCCAGAAAAACTTGCCCTGATGGAAACGGATGCGTACCTTTGCCCGCTTTTCCTTAAACAGCCCCCTGGAGCGCGCCATGTCCGCCGATCTCGAGCATATCCGTCAAGTCATGCGCGAGGCTGACTGCCTCTACACCAACGACGAAGTCGAGGCATCGATCGCCCGCGTTGGCGAACAAATCAACGGCGTACTGGCCGACCGCAACCCGGTGGTCTTTTGCGTGATGAATGGCGGCCTGATCTTCGCAGGCAAACTGCTTACGCACCTTAACTTCCCCCTCGAAGCGTCGTACCTGCACGCGACCCGTTATCGTAATCAGACCAGCGGCGGCGAGCTGTTCTGGAAAGCCAAGCCAGAAGTCTCGTTCATCGATCGCGACGTGTTGATCATCGACGACATTCTTGACGAAGGTCACACCCTGGGCGCCATTATCGACTTCTGCAAACATGCAGGCGCCCGCGCAGTGCACACTGCCGTGCTGATAGACAAGGATCATGACCGCAAGGCGCGCCCTGACCTGAAAGCGGATTTCGTCGGCCTGCCGTGCATCGACCGCTACATCTTCGGTTATGGCATGGATTACAAAGGCTACTGGCGTAATGCGGCCGGGATTTTTGCCGTAAAAGGCATGTGATCGCGCGCATATTCACGCCGTAGCAACCTGTCTAACGACGCCAGCGGGGACGCTGGCGCAGGCAAGCCGTGCCACTAGAGATGCCATGTCGTTAGACGCAGTGCGTGAGCACGGCTTTTCACGTGCTAGAGTGCTTTCCACTTTTTTCGGGAGGCGCCCATGAGGTTATCGTTTCGTAGTAAAGCTGCGTTGATGTTGCTGTTGGCCCTGCCGCTTCCCGCACTCGCTGAACCCATGCATGCTCAATATCTGCCGCCGGACGAGTTGTCCGTGCGTGAAGGCGAGCCTGAGCAGCAGCAACTGCTGCAGGTCACCGATTACACAATCGTCGCTGGCAGCCAGCGCCAGTCGAACCAGCAACCCATTCCCGTCACCTCTCCGCTGAGCCTGCGCCTCAAAGGCAAGCCCATGAACAAGGGCGCGACCATTTCCGAGGTGATGATTCATTTCGATGGCGAAAGCAAAAGCCTGAAAAAGCCGGCTTATGATGAGCCCAGCCGAACCCTGACCTTGTATTACCCGGCAAGCCAATACCGCGTGCTGATCGATCTGCTGCGCAGCGAGAAGGTTTATTGCCAGTTCCTCAGTTATGCCAATGGACACGTCTGGGCCGACCTGCACACCGCCAGCGTACGCGCGCGTTGAGCCCGCAGCCGGGCGGAGGGTAAACTGCCTGCCCGTGAAATGTCCCGCGAAGTCAGTTGGAGTCAGCAATGCGTAAAGATAAGAAGCAGGTGATTGGCGATGAGATCGGCGATGCCCAGATCAAATTGTTCCTGGATTTCGAGCCGGTCGATGCGACTTCCCCGTCGCTGCATAAACTGATCAAGGCCTATCGCGGCCTGCGCGTTGATGATTTCGAACGATTTCTGGGGTTCTTCAAGCAAGCTGGCTACGATCTGGATGGCAAGGACGAACACGGCAACTCATTCGTCGAACTTATCAAAGACCAGCGCAATTCGCAGGAATACATTGAGTTGGTTAATAAGTCTCGAGGCTGATTAAGTCTAGCGGTGCCTGGCGACGGGCACTTGAGATCCAATCTGCAGCTTCACTCCATAGAATGGCCTCGATTACATCTGTTTCAGAAATTTCCTGCACTTCCCATCTATAACTTCACTGCATTCAAATTTTCTGTTCGATTCATACTCCTGGTGCGCATGTTTGCGTGACTAATGGATGTTTTGTCGAAATGGAATTCTATGATGAATAAATATATCTCTCCCGTTGCCTCGCTGGTACTCCTTACACTGTGTGCCAGCTGGACGCAGGCTGCAGACCCGTTGAAATTCGATGTTACCCTCGTGAACGAGACCCGGGAGGATCTTAAACTCACCGCAGCGACCTGGCCCTTGGGCAGTTTCAATGCGACTGACTACATGATTCCCAAGCATCATACCGGAGCATTTCGCGTGCATGTGTGGGACGAGCGCAAAGGCAGGATCAATTTCAAATACAGCACGGGCGAGAAGACCTGCCGTTTTTCCGGGGGCCTTGGCGTGCGGCGGATGGGGGCATGGATCATATCCCGTTACGAAGTCTATACCTGGTCAAAGGCGAGCTCTGTGGGCAACTTTCACGCTGTCTGCCTTGCCAGTATCGTAAAAAAGGCCGAAGGAAAGGGCTACGATATTCGAGTGTCCATGAAATAACCGGCGTGTCTGAAATTGAGGATGCGCAGGTTTATTAACGATACGTGCAGGTTCTAACAATACCGCTGAAATGGAATTCAAATTATGTATGGAAAAATACTGATCACCGTCATGTCAACATTGTTTATATGCGGCGCTCACGCTTCGCAGACAATGGTTTTTAACGGCCAGATCAAGAACTTTCTTAGCCGCCCCGTACAGCTGCTGTCGCCCAGTTGGGACGTAGGGAACTTCCCGGAAGATGAACTGGTGGTCGATCCCAAGGGACACATTAAATTCAACTTTCCTGCTCACGCCTACCGCGGTGCAGTGAAGTTTGTGCTGTCGACCGGTCGTACAAAGGGCGAAGTGGCCTGTTTGTACGACGTCAAATACGGTACTCAGAGTTATGTGAGAGGTGCAGTGACGCTGACAGGCCCGCGCGCAACGCTCCAGGCATCGAGCGCAGGCAAGAGGCAAGCCGATTGCTCTTTGAAGCTGGATAACTGGGACTACGAAAGAAGCATGGATATGCGTTTTGTCATCCGACGTTCACCCGCCTGAACTGACTGCGCTCAGCAAGCCGATCTACTGAGCGGGTGCGTGTCGGCAATCAATAAAGGGATTCAAGATGACCAAAGTACAACGATTTATAAGCGGCACGATGCTGCTAATAGCGACGATGTTCACTGCTCTGCTGGCTCAGGCCGCATACCCCAAAAAAATGGATGTAACCGTGGAGATGTGGAATGACTCGGGCGCCGATCTCTACCTGGTAGCAGCATCCTGGTTGCCGTTGCGCACTGACTTTTCAGGTGCTGTCATGCCGCATGACTTCCCAACGACATCGTTCGGTTTAGCATTAAAAAACCCACGTAACGATCGGGCTCTAATGCGCATGAGAGACGGTGCGCGAGAATGCGAGTTCACATTAGGCCATAAGGCAACGTTCTCATGGTTTAGCCTGGACCCGTCGCCAGAAAAGTTCGCCAGCGCGCGTTCTTCAGGCGCCGTGGCGGCGCAGTGCAGCGCGTCGGTCATCAAAGGCCGTCGGTCCATGACCGCCTACACGGTACGCTTCAAAATGGGCTGACTGCCTTTCAGAAACTGAAAGCCCCGCTGCGTGGGCGGGGCTTTCAGTTTTTCACCGATTCAAAACATTTTCTGAATCAGGCGAAGCTTGCCGTCGGACTGTTTGAAACCAGATCCAGGCTCTCATCGCTTTCGGCACTGACACGCTGATACAGCTGCGCGTCGGTTTCCAGCGCTTTCTCCCGAGCCGGGAAGATTTCATTGAGCTTGGCGGCCCATTGCGTTTTGGCTTTTTCCGGGAAGCAGCGTTCGATCAGGTCGAGCATGATCGAAACGGTCACCGAGGCCCCTGGAGAGGCTCCCAGCAATGCTGCGAGGGAACCATCCTTCGCCGAAACCAGTTCGGTGCCGAATTGCAGGACACCGCCTTTCTTCGGGTCTTTCTTGATGATTTGCACGCGCTGGCCGGCTACCTCCAGGCGCCAGTCCTCGGCTTTGGCCTGCGGGTAGAAACGACGCAGGGCTTCCAGACGTTGCTCCATGGACTGCCGCACTTCGCTGATCAGGTACTTCGTCAGGTCCATGTTGTCCCGAGCCACGGCCAGCATTGGCGCAATGTTGGCGGCGCGGATTGACAGCGGCAGGTCCATGAGTGAGCCGTGCTTGAGGAACTTGGTGGTGAAACCGGCATACGGGCCGAACAGCAGTGAGGTTTTGCCGTCGACAACGCGAGTGTCAAGGTGCGGCACCGACATCGGTGGCGAGCCTACCGCCGCCTGGCTGTAGACCTTGGCCTGATGCTGCCTGACCACGTCGGGGTTGTCGCATCGCAGCCACTGCCCGCTCACCGGGAAGCCGCCGAAACCTTTGCCTTCCTCGATGCCGGACATTTGCAGCAGCGGCAGTGCCGCGCCACCTGCGCCCAGGAACACGAATTTGGCGTCGATCTCACGCGTGCCGCCGCTGTTGACGTCCTTGATGGTCACGCTCCAGCCAGCGCCTTTACGGGCAAGGCCAGTGACGCGCTTGCAGTACTTGACCTGCGCATCGGGTGCACTGGAGAGGTGCTTGAGCAGCATGTTGGTCAGGTTGCCGAAGTTGACGTCGGTACCGTGCATGACGCGCGTCGCAGCAATCGGTTCGTCAGCCGGACGTCCCGGCATCATGAGCGGCATCCACTCAGCGAGCCTGACTTTGTCTTCGGTGTATTCCATGGACGCGAAGGCGTGGTGCTTGTGCAGCGCCTCGTAGCGTTTTTTCAGGTACACCATGCCTTTTTCGCCCTGCACGAAGCTCAGGTGCGGGACCGGTGTAATGAATGAACGCGAAGAACCGAAGGTGCCTTTGCGGGCGAGGTAGGCCCAGAACTGCTTCGAGACCTCGAACTGGGTATTGATGTGAATTGCTTTTTTGGTGTCGATCGAGCCATCGGCCGCTTCCGGCGTGTAGTTCAGCTCGCACAAGCCGGCATGGCCGGTACCTGCGTTGTTCCAGGGGTTGGAACTCTCCGCGGCACCGGAGTCCATCAGCTCGACAACCTCGATCGTGAGGCTCGGGTCGAGCTCCTTGAGCAGTACGGCGAGGGTGGCACTCATGATGCCTGCCCCGACCAGTACTACGTCGACTGCTTCGTTATGCGCCATTAACGCGTCTCCAAAAAATCTGCAGCACCAAATTGACGGCATGGGTTCCCGAGGTCAGTTGCCGGGGGGCGGGCGGCGCGTTTTCGCGCAGTGCCTCGTACCACCCGGCCGGGAGCGTCATGTCCGATTCTTCGCAATTTTTTGCATTTCAGCGCACGCCTTGAGAGGGCCTGGTCGATGCTTTTGTAGAAAGCATGAACTCATTTTTCGGCCCAGACAGCCATTCGACCATCGTCAAGACGTGCGGTCATGCAACCAAATCCGTAGTGGACAGGCTTCAGGCTCTGGTTGTGGAGGCTGCGCTGCGGTCGGTCCTGTGCAAGGGGGCTGGGTCAGACGCTAACGGTGCATTTACAAACGCGTAACTATTCATTTGCTTGCCACACTCTTGTGAAGTTGTGAAAACCCGTTTTTTCACGCTCTTTTGGAGACGCGAACCTCAAAAAAGGGGCTGCGCGATGGCAGCTCCGACAGATCAGGTTCGAACTCAATGTGGGCCATGGTGGGTGCGAAAGGTTCGAGCGAGTCGAGGTTTTTCACGCCTGCAAAGCGGCCACACCGGGTTGCACATGTCTGTGTGGAAGGCTCTCTGTGGGCGATACGGAGGAGCTGATACCCGGTATCAGCGGTGCTGCGAGGCCCGATCAGGAGACGTCCTTATAATCGGGGGAAGATTATAGCGATGAAACGCGCAGAAATGATCCAGAAAAAATGACTTTTATTCGCTATCCGGTCAGATGCCGAGCAATTGCCGGTCGCTAATCGAACCTATCGTCAAACTGACACGGGCATCGGCAGGCAGAGGCTGGTGCAGCCAGCTCAGATTTGGTTTGCTGATTTCCACCCATCCGTGGCCGCGCGGCGCCTTGGGGCAGTGCCTGAACGACAGACAAATACCCTGTGCGTCCAGACAGGCGTAATAACGGTGATGCCTTTGCGGTGAGAATAAGGACCAGAGAAAGTGCACAGCGAGCGCTCCGGGTTTGGGCTGTCGTGAAAGTATGTCGGACGGTGATGACATCGCCGTGACGTTGCGGTTTCTGGCTAACGTCAAAAAGGCGCATGGGTGGTGCAGCGATGATCTGGGCCACCGGCCTGACCGGGAACGCGAGGAGCGGCACTTTGTCGTATCTTTACGCTAGTGAGCGGCCTCGGGAGGTCGTTATACTGCCGCACAATTTGTGCCTTGGCCCATGGAGAGATGAGCATGTTGCGTCGTGTTTTGTTCGGTTTGCTAGCAGTCGGCAGTCTGACGCTGGTGGGATGTGCCCACAGTCCGCAATCACTTAACCCGCAACCCAAGCTGAATGCCCAACTGACGGCTGTCGGGCACGGCCAGCAAGTGGTGGTGCGAGTCGTTGACGGTCGCCCTTCGCCGACCCTCGGCACCCGTGGCGGTCTGTACCCTGAAACCAGTTCGATCAGCGTTGACGGGCAGCAGTTGGTTCCGCAGCTCCAGGCCCAGGCCGAAGCGGCTGTGCGCCTGCTGGGTTTTACCCCGGTTCAAGGGGGCAACGGTCCTCAGTTGACGGTCACCCTTGCGGACTTGAAATATCAGTCGCCCAAGGAAGGCCTGTACGTGACCGAGGCGAGCATCAGCTCGACTTTCCGCGCTGATGTCCAGAACAACGGCCGCAGCTATAGCGGGCGTTACGCCGCTTCCCTGGATCAGCGCTTCGGTATGGCGCCGAACGAGGAAACCAACACCAAGCTCATCGGCGATGTTCTTAGTGATGCATTGACCCGCGTTTTCCAGGATCAGACCATCGGCCGTACGTTAGGCCAGTAATCGAGCATTCGACCGAGCCCTGGCATCGAGAGATGTCAGGGCTTTTTTGTGCGCCATGATTCGGGGCCCGTGACAGATCGCCGGGGTGGGCGTGCAGGAGGGGAGCTTTGGTCGTCTGCGGGGCTCATGAAGCGCTGCGCCGTGACCGGTTCAGGTGACGTTAAGGTGACAGGCGATACCGTGCTCGGCAGACCCACCGAATCCGCGGCGCTCCTATGCCGCACTATCGAGGCTCCATGTCGCTCATTCAGCATTCCCCCGGGATGATCATCAATCTGTTCGCGCTGCTGGCGGCGGGTCCCGGTGTCTGGGTGCTGCACACCACACGCAGTCACGAGCAGCGCGAGACCAAGCATCTCAACCACCTCACCGCACAGGCACCGATCGATGAGCCGATGCACCTGATGGACGTGTCGACGTTGCGCATGATTCGCCAGAGTTACCGGCTCGGGAGCGCGTGCCTGGCATTTGCGCTGCTGTTGTCGTGGGTGAGCACGAAAATCTGATGCGGCCGCGGATCGTTGAACGCGCGAAGGTTGGCGTGGGGCGATGCAAAACGGCGCGTATCAGGCGCCGTTTTGCATTCGCTGGTTAAAGTGCCAGCCCCGCCTTGACCCGATACTGATTACGCACCGGCGTCGCGTACTGCAGCACCAGATACGGACGATGCTCTTCGGGGCAGCCATCCAGCCGTCTTTGCCATTCGTCCTGCGCGCGTTCCAGCTCATCGGCCGCGAACACCTCGGCGGCGGTCGGCACGTTCAGGCTAGGATCAGCATCGGTCCATTGCGCGTACGCCAGATAGTGCACGGGGAACAGGCGATAACCGCCGAGGATCTGCCGGTCCATTTGCGCCGCTAACTGCTTGGTGTCTTCAAACATTTCAGTAATCGGCGGTGCGAAGTTCACGTGCACCCGCCCCTTGTAACCGGTGATACCCAACGCGATGCTGACGTCGTCCTCGCCGGCTACCTTGGTGTAGCCGCCGGTGGTGGCTCGGATATACAGCTCGCGGGCCTTGGCATGGTCGCAGGGATCGTATTCGTAGCTGATCGATACCGGGGTCAGGTTCAGCGACTGAATGACTTCGCCGAACGGTTCATCCTTGCGGCTCATGTGGAACATCTTGAGGATCGCCGACTCAGTACGATCGTCGCCGTCCTTGGCGCGACCTTCGGCCTGGGCAATCCAGATCGACTGGCAGTCGTTGCGGATCGAGTGGTTGATGTAGGCCGACAGCAACTGATAAGCCGCCATCTTTTCCCGGCGTCCGGTGATCGAGCGATGCACGATGAAGCTCTTGTTCAATCGCATCAGATCGCTGACGAAGGGCTTCTGCAACAGGTTGTCGCCAATGGCGATACGCGGTGTCGGCAGGCCTGCGTGGTAAACCGCGTAGTTGACGAACGCCGGGTCCATCACGATGTCCCGGTGGTTGGCCAGGAACAGATAGGCCACGCCCGACTTGAACTGCTCCACGCCGGTGTAGGTCACACCATCTGTGGCACGTTCGATCGTATGGTCCACGTAATGTTCGACCTTGTCCTGCAACGCCGCGACCGAATCGATGCCAGCGAACTGGCGGCGCAGTTTGCGGGCGATTGCCGGCTGCAGGATCCAGCCCAATGTGCCAGCCAGGCGTGGAAATCGGAAGTGCGTCAGGATAGCGAGGAAGGCCTTGTCACCCAGCAGCCGATTGAGTACGGCTTTCACTTCGCTGTCGTCGTACGGTCGGATGGCATCGAATTCGCCCATCATGCTCTCTTGTTGGAAACGGCTAGGGTAATGGCAGGTCGAGCTGGAGTTGAGAATGAAAACCCGGCCTGCGAACAAGTCAGCGATTATACGCAAAACTGAACTCGGAGACTGTGATGCACGATATACAACCTGCAGCGCCTTACGAGTGCCCCTACTGCGGCGAGTCGGGGGAAACCGTGCTGGATCTTTCGGAAGGTGACAATCATTTCATCGAAGACTGCCACGTGTGCTGTCGCCCGATCGAATTTCACCTTGAAACCAATGGTGAGCAATGGGATTTGGAAGTTCGTGCCGAGAACGAATGATGCGCAGAATCTATGAGCCGGAAAACATGATGGAAGGCGAGCTGCTGCAGTCGATGCTCGCCAGCGAAGGCATCGACTCGCACATCACTGGCCGTCATCTGCTGGGCGGCGTCGGCGAGCTGCCAGTGTTCGGGCTGCTCGGGCTTGCAGTGAACGACGATCAGGCTGAGCGGGCGCGGCAACTGATCACTGAGTACAATGGCGCTTTTGTGTTGTCTGGCGAGGAGCCGGACAGTTACCCCGATGTGTTGTTGTGCTGAAACCGGTGCGGCGTCGCTCGATTCGCCTTTCAGAAGAGTTGCCCTGAGCCCATGTGTGGACGTTATGCGCTGTTTCGTTGGACGCCTGCATTCGCGGCCTTGCCCGGATTCCCTGTGGACCAGCAGGCACAGTGGAATATTTCCCCCGCCGATTCGGTGCTGATATTGCGCCAGATACCGGGCGAGGAAGGCGGTCGGGCGCTGGCACGGGCGCGTTGGGGCCTGACACCCCCGTGGTTGACCGATATGTCGAGAACACCGGCCCATGCGCGTGCCGAGACACTGGCCGAGCAGCCGATGTTTCGGCAGGCCTTTCGCGAGCGTCGCTGCCTGCTGCCCGCCAACGGCTTTTACGAGTGGCGCGGAACAGTGCGCAAACGGCCATTCTGGTTGACGCCCGGCGAAGGCTCGGCATTGTACTTTGCAGCGATATGGGAAGCGTATCCGGTGCAAGGTCATACCTATCTGAGTGTGGCGGTAGTCACGCAGCCGGCCATGAGTCAGCGCCGACCGCTCATCCTTGACGCCGACGGCCAGGCCGCGTGGCTCGATCCCCAGAGTTCGCTGCCGACCCTGCAGTCCCTGCTTGCCGCGCCGCAGATGCCGTTGCGCGAGCGGCCGCTGGCCAACCTGGTGAATGATCCCAAGCTCAATGCGCCAGAGTGCCTGACGCCCCTCTAAATTGCGCAAGCTGTTTCTTGTAGTCTCTTGGCGGGGTGGGTCAGTGAAAAGCGCTACTAGCGGCAAGCCTGTTACAAGCTAGTGTTCAGCGTTATGTGCCCACCTCAGCATTTTCATTACGCCTGAACAGATTGATCGACCGGTGTGGCTGTTCTGCCGGTTTGGTCCGTTCGGCACTGGCGCGGCTCGGCTCATTCGCTGCGCCGGCAACCTGGCTGGCGGCCTGGCCATTCGGGATTCACTCAAGTCAATTTCGTTGTGTTTTTGCTCACCGTTTCCTGTGGCTTGGGACATCCGGAATGAACGATCCAGGACATTTCCTCTCTGTTACAAACGTGCAGATTCCAGGCACGCATTTATGTGGCAAACGGCTGCTATCTGGCGCTCCTCAGGCGTACCGCCTAGGATAGGCGCCTTGTTTCCAGGGAGATACATAATGCGCAAGACCTTTGCTCTGTGTGGCTTGAGCGCGGCTTTGCTGGCGGGCTGTCAGGCGGTCAATACCACCAGCGGAGATTCGG
Source organism: Pseudomonas sp. UBA5706 (assembly GCF_002419965.1). Classification (GTDB taxonomy): domain Bacteria; phylum Pseudomonadota; class Gammaproteobacteria; order Pseudomonadales; family Pseudomonadaceae; genus Aquipseudomonas. The sequence goes on from NZ_DIHC01000026.1 coordinate 105,827, forward strand.
TGGGCGTCGAACGTAAGCAATACATGTTCAGCATGTTATCGACCGATCAGGTCAATCAGATGTACGCGCAGTCCTATCAGCAGACCGTCACCGAGGCCACCACCAAGGGCGTGCTGGACAAAGACAGTGCACAAGCCAAGCGCGTGCAGAATGTGGCGAACCGCTTGATCGCCCAGGCGCCGAAACTGCGTGCCGATGCTGCGCAGTGGAAGTGGGAAGTGAATCTGATCAAGAGTGATGAACTGAACGCCAACTGCGGACCCGGCGGCAAGATCATTGTCTATAGCGGGCTGATCGACACGCTCCAGCTGAGCGACGATGAGCTGGCTGCGGTCATGGGCCATGAAATCGCTCACGCCCTGCGCGAGCACGGTCGCGAAGCCATGTCCAAGGCCTATGGCATCGAAATGGCCAGGAACGGCGCGGGTTCACTGCTGGGGCTGGGCCAGGACAGCCTTGCGTTGGCCGATACCGTGGTCAATTACAGCCTGACCTTGCCGAACAGCCGGGCTAACGAAAACGAAGCGGATCTGTTGGGTCTGGAGCTCTCGGCCCGGGCTGGCTACAACCCCAATGCCGCGATCACGCTATGGCAGAAGATGCAGGCCCAAGCCGGAGCCTCGCAGCCTGAGTTCATGAGCACCCACCCGGCTTCAGCCAACCGGATCGCCTCATTACAGGCGGCGATTCCGAAGGTGATGCCGTTGTATGAGCAGGCGCCGAAGGGCTGAGGTCGCAGTCCGGGCGCTGAACCTGTAGCAGCCTGGCTTACCGGCGGCGACGTATCTGAAGACGCTGCCGCCAGCAAGCCCGCCTGCTAAGGCGAGTGCGGTGATTGGGTGTTAAACCCACCCACTCACCTGCATCGCTTTGTACACCGCGACGATCGCCAAGATGAAAAACGCGCCCGCCGCCAGGCGACGAATCAGCGTCAACGGCAGTTTTTCCGCTGCGAAATTACCTGCCAGTACCACCGGAACGTTGGCCAGCAGCATACCCAGCGTCGTGCCCAGAATGACCAGCCACAGATAGGAATACTGCGCCGCGAGCATCACCGTGGCGATCTGCGTCTTGTCGCCGATTTCAGCGATGAAGAACGCGATCAGCGTGGTCATGAAGGGGCCGAATTTGCGCGCGGTGCTGGCTTCGTCGTCGTCCATCTTGTCCGGCACCAGGGTCCACAGCGCGGTGGCAGTGAAGCTCGCGGCCAGAATCCAGTGCAACACGGCGTCGGAGAGAAAACTGCTGAACCAGGCGCCCACTGCGCCGGCGGCGGCGTGGTTGGCCAGGGTCGCAGCGACAATACCGGCAATGATCGGCCAAGGCTTGCGAAAGCGTGCGGCGAGAATGAGCGCGAGGAGTTGGGTCTTGTCACCGATTTCGGCCAGTGCGACGACCGCGGTAGGGACCAGCAGGGATTCCAGCATCAGGATTTTCCTAAGGGGCGGGTCAACACGGCTATGACACGTACAACCTCCCCGCCCCGGGTCAGGATGTTCGTGTCATAGGTCTTGTCAAACCACCGATCCGTCTGGGCAGATCTGGGGTCGCACGCACCATGGCCTGAGGGCCAAGTATGTTGATGCGTGCCGGACGAGCGAGGTGCTCGTGGGAGACTACTCCCCTAGGACGGAGCGGATTCTGCCTTCGGGAATGCAGTTCGGCAAGCGTTAATTTCAGCTGCGTTTGGCGCGGTAAATACGAAAGCCATTACCTTCGGCCATGACGGCACATACGCCCAGATGCTGTTCGATGAGCGGTTGATAACGCAGAAAGCTGTTGGCGACTAAGCGAAGTTCGCCACCTTTTTTCAGATGTTCACGCGATTTTCTCAGCAGCTTCTCCGTCGCGGCGTAATCGGTGTGGACACCGGTATGGAAGGGCGGATTGGTCAGAATCACGTCCAGATGCAGGGGCGCAGCGTCGATGCCGTCGCCAGTGACGACCTCGCCTTCGAGGCCATTGGCAGCCAATGTCAGGCGACTGCTGGCGGTGGCAAACGCATCGACATCAAGCATCGTCACGCTCATGTCCGGGTGGCGACGCTTGACCGCAGCGCCCAGTACGCCTGCGCCGCAGCCGAAGTCGAGCAAGTGGCCCGTCGGCAGGCGATCGAGGTTGTCCAGCAACAGAGCGGTGCCGCGGTCCAGGCGACCATGGCTGAACACTCCCGGCAGGCTGACGACTTTCAGCGGCCCGCCTTCCATCTCGATCTCGAAGTGCTTGGCGAGGGTGGTCAGGTCTACAGCTAACGCGGGGGTTTGCACCGTCACTTGCCAGAGTTGGCAATGGCGCGCGCTGTCGAGTTTGCGTGCGCGGCCAAAGGCGCTCAGTTGACGCGCTGCCGCTTCGATGCCTGCGCGCTTTTCACCTACCAGAAACAGTTCGCGGCCCGCCAGACGGGAAGCCAACGCGTTGAGCAGGTAGTCGGTGAGGTCGCGGGCTTTAGGCAGAAACAGCACGGCGGCGTCGAAGGGCGCAGTGGGCGCGTGCGTGCCGAAGTGAGTGCGTTCGCTGAAGCGGGCGTCCAGCGCGGCGAAATCCCCGGCATGCCAGCTCCAGCCCCGCGCATTGGGCAGTGTGCCCAGCAGATCGTCGGCAGGCAGGCCGGTCAGTAGCAGTGAGCCCTGAAACAAATCGGCCTGACGGAGTAACACTTCACTGCGCGGGTCCATCATCGGCTCCTGAAAAAAGGGCGCAGTTTAGCAGGTCAGTGGCTTGTGGGGCTGCAGCGGCGCAGCTAGCCAACGGTAGCGTTTTCATGACGCCGCCATCGGCAAACGGAACGTTGTGTGGCCGGACCGCTGCAGGAACGTTGCAAGGCCCGCTCTTTAGCTGACCACCCGGATCGGCTTGCCGGCGTAGAACGCCTCGGCGTTTTCGTTGATCTGTCCGACGATGCGCTGGCGGGCTTCCCGGCTGCCCCAGGCGCTGTGCGGGGTCACGATCAATCGCGGAATATCGCCGGACAGCAGCGGGTTGCCATTGACCGGTGGTTCGACCGTCAGCACATCGGTTGCCGCGCCGCCGAGGTGACCGTTGCGCAAGGCATCGGCCAGCGCCTGCTCGTTGATCAGGCCGCCGCGGGCGGTGTTGACAATGAAAGCGCTGGGTTTCATCAGGCTTAATTCATGGGCACCGATCATGTCGCGGGTGTGTTCGTTGAGCGGGCAGTGCAGGGTCAAAGCGTCCACTTGAGGCAACAGTTCTTGCAGAGGCACGCGGTCAGGGCGGGCAGGGCGACCGGGGATTTGCCCCGAAACGACGCGCATGCCGAATGCCTCGGCCAGCTTCGCCACGGCTCCTCCCAGCTCACCATGCCCCAGTAGCCCCAGCGTCTTGCCTTCCAGCTCCACAATCGGGAAGTCCAGCAAGCAGAATTGCTTCGATTTCTGCCACTGGCCTTGGTGGATGGCTTGTTGGTAATCCGGCAGGCGCGTCGCCATCGCCAGCAGCAGCATCAAGGCGTGTTGCGCCACCGACGGTGTGCCATATCCCTGGCAGTTGCTCACTACCACACCGTGCTTGCGGGCCGAGTCGAGGTCGATGTTGTTGACTCCTGTCGCAGTCAACAGCACCAGCTTGAGCTCAGGACATGCGGCGAATGTGGCGGCATTGATCATGATCTTGTTGGTGATCGCTACCTGAGCGCCTTGCAGTCGTTCAGCCACTTGATCAGGGTGGGTACTGGAGTGCAGCACCAGTTCGCTGAAGGTTTCGCGCCAGGGTGCAAGGTCCAGATCGCCGAGATCCAAAGAGGTGTGATCCAGGAAGACTGCTCTGTTTTGACTCGACATCAGCTGTACCTTTTGCTCGGTGAATGGGAGGCGTAAGGTAGCGAGCGTACCAGAGCTTGTCGCTCGCCAAAACGCCAGGAGACCCACGATGTACTGGACGGAGTTTTTTACCGTTGCCCTGATTCATCTGCTTGCCGTTGCCAGCCCCGGCCCGGATTTCGCGGTGGTGGTGCGTGAAAGCGTGACCCATGGCCGCAAGGCCGGAACCTACACTGCCATGGGCGTGGGCACGGCGATTTTCCTGCACGTCGGCTATTCGCTGCTGGGCATCGGCCTGATCGTTTCCCAATCCATCGTGCTGTTCAATGCGTTGAAGTGGGCGGCAGCTGCTTATCTGCTGTACATCGGCTTTAAGGCCCTGCGCTCCAAGCCAGCCAAGGCTTCGGATGCGCCGGTTGATCTGGCCAAAGGTGAGCGCACGGCTCGAGGCGCCTTCACTGCAGGCTTCGTCACCAATGGCTTGAATCCCAAAGCAACGCTTTTTTTCCTGTCGCTGTTCACGGTGGTGATCAACCCGCATACGCCGCTGCTGGTGCAGGCCGGTTATGGGGTGTACCTGGCGCTGGCAACAGGGCTGTGGTTTTGCCTGGTGGCACGCCTGTTCAGCCAGGAGCGCGTGCGCGCCGGTTTTGCGCGGATGGGCCATTGGTTCGACCGCGCGATGGGTGGCGTGCTGGTGGCCTTGGGCGTGAAACTGGCGTTGACCGAGATGCATTGATCCGGCGTCGGTGCAACCTCTGTAGCAGCACGGTTTGCCGGTGCAGGCAATTTGTCGAACGGCACCTCCGGCAAACCGGACTGCTGCAAGTGTCGGCCCATGGCTTGATTGATCTTGCTAAGGATCGGCGCTACAAGTCCCTCGAGATCCGCTGCGCAAAGCCGCATGAGACCGTTGTGCTCTTCCATCTTGTGTGATGGCTGTCTTGTCGCTCAACGGTCGAATCATTCCTTTGGCTGATTTGGCTGGCGAGGGAAGGCTCTAGAGTGCATATTTTCAGCACCGCCATGCATCTTGAAAAGGGATTCCCATGCTGCAGACACGCGTCATTGCGCCAGCCGACGGCGCGTACCAGTACCCGCTGTTGATCAAAAGCTTGCTGATATCCGGCAGCCGCTATGACAAAACGCGGGAAATCGTTTACCGGGATCAATCGCGCTATTGCTATCTGACGCTCAACGAGCGGGTCTGCAGGCTGGCGAACGTGTTGACCGAAGCAGGGGTGAAGGCGGGCGATACCGTGGCGGTCATGGATTGGGACAGCCACCGTTATCTGGAATGCATGTTTGCCATCCCCATGATCGGCGCCGTCATCCACACCATTAACGTGCGTCTGTCGGCCGACCAGATCCTCTTCACCATGAATCACGCCGAAGACAGGTTCGTGCTGGTCAACAGCGAGTTCGTCCCGCTCTATAACAGCATTGCCAGCAGACTGGCCACGGTCGGCAAGACACTGTTGCTTACCGATACGGCAGACGGGTCTGCCGAACTGCCGAACCTGGTGGGTGAATACGAAGCGCTTTTGGCCCAAGCCAGCCCGACCTATCGGTTCGAGGATTTCGACGAGCACTCGGTAGCCACCACCTTCTATACCACCGGTACCACCGGCAACCCGAAAGGGGTGTATTTCACCCATCGGCAATTGGTGCTGCACACCCTGGCGGTCGCCACGATCCTGGGGAGCGTCGAAGGGTTGCTGGGCACCGACAAGGTCTATATGCCCATCACGCCGATGTTTCATGTGCATGCCTGGGGCGTGCCGTACGCCGCCACCATGCTCGGGGTCAAACAGGTTTACCCCGGACGCTACGACCCGGAACTGCTGGTGGAGCTGTGGCGCAGGGAAAAGGTGAATTTCTCCCATTGCGTGCCAACGATTCTGCAGATGGTTCTCAACGCGAAGGCCGCCAAGGATGCCGACTTCACGGGCTGGAATATTCTCATTGGTGGTAGCTCGCTCAATCGCTCGCTGTATGAGGCGGCCAAGGCCAAGGGCATCCAGCTGACCGCGGCCTATGGCATGTCGGAGACCGGCCCGCTGGTCTCCGTGGCGCATTTGAATGACGAGTTGATGGCTGGCAGCGAAGACGAACGCATTACGCAACGGATCAAGGCGGGCACCCCCGGCGTGCTGGTGGAAGCCGCGATCGTCGACAGCGAAGGTCACTTCCTGCCTGCTGACGGCGAAACCCAGGGCGAGCTGGTGCTGCGGGCGCCTTGGCTGACTGAAAGCTATTATCGCGAGTCGCAAAAGAGCGCCGAACTGTGGGCCGGAGGCTGGCTGCACACCGGCGATGTGGCGACCCTGGATAGCATGGGCGGCATCGATATTCGCGATCGCATCAAGGATGTGATCAAGACAGGTGGGGAGTGGGTATCTTCGCTGGCGCTGGAGGACCTATGCAGTCGCCATCCCGGCGTGCGCGAGGTGGCAGTGGTCGGGGTCGCCGATCCGCAATGGGGCGAGCGACCCTTTGCACTGCTGGTCGCCCACGAAGGGTATGTGATCGACGCTAGGACGATGAAGGAGCACCTCAAACCATTCGTGGACCAAGGGCTCATCAATAAATGGGCGATCCCGAGTCAGGTCGCCCTTGTTACCGAAATTCCCAAGACCAGCGTCGGCAAGCTCGACAAGAAGCGGATCCGCCTGGACATCAGCCAATGGCAGAGCAAGAACAGCACCTTTCTCTCCACTCTCTGAAGCGTTTTTTGTCCGCATTGCCCCTGATTCCGGTCAAGACAATGTGCCGCGAAGGCTCTACGCGGGCGTCTCCATTGCCAAATCCCCAAATTCAGCCATCCACCCTTGAACGCCGCAGTCGGTTTTGTCGAATCTGGCGAGTCAGAGGCTTTGACGCTGTAAATCACACTTTAGAGGGATCAAGCCGTAGCCCCTGCTGGCTATAGTCGGCGGTAGGTAGGAACCGGAGTAACACGCCATTGACTTGCAGCTGCCATGGGCTGCTTGAACGGCGTTAACACCCAGGCGCTGCGGATCGATGGCCTGGGTATTTCTGGATGTACCCGCCGCCATAAAAATAAAAGCATACGGAGTAGCGTCGATGACATCAGCAAACCTGTTCTGGCGCCGGGCGAAACTGCCCTTGGCCGTCAGTCTCGCTTCCTCGCTCGCCGGTCCCGCATTCGGCGTCAGTTTCAACATCGGTGAAATCGAAGGTAATTTCGACTCGTCACTCTCCATCGGCGCCAGTTGGTCCACGCAGAACGCCAACAAGAACCTGATCGGATCGAACAATGGCGGACACGGTCTTTCGCAAACCTCCGATGACGGCCACCTGAACTTCAAAAGTGGGGAAACCTTCTCCAAGATATTCAAAGGCGTTCACGATCTAGAGCTTAAATACGGCGACACAGGCGTGTTCCTGCGGGGTAAATACTGGTACGACTTCAAACTCAAGGATGAAGACCTCGACTTCAAGAACGTCAGCGACTCGGGCCGCAAGGAGGCCGCCAAATCCTCAGGTTTCGAACTGCTCGATGCGTTCGTCTATCACAACTATTCCATCGGCGATGAGCCGGGCTCGGTGCGTTTGGGCAAACAGGTGGTCAACTGGGGCGAAAGCACGTTCATCGGCGGTGGCATCAACAGCATCAACCCGATTGACGTCTCGGCGTTCCGTCGTCCTGGTTCGGAAATCAAGGAAGGGCTGATTCCGGTCAACATGTTCTACCTGTCGCAGAACCTGACCGAAAACCTCTCGGCCGAAGGTTTTTACCAACTGGAGTGGGACCAGACGGTCGTCGACAACTGCGGCACCTTCTTCTCGCAGCCGGACGTGATTGCCGACGGTTGCTCCAATAACCTGGCGGTGCTGCGTACCCGAAACAGCCTGAATTCCGCATTGCCTGCCGCATTGCGCGCACCGGTGCAAGCGACGCTAGCCGCCCGGGGGGTGAACTTCGGCAGTCCTGACGAGGGTGCGGTGGTTGCCCGTGGTCCTGACCGTGACGCCCGCGACGGGGGCCAGTACGGCCTGGCCATGCACTATAACTTCGAGCCGCTGGACACCGAGTTCGGTGCTTATTACATGAACTATCACAGCCGACTGCCTATCTTCAGCGGCAGGGGTGGGCCTGCCAGCGCCTACAGCGCCTCGGGGCTGGTGGGTGGCCTGGTGGGCAGGGGCGTACCGCTGGGCGTCGCGACCAGCCTGGCGCCGACCCTGTTGCCGTTGGTGGTGGCTGGCAACTCCAGCTATTACGTCGAATACCCTGAAGACATCCATCTGTTCGGTCTGAGCTTCTCCACCACGCTACCTACAGGGACCGCGTGGAGCGGTGAGATCAGCTACCGGCCAAACGCGCCGGTGCAACTCAACACCACCGACATCCTGTACTCCGGCCTTTCGCCGCTCAACCCCAGCGTCTCGCTGTTGCAGGGCGCTCCGAATACCGACCAGAAAGGGTATCGGCGCAAGGAAATCAGCCAGGCGCAGACCACCTTCACGCAGTTCTTCGATCAGGTGATGGGGGCCGAACGGCTGACCTTGGTCGGCGAAGTGGGCTGGACTCACGTCGGCGGTCTGGAAAGCACGTCCAAACTGCGTTACGGGCGTGATCCGAGCTATGGCCCGGGCCCCTTGCCCAATGGCCAATGCACTGCGCTCAACGCCAGCACCCTGGCGGGCGCATCTTTGAACAACCTCAGCCGCTATTGTGAAAACGACGGGTTCACAACCACCGATTCCTGGGGTTATCGCGCCCGGGCCATCTGGGATTACAACAATGTCTTCGCCGGGGTAAACCTCAAGCCGAGCGTGGCCTGGTCCCACGACGTCGACGGCTACTCGCCGGGTCCCGGCGGTAATTTCGAAGAAGGGCGCAAGGCGATCAGCCTGGGCGTCGAAGCTGAATACCAGAACACCTACACCGCCAACCTTTCCTACACCAACTTCTTCGACGGCAAGTACACCACGGTGGATGACCGCGACTTCGTGGCCCTCAGCTTCGGTATGAACTTCTAAGGAACGACCATGGAAATGAAAACAAGAAAAAGCCTGTTGCAGGTCGGTGTGTTGAGTCTGTCACTACTGGCGACGAGCGTGATGGCTGCAGTGTCCGACGCGGATGCTGCCAAATTGGGCACCTCGCTGACGCCGATGGGCGCGGAGAAGGCCGGCAATGCTGCCAATACCATTGCTGCCTGGACCCCGATGGCGACCAATGCTGGCGCCGTCGACAGCAAAGGGTTCCTGGCCAATCCCTATGCCAATGAAAAACCGTTGTTCACCATCACCGCGCAAAACGTGGAGCAGTACAAGAACAACCTGGCTCCGGGCCAATACGCGATGTTCAAGCGTTATCCGGACACCTTCAAGATGCCGGTCTACCCGTCCCACCGCAGCGCTACCGTGCCTGCCGATGTATTCGCCGCCATCAAGAAAAACGCCACCAACACCAAGCTGGTCTCCGGCGGCAACGGTCTGGAGAATTTCGAGACCGCAGTGCCGTTTCCCATCCCGCAAAGCGGCCTTGAAGTGATCTGGAACCACATCACCCGCTATCGCGGCGGCAGTGTGAAACGGTTGGTGGTGCAGGTCACGCCGCAAACCAACGGCTCTTTCAGCCCGGTCTATTTCCAGGATCAGTTCGTCTTCCGCGACAAGATGAAGGATTTCGATCCGAAAAACCCCGGCAACATCCTCTTCTACTTCAAGCAGGAAGTGACTGCTCCGGCGCGTCTGGCCGGTTCCGTATTGCTGGTGCACGAAACCCTCGATCAGGTAAAGGAACCGCGTTCGGCATGGGTCTACAACGCCGGACAACGTCGCGTGCGTCGTGCGCCGCAGGTGTCTTATGACGGTCCGGGTACCGCAGCTGACGGTCTGCGTACCTCCGACAACCTGGACATGTACAACGGCGCGCCGGATCGCTATGACTGGAAACTGATCGGCAAGCAGGAAATGTATATCGCCTCCGACAGCTACAAGCTTGACGACCCGAAGCTTAAATACGCCGACATCGTCAAGGCAGGCCACATCAATCAGGATCTGACGCGTTACGAGCTGCGCCGCGTATGGCACGTGACGGCGACCCTCAAGGAAGGCCAGCGTCACATCTACGCCAAGCGTGACTTTTTCATCGACGAAGACACCTGGCAGGCAGCGGTGATCGATCACTACGACGGTCGCGGCCAGCTTTGGCGTGTGGCGGAAGCTCACGCCGAGAACTACTACGACAAGCAAGTGCCGTGGTATGCCGTGGAAACCCTCTACGACCTGCAGTCCGGCCGTTATTTGGCGTTGGGCATGAAGAACGAGGAGAAGAGCGCATACGATTTCGGTTTCACGGCCACCACCAGCGAGTTCTCACCTAACGCGTTGCGTCAGGAAGGGGTGCGTTGATCGTACTGTCGAACCGGCGCGGCAACTTGCGCGGTCGATGATAGCGATCGAGTAGCACCGCTTCGCATCGCTCGGCCCTAGGTTCTGTACGAAAAGTCGGCGAGCGAAGGTCAGGCAAGGCAAAAACAGGCGAGGAGGCGGAGTCTACGTGTTGTAAATGAGCATTCCGAGCCTGTTTTTAACGCAGCATCACCGAGCGCAGCCCCTTTTCGTACAGAGCCTAGGGCTAAACCCCATGGCTGCAAGAAAAAACACCCTGAATCGGCGGGGTGTTTTCTGGGCGTTTGACTAAAGCGTAAGCCCGGGATCGTTCGCCTTTTGATTCCGGGCAGCCGCCCGCGTCCCTGGGCAGTAGCAGATTGCTGCAGCAGTAATCGTTCGGTTGCAGAAAAAAAGCGTTTCTGCTTTCGTTAGCCTCAGGCGCGTCAGTGCACTCTTTCCCTCTCCAAAAACATATAAAGCAACATTCGCCGTGTTGATTGAATATGTTTTCTCACAGTCTTTCGTCGAACATTCTTCAAAAACCCCCCTTTAGCCGCTAGTCTCCCGACATCTGAACGCCGAATAACAAGCACTTCCAATAAGAGCCGGCCATGACTGATCTGTCGCGTTTGCAAGGAATCGCAAATCACGCAGTCACTGCGTTGGAAGGACGTTTCTTCCGCCCACCCCTGCCCGAAGGCCATGTGCCCAGGGCCAGACTCTGCGAGCGGCTGAGAGCGGGGCTGTCCGGGCGTCTGCTGTTGATCAGCGCGCCAGCCGGATTCGGCAAGAGTTCTCTGGCGGTGGAGTTCTGCGAAAGCCTCCCTGATCAGTGGCAAAGCCTGTGGTTTGGCTTGAGTCAGCGCGACAGCGATCCCGGTCGTTTTCTCGAACGGCTGCTGAGCGGCCTTCAACAGTTCTTTCCCCAACTTGGCAATCAGGCGCTGGGGCTGCTGAAAATGCGCCAGCGGCATCAACCATTCGCTTTCGAAGAGTGGCTCGACAGTCTGCTGGACGAGCTGGCGATGCACCTGATGTTGAGCAAGCCGCTGTTGCTGGTGCTGGACGACTACCACCTCGTGCAAGGCCCGGTGCTGGATCGCTGCCTGCAATTTCTGCTCAATCACCAGCCTGCGGGCATGATCGTCATGGTGACCAGCCGTCAGCGTCCGGATTGGCATCTGGCGCGTTTACGCCTGTCACGACAGTTGCTTGAACTGTCAGAGCAGGATTTGCGCCTGACTGACGACGAGGCGATGGCGGTTCTGGATCAGCACAGCAACTGGCTGACCGACGATGCGCTGCACATGCTGCTGCAACGCAGTGAGGGGTGGGTCGCCGGATTGCGTTTCTGGCTGCTCGCCGCCGCCCAAACCAGCAACAATACCCTGACCCAGGAACTCAACGGCAGTGAAGGCCTGATCCGCGACTACCTGCTTGAAGAAGTTATCGACTGCCTGCCCGCCGACGTCCAGGCTTTCCTGTATGAAACGGCTTGCCTGGAACGCTTCTGCAGCGCGCTGTGCGACGCGGCCCGTGATGCCCATGACAGCGGCGAGATGCTCGGCTTTTTGCAAGCGCATCAGGTTTTCCTGGTGCCGCTGGATAAAAGCGGGCACTGGTTTCGCTACCACCACTTATTCTCCGACCTGCTGCGCGCGCGTGCGGGCAGTTCGGTCGCGCCGCGTCAAAGGCGCCTGCATCTGAATGCTTGCCGCTGGTTCAGTGAACAGGGGCTGCTGGATGAAGCGATCGAACAGGCCTTGCGCGCCGGTGATCACGATGTCGCTGCCAACCTGGTGCAGCATCTGTCCGAAGAACAACTGCTGGCTGAACAGAACATCGGCATGCTGCTGCGCTGGAAAATGGACCTGCCCGACAGTTTGCTAATCAGCACGCCGCGTTTGATCGTGCTGTACGCATGGGCGTTGGGGCTGGCCTGTCAGCTTGATGCCGCAGAGGAGCTGGCCAACCACCTCAGCCGCTTCCTGCCCGCTCCATCGGCCACAGCGCAGAAGTCCATGCTGGCACAGTGGCTGGCGCTCAGCGGTATCATCGCCCGGGGGCGTGGTGACAGCCAAACCGCCCACCACTATTGCAGCGAGGCGCTGGAGAGCCTTCCGCAAAAACGCTACGGGCAGCGGCTGTTGTGCTTATCGACATTGGCCAATCTAGCCCTGGTCAAGGGTGAGCTCTGGCGCGCCCGAGCGTTGAATCGTGATGCCCTGGAGTTGGCGCAGAGGGTTGCCAATCCACTGTTCGAGGCCCTGGCGCATTACGACCGGGCACGCACGCTGCTGGCGCGCGGCGAGGCTTTGCGTGCGCTGGAAGATGTGCGTCAGGGCCTTCGCCGTCTGAACGGATTGTCGTCACACCGGCTCTATGCGGTGCGCGCGCGGCTGACCCTCTATGAAGGCTATTTGCTGGTGCAGTGCCTGCAAACCGAGGCCGGGCGTGCGAGGCTCATTGCCGGCCTGGCGGAAGCTCGGGCCTGCCGCGACATCAGTGTGCTGATCGGTCACTGCGCGATCGCCGGCCTTGCGGGGAGGGAAGGGCGCTTCGCCGAGGCCTTCGCCGAACTGGCCGAGGCCGAGCGGCTGATGCATATCTGGGACGTGCCGCCGGTTTACTACCTGGCGATGATCACTCTGGCCAAATGCGAACTGTGGCTCGCGTTAGGGCGGATCGACCTGGCGGATGCGTGGCTGGTGCGGTTGGGGCAGACCTACAACGGCGATCAACCTGCCGCCGCGCCGGAATGCATGCCGCAAATGTCCCTGCACATCGAACTGCTGTGCGCCATGCTCGACAGAATCCAGGGCCGCGTCGAAGCGTCTTCCCAGCGCCTGATGCAACTGCAGAGCTGCGCGCAGCACATCGGCGCTGGGCTGATAGGGCTCAGTGCCATGAGTCAGCACATCCTGCTGTCGCTTGAAGCAGAGGACCGAACCCAGGCGCAAAATCTGCTCGATCGCTGCCTTCGCAGCGCCACGGGAGGTGCTGTGCTGCCATTGCTGGATGTCATCCGCCAGCATCCAGACTGGCTGCGCGAGCAACTGCTCAAACGGCCGCGCTGCCGACTCGTCGATTACCTGCTCAATCAGCTTCCAGGCGACGCGGTCAAAGACGACATGCCCTGCGCGCGGAACGACGCCGACCTCTGTTCCGGCAGCGAGGTGCTCAGCGCACGCGAATTGGGCGTGCTGCAACTCATCGCCCAAGGCTGCTCCAATCAGCAAATCAGCGAACGTCTGTTCATCTCCTTGCACACTGTCAAAACCCACGCCAGCCACATCAACGGCAAATTGGGCGTGGCGCGCCGCACACAGGCGGTTGCACGGGCGCAGGAAATGGGGCTGTTGGGCTAGCGTAGCGATCACCAAAGCGCTGCCGCAGACGCCGGCTGACGGATCAATACAGTTATGTCATTGATGTTCGGGCAATGTAAATCTCATGCAGCAGCGCGGCTTGCCGCCGGTGAAGGCCTTGAAATCGCTACCGCCAGCAACCCGTGCTGCAGCGCTGCTGTATGTCAGGTGATTCGTGGTATGCCAGGCGTGCAAGATCAGTCTGCCGCCGCACCCGCCCACATTTTCTCGACATCCTGCACCCCCCACTCTTCGGCCAATTCGAACTTGACGATGGCGTCCTGTTCGTCGGGATTTGCCAGGTCGACGATGTGCGGCTCGAACGGGAGCAGGGTCCGAATGGACAGGAACACCTTCACTTTCGGCTGCAGCAACGAATTTTCACCTTGCTCGACCACCACGCCCAGGCGCTCGCTTCTCAGGCGCACCAGCGCGCCGACCGGATAAATACCGACGGTCTTGACGAAGTGCTGGAAGATCGTTTCATCGAAATGGCCTTTCCACGACGCCATCTCGCGGATCGATTGCGCGGCGTTCCAGCCCTTTTTATACGGGCGATCAGAGGTGACGGCGTCGTACACGTCACAGACCGCGCCCATCCTGGCAAACAGGCTGATTTCCTCGCCCTTGAGGCCGTGAGGATAACCACTGCCATCGACCTTTTCGTGGTGATGCAGGCACACGTCGCGAACCGTAGCAGTGACCTGCTGGCAGCCTTGCAGAATTTGCAGCCCGGCCTGCGGGTGGTATTTCATGGTTTCGTATTCGTCGAATGTCAGGCGATCGGGTTTGTTGAGAATCGCCGGGGCGATCATCATCTTGCCCACATCGTGCATCAACCCGGCGACCCCCGCTTCACGAACCTGTTCTTCGCTCAGGTCCATCTGCCGGGCGAGTGCCACCATCAGTGCGCAGACCGCGACCGAGTGCATGTACGTATATTCATCGCAGGTTTTCAGACGCGATAGGCTGATCAGCGCGTGGGGGTGGCGCATGACCGAGGTCGAGATTTCTTCCACCAGCAGGTCGACGTCCTGGATGTTCATCGCGCGGCCCATACGAGCGTCGGTGAACATCACCATCACGGCCTGTTTGGCACGGCCACAGATCATTTTGGCGTGGGCCAGCTCTCTCTCCATGCTAGCGGGGGCTGCATCGCTCGCTCGGACACTGCGGGAGGCGACAGCGAGAATCTGCACCTGTGCGGTAGGGCTTTTACCGCGCCGCGTATCAATCCACACTTCGCGCGCCGACGCCTGAATGCGCTGCAAGACCTCTTCGTCGCGCAGTTCGCGTTCCACATGCAGGGTCCAGAACGGATCGTGGGTTCGTGGGCGGCAGAACTCGTGGATGTACATGCCGAGCGTTAGATCGGAGACCGCGATTTTTCTTAGCATGGAGCCTGCTCGTTTTGCCTTGGGCCTGAGCTGCCTTGCGGGGGTCATCGAGGCAATCTCTTATTGTCTCGAGCGCTACACGTCGAATAGTTGCGCAGTGCCAGTATATGAGCACGATTTTGAAAATACATCTGTCCAGTGATAAGCCAGGATTTTTATTTTTTTATATATTGTCTGTATAAAACAGCAGGTTACTGAAATACGTTCATTCGTTGGCTGCACTTGAATGGAAAAAATAAATGCAGGAGCGGTGTTTTTCGGTGCGTCGATCCCTCCAATCGAGTGGGAATGACGCACGGCAAGCTGTCATATACATCGCAGATATCATCTGCCACTCGCTGTCACCGTCTACCGTCAGCCGCTGGAGTACTGACTGGGAGCACAACCCGCCAAGCGACGAAACATGGTCGAAAAGGCCGCTGGACTTTCGTAACCAAGGTCCAGCGCAATACGGGTAACCGATTCTCCCCTCGATAGCCGAGACAGGGCCAGCAGTACGCAGGCGTGCTGTCGCCATTGGCCGAAACTCATCTGGGTCTGCTCCCGAAACAGCCGACTGAACGAGCGCTCGCTGACAAACAATGCCTGGGCCCATTGTTGCGGCGATTGGTGGACGTCCGGGTGCTGCAAAAAACGCTGGCAGAGCGCTAGTAAACGAGGCTCGTCGGGCAATGGAATGTGCAATGGCAGCGCGTGCGCTCGCTCGATTTCCAGCAGCACCAGCGACATCAACACCCCGTCACGACCGTGAAGGTCATACGCCAAGGGCAGTTCCACCGCTTCAATCAGCAGCTGCCGCAACAGTGGCGCGACGCCGATCACTTCGCATGACTGCCGCGAAACAGGCACGGCAGATGGCTCTATGTACAGGCTGCGGGTGCTGACACCGAGCATCAGTACCTCATGCTCCAACTGTGGCGGTATCCACACCGCCTGCTGGGGCGGCACCACCCAGTCGCCTTGCTCGGTTGACACCTTCATCACTCCTGTAGAGCCGTACAGCAGTTGCGCGCGCCGGTGGCGATGCCGGCGAAGCACGTACCCGTCGGCATAATCATTGCCAATCGCAATGACCGGACGCGGCGTGCTGTCGAAGCTATCGATGGAGGTGTTGCGCATGGCGGGCCCTCAGCGTGTGGCCGAAACACAAACATGAATGGCCTGAATCCTCAAGCCCGGGGGGGTTGGAACAGCCTATCGTCCGCGCATCTTTGTTCAAGGGCTGTGTGATGACTTATCTACTTCTGGCGGTGTTTGGCAGCTTCTCGGGAGTGACGACAGTGCTGTTCGGTTTTGGCGGCGGCTTTGTGGTCGTGCCGGTGTTGTATGGCGTGCTGGTCAGCGGCGCGGGCGGTGCGCTGGCCGAGCAAGCCGCCATGCACGTGGCCGTAGCGACCTCCACGTGCGTAATGATCGTCAATGCCGCGCTGAGCACCCGCCGATCAGCACGCGCCGGGACCTTGCTCAAGACCTGGCTCTGGCCGCTGGCGGGTTTCATCGCCATCGGTTCATTGATTGGTGCCCTTGCAGCAGGCTTCGTCAGCGGTGCCGCGTTGCGTGTGGCGTTTGTGATCTACCTGGCAATCACCATTGTCGATTGCCTGTGCAGGCGCGGATTTGTCTCACAAGCGTGTCAGGGCGAACCACGTGGTCTTAGCCGCTGGAGCGTCGGCCCGGGCGGTATCGTCATCGGCGCCATCGCCACCTTTCTGGGGGTGGGCGGCAGTGTCATGACGGTTCCCCTGCTGCGCCGCAGCGGCTTGAGCATGACCCAGTCCACCGCCATGGCCAACCCGCTCAGCCTGCCGGTGGCATTGGTCGGCACAGCCACCTACATGCTGACGGGCCTGGGCAAAGCAGGCTTGGGCGCGGGGTATGTCGGCTACGTCAATCTCGGCGCCTTCGCCATTCTCACCGTAGCGGCGTGGCTCGGCATGCGCTTGGCGGCTCGATGGGTCGGACGCATCCCGGACCAACTGCATGCGCGGGCTTATGTCGGATTGTTGATGCTAGTGATGATCAGCATGGTTGTGGTGTGACCCCGGCGCTGCTGGCGTCACGTCAACGGCAGTTGCGTGTCGCATCGGGTGCCGGCAGCTCAACGACGGGTTGAACAGCCTGGGTTTTCGCGAGACCCTTGGCCATCGCCTATTCAAGCAATGTCCGCATCCCACTCACTGCGCCCAGGTCATCATGCAGCCCACCAAGCCCACCCTAATCCGTGAAACTTTTCCTGTCGGCCCGTTGCAGTGCAACTGCACGATCATTGGCGATCCGCTCACCCAGCAGGCGATCGTGGTCGATCCCGGTGGCGATCATGAACTGATTCTGGCAAAGCTCGCGGCTCATGGTCTTAAGGTTGTGAGCATCATTCATACCCACGCGCATCTGGATCACTTCCTGGCGTCCGGGCGGCTGAAGGAAAAGACCGGGGCGACGTTGCATCTGCACAAGGAGGATCAGTTCCTGTGGGACAACCTCGAAACCCAGTGTCAGGTTTTTCGTGTTCCTTATGTGCCCGTCCCACCGCCGGATCGCTGGCTTGAGGACGATGAGGAACTGGCCTGTGGATGCGGCGTGGCGTTGCACACGCCGGGGCATACGCCAGGGTCGATGAGCTTCTGGTTCGAGGATGCAAAACTGCTGATTGCAGGCGATACCTTGTTCAAGCGTGGGATCGGGCGTACGGATTTGTGGGGTGGCGATCAGGCGACGATCACGCGCTCGATCAAGGAGCGGCTGTACACGCTGGATGAGGAGGCGACAGTGGTGACCGGGCATGGGCCGGACACGCGTTTGGGGGATGAAATGCGTGATAACCCCTTTGTCAGGGCGTGAATCGTTCAGGCGGTGTTAAGGAATTTTTGCCTACTGTCATGCTCTATAAGCGCACATGGCCACGGTTTTTTGACTGGTTGTGCCAAAGCAAGCAATACAGGAGCTTCCCTTGATGTTTACCTTTCGCCGTTCAATCATCGCCGCCACCGCGCTCGCTGTCTTGTCTGGCTGCGCAACGCAAAATCCATACGACAATCAGGGGCAGGCACAGAATTCTGGCGGCGTCAGCAAGACTGCTAAGTACGGTGGCCTGGGCGCGCTGGCAGGGGCTGTCGCCGGTGCTGCGATCGACCACAATCATCGCGGCAAGGGCGCACTGATCGGCGCCGCAGTCGTGGGTGCCGGTGCAGCGGGTTACGGTTACTACGCCGACAAACAGGAAGCCGCCCTGCGCACCAGCATGGCCAACACAGGCGTTGAAGTGCAACGTGAAGGCGACAACATCAAGCTGGTAATGCCGGGCAACATCACCTTCGCCACCGACTCGTCGGCGATCGCCAGCAGCTTCTATTCGCCCCTGAACAACCTGGCCGGTTCCCTGAAGCAGTACAACCAGAACATGATTGAGATCGTTGGTTATACCGACAGCACCGGCAGCCGCCAGCACAACATGGATTTGTCGCAACAGCGCGCTCAGAGCGTGGCGACATACCTGACTTCGCAAGGGGTAGACGCTGCTCACCTGTCGGTGCGTGGTGCAGGTCCGGATTCGCCGATCGCCAGCAACGCCGATGTTAACGGTCGCGCTCAGAACCGTCGTGTCGAGGTCAACCTCAAGCCTATTCCTGGTCAGCAGTACCAGCAGCAGTAAGTGGTTGATGTACCCTGAACCCCGGCCTTCGTGCCGGGGTTTTACGTTCATGTGCGAGGCTTAAACTCGTTCCTGACCTTTTTTACCCGCCCTGCAAAGCCATGCGGCGACAGGACGCTTCGACGCTCAGTGCTTCGGGTAACGCTCATGCATCTGCCCTAACAGCACGTCCTTGTCTTCCCACAGGCGGTTGATCCACTGCTGAAACTCGGCTCGGTACGCAGCGTCCTGGTCATAACTCTTGCCAATGAACTGCGCAGGGATCGGCACTTGCTCAAAATGCGCAACCACCTCGCGAACCCTTCCACATAGCAAGTCCCAGTATCCCGGCTGACCGGCGGGGTAGTGAATGGTCACGTTGACGATGGATTCCAGCTGCTCGCCCATGGCGTCCAGCACGAAGGCAATGCCGCCGGCCTTGGGTTTGAGCAGGTAGCGAAACGGTGAGGCCTGATGGGCGTGTTTGCCTTTGGTGAAGCGCGTGCCCTCTGCGAAGTTGAAGATGCCTACCGGGTTGTTGCGAAACTTCGCGCAGGTGCGGCGGGTGGTTTCCAGATCCTTGCCTTTCTTTTCCGGGTGCTTGGCCAGATAGGCCTTGCTGTAACGCTTCATGAACGGAAAGCCCAACGCCCACCATGCGAGACCGATCACCGGCACCCAGATCAGCTCCTGCTTCAGAAAGAATTTCAACGGACGAATGCGCCGGTTCAGCATGTATTGCAAAACCATGATGTCCACCCAGCTCTGGTGGTTGCTGGTCACCAGGTATGAGTGCTGGTAATCCAGACTCTCAAGGCCACTGAGGTGCCAGCGAGTGTGGCCAAGCAGGTTCATCCAGGCGTTGTTGTTGCTGATCCAGGCTTCGTGGATATGGCTCATCAGCCAGTCGGTGAGCTTCTGCGCAGCGGGGAAGGGCAGGCATAGCTTGAAGATTGCGACAATGAACAGCGGCGTGCAGCAGACAATCGTATTGAGCGCCAACAGCAGCGAGGCAATGACGCCGCGCAAGGGGGCAGGCAGCAAATCCATGGGGGGCGAACTCCGAAGATCAAGCAGCCGCCGGTGGGTGCCGGCGGCATTATGGTGGGTGAAGGCCAATGCAAGGCGACTTTACCGAGGCATGGTCGCCGCCTGAATCGCGGTGAGGGCGATGGTGTAGACGATGTCGTCGACCTGAGCCCCGCGCGGCAGATCGTTGACCGGCTTGCGCAGGCCTTGCAGCATCGGCCCCAGGCTCACGCAGTCGGCGCTGCGCTGCACGGCCTTGTAGGTGGTATTGCCGGTGTTGAGATCAGGGAAGACAAACACGTTGGCGCGGCCAGCGACCGGGCTGTCCGGGGCCAGTTGCCGGGCCACATTCTCGTTTGCCGCCGCGTCGTATTGCAGCGGTCCGTCGATCAGCAGGCCGCGTTGGGTTTCCTGTGCCAGCTGCGTGGCCTCGCGAACCTTTTCCACTTCCTCACCACTGGCCGAGTTGCCGCTGGAGTAGCTGATCATCGCCACCCGTGGTGACAGCCCGAAGGCAATCGCCGAATCAGCGCTCTGCACGGCGATTTCCGCCAGCTCCTGAGCCGTCGGATGGGGATTCATGATGCAGTCGCCATAGACCAGCACCTGCTCGGGGAACAGCATGAAAAACACCGAGGACACCAGGGTGCAGCCCGGCGCGGTCTTGATCAGTTGCAGGGCCGGACGAATGGTGTTTGCGGTGGAGTGAATGACCCCGGAGACCAAGCCGTCGACCTCATCGAGCGCCAGCATCATGGTGCCGATCACCACCGGATCTTCAAGTTGCTGCTCGGCCATTGGCGCGTTAAGGCTTTTGCTTCTGCGCAGCTCGACCATCGGTCCTATGTAACGCTCGCGGACCTCATCCGGGTCGAGGATTTCCAATCCCGGCGGTAACTCGATGCCTTGGGCGCGGGCGACTGCGTGAACGTCTTCAGGCTTGGCCAGCAACACGCAACGCGCAATGCCACGGGCCTGACAGATCGCCGCAGCCTGCACGGTAAGTGGCTCTGCACCTTCAGGCAGGACGATGCGCTTGTTCACCGCTTGCGCCCGCTGGATCAGTTGATAGCGGAACACCGCCGGGGACAGGCGCATTTCGCGAGGCGTGCCACAGCGCTGATGCAGCCAGTTGGCGTCCAGATGACTGGCGACGAAATCGGTAATGATTTCCGCACGTTCGCGGTCGTCGATCGGGATTTCCTTGTTCAACTGATTAAGCTGGTTGGCCGTGTCGTACGACCCTGTGCTGACCGATAGCACGGGCAGCCCGGCCTGCAAGGCGCCACGGCACAAGTCCATGATTCGCGGGTCGGGCAGGGTATCGCTGGTCAACAACAGACCCGCCAGTGGCACGCCGTTCATGGTTGCCAGGCTCACGGCGAGAATGATGTCGTCGCGATCGCCCGGGGTGACCACCAGTACTCCCGGCTTGAGCAACTGCAGGGTATTGAGCACGGTGCGCGCGCAGATGATGATTTTCGACATGCGCCGCTGTTCGTAGTCGCCAGCGTTGATGACCTGCGCACCCAGCAGGTCGGCGACGTCCCGGGTACGCGGGGCATTCAGATCCGCCTGGAACGGTATGCAGCCCAGCAGACGAAAATCGCCGCTGCGCAATAACGGAGAGTGCTCTTTAAGCCGCGCCGAAAAGGCTTCCATGCTTTCATCGGTGCGCACTTTGTTGAGGATCACCCCCAGCACCTTTGGGTCTTTCGGGCCGCCGAACATCTGTGCCTGCAATTCGACGCGGCCAGACAGCTCGGTGAGCACCTCGTTTTCCGGCGCCGAGACCAGGATCACTTCGGCGTCCAGCGCCTTGGCCATGTGCAGGTTGACCCGCGCGGCGTAACTGGCGCTGCGGGTCGGAACCATGCCTTCAACGATCAGCACATCGCGGCCAACCGATGCCTGTTGATACAGGTTGATGATTTCTTCCAGCAGTTCATCCAGTTGCCCCTCACCGAGCATGCGCTCGACATGGGCCAAGGCCAGCGGTTTGGGCGGCTTGAGGCCGTGAGTGCGGGCGATCAGTTCGGTCGAACGCTCGGGCCCGAGGTCGCCGGGGTGAGGCTGGGCGATGGGTTTGAAAAAGCCGACTTTAAGTCCGGCGCGCTCCAGGGTGCGCACCAGCCCCAGGCTGATGGACGTCAAACCCACACCGAAGTCTGTGGGCGCGATAAAAAAAGTCTGCATGCGGGCTTCTCAATGGTGAGCGTGCAAAGGCCCCGGTGTGGTGACGTACGAAAAGCGGCTGCGCTCGCCCATGCTGCGTTAAGGCAGGCTCAAGCTTCGCTCGACAACGTTTCATACGAACCCCAATCAGCCAGTGGACCGGATAAAACAGGACGCTGTTCAGTCGCAGCGTCTCAACGGGGCACAAGGTTATCGCTATCTGCCCTCTGCGCGCACCAGCCACAGTGAAACGAGCGACCTATTTTTTCCTGTCGCTGGCGTGCATCGAGCACCCATGCCCGGGACTACCAGGGTGGTTGATGGCGCAGGTGCTGGGTATGACCGCAGGAGAGTCGAGCGACCCAATGACCGTCTTCGTCACAATGAAAGGCGGTAATCGTGATGTCGCTTTGAGGCTCAATGGGTTCGTGCAAGCGGGGCCGTCCGTCTGAGTTGCGTTCGCTTTCGCGCGAGTGCTTGGTTAGACTGGTTCGCTCATATCTCTATTTGCAAAAGGTCTTGCCCCATGCCGATCGCCGCCAACAAGGCTGTCTCCATTGACTATACCCTGACCAATGACGCTGGTGAGGTCATCGACAGTTCTGCCGGCGGCGCGCCGCTGGTTTACCTGCAAGGTGCAGGTAACATCATTCCGGGTCTGGAAAAGGCACTGGAAGGCAAAGACATCGGTGATGAACTGAAAGTCGCCATCGAGCCCGAAGACGCCTACGGCGAATACTCGGCCGAGCTGGTCAGCACCCTGAACCGCAGCATGTTCGAAGGTGTCGACGAACTGGAAGTCGGCATGCAGTTCCACGCTTCCGCCCCGGACGGCCAGATGCAGATTGTCACCATCCGCGACTTGGACGGCGACGATGTGACAGTCGATGGCAACCACCCGCTGGCCGGTCAACGCCTGAATTTCCAGGTCAAGATCGTGGCCATCCGTGATGCCAGCGAGGAAGAACTCGCCCATGGCCACGTACATGGCGAAGGTGGTCATCACCACTGATTTGTCCTGCTAAGCTGAAGTGAGCTGGCAAGGCGTCCTCGCGGGCTTCGTGAAACTGTTTTGTTTTCACGGCCTGTCAGGGCGCTTTTTTCGGCCTATGATTTTTGTATGCAGAGCAGGGGAGCTTCGTCATGAGTGTATTTCACAAGCTGAAATTAAAAGCTCTGGATGGCCAAGAACTGCCTCTCGCACCCCTAAAGGGCAAAGTGGTGCTGGTGGTCAATGTGGCCTCCAAATGCGGTCTTACGCCGCAATATGCCGCGCTCGAAAGGCTCTATCAGCAATACAAAGACAGGGGCTTCAGCGTCCTGGGCCTGCCTTGTAACCAGTTCGCGGCACAGGAACCCGGTTCGCAGGAGCAGATTCAGCAATTCTGCTCGCTGAACTACGGAGTCACGTTCCCACTGGGCGACAAGCTCGAAGTGAACGGCCCTCATCGTCACCGGCTATATCAGATTCTGGCGGGCGAAGGCGCTGAATTTCCGGGGGACATCACCTGGAATTTCGAGAAGTTTCTTGTGGGGCAGGATGGCCGCGTCCTTGCGCGTTTCTCGCCGCGTACCACGCCGGATGATCCTTCGGTGATCCAGGCGATCGAAAAGGCGCTGCGCTGATTCCAACCCGCCTGCCCGGCACGCCCACCTTCGGTTTTTGAACGCTGACCTCAGGGCGATCAAGGCCCCGTCACAACGGGCAAAGCATGGCTTTCTCATTTAGCGCTACCGCTCGAAGCGATCCCCACCGCCGGGACGTGCACGTCAGAGTGTCTTGCCAGCCAGCGGTCATCCAAGGCTTTCCCTCGCTTTAAACGTTAATCACCCAAATCAATAGTGCTGTGCATCGTGCGCCAGGCGGCCCATTCTGTGGGTTTGATTTTCCCTATCGTCGAGGACGTTGCATGCCGGTCAAAGCCTTGTTCAAACCCTTTCATCTGGGCAGCCTGGAGCTAACGACGCGGGTGGTGATGGCACCGATGACGCGTTCTTTCTCGCCAGGCGGTGTGCCCAATGCACAAGTTATCGAGTATTACCGTCGCCGCGCTGCCGCAGGTGTTGGCCTGATCATCACCGAAGGCACCACGGTCGGTCATAAGGCGTCCAATGGATATCCCGCTGTTCCGCAGTTCTTCGGCGAAGCCGCATTGGCAGGCTGGAAGAAGGTGGTCGAAGCCGTTCATCGCGAGGGCGGCAAAATCGTCCCCCAGCTATGGCACGTGGGCGCTGTGCGTCGGCTCGGTACCGAGCCCGATGGCAGCGTGCCGGCTTACGGTCCGACTGAAAAACTCAAGGACGGCAACGTCGTGGTTCACGGCATGAGCAAACAGGACATTGCCGACGTTATCGCGGCATTTGCTCAAGCCGCCAGAGACGCACAAGCCATCGGCATGGATGGCGTAGAGATTCACGGCGCACATGGCTACATCGTTGATCAGTTTTTCTGGGAGGGCACTAACCAGCGCGTCGATGAATACGGCGGTGATCTGGCCCGCCGTTCTCGTTTTGCCATCGAGTTGATTCAGGCCGTGCGCGCAGCCGTCGGCCCCGATTACCCGATCATCTTCCGGTATTCGCAGTGGAAGCAGCAGGACTACAGCGCGCGGCTGGTGCAAACGCCAGAGGAATTGGGCGCCTTCCTCAAGCCGCTTTCAGACGCAGGGGTGGACATTTTCCATTGCTCGACGCGTCGTTTTTGGGAGCCAGAGTTCGAAGGTTCCGATCTGAATCTGGCAGGCTGGACGCGCAAGCTGACCGGTAAACCGACCATCACTGTCGGCAGCGTCGGTCTGGACGGTGAGTTTTTGCAGTTCATGGTCAATACGGACAAGGTCGCGCAGCCAGCCAGCCTGGAAAATCTGCTCAAACGCCTGAATGCTGAGGAATTCGATCTGGTGGCGGTAGGTCGCGCGCTGTTGGTCGATCCGGACTGGGCTTTGAAAGTGCGTGACGGTCGCGAAGGCGACATTTTGCCGTTCAGCCGCGATGCGTTGGGTAAGTTGGAGTAAGGGATTGGCGTTTCGCCCTGTGGTTTGGCTCTGTGAGCGTGAGGTTGTTCACGGATGCGGCAGACCCGTTACCACGGTGTCACTGACATTATGCTTTCGCGAGGCTCGCTGGCGTCTCGCAGGTGACGCTCAAAGGCATCGATGACTTGCGCCCAGCCTTGGTGCCCGGCGTGCTGTCGGGCATTCAAACGCACACGGCGCAGCGTTTCATCGTCCTCCAGCATCCAGCGCGCGGCATCGATGAAGCCCTCTTCATCCCCCGGCATGGCCACCACACCGTTGTGACCGTGGCGAATGTGCTGGCTCGCCGCCGCTTCGTCATAGGCAACTACGCCTAGCCCCGAGGCCAGCGCTTCAAGGACGACATTGCCGAACGTCTCGGTCATGCTCGGAAACAGAAACAGATCCCCCGACGCATAGTGGGCCGCAAGGGCTTCGCCACGCTGAGTACCGCAGAAGAATGCATCAGGCAATTGCCGTTGCAACGTTGCTTGCACCGGGCCATCGCCGACAATGACCAGCTTCAGGCGCTTGCGAGGATAGGCGGCAGTCAAGGTGTCGAAGGTGGTTTTGAGCAAGCCCAGGTTCTTTTCCGGCGCCAGCCGTCCCACGTGCAGAACGGCTGTATCGCAAGGCCCCAGCCCCCACTGCTCGCGCAGTACGCTCGAACGTCTGGAAGGATGAAACAGCTGACAGTCCACCCCTCGCGCTAACAGCTCAAGGCGTTCGAAGCCCCGTCGCGCCAGTTCGGTCTTCTGGCTCACGCTTGGCACGAGCGTTGAGTTGGAGCGGTTGTGAAACCAGCGCAGATATGACGTCAGCAGTCGGGTCATGAGGCCCAGCCCGTACTGCTCCATGTACTGCTGGAAGTGGGTGTGAAAACCGCTGACGATCGCGATCCGCAGCCGCCGCGCCGCCCTCAACGCCGCCAGCCCCAATGGCCCTTCGGTGGCGATATACAGCACATCCGGCCGATTGCGCTGCCAACGGCGCAACAGTTTGTGCATCGACAACTGGCCCCATTGCAACCCCGGATACCCCGGGATCGGCCAGCCGCGACATAACATCAAGTCATCCCCGCAGGCATGCGACTCATCTTCGCTTTGTCGCGGCCGAACCACCTCTACCCGATGCCCCCGAAGCCGCAACCCGTCGCACAGCCTGCTCAGCGTATTGGCCACGCCGTTGATTTCAGGTGCGTAGGTTTCGGTAATGAGGGTGACGTGGAAGGATTTATTCATGACAGCGAGTTTCAGATGAAAGCATTGCGCTCGTGTTGCGACTCGGTGATGGATTTGTGACGGATGTATATGAGTGAGCGCAGGCGATGGGTTGAGCGAATAATTAATGTCTTACACGATCTCTAATAGGGTGTGATGCTTGTTGGGCAGGGATGTTCCTTGAGTGATCAGGGCAAGCTCATGCTGGTCAACCGGCATTTGTCCAATCCGAATAGGCATGTCTCCACTGACACACCGGGCAATGACGCACCCGGCAAAACGGACGTTTCGCAGACGTAGAGCTGTCAGCCATGTTGCGGAAGCAATGGTCTAACCACACAAAAGAACACCACCGCAATCGGCCATGCGAGCCGCGTACCGCTCAAATTTCCGCTGTAGCTTAGATACCACCCACATCGTCCGATTGGCTGCGGTGAACATCCCACAGGCATCCGTGGGCTGTACTCCGAAAGCCCGTCTCGGGGCTGCTTGTACACTTTCTGTCGTGTTTTGTATTTGCCTTTCTAGTTTCTTTTAGAAGTTTAAGTCTTTCGTTTTTCACATCAATTCTAGCTTTTAGCGTAGTCATTCAAGTCCTTAATACTTGGGTCTAGCCAAAGGTGAACGGCACGACAGCCGTGGCAGTACTCGACTTGGTTAAACTTACCAGGCTGCACTTTCTCAATGGCCACCCAGAAAGCTAGCGTTATGTCGTAATCCTGCCCTCGAAAATCGTTTAAAGTCTCAGGGTATTTACGGCCAGTGCCCTTGCCGATCCGCTTAAGCACCTGCCTGAAGCGCTTGTCAGTGATATGGCGGTGTCGTTCAAAGTCGCGCAACTCAGGGGACGTATCTGGCTGCGTCATTCTGGTTTCCTGCATCCGCAGTACATTTGGCTATTTGATGCTTTGGCCAAAAGACTATGGTTTGGGCCACCAAATATCAGGCATTGCACGTTAGAAACAGTTCCATATCTCTGGGAAGCATAAACGAACAAAGCTCCTCTATAGCGCTTATTTGCTCCGAAGTAAGCCGGTAGTCGTATACGTAATCATCGTCTTTTTCCCAACCCATTATCGTTTTAAGATCGTCGACAGAAACCAGAATCTCCTTTTCAAAGGATGCGAGATCCTCGCCATCATGAACTCCCATAATCACATGCTTCATGGTTCTACTCTCCTTGTCGGGTCTGCTGCTTTGTTTTGAATGCCAGTTTCGTGATCGAACTCGCCGAGGTGCTTTCCACGCTTATTGTATTTCTCAACTGCACCATGCTGAAAATCCCATTCGTAGATTGTTCCATCTCTGCTCTTCCAGCGTGGACGTAAGCTTCCTCCACCTTGAACTGAAGTTTTTGATCTGGCCCATTTGGCGTCCGGAAACGCTGGCAAAGATTCAGGTTTTGGATGATAGCCAGACCCCGACGCGCTCAGTGAGATGTAAATTGGGGCAATGCTCGGTTGGCTTGAAAACGAGATAATCGCGTCCTGGTAATCCGGCGGATACGCCGGATTAATCAGAATCTGCTCTGTTTTCGGGCCAGGTGGGTACACCCAAACCGCAGGCTTGAGCGTCACACCCTCGAGCGCCGGAATGCCCAGCATCGCATTGGAATCAGCCGCCGGTGTCCAGATGATTTCTATACCGTCGCCAAGATCCGCGACCAATGGTTCGCCGCGAGGCTCCGCCTTGATGACTGGCACGTTCTGCCAGTCCGATTTGCCACCAGTGTAGAACCCGTACAGGTCAACCGAACCGTCCGGCAGGTGCTTCATCGTCACCTGAGCACGGGTGTTGCCCTTGCTCAAATCGGCACATTGCTCGGACGAATAAAACGCGCTGTCCGGCGAGGTCGTGTTCGGGATCAACAAACTAACCGTGATTCCCATCGCGCCGGGCAATACTGCCGCCAGTGTTCCGCCCAATTGCTTCACCAGGGCCGTCGCGCTGCCAGAACCGCCGATCCATTCCAGCACCGTGGTTCCTGCAGAAGCCGCCCCAGCAGAACCCAGCACCGCATAGTTGCCGTACTGTTTCAACAACTCCACAGGGACAAAACCGCTGTGGTCTGTCACCCCGTCTGGCAAGGCGCAGGACTTCGCAAAAACGTACCCGTTCTGCTTTCCCTCCTCCCTATCCTGCATCCGCCTCTAGCCTTGGCTTTTCCAACCGGAGTGCGCGTTAATCGATGTTACAGGTGAGCTGGAAAATACTGCTGTTATCGTAAAACTGCCTACCCGCCACTTTCTCTATCGCGGCGACTTGGTTGGCACTCAAGTTATAACCTTCCTCGCCACGCGGAGTTGTTGCCCACCCCATAATTTCTGAGATCTGCGAGTCGCAACCTTCTGGTAGCTCAACTTCAAAAGCCAAAAATTCGGTTTCTTTATCGAACGCTTCAATAACGTATTTCAAGGCTCTACCTCTCGAGTACTGTCTGCATTTTTGGTTTGCTCACCTGTTTCTTGGTTAAATTCCCCTAGGTGTTTTCCGCGCTTGTTGTACTTCTCAACAGCTCCGTGTTGGCTATCCCACTCAAAGATCGTTCCGTCTTTTGTTTTCCATCTTTTACGTAGACCACCTCCGCCCTTCAAGGGAGTTTTCCGCGCTGTGATTTTGGCATCAGGAAAGGCTGATAACCCTCTCGGCGGTGGGTGGTAGCTAGGTTTTGTACGAAAAGTC
>NZ_DIHC01000046.1:0-380 GCF_002419965.1 Pseudomonas sp. UBA5706
ACCGGCAGTAAGACCCGTTACCTCGGTTGTGTCAGATGGACTGCGTGCAGAGGTTTACTGCCGCTACGCGCCAGATCGCGGGCAAGCCACGCTCCTACGGCCTTCGGGCGGAAACGGTCGCTGTTGATTCCGGCCGCAAGCCAGCTACGAGGACGATGCGCAGAAACCATGTGTGCTTAGATTCTGGTCCTGGATCGATTGGTTGCTTTGATTCTGGCCGAAGGCCGTAGGAGTCTAGCTTGCTGACGATCTGCCGGGAACCGGCAGTAAGACCCGTCACCTTGGTTGTGTCAGACGGACTGCGTGCGCAGGTTTTACTGCCGCTACGCGCCAGATCGCGGGCAAGCCACGCTCCTACGCCCTTCGGGCAGAAACGGTTG
>NZ_DIHC01000046.1:523-198763 GCF_002419965.1 Pseudomonas sp. UBA5706
CGGGAACCGGCAGTAAGACCCTTCACCTTGGTTGTGTCAGACGGACTGCGTGCGGAGGTTTACTGCCGCTACGCGCCAGATCGCGGGCGAGCCACGCTCCTACGGCCTTCGGGCGGAAGCAGAGCGTGGGGGCGCGCACTTCGGGCAGAGGCGGAGGGCGTGTGCACTGCGCGGTTTTGTCGCACCCCGCCGTCCGGGCGTGAATCATGTCGCAGGGCGCAAGGCTGTAGAATGACGCCCTATGAAATTCGTCCGAACTCATCAACCCCTCATCGCCTGGATGCTGTATGGCTTCATCCTGTTCAGTGGGCTTGTGTGCAGCCTGAGCCATGGTCAGATGCTGCGGGCGTTCAACCCGATCCATCCCGCCGTCGATTGCAGCGTGCAACATGACCCGTCCGGTCAACCGGACATGGCGCAGATGGGTGGGCATGCGCCATTGATGAAGCTCTTCATGACCGATTGCGCATTCGCCGGCAGTCTCACGCTGGCGCTGGTGTTCTTCATCGGGCTTGGCTGGGCAGGGCGCAACCCGCGCAGGCGCATTCCTCGTTCTGACCATCTGCTGCGCAAACCGCCCCGAGACGCCTTCCCCGAACTGTCCCCCCAGGCGCCCTGAAGCTTAGGTAAAGGTGTACTGTTCAGCGTCGTCCCTGCATCTGCATATCAAGGCAGCAGGGACGTTCTAAGGCCGGCGCCAACGCTGGCCGCTTCAGAGAGTTCGTCACATGAATGATTTACTGACCCGCCGTCAGATGCTCGCCGGCATGGGCATCCTCGGCCTTGGCCTGCTCGCCGGCTGCGATGGTTCGACCAGCGCGCTGGATTTCAAATACGGCAAGGATCTGAGCAACAAGATCATGGGCCGTACCTTCAAGCTCACCGATACCCAGGGCGAGGTGAAAACCCTTTCCAGTTATCGCGGCCTGATGCCGATGGTGTTCTTCGGGTTTACCCAGTGCCCCTCGGTGTGCCCGACGGCATTGGCGCGTGCCGCCCAGATCAAGAAGATCATGGGCGAGGATGGCAAGACCCTTCAGGTGATTTTCATCACCGTCGACCCCGAACGCGACACGCCGCAAATCCTTGATGCTTACGTCAAGCAGTTCGACCCCAGCTTCGTCGCCTTGAGAGGCACGCTCGAACAGACGCAGCACGTTGCCAGGGAATTCGGCGTGTTCTATGAAAAAGAGCCGATTGGCGACACCTACACCATGTCGCACACCGCCACCAGCTTCGTCTTTGACTCTCGCGGCAACCTGCGTCTGGGTCTGTCACCGTCGCTGTCCGCCAAGCAATGCGCGCAGGATTTGCTCACCGTCATGGAGGTCTGCTGATGACCACGCTGTTTTCAACTCCCATCACCCGTGCGGCGCTGTGCCGGACCCTTGCCGCTTGCTTGCTGGGGTGTATCAGCTTGTCGGCCGTCGCTCAGCCCCGGGTCGACGACGCCTGGGTACGCACCACGGTGCCGGGACAACCTTCGTCCGGCGCATTCATGCGCATTACCGCTGAGGTCGACAGCAAGCTGCTAAGTGTCGCTTCGCCCGCTGCCAAGGATGTGCAGATCCACGAAATGAGCATGACCCAGGATGTGATGCGAATGGGGCCGGTCAACTACGTGCCGCTGCCTGCTGGCAAGCCGGTGTCGCTGGATCCGGAGGGCTACCACGTGATGCTCATGGGGCTGGTCGGGCAGCTCAAGGAGGGAGATCAGGTGCCGCTGACGCTGACCATCGAAACCGACCAGGGCGTACGTGAGACGGTGCAGGTCAATGCGCCTGCGCGGTCGATGAAGGACAGCATGGACATGGGGCATGACCACGGCGCCAGTCACTGAGACGCTTTGGGCACCCAGCCGGGGAGGGAGGGTGCCCGCGATGACACCGCGGTCGCTGAAAACAGCCTTCACCAATCGCCAAACATCCCGACCAGCAACACCAGATTCAACCCCACGATCAGCAGCGCTATCGCCCAAGCCAGCGAGGTCAACACCGGCCCGGTGACCAGGTTGCCCATCAGTTTGCGGTCAGAGACAAAACGTACCAGTGGCACGATGGCGAAGGGCAATTGCATCGACAGGATCACCTGGCTCAATACCAGCAGTTTTGCCGTGCCTTGCGCACCATAAATACTGGTCACCACAATCACCGGGATGATCGCCAACCCCCGTGTCAGCAGGCGGCGTACCCAGCCGGGCAGCTTCATCTTGAGGAAGCCTTCCATGACGATCTGTCCGGCGAGGGTCGCGGTGACGGTGGAGTTGATGCCGGAGGCCAACAGCGCGATGGCGAACAGTGCCGAGGCAATGCCGACCCCTAGCATCGGCGACAGCAAATGATAGGCCTGCTCGATTTCCACCACGTCGGTCTTGCCCGCTTTGTGAAACACCGTGGCGGCTGTAATCAGAATGGCTGCGTTAACGAACAGCGCCAAGGTCAGGGCGATGGTGCTGTCGGTCACGGACCAGCGTAGCCCGATGCGCTTGCCTTCGTCGGTGCGCGGGTAGGCACGGGTCTGGACGATGGAGGAGTGTAGATACAGATTATGGGGCATGACGGTGGCGCCGATGATGCCGATGGCCAGATACAAGGCGGCCGGGTTGGTGACGATTTCCGCCCTAGGAATGAAACCCGCGAACAGCTCGGCCATGTCGGGCCGCGCCAGTACCATTTGAATCGCGAAGCAGCTGAAAATGATCAGCAGCAACGCAATGACGAACGCTTCCAGTGCCCGGAAGCCTCTGCCCATCAGCAGGAAAATCAGAAACACATCGACCGCCGAGAGCACGGCACCCCACACCAAGGGGATGCCGAACAAAAGGTTGAGGGCGATGGCGGTGCCGATCACCTCGGCCAGGTCGCAGGCAATGATCGCAACCTCGCACGCGATCCAAAGCGCGATACACACCGGGCGGCTATAGCGCTCGCGGCAGGCGCGGGCCAAGTCCCAGCCGGTGGCAATCCCGAGTCTGGCCGACAAGGCTTGCAAGACGATCGCCATCAGGTTCGAAAACAGGATCACTGACAGCAGCAGATAACCGAATTGCGACCCTCCCGCCAGGTCCGTGGCCCAATTGCCGGGGTCCATATAGCCCACCGCAACCATGTAGCCAGGGCCGGTAAAGGCCAGCAGACGCTTGAACCAATTGCCCGACTTGGGCATGGCTACACTGGCACTGGGCATGCCCCCGCCCAAGGTGTTGTCGCCGGGATCGGCCCGGTGTTTAGCGGGTTGCATCAGTGGCCGTCCCGTCGAGTTGAAGGTTGCTTGACGTGCAGCCTGAAATGTTGAGTGAAACCTTCAGTGCTGTGCGCGTGGTAAGGGTCAGCCTAGTAACGTTTGAGTGGCCAGGGAGTTCAGGTAATCGCCGAAACCTTCCTTGCAACGAAAGTGCTTGCGCGCACTGGTTGTCACCCCATTGCGTGCCGTCCATACGATATGCGCATTGACGCGCTGCAGGTCTTCGACCAAGTGCACATCTTCATGAGCGGCCAATGCCTTGAAGCCGCCAGCCCGCAAATATGCGCTGGATGACACACCCAGATTGGCGCCATGAACGTGCCGATGGTCATCGACCGGCCGGTAGAGGGCGTCGTAGCGCTGGCGTACCTGTTCGGGATGCTCGGACCAGTCATCGACTTGCACGATTCCACATACCGCATCAGCCTTGGTCGAAATCTGTTCCGCGAGCCATGCGTAGGGCACCACGCTGTCGGCATCGGTGAAAGCAAGCCAGCGAGCACCGCGTTCGATCATCAACTGCGCGCCAGCAGCACGGGTCATGCCGACATTCCGATAATCGCAAGCGCGGAGGTGGACCCCGTGGGCTTTAGCGACGTTCGCGGACCTGTCACTGCAGTCGTCGAGCATGATCAGGATCTCCACCGGCTCGCCTCTGAGCTCCTCGTGGCTAGCGGCGGCGACGAGCGACTTGATGCAATCGTCCAGGAAGTGTTCTTCGTTGTGCGCGGGGACAATGATTCCGATCATCTATGGGTCTCGTCTCGGCGCCTGCGTTGATCGCGTAGGCCTTGCGATATCGACCCTTGATGCAAAAAATTGGTTGCAAGTATTTTCGTTTGTGCGGATTGGCTGCTCGAACACCTGCAAACGAAGGAAAAAGTCAGAAAAAATTGAATTAGTCGCGCTGGCGTCGTTCAGAAAAGGGGAGTGCGAGACTCCCCTGGCGGTCTGTACGTCGCTGTCTACCGCCAGGGTTAATTATTTCCCATATTTCCCAAACGCATCGACGCCGCTGATCAGCGGCGTCGATGCTTTTTTTGTTTACCGATTCCAGCGCAGGGTTATGCCCCTTGCAGCGCCTCGGCGATGGCGTTGTTAAAGGCTGGCAGGTCTTTCGGGGTGCGCGAGGTGATCAGCGTCCAGCCATTGGCGCCGCACTGTTTGACTTGCGCGTCAACCCAGCCAGCGGCCTTGGCGTTGACCAGGTCGATGCGCACGCTAGGGTAGGAGGTAAGGGTCTTGCCTTCGATCACCCCGGCGTCAATGAGCAGCCATGGGCCATGGCAAATGGCGGCGACGACTTTGCCGGCATCGGCGAATTCTTTGACCAGGCGTTGGGCGTCTTTGTCCTGGCGCAAGGTGTCGGCGTTCACGGTGCCACCTGGAACCACCAGCGCGTCGTAATCAGTGGCAGACAATTTGGCCAGCGCAAAAACGGATTTGACGCTGACGTCTTTTTCCGTGTCCTGCACAAAGGTCTGGGCATCGCCGCCTTTAATGGTGGCATGGGTGACGGTCGCACCCATTTGCTGGAGTGCTTCCAGTGGGCTGAGCAGCTCATCGCGCTCGATACCGGTATTGGACGTGATGATCAGGACACGCTTGCCGTTTAACGTACTCATGGTAATGACTCCTGCTAATGAAAATCCGCGCTCGATAATCGAGCGGTATCGGTTCTCAGAGGGAATCGCAAAAGCGAAAGTTCAGCCTGATTCCATTACCGGCTGCCAGCGGTGCGTGCATTTCGGTCAGCTATAAACATTCGCGTGCGGCTTTCTCCAGCGCACTGTGGCCAAAGGCCGAAGCGAGCGGAGCGCGCTGATACAAAAACGCGCGGGTGTGAGGATTACCTTTGAACACTTCAAGAATGTTGTCCTGCGCCACTTTGCCGGAGACCAGTAATTTGTAGTGTCCCTTGCTCTCGGTGAGGGTGGCATCCGGCTTGATTTGCTGCCATTTCTCAAAGACGCACTGCGCGTACTCGCCTGCGGGTTTGGGTGTCTCCAGATCGACTGATGGATTGTTCGGCGTGGAACTGCAGCCAGCCAACAACGCAGCCAGCACACCGGTAAGCAGAAAAATACGCATCTATTTCATCCTGAAACCAAAGGGTGGAATCACTTTACGGGCCGCTGCCACTCGCCTTTGTAGCCGGCGATATCCGACGGTCGACGGATTGACGTCTGCTTCGTAAGTCTTGGTTTATCGAGTGGTAACAGCAGGCGAGAGCGGCGGGAATACCATGCTCATCGGTGATTTCCACCTTGCTTATGAGTTGGCGCGTATGTTGCCGAGCTAATGCGCAAAATAAAAGAGTCGGCTGCTAAATTTTCCGGCAACGCTGTGTACTGCACTCCCGTGCAGTGAGGCGGACTGCGCGACCGCATAAGCTTTGGCCAAATAACGCGGTATTGACGCTGCTTTGTTCGTTTTGTGATCGATGATGATCGTTATGGCATTGATAATACGATGTGTCTCGCCAAAGTGTGCATAAGCGAGCATAAGCCAGTCGCGGTGCGAGGGTATACATGTCTACCGAGCTGCAACCAGCTGCGTACGCAGTTCTTTTGTCGGCGTTTTCAGGGCTGGGGCTTGATGACCAGGGGCGTCGATATTTGCACTTGGGCGGCGTATCCATCCTGTTAGGGGAAACCTGCGGTGAATACCTGGCGCGCAGCATGAGCTTCGAACGTTGCCGTTGCGAGAGCCATGCGCGCTTCGCTGAGGTCGTCGAGGCGGCAAATACCTGTGCCGATGCACCGGTGCTGGTGCCCGTGGATCAGAAGCTGGGCGGCATCCAGCGCCTGCATCGTCTGGTGCCTGGCCTCCCGTCGGCTGCCGAACTGCAGATCCTGAGCAGCGAGGACATCGATAGTCGCAGTTATGAAATGGCCAGCTCGGCACGGGTGATGGGGGTCAATCTGTTTCTGGCGCCGATCGTTGATGTCGTGACCGGTCGCAATCCGTGGCTGCATAACCGCAACCTGGGGCCAGACCCTACCGAGGTGACGCGCATCGCCTGTGCATTCATCCGCGGGGTGCAGCGGGCAGGGGTGATGGCAACGGCCAAGCATGTCCTGAGTCATTACCAGACCGAGCAGGATCCTGCGGTGGGGCGAGCCAGCGTTGCGGGTAGCGTGGGGGATCTGCATCAGGGCCTGGCGGTGTTCCGTGAAGTGATCGCCGCAGGGGTTAAGGCCATCATGCCCGGGCCAGCGATGTTTCCAGCACTCGATGCGGCAGTCGGCCAGTACCTCGGAAAAGAATCATCGGCGTGTTGCGCGATGCCCTGGAATTCGATGGGTTGATCATCTCTGACGATTTGGATGCGGTGTCGATCCTGCGCGACAAGCGCATTACCGACGCCGCAGTGGCAGCGCTCAAGGCGGGTGCGCATCTGCTGCTGGTTTCCAGCGCATCGGGGCTGGACGACATTGCACAGTCGCTCGTAGACGCAGTACACAGCGGGCAGCTGGATCAGCAGCAACTGTTGCGGGCGGCGTAGAAGGTCCGCGGCATGGCCCAGGGGCGCAGGGCGCAGGTCGAATCGGGGTTGTACGTGTCGTACCCGATCCCCGGCGGACACTTGACGCGACGGGTAACTCTCTGAACAACGAGCGGGCGGGCGAGGCGTGCGCAGTTGGCAAATGGACATCGGCGCAGCACAATGCCCGACATAAAAGACCTCACCCTGCCAAGAGTCTGCCGCTTATGTTCAAGCCCCTCGCGTTCTGCGACCTCCAGCGTCTTGCCGATCATTCAGCTGCCATCACTCAACCCTGCCCGTGCATCGCCAAATCCTTCGCCGGGTGGGAGGGCATGCCGGTCTCGCTTAAAGAAAGCCAACTGCGCGAAATCGGCTCGCTCATCGCTGCCGAGGAAGAAGACCTGACCCTGGACGAATATCACTCTGCGGGCACTTCCTATTGGTCTAACGATGCGCCGATTGCTCCGCAGTTTTTCCCCTACAACCGCTGTCGAGTCTGCGAGTGCATATCCTGCAGCCGCGTCTTTTTGCGTTATGCCGAAGCCGGGGCGTATCACATTGAACAGCGGATTCGCAGTCTCGATCCGAGACTGATGGCGGATGTGGCGTTCACAGGGATCGGGCGCGCCTGAGGCGTATGCAGTTACCAGCCGCCCCGACATTCACGACTCGCAGCGCGGCCTTTCATGAGTACATTCGTTGCGCACGTTTTAACCTCGGCGGTAAGCCTTTTCACTGCATAAAAGGAAAGTTCGATGAGTTGGTCGGCCAGGCAGTATTCGATGTTCGAACAGCAACGCACGCGCCCGGTTCGCGACTTGGTTGCGGCCATTCCCACACTGACGGTAAACACGGCGATCGATCTGGGTTGCGGTCCGGGCAACTCTACCGAGGTTCTGGCTGGCCGCTTTCCCGATGCGCTGATCACCGGCATCGACAGTTCCGAAGACATGCTCGGCGATGCCCGTCAACGCTTGCCGGGTCTGCAGTTCGAGTGGGCAGACATCGGCACATGGAAGCCTGCACGAACCTTCGATGTGATCCTGGCCAACGCCTCGTTGCAATGGGTGCCTGACCATGCCGAGCTGTATCCGCGTCTGGTAAGCCTGCTCAATCCGGGCGGTACGCTGGCCGTGCAAACGCCGGACAACCTGGAAGAACCCGCGCATCGTTTGGCACGAGAAATCGCCGCCAGCGGGCCGTGGGCAGATAAAATCGCATCGGTAAAACATCCGGACCGTCATCCGGCGCTCTATTACTTTGAGCTGCTGCGACCTCATTGCGCTGAAGTCGATGTCTGGCGCACGACCTACCATCATCCGTTGTCTGGCGGGCATCCGGCCGTCCTGGAATGGTTCAAGGGTTCGGCATTGCGACCCTATCTGCAGCGCTTGGACGAGACTGAGCAGGGCGCGTTCCTCGACGCCTACCTGAAAGCGATCAGCCAGGCGTACCCGGTATTGGCAGACGGTTCGGTACTGCTGCCGTTTCCTCGGATCTTCATTGTCGCGATGCGCTGACCTTGTGTTTGTGTGTGTAAGCGGGTGATCGATTGCGGTACGCGCAATCACCAAGGTCAAGTAGGAATTGGTTATAACCATAGATCCATTTGGTCTACAGGCTATATAAGAAAAATCGAGGTCGTTAGACGAAAAACGTTATCCTGCGCGCCAGTTTTGAGGGTGTATCGGGCAGAGCAATGGAATTTGGCAACGTGGGTTTCGTCGTCGCCGGCTTGGTGGTCGGTTTCATCGTTGGCATGACCGGCGTAGGGGGTGGATCGCTGATGACGCCGATCCTGCTGTGGTTTGGCATCAATCCAGCGACCGCAGTAGGCACCGACCTGCTATATGCCGCCATCACCAAAAGCGGTGGCGTGCTGGTGCATCGCAAGAATGACAACATCGACTGGGGCATTACCGGTTGGCTGACGTTGGGCAGTGTGCCGGCAGCGGGATTGACCCTGTGGTTTCTCAGTAGCCTGCACACCGCGCCCGGTGCGATGAACGCTGTAATTAAACAGGGGCTGGGATTCGTCCTGCTGCTCACGGCAATCGCTATTTTTTTCAAGCAGCGACTGCTGATTTTTGCCCAGCGCCATGCCGGGGATCGCATTCGCCTCAGCGGCAAGACCCTCAATAGCCTGACTGTGATCACCGGGGTAGTGCTTGGCGTGATGGTCGCCTTGACCTCCATCGGCGCCGGCGCTCTGGGCACGGTGGCGCTGTTCCTGCTCTATCCGTTTCTTGATACCCGGCGTCTGGTGGGCACCGAGATCGCGCATGCCGTGCCGCTGACCCTGATCGCCGGCCTGGGCCATGCCAGCATGGGCAATATGAATTGGGCGATGCTCGGTTTTCTATTGATGGGTTCGCTGCCGGGCATCTACATGGGTAGCCAGTTGACCGGGCGTATTCCCGATGCCGTGCTTCGTCCCTGTCTGGCCGTGATGCTGATTGCGATCGGTTACAAACTGGCGTTTTGAGCGGCGCGTCGCTCGGCGCCACGTCGCATAAACCATAAGCCAAGCTACTCGTAAATGCCCGGATCCCGCCTAAACTGAGCGAGCATTGACCCCATTAGAGGCTCCTCTTAATGATCGCACTCTCTACACTCGCGTTATTTTCCGGTGCCTGCCTGGCGCTGGCGATTACTCCCGGGCCAGACATGCTGCTGATTGCTTCACGCAGTGCCAGTCAGGGCAAAGTGGCGGGTTTTGCTTCATTGGCGGGCATCCAGTTGGGCACTTATTGCCATGCACTGGCCGCTGCGCTGGGGTTGTCGCAATTGTTTGTCACGCTGCCCATCGCCTATGACGTCGTGCGATTCATCGGCGCGGCGTACCTGCTGTATTTGGCATTCAAGACGTTTCGCTCCTCCAGCATGGCGCTCTCGGCCAGCACGACCTTGCCACGCTACTCGCGCACGCAGATGTTCTTTCAGGGCCTGCTGACCAATGTGCTCAACCCAAAAATGGCATTGTTTGTGTTGGCGCTGTTTCCACAGTTCATTGACCCGAATACGGGTTCCATCGTTTTGCAGATGCTGTTGCTGGCAACCGTGCTTAATGTCGTGGGCCTGATTGCCAACGGTGCTGTCATCATCATGGCCAGCCGCGTTGGCTCGCGCTTGGGCGCCAGTGAACGGGCGGCGCGATGGCTGCAGAAAATGCTTGGGATGGTGTTTGTGGGATTGGCGTGCCGTTTGGCACTGGCCGCCCGGGATTGAGGGCGCAATGTAGGGGTCACATGCTGTGCAAAGTCACGGCAGGAATGAAACGCGGCTGAGTGCTCGATACGATCCCGCACTCAGCCGCGTGAGGTTTGCCTAGCAAAGCCGATCGATTACGCGCACGCCTTCCTGGTGCCGCGCGTTACCCCACTCACTGCTCAGGGTATCAAGCACCTGCCCCAGGAACTGCTTGTCGGCAGCTGCTTTCTTGCCGACGTAGCCGTGGCCTTTGCGGTACATCTTCAATCGCGCACGCATGTGCGGATGTTGCTCATCGAACTCTTGTTCCTCGGTGCAGGCACCCAGGCCGTCCATGTGCACATCACCTTTCTCACATACCCAGAGAATGTGGCTATCGAGGGAGTCCTTCTGCGCCGCGAACAGTCGAGCCAACTGGTCAATGGTAGGTTGATTGTTCAGATTCATGATTGGATACCCCTTTTTGCCCATTTGTTAATCTATCTGGTTAGTTCAGATCCAATGCAGATCGTCCATCGATCCGCGGTCCTTCCAAAACATGCTTGCCAATGCAGGTGCCAACAGAGCCGGCACCTAGCGGCAGGATGTAGTGTCGATGAATGACTGCTACGCGATGATCGAAATGCAGGGGGAGAGAAGACGGACGTCGAGAGGACACTGGCGACTTTTCGCGGTCGACCACAAGTGTCATGAGGACGTTTCGCCAGCGCTCGGCCTATGGGGCGATCATGCCGGTTCAGCTTCATCAATCTGCCTTGTGGGCAGCACACATCCAGAGGGTGTTCGACGGCTTTGACGAACGGGCCCAGGATACCTTTGCCAGCTCTCCCGATCAGGGAGACGCATGAATCATGCAGTTGCAAAACAGCTTCGTCAATCATTTTGTAGTGATTTTTTTTGAGCACTACATTTTTTGTAGTTCCGATACACGAAGGTCTGTCCGTGACTACAAAGTCAGTAAATCCGGGGCTTTGGAGGCCGGGGTAACTTCAGAATGCGCGGAAGCGAGAAGGGGCAGTGCAGCAGTGCAGGCATGCAGGGGAGAAGGTCGGACACTGTGACTGACGCCCTGGCGTTACTGAACAACATCGGCTTGCGTGGGCAGCGTCATTGCAACCGCTCCCTTTAGCAAGCCGTGGTTCTGTCCGTGGGTATGTGTCCAAGTCCTGCTTGGGCTTAGAGCGCTTCGTTCAACGTTCTGAACTGCTCATCCGTGAGTGTCAGGCGCGTGGCCTTGGCGAAGCTTGCCACCTGTTCGACGCTGGTGGCACTGGCGATTGGCGCGGTAACGCCGGGACTGTTTATGAGCCAGGCCAGCGCAACTTCCGCTTGCTTGGCGCCATGATCGGCTGCTACCGCATCCAGCGCCGTCAGCAGTTTCAGACCCTGTTCATCCAGGTATTTCTCTAGCCGGTCACCGCGCTTGCTGCTGCCCAGGTCAGCCCTGGAGCGGTATTTACCGGAAAGAAAACCCGAAGCGAGACTGAAATAGGTCACCACACCGATGTTTTCGGTTATGCACAATTTTTGCAATTGGCCCTCAAAACCTGAGCGGTCGTAAAGGTTGTACTCCGGCTGGATCACCTGATATGCAGGCAGGTCATTGTCGTGCGCTGCCTTCAATGCGGCGCACAGCAACGTGGCATCGTAATTGGAAGCGCCCAGAGCGTTGATTTTCCCTGCCTTGCGCAGCGCAGCGTAGGTGCCCAGGGTTTCTTCGTGGGGTGTTTGCGGGTCTGGCCAGTGGGAGAAATACAGGTCGACATGATCGGTACCCAATCGGCGTAGCGAGTCTTCGACAGCTTGCAGGATCCAGCGTCTGGACAGGCCTTTGTTCTGCGGCGAACCCATTTGCGAGCCGACCTTGGTGAAGATTGCCACCTTGTCTCGCATACCAGGGCGCTGTTTGAACCAGCGGCCGATGATGGCCTCCGATTCTCCGCCGCTGTTACCGGGTACCCATGCCGAATAGACATCGGCGGTGTCGATGGCGTTAAAACCCTGATCGACGAAGGCATCGAGTACGGCAAAGCTGGTTTTCTCGTCGATGGTCCAGCCGAAGACGTTGCCGCCGAACACCAGCGGGGCGATGTTCAGGCCAGTACTGCCCAAGGGACGTTTGAGCATGACTTTCTCCTTTGGTGGTTCTGTGGGTAACAGGCGTTGGTGTAAAGCGGGTGCCGCCGCAAGGATGATCGATCTGCTAACGTTTCCGACAGGAGACTTGCGTATACACAATAGGTTGTTATGCGGGGAGCGGTCTGCTAAAGCAACACGGCCTGCCGACAGTGGCGTCCTCAAGACCGCTACTGTCGGCAAGCCGTGCTGCCGCTTAACCTGTTGGGAGGCCTTCAGGACGGCTTTATCCGTCCTGAAGGGTAGAAGGGCATTTACGCCTGGTCTTCCTTATGCAATTCGAACAGCAGCAACGAGCGTTGCGTGACGGTGTACTCGACCCCGAACTCGAACTTATCCTTGCCACGGATTTCAGGCTGGTTGGTATCGATCAGGCTCACCCAATGAACCCCTTCCGGCACTTCCGGCAGGGTGAAGTTGACGCCTTCGTGGTGTGAGTTGACGATCAGCAGCATGGTCGCTTCCGAGCCGCGTCGGCGAATCCCGGTTTCCTGCGCGCGACCGTCAACCAGCATGCCAAGGCAACGCCCGTTCGCATCTTCCCATTGTTCGATGGTCATCTCTTCGCCGCTTGGCGACAGCCAGGTCACATCCTTGACGCCCAGCTCCTCGTTGTAATCGCCTACCAGGAACCGCCCACGACGCAGGATCGGGTATTTGAGACGTAACTTGATCAAGCGCTGCACGAAGCTGTGCAAAGCCTTGCCATCTTCATCCCACTCCCAGTCCACCCAGCCGATTTCGCTGTCCTGGCAGTAGGCATTGTTGTTGCCATGCTGCGTACGCGCGAATTCGTCACCGGCCACCATCATTGGCGTGCCTTGGGACAACAGCAGCGTGGCGAAGAAATTGCGCATCTGGCGCAGGCGCAGTGCATTGATTTGCGGATCGTCGGTCGGACCTTCCACGCCGTGGTTCCAGGACCGGTTGTCGTTGCTGCCGTCCTGGTTGTTCTCGTCATTGTCTTCGTTGTGCTTATCGTTGTACGACACCAGGTCGTGCAACGTGAAACCATCATGAGCGGTGACAAAGTTCACCGACGCGTAAGGCCTGCGGCCGCGCTGGTTGAACAAGTTGCCCGAGGCGGTCAGGCGGCTGGCGAGGTCGGCCAGTTGACCTTCGTCGCCTTTCCAGAAGGCGCGCACGGTGTCACGGAATTTGTCGTTCCATTCGGCCCAACCCGGCGCAAAATGACCGACCTGATAGCCGCCAGG
Organism: Pseudomonas sp. UBA5706; assembly: GCF_002419965.1. Lineage (GTDB taxonomy): Bacteria > Pseudomonadota > Gammaproteobacteria > Pseudomonadales > Pseudomonadaceae > Aquipseudomonas. Next base: position 13,817 of record NZ_DIHC01000046.1, read on the forward strand.
GCCGCAGTCCCACGGTTCGGCGATCAGCTTGACCTGGCGCAATACCGGATCCTGACGGCAGGCCACAAGGAAGCTGTGACGTTCGTCGAAGCCGTCACGGTAACGGCCGAGAATGGTCGCCAGGTCGAAACGGAAGCCGTCGACGTGCATTTCAGAGGCCCAATAGCGCAGCGAGTCGGTCACCATCTGCAGCACGCAAGGATGGCTCAGATCCAGCGTGTTGCCGGTGCCCGAATCGTTGATGTAGAAACGCTTGTCGTCGGGCATCAGCCGATAGTACGAGGCATTATCGATACCGCGCATCGACAGGGTCGGGCCGCGTTCGTTGCCTTCGGCGGTGTGGTTGTAGACCACGTCCAGTATCACCTCCAGCCCTGCCTGGTGCATGTGCGCAACCATTTCCTTGAATTCGGCGATCTTGCCGTGGGCCAGGAAACGTGGATCCGGGGCGAAGAAGGCGATGGTGTTGTAGCCCCAGTAGTTGGTCATGCCTTTTTCCAGCAAATGCTGGTCGTTGACGAAGGCATGGATCGGCAGCAGTTCAACCGACGTCACACCCAGACCCTTGATGTGCTGGATGACTTCTCCCACCTTAAGGCCGGAGAACGTGCCCTTCAGTTCATCGGGAACGGCGGGGTGACGCATAGTGAAACCGCGGGTGTGGGTCTCGTAGAAAATGGTCTTTTCCCACGGCACATTAACCCGTTGATCGCGGCCCCAGGTGTAGGCAGGGTCGATGACCTTGCACTTGGGCACGAAGGGCGCACTGTCACGCTCGTCGAAGCTCATATCATCATCAGGGTGGCCGATGGTGTAGCCGAACAGCGCTTCGGACCATTTCAGCTCACCGACCAACTGTTTGGCATACGGGTCGATCAGCAGTTTGTTGTGGTTGAAGCGATGGCCGTTCTTCGGGTCGTACGGGCCGTAGACTCGGTAGCCATACACCAGCCCGGGGTGAGCATCAGGCAGGTAGCCGTGAAAGATCTCATCGGTGTATTCAGGGAGCTCAATGCGCTCCAGTTCGGTCTCGCCGGTGGAGTCGAACAGGCATAGCTCAACCTTGGTCGCGTTGGCCGAGAAGATCGCGAAGTTAACCCCCAGGCCGTCCCAGTTCGCGCCGAGCGGGAAGGGCAGACCCTCTCGAATGCGCGACGCGGTGACTTCCGGGCTGTCGGCCTTTTGGGATTCATTCTTTGCTGCGGTGTTCTTGTCTTGCTTACTCATGGGGATTCCTGACGGTCGAATGATTTCCAGAAGGCGAACAAAACCTCTGTCGCAGGCTGAAGCTGCGCCATTACTGTAGAAATGGGCAAAGGGGTAACCGCAGGGCGATACTCGTTTTAAGGCGATCCCTGCGGTAGGGGTCTGCTACACGCTGCGTCTTCGTTGAAAACGAAGGCTCAAGGCGCGGGAGGCTTGGTTGCCGGTGTTGCTTTCTTGGCGGATGGTTTTGCAGCAGGTTTTGCCGCTGGTTTTGCTGCAGGCTCGGCACTGCTGGTCGCGGCCGCCTTTGGTTTCGCAGCGGGTTTTGCTGCCGGCTTATTTGCTGCCGGCTTAGACGCTGGCTTGGCCGCAGTTTTGTCTGCAGGCTTCTCGGCTGCCTTGGCTGCGGGCTTGGCCGGGGCTGCCTTTGGCCTGGCTGCAGGTTTTGCCGCTGCGGTCCTGGACTGCGCTTTGCCGTCAGCCTTAGGCTTGGCGGCTTTGGAAGCTGCAGGCTTTTTGGCTGATTTGGTTTCGGCTTGGAACTGCTTTTTGGCCTTTTCCCAATGCTCGGCGTCCTTGCCGTGCGGTTTGCCTTCGGACTCCCAGATCTGGTGGGCTATCTCTTTAATTCTTTTCTCGTCGGCACTCATCTCGACACTCCCGGGTATTACAAGGTTTGAATAAGCAGATTTACGGAAAATTCCTTGAGCGCTTCGCTGAGCGACAATTCCTTGCTCTGTGTGACTGTAGCCTGCGCAAAAAGTCCCTTCCAGTTTGGATTTGCATCAGCGAACGGCAGCAGGATTCGTGTATCGCCCCAATTTGCTGCATTGATCAATGGAGTTTGCGCGGTGCCCAATAGTTCAGCCGGCAAACGTGGAACCACAACAATAGCTCGCATATCTTCAGTTATCCGGGCAAATGCCAGAACGTGTGCGGCGTGTTCGCCGACCACCTCAAGCGCCTGATAACGACCCTCACTGAACAGTGTCGGGTATTGATTGCGCAGCACGAGCACCTGTGCGATCAGCGCTTGTTTGATGCGGCCGTCCTGCCACTGGGCAAGCAACTGTGTGGGCGCTGCGCAATCATCCAGCGCGCGCTGACGAGCGGGGTAATCCACTGGCCGACGGTTGTCCGGGTCGACCAAGCTGAGATCCCAGAATTCGGTGCCCTGATACAGATCAGGCACACCGGGTACGGTCATTCGCAGCAAGGTTTGCGCCAGGCTGTTTAAGGCGCCAGCGGGGGCGATGCGGTTGGCGGTGGCCCCGATGGATTGGCGCAGTGCCAGTCCATCCGGGCTCAACAACACGTGCTGCAGAAAGTCGCGACAGGCCGTCTCATAAGGCTCGTTAGGCGCGCTCCAGCTGCTTTGCAACTTAGCTTCGCGCAGGGCTTTTTCCTGCCACTGAGTGAGGCGTTTGGCGTAATCCTCGAACGCCTCCTGACCCTCCAGCCCCAGCGGCCAGCTGCCCAGAATCGCCTGGTACAACATCAGCTCGTCGCCCGGACTGATCGGGTGCTCACCCTGCTTGAGCGGCGCAGACAGCTGTAGCCAGCGCTCGACCTGCTCCGCGTACCAAGGCGCGTTTTCACTGATCACCGCCAGACGGGTACGCGTATCCTCGCCACGCTTGTGATCGTGGGTGGCAGTGGTCAGCAGGTTGTCGGGAAAGTGTGCACCGCGCTCCACACAGATGTCGTGAAACGCCTGCGCCGGTGCACTGAAGTGTTGCGGGTGGAACCCTACATCGTTGCGCGAAAGGAGCACGGCGGAACGATAGAACGAGGTGTCTTCCACCGATTTCGCTGCCACGGGGGAGGTCAGTTGCTGAAAGCGGTTGCAGGCCTTGCGGCGCATCTCGCGTTGCGGGCCACTGGGGAAGTCGCGCAGGCTTTCACCGCCCAGCCAGCGCGCCAGATTGTCGAGCACCGGCCAGTCGCCTTCGCTGAGCATTTCGCGTGCGCCGTTCATGGCCTGCTGGAAGAAGCGTTCGTCTTCGGCAGAGCGCCCACAGGCGGTGATGTAAGTGCGGTAGACCGGAAAATTACCCACCAGCGCCAGCAGCGCGCGGCGAATGGCGCCCAGCGTCAGGTCGCGACTCATGACGTCGCTGCGGGCTACTTGCAGCAACGCCTGGGCGAGGTTTTCGAAATCCCCGGCAAGGGTGCCGTGCAGCACCAGATCGCGGGCTTCGAGGACTTCCTGATTGAAGTCGGCGGTGCGCCCGCTGACCCGGCTCCACAGCTCGCCCAGTACCTCTGCACCTTTAGGATCATGCTGCAGCAGCGACACTTGGTTCATGAACTCATAGCCGGTGGTGCCGTCGACGTTCCAGTCCTTGCGCACCTGTTCATCGGATCCGAGGATCTTCTCGACGAAGATCGGCACATGGCTCAGCTCCGTGCCCTGCGGACGCTGGCCGAGCAGGCTTTCGACGCGCCGGTGCAGCTTGCGGCAGTAGCCGCGTGGGTCCGCCAGACCGTCGATATGGTCGATGCGCAGGCCGTCCACCAGGCCCTCAGCGATCATTTCGAAAATCTTGCCGTGGGTGGCTTCGAAGACTTGGGAGCGCTCCACCTTGAGGCCGCCCAGCTCGTTGATGTCGAAGAAGCGTCGCCAGTTAATGTCATCACCTGCGGTACGCCAACTGGCCAGACGATAATCCTGGCGTTCCAGCAACGTATGCAGTCGCTCGAAGCCTTCGGGCTTGCTCGAATCGAACTGCTCCAGACCGCTTTCGATCGCGTGGATCAGCTCCGGCTTTGACTTGATCAGCGCTGCCAGCGCGTCTTTGCTTTGTTGGGCATCTGCGTAAGCCTGGGGGTTGGCATCCAACTGATCGAAGCGCTCGGCCAGCGCATCCAGTTCAGGGCGTTTCGCGGCCCTGAGCACGGGCCCGTAAGTGCCTGGATTGATCGGGAAATGATGCTGATAATGCTCGACGCGCAAGCTTGCCTTGTCTGAGTCGAAGCGCAGCGGCACTTCGTTGTTCTGCAAGACCGTACCGTAATCGGTGCTCAGGAACGGCAGCAGCAACTGGCCTTTGAGCAGCGGGTCCGGAGAATTCCACTGGATGTCGAAAAACTTCGCGTAGGGGCTGCGTTGACCCCACTCCAGCAGATCCAGCCACCAGGGATTATCGGCGCCGCCGACGGCCATGTGATTGGACACGATGTCCAGGATCAGCCCCATGCCATGCTTGCGCAATTCGGCCACCAGACGCCGCAGCGCGGGTTCGCCGCCCAGCTCAGGATTGATGATCCGTGGATCAACCACGTCATAGCCATGCATCGAACCGGCCCGCGCCTTGAGCAACGGAGAGGCGTAGATGTGGCTGATGCCCAGTTGAGCGAAATAGGGCACCAGGGCCGTAGCGTGGTCCAGGGTGAAGTCTTTATGGAATTGCAGACGCTGCGTCGCGCGTAACGATTTTAGGGGTGGGTTCACTGGTTGACTCATTGATCACGCTCCGCGGCTTGTTGACGTGCTGCGGCCAGGATTTCCAGACGACGCGCCGCGTTAGCGTCGTCCAACAAGGCGGCCGTATCGCCGGGAAGTCGCCGACGCCAGTTGGGGTGGCTGTCGACGGTACCCGGAAAATTGGCTTGTTCTTCGATCCCCAGTGCGTCTTCGATAGGCAACAGCACCAGCGGCGCTCGGGTATGCCCCAGGTAGCGCACGCTGGCATCGATGATCGCGCTGGCATCGTCATTCTGCAGCGCGTAGTTTTCCCGCAACGCGGTAAGCAAGCCCTGGCGCTCGCGCTCGCGGTTTTGGCGCCAATTGCGTTCAGTATCGTCGTCGATATGGCCGAGGGTCTTGTTCCAGTCGATGTCCAGCTCGGTAAGCCAGCCGGTGAGGGTCGGCAGATCATGGGTGCTGGTGGTCGCCAAAGCGTCGTCGGACCACTTGATGATCGGTTTGAAGCGGGCGTTGTCCTGTTCGAACAACAGCACGCGCATGCCAAGAATGCCACGGCTGGAAAGCTTCTCGTGCAGGCCGTCGGGCACCGTACCCAAATCTTCACCCAACACCACGGCCTGGTGACGCCAGGATTCCAGGCACAGCAGGCGCAGCATGTCGTCCAGTGGGTAATTCAGGTACGCACCTTCGCTGGCCGGTGAGCCCAACGGCACCACCCACAGACGTTGCAGCCCCATCACGTGATCGATGCGCAACCCTCCAGCGTGGGCAAAGTTCGCCCGCAGCATTTCGATGAAGGCGCGAAATCCATTACGTTTGAGGCCCGTGGGCGAGAACGCGGAAATGCCCCAGCTCTGCCCGGAGCGATTGAGAATATCCGGTGGTGCACCGACGGTCAGTGCCGACAGCAGTTCATCCTGACGGCTCCAGGCTTGGCTGCCTGAGCCGTCGGCCCCCACCGCCAGGTCACCAATCAGGCCAATGCTCATGCCGCTGGTACGTGCTGCCGTCTGCGCGCGTTCCAGGCCCCGGGCGATTAACCACTGAGCGAACGCATGAAAGCCAATCTGCTCGCTGTGTTTGGCAGCGAACTCATCGATGGCATCGCTGCGGGGATTCTTGAACTGTTGCGGCCACTCATGCCAGTTGCCGCCGATGCCCAGCGCCTGACTCTCGTCGCGCAGGGCTTCGAAGCGACAATGGTTCTCCAACGCCTCACCGCCGGCATGACGGAAGCTGTTGAAGTCCTCGTGCAGTGGATGACTGGCGCCGATGAAACTGGCGTATAGCGCGCGATAGAGCTTCCACTTTGCAGCAGCCGCCGCCGGCCAGTCGATCAAAGGGAGGGCTTGCAGGCGTTTGAGCTCGTTCGCCAGACCGGTTTGCTCAATGGCCGCACGCACGGCTTGTTCACCCAAAATCGCTCCGGGCGCTGCGTATAGCGCGTTGAGGAACAAGCGACTGGACGGCGAGTACGGGCTGAATTGCTCGCTGTCGTTGGAAAACATCGCGTGCACGGGGCTGATGGCGATTGCAGCCGCGCCGCGTTCGCCGGCCGAACGGGCAAAGGTTTCCAGCGCTTGAGTGTCGCCGAACCCACCATCGCCTTCGCGACGCAGGTAATACAGCTGCAAGGTCAAGCCCCACGTGCGCGGTACATTGACATCGGTGGCCATGGCCACGGTGTAAGCGGTTTTCGGTGCTACAGCGATGGTCAGGTGCTGCCCATCGATTGCCAGTTGCTGATAACCCACGGTGGCCAGCGCTGGGAGTTCGCCCCTGGCGTTCAGTCTGGACTCCAGCCGCGAGCCGTCTTCCAGCTCCAGCACGAATGGTGTTTCCGGCTTGAACCAAATGGAAAGGTCGAGATTGCTGCCATGATCGACCGTCAGCAGCGGGGGAGGCGTGGCAGACAGGCTTTGATCCTGCAACTGCGAGAGGCTTTCGGCGATCTGCTCGTCATCCTCAGCTGGGTAGCCAAGACCGGCAAGCACTTTGCGCAACACGTCGGGGCTGACGCGTTGCGGTCTTGCGTTGGCGTCCTTCCAATCCACGGATAATCCGGCTTCGGCGGCCAGCATCTCCAGTTGCTCATTGCTCATCCTGTTCCTCCACAACGTCACTTGATATCAGGCTGACAATGGCCGTGTATGGATGGAGGTTGCCCTGTTGGGAAAGTTCTGCCGATTTGGGATGGGACTGGTGAAGAACCCGCTGGACACTGTACGGCACGATCTGCACGGCATGCTCACTCAGGTTAAGGTCGATGCGCAGGATGCAACCATCCGCCATCTGCCAGCGTGCGCTGACCGCCTTGTCGGCCAACACCTGCGCACCGAGGGCTTCGGCGCCTTGCAGCCGGGGTACGATTTGCGCGTGGCGGATCTGCAGCAGCTCGCGGTAAAGCGCCAGCCAGCTGCGATGATCCTGCCCCTTGTCGGTTTCCAGCATCAGTGCGTCGAACGCTGGCCGTGATGATTCGAAGGTTTGCAGCGCATTGGGGTCGGGAATCCGTTCGCGCTTGGCCGGGTCGGCAAACGCGGCGAAATCGGCAAACTCGCCCCGGCGCCCTTCACGCACTGCGTCTGCCAGTTCGTCGTGGAAATCTGTGAAGAACAGGAACGGTTCACTGGCCCCCCATTCGTCACCCATGAACATCAGCGGAATCATCGGCGAAAGAAGCAGCAGCGCGGTGGCAGCACGCAGCGCCTGAGGCGGGCTCAACTGGGCGAGGCGCTCACCCAATGCACGGTTGCCGATCTGGTCGTGGTTCTGCAAAAACAGCACGAATGACGTCGGCTGCAAGTGCGCGCTCGGCTCGCCACGGGTGTGTCCATGGCGGGTGGGTTCGCCTTGATAGACGAAACCTTCACCCAGCAGGCGTGCCAGTTTGTGCGTCGGCTGCTGTGCGAAATCGGTGTAATAAGCGTCGGTTTCGCCGGTTAACAACACGTGCAAGGTATTGTGACCGTCGTCGTTCCACTGCGCGTCGTAGTGTTTTTCCAGACGGTGAGCTTCGTTGAACTCGTTTTCCAGCATAAGCCAGATATGACGTCCCGCTGGCGTGGATTGGCGAACCCGTTCAGCCAGTTCCTTAAGGAAGGTCGGGTCTTCGATGGCGTGCACCGCGTCGAAGCGCAGGCCGTCAAAACGGTACTGGTGCAACCACATCAAGGTGTTTTCGATGAAGAAGTCGCGCACTTCGCAACGTCGGAAATCGATCGCGTCTCCCCATGGAGTTTTCTTGTCGCTGCGGAAAAAGTGCTTGGCGTAAGCACCCAGGTAATTACCGTCCGGGCCGAAATGGTTGTAGACCACGTCCAGAATCACCGCCAATCCCAGGCCGTGCGCCGTGTCGATAAGGTGCTGGAGTTGCTCGGGTGTTCCGTAGGACGATTGCGCAGCGTAGGGCAGTACGCCGTCATAGCCCCAATTGCGGCTTCCGGGAAATTGCGCGATGGGCATCAGTTCGATAGCGGTTACGCCGGTATCGACCAAGTGCTGCAGGTGCAGCTCGACGCCGGCAAAGCCACCCAGTGCGCCGACGTGCAACTCGTAGATCACCGCCTCAGCCCATGGACGGCCCTGCCATGCATCGTGCTTCCAGGCGTACGCTTGGGGGTCAACCACCACGCTATGACCGTGCACGTCGCCGGCCTGAGCCCGGGAGGCCGGGTCAGGTACATGGAGTTCGTCATTGATTGTGTAGCGATAGCGCGAACCGGCCGGGCAATGCGTTTCGAGGACAAACCAGCCCTCTTTCTGCGGGGTCAGGGCCTGCGGCGGCCCATCCTCAATCTCGACACTTACGGTGTTGGCGTCCGGCGCCCAAAGGGCAAACCGGGTGCGCTCGGTATTCAGCAGAACGGCGCCGTGGCACCAATGATCATCCGTGCACAAAGGCATCCGTTACCCCTTTTTAGTTCATCGATCAGTAATGCAGTGCAGCGCCCGCGTTCTTTTTCAGCAGTTCCTGATACAGGTCGGCATAGGGTTCAACCGCTTTGTGCCAGTCGAACGGAGCGGCCATGGCGCGGCAGCGCATGGCATTGAGCAGTGTCGGGTTGGCAAAGACGTTGAACGCGCGGGCCAGCGCTTCGGTGTAGCTCTCAATGGTGGACTCGTCGAACAGAAATCCGGTGCAACCGTCTTCGATGGTGTCAGCCAAGCCACCGGTTTTGCGTGCAACCGGAAGCGATCCAAAACGCTGCGCATACATCTGGCTCAAGCCACAGGGTTCATAACGCGACGGCATCAGCAGGAAGTCACTGCCAGCGAACATGCGCCGGGCGTCGGTTTCGTTGAAGCCTACGCGTACGCTGACCTGGCCGGGAAAGCGTGCCGCCAACTCGCGCATCGCGTCTTCTTCCTCGGGCTCGCCGCGGCCAATGATTGCGATCTGGCCGCCTTTGCTGACGATGTATTCGGCAACGCCGATGGTCAGGTCCAGACCCTTTTGATAGACCAGGCGTGACACCACCGCGAACAATGGACCCGTCGAGGGCTGGAGCTCGAACAGCTCGCGCACATAGTCGGCGTTGATTTCCTTGCGCGTCCATTCATTGGGCGCGAAACGGCAAATCAAGTGGTCGTCCGTGGCAGCATCCCAACTTTCGTCGATGCCGTTGGGAATGCCACTGAGCTTGCCGATGTCAGCCTTGCTTTGCAGGAAACCTTCCAGACCGCAGCCAAAATCCGCGGTGGTGATTTCCTTGGCGTAGGTCGCGCTGACAGTGGTGATGTGGCTGGCGTAAGCCATGCCCGCCTTAATGAACGACAACTTGCCGTAAAACTCCATACCGTCCGGGGTCAACGCGGAGTCGGGGATACCCAGCTCACGGCTCGAAGCGGTGCTGACGAAGCCTTGGTAGGCAAGGTTGTGAATGGTGAACACACTTGGCGTGCTCTGACCACGCCATTTCATATAGGCAGGTGCCAGACCCGCTGGCCAGTCATGGGCGTGTACCAGTTCCGGGCACCACTGGGTTTTCACGGCCCCGGCGGCGAAATCAGCCGCTGCCAGCCCCAATCGTGCAAAACGGATGTGATTGTCGGACCAGTCACGGCCCTGGTTATCGCCATACGGCGTGCCTTCGCGCTCATACAGTTCCGGACAGATCAGCACATAGATGACCAATCCGTCTTTCATGTCCATCCGACCGATCTTGCAGGGCGGCAGGGCGGCATGCCCGCTCAGCTCGCTGATGATGTGAATCGGGTTACCGCTATTGATGACCTGTGGATAGCCGGGAATCAGCACGCGTACATCGTGAAGGTGGCGCATGGCGCGCGGCAGTGCAGCAGACACATCACCCAGACCGCCGGTTTTCACCAGATCGGCCAATTCCGAGGTGACGAACAGGATTTTTTTCCGGTTCGCCAGGGAAATGCCCGGTTGAACAGGGGGCAGTTGCAGCAGTGGTGCGCTCGTCGTTGCGAAGACCTGCAGACGGGTCAGCTCGCTGGCCGGCTGATTAAAACTCTCTCCCTTCTGGGTTTTGACAGCGGCACTAATCATCGTTTTCTCCAATTCGATACGCAGTGTTGGTACAGCACTTGATTTCCAATCAGCCATTTCCTATGGCCAGGCACGCAAGACCTACGCAAGATCGGTACCCATTTACCGATTGCATGATGAAGGGCAGGGTGAAAGCGGCCTCTGCTCGGGCGTTATTCAACAGCATAGGCGCTCTAAACAGCTGACCCAGGCCGTTTGTAGAAGTTTCGACTTTTTTATCGGAAATGTCTGGCGTGCGGCGTCCGGAGCATTTGTAGGAATGTGTCCAATGCGCTACAAAAAATAGCTGACCGCAGAACGCGCCGTTCTGGGGCAGTGTTGGCTCGCCGTGGACGGCAGTGACCGCTGGTCGGATTGTTAGACAATATTTTCCCGGTTTCGCAAATCCGGACTTTCGGGATCGTGGGCATCACGCCTCCCTCATCTTTCATTCAGCACCTTTCTCACGGCGCGATGGCTCGAATCTTGTGCGCAATGAGAAAAATCCTACTTTTGTATCGAGAAATTTTAGCGCGTCCCACGGTAGAATCCTGGCACGCGGTAGGCGGGGCTGTTGTCCCGCTGCCTGTCACCTCCCCTAGTTGTAGAGGAAATCAATGCAAGCCCCTGAGGTGCTGGTCCTGCAAGCCAGCTATAGCAACCCGGTCCACGCTGAAGCCATCGGTTTCCTGCTTGATCAATACGCCATGGATGTTATGGGCGGCGGCGTACCGCTATCCCTGGACACCCGTCAGCAATTGGCGGCCGAACTCGCCAAGCGGCCCCATGCCTTCAGCGTGCTGGCGTTCATCGCCGGTGAACCGGTAGGGCTGGTCAACTGTTTCGAGGGCTTCTCCACCTTTGCCTGTCGCCCACTGGTGAATGTCCATGACGTCGCGGTCGTCGCTAGTGCCAGGGGGCAGGGCATCAGCCAAAAAATGCTGGCCAAGGTCGAGGAAATCGCCCGCCAGCGCGGCTGCTGTAAGATAACGCTTGAGGTGCTGGAAGGTAACGTCATCGCCCAGGGCGCTTACCGCAAGCTCGGCTTTAGCGACTATCAGCTCGATCCGCAGATGGGCCGGGCATTATTCTGGCAAAAAGCGCTTTAACCGCAGAGCCGCTCCTGTAGCGCCCTGGCTCGCCAGCGACAGCGGTTCCACGGGCTTCACTGCCTCCGATGCTGTTATGGCTCTGAGGGGCGATGAGTGAGTCCATCGATCGGTATTCATGCCACCGACGGCTCCCACACAATACGGTTGCACACTTTCGTGAAAAGGCCTGCATCATGCAGGCCTTTTTCGTGTGCGCGGTGATCGCAGTGTCCTATCGCCTGGCCACCTCGGGCACCCGGTCAGGTTGTTTGGCGAACTTCTCCATCACCGCATAATCACTGAGCCCTTTCTGTGCGTAAGGATCGCCAATCATCCGTGGGCGCGCCTTGAAATCGAGGCTGACGAGGCTTCTTGTCGTGTCCATCTCATCAAAGCTCAGGCCGGCCAGTTGCGCCCATGTATGGATCAGGTTCGAGCTGCTGTATGGCCGGTTGTGAATGCTCTCGAAGTTCCAGTCATGGGTCTCGCGCCATTTCGGCGAGGCATAGGCAATGAACGGCACCGTGTACATCGGGACCGTCGGCTTGGCCTCATTGCGGCCCAGGGTCTCATGGCCGGGCGAGTCGTACACATCTTCCCCATGATCCGAGAGGTACAACAGGAACCCGTTAGGGTCGGCCTTGCTGTAGGTCTTGATCAGGCTCGATATCACGAAATCGTTATAAAGCACGGCATTGTCGTAGCTGTTGTACATTTCCAGCTTGCTGTCACCGATCGCCGGTGGCACGCCCTCGCGCCCGGTAAATTTCTGGTACTGCTCCGGATACCGATACTGATACGCCATATGCGTGCCCAGCAGATGCACGACGATCAGCTTGCGCGGAGCAGCATCGTTCAGCGCCTTGGCAAACGGTTCCAGCACATCGCCGTCATATTGGCGGGCATTCTGGTTTCGATTGTTGTTCAGGTAGATCTGCTCATCGGCTTGTTCGGAAAACGTGGTCAGCATGGTGTTGCGCTTGGTCATGGTCTGCTGGTTGGTAATCCAGAAGGTTTTATAACCGGCCTGCTTCATCACGCTGACAATGGACGGGGTCTTCAGGTACAGGTCCGGGTTTTCTTCATCAGCAAACGTCAGGACCTGCTGCAGCGCTTCAATGGTGTACGGGCGAGGGGTGATGACATTATTGAATACCTGCAGCTGGTCCTTCATGGCGTCCAGGTTTGGGGTGGTCTGGCGCGGATAGCCATAAAGATGCATGCGCCCCCGATTGGTCGACTCGCCAATGACCAGCACCAGCGTTGTCGGCAGGCCTGCCTGCTGATCCTTGAGGTTTTTTAGTGGCGGGATGCTGCTGCTGGTGGTGAGCATGTCCTGCATGCCGTCCAACTGCTGGGTGTAACGATGGTAGGCCACCAGCATCTGCCAGGGCACGGCAGGTTCGATGCGTGATTCAAAGCCCTCCAGGCCTGCGGCAAGCGTGTCGTTACGCGATATTTGCTTGGCCAGTGGGTAGCCGATGATACCGACCAGTAAGGCGGTGGCGACGATCCAGGCGCGACCACGGGGCATGTACACCGGGCGCAGGCGCGTCCAGAGAAAGATCGCGAATGCTGAGTGGGCGATGAACGCCAGTACGATCCACCAGGCAAAGTATTGAGTCATGTACTCGCCGGCTTCAGAGATGTTCGATTCGAACATGATGAAGATGACGCTTTGCGAGAATTCCTGCTGATAGATGAAGAAATAGCCCAGGCTGGCCATCGAGCAGGCCCACAAAAGCACCCCGATCACCGCCGCCATGACGCGGGTCCGATTGGGGAAAATCAGCATCGGCGCCAGCCAGATACCGCTCATCACGAAGGCTTGTCGAAAGCCGGAAAAGCCGGTGATGCCGGTCAGTTGAATCAATAGTTGTGTGATGCCGGAAAAGTACCAGAAGAACAGGAAAAGCCAGGCCACGCCGGCCCAATCGAACCCTTTCGGAGTCGAGGTGCTCTGTTTCGTTATTGCCATCAGGCGCTCCAGCTATGGATCTCACGGGCGGCCCGGTGGCCGCGAGGGGTGCGGTGGAAGGGGTGTGCGGACAGCAGCAGGCCGACAGTCGTTCCGTATACGTTCACGAGTATGGAGTCGGGCAAGTGAAAAAAACGTGAGAGGGGCGTTAGCAGAACGTCGAAAGCTCAGGATCGGGATTCGCGGGCGAGCGGAACATTGGTGGATGTGTCTGGTCGGACAGAAGACCGTCAAAGCGGGGGATGTAAAAGAAAGGTGTAGTTCAGGAAAGGGTTCACAAGGGCAAGCCGCCGTCGGGCTTGCCTCAAGTCAGCAAAGCGCGAGAAGGTTCAGGCGTGAAGAGCGGCACCGCTGCTGGCGTACTGAACGCGCTGTAGCATGGAGGTCATCTGCGCGACTTTTTTCTGCAGCTGATCCCTTTCTTCCCTAAGCTGACGCAGCTCATCGCGACGAACGGTAACGTACAGAGTCTGTGGAACGCTTGCCGGTAGTACAGTGCCCATTGCTCACCTCGCAAATGGCGGATTCAACTTAGTAAGGTTCAAGCAATGACATCATCGCGACCCGACTTGTCCGTGCTCCTACCTTTATCGGCGCGGATTCTGATTTCTTTTGCGTAAAAAAGGAACTTTTTTATTTTTTATTGTCGCGAACGTTTCTTGATCGCGAATCCAGGCGTCCTACAACGGCTTTGGCGTCCCCACATGAAACTATTTTCACCGGGAAACCTTCGTTTGCCTCCCCGGACTAACCCTACAGGCGGCACTGGGCTATAAAATGGGGCACCCCTGTTTAAGAATTAAGGAGCACCTCTACATGCAACTCGGGATTGTTGGACTAGGCCGCATGGGCGGCAACATCGCACGTCGACTGATGCTCAATGGCCACACGACCGTGGTCTATGATCGCGATGAGCAGTCTCGCACCGTGCTCGCCAACGAAGGTTCGACACCGGCCGACGACCTCAAGTCTCTGGTCGCCGCGCTGGAGAAACCTCGAGCGGTCTGGGTGATGTTGCCTGCTGGCGCGCCGACCGAGGACACGATCAATGTCCTGGCTGACTTGCTCGATGCCGACGACGTGATCATCGATGGAGGCAACACCTTCTACAAGGATGACGTGCGTCGCTCCCGCGCGCTCAAGGAAAAGGGCTTGCACTACGTTGATGTCGGTACCTCCGGCGGCGTCTGGGGGCTGGAGCGCGGTTATTGCATGATGATCGGCGGGGAGTCCGAGGTCGTGAACCGTCTCGATCCGTTGTTCAAGACCCTGGCCCCTGGCATCGGCAACATTCCGCGGACCAAGGACCGCGCCAAGGATGCCGACCCGCGCGCCGAGCAAGGCTACATCCATGCCGGCCCGCCCGGTGCTGGTCACTTCGTCAAGATGATCCACAATGGCATCGAATACGGAATGATGCAGGCGTTTGCCGAAGGCTTCGACATCCTCAAGACCAAGAACTCGGAGAACCTGCCCGCCGATCAGCGTTTCGATCTGAACCTGGGCGATATCGCCGAAGTCTGGCGTCGTGGCAGCGTGGTGTCCTCCTGGCTGCTGGATCTGACCGCAGACGCCCTGGCAACCGACCCGCAACTTCACGCCTACTCCGGCTCCGTGGCCGACAGCGGTGAAGGCCGCTGGACCATCGAAGCCGCCATGGAGCAGGCAGTGCCGGTGCCGGTGCTGTCGACTTCTCTGTTTGCCCGCTTCCGCTCGCGTCAACAAAGCACGTACGGCGACAAGATGCTCTCCGCCATGCGTTTCGGATTTGGTGGTCATAAGGAACCAAAATAATGGGTTTGACCCAAAGCAAGCAAAAGGCCCCGGTCGCTCCGGCGACCACGCTGTTCCTGTTCGGCGCTCACGGCGATCTGGTCAAGCGGCTGTTGATGCCGGCCCTCTACAACCTGTTCCGTGACGGACTGGTGGGTGAGGACCTGCACATCGTTGGCGTCGATCACAACACCGTCAGCGATGCCGACTTCGCCGGTAAACTCGAGGATTTCATTCGCCAGGAGGCGGCCAGCAAGGTCACCGAAGGCGGCAAGGAGCCTCTGGACCCGGCGTTGTGGAGCAGCCTGGCCAAGCGCATCACCTACATCACGGGTGACTTTCTCGATGATGGCACTTACACGGCCATCGATGAGAAGATCAAGAGCACCGGCACTAAAAACGCCGTGTTCTACCTGGCGACCGCGCCGCGCTTCTTCAGTGAAGTGACTCAGCGTCTGGGTTCGTCGGGCCTGATGGGTGAAGGCGACGATCATTTCCGCCGCGTGGTGATCGAAAAGCCCTTTGGCCATGACTTGCCCAGTGCGGTCGAGCTGAACAGCTGCTTGCTGAAGGTCATGTCCGAAAAGCAGATCTACCGGATTGACCATTATCTGGGCAAGGAAACGGTGCAGAACATTCTGGTCAGCCGTTTCTCCAACGGCTTGTTCGAGTCGTTCTGGAACAATCACTACATCGATCACGTGCAGATCACTGCTTCGGAAACCGTGGGCGTCGAAACCCGCGGCAGCTTCTATGAGACCACCGGCGCATTGCGTGACATGGTGCCTAATCATCTGTTCCAGTTGCTGGCGATGGTTGCCATGGAACCTCCCGCAGCCTTCGGTGCCGACGCGGTGCGCGGTGAAAAGGCCAAGGTCATCGGTGCCATTCGGCCCTGGTCGGAGATGGAGGCCCTGGCCAATTCGGTGCGCGGCCAGTACACCGAAAGCAACATCGGTGGCAAAAGCGTGCCGGGTTATCGTCAAGAGGATCGGGTCGCGCCGGACAGCACGACAGAGACCTACGTCGCGCTCAAGGTCATGGTCGATAACTGGCGTTGGGTCGGTGTTCCGTTTTATCTGCGCACCGGCAAACGCATGAGCGTGCGTGACACCGAGATCGCAATCTGCTTCAAGCCTGCGCCCTATGCGCAGTTCCGTGATACCGAGGTCGACCGGGTTAAGCCTAACTTCCTCAAGATCCAGATTCAGCCGGACGAGGGCATGTGGTTTGACCTGCAAGCCAAAAAGCCCGGGCCAACGCTGGACATGCAAACCATCGAGATGGGTTTTGCCTACAAGGATTTCTTCGAAATGCAGCCTTCGACCGGGTATGAAACCCTGATTTATGATTGCCTTATCGGGGACCAGACCTTGTTTCAGCGCGCCGATAACATCGAAAACGGCTGGCGTGCGGTGCAGCCGTTCATCGATGCCTGGGCCAAGGATCCTCACGTGGAAACCTACCAGGCGGGCGAGGACGGGCCTGCGGCCGCCGACGAACTGCTGGTCCGCGACGGCCATAGCTGGCAACCCCTGGGATGAGCGACTCTGCGCAGCCTCTCATCCGTTTCATGTTGTCCGATATCGATGGCACGTTGTTGCACTCCGATCACAGCTTGAGCCAAGCCAATATTGATGCCGTGCGCAGGTTGCATGAGGCCGGGATTCATTTCTCGGTCGCCAGCAGTCGACCACCGCGTGCCATGCGTCAGCAGATCGCGGCGCTGGGTATCGATGTGCCGACGGTGGCGTTCAATGGCGCCAACATCATCAATCCGGATGGCAGCTTGCTCAAGGCTCACCGGATCGCGGCCGCGGCGGCGCGCACCAGCCTTGAGCTATTCGCTGGCCAGAAGGTGGCGGTGTGGGTGTTCGCCGACGATCAGTGGCTGCTGCTCGACCCGCAAGGGGATTACGTCGAGCACGAGCGCAACACGCTGGGTTACGACTTCGTTCAGGTCGATCATTTCGACGACTACATTGATCGGATCGACAAGATCGTTGCCGCGAGCAAGGATTTCGAATTGCTCAAGCGACTGGAAACCCAGCTCAATCCGTTGATTGCCGAGACCGCGCTGGCGGCCCGTTCGCAATCTTACTACCTGGACGTCACGGCCCTGGATGCCAACAAGGGCACAGCACTGCAAACCCTGGCTGAAACGTTGGGCGTGCCGCTGGCTCAAACGGCAGCCATCGGCGACGCTGGCAACGACGTGGCGATGTTCCTGCGTGCGGGTTTGTCGATCGCGATGGGCCAGGCGGAGACCGGGGTCAAGACTCACGCCCATTACGTGACTGACAGCAATGAGGAGGACGGGGTGGCGAAAGCCATCGAACGTTACATTCTGCCGCGTTGAATGCGCGGCGCCTTCTGCGCGGCTTGGTCAGCCGGGCTTGCGCAGGCGATTGTGTTGTACACCAAGAGGGAACACTGCCCCATGGCTGTATTGATCGAAGATTACGCGCTGCTTGGCAATTGCCGTACTGCGGCGCTGGTGGCCCGCGATGGGTCGCTGGACTGGTTATGTTTCCCGCGTTTTGACGCACCTGCCTGCTTCTCCGCGCTGCTGGGCGACAGTGATAACGGTCGCTGGAAAATCGCCCCCACCGATGGCAAATGCCAATCCCGGCGCAGTTATCGCGACGGCACGCTGATTCTGGAGACGCTGTTCAACACCGACTCCGGTTCCGCCATGCTGGTGGATTTCATGCCCATGGCAGAAGACAGTAGCGTGGTGCGGGCGGTAATCGGACTGGAAGGGCGCGTCGATTTCGCCATGGATCTGGCGATTCGCTTCGACTACGGCAGCACCGTGCCTTGGGTCGAGAAGCGCGAGCCACATACCCTGACTGCCGTGGCGGGCCCGGACATGTTGGTGCTGCGCACCCCTTCCGAATTGCATCCACTGGATCATCACACCGAAAGCGAGTTTACGGTCGAGGCCGGACAGCGGCTGGGCTTCGCATTGAGTTGGCAAGCGTCTCACGAGCCGGTCCGCCAGGCCTTCGACATTGCAGCAGCGCTGGCACAAACCGAGGGTTTCTGGCTGGAGTTTTCCGGTCGCTGCCCCGATGTCGGGCCGTGGACGGCTCAGGTCAAGCGCTCGTTGATTACCCTCAAGGCCATGACCTATGCGCCCACGGGAGGCATCGTGGCGGCAGTAACCACATCGTTGCCCGAGCAGTTAGGGGGCGAACGCAATTGGGACTACCGCTTCTGCTGGTTGCGTGACGCGACCATGACACTGTTGGCGTTCATGAACCTGGGGTACTACGAAGAAGCGACGGCCTGGCGCAATTGGTTATTGCGTTCGGTGGCCGGCAACCCCGAGCAGATCCAGATCATGTATGGCTTGGGCGGTGAGCGGCGCCTGCCAGAATATCAACTGCCCTGGCTCAGCGGCTACGAGAACTCCCGTCCGGTCCGCATCGGCAATGGTGCCGCGACCCAGACCCAACTGGATGTCTATGGCGAGGTGGCTGATGCCATGACGCAGGCCTTCAAAAGCGGTCTGCCCCGGTTGCCGCGCAGCACGCAGATCCAGAAAGTGATCATGCCGTTCCTGGAACAGGTATGGCATCTGCCGGATGCAGGCATCTGGGAGATCCGCTCCGAGCCTCGGCACTTCACGCACTCGAAGGTCATGGCCTGGGTATCGTTCGATCGAAATGCTGCCGTGCTGACGCAAAGTGATGACGCGCAGGATCGCGAGCGTGGTCGGCATTACCGGCTTATCGCCGACGAAATCCATGCCGATGTGTGCACCAACGGCTACAACGCCGACCTGGGTAGCTTCGTGCAGACCTACGGCGGCAGTGAGCTGGACGCCAGTCTGCTGCAGATTGCACTGACCGGGTTCCTGCCGGTGGACGACCCGCGTGTCACAGGCACGGTGACGCAGATCGAGAAGGCGCTGATGCAAGACGGTCTGCTGTT
Source organism: Pseudomonas sp. UBA5706 (assembly GCF_002419965.1). Classification (GTDB taxonomy): domain Bacteria; phylum Pseudomonadota; class Gammaproteobacteria; order Pseudomonadales; family Pseudomonadaceae; genus Aquipseudomonas. Next base: position 32,731 of record NZ_DIHC01000046.1, read on the forward strand.
GCGCTATGACGGCGAGCGCAGTGCTGATGGCGTGTCCGGCAGCGAAGGCACTTTCCTCGTCTGTTCATTCTGGCTGGCCGACGTCTACGTCTTGCAGGGACGGGAGCAGGAGGCCAGCGACCTGTTCGAGCGACTCTGCGGATTATGCAATGACGTTGGCTTGCTCGCCGAGCAATATGACCCGCGGGCAGGGCGCATGCTCGGGAACTTCCCCCAAGCGTTCAGTCATATCGGCATCATCAACACTGCGTTGAACCTGCATCGCGTTGTATGTCCAGTGAAAACTCGGGCGTCAGCTTAGGGCGCCGTGGTTGGCCTGATTCAGGAGTGGGTCAACGCACTTGATATTGCGCATGGCGGGGGCGAGACGCCGCGCCCCTGTGCAGTCAAGCGGCAATGCTTTATGGCGATGACCGGTGTCTTAAACGTTTAGGCTATAGCGCAGTGGCAGCTAGCATGTACCCGATCGAATGTCAGTCCGTTTCGCCCGACGGTATGTACCGCATAGAGGTACGGCTTTGGGAGCCGCGCCATTCCTTGTGGGTCTGTTCCCCGCAGATCGTCAATGCTCGAGAAGGTGATCTGCTTTTTGCGTTCGAGGACACATCATGGTCTTCGGACCGATCCGTCTGGTTGACGAGCACGGTGGTAGAACTGCTGCTGCGCAAATACCCGGGAAGCAGAACCGGCCAAGGCGTGCATGTGCTTGTGGATTGTGTACGTCTCACTGCTCGGTGGAACGGCGGGCCGCAGATCGAGTTAATGCAGCTCGAACAAGCGCTTGACGCAGCTTTCAGCGACATTGGGTGAAAGCGGCGGGCGGCGAACGAGCCTGTCGCGCTGAGCGCGCCTGAGTGTTGAACGGAGGGAGTGGTTGACCGTCCCCGGACTGCTTTGCTCGCCTCTCCCTTAACGGGTGCAGCGCGGTGCCAGCCGATCACGTCGAAGGTTTGGCACTAGGCCCTCACGCGGCACTGCCAGCCTGTGCAAAAGGCCGTGTACGACGTCGTTTTCGATCATCCTGCCGGCGAGGCTGCCGCTGTAGCGCTCACCGCGCACCCAATACATCCGCAGGCCTTGTACGTCTGCCAAATCAGGCTGGGCGATGTGAAATAAGTCCGGCGACTCAACGCGCCTTGCGAAACGTGAAATTGATCCGCTGCTCGCCCAGCAGCGGGTGCTCGGCCTGTTTGATCGGCATTACGCCGTGGAAACGCAGTCGGTCTTCGCCACCCCAAACCACTACATCGCCATGAAAGAGCGGTACGCGCTCGGCGGCGTCGCCACGGGCGTGACCACCGAAAAGGAACATCGCCCCAATGCCCAACGACACCGAGACCACCGGCCATTGAAGGCCGCGCTCATCCTTGTCCTGATGCAGGGACATTTTTGCCCCGGGAATATAACGGTTGATCAGGCAGGCATCAGGCATGAAACCCGCAAACCCGGCTGCGTCGGCTGCATCCTGCGCAAGCTCCAGGAATATTTCAGGCATTGCCGGCCACGGCTGCCCGCTCTGAGGATCGATGCGCGAGTATTTATAACCCTGACGATCGGTGGTCCAGCCGAACTCGCCGCAGCTGCTCAACGCAACCGACATGGTGTGACCGCCGGGAGTGACCATGTTGCGAAAAGGCGACTGAACGAGAATAGCTTCAAGGGCTGGCAGCAAGTGCTCAACCCTGGGTAATGCAAAGCCGCGAAAGACCAATGACCGAGGGCCAATGCGTTGGGTGGCCGGCGACTGCGGCGCGTCGTCGGCAAACAGGTCGAGGGTGGCGGGGGTTGTGCCCTTGCGTTGCATCATCGCGGCGGCTCCGGTTAAAGCGCCTTGCTGACCTTGACGTCGCTGATCACGTCTTCACTGCCGCTGTGCATTTTCTGCAGGGCGGCCAGCGCTTCTTCAGCGCTGGGGGATTGCAGCAGGGCGAACTCGAAGCGGCGTTCGCCGTTGAGTTTATAGCTGATGGCATATTTGACGACGGGGGCGGGCGTACTCACGATCGATTCCTCGAAAAAGAGTGGATGCAGGCGTCAAACCACAAAGATTTCACGCGAGTCGTGGTTGACTGGTGTGATCAGCTCAGGCGCGAAGAAGTGCGTCTTACGATCTTGATCGAATGGGTGAACGTAGTCTTTCGGCCACCATGGGTATCCAGCTTGCGCCCGGCGGTGTCGATAGTGATGTTCCAGAAGCCAGTGCTGGGCACTGCAATTTTTGCCGGAAACCGGTCGAATGCGCCGCCGTGGTAGGTATGGCGACCGCCATTTTTGAAGCTGCGGAAATTCGCGTCGCTCATCAGGCGTATGTTGCAGAGCTGGGAGCACTCGATGACGACGACGTCGTCTTCGTTGAGGTGCTCGCGCTGGTGTACGAATTTCATGGGTGTCTCCGAAGACAGGCATTCTCGAAAACCTGAAACGATAGCACGGCAAGTACCTGGGTTGATGACCGTTGATATTTTTATTACCGCGCGCGCGGCGAAAAAATCCGACCACCAGGGATTTAATCAGCACCTGGTGTGTCGTAGAGCCTTTATTGGAGGGATTGTATGAAACTGGCTGTTGTAGTTTTGGCTCTGGCGATGACGGGTTGCGCCAGCGTGACTGACATCGAGCACACCCCCGCCACCATGAGTGTGATGTCAGGAAAGAACCCGCAGGAATACGCCGAGTGCTTCGTTGCCAGAATCAGTGACAGTCGCAAGCCACCGCAGATCGAGCCGCATAAGGAAGGCCTGAGGGTCATCGTTCCGCAGAAGTTTTCCAGCGGCATGCCAACGGCCATCGTCGATATCGAAAAACGCTCAGGGGGCAGCTCGATCAAGCTGTTTGAAGACGGTGGTAACAACCCCCTGCGGCCCAAGGACATTCAGCACGCCGTTAATGCCTGCATTTCGGGCTGATGGGGCCGGTTCAAAGAACCTTGAAGAATGCGTGCGCTTACTTGCACATGACCAGCACGTTGCGAGTCTTGAAGTTGCCGACATCGACGCCTAGGGTCTTGTCATCTTCCTTGGGTTGCGGCGTGCCGTTGGTGCTGACGATGTTATAGCCGGTGCCAGGGCAGGAGGCGTCGGCTTTCTCGTAGCATGCCGCCCACGACATGGCTTCGCCTGAGCAGTCGATGCTCAACGCTTGCTTGCCGTTTTTCAGGTAGGTGTTTTGCGCGGTCGCGCAGCCGGTCAGGCCCAGTACTACAATGATGGACAGAATCTTGATCATTTCGAATGCTTCACGATGAGGGCCGAGGTTGAATAATCAGCCTCCTTGAGACTGACCTTCGGTGCCATCGTTCCGGCATCATCAAAACATTTTTTGGTCAATCGTGCTCAGGCTTGAACGGTTCAGGCCTCGCGTTGGCGGGCCCGAACAATGGGGCATCGCTCAGGCTTTCTTGTCAGCGCGGCGGCGCGGAGCAGGGGTGTCTTGAAACACGGCAGCGACCTCGATGGCGCTGCTCTCACTGTCGAACGGACCCGCGACCGCTTCTTCATCGTGGCCGACCAGCCACCATTGGCCATCGTTCAGCTTCTTTATCTGGTAACCGTTTACGCTTTTGACTTCCGACATCGATCCGTCTCGATAAGTGATTCAGGCGCGCATAATAAGGCCGATTGGCATTATTTTCCTACGTAAACCAGCAGGCAGCGGCTACGCTTGCTTCAGTCATTGCGAGGTGGATGCACGGGGCAGACGCCCTTTTGCGGCAGTGCTGCAGACATTTTGCCAGGCGGCTGATGGAAGGTTTGCCTGCACACCGATCGCTGCCCATGGCGATTAGGCGTCGTTGCATCGGATCGCGCACTGCTACTTGCGCATGCATGCGCAGAACTTGCCGTAAGACGGGTGGAACTATCTGCGCGTCTGCTCATCTACCAACACATCGAATCGGCCAGTGGCGGGGCATTGTAAGGTGATCGCCTCCTGATTAGACTGCGCCGCAACACCCCCAGCCCCATCAAGGACTCATATGATCAAGAAATGCTTGTTCCCTGCAGCCGGTTACGGCACTCGCTTCTTGCCAGCGACCAAAGCCATGCCCAAAGAGATGCTGGCAGTTGTCAACAAGCCGCTGATCCAGTACGGCGTGGAAGAAGCACTTGAAGCCGGGTTGAAGGAAATCTCCATCGTGACCGGGCGCGGCAAGCGCGCGCTGGAAGACCACTTCGACATCAGCTATGAGCTGGAACACCAGATCAAGGGCACTGACAAAGAGAAATACCTGGTCGGCATCCGTCGCCTGATCGACGAGTGCAGCTTCTCTTACACCCGTCAGACCGAGATGAAGGGCTTGGGTCACGCGATTCTTAGCGGTCGTCCTTTGATCGGCAATGAAGCATTTGCTGTAGTGCTCGCCGATGACTTGTGTGTAAACCTGGAAGGCGATGGTGTCCTGGCGCAAATGGTCAAGCTGCATAAGCACTATGGCTGCTCCATCGTTGCGATTCAGGAAGTACCTGAGAGTGAAACCAACAAATACGGCGTGATCGCAGGGGAAGAAATCAAGCCTGGCCTGTTCCGCGTGACCGACATGGTTGAAAAGCCAAAGCCGGAAGACGCACCGTCGAACCTGGCGATCATTGGCCGTTACATTCTGACCCCGGACATCTTCGAGAAAATCGAACAGACCGAGCCAGGCAAAGGCGGCGAAATCCAGATCACCGACGCCCTGATGAAGCAAGCAGCCGAAGGTAACGTCCTGGCCTACAAGTTCCAGGGACAGCGTTTCGACTGTGGCGGCGCCGAAGGCTACGTCGAGGCGACCAACTTCTGCTTCGAGCACTTCTACAAAACCGGTAAATCTACGCAATGATGCCTGTGTACCGGTAATTCGCCGGTCACTGTATTGCAGCACAAAGCCACCTTCGGGTGGCTTTGTCGTTTCTGTCCTGGAGCCCTTGCCCGAGGCGCTGAAGCGGTTATGCTAGCCCCCTTGCCCAGGAGAAAAACATGACTTACGACTTCGACCTTTTCGTCATCGGCGCCGGTTCCGGCGGCGTCCGTGCCGCGCGATTTTCTGCCGGTTTCGGCGCGCGCGTGGCGGTCGCCGAGAGCCGCTATCTGGGCGGGACATGCGTCAACGTCGGCTGCGTGCCGAAAAAACTCATGGTATACGGGGCGCATTTTTCCGAAGACTTCGAACAGGCCAAAGGGTACGGCTGGAACAGGGGCGAGCCCAGCTTCGACTGGCCGACCTTGATCGCCAACAAGAACCGCGAGATCAGCCGCCTCAACGGCGTCTACCGCAATCTGCTGGCCAACAGCGGTGTGACCTTGATGGAAGGTCACGCCCGCCTGCGGGGTCCCCATGAAGTTGAAATCAACGGCCAAGTGCACACTGCCGAACACATCATGATCGCCACCGGTGGCTGGCCACAGATACCGGATATCCCGGGTCGCGAACACGCCATCACCTCCAACGAGGTATTTTTCCTCGAGCAAATGCCCAAGCGTGTGGTGATCGTCGGTGGCGGGTACATCGCCGTCGAATTCGCCTCGATCTTCGATGGCCTGGGCGCGGACGTCACCTTGATGTATCGCGGTGAGCTGTTCCTTCGAGGTTTCGATCATGGAGTGCGTGAACACCTGCATGAAGAGCTGCACAAGCGCGGCATGAACATTCGCTTCAAGACCGAAATCGCCAGCATTGAAAAGTGCGCCGACGGCACCCTCGACCTGAGGCTCAACGATGGCAGCACATTCAATACCGACCTGGTGTTCTACGCCACCGGGCGTCGCCCGATGCTGGATGACCTGGGACTGGAGACAGTCAACGTCGCGCTGGATGAGAAGGGCTTTATCAAGGTCGACGAGCATTACCAGTCCAGCGAACCCTCGATCATCGCGGTGGGCGATGTGATCGGTCGAGTGCAGCTGACGCCGGTGGCGCTGGCCGAAGGCATGGCGGTGGCGCGACGTTTGTTCAAACCGGAGCAATATCGTGCGGTGGACTACAATCACATTCCTACCGCCGTATTCAGCTTGCCGAACATCGGCACCGTGGGATTGACCGAGGAGCAGGCGCAGAAGGCGGGGCACGACGTACAGATTTTCGAAAGCCGCTTCCGGCCGATGAAGCTGTCGCTGACCGACAATCAGGAGCGCACGTTGATGAAACTGGTGGTCGATGCCAGGACCGATCGCGTACTGGGCTGTCACATGGTGGGCCCGGATGCCGGTGAGATCATCCAGAGCCTGGCTATTGCGGTAAAGGCCGGAGCGACCAAGCAGACGTTTGATGACACCATCGGTGTGCACCCCACGGCGGCAGAAGAGTTCGTCACCATGCGTACCGCAGCGCGTTGAGGTAAAGATCCTGGGCTCATGGATGAGTGTCGGGCCTGCAATCGTTATAAGGATGGAACCGCTTTTGACCAGCAAGAGTTTTCCGGCCGCCATGCCCCTGAATCCCACTGCACCTGAAGATCGGGAAGCTAACGACCAGGGGGCCTCCAGCGCCGACGCCCTGCATGAAAGCGAACGTCAGTTCCGCACCCTGGCCGACAACATGAGCCAGTTGGCCTGGATCGCCGATCCTGCCGGAACGATCTATTGGTACAACGCTCGCTGGTACAGCTACACCGGCACGTCCCACGAAGCGATGATGGCGCTGGGCTGGCGCTCTCTGCACCATCCCGATCATCTGGAGCGCGTGGATTCACGCATGAGGCGCTGCTTCGCCACCGGTTCGATCTGGGAAGACACCTTCCCGCTGCGTGGCAAGGACGGACTTTATCGCTGGTTCCTCTGCCGCGCGCTGCCCATTCGTGACGAGCAGGGGAGCATTACCTACTGGTTGGGCACCAGCACCGACATTACCGCGCAGGTCAGCGCTGAAGATGCCTTGCGCGAGCTGAATGAAAGTCTCGAGCGGCGGGTGGCCGAGCGCACCCGTGAATTGGCCGAGATTAACCAACGTCTGCAGGTGGAAATCAGCGAACGGGCTCAGGCTGAGGATGCACTGCGTCACGCGCAGAAAATGGATGCAATCGGCCAGTTGACCGGCGGCATCGCCCACGACTTCAACAATATGCTGACCGGCGTCCTCGGCGCGCTGGACCTGATCCAGAGGCGAGTGGCGGCTGGGCGGGTTTCGGAGATCGATCGCTACATCGAAGCGGCGATGAGTTCGGCCAATCGGGCGGCGTCGCTGACGCACCGCCTGCTGGCTTTTGCTCGACGGCAGTCGCTGGACCCGCGGCCGGTGGACGTCAACCAGATGGTGATGTCCATGGAGGAACTGGTGCGTCGCACCATCGGCGAAAGCATCGAGCTGGAAATCGATCTGAACAAGGCGCTGCGCCTGACCAGTACCGATGAGCACCAACTGGAAAACGCGTTACTGAATCTGGTAATAAACGCGCGGGACGCCATGCCCGACGGTGGGCGGCTGCTGATTCAGACCGACGTCGTTCACGTCGCGGCGCAGCATGAGGTGCTGTCGCCTGGCGATTACGTGCGGCTCAGCGTGCAGGACACCGGCAGCGGAATGTCGGCCGAAGTGATCGCCAGGGCATTCGACCCCTTCTTTACCACCAAGCCGATCGGGCAGGGCACAGGGCTGGGGCTGTCGATGGTGTACGGCTTTATCAATCAGACAGGCGGGCACGTGCAGATCGACAGTGCCCAGGGTCGGGGCACACGCATCGATCTTTATTTGCCATGCCACATCGAATCCACCCGGCAGCAGCAGCCGACCCGCGCCGATGACGCGGCCCCCAGGGCTGCGCAGGGCGAGCGCGTGCTGGTCGTTGAGGATGAGCCCGATGTGCGGATGCTGGTTGTCGATGTGCTGCGCGAGTTGGGTTACATGGTGGAGGTGGCGGCCGATGGCGCTGCTGCCTTGCCATTGCTGCAAGACGCCGGCCGCATCGATCTGCTGGTCACTGACGTTGGGCTGCCGGGGATGAATGGCCGGCAGTTGGCCGAGATCGCCCGCCTGCAACGCCCGCAACTGCGTGTATTGTTCATGACCGGTTATGCCCGTAATGCTGAGGTTCGAGGTGATTTTCTGGAGAAGGGCATGGACATGTTGACCAAGCCATTCAGCGTCGATGACCTGGCCCAGCGGGTTCGTCGGCTGATCGAAGCGCCTTAGGGTAGGGACCTTTCGCAACTCACCTTGTGTCAGCGGCAGGTTGTCCCGCCCGCAGGTTTTCCAGCGCTACCTCGGTCTTGATCAGAATCAGCTCCAGTACGCGATTCTGCTGGTCGCGTTCGGTCAGGCGCTCCTGCAACCTGTCGTTTTCGCTCTGGGCGTTCTGCAAACGCTCCTGCAACAGCGCGCATTGCGTATGGGCTTGCAGATGCTCATTCTTGAGCGCCTGGATCTGCCGTTCCTTGTCCTGTAGCCGTGTGGCCATGTCTTCAGCGACCTGGGCCAGGCGGACGGTATCCTTCTGCTCCGTCTGCAAGGCGTGCTGGGTGCTGAGTAGAGTGGCGGTTTGCGTGCCCAGGCTGGTCGTCTGCCTGGCATGGCGTTCGACGAGGTCGGCAAGTCGGCGCTCAACGCTGGCCAGGGTGGACTGCAGCGTTTGCTTTTCGGCATCGAGCCGGGCTTGGCCTTCGTCGATACTCTCCTGCGCCTGCGCTTTCAATCGCGCTGCCAGCCGCGCTACCAGATCACTGATTTCGGCGTCGATCTGCGGCCCGGTAACGTCACCTTCGTTTGCGTCCAACTCGCGCATCAGACGGTGAATGGTGCTCTTGGAACCCGTGTTACCCATTTGGATACGTATCGCATCGATACTGGGATTCTCCCCCTTGGCCAGCAGTGCCAGGCGCGCAGCCTGGACGTCAGACCTGTTTATGCCACTACGTGCCATGCCGACTCCTGAATCATGTCCTCGTTACGTATCATGGATTACGTACTGCCAAAACGCCTATGGTGCGGGATTTTTCAGCCGATGTCTGCTACGGGTTGAACATCAAGGGACGATGTGAGTACGCTATCGGGCGGACCTGATGGGACGGGTCTAGAGGCCCTGTCTTGCACGGCGTCAGGGCGTTACTGAATTCTGCTATCTATAGAGTTCCCGTATAGCGAAAACCAATCACCGGCATCAGCTTTGCCAATGAGCCGCTGCCGGCGATTGTGCGTAAGATCCTTCCTATCGATTTCACACCGCATTTTCTACACCTGTTGTTCGCAACCGTTTTTCACAAACCCTAAGGAGATCCAACCGATGCCTATCATTAACAGCCAGGTAAAACCGTTCAAGGCGACCGCTTTCAAAAACGGTTCTTTCGTTGAAGTTTCCGATGCTGACCTCAAAGGCAAATGGTCTGTGGTGTTCTTCTACCCAGCCGACTTCACCTTCGTCTGCCCAACCGAACTCGAAGACCTGGCCGACAACTACGACGCCTTCCAGAAGCTGGGCGTTGAAATCTACTCCGTATCGACCGATACACACTTTGCCCACGCTGCCTGGCACAACACTTCGCCAGCCATCGGCAAAATCCAGTACACCATGATCGGCGACCCTACCCTGACCATCTCCCGTAACTTCGACGTACTGATCGAAGAAGCTGGCCTGGCTGACCGCGGTACGTTCGTGATCAATCCGGAAGGCGAAATCAAAATCGTCGAGCTGAACGACGGTGGTGTTGGCCGTGATGCGACCGAACTGCTGCGCAAGATCAAGGCTGCTCAGTACGTTGCTGCTCATCCGGGCGAAGTCTGCCCAGCCAAGTGGAAAGAAGGCGAAGCCACACTGGCGCCATCTTTGGACCTGGTCGGCAAGATCTAAGTCCTTATGAGAGGACCGGGGGCGTACAGCCCGTAAGACAGCAAGCCGCATCGCCCCCAAAAAACGCCCGGGCGGTTATCGCCCGGGCGTTGTTTTTTCAGACCCTGAAAATGAAGAAAGGAATGCCCTCATGTTGGACGCCAATCTTAAAGCCCAATTGAAATCGTATCTGGAGCGGATCACTCGCCCGATCGAGATCGTCGCGTCCCTCGATGACGGCGCGAAATCCCAGGAAATGCTGGCGCTGCTTAACGACATCGTCAGCAGCTCCAATCAGATTACCCTCGACACCAACGGCTCCGACGCACGCACGCCATCTTTCGCCCTGAACAGCCCGGGCCAGGACATCAAGCTGCGTTTCGCCGGTCTGCCGATGGGTCACGAATTCACCTCGCTGGTACTGGCGCTGCTGCAAGTCGGCGGCTACCCGTCCAAAGCCACTGAGGAAACTATCGAGCAGGCGCGTTCCCTGACCGGTACGTTCAAATTCGAAACCTATTTCTCCCTGACCTGCCAGAATTGCCCTGATGTGGTCCAGGCGTTGAACCTGCTGGCCGTGCTGAACCCCAGCGTGCAGCACGTTGCTATCGAAGGCGGCCTGTTCCAGCAGGAAGTCACCGACCGTCAGATCATGTCGGTGCCTAGCATCTACCTCAATGGCGAACTGTTCGCCCAGGGCCGCATGAACCTGGAGGAAATCCTGGCGAAGATCGACACCAGCGCCGGCGATCGCCAGGCAGAGAAACTCAACGCCAAGGAGGCGTTCGATGTGCTGGTGGTCGGCGGCGGCCCTGCAGGCTCTGCTGCCGCGATCTATGCCGCACGCAAGGGCATCCGTACGGGTGTCGCGGCGGAGCGCTTCGGCGGTCAGGTGCTGGATACCATGGCTATTGAAAACTTCATTTCGGTACAACACACCGAAGGCCCGAAACTGGCCGTGGCCCTTGAAGAGCACGTTAAGGAATACGAAGTCGACATCATGAACCTGCAACGGGGCGACCAGTTGATACCTGGCAAGGATGGCGCCCTGCATCAGGTCAGGTTCGCCAGCGGCGGCGTGTTGAAGTCCAAAACCGTGATTCTGGCGACAGGTGCCCGCTGGCGCGAAATGAACGTGCCGGGCGAGCAGCAGTACCGCAACAAGGGCGTGGCGTACTGCCCGCACTGCGACGGCCCGCTGTTCAAAGGCAAGCGCGTTGCTGTGATCGGTGGCGGTAACTCGGGTGTGGAAGCGGCGATCGACCTGGCCGGCATCGTGTCTCACGTGACCTTGCTGGAATTCGACAGCTCGCTGCGCGCGGACGCGGTTCTGCAGCGTAAGCTGCACAGTCTGCCCAACGTGACGGTGCTGACCAGTGCCCTGACCAGTGAAGTGACCGGCGACGGCCAGAAGGTCAACGGCCTGCGCTACAAGAACCGTATCACTGGCGAAGAGATCAACGTCGAGCTCGAAGGGATATTTGTGCAGATCGGGTTGTTGCCGAACACCGAATGGTTAAAAGGCACCATTGAGCTGTCCCCACGCGGCGAGATCGTTGTCGACAACCGTGGCGAAACCTCGATTCCTGGCATTTTCGCGGCCGGAGACGTCACCACGGTGCCGTACAAGCAGATCGTGATTGCAGTGGGCGAGGGTGCCAAGGCATCCCTGAGTGCTTTCGATCATCTGATCCGCACCAGCGCCCCGGCTTGAAACCTGGCTGAGAATGGGTAAAAACAAAAAACCTCATGAGCAATCATGAGGTTTTTTTTATATTCGCCATGGCGTAGCGGTCTGCCTTGGCGCAAGTGGCGTTCTCGAAAACGCCACTGCCGACAAGCCGCGCGGATACAAACGGTTGATCAGCTCAAACCGGGGTCGGCTGAATGATCTCGACCCAGTAGCCGTCCGGGTCCTTGATGAAGGCCAGGCTCTTCATGCGGCCGTCGGTCAGGCGCTTCTGAAAGTCCACGCCCAGCGCTTCAAACCGTGCGCATGCGACCTGTATATCCGGTACCGACACACAGATGTGACCAAAGCCGCGAGGGTCGGCGTTACCATTGTGGTAGGCCAATGCCGGGTCTTTCTCGGTGCCGTGGTTGTGGGTCAGCTCGAGGATACCGGGAATGCCCTTCATCCATACCGTGCGTGCGGCATCATCGGCCGGAATCTGCGCCTTATCGACCAGCGCCAGGAAGTACAGGCTGAATTCGGCTTCAGGGAAATCGCGCTTTTCCACCAGGCTGAAACCGAGCACGCGGGTGTAGAAATCCAGCGAGGCGGTGATGTCCTTGACGCGCAGCATGGTGTGGTTGAACACGAATTGGGCAGTAGCGGCCTCTGGCTGGGCAGTGACGCCAGGAAAAGTGTTCAGTTCGTGCAGACTCATGGTGACTCCGGGTCATTCTATAAATGTTGCACCATGATACGGGACACGGCGCCCGAGCCAAACCCGAAAGTGCATGACTTGCCTCGCAGCGCTTGTGAGCGTGGGCTGGGTGGCTCAGACTTTGTGGCTCGACGTTCAGGTACCGCAAATGCGTTTCTCATTACGTACATCATCGCTTGTAGGTGCTTGCCTGGCCTTCGGCGTCAGTCACACACAGGCAGCAGACACGGTGATCGTCTGGCCCAGTGACTGGGAGGTCCAGACACTGCCGCAATCAGAGCCGTCACCCGAGGCGCGGCGTCCTTCAGTGCAAACACGTCAGCGCGCCGTCAAAAACGATGACAGGGGAGACCCGGTCATGGTGGTGGAGCTGACTCAAACGCGCTTGCAGCCTGGTCACGAAGTCAACGTTCAAGGCGTGCTGCTGGAAATGCGCAAGGCAGTGCAGATCAATTTTGTCCACAGCGGTTATCAGAGCGTGTGTACGAAGATGAAAGAGAGCACGCTGGGCGAGGTTGCCGCCATGGAAACCACCTGCACCGTCACTCAGAACGGCACCCACGTGCTAACTCAGACGCTGGTAGCAGCTGCGAACAAGGAGATGGCTTGGTCGCTGTCCTATGCGGGCTCGGCCGATGGATATGCCGCCAACAGGGATGAAGTGGTGCGTATCAGGGATAGCCTGCGTCTGAACGTGACACCGTGAGGACTGACCGACCAGTTGTACAGTCCGCGCCGGGCATAAAGAAGCCCGCCGAAGCGGGCATGGGGTGCTAATCCTTTAGCAGCCTCCATCCTGTAGAAGTGAGTGTGAAAAAAATGTGAAGAACTTCTTTAATGCACGCAGCGACGAAAAATTTCACCAGTTGTTCGTCGGCGCAATCCCCGGCATCCTTAGTTCTCGCCGCACTATGGATCGGACTAATAACACCCACTCATTACTGCTTTCGTATGGAACCCGAGATCGCCGCCTGTATGTAGTTGTACAATCGGAAGACGGATATCGCGGCTCAGAGTGATTTCGAACTTGGCGCTTTGGCTGTTGAGCCGGGCGTGTCTAAAGCACTTTCTGCCATCCGCGTTGCACGGATAATGACTGCACTTATCAGGCTTATAAAAAAGCCCCTGCATCAGGGGCTTTTTTATAAGACGCTGATAGTGTCCGGCGAGTGGTCAGCCGCGCAGCCAAGAGTCCACGGTCTCGGCACCGTATTGCTCTTTCCACGATTTCAGGCCGCGATGGTTGCCGCCTTTGGTCTCGATCAACTCGCCGGTGTGCGGGTTGTGGTAGACCTTGACCACCCGCGCACGCCGACGTTTCGGGCCGGCGGGCGCTGCAGTGGTGTTCGACGGGTTAGGGTCGAGGATGGCGATGACATCACGCAGACTCTTGTCGTAGGTGCTCATCAGGGCCTGGAGCTTCTGTTCGAATTCGATCTCCTTTTTCAGTCCGGCATCATTCTTCAGATTTTCCAGCTGGGCCAGCTGTTCCTGAAGGGCTTTTTCTGCTGCACGAAATTCGGCAAGTCTGGACAAATATAGTACTCCGGCGGTGAATGGCTGTTGTCAGCCCAACGCAAGCAACAAAGACGCAAATAAAGGGCCCTGTGCTCATTCTGTCACTACCCCTTAGCGCTTGACATCGCCGTTGGCCAGCAAACTAACGCTGTGCTGTCAGCTTCATGTCGATAGCGGGGTAGTTATCATTCGCTACGGGCAAATAATGCACGTTTTTTGCGGGGGGGAAAATAGGGCAGGCGCATTTGTTAAATGAAACTTGCCTGCTAGATAACCGGCGCCGACAAAAAATTACCTTATCGGAGGACGAGTCTTTGTAAGTAATTTCTCGAACTAGGCGGGTGATGGAAACTATTGCTCTGCGCTGGCGATGCTGTTTAGGACGGCTATTGCCCTTGTTGCAAAGCCGGGTCATCAGGGTTCAATTGCTCAAGCTCGGCCAGCAAAACCTGCACTTTTTGCAGTTGTCCGGCTTGCTTCCAATAACTGATCAGCAGGATGCGGGCGCTGCGATTGGCGGGCTGTCGTTGCAGGATATCTTCCAGTTGGCGCTGCGCGGGTTCAATCTGCTGGAGGTCGTGCAACGCGACGGCCAGATCATAACGATAAGCAATATTTTCCGGCTCCAGCTCCACGGCCTTCGCCAGGGCCAGTAACGCGTACTCATTTTGCTGGTGACGCAGCAGCCACATGCCCAGCGCGTGTTGCAGCAATGAAGACTGCGGATGTTTGTCCTGTAACTGAGCGAGCTGTTGACGCGAACGATCGGTCTGCCCCTGCTGGTCTAGCAGTTGGACCTGAGCGACTCCAGCCTGAATGTTGTCGGGTTCCAGTTTCAAGGCCAGCTCCAGTGCATCGGCCGCCTTGCGGTTGTCGCCGCCATTGACGAACAGTTTTGCCAGCTGTAATTGGCTTTGACCACTGGGGGGCTGCGAGGCCAGGGTGCTTTCGTATTGCGCAGCGGCGTCCTGAAGCGCCCCGTAGTACAACCCGACGTCGTCGGGCGACAAGCCCAGTAATGCGCGTACAGCGCTAAAGCGCACGCCTTGATCGGGATCATCGAGCAGGGGGCCGATCAACAGGCTGCGTTGCGCTTGCGGGACGATAGCGACGACAGTGTCGATCGCCGCTTGTTGTACCAGGGGAGCAGGGCGCTTGAGGTCGCCGTCGAGGATCTTCAGCGCCTGGGCACTGGGGTAGTTGGTCAGTTCGGCCAGTAATCCGGCGCGGCGAATGTCGGAAAGGTCGGTGCGGGTGAATTGCTGATAGAGCACTCGCGCAGCACCTGGCTTGCCGTTGTGGGCCTGCTCCAAGGCTTCGGCGTAACTGTGGTTGACGGCTGGCGTGGCGGGCGGCGCATGCCAGCCCCTGACCAGCAGCCCCAGTGCGATCAACGCCAGCACCACGATGGCTGCGATCGCAACCTTCCAGCGGCGGCGAGCCTTCAGTTGCGCTGTGGGGTGCTGTGGAGACGCGTTAGACATACCCATTTCCATTGTTGCGTAGCCAGCAGCTTCGGGGAGTGATGGTCGAGTGTCAAACGGCTTGAGTGCACCGGAATGAAATTCTTGTCATCATTTTTGTGTTTTTTGCCGGATCGATGCCGTGCTGCGATGGAGGGGGCGACGAGGTGGCAGCTCGCGCAATATTAAAGCCGTCAGGCTGACTGTGTAGCCCAAGGCAACGGTCTGAATACGCAGCCGGTCGCCGAATAAAAAAAGCCCCGTCCTGTGGACGGGGCTTTGGGTATGACACGGTACGGCTTAGAACACCACACCCTGGCTACGCAGGTAGTCGTCATAAGTACCGCTGAAGTCGGTAACGCCGTTAGCACTCAGCTCGATGATACGAGTGGCCAGGGACGATACAAACTCGCGATCGTGACTGACAAAAATCAGCGTTCCTGGATAGTTCTCCAGCGCCAGGTTGAGCGCTTCGATCGATTCCATATCCAGGTGGTTCGTCGGTTCATCCATCACCAGCACGTTGGGCTTCTGCAGGATCAGCTTGCCAAACAGCATGCGGCCTTGTTCACCACCGGAAATGACCTTGACCGACTTGAGAATTTCGTCGTTGGAGAACAGCATGCGGCCCAGCGTGCCACGGATGATCTGCTCACCCTGAGTCCACTGTCCCATCCAGTCGAACAGGCTGACATCGTCTTCGAAGTCGTGGGCGTGGTCTTGCGCGTAGTAGCCCAGTTCCGCACTTTCAGTCCACTTCACAGATCCGGCGTCAGGCGTCAATTCGCCCATCAGCGTGCGCAGCAAGGTGGTCTTGCCGATACCGTTCGGGCCGATGATCGCCACGCGCTCCCCGGCTTCGACGGTGAAGCTGAAGTTCTTGAACAGCGTCTTGCCATCGAAGGCTTTGGACATCTGCTCGATGGTCACGGCCTGGCGGTGCAGCTTTTTGGTCTGCTCGAAACGGATGAACGGACTGACGCGACTCGATGGCTTGACTTCGGCCAACTGGATCTTGTCGATCTGCTTGGCGCGGGAAGTGGCCTGCTTGGCTTTCGACGCGTTGGCCGAGAAGCGGCTGACGAAGGTCTGGAGCTCGGCGATCTGTGCCTTCTTCTTGGCGTTATCCGACAACAACTGCTCACGGGACTGGGTCGCCGCGGTCATGTACTCATCGTAGTTGCCCGGGAACAGGCGCAGCTCGCCGTAGTCCAGGTCGGCCATGTGAGTGCAGACGCTATTGAGGAAGTGCCGGTCGTGGGAAATGATGATCATGGTGCTGTTACGCGCCGTGAGAATAGTTTCCAGCCAGCGAATGGTATTGATATCCAGGTGGTTGGTCGGCTCGTCGAGCAACAGCACTTCCGGATCGGAAAACAGCGCCTGCGCCAGCAACACACGCAATTTCCAGCCCGGCGCAACTTCGGTCATCGGTCCGAAGTGCTGTTCCAGCGGAATGCCCAGACCCAGCAGCAACTCGCCAGCGCGGGATTCTGCGGTGTAGCCGTCCATCTCGGCGAACTCGGTTTCCAGTTCGGCAACGGCCATGCCGTCGTCTTCGCTCATTTCCGGCAGCGAATAGATGCGGTCGCGCTCGGCCTTGACCTTCCACAGCTCTTCGTGACCCATGATCACCGTGTCGATGACGCTGAATTGCTCATAAGCGAACTGATCCTGGCGCAGCTTGCCCAGGCGCACGTTCGGCTCGAGCATGACCTGACCGCCGGACGGTTCGAGGTCACCGCCCAGAATCTTCATGAAGGTGGATTTGCCACAGCCGTTGGCGCCGATGAGGCCGTAGCGATTGCCGTTGTTGAATTTGACCGAGACGTTCTCGAACAGCGGCTTGGCGCCAAACTGCATCGTGATGTTAGCTGTGGAAATCAAGTGCTTTACCTATCAATTACTTAGCTGTTGCTAGAAAGCTCTGATACCGATTTGATACCAATTTTGAGTTTTTCTAGTTCGCTCCAGTCGGAGCTTGAGTTGATCCAGCAGGCATACGTCGACAACAGCATCTGCACGCTATGGCCGAGCTGCTGAGAAATGAATGCGGGGTTCATGCCAGACATTTTGCATATTGTCGCATAGGTATGACGACAGTTGTATGGTGGGCGATAGCGAACACCAGCGGCTCAAGGGTCGGCCCCCACTGTTTATGCATGTCCAATGTCTGTCTGATGTGATCGCTACCTTCCGAAGGAGGAAAAACGTAGGGAAGGGCATCGAGTGTTCCCTGGCCTGCCAACCGACTCTTGTGGTAGGCCTTAGCAAACTCCAGCGCATGCAGAGCCCGTTCGTTGAGCAAAACGACACGATCGGTCTTGGTTTTGGTGCGTTCCTTGATTTTGAATCGCCCCTGGTTTCCTAGACACTCTCCAAGCTCAGGAAATAGCGTTTTTCATACTCTACTGGAGACAGCTGCATGGCACTGCTGTGTCGGCGTTTGGGGATATAGAATATTTCGATGTAATCGAAAATATCGCTTCGGACTTCTTCACGCGTTGTGTAGATATTTCGTCGGATCGCTCCTGCTTCAAAAGCAGGAAAAAGCTTTCGGCTACGGCACTGTTATGGCAGTTTCCCCGCCGGCTCATGCTGCTGATTACAGTGTTGGCCTTCAAGAAGCTTGGCCAGTCTTAAACCCAGCGCGCTGCAGAAAAGCTCAGCGCGCAGCATTCGCTGTGCCGGAAAGACCGGGGTCAGCATTCGCAGTGGAATGTTCAATCCAGAGGAGGCCAAGTACGCCAACGGTGCGCTGGTAGAGCTGCCATCCCACCAACGACGTCAGGGGTGTAAATCCCCCGGCAACACGGCTTCGAGTCACCCTCAGCGCTTCTTCGTGAGTGGTCTGGCGCGGCAGGGGCTCTTAGGCTGTCACTCGTCGAAATCCCGATCTGTGAGATTGACCGCAAGTGAGTCACGGAGTTAACTGTACATACATACAGTTAACTCCAAAAAAGGCGCGTATCATGAGTCTCACCATTCTTGGCCCTTTGCTGCCGGGCGGCCAAAAACTGCCGTTTTATTCCTTGCGCAAAGCAGCAGGGCCTTGCTCTCTTTCGGACGATCACATCCAAAAGCATGTTTCGCTGGGTGAGCTTTTCAACATCGACACGCCTCATGTCTACCTGATCAGGGTCGGGGACGACAGCATGCAGGGAGCAGGCATTTTTTGTGGCGACCTGGTGATCGTTGACCGCAGCCTGTATGCCGAGCATGACGATATCGTAGTCGCCTCGCTCAATGACGAATCGGTGTGCAAGCGTCTGCACATGCGTGGGCCAGATGTCATTCTGAAATCGGAGAACCCCAAGTTTCCGCCACGCCGTGTGCTGGACAGTGATGACCTGATGATCTGGGGGGTAGTCAAGCACAGTGTCCGCGCTCATGCGCAGGCCTGACCTGTTCGCCTTTCTTCATAGCCTCACCGTTCAGCCGAAGTCCCGCCCTGCCCAAAGGAGGAGGGCAGCAGCACGCCGTGGATCATCTTGGTGTGCAGCCCGACCGTCGCGGCCAGCGACGGGTTATGGCCGGGGCTGTGCCAGCTGCTGATTTCGTTGAGCATCGCCAGCATGCACGGCACCATCGTGCTGACCGGCACGCGGACGAAGCGCTCCTGCTCGATGCCTGCTTGCAGGATCGCAGCGAGTCGGCTGGCGATCTGGTCTCGCAGCGCCTGGATGTGACGCTGTTGATCGGCCGTCAGGCAACGAAATTCAAGACGCGCCAGCAGCCAGCGTTGCCGGTGTTCGGAGGTGAAGGTGACATGGTTTCGGATGAACGCACTCAGGGCCTTGAGTGGATCACTCACCACCAGGCGCTTGCCCGGCAGTGCCAGCAGCAACGCGTTTTCGTAGTGCTCGATTAACTCGAACAGCAGCGCATCCTTGCTCTCGATGTGGTTGTACAGCGAGCCGGCTTGCATGCCGACAGCCGCCGCCAGTTGACGGAGGCTCACCGAATGAAAACCCTGGTCGACGAACAGCTGCAGGGCGGTGGCGCGGATCTGTTCATGGGGTGAAGGTGGCGCATCGGTTTGCACGACGTCGAGCGCTGCGAGAGCCTGCATGGGTTCACCTCGAATAGAGAGCCGGAAATGGTCGCGCCAGGCAGCCTGTGTCATAGGCTGCCTGGCGCGACATGCCTTACAACTGCGTTACACGAATCCGCGCCGGTTGCACCTGGATCGCACCGCTGACCTCTTGGGGCGCGACTTTGCCATGCCATTGCTCCAGCAACCCGGCAAGACGCTGCCGTGCGTGGCTCAGGTAGCGCTCCCGTACGTGGCCATACCCGCGAACGGCATCGGGCAATTGGGCCAATGAAACGGCCAGTGCCAGGTTGTCGACGCTCAGTCGGCCCAAGACTTCGTCCAGCAAGGATTCGTAGTCGGCCAGCCACTGCAGATCGACCTTGCGCTCATGAGTACGACCGAACGGGTCGAGCCAGGTGTTGCGCAGGACCTTAAGACCAGCGAGCACCTTGAACCCCTTCAGCATCCACGGCCCGTAGCTGCTCTTGCGCGGTGCCACCCCGGCGACAGCCTTGTGCAGAAGCGGTGGGGCCAGGTGAAAGCGCAGGCTGTACTCGCCTTCGAATCCGGCCTCGACCTTTTTCAGGAAATCGCCGTTGCTGTACAGGCGCGCTACCTCGTATTCGTCCTTGATCGCCAGAACCTTGAAATAATAGCGGGCAACGGCTTCGGTCAATGCTCCGGGTTGGCCTGCGAGGGCGGTTTCGGCCTTCATGAAACGCTCGACCCGCTCAAGATAGCGCTTCGCGTAAGCGGCATTCTGATAGTCGTTCAGGTACACCACACGTCGGGCGATGCGCTGCTCCAGCGTCTCGGCCAATTGGCGATCCGTGCCTTGAACCTTGAGTGCCTTGAGCCGGGCTTCCATGCGCGGTTTATCCACCGCCGCCCGACGGCCCCAGAGAAATGCCGTGCGGTTGAATGCCACTGCCGTGCCGTTGAGTTCGATGGCCTGCATCAGCGCCTGTTCACCCACCGGCAACCAGCCTTTCTGAAAGGCGAAGCCGAGCATGAAGGTGTTGGTGGCGATGGAGTCGCCCATCAAGGCCGTGGCCATCTGGCTGGCATCGATGAACAGCGCCTGTTCGGGCCCCACAGCGTCACTGATCTGCTGTGACATTCCCCCCGTGCGGAATACCGGGTCGGGATGGCTGAGCAAATCGCCACTTTCTGCCTGCCTGGCGAAGCTGCGCACGAAGGCGCTGGTAATGCTTTGTTCGGAGTTGATCACCGCGTGGGTCACACCCTGGCGCAGCTTGACCAGTGTTTCGGCGTTGGCACTGACCACCAGATCGCAACCGAGCAACAGGTCGACTTCGCCCTCGGCAATGCGCGGCGCATACAGCTGTTCCTGACGCTCGGCAATACGAATGTGCGACCACACTGCACCGCCTTTTTGCGCCATGCCGGCCATGTCCAGGTTCAGCACGCCTTTGCCTTCGATGAACGCCGCCATGCCCAGCAAGGCACCGATGGTCACCACGCCGGTGCCGCCCACCCCGGTGACCAGAATGCTGTAGGGCTGGTCCAGCGCCAGGGGCTGCGGCTCAGGCAAATCCCAGTGGTCTTCGGCGTTATCGGCCAACGCCGCCGGCTTGCGAGGTTTGCCGCCTTCCACGGTGACGAAACTTGGGCAGAAGCCTGACAGGCAGGTGAAGTCCTTGTTGCAGGACGATTGGTCGATTTCCCGCTTGCGACCGAACTCGGTCTCTACCGGCACCACCGACATGCAGTTGGACTGGCTGCTGCAATCGCCACAGCCTTCGCACACCGATTCGTTGATGACCACCCGGCGAGCCGGGTCGGCGAACTTGCCGCGCTTGCGCCGACGACGTTTTTCCGCGGCACAGGTCTGGTCATAGATCAGCGCCGACACATCGGCGTATTCGCGCAGCTGTTGCTGCACCTCTTCCATGTGTTCGCGGTGATAGACCGGTACGTCCGGCGCCAGGTCGGTGATGGCTTCATAGCGCTCCGGCTCGTCGGTGACCACGACAATGCGCTTCACCCCTTCGGCGGCCAGCTGACGGCTGATCTGCGCCACGCTCAGCGTGCCATCGACCGGCTGGCCTCCGGTCATCGCCACGGCGTCGTTGTAGAGAATCTTGTAGGTGATCGCGACCTTCGCCGCGACGGAGGCGCGAATGGCCAGCAACCCGGAGTGGAAGTAGGTGCCGTCGCCCAGGTTGGCGAACACGTGTCGGGTCTGAGTGAAGGGCGCCTGACCGATCCACGCCACGCCTTCGCCGCCCATCTGGCTGAACGTCTGGGTTTGCGGATAGATCCAGGCGGCCATGTAATGACAGCCGATGCCGGCCAACGCGCGGCTGCCTTCGGGGACCTTGGTCGAGGTGTTGTGCGGGCAGCCGGAGCAGTAATGCGGTACCCGCTCCATCAGGTTGGCCGGCGCCGCGCAGGCTCCCAGCTGCGCGTCGAGCACGGCCAGGCGCACCTGCAGCGGGCCGCTCTGATGCACACGTAGAATGCGCCGGGCCAGCGCGCGGGCGATCTGCGCCGGGGTCAGCTCGCCCACGGCCGGCAGCAACCAACCGGTGTGCGGCAGGCTCCATTCGCCTTTGTCATCGAACTTGCCGACGATGCGCGGGCGCACGTCTTCGCGCCAGTTGTACAGCTCTTCCTTGAGCTGGTACTCCAGCAGGTGGCGTTTCTCTTCGACCACGATGATCTCTTCCAGCCCTTCGGCGAACTGCCGAACACCTTCGGCGTCCAGCGGCCAGATCATGCCCACCTTGTAGACCCGCAGGCCGATCTGCTGCGCCAGTTCGTCGTCAATCCCGAGCATCTTCAACGCCTGGCAGACGTCCAGATACGACTTGCCCGAGGTGATGATGCCGATTCGGGCGCGAGCCGAGTCCTGTACCACCCGGTCGAGCTTGTTCGCCCGGGCGTAGGCCAGGGCGGCATACAGCTTGTGCTCGATGAGGCGTTTTTCCTGGGCCAGCGGCGGGTCCGGCCAGCGAATATTGAGGCCGCCTTCAGGCAATGGAATGTCGGGGATCACCGGCAGCGCGCGCTGCGGATCGAGATCGACGATGGCCGCGCTTTCCACGGTATCGGCCACGGCCTTCATTGCGACCCAGCAGCCGGAGTAGCGCGACATGGCCCAGCCGTGCAGGCCGTAGTCGAGGTATTCCTGCACCCCCGACGGCGCCAGCACCGGAATCATCACCGCCTTGAAAATATGCTCGGTCTGGTGCGGCAGTGAGGAGCTGCGTGCGCCGTGGTCGTCACCGGCCACCACCAGGACCCCGCCGAATCGGGACGTGCCGGCGGCGTTGGCGTGGCGGAACACATCGCCGCAGCGGTCAACGCCTGGCCCCTTGCCGTACCACATGCCGAACACGCCATCGTAGGTCGCGCCTTCGAACATGCTGACCTGTTGCGTGCCCCAGACCGAGGTCGCGGCCAGGTCTTCGTTGACGCCGGGATTGAAGACCGTGTGATGCGCCTTGAGGTGGTCACGCGCTTTCCACAACGCTTGGTCGAAACCGCCCAGCGGCGAGCCTCGATAACCGGAGATGAACCCAGCGGTATTCAGGCCGTTGGCGAGGTCGCGCTGGCGCTGCATCAAGGGCAGACGAACCAGCGCCTGCACGCCAGTGAGCAAGACTTTACCGGTGAGCTGGACATATTTGTCTTCCAGCGACGGGGTGGCGGACATGGCGGGTTCTCCAGGCGTGTTGTATGCGCGCCTGAGCGATGACACCCGGCGCTGCTGTTATGCCGCCGAGTCTAGGGAGGCACCTGCGCATCGTAAAATCACAAATTACGCAGGGTGGTATTGGCAAAACAGATACCTGGCCGTGGCGGTCGGCAAGCGTCGGTATTTCATCGATAGCACCCGGTAGTTGAGCGATAGCCTCATGCGTTGTCAGCCCTTGGGATGTGCCGTCTACTGCATAGCGTCATCCAGCGCCATGAGCGCTTGAGCTGGCAGTCGGCACACAATAAAAACAATCGGCATGACGGAGGTCGCACGATGCGAGAGTCCACGAGGGAGAAGTTCAACGAGGCGCTGTGCCTGGCGACCCTGTTGATCATCGCAGGTGAGTCCCAGGCCGCCGAGTACGACTTGGGCAACCCGGACTACAACCTGCGCTGGGACAACACCTTGCGTTACAACATTGGCGTACGGGCCAAGGATCAGGACCATGCGCTGGCCCGCAATGCCACCTATGACGAATCCGACTCCAAGTTCGACCGTGGCGATGTGGTGACCAATCGCGTGGACCTGATGAGCGAGCTGGAGCTGACCTACAAGCAGTACCAGGGCTTTCGCATCAGCGGTTCGGCCTGGTACGACCAGGCCTACGCCGACACCGACGACGAAACCGCCAGCGGCAACGTCTACTATGCTGGCGCACCCGCCGGCCCCAGTACGCCGAGCTATCGCGATGGTCATTACTCCAGCCAGACCCGGCGTTATCACCGGGGTTTCAGCGGTGAGTTGCTGGACGCTTTCGCCTTTACCCGTTTCGAACTGGGTGAAATACCGGTCAGCCTGCGCGCCGGTCGTCACACCGTGTATTGGGGCAACGGCCTGCTGATCGCCGGTCACGCCATGTCCTACTCACAGGCGCCCATCGACGGTCGCAAGGCCCTGGCCAATCCCGGCACCGAAACCCGGGAAATTTTCCTGCCGCTGACCCAGGTCTCGGCTCAGGCGCAGGTCACCGACAAGCTGTCGTTGGCGGCGCAGTATTTCCTGGAGTGGGACACCACCCGGGCGCCGGAAGGTGGCACCTACCTGGCGGCGGCCGACGTGGCGCTGCAGGGGCCGAACCAACTGCCGGTCGCCCCCGGTTATGCCTATCCCATCGTTGACCCCAAGACCCCGAAAAACGCCGGTAACTGGGGGGTGATGGCCACCTACAGCCTGGACTTCATGCACTCGGACCTGTCGCTGGCTTACCGCCAGTTCGATGATTACAACCCGTGGGGCCTGCAGGTCGGTTCCAATTTCGCTCGCTACGTGTACGCCGAGAACGTACGGCAATACAGCCTGGGTTGGTCGGCGGGCCCGGTGATGGGCGGGGCGTCGGTGGGCGTGGACGTGTCGTACCGGCAGAACGCCGCACTGCTGTCCAGCCGCTTCGGCCTGGACGATGATCAGGGCGCCCGTGGCGACACCTGGCACGTGGTCGCCAACAGTCTGTGGCTGTTGCCGCAGACGCGGTTTTTCGACACCGGGAATCTGATTACGGAAGTCGCCTACAGCCACTTGCAGCAGGTCACCAAGAACGCCGACCAGTTTCGCGGTGAAGGCTACGGCGGCTGCGTCGGCCAGAACAAGAACTGGGGCTGTGCGACACGCAACTACGTCGGCATGGCCGTCAACTTCACGCCGCAGTGGCTGGGGGTGTTTCCCGGCTGGAACCTCTCGGCGCCGATCAGTGTGGACTACGGCCTCTCCGGCAATGCCGCTACCGGCGGCGGGGCGCAGGGCAAATACAGCTACAAGGTCGGGATCAAGGGCGTGCTGGATGAGCGCTACGAAGTCACCCTGGCCTACATCGGCTACGGCAGCGACACCATCAAACGCAATGTTCCCGGTGTCGGCAATACGGTGGTCGGGGGCCGTGGCGATGTCGGGCTGACCGACCGCGACTGGGTATCGCTGACCCTGAGCACCGCTTTCTGACCCTTGTTCCCTCTGTCAAAACACTCACGGGAGATTTCCATGATGTCGATCCGCAACGGCTTGCTGGCGGGGGTACTGACACCTCTGCTTATCGCCCCCTGTTTCGCCGACCCCTCCAGTACTGCATCCGACCTCGGCCATCGGTTGACCCGCTTTGGCGCGACCGCCGCAGGCAATGCGGCAGGCACCATCCCGGCCTACGACGGCGGCCTCAAAGTACCGGCGGGCATGGTGCCCGGCGACGGCAACTGGCCCAATCCCTTTGCCAATGAAAAGCCCAGGTTGCGCATCACCGCCGCTAACGCCGATCAGTACGCCGACCAGCTCGGCGCCGGGCAGATGCAGTTGCTCAAACGCAACCCGTCCACTTACTACCTGGAGGTTTACCCGACCCACCGCACTGCGGCCTACCCGGAAAACTTCCTCGCCGCGACCCAGCGCAACGCTAGTAACCCTGAATGCAAGACGTTGAACGGCGGCCTGTCGATGGCCGAGGCCTGCCGTGGCGGTCTGCCGTTTCCGTTGCCCAAGGACGGCATGCAGGTGATGTGGAATTACCTGCTCAATTATCAGGGCGTCAACGGCTGGGACTGGAATCACAGTGCCTGGGTGGTGAATCAGGGCCGGCCGACCCTGACCAATACCAACCGCTCCACGGGCGAAAAACCCTTTTATCAAGTCGACGTTCCGGCGCGGGATCCCAAGATCGGCACGCGTATCTGGTCGCGGACCATCGCTCCGGCGCGCAACGCAGGGCAGGCATCCGGCTATTGGGACTACCTCGATCCGGTGGCCGAAGACCGCTACGCCTGGAGCTATTCCACAGGCCAGCGTCGGGTGCGCAAGGCCCCCGAGTTTGCCTACGACACGCCCAACTCGGCGTTTGGCGGGGTGGCGTTCTATGACGAGATCTTCCTGTTTTCCGGAAAGATGGATCGCTTCGACTGGAAACTGCTGGGCACCAAGGAAATGTTCATTCCCTACAGTAACTACGACCTGAAGTGGAAATGCGACATGGACACCAAACTGATGCCCAAACACATCAATCCGGCCTGCGAGCGCTGGGAGTTGCATCGCGTCTGGGTGGTCGAGGCCACGCGCAAGGACGGCGTGCGCCATGCGCAGAAGAAACGCCGCTACTACATCGACGAAGACACCTTCGGTGCGGCGCTCTACGACGCCTGGGATGACAGCGGCGAGCTGTTCCGCACAGGGTCGCAATACAACATTCAGGCCTACGGCATCCCCAACGCTCCACAGGAGGATTCGTATTCGCTGTACGACTTTACGCGTGATCAGTACGGCATGTTCGGCAACGGCCCGACCCACTATCGCCAGGAACCGGTGGCCGAGCGCGAGGCCAATCCGCAAACCATCGCAGGCGGTGCGACCCGTTGAACGGACAGAGGAGTCAGAGCATGAATCGTCTTCAAGGAAAGGTCGCAGTGATCACCGGCGCTGGCAGCGGCATCGGCAAGGCCTCTGCGCAATTGTTCGCGGCGCAGGGCGCACGGGTGCTGGTGACAGACCTGTTTTCCCATAGCGCCCAAGCCGTGGCGCAATCGATCAACGAGGCCGGTGGCCAGGCGCACTGGCTGCAGGTGGATGTGGGTGAGGAATGCCAGCTCAAGGCGATGGTCGACGCCGCAATCGAGCACTTCGGGCGCCTGGACGTGCTGTACAACAACGCCGTAAGCAAGAACCCGCAAACCGCCCGCGATGTGGATTTCATCGACTTCAACGAGGCGCTGTTCCACACCAACATGCGGGTCAATGTGCTCGGTGGGGTGCTGGCCTGCAAGTGGGCATTGCCGTTCATGCTGGAGCAGGGCAGCGGCTCGATCATCTTCACCTCGTCCACCAGTTCCATTGCCGGTGAGGTGGCGCAGTTCAGCTACGGCGCCTCCAAGGCGGCGGTGAACTGGTACGTGCAGACCATCGCCGCCACCTTCGGTAAACGCGGCATTCGCTGCAACGGCATTTTGCCGGGGGTGATCCGCACGCCTGCGCTGCAGGGCTGGGCCAATGAGGCCATGACCCAGGCCTTTCTCGACATTCAGAACGTCCCGCGCCTGGGCGAGCCGGACGACATCGCACAGATGGCGCTGTTTCTCGCCAGCGACGAGTCAACCTACATCAACGGTGCGCTGATGCGGGTGGACGGTGGCATGAGCTGCGCCACGCCGATGGTACCGGTGGTGCGCGCGCTGCTGTGAGCAGCGGATAAGCATTCATTCAACACGACTTCATTAAGAGGGCTTCGATCATGGGATTGAAACAGGAACAGCGCGTCCGCGAATTCTGTCAGGCGTGGGGCGACGGTACGGCGGGCTCACGGCCTGCGGTGGAGCAAATTCTTGCGATGCTCAGCGAGGACGCGGTCTGGCAGTTGTGGGTGCCGGGCGGTCCGGTGATTCGCGGTCGCGAAGCGCTGCGTCAGGAGATCCTGAGGCAGATGAGTTACGTGACCCACAACCTGTGTACGATCAAACACATTGTCTCCTCCGACAGCATCGTCATGACCGAGCGTGATGACTATGCGGTGTCAGGCGGCAGGCCGATGCCGCACTCGATGGTCGCGGTGTTCGAACTCGATGCGCAAGGTTTGATCTGCGCCTGGCGCGAATACCTCGACACCGCAGACCTTGCACAAAAGAAAGGCGTGCCGCTGGAGCACGTCGGCGGACCTGCGCTGGCCTGAGCACCGACTGGACACTGGAGGAAAGCACATGGAAACGCCGGACATGGAAACATCACAGACACCGGGCAATGCCGATCAGCTACTGGAGAGCAAGCTGCGACGCTGCGTCGAGCAGGCCGTGGGCGGTCAGGTCACCGCCATGCAGCGATTGATTCGCTGGCGCCCGGCGTGGAATGTCGAGGTGCTGCGCGACGGCAAGGTCATGGGTGTGCACATTCGCGGCGAGCGTGGCGGCGACGTCAGCCCGTTTCCCGACCTGCGACGAGAAGCACAGATCCTCACCCTGCTGCATGAACAGGGCATCCCGATGCCGCGCATCTACGGGTTTTGTGAAGACCCGCAGGCCATCATCATGGAGCTGGTACCCGGCACCCGCGATGTCAAGGCGGCCACCGATGACCAAGAACGCAGCTCGGTGGCCCGGCAATGGGTGCGAGCCATGGCCGCGATGCACCAATTGCCGCTGCCGCCGTTCGTGCAGATGGGCATCAAGAACCAGTCCAGCGCTGACGAGATTGCCCTGGCAGGGCTTGAGGCCTATTACCCGCTGTACCAGCGCAACAAGACGCAACCTGAACCGCTGGCCGAGTTCGCCCTCGGCTGGCTGCGCCGCAATGTACCGCAGCACCGCACCCGCGCGGCCTTCGTGCAATACGATTCGGGCCAATACCTGTTCGAAGCGGGTCAGGTCAACGCGCTGTACGATTTCGAATTCGCGCTGATCGGCGACCCTCTGGCGGACCTGGCCTCGGCCCGGATGCGCGACAACTATGAGCCGTTGGGCGAGTCCTTCAGCGAGTTGTATCGCTATTATCAACAGTTGACCGGCGAGCCGGCGGAGCCCGACGTGGTGCGCTATCACACCGTGCTGTTCGCCACGGTCAGCACCTTGCAGTTTTCCTCGACAGTGGCCACGCCGCAGCCCGGTGATCCGCACGACACCTATCTGGAGTTCGATCTGGCCTTGCGCAGGGTGGTGGTACACGCGCTGGCCGAAGCCATGGGGGTGCCGATCATTGCAGCGCAGCAGACCCTGCAGGCCCAAGGGCCCAACCATGGGTTATTGACCATGCTCAGCGATGCACTGGCGCAGGTCTGGATCGACGATCCGTTTCAGCAATCCAGGCTGACGTCGGTCAACAAACTGGTGGAATACCTGAGCTGCGCCGACGCCATGACCCTGACCCTGCAAGCGCAGGATCGGCAAGAGGCCCAGACCTTGCTCGGCCATGACCTTGCACACGGGCAGTCCCTCGACGCCGCATTGGAGACATTCGTCGCCCAGGCCGGACCCGAACACGACCGGGCGCTGCTGACGCTGTTCATGTCGCAGATCGAGCGCCGGGTGCAGGTATTTGGTAAGACCGCCATTGGTGGCTCGGCCAGTCACATCGACCTTCCTCCTCTCTGAACCTTGCGCTGCCAACAGGAGCTTTTTGCATGCCTGAGCAAACCCCTTTCAACCGGCAATACGGGCCATGGGCCCTGATCGCCGGAGCGTCCCACGGTGTCGGCGCAGCCTTCGCCCGTGCCTTGGCCCGCCAGGGCCTTAACTGCGTGCTGGTTGCCCGGCGCGAACCTGCCTTGCAGGCGCTGCGTCAGGAGCTGGTCGATACCTACGCGGTGGAGGTGCTGGTGATCGCCGCAGACCTCAGCCAGGCAGGCGTCGTCGAGCACATCCAGGCGCGTATCGCCGAGCGCGAAATCGGCCTGCTGATCTACAACGCGGGGGGCGATCCCTACCTCACGCGTTTTCTCGCCAGCTCGATAGAGGACTGGTCGTCGCTGCTGCGGCTCAACAGCCAGACAGTCATGGAAAGTTGCCACCTGTTCGGCCAGCCCATGCTCGAACGCCAGCGCGGCGGCGTGATCCTGGTGGGTTCACAGGCGGCACTCGGTGGCATCCGCAAGCTGGCCATGTACTGCGCAACCAAGGCGTTCATGCTCAATCTGGGCGAAGCGTTATGGGCCGAATGGAAGGATCTCGGCGTGCACGTGCTCAACGTGCTGATCGGCACCGTGGACACGCCGACCATGCGCGAGGCTATGGTCCGGCTGGGCGTTGCCGATGCGTTGACGATGACCTTGCCCAGCGCCGAAGACATCGTGGTCGACGCCTTGCGCCAGCTACCCCACGGCCCGACATTCATACACCCCGAAGACACCCGCGACGGCGCACAGGCCGGGCAGGCGCGGCGTGCGCATGTGCTGGAAAAAACCGCTGAAGCCGCGGTGTTCATCGGTACCGATTGAGCCCTTTTCATTGCCCGAGTAGCCGTTATGAAGACCTTCGATTCCACCGAGTTCAAACAGGGCTGGCGCATTCTGCTGCTGGCATTGGTGGGGGTTGCCACCAGCTCAAGCTCGCTGTTGCTGTACAGCTTCAGCTCCATGGTAGTGCCGCTGGAACAGAGCCTGGGCTGGCCGCGCAGCGAGCTGCAGGCGGCCATCACCGCCTTGTCGCTGGGCACCATCGTGGCCTCGCAACTGGCCGGTTGGTTGAACCTGCGCTACGGCCTGCGACGGGTAACAGTGTGCTCGCTTATTGCCCTGACGCTGAGCCTGCTGACGCTGACCCGTCTTGGCGAGTCGATCTGGTGGCTGTACCTGGGGTTTTTTCTGGTGCCGCTGGCCGGTCTGGGTACGTTACAAATCACCTGGTCGCATCTGGTCAACCTGTGGTTCGAAGAAAATCGCGGCCTGGCTCTGGCCGTCATCCTCAGTGGCTCGGGCCTGGCGGCCATCGGGCTGCCGTTGCTGACCACCTGGGCGGTGACGCGCTGGAACTGGCAGACCGGCTTCATCGCGCTGGCGGCCTTGCCTGTGCTGCTGGCCTTGCCGCTGGCACTGCGCTGGCTGATGCCGCAACACACGGCGCCGGCAGTGGCGTTGCCGCCCGAGCGCACCACCCACCGCTCGGGTCTGTTGCTGGCACAAGCGTTGCGTTCCTGGCGGTTCTGGGTGTGCAACCTGTCGATGACCCTGGTGGTGTCGTGCGTGGTCGGTCTGGTCACCAACATCGTGCCCTTGTTGCAGGACCGTGGCCTGAGTGCCATGGCCGCAGGGCAGGTGTTCAGCACCTTTGGTATTTCCCTGATTCTGGGTCGATTGCTGGTGGGTTACTTGATCGACCGCCTGTGGGCCCCGGGAGTGGCCGCGCTGGCGTTGCTGATGCCAGCGTTCGCCTGTGTGATTTTCGCCGTCGTAGCGCCAGACCCGCGCTGGTACATCCTCGCCACGCTGTTGGTGGGCGTCGGTGCAGGGGCCGAGTTCGACATCGCCGCGTTCCTGATCGCCCGTTATTTCGGCATGCGTGATTACGGTCGTCTGTTCGGCGCGCATCTGGGCCTGATCACCGCTGGCGCGGCCATCTCACCCTTGCTGTTTGGCGCATTGCTCAAATCCACGGGCAGTTATCAATTGATGCTAATGGCGTGCTGCGCCTGTTTTGTCGTGGGCCCGCTGCTGCTTCTGAGCCTGGGTGGCTACCCGACCTTTGCCGACAGTTCGAATCTGCACAGTCATCCTGCGCAATAAAAGTGGAACAGATTTCCAATATCTGTTCTATTATTCCGCTCATTCGTTTGCTGACCACAATAATTACAAGGAGTCCGCCATGCGTGCCGCTGTTATTCACGAACGCAACGCCCCACCCGTCGTTGAAGAATTTCGCGAACCCCAACCCCTTGAGGGCTCGGTGCTGATCAACGTCGACACTGCGGGTCTGGGCGGCTGGGATGTGCTCGGGGCTTACCGGCTGGGCGTCAGTTATCCCTGCGTGATTCGCGGCGAAGGGGTAGGGCACACGGCAGAAGGGCGTCGGGTGTATTTCGGCGAACGCTCGGTGCAGCCCTTCGGCGCCTGGGCCGAGCGCACCCTGGTGCCTCGCGAAGAGGTGTGGGAAGTCCCCGACGACGTCGACGATCGCACGGCCATCAGCATGGGCATAGCCGCCACGGGGGCCGTAGTGCCGTTGGAACTGGCGAAGATTCAAAAGGGTGAAAAGGTCTTGATCCTCGGCGCCACCGGCACCTTGGGGCTGATTGCCCTGCAGTTGGCACGCTCGCTGGGTGCCGGCCGGGTGGTGGGTGCAGCGCGTTCCGCGCAGGCACTGGCCGGACTCAAGTCCCGTGGCTTGGCCGATGAAGTGGTGGCGCTGGGTGGCGAAGATGATACGGCAGCGCTCAAGGACGCCGCCGACGGTGGATTCGACGTGGTGCTGGATCTGGTCTGTGGCCAGCCGTTGTTGTCTTCGCTGAAGGCGACCAACTGGGGCGCGCGGATCATGACCATCGGCACCGGTGCCGGGCGCAAGATCGACCTGGACATTGCCGATCTGTTATTCCGCAATCTCTCGTGCATCGGCACAGGCCAGCGTCCGCCTGCCGACCGTGAGCAGATCTGGTTGCGCCTGCTGCGCATAGCGCGCGAACAGCAGATTCAGGTGGATTACGCCGATTACAGCCTCGATCAGGCAGCGGACGCCTGGGCGGCGCAAGTCGCCGGGCCGCACGCCAAGATCGTGGCGAAGATCGCGCGCTGAGCCGCACGCTCAGCGCAACAGACGAAATTGCTCCGGGGTCAGACCGGTTTCCTTGCGAAACGCCGCCGTGAACGCAGCGGCATTCTGAAAACCGCTTTGATAAGCCACTTGTTTTACCAGCCAGCGCGGATCGCTGAGCAGGGCTTTGGCCCTGTTGATACGCGCTTGGGCGGCATAGCGGCGCAGGGTCAGCCCGGTGGTGTTTTTGAAACATTGCGAAAGCCGCCGCACCGACAACTCGCAGAGCTGCGCCATGTCGTGCAGCGAGGGCTGTTGCTGGACCGCAGCGTTGAGCACTTCGGTGATACGTCGCAGTTGCACCGGCGACAGTTTGCCGTCGCAACGTGCTGCCACCTGACGCCCCAGGTATTCGCGGCGCAGGTCCAGCGCGATGCCGGTGAGCAGGTACTCGCTGTGCAATTCGCTGGCAAAGCCTGGTGCGGACACCTCTTGAGCAAGGCGCTGCAAGGAGGCTCGCAGGAAGACGTTCTGCACGTTGAGCATGCTGTCGTGCAGGCAGGCATCCCAGTCCCAGCGCCAGGCCGCCAGCGGGCCGAGGGTGGCAGGGTTAAACAGGCAGATCAGGGCCTTTTGCCGGCGCGCGTCATGGGCCAGGTGAAAGGAGGTATCAGGGGGAATGAACAGCAGCGAACCGAGCGGTTTGAAGTGTTCGCCATTGCGCCCACCGAAGCTGCCGCGGTTGCCCACCGGACGCGGGCGCTGTGGCTCGTCAGTGAGCAGCAGGCGGATCAGGCAACTGCCGTGGGTTTCGATCAGGGCCATGCCGTCAGTGGGCCAGGTCGCCCGTTCCAGGCGGATGTCGAAGTCTTTCTGGACCAGTGAAGCCTCGGTGCTGAAGTCACCACGCAGGGTGTTATCGCATTCGATGTAGTCAATGGCGTTCATGTTCTACCCTCAGCGGTTTTTATTGTGGGTGCTGA
The DNA here is from genome assembly GCF_002419965.1 of Pseudomonas sp. UBA5706. Classification (GTDB taxonomy): domain Bacteria; phylum Pseudomonadota; class Gammaproteobacteria; order Pseudomonadales; family Pseudomonadaceae; genus Aquipseudomonas. Next base: position 65,716 of record NZ_DIHC01000046.1, read on the forward strand.
ATGAGGTCGATGCTTGCAAAACCTGTCGCCGGTGGAGTGTATCCAGTGAAACCGATCCGGTAATTCATAAAAACAAGACTCAGGTATTGGAAAAACCAATGGCCAAAGGCAACGACATTTCATTGCGCCAGTTGCGCTATTTCGTGGCGGCGGCCGATGCCGGGCAGTTCTCGCAGGCCGCTTTGCGGGTGCATGTTTCGCAGTCGGCCGTCACCGCCGCGGTGTTGCAGCTCGAAGAAGTGCTGGGCGCCAGCCTGTTCGACCGCCTGCCTTACGGCGTCACGCTGACCGCAGAAGGGCACAAGTTCGAACAGTACGCGCGGCACATTCTCGAAACGCTGCAGGACGCCCTGAGCGAGCCGCTGTTCCACAGTCGCACCGTGTCGGGCAGCGTGCGCGTCGGCGCGTCGTACACGGTACTCGGCTACTTTCTTCCGTCGCTGCTGGCACGCTTCAAACGCAGCTATCCGCAAGTCGATATCGACCTGCAGGACCTTGACCGCATAAACATCGAGAGCGCCGTTGCCCAGGGCAGCCTGGACCTTGGGTTGGTCATCATCTCGAACACGCAAAACATGCATTTATTTGAACACCAGGTGCTGATCCGTTCACCCAGGCGCTTGTGGTTGTCGAGTCAACATCCCTTGGCCGCAAGCGCAACGATTCGCCTTGAGGATGTGGCCGAGCACGCCTACATCCTGGCCACGGTGGATGAGGGCGAGGTGTCGACCGCCCGTTACTGGCAGCAAAAGGGCCTGTCGCCGCAGGTGGCATTGCGCACCTCATCGATGGAGGCGCTGCGCGGTTTGGTCGCTCATGGGTTCGGAGTGACCATTCTGTCGGACATGCTCTATCGCGCCTGGTCGCTGGAGGGCAAGAAGATCGACATTCGCCCGCTGGCCGATCCGGTGCCGCCCATGGAACTGGGCCTGATCTGGCACCCGCAAGCCTGCCTGAGCGCAGCCGCGCAAGCGTTTCGGCAGTTCCTGCTCATGGCCTGTGCCAGTTGACACGCGCATCACCCAATGACCGTTTCGCGCCTGCGCTGCATGGCACGACCGTGACGCTGCACCCCTAAAAACAACAAGGAGAACACCATGCTCATCGATGTCCACGCACACCTGCTTACCAAAGGCATGCTCAACCAGCATGAGTTCTGGGGCCCGTTCATGAAAACCGGTGGCCTGACGGTGGGGCATTTTTCATTGGGTACCAAACAGCCCGCTAAAGCGGCGACCGACGAAGAAGCCCAGGCCAATTTGCTCAGCCGCATGACCCACGCCAGCCGACGTGCGTTGATGGCCGAGCGGGGTGTCGACAAGCTCGTGCTGTCGACGCCGTCACACGCTTTCATGTACTGGGCGGCGGAGTTCGGTACGGAATACGCGAAAATCTGCAACGACGAAATCGCCGCGTTTTGCCGCGTCGATCCCGATCACTTCGATTTCTGGTGCCACGCCAACCTGGCCGATCCGCAGGCGGCCGTGCGCGAAATCGATCGGGCGGTAAGGGTGCTCGGTGCCAAGGGCGTGTGTGTAGGCGGGGCCAACTTCAATGGCCTGGAAGCCCACGATGAGCGGCTGTTCCCGGTCTGGGAAAAACTCTCGGAACTGGACGTGCCGATCATGGTGCACGGCTACAACCAGTCGATATGGCTGGGCGAGCGGCACACCGAAGACCGCTTCGAGACCACCTCCATCGTCGGCGACTGCGTCGATGAGACGCTGTTTTTCTGGTACCTGATCAACGGCGGGGCGCTGGACGTGTTCCCCAATCTGAAGACCTACATCACCCACGCCGGTGGCATGGCGGTGTTTCAACTAGGGCGTCTGAGCGAGCTGAATCGAGCCATGGCCCCGGATTCACGCAACAAAAAGCCGTTGATGGAATACATGGACAATTTCTACTTCGATCTCGACGTGCACGCCCCGGGATTGCGGCGCGGGGTTGCGGAAGTGGTGGGCAGTCATCGGCTGCTCTATGGGACCAATTTCGGCGGCGCCTACGATCACGGTGATCTGACCCAAGGACTTGGACTGAGCGACGCCGACCGTGAGCGTATACGCAGCAAAAACGCGATCGAGTTGCTCAAGCTCAGCGTGCCCACGCCGGTGGTCTGAGGACTGCACGCGCTATCGCGAGCCGCGTTACCGCCGGCTCGCGATAGGCCTGGTGTCAGGCCTGTTGCGCGTTACGCGCCTTGACCATGGCTGCGAAATCGCGCTTGAGCTGAGGGAAATAAGCGATTTGGCCGCCCATGCCACCGGCGATGTCGATGGAGGCGGCGCTGATGAAATTCGCGTATTCGCTGGCCAGGAACAGCGCCATCCCGGCCACGTCCTCCGGCTTGCCGTAACGCCCGATCGGCACGACCTTCATGACCATCGCGTCGAATTCCTCGCGGCTCACGCCAGGCCCCATCTCTTTGTAATGACGGTCCCACTGGCCGGTGTCGATCCAGCCCATGTTCAGGCTGTTAACCAGAATGTTGTCCTTGGGCAGCGACATGCCCAGGGTTTTGGACAGGGCGATGCATGAGGCCCGGTTGATGACCGACGGGATGCCATCGGGCGTGGGGATCGCGCCTGCCAGGGCGTTAATTTCGATGATCCGTCCCCAGCGCTGTTCACGCATGTACGGCACCACCGCCTGAACGAAGCGAAAGTGGCCCATCTGCAAGACATTGGCGTGTTCAAGGATGGCTTCCGGGGTGAGGGTGTCCAGATTACCGCCGCGTCCTTGGCCGGCGTTATTCACCAGCACATCGACGCCGCCCCAGGCCTGTGCAACTTCCGAGACGAAGCCTTGCACGGCTGCGCTGTCCGTGACATCCACCGCCCGAGCAATGACCGCCTGCGCCCGCTCTGCCAGAACCTGTCCCGCCTCGCGGACGGCATGCTCGCTGCGTGCGCAAATGGCGACGCGCGCGCCCTCGTTGGCAAAAGCCTTGGCAATCGCGAGGCCGATACCCCTTGAGCCTCCCGTGATGATGACGCGTTTGGCGCTCAGGTCGATGTTCATCAGTTTTCCTCTTTTTGTCGTTATGTGAGGCGTTCGAGCCGCAGCTGGCGGGGCCTTGGCCCACCGGAGCCCGCCTGGCCGCAGCGTTTGAGTATGCAACGGCTGACAGGCGTCGGCATGGGTAATGGAATCTTTAATTGAACATTAATAAATAATGTGTGCAGTATTGCCCTGTCGGCCAGCGTGCGCAAGGTCGCCGGGCAACCGGACTGAACGCCACTCGTAATTCTGTATATAGAACGTGAATCTTTATGTGGAATTATAGGAAGAGATCCATTACCTTGAGATTCAGCTGACGAGGTGGCCTTAAACCGAGGTAGGAAGAACCTCAGGAGCCCATCGTCCGGGCTGGAATCGCAACGCGATCTTTCCAGGAGCAGAGCGCGAACCAGCAGAGCCCGGATGCACATAAACGACTGAAAATAAAAATAAAAGGTAGTTTGTATGAGAGAGATGACCAACCCGGGTCGCGTAGCGTTGACCCACGGTGCAATCACCCTGTTGATGCTTGGATGCGGGCAAGGCGCCATTGCCGCATCGTTCGATCTGCCTAACCCTGATTACCGTCTGCGCTGGGACAATACCGTGCGCTACAACTTGGGTATGCGCACCGACGGCCAGAACAGTCGCATCATGAACACCCCCAACTATGACGAGTCGGACGGCAAGTTCGATCGGGGCGATATTGTTACAAATCGGCTGGATGTGTTAACCGAAATCGACTTCTCCTACCTCAACGATTGGGGCGCGCGTCTAAGCGCCGCCGGCTGGTATGACCAGGCTTACCATGACGATAACGTCAAAAGTAACGTGCCCGGCTATGCCACCAGCTATCAGAACGATCATTACAGCGGCGAGGTGAAACGCTACGTGCAGGGCCCGTCGGGCGAGATTCTCGACGCGTTTTTGTGGCGCAACTTCGTCATCGGCGACACGCCCGTCAACGTCAAGGCTGGCCGGCACACCAACTACTGGGGTGAGGGCCTGTTGTTCGGCGCGCACTCGGTTTCCTATTCCCAGGCGCCCAGCGACGGTGTGAAGGCGGCCACCAGCCCCGGTATCGAAACCAAGGAAGTGTTCCTGCCGGTCGGACAGGTGTCGGCCAAGGCACAGGTCACCGACAACCTGTCGGTCGCCGGTCAGTACTTCTATGAGTGGGAACCTACGCGGATTCCCTACGGCGGTACCTATTTCGGCGGGGCAGACCCATTGTTCGAGGGGCCTGACCGCCTGCCGCTCGCGGCCAATGGCTCGGTATTCCAGCGCCAGAATTCGCGCTTTGGCCGTGACGGCAAGAACTGGGGCGTCATGGCCAAACTCAACGTGGAAGCACTGGAGTCGACCTTCGGGGCCTACTACCGCGAGTTCGATGACTACCAGCCCTGGCTTGCGCCGCAGATCAAGGCCTCTTCCGGGTTGTACCGGGTGGTCTATCCACGAGGCGTGAAATTGGCGGGCTTGAGTTTTGCGCGAGTGATCAACACCGTCGCCGTCGGCAGCGAGGTGTCCTATCGCATGAACGGCGCCCTGAACGCCACCGGGGTCAGCACCGTCGACAACGAGGGTCCGCGCGGCGATACCTTGCACTTCGTGGCCAACGCGGTGTACGGCGTACCCCGTAACTTCATTTCGGAAAACGCCACGCTGGTCGGCGAATTCGCCTACAGCCACCTGCTGCGTGTCACTGAACATGACGAGTTGTACAAAGGTGCCGGGACTGCCGCCTGTACCAACGCCCGCACGCCCACCATCGCCGGTTCCGGCAGTGAGTCGGACGGCTGCTCTTCGAAAAACTACTACGCGATGGCGGTCAACTACACCCCGCAGTACATCTCGATCTTCCCATCATGGGACCTGGATGTCCCGCTGACCGTCAACTACGGCCTGCACGGTAACGCCCCCACCGCGGGCGGCGGTAACGAAGGCGCGCTGTCCTATTCGGTTGGCGTCAAATTCACCTACGCCCAGCTGTATGAGTTCGGTCTGCGTTACGCCGACACTGAAGCGCGCTCCAAAAACCTGACCAACGGGACGATCGCCGGCAACGGTAACGTCGGCGGCACGGATCGCGGATGGCTGGCGTTCACCTTCAAAACCTCATTCTGACAAATCTAATAAGAAGTGGAGTAAGCCTGTATGAAACGACAACTTGCCTTATCCCTTGTGCTGACAGGCTTTGCTACCTGCAGCCTGGCTGCGGTGCCAGCCAACGAAGCTGCGGAAATCGGCAAGACCCTGACGCCGTTCGGTGCCTTGCTGGCTGGTAATGCTGACGGCAGCATTCCCGCCTACACCGGCGGTCTGACCACCGCTCCGGCGGGTTTCAAGCCGGAAAGCGGTTTCTGGGTCGATCCGTTCAAGGACGAGAAACCGTTGTTTCGCATCGACTCGAAAAACGTCGACAAATATGCCGATAAACTCAGCGAGGGGCAGAAAACCCTGCTGAAGAAATACCCCGATTACTACCTGGACATCTATCCGTCTCATCGCACCACCGCCTACCCCAAGGCCGTGCTGGATGCGACCGCACGCAATGCCACCAGCTGCCAGATCCAGAAGGACGGCCTGGCGGTCGACACCGCTTGCCGCGGCGGTCTGCCGTTCCCGATTCCCAAGACCGGCAATGAGGTGATGTGGAACCAGCAGGTGCGCTACAAGATCGGCACCGGTTACTCGACCACGTCTTCGTCCAACAGCTGGGTCGTCGACTCCAACGGTTCGATCACCAAGACCGCCGAACAGGCCACCTTCGAAGAAACCCCGTACTACCAGGTCACTCAGCAGGACCGCGATCCGATGATGTACGCGCGGGTATTCTCCCGCAACGACTACCCGGCGCGCCGTTCGGGCGAAGTGGTGCTGCTCAACGACTACCTGGATCCGCAAGCCAAGGCGCGCCGCTCCTACAGCTATTCGCCGGGCCAGCGCCGGGTGAAACTGGCGCCAGAATTCGCCTTCGACACGCCGGTGGCCAGCCAGGGCGGCGTGACCTTGTTCGACGAACTGCAGATGTTTTCCGGCAGTCAGGACCGCTTCGATTACAAGCTGGTCGGGCGCAAGGAGATGTACATCCCGTACAACGCCTACAAGTTCTATTTCAGCGCGAAACAGGATGAGCAATTCAAGCCGCACTTTGCCAATCCGGAGAACGAGCGCTGGGAGCTGCATCGGGTGTGGGTGGTCGAAGCCACGCTCAAGCCGGGCATGCGCCACGTGTATGGCAAGCGCACTTACTACCTCGACGAAGACACCTACGGCGTGGGTCTGTATGACGCCTGGGACAAGAGCGGGGCGCTGTATCGCTCGATCTTCCTCAGCGGCGTGCAGCTATACGACAAGACCATTCCCTACAACGTGAAAAACGTGGTCTACGACTTCAACAAAGGCATGTATGCGCTGCTCAACGACGGCCTCAAAGGCGGTTACAAATTCGTCGATAAGCCGCTGGCCGAACGCGACATGAACATGGAAGCGATCGTTGCACGGGTTACCCAGCGCTGATACGTGCAGCTTGATGCAAGGATCGGTAACGGCATCGCGTCATAACGGATGCCGTTGCCTTGGGCGTGAAGCAATACCATCGGGTGACCGTTTCAGGCCGCCCGCATGAGGATAAAAATAATGATTAGCCCTGAACCCCATGCCGCTTGCCAGGCGGCACAGGCCCCGTTAAAGCCGGCGCGCGCCTGGCCTGCCACCTTTCGTGCCTGCGTGCTCGCTGCCTGCTTGATGAGCGCGATACACCCGGTGCACGCCGCTCCCGTCGGTGAGGTGCTGGAGACCCCCGCGCAGACCGTTGACGAACGCTTGCCGGTCCCGGTGTTGTCGGTGGCCAGGGCCGGCGAGGCGCTGATCGGCGTAGGCCCGCACGGCGTCATCCAGCGCTCGGTCGATGCGGGACAGAACTGGCAGCAGGTCACAAGCCCGGTGTCCAGCGACCTGGTTCAAGTGCGCTTCATCGATGATCGAAACGGATGGATCGTCGGCCATGACTCCCTGGTGATGCACAGCAGCGATGCAGGGAAAAGCTGGCAGGTGCAGCTCGACGGTCGCAGTCTGCTCACGCTGTTGCATGATTATTACCAACCGTTGGCCGACAAGGGCGACGACGCAGCGGCGCAGGTGCTTAACGAAGTCGCCACGGCCAGCGGCAGCACGGCCACCCCTGGCGTGCTCGCCGCGCCGTTTCTGGATGTGCTGTTCGATGGGCACGGCAATGGCTTCGTCGCCGGTGCCTTTGGCATGCTGCTGCACAGCACCGACAACGGCGCGCACTGGCAGCCATGGGTCGAACGCAGTGACAACGAACGGCGCATGCATTTGTACGGCCTGGCGCAACGGGACGGCGTGTTCTATATCAGCGGCGAACAGGGCCTGCTGCTCAAACAGGACGTCGCCGGCGAGCGCTTCACCCATATCGAATTGCCCTATGCCGGAACGCTGTTTGGCGTCGCGGCGCTGAACGATGTGCTGCTGGTCCACGGGCTGCGCGGCAACCTCTACGCCAGCCGCGATGAGGGTCAGCAGTGGCAGAAGATCGACACCGGTATTGCCTCCAGCCTGGTGAATATCATCAGTCAGGGGAACCGCTGGCTGGTGGTCGGGCAGGGCGGTGAACTGGCCGGGCTCGACCGCCGGACCCTGGAAGTGAACACCTTGCCTCGGGTACCGGGCGGCGAGGTCTATGGCGCCAGCGACAGCGGCAAACCGGGCGAACTGCTGGTGTCGCGCTTCTCAGGCGCCAAGGTCGTGAATATCGCCACCGCCGAATGATCTCGGCAATGCACTGCAACTGCAACGGCCGCTATGGCTGGCACGCATCTTCAACGGGAATGCAGCGATGGTAGAGCAAAAGTACAACAGCGGAATGCCGGTGATTCCAGACCTCAAGGACTTCGACATGAACTCCGGCGGCCTGCTGGAGCGCGTGATCTTCAACAACCGCATTCCGGTGATCATCGGCTGCTTGTTGGCGACCCTGATTCTCGGGTTTTTCGCGACCCGCCTTCAGGTCAACGCCAGCTTCGAGAAAATGATTCCCAGCGCCAGCCCCTATATCAAGAATTACCTGACGTACAAAAGCGAGCTGCCGGGACTGGGCAATACCATCCGCATCGTGGTCGAGAACAAGACCGGCGACATCTACGACCCCGAGTACCTGCAAACCTTGCAGAAGGTCAACGACACGCTGTATCTGATCCCCGGCGTCGATCGCTCGTGGATGAAGTCGCTGTGGATGCCGATCGTACGCTGGAAAGAAGTGACCGAAGAAGGTATCGAGGGCGGCGCCGTGATGCCCGCCGATTACAACGCCAGCGCGGCGTCGATCGACAAGCTGCGGCAGAACATTGCCCGCGCCAACATCATGGGCAATCTGGTCGCCAATAACAGCCAGTCGAGCATGATCGTCGCGCCGCTGCTGGAAACCAATCCGCAAACCGGACAGGCGCTCGATTACGGCGAATTTTCCAGGCAACTGGAAAGCCAGATCCGCGTGCTGCAAAGCGGCAAGGTCGGCATTCACATCGTCGGATTCAGCAAGCTGGTCGGTGATCTGATCGACGGCCTGTACGCGGTGATGATGTTCTTTGGCATCTCGGTGGTCATCGCTGCGCTGTTCGTCTATCTCTACACCCGCTGCCTGCGCAGTACGCTGCTGCTGGTAGGGGTGGCGATTGCCGGGGTGATCTGGCTTCTGGGCCTGATGGAATTACTGGGTTATTCGCTGGATCCATATTCGATCCTGGTGCCGTTTCTGATCTTTGCGATCGGCCTGTCCCATGGCACGCAGAAGATGAACGGCATCCTGCAGGACATCGGTCGCGGCACGCACAAATACATCGCGGCGCGTTACACCTTTCGCCGCCTGTTCCTCACCGGGCTGACGGCGCTGCTGACCAATATCGTGGGCTTCGCGGTGCTGGTGATCATCGACATCCCGGTAATCCGTGACCTCGCGCTGACCACCAGCATTGGCGTCGCGGTATTGATCTTCACCAAGCTGCTGCTGATTCCGGTGGCGCTGTCCTACCTGGGCGTGAGCAAGAAAGCGGCACGCATCGCCATCGAGAAAGACCGCGCCGGGGAAGCCAACAAAGGCTTGCTGGGCCGCATCTGGCGCGGCCTGGACCGTTTCACCGAGCGCCGCTGGGCCACGTTGGTGATCGTCGCCTCGCTGCTGGTGACCGCTGGCGGCAGCGCGGTGATGATGCACCTGAAGGTGGGTGACCTCGACCCGGGGGCGCCGGAGTTACGGCCGGATTCGCGCTACAACCTGGACAGCGCCTTCATCTCGAAAAACTATGGGCTGTCCAGTGATCAGTTCGTGGTGATCATGACCACCCCCGAAGACAGCTGCCGCCTGTACCCGGCGTTGCAGGCCATGGATCGCCTGGCCTGGCGCCTGCGCCAGACGCCCGGTGTACAAACCACCAACTCCTTGCCCGAGGCCGTCAGGTTCATTACCTCGGGTATGGCCGAAGGCAGCGGCAAGTGGCTGACCATCAGCCGAGACCAGGCCATCACCAATGCCTCGGTGGACGCTGCGATGATCTCCCAACCCGGCATCACCAATCAGAAATGCTCGGTGACGCCGCTGGTGGCCTACCTGGCCGATCACAAGGCTGACACGCTCAATCGGGTGTTGACCGTCGCCCAGGATTTCGCGGATCAAAGCAAGGCGTCCGGCGTCGCCGATCAGCCGCAGTTTCTGTTGGCGGCAGGTAACGCGGGGATCGAAGCGGCGACCAATATCGAGGTCGAGAAAGGCATCATCACCATGTACTTTGCGGTGTACGGCGCCACGGCGCTGCTGTGCCTGCTGACCTTCCGCAGCTGGCGCGCGACGCTGGTCGCGCTGATTCCGCTGGTCATGACCACGATCATCTGCAAGGCGTTGATGGTCTGGCTGGGCATCGGTCTGAAGGTCGCAACGTTGCCGGTGATCGCCGTTGGGGTCGGGGTCGGCGTGGACTACGCCCTGTACTTGCTGAGTGTGCAATTGGCGGTGCAGGCACGCGGCGGTTCGCTGGCCACGGCCTATCGCCGTTCGCTGGACTTCACCGGCCGGGTGGTCGCGTTGATTGGCCTGACCATGGCCGCAGGTGTGATCACCTGGGCCTGGTCGCCGATCAAGTTCCAGGCCGACATGGGCATCCTGCTGACGTTCATGTTCCTGTGGAACATGCTCGGTGCGCTGGTGCTGATTCCTGCGCTGTCGCATTACCTGCTCAACCCCAAGGCGCGCAACGACACCGAATTGGACGAAGTGAATGCGCCAGGTTCCAGCGATACCGTGCTGCCCAAGGATCGCCCGAAAACGCACTCGGCGGCCATCGTCGCCCACTGACGCAGGCTTGCGATGACACGGCTCAGCGCAGCCAGCCAATAACAACAACCGCTGCCAGGCCAGCGGGACAAGCGAAAAAGCACAAGGGGAAAGGGTATGTTCGATTTGTTGATGAGTGCCGACATGATGGTGCCGGACCCGGATGCCATGACCGAAAAACTGGTCGATAAGCTCGGCATCCACAAGCATGAACGCTGGCGTCAGGCATTCGATAACCATCCGTACATCGCGCACTTTTTGCGGGTGCATAAGTCGTTGGCCGTCTCGCCGACCCGCGTCGAACCTCAGTGGCACCTGGACCGACCGAACCCGGGTGACCCGTTGTTCCATGACTTTCTGGAAAGCCTCAAGGCGTTTCAGGGCCGCCACCGACCGATGATCACCCATTCCATCGTGCTGGCGATCCACGGCGACAAGTTCAACGCACTGGTGCAAAAACTCATGGAGCGGCGCCTGCCGTTCCGCATGGCCCAGCGTACCGAGGAGATGCCCTTCGATCGCCTGTGGTTGGGCGTGACCCCGGAAAATCCCATTTACGAGCCTTCGGTGGACGGTGGCCTGTGCATTGAAATCATGCCCATGGAGCCGTTGCAGATGCCGGCGGACACCTTCGCCCAACCGCCGGTACAGCCTCGCGATCCGAAGCCCGGCGACATGGTTCGCGTGACCGCCCGCGGGTTTCTGGTGCGTGATCTGGACCAGACCCTGCGTCGCTGTGCAGCGAACCTGGACTGGGAGCCCAGCGGTGCTGTGCAAACCCTGCAGGAGGAGGGTTACCGCCGCGCCCGCATGGGCTTCACCCTGGCCAACAGCGCGACGCTGGACATCATCGAAGCCACGCGCTGGGACAGCGAGGCCGGCGTGTATCTGAACAGCTGGGGCCCCGGCCCGTACTACATCCGCATCGGCGTGCACGGCCTTGAAGCCAAGGCCGAGGACCTGCGCGCGCGGGGTACGGCGTTCAAATGGATCGAAGCCAGCGAAGCCGTGGGTGGCAAGCCGCTGATCCGTATCGATCCCCGGGAACTGGACGGCCAGTTGTTTGAGTTCGAGGAGTGCTGAGATGAGTGACGAGCCTTTGCAGCCGCAACGAACGACGCTGATCAACGACGCCGTGACCATCGAACGCGACGGCGCCGTGGGGTGGCTGGTGCTGACCCGCCCCGGACAGATCAATGCCATTAACGACCAGATTCGTCACGGTGTCCCGCAAGCCTTGCGCCTGCTGGACGCCGACCCCGACATCCGGGTCATCGTGATTCGCGGCCAAGGTGAGCGCGGGTTCTGTGCCGGTGCCGATATCAAGGAGCGCCGTGGCGAAGAGACCGCGCTGCAGGTGCGCCAGCGGATACAGGGCTCACGCTGGATCAGCAGCCTGGACAGCATCGAGAAGCCAGTCATCGCGGCGATTCACGGTTATTGCATGGGCGGCGGCCTGGAACTGGCGCTGGCATGCGATATTCGCTTTGCCGCGCCCGATGCCATCTTCGCACTGCCGGAAACCGGTCTGGGCCTTATCCCCGGTGGCGGCGGCACCCAGCGTCTGTCGCGGGTGGTCGCGCCGGGACGCGCGCTGGACATGCTGCTTACGGGCGATCGCATGAACGCGCAAGAGGCGCGCAACATCGGCCTGGTCAGTCGCCTGGCCAGTGACGCGACAGCCCTTTTGAGCGAAGTCCTGGCCTTCGCCCAGCGCATTGCCGCCAAGCCGCCTGCGGCCTCGGCGTCGGTTAAACGAGCGGCCCGGGCGGCGCTGGAACTGGACCTCAAGAGCGGGCTGGACCTGGAACTTGACCTGTTCGCGCTGCTGGCGCCGAGCAAGGACGCCAAGGAAGCGGCCCAAGCCTTCGCCGAGCGGCGCGAGCCGCGTTTTACCGGCGAGTGAACAGCTGACCCATAACAAGAAGAGAAGATCATGAGCACAGCAAAGCTTGCAGAACGGGTTGCCATCGTCACCGGTGGCGGCAATGGATTGGGTGCCGAGTGCGCTCGGGTACTGGCCGGACATGGCGCTCACGTGGTGGTGCTGGACATCGATGGCGAGGCCGCCAGTCGGGTTGCCGACGAAGTCAGCAAACGCGGCGTGCAGTCGATGGCGATCCGTTGCGACGTGTCTTCGGAGGACGAAGTCAAGGACATGGTGGCGCAGGTCAAGGCGCGTTTTGGTCGCATCGATGTGCTGCACAACAACGCAGCGGTGCTCAGCGTCGATCAACGCCAGCGTGACCGAGACATCTGCAACCTCGACATGCAGGCCTGGGACCGTGCCATCGCGGTCAACCTGCGCGGTGCAGTGCTGTGCAGCAAATACGTGATTCCGGTGATGCTGGAGCGCAAGTCCGGAGCGCTGATTTTTGCCACCTCCGGTCTGGGCATGCAGGGCGACCTGTCGCTGACCGGTTATGCCTGCTCCAAGGCCGCGCTGATGATGCTGCCCAGAACCATCGCTGCCCAATACGGCAAGCAGGGCATCCGCGCCAACGCCGTGCAGATCGGCCTGGCACCGGCCGAGAACGCCCATGGCTCGATGCCGGCCGAACTGCTGGAAATCATCCGCGATAACCACCTGACGCCCGAACTCGGCACCCCACGGCAGATCGCCGATGTGGTGGCGTTCCTCGCCTCGGACGAAGCGTCGTTCGTGACCGGCACCACCCTGGTGGCCGACGGCGGGTTCAGCAGCCATACGCCGTCGCTGGTAGCGATGCGTGCACTGTTCGAGAAGATGGGCCGTTCGAGCATGTAACGGCTCGCCCCCAAGATCCGGCTTTGATGCCCGCGTGACGGTTTGACCTGTGACGGCGCTGGCTTGCGACCTACTGATGCTGAAGGGATTTGACATGAATACTGCTGCGCAGAAGTCCGAATACGATGTGGTGATTGTCGGCGGCGGCCACAACGGCCTGTCGGCCGGGTGTTACTTGGCAGGCCAGGGCAAATCGGTGCTGGTGCTCGAAGCGCTGGACAAGGTAGGCGGCATGGCGTCGTCCGGTTACCTGATCCCCGAAGCGCCGAACCACCTGGTGCATCCTTGTGCCGCCGATTTGCTGTCGCTGCGCGCGCACTCGGTGGTTCAGGAGCTGGAACTGGAACGTCATGGCTTCAAACAGGTCGAGCTGAAACCTGCCTACGTCTACCTGCACCCGGACGGCACCTCGCTGGTGTTCTGGCGCGACCCGCAGAAAACCGCCGATGAGATCCGCAAGTTCTGTCCTGAAGATGCCGATGCCTACGTCAAGTTCGTCGAGGTGATTTATGCCTTGCTCGACGTGGTGCATCCGATGATGCGCGTGGACCCCGCGCAGAAGAACCTGGGGGTCAAGTTCAAGGCCTTCCGCACACTGCGCAGGCACAAGGCAATCAAACCGGACATCATCGCCCTGGCCAGCGGCTCGGCTTACGGCGCCGCCGTCGAGCGTTTCGTGCATCCGGTAACCATTTCCGCGCTGACCTGCCTGACCGGGGCGGCCGGCCCGGTCAAGGCTGACGGCAGCGGGCTGTATTTCGCGGTGTTGGGGTTCCTGCATCGTTTCGGCATTGGCCGGCCCATCGGTGGCATGCAGACCATTCCCAACGCCATGCTGGCGCGTTTCAAGGAGTTGGGTGGTGAGGTGCGCACGCAGGCGCCAGTGGCGGAAATCATCAGCGTCAAGGGCAAGACCAACGGCGTGCGCCTGCAAAGCGGGGAGGTGATCAAGGCGCGGGCCGTGGTTGCCAGTTGTCACCCAAAAGTGGCACTGGACATGGTCACCGCCGGTGAGCTTGAGCGCAAATGGCTGACGCGGATTGCCATGGCCCCTGCCAACGCCCACGGCGGCTCGCCTTTAAAAGTGGACATTGCCCTGAGTGGGCAGATCAGCGTGCCGTTGCATCAGTCCAAACGCAGCGATGGTTTGAACCTGCGTGGGCCGGTGTTGCTGGTGGGGACGGCCGAGGCGGTTATCGAAAACTTCGAATCGGCGGCACGTGGCGAGGTGCCGAAGCTGCCGTGGATGTGGATCGCCACGCCCAGTGCCATCGACGCCTCACAGACTCCGCAGGGGCAGGACATCGTCTATTTGTATCCACCCGCCATGCCGGTCAATCCGAAGGAGGGCTGGGAGGTCATTCGCGAGCAGGCGGTGCGTCAGACCATCGAATTCGCCAGCCAATACGTGCCCGAGATTGCCAGCCTGGAAATCGGTCGCCGGGTCGAAACTGCGCCGGAACTGGCCAAACGCTTGAATGCGCATAACGGCTGCGTGCTGCACATCGACACCTCGATCTTCCGTTCCAGCACCATGCGCCCGGCTGCCGGACTGGGCGGCGACACCTTGCCGATTGCCGGGCTGTTTTTCGGCGGCGCGGGGATTCATCCCGGCGGCGGCGTGACCGGCATGCCCGGCAAAATAGCGGCCGGGCGGGTGAAGCGCTTTTTGGGCTGAAGTCAGGGCTGCCGCGACGCCCGCACTTAAGGAGGCGAGGCTGCGGCGACGCTCGCCAGCACGAAATCGGCGGAGTGCTCGCGCCACACGCGCAGGCCTTCCTCGGAATAGGTCGCAAGGCCGGTGAGAGCAGACGTCGAGTAGCGGTTGGTGAACCAACCGGTGGTCACAAGGGCGGCGGTGGCGAGGAACAGTCGGGCATCGAGTCCGTGCTTGAACTCGCCGGTCTCGGCGCCGCGCTTGAGCAAGGCGTCGAGCTTGTCGATCAGCCGCGGAGCCAGTTCCAGAAAGTGATTGCGCGGGGTCTGGTGGGCGTCGTGATAGCGGATCCCTTCCAGCGCCAGAGAGCCCATCAACGGGTCGTCGCGGTATTGATCGAAAAAATGATTGAGCACCTGACGCATGGCCTGGGTGGGACTGAGGCTGTCCACGTCTAGAGCCACCAGTTCGGACATGATCTGATCCGAGGCTTCGTCGAGCACGGCGACGAACAAGCCCTCCTTGGTGCCGTAATAATGATGAATCAACTGTTTGGTTACGCCCGCGTCCTGGGCGATGTCTTCGATGCGTGCACCCGCCAGCCCATGTTCGGAAAAGGCTTGCCGGGCGGCGGCCAGAATGCGCTTGAGCGTGTTGAGCTTGCCGGCTTCGGGTTGTTCAGGGCTTTTCACCAGGTCTCTCCGTTGGCTGTTCTTGTTATGCCATGGCAGGCCCTTGCCACGGTCCCGACACACTGCCGCCGATGGGGCCAACACGCAATGGGCGGGTGCAGTTATTGCCTGCGGCGTTTCGTTTGACGTGGCGTCCAACGAATTGAACACGCGCTGGAGGGCCTTGTGGATACCATCCGCCAGCACGTCATTGATCGATCACGCCCCTAACAACGACAACAAAAAAAGGTAGCAAGCATGAGCAGCGACAGCACCGCCCTGAACCTGGAATCCGCGTACTCCGCCGTCTCGGACATGTACAAGGGCGCCGACCTCGACATTCACGCCTTGTGCCGAGAGATGCGGCATCGCTCGCCGGTCTACGAGGGCGACTTCATTGCCCAGTTCGGTGTACCGACCAACGCTGGCATGCAAGCCGGCACCCGGCCGACCTTCGCCTTGTTCAAGTACAAGGATGTGATGGCGGTGCTGCGTGATGGCGCAAGTTTCACCAGCGGCTTTATCGCTGAAGGGCTGGGTGCGTTTTTTGACGGCCTGATCATTCTTGCCATGGACGGCGAGCAGCACCGCAAGGTGCGGGCGCTGTTGCAGCCGGCCTTCATGCCGGAAACCGTGAACAAATGGCGGGACAAGATCGATCGGGTGATTCGCGAGCATTTCCTGCTGCCGATGGTGGCCGACAAGCGCGCCGACCTGATGGATTTCGGGCTGAACTTCCCGATTCGTGAAATGTACGCCTTGATGGGTTTCCCCGAAGACGATCCGCAAACCTACCGTCAATACGCGGCTTGGGCCTTGGCGATGGTCGGCGGTAACCAGATTGACCCGGCCAAGGCGCCCGAAGCCCGGCGTCTGGCGGGTATTGCGGTGAAAGCGCTGTACGACGAAATCCTCAAGGTGGTGATCCAGCGTCGTGCCGACGGCAGCGCTGGCGACGACCTGATCGGGCGCTTGCTGCGGGCCGAGCATGAAGGCCGCCAGCTCGATGACCATGAGGTCACCACCTTTGTCCGTTCGCTGTTGCCGGCGGCGGGGGAAACCACCACGCGCACCTTCAGCTCGGCGTTGGTCCTGCTGCTAAGCACGCCGGGTTTGCTGGAGCGTGTTCGTGCCGACCGTGGCTTGATCGGCAGGCTGATCGATGAATCGGTGCGCTATGAGCCGGTGGCCACGTTCAAGGTGCGTGAGGCGGCACGCGACGTGGAAATCGACGGCGTGAAGATCCCTAAGGGCGCCTTCGTGCAATGCATGGTGGTGTCTGCCAACCGCGACGAGGATGCGTTCGACAACCCCGATCAATTCGACATCGACCGCAAGCCCAAACCCTCGTTTGGCTTTGGATTCGGCCCGCACATGTGCATCGGCCAGTTCGTCGCCAAGGTCGAACTCAACTGCGCGATCAACGCCATCCTCGATCTGTTTCCCAATGTCCGCTTCGACCCTTCCGTGCCGCAGCCGGTCATCACTGGCGCGCAGTTGCGCGGAGCGTCGAGCCTGCCGGTGATCTGGGACTGACATCCGGCCCCGTACGTGAATTCAGACAAAAACAAGAGAGAGAGCCAATACCCATGAAAACTTTCAAGACCATCCCCGAGCGCGGCGATTTCGGCTTCCAGCAACTGGTGGGCCCGCACAAGGTCACAGGCCCGGCCCTGGCCGGCGAACGCGGCTTCTTTGGCCTGCAGTTGAGCAAGAGTGCGCCGTTCGGCTCGGTGCGTGACGAGCAGGGCAATATCTATTCGTTCGTGCGATCGATCATGGCGCCGACCGGCACGCCTAACCCGACCAAGTTTTTCTTCATGACCACGCTGGTGGACGGCAAGCACCTGCGCATGGATCAGGAACGTATTGCTAAACAGGCCCTGACGCCCAACCCGGTGCAGGTGCTCGATGGCGACACGGTGCGCTGGAGCAGCCAGCCGGACGAGCCCGGCAATGGCTGGGAGATGACCGCCTCCAGCGAGCGCATCACCTACAAGGAAGAGGGCTTGTTCGAACTCGAAGGCCGTCTGCTGGCACCGGGACTGCAGTGGTATTTGCCAGGGGTGGAGTGGGGGACTTTCTATGTTTCCCAGGTCTGGGACATCCACGGCGTGTGCAACGGTAAACCTGTGAAAGGTGCCATGGCCCTGGACCAGTTCTACATGGCCGAAGGCGGTGCCATCCACTTCAAGAAAGACCTGGTGGTCAACAACAACAAGCACGTGATCTGGTGGACCTTTGCCACGGTGTACAAGGACGGTACCTGGGATACCGGCTCGTTCATGGTCGGTCACGATCATCTGGGCTACGCAATTTTCTCCAATGAAAAGGGCGAAGTGCGGGTCACCAATGACATCGAAGGCAGCACTGTGCACAAGCCGGGCAGCTACTTCCTCGACAGCGCGCGGATTGTCCTGGACGGCGACGAAGAGTGGGAATTCCTGCCGGACCCCAAGGGCGAAATGATCGATTTCGTCGGCGGCTTCCCGGTCACCGCGCAGCAGGAAGGTCGCTGGCGTCGTGTGGGCGATACCCGCGAGCCGGATCACTGGCTGGCCTGGGGTGAGTCCGACCGCCGCAATGGGCCGTCGCGCAACGTCCAGGGTTCGGACATCTGAAACCGGCTTTTAAGCGTAAAACCTTGATCCTGCGGGCAATGCCCATTGCCCGCAGCACAACAACAATAACAATGAGGTGCGTGCATGAGGTTCAACGACAAAGTGGTGCTGGTGACAGGCGCAGGACGAGGCATGGGACGGGCGATCGCGCTGGCCTTTGCTCGTGAAGGCGCGAAAGTGGTGGTCAGCGCGCGAACTGAAAGCCGTGGGCAGCAAACCGTGGCATTGATCGAAGCGAGCGGTGGCGTCGCTTGCCTGGTAGGGGGCGACGTTGCCGACCGGGCTGCGGTCAAAGGCATGATCGAAGGCGGGGTCGAAGTCTTCGGCGGCCTCGACATCCTGGTGCATTGCGCCGCGGACACCACCAGCGGCCTGATCGTCGAGATGGCCGACGAGACCTTCGACCACATCGTGCGCAGTAACGTGCAGGCGTTGTTCTGGCTGGCCAAGGACGCCACGCCGCACCTGGGCAAGTCCGCTGACAAAGGGCGGCTGATCTATATCTCGTCGGGAGAGGCCAATCGCAAATACACCCCGCGCCTGATCCCGTACGGGTCGACCAAGGCGTTCATGAACGCATTCGCCCGAGGCCTTGCGGTAGAGCTTGGCGCACTGAACGTGCTGGTCAACGTGGTCGAGCCCGGCCTGATCGGCACCGATCACATGCACGAAACCCTGGGTCACCAGCTACCTGACACCTTGGCGTCGAATTTCCCCGTACCGCGGGTCGGCAGGCCGGAAGAGATCGCCTCGGCCGTGATGTTCCTGGCGTCCAGCGAGGCGTCCTATATCACCGGCACTTCGCTGTTGGTAGACGGCGGGGCAACCATGGTCGCACTGCCGAAAATCGATGCGTCGCTGAAAAACGCCCATTAACTTTCGAGGCGTCGGGCAGCGGTCGGGGTCCGGCGCCGGAGCACGAGCATGATCGTTCTACAGGATTCATTGGCGGATCACACCGTCACGGGCGAGTTTCCTCGGGGCTGGCGCATCGTCCTGCTGGGCTTGGCAGGCGTGCTGACCAGCATGAGCGCTGCCTTGCTGTATGGCTTCGGCACCCTGGTGATTCCCTTGCAGGACGCCTTCGGCTGGAGCCGCGGCGAACTGCAGACTTCGATCACTTTTCTGTTCGCTGGCGTCGCCATCGGCTCGCAACTGCTGGGCGGACTGTATGCCCGCTACGGCTTGCGGCGGGTGGCGCTGGTCAGCCTGGTGCTGCAGGTACTGTGTTATGCGTCGCTGACCTTGCTCAGCGGCAGCATCTACTGGCTATACCTGGCGTTCTTCCTCATGCCGCTGCTGGCCGTCGGCACCATCGCCATCACCTGGACGCAACTGGTGAGCCTGTGGTTCGAGCGTAATCGGGGCGTGGCCTTGGCCATCATCCTCAGTGGCTCGGGCCTGGCCGCGATGGTCATGCCGCCGCTGCTGGCCTGGTCCATCGCGCATGGCGGCTGGCGCTGGGCGTTCCTGCTGCTGGCGGCCATGCCGCTGTTGCTGACCTTGCCCATGGCCGTGGCCTGGCTGAAGTTCCCGGCACAACGGTTGACTGCCGCAGAGTCCTCCACGACCGAACCGGTGGTCGAGGGTGTGCGGTTCGCCACTGCGGTGCGCACACGGGTGTTCTGGGGCTGCAACCTGGCGCTGATCCTGTCGGTCTCGCTGATCGTCGGCATGGTCACCACCATCGTGCCGTATCTGCAGGACAAGGGTGTGCCGAGCCTGACTGCCAGTCAGATCTTCAGCAGCTTCGGCATTTCAATCATTGTCGGGCGCCTGCTGGTGGGGTATCTGCTGGATCGCTTCCCGCCGCACCTGATTGCTGCGGCCAGCCTCTGCGTTCCCGCCCTGGGTTGCCTGCTGTTCATGTTCAGCGGGCCGCAGGCTATCGGGGTGTTGGTGCTGGCAACGGTGTGCATTGGCTTTAGTGCCGGGGCCGAGTTCGACATCGCGGCGTTTCTCATCGCGCGCTATTTCGGGCTACGGGACTACGCACGGATCTTTGGCTTGCACCTGGGCCTGGTGACGATCATTTCCGGTTTGGCACCGGCGATGTTCGGGCACTTGTTTACCCTGTTCGGCAACTACAATCCGGTGCTGCTCTACTGCCTGGGCTGCGCCGTCGTCGCACCGCTGGTGATGCTGACCCTCGGGTCCGCGCCACTGTATCGCAAGGTTTCGGTCTGAGTCTTTTTCGAGGTTAATCATGAGTATTCCCGATCAACAGAGCATCGAGCATTTCCTTCATGGGCAGGTGGCGTGCTGGAACGCAGGCGACAAGGAAGGTTTCTTCGCGCATTACCGCCGGGTCGCCAGCAAGGGCTTGAGCATCGAGTACGTCGGCCAGCCCGAACGGGACGCCTGGCAGGTGCTGGAAGGGATGTGGGCGCAACAGCAATCGCGGATCCGCATCGAAGTGAAGCTGACGGTGATCAATGGGTCAGAAGCGGCGTGTCACCACCGCAATGCGTTCATCGGTGCCGAGGGCGGTATCGAAACCATTGAGGTCTATCGCTTCGAGGACGGCTTATTGTCAGTGCGCTATTTCATTGCCGGTTGAACGACTGTGCGTCGAGGGGCATTTGGAGCATGAAGGCCAATGCCTTGCACGCGGTCTGGGCGCAGTGTCGAAAGCTAAATGCCGGTTCGGCGGTGCTTTCAGGTGTTTATTGCTGAACCTCCGTGTTCAGGATGCCTTTTGGACCGGTGCTGCTCTTTTGGCGTTGTTAGACTGTTCGGCATCATGGGTGGTTGATCGAGGGATATGCAGTTCATGGAAGCTCTGGGGATGGATTACAGGCACGGCGAGTGGATCGGGCGCCATTGCCATGCCGAGGATCAGTTGATCCACGCCACCCAAGGGGTGATGCAGGTGCGCACCGACCGGGGCAACTGGATCATTCCGAGCGGGCATGCGCTGTGGGTGCCTGCTGGCGTGGGCCATGAAATCCGCATGAGCGGTGACGTGTGCATGCGCACGTTGCTGTTGCCCGCGCAGGAGCGCCCCTGCCAGGTCATCGAAGTATCACCCTTGTTGCGCGAACTGATTCTTGCGGCGCAGCGGCTGCTCATCCCCGATACCACGGCATTGGCCGGGCATCTTCGCGCGCTGGTGCTGCACGAACTGCTCAACGCCAGGCGCGTGGTCTCGCACATTCCCATGCCGCGTCAGCCACGCTTGCTGCGACTGTGCGAGCGCTTTCTCGACGATCCGGCACAGGAGTTATCGCTGGACGAGTGCGGCGTTCGGCTGAACATGAGCTCACGCACGGTGGCCCGACTGTTCCAGCGCGAGCTTGGCATGACCTTCGCCGAATGGCGGACCCACGCCCGCATGCTCCTCAGTCAGCAGCGCCTGGCGGACGGTGTGCCGATCCTCCATGTCGCGCTCGAACATGGTTATCAGAGCGCCAGCGCATTTGCCGCCGTGTTCAAGCGGGTGCTGGGCTATACGCCCCGTGACTGTCGCGCAGGCAGGCGTGAAGCGCCCGAAGCCGCCTCGCTGCATTGACCTCGCACGCCCGCAGGACCATACCGGTCGCTTGCCGAGCCCAGCCGGGCTGAACAGGTTGTCTTGATCACGCGCATGCTTGTCCGGTTTCATGCAGAACAGGGCAAGCTTGCTCGCTAGTCTGGCTGTCCATCATCCAGGTGACTGCCCGCAATGCCCGAACCTCAACCTTACTCGCGCAAGGCCTGGCTGCCCGCTGCTGTGGCGCTGGCGCTGAGCCTGGGCGCCTGCGCCACGCACACCGTACCTGCGGTGTCCGTTGGCGATGCGATGGTCAATCCGTTGCTGTCGCTGCCGGAGGGCGTCAGCCATCAGCCGCTGCCGGTCCGCTGGTGGCAATTGTATGAGGACCCGACACTGAATCACTGGGTCCAGCAAGCCTTGGCGCACAACCAGGACCTGGCCGCCGCTCAGGCCAACGTGCAGGCCATGCTCGCCGGCATTGGCGAATTCGAAAGCCAGCGCTGGCCGGCGACCTCGCTGGGCGTGGCAGCGGTGTACGGCAGGACCGCCGATGACCAGACACTGGCCCAGGCCCGCGATCGGCAGGCGCCTGCGCAGTGGGAATTCAATCCCGGTGCGGAGCTGGCGTACCAGCTGGACGTCTGGGGGCAGGTGCGCAATGCGATAACGCGTGCCCAGATGCAGGCCGAGGCAGCCAGCGAAGCCTATGACCTGCTGCGCATCAACGTGGCAAGCCAAACCAGCCGCGCGTATATCGAGCAATGCACGATGGGGGCGCGCCTCGAAGTGACCCGACGCTCCTTGCAGACCCTGGACCGCAGCGTGGCGTTGAGCGAGCGCCAGCGGCAAGCCGGGATTGCCACTGAGCTCGACAGCGCGCGCCTGCGAAGCCTGCGTGAGCAGGTCAGCGCCGAATTACCCCTGCTCCAAGCACATCAGCGCATGGCGCGGTACGAACTGACGATGCTCAGCGGCCAGTCCGATGCGCCCTCGGACGCCGACTCCGCAGCCTGTCAGACCATCCCCACGCTTAACAGGCCACTGCCCGGCGGTGACGGTTGGCACCTGCTGCAGCAGCGCCCCGATGTGCGCCAGGCCGAGCGCGAACTGTCGGCGAGCCTTCTGGAAGTCGATATCGTCAAGGCCGACCTTTATCCGAAGGTCAGCTTCGGCGCTTCGCTGACCTCGTCCAGCCATCGGCTCAACGGGTTGGGGGACAGCCATGCAGTGATGTTCGGCATTGGGCCTTTGATCAGCTGGCAATTCCCCAATCTGCACGCCAATCGTGCCCGGGTCGGCAAGGCTCAGGCGCTGGCAGTGAGCCAACAGGCGACCTTCCACAGCGTGGTGCTGGCTGCCTTGAAAGACGTGCGTCAGGCATTGGCACTGTATGACGGCGAGCGCCAGCGCCAGCAGGCGTTAAGCCTGGCCTTGCAGCAAAGCCAGCGCAGCTACGAACTTGCCGAGGATGGCCTGCGCGCCGGGAGCGTGGATGGCCTCGCACTGCTCGACAGCGAGCGCGATCTGATTGCCGTCCGCGCTCGCACAATCGATGCGCAGGGGCGTCTTGCCCTTAGCGAGATCAACCTGTTCAAAGCCTTGGGCGGCAGCTGGCAGAGCGACGCCCGACTGGACGCGGCGTCGCCTGCGTCTCTCATTCACGTCGCCGGGAACCCGCCATGAACATTGCTGTGGAAAAAGATCCTGCCGTCGGCCCGGGCACTGCGCCGCGCTCCGATCCCCGCCCGAGCCGCCAGCGCTGGTGGATGCTAGGCAGCGCTTGCCTGGCCGTTCTGGGCATCGTGGCGTGGGGTTTTTATTGGTTCGTCAGTGGGCAGTATTTGCAGACCACCGACGATGCGTATGTGCGCGCCGACTGGGTGGCGGTCAGTGCGCGGGTCAGCGGCTATGTCGCACAGGTAGAGGTGACCGACGATCAGCCCGTCAAGGCGGGCGATGTACTGGTACGTCTGGAAAGCCGCGACTACCAGGCATTCTATGAACAGGCCCAGGCTGTGGTCGCTGAGGCCGAGGGTGCGCTGCTGGCTGCGCAAGCCCGCCAGCAAGTGGCCGCCGAGCGTGTCGACCAACAACGCGAGGCTATCGCCCAGGCCCTGGCTGCCGTGCAAAGTGCGAGCGCCGAAGACCGTCGCAGCCAATTGGATGTGCAGCGCTACCGGGGTCTGATACGGGACAATGCCGCCACCCAACAGCGCCTGGAAACCGCCGATGCCCAGGCGCAGCAGGCACACGCGGCGCTGCAGGGCGCCCAGGCGCGGTTGCGCGAGCAACAGGCGCTGCTGGCAGTGACGCAAGCGCAGTCTCGATTGGCTGACATACAGATCAAAGCGCGGGCGGCTGCCCAGGCCAGCGCTTTGGCTCGGCGCACGCTGGCGCAGCAGAATCGGCAAGACACCGTCATTCGCGCTCCGGTCGATGGGGTAATCGGCCAGCGGCAGGTGCGCAGCGGTCAATACGTAGTCCCCGGCCAGCCGATGCTGGCGGTGGTGCCGGTGCACCAGACCTATGTGGTGGCCAACTACAAGGAAACCCAGTTGACGCACATGCTGCCCGGTCAGCCCGCGACCATTGATGTCGACAGTTTCCCTGACCAGCCGCTGCATGGCCACGTGGCCAGTTTCTCCCCGGGCTCAGGCAATGTGTTTGCCTTGCTGCCCTCGGACAACGCCACTGGCAACTTCACCAAGATCGTCCAGCGCTTCGCCGTGCGGATCGTCCTGGACGAGCCGCAGGCGGTGCGGGTGCTGCCGGGCATGTCCGTCACCACCACGGTCGACACCCGCCGGGAGGCAGGCACCGATGAGCAATGAGTTCGCCGTCACCAAGCGTGCCTGGGTCGCGGTGATCGGTGGCCTGTTCGGCTGTTTCATGGCGGGCATGAACGTGCACGTCACCAGTGCCGCGCTCCCGGAAATCGAGGGGTCGCTAGGGGCCACGTTCGAGGAAGGTTCGTGGATATCCACCGCGTACCTGGTGGCCGAAATCGTGATGATCCCGCTGACCGCCTGGCTGGTCGAAGTGTTTTCGATGCGGCGCGTGATGTGGCTCGGCTCGTTCATTTTTTTGCTGGCCTCTGTCGCCTGTTCCTGGGCACCGAACCTGCAAGCGATGATCGTCATGCGGGTGATCCAGGGAGCCGCCGGCGCGGTGCTCATCCCGCTGTCTTTCCAACTGATCATTACCGAGTTGCCGCCCGCGAAAATGGCGCTGGGCATGGCGCTGTTCAGCCTGGCCAACAGTGTCGCGCAGGCGGCGGGGCCCTCGATTGGTGGTTGGCTGACCGACACCTATTCCTGGCGCTGGATCTTTTACCTGCAGTTGATTCCGGGGATCGCGCTGCTCATGGCCATCGCCTGGTCCATCGACGCCAAGCCGATGAAACTCGAACTGTTGCAGCGCGCCGACTGGTTCGGTATCAGCGCCATGGTCATCGGCCTGGGCAGTCTGCAGATCGTGCTCGAAGAGGGCGGACGCAAGGACTGGTTCGGCTCCAGCTACATCCTTGGCATGTCGATCGTCGCTGGCGTCGCGCTGAGCGCGTTCGTGCTGGCGCAGTTGTATGGCTCGCGTGCCTTTATCAACCTGCGACTGCTGCGGCGCTACAATTTTGGCGTCGCCAGTATGGCCATGTTCACCTTCGGCGCCGCTACGTACGGGCTGGTGTTTCTGGTGCCCAACTATTTGTCGTTTCTGCAGCACTACAACGCAGGCGAGATCGGCATCACGCTGATCGCCTACGGCATGGTGCAGTTGTTGTTGGCGCCTCTGATGCCGCGCCTGATGCGCTGGACCAGCCCCAAGATAATGGTGGCCAGCGGTTTCGCGATCATGGCCCTGGGGTGCTGGCTGGGCGCGCACCTGAACGCTGACAGCGCAGCCAACGTGATCATTCCCTCCACCGTGGTGCGCGGCATGGGACAGCCCTTGATCATGGTGGCGCTGTCGGTTCTGGCGGTCGCCGGGCTGGAAAAAAGCGAGGCAGGGGCGGCTTCGGCGTTGTTCTCCATGCTGCGTAATCTGGGCGGGGCTGTCGGTACGGCAGCGCTGACCCAGATCGTGGCGATGCGCGAGCGCTTTCATTCCGAGCGTCTGAGCGAGCATGTCAACGTCTTTTCCCCTGGCGTGCAGGAGCGCCTGGGCCAGGTGGTGCATACCTGGCTGCCCGCGCAACAGCAAGCCCTCGGCGCACTGGCCATAACCATCAGGCGCGAAGCGTATTTGTTGGCGTACAGCGATGCGTTTTACCTGGCCTGCCTGGCATTGGCGGGGTGTGCGCTGGCGACCGCGATGATGCGCCAGCGGTGATCGCGTTGGCCGGACTCAGTTCTCGGTGCCGGTGGTCCAGTCACCGTCGGTCGAGCAGGACAGTGTCTGCCAGCGTTCGATTTCAGTGCCCATGCGCGCCAGCTTTGCGCTGACCTGAGTGTAGGCGTCACTGCCGGCCAGAAAACGCAAAGGCGGTGCTTCGCTGTTGGCCAGCGTCACCAGGGCGTGGCCCAGTTTCGCCGGGTCTCCCGCTTGCTGGTGATTGCCAGCGGCGCAAGAGGCCTGAAGTTTATCTACCAGCGCCGCGTAGTCGGCGACCTGCACACTGCCGAACGCCAGCGAGCTGCTGTCGAGGAAATCAGTGCGGAATACCCCGGGCTCCACCAGCGTGACGCGAATACCGTAACCGGCGACTTCCTGAGCCAATGCTTCACTGAAGCCTTCAACCGCGAACTTTGAGGCGCTGTATAAGGAAGCGCCGCCCATGCCGATCAGTCCGCCCACCGAAGACAGGTTGAACACATGACCGCGACGCTGGGTACGCATCAGCGGCAGCACCGCCCGGCACAGGTTGAAGACGCCGAAGACGTTGGTCTGGAACTGCCGCTCGACGTCAGCCTGGGTGTTGGTTTCAAAAGGGCCGAGCTGACCGTAGCCAGCGTTGTTGACCAGTACGTCAATCGCGCCGAAGCGGGTCAGGGCCGCGTCCACCACCGCACTGGCCTGGGCTTGGTCGGTGACGTCCAGCGCCTGTTTGAGCACCCGGTCGGGGTCGTCGGTAAACAGGTTGTCCAGGGCACGCAGGTTGCGCGCAGTGACCACGATCCGGTCGCCCGCCGATAACGCCGCCTGAGCGATGTGCGCGCCTAATCCCCTTGAAGCCCCGGTTATCATCCAGACTTTATTCATGGTCGATTGGCCGCTTCCCATGCCTTGAGTTCAAACCCCGGTTCTGCCGCTTGTGCCGCCGTCAGCTGGGGGGCGCGAGCCAGGATCTTGCGCGCCGCCATGTGATCGCCCGGCCGATTGCAGGACTCCACGGCGATCAATTGATCATCGCGGAAACACAGTACCGACAGCTGCGAGGTTTCCGGCGAGCCAACGATAACGCTGCTGTCATAGCCAGTAGACAGCCCGGCGATTTGTAACTTGAGCGGGCCCTGATCGGTCCAGAACCACGGCAGGGCCTCGTACGCAGCGGGCTTGCCCATCAGCCGCGCGGCGATGCAGCGCGCCTGATCGATAGCGTTCTGCACCGACTCCAGCCGAATCGGCTGCTGATCGTTATGCAGGCACGGGAAGCAGGCCACGTCGCCCAGGGCGGAAATCTGCGGGTCGCTGGTCAGCAGGTGGGCGTCGACCTTGATGCCGTTCTCGATGTCCAGCCCGGCCTCGGTAGCGATTTGCACGTTGGCGATCACGCCGATGCCGAACACCACCAGGTCCGCCGGCAGCCGCTTACCGTCGCTGGTGGTCACGGCGCAGACCCTGTCGTTATCGCCTTCGATGGCGGCCAGGCCCTGGCGAAAATCGAAATGCACGCCCCAGCCCTCATGGGCCTTGCGAAACACCTCGGACATTTCCCGCGATACCGCACGCGCCATTGGACGATCGCCCAACTCAAGCACGTGCACGTTCGCTCCCAGGGCGGCAGCGACCGCGGCGAACTCCAGGCCAATGAAGCCGGCGCCGACCACCACGACATTGCGCGCCTGATGCACCAGAGGCGCGAGGGTATCGGCGTGCAGCTTGGTCTTGATGCCGAACACACCTTCCAACTGCGCCCCCGGTACCGCCAGCGGACGGTTGTGCGCGCCGGTGGCCAGCACCAGATGGTCGTAGTTCACGACGTCGCCGGAGGCCAAGAGCACCCGCCGGTTGAGCCTGTCGATGGCGCTCGCCTGGTCATGCAGCAACTCGATGTTCTGGGTGGCGAAATAATCTGCCGGGCGGAACAGCAGCGCAGTTTCGGCAATCTTGCCGAGCAGGTAGGCCTTGGACAACGGCGGACGCTGGTAGGGCAGGCCGGGCTCGTCGCCGATCAGGACAATACGCCCGGTATGGCCTTCCTGGCGCAGCGACGCGGCGACCTGATAACCCGCCTGACCTGCGCCGACGATCACGATTGAGGACAGTGACATGAAAACTCCTTCGACTGGGTCCGATGAGCGTCAGGCTCAGTACTGGGATTGCGGCAAACGCAGGACCAGACCGTCCAGCGCGTCGCTGACGATCAACTGACAGGTCAGGCGGCTGTTGTCGCTGCGGCCACAGGCGTATTCGAGCATGTCCGATTCGGCCTCTTCGGCGGCCGGCACGCGTGCCAGCCAGGCGTCGTCGACGAAGGCGTGGCAGGTGGCACAGCTGCACGCGCCGCCGCAATCGGCCTGCAGGCCGGGCACGCTGGCGAAATTGGCGGCCTGCATCACCGACTGGCCAACGTTTGCATTGACGCGATGCTCGGTGCCGTTGAATTCGATCAGGGTCAGAACTGGCATAGGGATTTCCTCTTGTTTTTGTTGTGGGTAAGGCGTTGCCGCGGGTGCACCGCGCCAGGCGCTCAGGTGGAGGCTGCCACGGATGCGCCGTGGAAGCGCGGTGCGCGGCCCAGCATGAGCAACAGCAATGGGCCGATCAGACAGCAGACCATGCAATAGACCAGCATCGCCGAATAATCGCCGCTGCGACTAAGCATGAAGGCGAACAGCAGCGGGGCCAGGGCCGAGGCCACGGTATTGAGGCCCTGATGCACGCCAAACAGACGGCCGTACTCACGCAGACCGAAATAGCGCGCCACCAGGAACGCCGCGATGTCGAACTCGGCACCCGCGCCGAAGCCTACCAGCATCGCAGCCATCAGCAGCATCTGGAAATCGGTGGTTCCACCCAGGTAAATCATGCAGCCCACAGCGGGCATCATCAGGCTGGCGGCGGCCACAGCGGGTGGCCAGAGGCGGTCGAGCAGGTAGCCGATCAGCATCCGGCCGACGATAAGGGAGATGCCGAAACCGCTGAAGATCAACCCGGCATCAGCCGCGCTGAGGCCTTTGGACTGCAGCAGCGGAATGGTACTGGTGACCATCCCGACCACCGACGACACCACCAGCGACAGCGCCAGGTTGCAGATCCAGAACTTGCCCGAGCGCATGCCTTGGCGAAAATTCATGCCCGGCAGGGCCAGAAGCAGATCATCCCCGGTGCGATCGCTGCGGGTCGCAGTGCTGCCGACGACCTCGGGCAGACGGAACCACAGCAGGGTCAGCGGCAGCAGCACCACCATATTAAGAACAGCAAGGATGATGAACGCCGCACGCCAGTCCCACTGTTCAATGCCCCAGGTCATCAAGCGGGGAACGATGGCCGCGGTCAGACCAGTGCCTGAGAGGCCGATGGCCAGCGCCAGGCCACGGTTGCGCTCGTACCAGAGGCTCAACAGCTGCGTCCAGGTCACCGCCAGCGTGCCCATGCCCACGATCGGCAACAACGCGAATGCCAGGTACATCGACCAGATCGAGGGAGTCAATTGGGTGGTCGCCAAATAACCGAGCACCAGCAACAGCAGCGAGACCACGGTCACCCGCTTGATGCCATAACGCAGGTTGAACCAGCCGACCAGTTGCAAGGAAATGACCGCGCCGCCGAACAGAAAGGTGATGCACGCCTGCAATTCCGGCTTGGTCCAGCCGAATGCCTGATTCAGCGGCACCACAAGCGTACCGAAGCCATAGAGCAACGCGGCGTTGATGCTGACCGCGACGCCGGCCAGCGACAAAATGAGGATTCTCCAGGCACTTCGAAATTCGGTGAAATCGATTGCCGCTTCGTTTTTCGAAGGGGTCATGAATTGGCTTCCTTATAGGTTTTGTTGAGCCAAACGGTGTAGCGGTGTCAATTCGAAGAACGTTGTAGGCGTTCTCAAGCAAGAATCAAATACGCAAACGAGAATATGGCAGGTCGCGGGGGCTGTCCAGCCGGCCGACGCGTCTGGTCGACGAAATAATAGACATAAATCGAATATATGTTCACAAATATAAGGAAGTCAGGTGTTGTCAGTCGCATCTGTAGAAATGCGGAGCAGTAGGGAAATGAGGCACGCGCAGTCAAACTCGGGCTCTCACAGGCGCTTTCTCGCCAGGAGTCTGGCGTCTGCGATGAAATATTTACACATGGATAGAAAGTGTTCATTATTGGCCGAACTGAACCTACAAGGGAGACAAGAAATGAGTTCAGACAAAGCGCAATTCAAAGTGGTCGCCGACCGTTCGCGTTGCTGCGGCTATGGCCTGTGCGCAGCCGTGTGCCCCAGCCTTTACAAGCTTGATGACGATGGTCTGGTCTACCTGGACGATGATCGGGTGCCCCCCGAGCTTGAAGAGGAGGCGCGCGAAGGCGCCGCTGCCTGTCCAGCCGAGGCCATCTGGCTGGAACCCCTCGATACTCCCGAAAACGCTGCCTGAAAGCTAGCCTGCCGTCGCCATTGGCAACGGCAGTTTCACAACCGTTTTGCGCACATTTCGGGAGAATCACAGGATGACAGGTCGTTTGCAGAACAAAGTGGTGCTGATCACCGGCACCGGTGGTGGGCAGGGCCGTGTCGCGGCACTGCGATTTGCCCGCGAAGGCGCCATCGTCGTGGGCTGCGACACCAACGCCAATGCTCACGAAGAAACAGCCGCGTTGCTGGCCGGTGAAGGCTTGCAGTTGTCGGGATCCGCACCGGTCGATCTGGGTGATCCTGCTCAAGCCAAAGCCTGGATAGACGCCGCAGTGGCCGAGCATGGCCGTATCGACGTGCTGTACAACAACGCCTCGGCTGCGAAATTCGGTCCGGTGAACACGCTGTCCATCGAGGACTGGCAGTTCACGATGCGCAATGAAATCGATCTGCTGTTCTACACCACCAAGTACGCCTGGGATCACTTGGCCGAACAGCGTGGGGTGATCATCAATATCTCGTCCACGGCCGGCTGGGGCGGGTCCAAGGTCGCAGGCATCAGCGCCCACGCTGCGGCCAAGGGCGCAGTCATTGCCTTTACCCGTCAACTGGCCGTGGAAGGCGCGCCGGTGGGCATCCGCGCGGTCAGCATCAGCCCCGGTTTCATCGCAACGCCAGGCACTGCAGCGTTCATGGAAAACCCCAAGGTGCGCGCAGCGCTGCTCGACGGCGTGCTGATGGACCGACCGGGAGAGCCGGAGGAGGTGGTGGCCATGGCGTTGTTCGTCGCTTCCGCCGAGGCTTCCTTCATCACCGGTTCGGACATCGTCATCGACGGCGGCCTGTTGGCTGTCTGAGCAATGCCCACCCAACAAGAACAATAGGTGCACTCACATGGACATCATCGGTATTGGTTACCTGGGTTTCGAAACCCCAAGCCTGGACGCCTGGCGCGAATACGGGCCGCAGGTCATGGGTTTTGGCATTGCGCCTTCACCCGCCAGCGACAGTCAGTCGCTGTATTTCAAGATCGACGACCGCCGCCATCGCTTCGCCTTTCACCCCGGCCCGGTCGACCGCCTGGCCTACATCGGCTGGGAGGCGATGGGCCGGCAGGCGTTCGACGCCGCGATCAAAACCTTCGAAGCCAACAACGTAGAGGTCACCCGCGGCGATGCGGCCCTGTGCGAGCAACGCGGCGTGCGCGAATTGATTCGTTTCCGCGACCCGGTCGGCTATCAGCACGAGTTGTTTTACGGCCAGAAGTGGACCCCGCGTTCATTCCTGCCAGGTCGCCCCCACGGCGGCTTTCATGCCGACGAACGCGGTGCCGGCCACGTGGTGGTCATCACCCCCGAGTACACCGATGAGCTGGAGGATTTCCTGACCCGGGTCATGGGCTTCCACTGGTACGGTGCCGGCGCCGGCAAGGGGCGTACCGGCTTTTTCCGCTCCAAACTCAATCATCACACCAGCCATGACATTGCCTACGGTCACGGCGCCGGACGCATGGGTGTGCAGCACGTTGGTTTGTTCGTTAACAGCATTCGTGACGTCGGTGAAACCTACGACATCGTGAAAAAGCGTCAATTGCCAATGATGATGACCCTGGGTCAGCACACACAGGATCCGCACCTGTCGTTCTATCACTTCACCCCGTCCGGTTTTGCAATTGAAACCATTGCCGAGATCGAACCCTGGCAAGGCGATCCGTTCGAGCTCAATCCCGAGTGCCTGAGCCTGTGGGGGCATGAGATGGTAGGTCCGATCCTGGGGCCGAGCGTCAAGACCCCTGAAGAGGTGCTGGACCCGGAATACCTGGCGAGCAAGCGCTAAGATGCGGCTGATCCGGGTCGAGCACCGCAACGAAAGCTTCTGGGGCTTGCTCGATTTGGAAGCGACCTGCCTGCAGCGCATTCGTGCGCCGTTCGCGCAGTGGGCGCCCACGCTAGCGACCCAGGGCATTGAAGCTCTGAGTCTGGACAAGGTCGGCATTATGCTGGAGCAGTGCCGCATCCTGGCGCCGCTTGAGCCCGGCGCGCGGGTCTTTGGCGTAGGGCTCAATTACCTCAGTCATCTGCAGCGCCTGGGCAGCGACGCGCCGGAGCACCCGCTGGGCTACATCAAGCCGGCCTCGGCGTTGGTAGGTGCCAACGATGACATCCAGTATCCGGCGTTGACCGCGCAGCTGGACTATGAAGTCGAACTGGTCGCCGTCGTCGCCAGAGCGCTGGGCGATGAGCCCCACGCCAGCGCCTGCCTGCTGGGCTACACCTGTGGCAATGACATCAGCGCACGCGATGCCGGCAAGCGTATTGCCCGCCTGGATCTGCTGACCCAGAAGGCGATGGACCGCACCACGCCGGTCGGGCCGTGGATCGTCACTCTCGACGAGTTCGCTGGCGGACAACCGCAGCTGGACATCGAGCTTAAGGTCAACGACGAACGGCGCCAGTTCGATAACACCCGGCAAATGCTGTTTCCCGTCGACGAGTTGCTCGATTTTGTCGACGCCAGAATCACCCTGCAACCGGGTGACCTGCTGTTCACCGGCTCTACCCACGGCGTGGGCCTGGAAGACGGGCGCTTTCTGCAACCGGGCGACCAGGTCGACGCCTGTATCGAAGGCATCGGTCGCCTGAGCAATCGCGTGAGCGAGCCGCGCATTCTGCCGACTGCCCGTTCCGCAGGCAGGCTAGGCTGGCCCGTGCTGCCATGAGCGAGGTGTCCGAGAAGCCCGAGGTCAGGCGAATGGCTGGCAATGCTCAGCCGACCTCTGCCTGGTCGCCGCTGGCCAATCGCAGCTTTCGCTGGCTTTGGTGCGCCGGTGCGATGGTCAATCTGGCCATCTGGATGCAGACGGTGAGTGCGGCCTGGATCATGACGCTGCTGTCCACCTCGCCGCTGATGGTGTCACTGGTACAGACGGCGATTTCGTTACCCGCCTTCCTGTTCGGTTTGCCCGGAGGAGTCATTGCTGACCTGGTTGACCGGCGCAAATGGTTGATGCTGACTCAGGGCATCATGCTCATCGCCGCCGTGTCTCTGAGCGGTTTGTCTTATGCCAACTTGCTGACCGACTGGTCGCTGCTGTTATTTACCTTTCTATTGGGCACCGGCAGCGCGCTCAGCATGTCGGCGTGGATGGTAACCATCGTCTCGGTGCTGTCCCGTGATCAGGTTCCGGCGGCGGTGTCTCTCAACGGCATTTCCACCAACGCTGCGCGGGCACTGGGCCCCGCCATCGCCGGAGGATTGATCGCCTACTGGAATGCCGCGTCGGTGTTCATGACCATCACCATCAGCCTGGCGCTGGTCATCGCGCTGGTGGCGATTTTCACGCCACGCCACGTCCCGCAGGGGCTGCCCTCGGAGAACTTCGCCACAGGGCTGCGCAGCGGCGTGCGCTACATCCGCCATTCCTCGGTACTGGTCAGCGCCTTGAAGGAGGTCTTCGTTTTTACCTTTAGTGCCAGCGCGTTGTGGGCACTGATGCCGTTGGTGGCCAAGCATGAGCTGGGTATGGAGGCGGGCGGGTACGGGCTGTTGATGGGGTTTCTCGGCGCTGGAGCGGTGATCGGCGCGTTCAACCTCACCAAGCTTTATCGGCGTTTCACATTGCGCGTGCTGATCACCGCGGGCACGCTGGGTTTCGCCCTGGCGACACTGACGGCGGCACTCTCCCACAGCCGCGTGGCGGTGTGCGCCACGTTGATGATCGCGGGGATGTCCTGGATGGCGGTCAATGCGACCATTTCGACAGTGGTCCAGACCTGTGCGGCGAACTGGGTTCGGGCCCGGGTCGCTTCGATGTACCTGCTGATGCTCATGGGTGCGATGGCCATTGGCGGCGCCATCTGGGGTGCTTTGGCACAATACTTCGGCTTGCAACACAGCTTGATGCTGGCGGCGTTGACGCTGGTGCTCGGGCTGCTGTTGACGCGCAACGGCAAGCTGGCGCTGGGGCAGGAAGCCGACTACGCCATGGTGATCCAGCCCACTGACCGGCTGTTGCTCCCGCAAGAGTCGATCCCCGGAGCCGGGCCCGTTTCCATTGAACTGGCCTACCGGGTCGTTCCAGCCGACCGCGCGCATTTCATCGAAATTGCCTATGCGGTGGGCCAGTCCCGGCGTCGCAACGGGGCGAAGAACTGGCGGCTCTATCACGACCTGGATGAACACGATCACTTCGTCGAGCGCTTCATCGTCGAGTCCTGGCTGGATTATTTGCGTCAGGAGTCGCGCATCACCCAGGCCGATCACGCCCTGGAGGCCAGTTTGAGCCTCTATCGCTGCGGTGCCAGGCCTCAGCGACGTTACATTCACCAGCCACCTTGACTGCCGGCGAAAACAAAGTTTCGGTTTCCATATTAAACTTCAAACAGACTGCCGTTCTCAGGTTAGAATGCCGCATCGCTCGCCTCACCGGTATTCCCGATGCCTCGCGCCAACACCGACAGCACCGCTCCACAGTCCCCTGAAGCGCCCGAAAATCAAAAGGGCGCGGTCAGTGTCAAACCGGTCTCAAATGCCATCCGCATCCTACGCCACCTCAGTCAGGCCGGAACCCCCGAGCGTTCCGTGGACCTGGCGCGCATTCTGGGGATCAACCCCAGCACCTGTTTCAATATCCTGCGCACGTTGGTCATGGAAGACGTTGTCGATTTCAATCCGCTGTCCAAGCGCTATTCGGCAGGGCTTGGGCTGGCCAGGCTGGTCGAGCAACTGGTGACCCAGGGCCAGCGCGTGGCCTTCGCCAAGCCGCTGTTGCAGGATCTGGCCGCGCGCTTGCGGGTGACCGTGACCTTGTGGCGACGCATGGGGGCAGACCGTATCGTGATCGTCAGTTCTGCGGCCAGCCCCACCGACGTGCGCATCGACATGGCTGAAGGGCAGCGTCTGCCCATTCTGATGGGGGCTAGCGGGCGGCTGTTTGCCACGCAACTGGACATGCAGGACGCCCAGGTCAAGGAAGATTTCGAGACCATTCGCTGGGCTCGACCGTTGCCGTTCGAGGTCTATCGGGATGAGGTGGCGCAGGCCGTCGAACGCGGTTGGGCAGTGGATGACGGCTACTTTTCGGTGGGCATCCTGGCCATCGCCGCACCGGTTTACTCGCTGTCAGGCAACATCGATTTCACCGTGTCCGCCGTGTTGTTCAGGGGGCAGCGCGATGAGGAAGGGATCGAAGAGATCGGCGCTGCGCTGGTAGCGTTCTGCGCCGAGCTGAGCAAGGTGCTGTTTTAAGCACATTGCCCAGCGCGGTGATACGGGCGTGTCAGTCCTTGACGAGCAGCAGGCTGCCGCCCAGTGGACCGCCCCCGGCCGCGACCGCCGTGACCGTATGCGGCCGGGTCTGACGACCTTCGGCGCGGCCCCATAACTGCAGACAGGCTTCATGCACATAGCCCAGGCCATGCGTGCGCCCGCCGGATAACTGCCCGCCATTGGTATTGATCGGCAGCTGCCCGCTCAGCGCAATGCGCTGACCGCCTTCGACGAATGCGCCGCTTTCTCCCTCCGGACACAGGCCGAGCGCCTCCATCCAGATCATGGTCAGAATCGAAAAGCCGTCATACAGCTGTGCCGAGCCGACATCGGAAGGCGTGTAGTCAGTGCGCGCCCACATCATTCGGGCGACATCGAACGCCGCCATCTGCGTCAGGGAAATCTGGTCCCACGACCAGGGCTGATCCAGCGCCGCGCCCATCGCCTCGATGCGAATCGGTTGCTGGCGCGTGTCTTTGGCGACATCGCGGCGAGATAACACGATGGCGGTGGAAGCATCACAGTGCACATCACAATCGAACATGCGCAGCGGTGAGGAAATCATTCTTGAGGCCAGGTAGTCGTCCAGGCTCATGGGCGAGCGATAAATGGCCTTGGGATTGCGCTGCGCATTGGCACGGCAGGTCATGGCAATCTGCGCCAGTTGTTCAGGTCGGGTGCCGTACTCGTGGAAATGGCGCTGCGCGTACAGCGCCATCAAGTTGATACCCGAGTGCACATTGAACGGCGTGAACCACTGCCAGGCGTGACTGCTGTCGCGGCCCTGCGTCTTGGCACTCAAGGCCCCGGCCTGTTTGTTGTGCACCCTGGCCGAGGCTTCGGTGATGGTGCGGAACACCAATACATGCCTGCACAGGCCCGCCGCGATGGCCATCGCACCGTTAATCACCCCAGCCAGCGGTCCGGGGCCTTCGTAGCCGGCGCCGAACCAGTTGACGTTCAGGCCCAGCACACTCTTCAACGCGCTTGGACCGACCGGAGAAAACGGGTCGCCATTGTTGTTGTCCCCCGGCCAGCAGGCCACTCCGTCGATGTCTTCGCGGGTCAGCCCCGCGTCGGCGATGGCTTCAAGGCACGCGTCCAGCGTCAGGCGCATGGCCGATTTGCTGGAGGGTCGGCCCACCTCGGACTGCCCGATGCCGGTAATGGCGACGTCTTTCTCATAGCGATGATCGAACATCATTGATCCTTCTCGAACAGGGGAAGCCAGACATCCTCGATGTTTTCGAATGCGACCTGCACTGGCATGCCGATACTGACCGCCGTCGGGTCGCAGCCAATGATGTTACTGAGAAAGCGCAGGTCGGCCTGTTCAGGCAGCTCGATGATGGCCACGACGAACGGGGTGTCCAGGTCGGGCGTCCACTGCTGGTAGTTCACCGTGAAGCTGGCCACCGAGCCTTTGCCGGACACGGCCTTGGGCTTGACGTCGAAACTGGCGCAGCGCGGGCAGATGGGCGAGGGCGGATGAAAGAAGCGCGCGCAGGCGTCGCAATGATGAATGAGCAACTGACCGTGCTCGCCACCTTGCCAGAAGGCACGGTTGTCGGCAGTCAGGGCAGGCAGTTTTCTGGGCATTGGCGTCGAGATCCGGATGGTTTTTATTGATTCCAGTCAACGAGAGCACAGTATCATCTGTACACATTTTAAAAAAGTGTCTTATATTATCGCCACGCCTCGCTTCCCCGCAGAGGGCAGCGCCAACAACAATAAGAGGAATCAGCGATGTCCAGTTCTGATCAGGCCGCAGTGCTTGAAGACGCCCCGTTGCACGCAAAAGTGATAGTCGTTACCGGCGGCTTCGGTGTCCTTGGCCGGGCACTCGGTCAGCACCTGCGTTCCCGTGGCGCCAGGGTTGCGCTGCTGGACCGGGCGGAAGCGACCCAGGCCACCGTCGACGACAGCGGGCATGTGCTGTCATTGGGGGGCGTCGACCTGACCTCGGTCGAGTCGGCCACTGCGGCCTTCGCGCAGGTGGCCGAGCATTTCTCGCGTATCGATGGCTTGGTCAATGTCGCCGGTGGCTTTGCCTGGGAAACCCTCGAAGCCGGTAGTCTGTCGACCTGGGACCGTCTCTATCAGATGAACCTGCGCACCGCCGTCGTGGCCTCGCAGGCAGTCCTTGCGCATCTATCTGCGGCGCAGAGCGGACGCATCGTCAACGTCAGTGCCCAGGCGAGCCTCAAGGCAGGGCAGGGCATGGGCGCATACGCCGCTTCCAAGGCTGGCGTTGCGCGCTTGACCGAAGCGCTGGCCGAGGAGGTCAAGGACCGCAACATCACGGTCAATGCGGTCTTGCCGAGCATCATCGACACGCCAACCAATCGTAGCGACATGCCTGACGCCGACTTCAGCCGCTGGGTGAGCCCTGCGCAGCTGGCGTCGGTCATCGCTTTTCTGCTGTCCGAGGAGGCCAGCGCGGTGACCGGCGCCTGTCTACCCGTGAGTGGTCGCGTATGAGACTGGTCACCTTTACTCACGCCGATGGCGTCGAGCGCGCCGGCGCCTTGTTCGATAACGATCACCTGGTCCTCGACCTGCAGGCGGCCCACCGCCACGTTCAGGGCGGTGAAAGCGCAGCGCTAAGCAGCGTGTTGAAGCTGGTGGAAGGCGGCGAGCAGGCTCTGGAGCTGGCGCGCACCCTGCTTGGCAGATCGCCAGGCGCCAGTGTCATTCCGCGCAATGAGGTCAAGCTCCGTGCGCCGATTCAGCCGCCACCGCAGATGCGCGACTTTTCGTGTTTCGAGCTGCACCTGCGCCAGGCGTTCGCGGCGGCACGCCGCGCTCGGGCGCTGCGCACCGATGATCCGGAAGCGGCCTTGAAGGCCATGAACACCCGCGCCGATGACCGCGTGATCGATACCTTCAATCGCCAGCCCATCTATTACAAGTGCAACCGTTTTGCGGTGATTGGTGCCGACGATGAATTTCTCTGGCCTTCCTTCAGCAAAGCTCTGGATTTCGAGCTGGAATTCGGCTGCTACATCGGCAAGAAAGGCAAGGATATCTCCAGGGACGCTGCCCGCGAGCACATCGTCGGTTTCACGATTTTCAACGACATGAGCGCCCGCGATGCCCAGGCCGCCGAGATGCCCGGCATGCTCGGCCCTGCCAAAAGCAAGGACTTCGACACCGCCAACATCATGGGGCCGTGCCTGGTCACCGCTGACGAGCTGGGCGATCCCTATGACCTGAACATGGTCGCCAGGGTCAACGGCGAAGAGTGGGGCCGGGGCAACACCGGAGACATGCGCTGGCGGTTCGAAGATGTCATCGCCCATGTCTCCCGCTCCGAAACCCTGTACCCAGGCGAGTTTCTGGGCTCGGGCACCGTCGGTAACGGCTGTGGCCTGGAGCAGTTGCGTTACTTGAAACCCGGCGATCGGGTGGAGCTGGAAGTCGAGGGTATCGGAGTGTTGCGCACTCAAGTGGGCAGCCCGCATTGAGCATTTTGTCGGGCGCTGAACCATTTGCCGGCAAGACAAACGACTTCCTATACATTCTTTTTGATTCTGTCTTATATTCAACCGGCTGGTAGTAGCCGTGACACCCTGAACTGGAGGCCAATATGCTAACAAGAACAAGCCCCGTACTGTCTGATGGAACCAAGGTCGCTGACCTGATCTATCCCTCTACACGCGAAGTGCAGATGCGCGTGCTGTCGGACCGTGAAATCTACGAAATCGAGATGGAAAAGATCTTCGGCAAGATCTGGGTCCTGCTGGGGCATGAATCCGAGATTCCGAATTCCGGCGATTTCATGGTCCGTGATTTGGGCTCTGACTCGGTCATCATCGCCCGCGACAAGGAAGGCGAGGTGCATGTGACCCTCAATGTCTGCCCTCACCGCGGCATGCGCATCAGCACTGCCGATTGCGGGAACACGCAGATCCATAAATGCATCTATCACGGCTGGGCGTTCCGTCCCAATGGTGACTTCATCGGCTCGCCGGTGGATCGTGAGTGCATGCACGGCAAGATGCTGCCCAAGGAGCAGCTGGGTCTGAAAAAAGCCAGGGTCACGCTGTACGGCGGGCTGGTGTTTGCCACCTGGAACGTTGACGGGCCTTCTTTCGACGAGTTTCTCGGCGACGCCAAGTGGTATTACGACATGCTGTTCCTGCGTTCCGACAAAGGCATGGAAGTGCTCGGTCCGCCGCAACGCTTCATCGTCAACGCCAACTGGAAGACTGCCGGTGAGCAATCCGCTGCCGATGGCTTCCATACCCTGACGCTGCACCGCTGGCTGGGCGAGGTCGGCAACTACGCGAAGAAGGACGAGAACGGCCAGAGCGCTGATCTGAGCCCTGAAATGTACGGGGTCGAGATCAGCTCGCCTCATGGGCACGCGCTGCGTTGCATTGACCTGGCGCGCAAGATCAAGCGTCTGACCGGGCTGGACCCGGAATCGCTGACGGTCGAGCAGAAGCTTCAGGCGCTGCCGCCCGCCGGGATGACCGCAGGAATGGTCGAACAGCTGGCGCGTAATCTCAGTGAGGACCAGCTCAAGGTCCTGACCAGCATGCCTCCGCAGGTCGGCGGCATGTTCCCCAACATTCTCTTTGGCTTTGTTTATATCCCGCAGCCAGACGGCACCGTGGTCGGTTCGATGACCCTGCACGCCTATGTGCCACAGGGACCCGACAAGCTGGAGTTCGTGAACTGGATCTTCGCCGAAAAAGACGCGCCGCCCGAACTGCGAGAAAAAATGCTCAGGCAGACGATTCAGTTGTTCGGTACCTCCGGCATGGTCGAGCAGGACGACTCCGACACCTGGCCACACATGACACTTGCCGCCAAAGGCGCGATGGGTCGCAAGAGTACGCTCAAGTACCAGGCCGTGTTCGAAACCGGCGCGCCGCAAGGCTGGCCTGGGCCGGGCATTGTCAACGAGGGCTTCACCAAGGACGACACCCAGTGGCATTGGTGGCTGTACTGGCACGAGCTGATGACCGCGCCCGTGGATGAGCCGCAGTAAACGCACCGGCACTCAACAACAATAAGATTCGGGGATACATCCATGTCTGACACTCAATTGGCGCAGCGACCGTCGGTCGACGTACAGCAGCGCGGCACCGAGCACGTGCAGCCCGGTTCACCGCTGGGCATCGAGCGTGTGCCGGTCGGCTCGCCGGTCTACAACCAAGTGGTCACCTTCCTTTACGAAGAGGCTACGTTGCTGGATCAGATCCGCTTGCAGGAGTGGGCCTCGCGCCTGGCGACCGACCTCATCTACACCGTGCCGTTGCGCCACACCCGCACCGCCGCAGAGCTGTCCACGACCATCGTGCGCAGCGTTCAGCATTACCACGATGACTACCGCTCTATCATGGGTCGCATCTTGCGGCTCTCTGGCAAGAGCGCTTGGGCTGAAGATCCGCCGTCGCGTACTCGGCGGCTGGTGACCAACGTATTTGTCGAGAAAACCGCCAAGGCCGCTGAGTTCATCGTCACCAGTTACCTGCTGCTGACCCGCAGCCGCTTCAAGGACCATCACGTCGACATCATCAGTGGCGAACGTCGCGACCTGCTGCGCGCAGAAGGTGACAGTTTCAAACTGGCCCGACGCGAGGTCATTCTTGACCAAGCGGTATTGGGCACCCCCAACCTGGCGGTGTTCCTCTAAACGTCCAGGTTGCTGAAAACGTTCATTGTGTCGCACCTTTAGCCCGCAGACTTTGGTCAGCGGGCTTTTTTACGCGTGTGTTCAAGCAAGGCCCGCAGTTACAAGTCACGAGAGTTGCGAGGATGCAGGACTGCGCTCCTTCAACCAGACCTGATCAGTGGCGCACAGCGCCTCGTTGCTGGCGATATCCCAAGTCGATCCTTTCATGCGCAAGGCCTGCGGCGCGCGCAGCGATTGCTGGCTGTAGCATCGATCAGTGCTGGAAGCGTGAATCTGCTCATCCAGAGGGTGGGTCTTGCCAACGGAGATCATAGTGCAGCGCCGCAACAGCAGCGCCGCTTCTGCAAGCTCAGGGTCCAGGGTATTGAGTGCCCAGCGCGCCATGCCTTCGCGAATGTTTACCGCAGTGAACGGCGCCGGGCCCTCGATGATTGCGCCCTGAACCTGCCATTCCAGCAGCGGCTCGCCATTCAACTGCAGCATGGGTCGTGTTCGGCCCTCCAGGCGCAGCGGTACCTGGATATCGTAGCGCCTGGATTGCGCGGGCCGCAGCGTCGCCGCCAGCGCCAGGCCGGCCAGATCCAGCAAGTGGGTGCATTGATGCCGGGCGTCGGTCTGGCGCGTCACCGAATGGGCGATGGGCGACAGCGCCATGCCCACCAGCGTGTGTAAGGGCTCGATGGCTTCGGGACAGGCGGTGTAGGGATATCTCACGGCTTGACCGGTGATGTGCGTCAGCACACCGTGCCAGTGAAGCAGACTGACGCGGAAGTGATGAAAATCGTCTTCAAGGGCGGCGCGAACTTCGCCACCGTCTGCATGGCCACTGGAAACGATCTCGACGCGGCGGCGAAACG
The DNA here is from genome assembly GCF_002419965.1 of Pseudomonas sp. UBA5706. Taxonomy (GTDB): domain Bacteria; phylum Pseudomonadota; class Gammaproteobacteria; order Pseudomonadales; family Pseudomonadaceae; genus Aquipseudomonas. The sequence continues at coordinate 107,749 of NZ_DIHC01000046.1, forward strand.
TACTCATCCGGCTTATCCTTCTTATCTGGCTGAGCGTGTATTTTTATCGGTTTTATTTGGACACTATATCGGATAATGTTCACATATACAGTGATGAAATGCCTTTCCAACAACAACAAAAAGGAGCGGCTATGGGCCTGCTGCAGCAACAAGTGGCGCTGATCACCGGCGCCGGTGGGGGGATCGGGCGGGGCGTGGCGTTGAGCTTCGCCAGGCAGGGTGCCGCCGTGGTAGTGGCGGAACTCGATGAGATCAGTGGCGCGGCGGTGGCGCAGGAGCTCAAGGCGTTAGGCGCGCAAGCCTTGTTCATCAAGACCGACGTCAGTTGCAAGGCGGACATTCAGGCAGCGGTGGATGCAGCGGTCGAGCACTTCGGCGGCCTGGACATCCTGGTCAACAACGCCTTTGCGCCGACCCCCAACGTGCTTCTCGAAGAAAAGACCGACGATATGCTCGAGCGCACGCTGAACTCCACGGTGTGGGCGGCCTGGTGGTCGATGAAAGCCGCGTTTGCGCCCATGCAGGCGCGCGGTGGCGGCAAGATCATCAACTTTTACTCAATCGATACCGAAGTCGGTGCGTGGCTGCACGGCGACTACAACACGGCCAAATCAGCGGTGGTGGGGCTGACGCGCAGTGCCGCTTCGGAATGGGGACGCTTCAATATTCGGGTCAATGCGATTGCGCCGACCGCGATGGGTGCGACGTTTCACAAGCTGGCGGAAGAGAATCCGGGGTTCGCCGAAAGGTCCGCCGGCCTGCGCCCTCTGGGGCGTTGTGGCGAGCCAGAAGACGACATCGGCCCGGTGGTGGTATTTCTGGCCTCAGAGATGTCTCGCTTCGTCACCGGGGAGACCCTGCACGTGGACGGCGGTTTGCACCTGCCAGGCTACAACTCGCGCCCCGCGCACATCCCCGCGCGCGAGTACTGATCGACCGCAGGCATGCGGCGTGCCGGGCACGCCGCATCGCTTTTCAGCGTTTAGCCACCTTGATGTCAGTGTCGTCAAGGTCCCAGGTCGTTGCGGTCTTGCCTTCATCACGCAGCAGGTACTTGAGCACCCGGCCCTGCGGGTTCTTCGGCAGGCTGGTGCGAAACTCGATGTAGCGGGGCAGCGCATAGTACGGCACGGTATCCGCCGCCCAGTGGAACAGTGCTTCGGGTGCGAGCTGGGTATTGTCATGCAACACTGCAGTTACCTTGACGTCGTCCTCGCCTTTGTCCGAAGGCACTGCATGCACGGCTACTTCGGACAGCGCCGGGTGGGTAGCGAACGCTGCTTCCATCTCGAAACTGGAGATGTTCTCGCCACGGCGTCGCAGGTAATCCTTCTTGCGGTCGACGAAGTAGAAGAAGCCTTCATCATCGAACTTGCCGACATCGCCAGTGTGGAACCACATGTTGCGCATCAGCTTGTGAGTGTCCTCCGGGCGACGCCAGTAACCCTGGAACATGATGTCCGGGCGCTGCGGCCTGACCACGATCTCGCCCGGTGTGCCGGCGGGTACTTCGTTGTCCTGTTCGTCGATGATCCGCACGTCGAAATCGGCAATGCGCTTGCCTGACGACCCCGGCGCCGCATATTCGCCCGCCGCCAGCGAGGTCACCACGCAGGCCTCGGTCAGCCCATAGCCGTTGCCGCCCACCAGCTTGGTGCCGAAGCGCTCGCGCCAGATTTTCTTGGTCTCTTCGGTGTAGGGGTTGCCGCGTGCGGTATGAATCTGCCCGCGGCAGCGCAGCATGGCGTCGTTGTCGGGAGCTTGAGCGAGCAGGCCACCCATGCCGCCGAGGATCGAGGCGATGGTTGCGCCCGAACGCTCGACTTCCGGCCAGAAATTGGACACGGAGAAACGCGGCAGGATTGCGGCGCGGGCACCGACCAGGATGCTGGCGATGATGCTCACGCAGAGGGCGTTCATATGAAACAGCGGCAGCGGTGTGATCGTGACGTCATCCTCGCTCGCAGGTCCGGCGCGCAATTGCAGTCGCGCCAGGTTGCACATGAAGTTGTAGCTGATCATGCAGCCCTTCGATGGGCCGGTGGTGCCCGAGGTGTAGATCAGGCAGGCGAGGTCCGATGGCTGGGGCTTGCGCTCGAATGCCGAATCATCCTCGCCACGATGGGCGTCCAGAGCTTCGATGGGGAACGCACAGGTCGGTAAATCACCGCTCTGCTGGCCAGGCGCGGTGCGGAACAGTACGCGCTTCACATCACAGAGTTGATCGGCGATGGCTACCACGCGTGGCAGGTAGTCGGCTTCACAGATCACCAGGTGCGTGCCGGTGTCGGCAATCTGATGACGCAGGAATTCACCCTTAAGCGCTGTGTTGATCGGTACGCTGACGGCGCACAGCTTGTTGATGGCCAGCCAGGTGATGACCGCGTCGATGTTGTTGTCGAGCATGGTCAGTACCGTGGCACCGGCGGTGACCCCCAGATCGGCCAATGCATGGGCCATCCTGTTGGAAAGCTGGTCAACTTCCCGGTATGTGTACAAGGTTCCGCTGAAATCCAGTAAAACCTTATCTGGAGCCCTTGCTACCGCTCGCTCCAGCGCAGAAATGACCGTGTCTCGTTCACCTACTGTCCAGGCTTCGGGGTTCCCGGTGCCACTCATGAATATTCTCCTTTTGTGAGGCGCCCAATGAAGAGGCGCCCGAATCTTGTTTTGATGAGAGAACTGGATTCTATGGAAAGATTTTGGAAAAGTCTCTAGCCGGAAGTTGAACAAATTCCGCGCGAAATGCTTAATTCGTATGCTACCGTGGCCCATCGAAATGTCCACGAGTCTGCTTATCCATGCCAAGACCTCCAAAACAACAGGCCAAACCCGTCGGGCCAAAGGCCGTCAGTGTCGCGAAGAAGACCCCACCCGCTCCCGCAAAGATCGCGCGTACAGCCGCCAAGGTGCCTGCTTCGAAAAGTGCTGGCAGCAAAGGTGCCGCAGTGCCGGGCAAGGTCAAACCCAATCGCCGGTCGGAAGAAACCATTGCCAATATCCTGGTTGCCACCGAAGAAGTGGTGCTGCAATCGGGCGCTGACCGCATCTCGATTCTTGATGTATGCAAGGTTGCAGGCGTGTCGCGTGGCACGTTCTATCGCTATTTCTCTTCCCAGGAAGACCTGCTCGATACGTTTTCGCGGCACAAGCGCGACAGCTTCCACGTCTCGCTGACCGCGGCGCTCGGGCAGATAGAAGACCCCGAGGCGCGGCTCAATGCCTTGTTCGTGTACCTGGACAATTACCTCGAACAGAGCCGCGCACGCCGCTTGCTGGTAGTCGCGCCGGATTACGCACTGGGCTTCTTCAGGCGTATTTTTCATGACTCGATCGTGCGTTTTCAGGACGTGCTGAACATCGTTTTCGACGATTGGGACGAGAAACTCGGCGTGCGTCTGGACCGAGAGCTGTTATGCGAGATGATCATCCGCTATGTGTTGAGCGAGATTCTGGTCCCGGAAAGCGCCAGCCGTCGGCTGTTGCCGGTGCGAGTGAAGAAACTGGCCGCCGCCATGACCATGGGGTCGACTTCTCGTACCCGACGCTGACGCGCTTATTTAGACACTTTTATAGAACAGCAAACCGACCCCTGGGACCACCGGAGTCGGTTTTTTTTCGTCTTCGATTTGCGATAGGTGCCGTGTTGTCGGGCCAATCCGTACAAAGCTCGACGGGAGAGGAGGGTGCTGAACGCTCTGGCACGGCCTTCAACGTCGATTTATGAAATTAATCTGAACACTATTTTGATTTATGACCAAATTAAATTTATGCTTCGAGCAGACCGAAGCCGATTGAGCTGACTTGCCGGGCTGCCCGTCCAGGGTTCCAGGTGCCGTGCTTTGGGATGCGCAATACCCAGAACAATCACAAAAACCAGAAGGTTTCCACGTAGAGGTCCCGGATTATGCTTATCGATCTTCACGCCCACGCGCCGCTCCCTGGCTATTACAACCAGCACCCACATTGGGGTCCGTTTTTCGAACAATGCGATGACGGCGATATCCGCCTGCGCGTCGGCAAATGGCAATTGACCCTGGGCTCGCCGGAGCGCAAGGCCGCCGTGCGTGCCGGCAAGGGGCTCAAACTCGAGGAATACATGGCCAAGTGGGCCGATCCGAAAGTCCGCCTGGCGGGCATGGACGCCGCTGGTCAGAACCTGCAAGTGGTGTCGGTTCCGTCGCACTGCTACATGTACTGGACCGAGGCCGAATACGCCGTCCCGTATGCGCGCACGGTCAATGACACCTTCGCCGAATACTGCTCGGCCGCCGCGGATCGCTTGATGTTCTGGGCGCACGCGCCGCTCAACGCGCCAGAAGCCGCCGCTGTTGAACTGCGCCGTGCCTGCACCGAACTGGGCGCCAAGGGGCTTTCTGCCGGCGGTGCGAATTTCGGCGGGCTGGAATTCGACTCGCCGGAACTGGATGTGGTCTGGAAGACCCTCTGCGATCTCGACCTGCCGATGTTCATCCACGGCTATAACCAGTCGGTGACCTGGGGTGATCGCGCCAACGAAGACCGTTACGAAACCACGGCGATCGTCGGCATGCAGTACGACGAAACCCGCTGCTTCTGGAACCTGATCTGCGGTGGCGTGCTCGATCGCTTCCCGGACCTGAAGGTGTACATCACCCACGGTGGCGGCTATGTCCCGTACCAGTTGGGCCGCCTGGCGCAGACCAACAAGAACCTGGACGTGGTGCACAACAAACGCCCTGTGCTCGATTACATGAAGAATTTCTACTTCGATGTCGAGCTGCATGAGCTGCCGATGCGCCAGGCGCTGATTGAAGTGATCGGTGCCGACCAGATGGTCTACGGCAGCAACTTCGGTGGCAGCGATGCCGTGCGCCACGACCTGACCGAAGGCCTGAAGCTCAGCGACGCCGACCTGCAGAAAATCCGCTGGCAGAATGCGTGCAAGTTGCTGCATCTGGATCCGGCTCGCGTAGGCCGGGTTACGCCTGCCAAGGAAGCAGTCTGATGAAACTGGCCCGCTGTTCCTATTTCGAGAGCGGCGTGTTCTGGGCGGTAGTCGATGCGCAGCAGGACATGGTGACGCCGATTGCGGGTGATTTTCGCGAGTGGGCACCGAAAGTTGCGCAGGGCGCCGGTATCAGCGCGTTGCGTTTTTCCGGTCCGCCGTTGCCGCTGTCCCGGGTCACGCTGTTGCCGCCGGTGGAGCCTGTCAATCGCGTGGTAGTGGCGGGCGCCAATTACGCCAAGCACCTGGTCGAGTTCGGCCTGAGTGCGCCATCACAACCGGTGGCGTTTCTCAAGGCTTACGGGGCGCTGATCGGCGCCCACGACCCGATCCGTTTTCCGCCGCTGACCGCCGAACTCGACCATGAGGTGGAGCTGGTGGCGGTGATCGGTACCGATCAGGTCGACCTCGACGATCCGCTGGCCTGCGTCTTGGGCTACACCGTCGGCAACGACGTCAGCGCCCGCGACCTTCAGCGCAGTGGTCCCAAGGGTATCGGCATGGACCTGTTCGCGGCCAAAAGCCAGGACAAAACCACCGGCCTGGGACCGTGGATTCTAACCAAGGACGAACTTCCCGCCGGTTCGCCCAAGTTGCGCTTGCTGTTGAAGGTTAACGGGCAGATCCGTCAGGACGGCAACACTGCCGACATGACCTGGGATGTGGGTGAGCTGATTGCCTTCGTCCAGCAGCGCTCGAGTTTCGCCTGTGGCGACGTGCTCTTCACCGGCTCTCCGGCCGGGGTTGGCATGGGTACCGGCATCTTCCTCAACCCGGGGGACGTGGTTGAAGCCAGCGTTGAGGGGATCGGCACCTTGCGCAATGTCGTGGGCGAAAAGTCATTGGTCCAATCAAAGGTCTCGGCATGAGTATCGATAAAAACAACAAAGTGGTCGTCGTTGGAGCGGGACTGATGGGCACCGGGATCGCTCACGGCTTCGTCAGCGCGGGGCTGCAAACGGTACTGGTCGATACCAATGCCCAGTCATTGACCAAGGCGCGCGGTGCCATCGAAGCGATTCTGAACAGTGGCGTGTCTTTGGGCAAAATCAGCACCGTGCAGGCCGAGGCTGCGCTGGCCAGGCTAAGCACAGCAAGCGACCTGAGCGAGGCGGCCAGCGGTGCGAACTGGCTGGTGGAGACGGTTTCCGAGCAACTGGCGATCAAAAAGGCCATCGTCGCCCAAGCGGCGCCGTTGCTGGCGGCCGATGCGATCATCGCGACCAACACTTCGGCGTTGAGCGTTACCGAGATCGCGGCGTCGATAGACAGTGCCGACCGCGTCATCGGCATGCACTTCTTCAACCCGGTGCACAAGATGAAGCTGGTCGAGTTGGTGCGTGGTCTGGCCACCAGCGACGAAACCGTGGCCCGCACGCGGGATTTGTGCGATGCCATGGGCAAGACATCGATCATCGTCAACGAGTCGCCGGGGCTGACCACCAGCCGAATGTCGGCGATGCTCGGCAACGAAGCGATGTACATGCTGCAGGAAGGCATCGCCACGGCCGAGGACATCGACACTGCGCTGCGCATGGGTTTCAACCATCCCATGGGGCCGCTGGAGTTGGGCGACCTGACCGGTTGGGACACCCGTTTGTCAGTGCTGCGTTATCTGCATCAAACCCTGGGTGAGAAGTTCAGGCCATGCCCGTTGATCATCAAGATGGTGGCGGCGGGGCGTCTGGGTCGCAAGACCGGGCATGGGGTCTATCGCTACGAAGACAACAAGGCAGTGCCTGGCAGCGGCCTGAAAGGGAGCGTGTTATGAAAGAGGTCGTGATCATCGACGCCTTGCGCACGCCCGTGGGCCGGTTCCGCGGCAGCCTCGCCGGTGTGCGCGCCGATCACCTGGGGTCATTGTTGATCAATGCGCTGGTCGAGCGTAATGACCTTTCGCCGGGGACGGTGGATGACGTGATCTTCGGTTGCGTGACCCAGATCGGTGAGCAGTCGGCCAACATCGCGCGCACGGCGTTGCTCGGTGCCGGCTGGCCGGAAAGCGTGCCGGGCCTGACCCTGGACCGCAAATGCGGATCGGGCGAGGCGGCAGTGCATGTCGGCGCAGGCTTCATCGCTGCCGGGATGGCCGACATCATCGTGGCCGGGGGGGCGGAAAACATGAGCCGCGTGCCCATGGGCAGCAATCGCGACCTGCACGGCGAGGCGTTCGGCTGGATGGCCAGCGAGCGTTATGAGCTGACCAGCCAGGGTGAGGCGGCCGAGCGCATCGCTGAGCGTTGGAACCTGAGCCGCGACGATCTTGACGACTACGCCATCACCAGCCATCAGCGCGCTGCGCAGGCCAGTGACGCTGGCTATTTCGACAGCCAACTGCTGCCGGTGCCTGTCCACGCGCTGCGCGAAAAAAACGTGACGCAGGAGGTGGCGGACCTGTTGTCGGACGAAACCATACGCCGCGACACCTCACGCGAGAAACTGTCCACCCTCAAAACCAGCTTCCGCCCGGACAACGGTAAAGTCACTGCGGGCAACTCGTCGCAGATATCCGACGGCGCAGCGGCCCTGTTGCTGATGGATGCCGACGCGGCTCGACGTCAGGGCCTGAGGCCACGGGCGCGGATCGTTGCATTTACCACGGTCGGGGCTGACCCGACCCTGATGCTCACCGGGCCCATCGCCGCCACGGCCAAAGTGCTGAAGAAAGCCGGACTGCACATCAATGACATTGATCTGTTCGAGGTCAACGAGGCATTCGCCCCGGTGCCGCTGGCATGGATGCAGGAAACCGGCGTGGCGCATGACCGCCTCAACGTCAATGGTGGTGCCATCGCGCTGGGCCATCCGTTGGGTGCCAGCGGTGCACGGTTGATGACCACTTTGCTTCATGAGTTGGAGCGACGAGGCGCCCGCTATGGCCTGCAGGCCATTTGCTGCGCTGGCGGCATGGGCACCGCGACCATCATCGAGCGACTGGATTGAGTGACTGGATTGAATGCCTGGCCGGCTGATTCGGCCCCAATAGCGGATTATCGAGTCAGATTCGGCCATTGCGTTCAGCATTTCGCCTAGTATTGGCTGAACCTGGTCTTGCTACCGGGCGTATCGACCCATAATAAACAACAAGAGAGGAGATGATCATGTCCGTTCAGGCGCAAAGCAATCTGAACAGGGAGTTCGCCAACGTCGCCAGCAATTACCGTGGCAGCGATGTTGACTTGCAAGCGGTCTACGCCGAGATGCGCAAGACCCAACCGATCCTTGAAGGCAACTTCATGGCCAGCCTTGGCGTGCCATCGATTGCCGGCCTGGACCCGAATCGTCCGACCTTTACGCTGTTCAAATATGACGACGTGATGGCGGTGATGCGCGACGCGAAGAACTTCACCAGCGGGTTTATCGCCGAAGGGTTGGGGGCATTCTTCGACGGGCTGATTCTCACGGCGATGGACGGCGATGCGCACAAGAACATCCGCAATCTGCTGCAGCCGGTGTTCATGCCAGAGACCGTCAACCGCTGGAAGGAAACCAAGATCGACCGGGTGATTCGCGACGAATACATCAAGCCGATGGTGGCGGCCAAGTCTGCCGACCTGATGGATTTCGGCCTGTATTTCCCGATCCGGGTGATTTATGCCCTCATCGGTTTCCCTGAAGACAAGCCCGAAGAAATCGAGCAGTACGCCGCTTGGGCACTGGCGATTCTCGCGGGCCCGCAGGTCGACCCTGAAAAGGCCGCCGCTGCGCGCGGCGCCGCCATGCATGCCGCCCAGGCGCTGTATGACGTGGTCAAGGTGGTGGTGGCCGAGCGCCGCGCACGCGGTGCAGACGGCGACGACCTGATCAGCCGCTTGATCAGCGCCGAGTACCAGGGCCGTTCACTGGACGACCATGAAATCGCCACCTTCGTCCGGTCATTGCTGCCAGCGGCCAGCGAAACCACGACGCGCACCTTCGGCACCTTGATCACCTTGCTGCTGCAGAACCCGCAAACGCTGGAGCGGGTACGTAACGACCGCAGCCTGGTAAACAAGGCCATCGACGAGGCGGTGCGGTTCGAGCCCGTGGCGACCTTCAAAGTGCGTCAGACCGCGCAGGACACTGAAATCCGTGGTGTGAAGATCCCTAAAGGGGCGATGGTGCAATGCATCGTGTCGTCGGCAAACCGTGACGAGGATGCGTTCGAAAACGCGGACCGCTTCGATATCGATCGCAAGCCAAGACCTTCATTCGGGTTCGGCTTTGGCCCACACATGTGCATTGGCCAGTTCGTCGCCAAGACCGAGATCAACTGCGCCATCAACGCGATTCTCGACCTGATGCCGAATATCCGCCTGGACCCTGACAAACCCGCGCCGCAGATCGTCGGCGCGCAGCTGCGTGGCCCTCATGAGGTTCATGTGATCTGGGATTGAGCCACGGCCCAACCGCTGTCGATCCGCCAAACCCGCGCCCTCCCAGGCGCGGGTTTTTTGTGCGCGCGCGGTCAAAACACTGCGTTTCATCCGAATTTATATGAACACAATCAAATAAAGTGTTTAATTTAACCCGGTGGTGATCTATGATTCAGGCACAACAACAAACCACCCGTTGAGAAGGGAAGAACAATGAAAATTGATGATCTGATTCTCGTCAGCGTCGACGACCACGCCATCGAACCGCCAGACGCCTTCGCCCGCCACATGCCTGCACGCTTCAAGGGGCGCGAGCCGCATGTGGTGAAAACCGGTGACCGGGATGTCTGGGTCTTCGAGGAACAGGCGACCGGATACATGGGCCTGAACTCGGTGGTCGGCCGTCCGAAAGAAGAATATGGCATGGAGCCCCTGGGTTACGACCAGATGCGTCGTGGCACCTGGAACATCAAGGATCGCGTGGATGACATGAGCGCCAACGGTGTGTTGGGTTCGCTGTGCTTCCCGACCTTCCCTGGCTTTGCCGGGCAACGCTTCCAGGTGCACAACGACCGGGATGTGTCGTTCGCAGCGATCCAGGCCTACAACGATTGGCACCTGCACGACTGGTGCAATGCCGCGCCGGGCCGTTTCATCCCGCTGATGCTGGTGCCGTGGTGGGACATGCAGGCCGCCGCCGCCGAAGTAAACCGCATGGCCAAGCAGGGCGTGCACGCACTGTCGTTGTCCGATAACCCGGCCATCCACGGCTACCCGTCGATTCACAGCGACTACTGGGATCCGCTGTGGAAAGCCTGTTCCGACAACAAGGTGGTGATCTGCTGCCATATCGGCACCGGCGTCAAGGCCAACCACGCTTCGGACCTGTCGCCCATCGACGCGTGGATCACCTCCATGCCGATTTCCATCGCCAACTCCGCGGCGGACTGGATCTGGGCGCCCATGTGGAAGAAATTCCCAGACCTGCGCATGGCGCTCTCCGAAGGCAGCATCGGCTGGGTGCCATACCTGCTCGAACGTGCCGACTTCACCCATCGCCATCACAAGGCCTGGACCAATTCCAACTTCGGCGGGCAAATGCCCAGCGATATCTTCCACAAGCACATCATCACCTGCTTCATTGAAGACAAGTTCGGCTTGCAGAACCTGAGCTTCATGAACGAGGACATGGTCACCTGGGAGAGCGATTACCCGCACTCCGACTGCACCTGGCCGGAGTCGCCGGAAACTGCGTGGGAGGGCCTTAAGCATCTGCCCGACCAGACCATCGACAAGCTGACCCACCTCAACGCGATGCGCGAGTTCTCGTACGACCCGTTCTCCATCCTGGGGCGTGAAAACTGCACCGTTGGCGCCCTGCGCGCGCAGGCCACCCACGTTAAGGTCGAACCGGCCCTGGGCCTGGGCGGTGCCGACCATGGTCGTGAAGACGGCAAACCGGTGACCTCCGGCGACATCAACGCGATGTTCGAAAAAGCCGACGCGCAAACCGCGCTGTAAGTACCGCGGCGTTCGTTCCCGACCTGCCACGCACAGGTCGGGGATCAACGACACGGTCAAGCGCGTCCTGCGGATGTCTTTTCCGCCTTTTGCATGCCCAGTTTTCGAGAGCATTCATGGCCATCAATCAATTTTCCTACAGTCGGATTCCGGCTGAGGCCGAAGCGTTGCGCGCCGAGGTGCGGCGCTTTCTCGCTGACACCCTGGCCGACTATCCGCCTGCACTGCGAGCACAATCCTGGATGGGCTTCGACGCCAGCTTCAGCAAGGCGCTGGGCGCCAAAGGCTGGCTCGGCATGGCGCTGCCCAAGGAATACGGAGGCAGTCAGGCCGGTTTTTTTGCGCGCTACGTCGTCAGTGAAGAACTGCTCGCTGCAGGCGCCCCGGTGTCGGCGCACTGGATCGCCGACCGGCAGAGCGGGCCGCTGATCAACAAATTCGGCACCCATGCGCAGCGAGACCGCTATTTGCCGGCGATCTGTCGCGGCGAGAGCTATTTCTGCATCGGCATGAGTGAACCCGGCTCCGGCTCGGATCTGGCCTCCATCCGCTCCACCGCAGTCCACGACGGCGAGGGCTGGCGAGTCAACGGTCAGAAAGTCTGGACCACCAACGCTCACCACTCCCACTACATGATTGCCTTGCTGCGCACCGGCGATAAGCAGAACGGGCGGCATGAAGGCATGTCGCAATTCATCGTCGACCTGCGATTGCCCGGCATCACCGTGCGGCCGATCCGCGATCTGGCGGGCGGCGAGCATTTCAACGAGGTATTTTTCGATAACGTCCTGCTGGCCGACGATGCGTTGATCGGCAATGAAGGCAAGGGTTGGGAGCAGGTCACGGCCGAGCTGGCGTTCGAACGCAGTGGCCCGGAGCGTTTTCTCAGTTCCATGGCGCTGATCAAAACCATGATCGATGCCATCGGCAGCCAGCCCGACGCGCTGCAGGCGTCTGAAGTCGGTCGCCTCACGGCAAGGCTTGCAACACTGCGCAATATGTCGCTGGCGGTCACGGCGCAACTGGCCAAGGGCGAACACCCGGCGTGGGCCGCGTCCTGCGTCAAGGATCTGGGCAATACCTTCGAGCAGGACATTCCCGAGCTTGCGCAGCGCTTGCTGGACATCGAGCCCCGGCAGCGCGGCGGAAGCGATCACGCACAGGTTCTGGCCTATCTGACGCAGATGGCGCCTTCTTTCTCATTGCGTGGCGGCACTCGCGAGATTCTTCGCGGGATCATCGCCCGTGGCCTGGGGTTGCGATAATCATGCGCGAACTATTTGAATCCACCATCAAGCGCTTGCTGGCCGATGGCTCGGACAGCGAAACGGTCAACGCCAGCGAAGGCGGCGTATGGCCAGCGGCGTTATGGGACGCCATCGAAGACTCAGGCTTTACCCTGGCCGCCGCGCCTGAATCCCTGGGTGGGGCCGACGCTGGCTGGGCCGACCTTTACGTCATTGCGCGTGCGGCGGGTCGGTTTGTCGCTCCGGTGCCGTTGACCGAGGCGCTGTTGGCCAACTGGTTGCTCGGTTGCTGCGGGCTTGAGCCACGAACGGGGAGCCTGAGCATCTGCGCCAAGCCTCGACTGGTGCTCAATGACGAGCGGGCGAGCGGGGTGTTGCCTGATGTCCCGTGGGGACGGCATGTTGATTCGATCGTCGCCATTGCCGACAGCGATGTTGACGGCCCCACGCTGGTGGTGCTGGCACGCGCGCACGCGCAGAGCATTGAACAAAGCCTGAACATTGCCGGCGAGCCACGCGATGCACTGTTTTTCAGCGAAGCCACGGTGCTGGATCGCGCGCCGTTGCCCAGCGGTCTGAACAGCCAGGTGCTGCAGACGGGCGGGGCACTGATGCGCAGCGCACAGATCGCGGGCGCCTTGAGCACGTTACTGGACATGACCGGGGAGTACGCCGGTCAACGCAATCAGTTTGGCAAACCCATCGGTGCATTTCAGGCGATCCAGCAGCAACTGGCGCTGTTTGCCGAACAGGCCGCCGCCGCCAACAGCGCTGCAGAAACGGCGTTTGCTGAATCTGATCGGGCATTGAACGGGTTTTCGGTCGCCGTGGCCAAGGTCACCACGGCAGAGGCGGCGACCCAGGGCGCCAATATCGCCCACGCCGTCCACGGCGCCATTGGCTTCACCCAGGAATATGCCTTGCAGCTGTACACCCGCAGATTGTGGGCCTGGCGCGGCGAGTTCGGCTCGGTCACGCACTGGAGCCAGATGATAGGCAAACAGGTATGCGCGGTGGGCGCCGAGGGTTTCTGGCTATTGATGACTGACAACTCAAGCTGTGGAGCATCGGCATGACCGCGTTTCTGCACATCGAGCGTGACGGCCCTGTCGTGACCGTGCGCATGAATCATCCGGACACTCGCAACGCACTGACTTCTCCGGAGCAAATAGAAGAGTTCGTGCAACTGTGCGCGAACCTGCGCCGTGACCGTACGGCGCGGGTGATGGTGCTGACTGGCAATGGCAGTGCGTTCTGCGCTGGCGGCAACGTCAAGGATATGCGCGAGCGCAGCGGCATTTTCGCCGGTCAGCCTTATGAGTTGCGCGATACCTACCGTGACGGCATCCAGCGCATCCCGCTGGCGTTGTACGAGCTGGACATTCCGATCATTGCCGCCGTTAATGGGCCGGCCATCGGTGCCGGACTGGACCTGGCCTGCATGTGCGACATCCGCCTGGCATCGCCTAGCGCACTGTTCGCCGAGAGTTTCGTGCGTCTGGGCATCGTCCCCGGTGACGGCGGCGCCTGGCTGTTGCCGCGCATCATCGGCATTCCGAAGGCGAGTCTGATGGCCTTTACCGGCGACCCCATCGATGCCGCCAAGGCGCTGGATTGGGGCCTGGTGGAACAGGTCTGCACCCATGAAACCCTGCAGTCCGAAGCCCAGGCGCTGGCCAGACGCATCGCCAGCAACCCGGGGCATGCCCTGCGCCTGTGCAAACGGCTGCTGCGTGAAGGTCAGCACATGCGCCTGGATTCGCTGCTTGAACTGTCGGCCGCCTATCAGTCCATCGCGCATCACACCGCCGACCATGAAGAAGCCGTGGCCGCTTTCGTCGAGAAGCGCGCGCCCAGCTATCAGGACAAGTAACTGCACAACAATAAGAAGGTAAGGGGAGAACCGTCATGCGCCGCGTCTTTCGTGAAGATCACAACATGTTCCGTGATCAGGCCCGCCGTTTCGTCGAGCGGGAAATCGTACCGCATCTGCATGAGTGGGAAAAAAACGGCATCGTGCCCAAGGAGTTGTGGCTCAAGGCAGGCGAAACGGGCTTGCTCTGCTCGACCGTCCCTGAGGAATATGGCGGATCGGGCGGCGACTTCGGGCATTCGGCGGTAATGATCGAGGAACTGGCCCGGGCCAATGCCACGGCCGTGGGCTTCACCACTCACTCGGAGATCGTCACGCCGTACATCGTTGCCTATGGCAGCGAGGAGCAGAAACAGAAATGGCTGCCGCGCATGGTCAGCGGTGAGTTGATCGGCGTGATTGCCATGAGCGAACCGGGCATCGGCAGCGACCTGCGCTCGATGCGCACCTCCTTGCGTCGCGAGGACGACGAATACATCGTCAACGGCCAGAAAACCTTCATCACTAACGGTGGCAACGCTGGCTTGGTGGTCACCGCGACCAAGCTCGACCCTATCGCCAAAGAACTGACGCTGGTGTGCGTCGAAGAAGACCGTCCGGGGTTCTCCAAGGGCCGCTTGCTGGAGAAGATCGGTCTGAAAGGCCAGGACACTTCGGAGTTGTTTTTCGATCAGGTGCGGGTGCCGGTCGGCAATCGCCTGGGCGAGGAGGGCATGGGTTTCAAATACCTCACCCATCAGTTGGCGTGGGAACGCCTGATCATCGCCATTCGTGCCGCACAGTCGATCGACACCCTGCTGGAGGAAACCATCGAGTACACCCGTGAGCGCAAGGTGTTTGGCAAACCGGTGCTGGATTTCCAGAACACCCGCTTCAAGCTGGCCGAGGCCAAGGCTCAGGCAACCATGCTGCGGGTGTTCGTCGACGATTGCCTTGACAAGGTCATGCGTGGTGAATTGACGCCGGACATCGCCGCCATGGCAAAACTGCTGGGTTCGGAGATGCAAGGCAAATTGCTCGACGAGTTTTTGCAGCTGCACGGCGGGTACGGCTTCATGAGCGAGTACAAAATCAGCCGGGCCTGGGTTGATGCCCGGGTCGCGCGGATTTACGGCGGCACCTCGGAAATTATGAAAGAAATTATCGGTCGGACGCTTTAAGGTGTGTCCTGGCATGACCACCGGTCAAGGCACGAACCATTCAAGGAGACAAAGATGAGCACTTCCCTGTATGACATCCCGCTGAAACAAATCGACGGCACGTCCAGTAATCTGGGTCAGTACAAAGGCAAGGTCCTGTTGCTGGTCAATGTGGCCTCCAAATGCGGTCTGACCCCGCAATACGAAGGGCTGGAAAAGCTGTACCAGAGCAAGCACGGCGAGGGCCTGGAAGTGCTGGGCTTTCCAGCGAACAATTTCAAGGAACAGGAACCTGGCAGCGACAGCGAAATCCAGTCGTTCTGCTCCACCACCTACGATGTGCACTTCCCGTTGTTCTCGAAAATCTCGGTTGCTGGTGCTGACAAGCATCCACTGTACAGCGAGCTGACCGCCGCCCAGCCTTCCGCCACCGGTGATGGCCCGTTCCGCGAGCGCCTGAAGGGATACGGCATCGAGAGCGGCAACCCGCAGGAAGTGCTGTGGAATTTCGAAAAGTTTTTGGTCGGCCGCGATGGCAAGGTCATCGGCCGTTTTGCACCGGACGTGGCTGCAGACGACCCGCGCTTGACAGCGGCCATTGATGAGGCGCTGAAGGCCTGAGTGTTGGGAGGCGAGCGAGCTATAATGTTGAGCTTGCTCGCCTGTCCAAACCACTACCAGACCCAGGAATCATCATGCGCACCTACACCCTTGAGTACCTGTTCAACGACCAACCGAGAACCCATTCACTGGACCTCAAGCAGGCGCAATTGCCTGTGCACGAGGCAGCCATGCATTTGCTGCAGCTGCATTTCGGCGACGCCGAAAACAGCCTGATGATGCCCAATGGCCAAGCGTCGCCAGCAGAAATCCTGGAGCAGGCCCAGCGCGACGGCCTGACGCAAATCAGGGTCGTCGATCAATCCGCTTGACGTCGCGCGTCACGGCCCGCGATGCGCCGCCATTTGAAATGCATCCCGTTACCCCACAGAATCGCGTCCCGGTCTGGCGGCACTCTGTCGCCAGTGTGAAGTGGAGCGGCGCAGCAGTTGAATGAAAAGATATTGTCGATGCGTCTAGAGCGCGTGGCGAGCCACGTGCCAACGGATGCGCGACTGGCCGATATCGGGTCCGATCACGCCTATCTCCCGGTTGCGCTGCTACTGCGGGGCGTCATCACCGCAGCGGTGGCCGGGGAGGTGGCAGCCACGCCCTACCAGGCAGCCGTGCGTACGGTGCGTGACAATGGCCTCGGGCAACATATTGCCGTGCGGCTCGCCGACGGCCTGGCAGCGATCGAGCCGCACGACCGGATCACCGCAATCAGCCTCTGCGGCATGGGCGGGGAGACGATTCGCGACATTCTTGACCGCCGCAAGGCGCGCCTGAGCGGCCAGGAACGTTTGATCCTGCAGCCCAACGGGGGCGAACAGCCGCTACGCCAATGGTTGATGGTCAATGGTTACCGCATCCTCTGCGAGGAAGTGCTGCGGGAAAACCGCTTCGATTACGAGATCATCGTCGCTGAGCGAACGGGGCCGGCGCACTACAGTGAAGTGCAACTGTATTTCGGTCCGCTGCAGATGCAGACCCGCAGCCCGGCGTTCCTGCTCAAATGGCAGCGCCTGCTGGGGCTCAAGAGACGCGCTTTGAGCCAGTTCGCCCGCGCCCGCCACGCTGTGCCCGAAGAGAAGGTGCAGGGACTCTTGCGCCAGGTTGAATGGATCGTCGCGCTGCTCGACGGCTCGCTCGACGCGCAACCCGAGCCGTACGACGAATGATCACTGCCCCGCCTGATCCTCGTGCACGCCTTCGATAGTCAGCAACTGCGCCAGAATCTCGCTCGCCTGCGCGCCTGAGGTGCGCACCAGTTCGATGGTGATGTTGTCGGTGCCTTCGCCGCTGCCTTTCTCAACGATGAACTGCTTGACCTTGCTCGAGCGGTTACCCATCACTTCGTTGAGCTTGCCCATGGTCAGCAGGTGCGACGGCGCCACCAGTTTGAGCACATGCACCTTGATCCGGTTGCGGTACGCCCGTTCAAGGGGTTTGATTGCAATCAGGATCACCAGAATGATGAACGTCGCGGCGGTGCCAACTGCATACAGACCGCCGCCTACAGCCAGACCGATCGCTGCCACGGTCCACAGGCTCGCTGCGGTGGTGAGGCCGCGGATCACCTCGCCGCGCAGCAGAATCGAACCTGCACCCAGAAAACCGATACCTGAGACGACCTGTGCCGCCACCCGCGAAGGGTCGAGTTCGGTGTGTGGCATTTGCAGCGCATCGTGGAAGCCGAATGCGGAAACGATCATCAGCAGACACGAGCCCACGCACACCAGCATATGAGTTCGCAGCCCGGCGGCCCACAGCAGCCGTTCGCGCTCAAGCCCGATCAAGCTGCCAAGCAGGGCGGCGAGCAAGAGGCGGATACACATTTCCCAGTCGCTGAGCATGGCGGTGTCCTGAACATTGGGTGTGGAGGATGGACCGGGCGCAAGCGAGGTTGGTTCACTTCGCGGCAAGGCGACCATGCATCGTGAACTTTGAGCGTCCATCGAGCCGCTCAGTCAGCAGAAGAATTTTTGTTCGGTTGCTTGACTTCTCTTTTTCAATCAGTAAGATAGCCCGCATTCCGCGATAGCTCAGTTGGTAGAGCAAGTGACTGTTAATCACTGGGTCCCTGGTTCGAGTCCAGGTCGTGGAGCCAAATTTCTTAAGGGTCGAGCACCCGTTTCGCAGAATGTTTATCAGCCCGATGATTATTCAGCTGGGTTATAGGGCCTGCAAACCACTCGACTTCTCCGAAGATACATTCTCAGTATTTTTCACCCCTCAATCCGCTGTCTCATAATCGATCGATTTGGAGGCACGCATCATGAAAGCCGCATGGGTCGATCTCATCGACAGGTTCCCTTGCAACAAGCTGATCACGAAGAATAGATAGCCCGAAGACGCTCGGTTTGCATTCCCTTCGCTGGTCAGACAATGCAAAGAAACGACACCATCCCGTAAGTCGGTCAGCGAACCCCAGTTTTTCGAAACGCTGCACATAGGCTGAGCCGAAAGCAGGGCAGTGCGCTGATCCAGACGCCTCAGGGCTACGATTTCGCAGCACCCAGGCGCCGTAGTAGTGGCTTTCGGAGGTCGCCCAAAACAGCGGGCGTCATCGACCATGAGTTTCATGCGGCCATTGGCGCCAATGAGCAGGTGCACTGCGGGACATCGATATGCAAACCAGCCCAAGGAGATTCGGCGCTACCCTGCAGCGTGATCCACGGTGCGTTCAACCCGGTGTGTGGGGCAGGCGCTCGACCGCGAGATAAGCAGCGCCCAAGCCGGCGCAGGCGTTGCGTAGAGTCATCCGCGATCAGGCCAGCAGGCGGTCGACCAACGACTGCTCGTAGTCATTCAGCGGTGTGTCTTCATAGAGCTTGTCGCTTGCCTCAACCAGCGCCTCGCCTTCCGCTTGTCGGCCGCTTTGGCAATAAACATATCCAAGATTTTCCAGCGATTGCAGATTGCCATAATTGGCGAATGAGATGTGGTACCAGCGCTCGGCCGCTTCCAGCTCGCCGAGACGGTGGCAGGCGACCGCCAGATTGTGCTCGGCGTAGACATGCTCCGACTGCAGGCCCTGCAACAACGCCTGCTTGGCCTGAGCGTAGTCCTCTCTCTCCAGGAACATCAGCCCGAGATTGTTATAGGAGTCGATGTGGCCCAATCGGGCCGCGTGACGGTAAGCCTGCTCGGCCTCTTCGTAGCGTTCGGCTTGCAGATGAATTTCGCCCAACAGGCCTAGCGCCAGTGGGAAATCGTGCCGGATTGCTCGCTGCAGGTGTTCCACAGCGGTCGGATGATCGTCTGCCCGGTAAGCCATCAGGGCCAGATTGTAATGGCCTGCGGGCAGATCACGGTCGGCCGCCATTTGAAAATGCAGGCGGGCCTCGTCCTCTTCGTCGCGAGCAAGGCACACTGCGCCGATGCCATTGATCCACCGCGCATCATCGGGTAGCGCCTTGCCTAGGGTCTTAAAGTGTCTGAGCGCGGTATCCAGGTCCTGCTCGCGTAAAGCCGTCCAGCCCAATTCATTGACTTCGGCTGCCTGTTGTTCAGTGAGTTTTTTCTTCATGAACCACATAAAAATTCTCTACCGTGCGCATCGGAGTCCAAAAGCGTTTCGACGTGGAACAGCCTGACGGGCATGCTGCGCTGTGCACAGAGCGAAAGCCAGGCGGCATGCAGAGACCAAGAGAGGGTCACGCCGAGCACCGCGACGATCAGGTTGTCTTGCCTGTCTTATGCATCTTGCCGCAAGGCGTCGAGCTGCTGCTGCGCCTGCGCAGCCTGCCAATGTGCGTAGAGCATGGCAGCGACGTGGTCGCAACTTAGGTTGCGGCCATTACTCATCAGCCCTGCGGAAAGGATGCGGATGTGTGGCTGGGGCTTCGTCAGGGCCAAAGCCTGGTTGCCGAACAGCGTTCGCACTGCGCGGTGAGCAGGGAGAGGGACATTGGGTCGCAAGGTAAATTTCTGCACCGTCAGCATTCCTTCCTCACTGACAGACATGTCAGTGATGTCGACCAGATTGATCGGCGCGCTCAGGGTGTCAGCAAATAGCTGCGTGCGAGTCAGGCACATGAAGGGGTGTTGACCGGCGTCGCGGTGCTGCCAGGTGATCAACGCGAAAAGCAGTATCATACCCGCCAAGCACGCTGCCCAGCCGGTCGCAGCCTGATGTATCGCTCCTCCAAGAAAGCCCAGGCAAATCAGCGTGAAGATAGGGCCGCGCACCTTGTAGCGGCGCGAGTTGGTGAATTCGCGCTGCTCGGGCACTCGCTGGATAAGCTGCTCGAGTTCTGCCATCGCTCGTTCAAGCTGGGCCACGCGCGATTGGGTGTAGTCAAGGCTCAGGGAACTGGCAAGGTCCGATAACGGATCCGGTGACTGCGCAGTGGTCATTGATCATTCTCCTTACGGGTGTAGGCAAGCTCGGTAACTTCGGCACCGTGGCTAACGAGTGCTTGCGTTCGCGACTGCGGCAGACTGCCAGGCGGGTGGTCAGGACGGTTCATCCCGAAATGCCGTTTTTGCAAGTCTGTGCAGTGGACCGCGCAACGCTGGTGAGTTGGCTGAACCACTGGCGATCGTAGTCAGTGGGTGCACGCGTTGCCCGGGACAGCAATGGGTCGTCCAGGACCACGCCCAGTTGTTGCAGACGCAAAGCAGTGGGCGGGTGGGTATCGAATGGATGAGCGATCGCGTGGCTCAGCACCGCATCGCTCAAACCCAGCAGCACGTGCCGCAGGCGCCGTGACGACCAGCACCATGCCCAGGGCGGCAGCCCACGTGTGATAAATCAGCATACTCAGCTTCTTGAATTCAGGGCTGACCATTGAAGTTCACACTCAAGGATTTGCCAACCGGCCAGGCCGTTGCGCACAACAATGACGCCGTCGCTCACAACGAGTGGTCATGGGTGAATGAAGCGCTGTATGGGTCATTACGCAGCTCACAAAAAATCGGCGCGCCCTGTGGCTGTCAAACGCATCAGGGCGCGGACTGCGCTGTTGCTGCTGGAATCAGACAGGCAGCCCCGCGACAGCCTGCATCAGTACCTTTGCAATCGCTGTCGAGTTCACCACCGCCGCAGGGTGATCATTTTGAATCGCGTGCAAGGGCATGCTGGGCACTAAAGCATCCCGCGGCTCTTGCACCAGGCTCAGGCCACCGGCCACGCTTACCACATTGGCGCCGTAGGTGCCGTCGCAGTCCCCGCCGGAAAGGATCACGCTGATCACCCGGCTGCCGAATACCTGCGCCGCCGTCTCGAACAAGCGGTCGGCGGCAGGACGGGCATATCGCACCTTGGGGCCATCGCTCAAGTGGATGAGACCGGTAGGCGCGATTTCCAAATGCCTGTCTGGAGGCGCCAGGTAAACGCGCCCGGGACGAACCGCTTCACCGTCCTGACCATAACCGACGGGCAACACCGAATACCGATCGAGAATCGACGCCAAATGACCGGGGGTGGACGGCACGGAGTGGATGACGATCAGGACCGCCGCAGGGAAATCAGACGGTAGTTCAACCAGCATCTGTCGTAATACATCGAAAGCACCTTGGGAACCGCCGATAACGATTACATCGCGAGGCTGTGTCTTTGTTTCCATGTCCATTGGCATCTCCTTTTGTCTACATCGGTGGACAGGAGGCGAAGCTCGGCGGTTCAGTGAGTTCGCTGGACGGCCGCGCTTCTTCCTGGGGGGGGGCGGCTAACTGGGTCAAGAGTCTGGATTCGAAGAAGGGCCGGATCGCCGCGCAATGGGGTCAAGCCTGCTCTGGCAACAGCGCTGTTGACCATTGGCTTGGTCAATCAACGGGCGCTTTCGGGCGATGCTGTCGCAGTCATCATCGCGTTAAAGGGCTTCGTCACAGGGCCTGCGCCGGACCTCGGCTTTTCGCTGCCCGAGCGCAGGTCGTCACGTATTGAAAAGGCTGGTCGACGGCGCCCGACCATCGTCGTCGAATGGCGTCTATTAAAGGCGTCGCTCGCGTGAGCAGAGGAATAAAAGGACGAGATCACGCAGGTCGAAAGGCGGGGTCCGGCGATCGGGAGGTTTAGGCAGATTATGTGTGCCTTGAATGAACGTAGCGGCGAGATTCGCTTATTAGCAACTGAGTCAGGAAACGCATTCCGGCCACCGCCGGCGAGGTTTTCTCCTAAACATTGCGAACAGGTTCAGTAGCGCCGCGGCGATAGCGATCAAGCGCACCGGGTTTCACGCCCGTCGCCCCTGCCGGACAAGGGCGCTGTCGCTACAGCTTGTCGATCTCACCCGTCGCCTCGGCAATGGTTGCCAGCAGATCTTCCATCTCCAGGATAGAGGTCTGGAGGCTGGAAAAGCATTGTGACAGTGACTGTGTTGAGTCCACCGTCTGCTCTCCCCGCAACGGTTCCACCTGCTTGAGTTCCAGTTGCTCAAGCTCATCCACCGCTTTACGCAGTGAGCGCAGCATGGCGGCGATTCCGATAATGTGTCGCTCGCAAGCCTTGGTCATGGCGTCTCCATTTTTTGTTCATCGCGGGATTGTCTGGACGCCGCTGGCAGTCCCAGGTGACGTCAGTTTAGTTCCCTGGGCACGGATGTGCCGGCCATTGAGAGGCTAAGCACTGAGATGGGCCGACACTGCAAAGATGTTGCCAATTCGAAGAGTTGACGGGCGGGACACAACTCACCTGAATGGATGTCGTAATCGACTGTTTTAAATAAGGAATTTTTTCAGGCAGGCGTGATCTTTGGTTTGGGTATCCACGTCGCCAAGGAGTTCGCAATGCCACAGGAACACCACTACAGAATCGATTATTTACTTAACGGCGCGTACAAAACGTTCTATATCCGGGCTTCAAGGATGGATAACGCCGAGGCTTGGCATTGGGCTACCGTCGATGCGGGCATGGGCCAGCTGCCCAAGTACCGCAGTGACCCGACGCCCAAGCTCAGCAGGCCTCAGGCTGAGAAGCACGGCGTCACCGATGTCCAGTGGCGCCAAGCGTGATGCCATGATGTGACTGATCGGCGAAGTGGTCAGGTTCGCGCCGCAGGCTTGCGGCCTGACCGCGTCCGTCATGGCAGGCGCCAAGGTTGCTAGAAAGATTTGTCGCAACGCACGCGGCAGCGTTTCATCGAAGGCGCTGGGTAGGCGGTCTACACTCGGGTGGCAGGGTTTGAACGCGCCAGGCCCAACCCATGGAGGGGATGCGTGCTCAACCCGGATGGGGCGGCCATGGCGATCAGGGTTTCAAGGAAGTCAGGACGCTAGGATCTTGCGGATCTTCACCGCCATCGCGTCGACCGCAAAGGGCTTGGTAAGCACTGACATTCCATTGGCCAGACGACCGCTCCCCAGTACCGAGTTTTCCGCATAACCGGTGATGAACAACACCTTCAAACCTGCTCGCGTCTGCCTGCCCGCTTCGGCCATTTGTCGCCCGTTCATGCCGCCAGGCAAGCCGACGTCAGTCACCAATAGATCAATTCGCACATCGGACCGCAATATCGCAAGGCCCTCGATACTGTCTGCGGCTTCGATGGCGGTGTAACCGAGGTCGGCGAGGATGTCGGTCACCAGCATTCGCACACTGGGCTCATCATCGACGACCAGCACCGTCTCGCCCTGTTCGGAAGGCATGACTTTTTCCGGCTTGATGGGCCCTGGGGAGTCATCGCCGCTTGCGTGGTGGCGGGGCAGGTAGATGCTGACGGTTGCACCGTTGCCCACCTCAGACTCCACCTGGACCCGGCCTCCCGATTGATGGGCAAAACCATAAATCATCGACAGGCCTAGTCCCGTGCCTGCGCCGAGGGGTTTGGTGGTGAAAAAAGGCTCGAATACCCGCGCCATGACCTGCGGCGGCATACCGACCCCTGTGTCCGTGACCGATAGGGACAGGTAGTGCCCCTGCGGGGTGTCGTGCCTGCGCGCCGCGTCGCCGTCTAGGTATTGATTGGTGGTCGTTATCGTGATTCTGCCGCCATCGGGCATCGCATCACGGGCATTGATGCACAGGTTCAAGAGCGCATTTTCAAGCTGGGGCGGGTCAACTAGAGCGGACCACAGATCACGGGCGCCCACGACATCGATGTGTATCGACGGTCCGACGGTACGGCGGATCATCTCTTCCATGCCGGCGATCAGGCGATTGACGTTGGTTGGCTTGGGATCCAGCGTCTGCCGACGGGAGAACGCCAACAGTCGATGCGTCAGCGCCGCGGCTCGCGTTGCAGCGCCTTGCGCGGTGCCCAGGTAGCGGTTCACGTCGTTGAGCCGCCCTTGATTCAAGCGCGCCTGCATCATCTCCAGACTGCCCGATATGCCGGCCAGCAGGTTATTGAAGTCATGCGCCAAGCCGCCGGTCAGCTGTCCGACGGCCTCCATTTTCTGGGCCTGGCGCAGAGCCTCCTGGGCCTGGAGAAGGTCGGCGGTGCGCTCCAGCACGCGTTCTTCCAGCGTCTCGTTAAGCTCTTGAAGCCGTACCTCGGCCTGTTTGCTCGAGGTGACATCCCGTGAGATGGACAGCAACTTCTCCGGCAGCCCGTGCGGTCCGGTGATGGGCGTGACGATCACGTCCCACCACCGAGCGTTGCCTTTCATGGTCGTCGCAAAGCCTTGAAACCGCCCGAACCGCCCCTGTTTTGCTTCTTCGACCGCGTGCTTGGCCTTGGCATGCTCGTCGCCGCGCCAGAGATCGGGCCAGCAAGCGCCCTGAATCGCACTGAAGTCGTCGACCTCCATGACGCACATGCCGCCCTCGCTCATGAATTCAAGCCGGGCATCGAGGTCCAGCACCTTGATGCAGTCGGCCGAGCTGGCCAGGATTCGCCGATTGAATTCTTCACTGGCACGCAGTGCCTCTTCAGCGTCCTTGCGTCGGGTCAGGTCAACGGTGGCGACCAGCAGGCTGCTGGCCTGTTGCCCGTTATCGTCGAGTCGCTGAACATTGCTGTTAGCCCAGATCAGGGTGCCATCCGGGCGCGTGTAACGCTTGTCGATGGAGACGCTGATGCCTGTTTTGAGTGCCTGTGCAATGACTGCAAGGCTGGCGTGCAGGTCATCAGGGTGCGTGACCTCGACCGTGCCGAGCGACAGCAGCTCGTCTTCGCTACGGCCCAGCATGCGGCACAGTTCGGTGTTCACTCGCAGGAAGCGCCCTTGAAGGGTCACCTCCGACAAACCGACTGACGCATTGGCAAAAATGGCCCGCAACCTTTCTTCGCTCTTGCGCAGTTTCGATTCAGCGCGGGCGTTTTCGACGGCTGTCCACAGGCGCATGCAGGTGCGCTCGACCAATGCGATATGCTCATCGCTCCATGAGCGAGGTTCAGCACAATGTATGAACAGCATCGCAACCATCCGGCCGGCGCGGATGAGCGGGACATCGAGAATCGCACGGGTTGAGATTGCGCTGTAGGCTGCAACCACTGGCGGCTGCGAGGTCATGGGGTCCTGTTGCACATCGCTGAGCGCGGTGGTCATTCCCGCTTTCATCCTGGCGCTGAAGGCGGAGCTAAAGTCATCCAGACGCCAGGTTCCGACGACAGAGCCTGTCCGCCCGGCATTCCATTCCCGCTCGACCGTAAGCCAGGTCTGCGATTCATCGATTTCTGCAAAACCGACCTGGTCTGCGCCTAGCTGCCGACCCAGCGCTGCGGTGGCGATCTCGATGATTGCCACCGGGTCCGACTCTCCCTGTAGCAACCGCTCAAGACTCATCTGGAAATTCTGTTGCTGATGTGCCGCGACGCTCGCCGGCGTTCGATTCGTTGCGTCCAGCTGCCATGCAATCAGGTCGGTGAAACCCTTGGCCATGCCCTGAATTTGCGGTGTATTCAGCTCAGCGGGCTGCAAACCGCCGGCGTACAGCGCGCCCCAGAACGTGCCGTTGGCGAGCACGATCGGCATGCAAATACCGCTTCGCAAACCATAGGGAACAGCCGGCAGGCCATCCCTGCACGTCTGCCGCGCATCGGCATCGTCGATGACGACTGCAGAGCGGGAATGTCGGGTTCGATGCTTGATGATCGAATCGAGCTTTAATTCATCGCTCGGTTGAATGCCTAGACCGATGACGTCGCGAATCGAGCAGGCGATCCATCGTTCATCCATCGCACGGGCGATCGTGGCGAAACCCAGGCCAGTCGTCGTGCAGACCACATCGAGGATTGCCGAAAACGCGTCCAACCGGCCAACGTCCTTGAGGTCACTGGCGACATCACAGGGACGCGCAAAATCGGCCGAAAGAGTATTCATGG
Source organism: Pseudomonas sp. UBA5706 (assembly GCF_002419965.1). Taxonomy (GTDB): domain Bacteria; phylum Pseudomonadota; class Gammaproteobacteria; order Pseudomonadales; family Pseudomonadaceae; genus Aquipseudomonas. Next base: position 133,685 of record NZ_DIHC01000046.1, read on the forward strand.
GGGCGCTGTGCTCGCAAACGGGGATGAGTGGTGAGTCAAAAGGATATATGGGCAGCACGTAGTGACCCGGCTTGCGTTGTGACTGTTGTGTTCGATGGACGTTCCGACTCATCACGCTAGGCACAGGACGAGCGGAAAAAGGGGATCGAGACCGCTGGACGTTGCACAAAGACAGGTCGGCTAAGCGCCAGGGCGCCTGCCGTTACGACGCGCGAGTGTCGAGCGTCTGGTCACTGCGCTCAGCGATGGCGATATCTGCGTCATGCTTTTTCAGCGGCCCGCCGTGCAGTGCGCGCAGTTGCCCCCGAAGCCGAGCGATAGACGGGGCGTAGAGAAAGCCGAAAGACACGCAGCGATGCTTGCCGGCAACGGCATGATGCATCCGATGGGCTTGATAGAGCCGCTTGAGGTAGCCGTGTCTGGGCACGAACCCGAGCGGCCAGCGCCTGTGCACCAGCCCGTCGTGAACCAGGAAGTACACCAAACCATAGGCCGTCATGCCCGCGCCAATCCATTCCAGTGGATGCATGCCCTGAGTACCGAGCGCGATCAGCAGGATCGCAAACAGGGCAAACACCACAGCGTACAAGTCATTTTTCTCGAACCAGCCGGTACCCGGCTCGTGGTGGGACCGATGCCAGCCCCAGCCCCACCCGTGCATCACATATTTATGGGCAAACCAGGCAAAGCCTTCCATGCCCAGAAATGTTACGAAAAACACCAATGCGTTAACCATCATTCACAAGCCTGACCTTCGTTCATCAATCCCATCCAAGCTTTTTGATTTCACGCCGGTAGGGTGTGTCGATCTGATCCGGCACCTGCTCTATGTACGACTTGGCGTGCGCCAGCGTGTCACCATCGAGCGAAATGAGATAGCCCAATACATCATCCAGTGACGGAATAAACCCCTCGACGTCTTTAAACCGCGGAGGCAGCGCTGTCCAGATCACAGCATCGAGCTGCCGGTCCGCGGCCCATTGTCCGAGCACACCGACGGTCGAAATGTTGATCGTGAAGATGCCGATGCCGTCCGACCGTTCGGCCGGGATTTGCTCGCGAACACGCAACGCTCGCACGGCCTCGTCCAGTGACTCGGTAGCGAGCACCGCCCAGAGCACTCGGCACGGGGGCGCGTTAAGGCAGAGGGTCGTGGCCAGCTCGCCCCCATCCCCCACCCGGGAAAATTCGATCGGCAGTTCCGGGCCGTCATTGAACCAGTCGGATGCGACCGCAAGCACCCCGGGCTTCCAAATCAGTGATCCCCACCCAAGACACGCAATTTTCATGATGTTTTCCTTTCGAGTAGGGGAGCGCTCATCGGCGCGATACGCCTGCGGGTTGATCAACATGGGAGCGCTGGGCGGCGCCCCTGGGTCTTTGGCTACTCACGCGATGCGTGCTTATCCTTCCGTTTCACCCGGTGCCTGAAAGTCTTCGACCTCAATTGCACGCAGGCCTGCAGCGCGGGTCAGTGTGTACATGAGCACTCCGACAACCAGCATGGCCCCTGCACGCAGCCAGGTATCCAGGCTCTGTTGGGTCAGCAGCAGAAGGCATGAGGCGATTGCAAGAACCGGGACCCAGGTAGGCACCCGAAAGTGCCTGGCTTGGACGACATCGCGGCGCAACACCAGCACCGCCAGGTTGGTACTGATGAACACGAACAGCAGGAGCAGCACAACCGTTTGGGCCAGCGTCGCCAACGAGCCTGTCAGTGTGAGCACCACCGCCACGGCACTGGTTACCAGAATGGCGACCCAAGGCGTGCGGCGTTGCGGCAGAACCCTCGACAAGGCTTTTGGCAGCAGCCCCTGTCGCGCCATGCCGTAGGCCAGTCTGCTGGACATGATCATCGTCAGCAAGGCGCCGTTGGCCACGGCGACCAACGCAATGAAAGCGAACAACAGCGGCGGGATCCCAAGGCCCGAGGCTTTCACGACCTCCAGCAGCGGCGCCGAGGAGGTCGCCAATTGTTCCACTGGCATCACCGACGCGGCGGCGATGCCCACGGCCATGTAGATCGCGCCAGCGATAAGCAATGCCCCGAATAGGGCACGGGGGTAAGTGCGGCGTACGTCCCGGATCTCTTCAGCCAGGTTGGCCGACGTCTCGAATCCCACGTAAGAGTAGAAGGCCAGTAGCGCAGCGCCCAGTACCGCCAGGGCAGGGTTGACGCCTGCCTTGAACGCCAGCGCCCGACCGATATCGGCATGCCCTGCGTGAAAGAACCATGCGCCGGCGAGCACGACAAGCAACAGGCCCGAGACCTCTATAACGGTCATGACAAGATTTGCCGTCAGCGATTCCTTGATGCCTCGCGCATTGAGCAGCGCGATGACCAGCAGAAAGACCAATGCCGCGATGTTGGGCGAAACTTCGATGAACGGCGCCAGGTAATCGCCGGCGAACGCCAACGAGAGTCCTGCCGCACTGGTTACGCCTGCCGCAAGCATGCAGAAGCCGATCAGAAACGAGATAAGCGGAGAGTTGAAGGCCTTGGCAGCGAATACGGCGGACGCGCCGGCATGTGGATATTTGGTCACCAGTTCTGCATAGGAACCAGCGGTCAAAAGGGCAAAACACAACGCAATCAGCAGCGGAACCCAGACCGCGCCTCCCACCTGGCCGGCGATGGTGCCCGCCAGTGCGTACACTCCGGCGCCCAATACGTCTCCCAGGATGAACAGCAACAGCATGGGGCCGCTTACCGCCCGCTTTAACGCAGTGCCTGGCTGATGCTCCGATGAGATCATGTGTCGCTCCCTGATAGCCGCTCCGCGCGGCGTCTCGCTCAAAAAAACAGCCCGCGCAGTGCACGGGCTATCGAGAGAAGCAGCACCCGTGATTAATGGGCCGCGTTGATCCCGTCAGGCCTTCTTTTTTGGAAGTGTTGCAGCTTGATTGCCGCCTTGCTCGGCGATGGCGGAGAGTTTTTCATCAGCTGCTTTTTCTTCGGCGAGGGTAGCCGCGAGGAGCTCGGCGGCGTCGTTCAGGCCCAGGTGCTTGGCCATCGCAATCAAGGTGCCGTAGGAAGCAATCTCGTAATGCTCGACTTTCTGGCAGGCGCCAATAAGGGCTGCGTCGAGCACTTCACCTTTTTCGATTTCCTCCAGCAGCTCTTTGCTCTCCTCGACAAGACCTTCCATCGCGGCACATTTCATTCGCTTGAGCTTAAAACCGGTCAATTCAACGATTTCATCAATACGCTCGATCTGGCCCCGGGTTTCTTCCAAATGCGATTCGAACGCCTCGGCAAGTTTGGGGTTAGTTGAACTGCGTGCCAGCTTGGGTAGCGCTTTGGTGATCTGTTTTTCTGCGCTGTATACGTCGGAGAGTTCGTGGATAAACAGGTCTTTTACGGTTGTTCTGGCCATAGTGATTATCTCGCTCTGTGACGCGTGAAGGAGGTCAACGCTGGCCGCACATGCCGCCAGCTACATACTCGACCCGGCGCGGATGCATTGCGTTCGGGTTATTCCGAGGGCTGCCGACGGAAGGCGATGAGCACGCTTGCTGCTTTCCAGCCCGTGAATGAAGCTATGCTCGTGCACCACCACCGCGCCCGTGCTCAGAGCAGGATAACGCCCAGACCTGGCAGCCCTCAGCTCATTCCATTGGTCGTTTCTATCGCCAGGGGCGCAAATATCGATTGGGCTCGACCCGTCACGACGCGTATCTTCGCGCCCAAATGATGGCCTAGTGATATAATCCGTCCGAACCTTGTGAGATTTTGTCATGAAAAAACCAATATCCCTTGCCGCGCGTATCGGTCTCGGCTACGCCCTGGTGGTGTCGCTGTTGATGCTCATTACCGCTGTGGGCATCCAGCGGGTTGGCCTGATCGACTCGACCCTTACAAGCGTTAGCGACAATGCGGCGAAGATACAGCGCTACGCGATCAATTTTCGCGGCAGTGTGCACAACCGTGCGATTTCCATTCGTGACGCGGTGCTTGTCGCCAGTGATGCCGACCTGGATCGACATTTGGCCGAGATCAAACACCTGGAGCAGCTGTATATCGACTCCGCCGCGCCCATGGACCAGATCATGCAAGGGGCGAATACGACTGCTGATGAGCAGCAAATGCTTCAGGCCATCAAGGATATAGAGCGGGAAACGCTGGCTTCTACGCAACAGGTGATCGAACTGCGCCGCAGCGGCGCCATTGCCCAGGCTCAAGCACTGTTGCTTAACCAGACCTCGGAGCGATACAGCGAGTGGCTCAAGCGCATCAATGCGCTGATTGACTACGAGGAAGGCTCCATCAGAACCCAGCTTGGCTACGTGCAGAAGACCGCCAGCCATTTCAGCGGGCTGATGCTTGCCGCCACTGCTATCGCGTTATTGCTGAGCGTGGCGTTGTCGGTGTTCACCATCCGCTTTGTCAAATCCACGCTCGGTGCCGAGCCGGCCGAGGTCGCAAGGTCGATCGAGCAGCTGGCGGCAGGCAATTTGCACCAGTCTATCGTCACTCGCTACCCGGCAAGCGTCATGGGCGTGCTGAAAACCGCACTCGATCAATTGAGCCAAACCGTCACTCAAGTGCGTTTCGCAGCGCAGGAAGTCAATCTTTCCTCGGGTGAGTTATCGAGGATTTCGGGTGCAAACAACGAGCGCATCAACGCGCAGTCATACGAGGCCGAACAGATCTCCACGGCCATAACGCAGATGGCAGCCACGGTGGCAGAAGTCTCGGGCTATGCGTCAGAGGCGGCTCAAGCCACGCGTCAAGCCCATGAGGAGGTCAGCAGCGGCAATCTCCTGGTTGCGCAGACTGCCCAGGCCATCGAGGCGTTGGCCGAGACGCTGGCAGACACTACGTCTACGGTGGAGCAGGTGGCCAGGCACAGCGAACAGATCGATAAGGTGGTCGGGGTCATCAATGGCATCGCCGCCCAGACCAACCTGCTGGCGCTCAATGCGGCGATTGAAGCCGCACGTGCCGGGGAATATGGTCGAGGCTTCGCCGTCGTGGCCGATGAAGTGCGCTCGTTGGCAACCCGCACTCAGCAATCGACCGAGGAGATCCGTGAAATGATCACCACGTTGCAGGCTGGTACCGAGGCGGCCGCGCAGACGATGCGAGGCAGCTGCGGTCTGGCGAGCGCCGCCGTCGAACAGACGCGCAGCGCACAGTCTTCATTGTCGAAAATCAGCCATGTGGTGTCCGAGATCAACCAGATGAACGCGCAGATTGCCAGTGCCGCCGTGCAGCAAAAAACCGTGGCCGAAGATGTCGCGCAAAACGTCAATCGCATCCACGACTCGACCGTTCACTCCGCGACAGGCTCTCTTCAAATCGCATCGGCGAGTCAGGAACTCACCGCACTGGCTGACCGACTCACCCAGCGCGTCGCGATTTTTCGGGTTGAGGCATCATGAGTCGATAAGGGAATGAGCGCCTGGCGGGCGGTCAAGAATGCACATCGCTGGCCGCTATAGTCTCAAACGATCTTGTCCTGTCGGCTTTCGCTTCCACAGGGCATCGTTGCTCGATTACGCTAGGCGCCACACTGACTGGAGAACGTGCATGCTTGCTGAACTGAATTCTGCGCATCGATTGCTCACGGTGGAGGAGCGCTGTGCAATTGCGGAGATTGAGGCGACCACCAATGTATTGAAGCTCGTTACCCGACTCACCGGAATGCGCTTTGCCGCGATTGCAAAGTTCACCGAAACGCAGTGGATTACCTGCTCGGTGTATGACCCCTGCAACCTCGGCATCGAGGCGGGTATCGCATTCGATCTGGAAACCACCATTTGCAGCGAGTTCTGCACCAACCCGGAAGCGCTTTTCATCTCGCAGATCAGCCAAAGCGATCGCTACTCCGTTCGGCCCGTGGTAAAGCGCTTCGATCTTGAGAGCTATGCTGGAATACCGGTATTTCTCCCTGATGGTCGTCTTTACGGAGCACTTTGCGTGCTCGATTCTGACCCGGTAACGTTCGAAGATGAAGACCTGCGTGAGGCGCTCGGTTTATTCGCCCGGCTGGTAGGCTGCGTCTTCTATGCAAACCTGACACAGGCTCTGCCGCAGGCCGAGGCCGAGGCCGAGGCGCTTGCATAAGCCCGGCGCCATGAAACGCTTTTGATGACCGACCGCAGCTGCGCGGCCGGCGTTGAACCGGGCAGCCGGTTGTTGCAAAACTTCAATGGATTAGCCGGGGTCAGCCGAGCTTCGACGCTGGAAGAGGGCCTTGGCTTCCTCGGCAAGCAGGGGAGGGCTTAGGAGAAATCCCTGGACATAGGGGCATCCGAGCGTCGTCAGCTGGTCCAGCTGGCTTTCGGTCTCAACGCCTTCGGCGACTATCGCAAGATCCAGCGCACGGCCCAGCGACAGAATACTTTTCACGATGGCCACGCTTCGCTGATGGATCATCATCCGCGACACGAACGAGCGATCGATTTTTATCGCGTCGATGGGGTACCTGTCGATATAGCCCAGCGAGCTATAACCTGTACCGAAATCGTCCAGCGCGATTCGGATGCCCAGCCTTCGAAGCTCCAACAGCGTCTTGGCGACTGTCTCGGGGTCGCGCAGAAATACGGACTCGGTAATCTCGATCTGCAAATCGTGGGCATTGAAGCCTGTAGTCTTGAGAATGCTGGAGATCTGCGTAGCAAAGTTCTTGCGGTTCAACTCGGCACCCGAGACGTTGACATTCAACTTTATTCTCATCGACGGAACGGCTTCGGACCAGCTTTGCACCTGGCTGCAGGCATCCAGCATCACCCACTGCCCGAGCGGATAGATGATGCCGACGTCTTCAGCAACGGAGATGAAGACATCGGGCGAGATGTTCCCCAGCAGCGGACTGTCCCAGCGAATCAGCGCTTCGACGCCTTCTATTTCTCCCGTGGTCACCGAAAATATCGGTTGATAGACCAGGTGAAACTCTTTATTGGCGATGGCCTGCTTCAAGGCGTTTTGCATCAGTAGCGTATGGATAGAGGCTTCACGCATGGACAGGTCAAAGACCACCCAGCGTCCACGCCCTTGCTTCTTGGCGGCGTACATGGCCACATCCGCATCTCGGATCAGGTCTTCCGCGTGCCTGTGCTCGGCGCTCAGTACCGCGATGCCGATGCTGCAGGAGGTAAAGATCGACTGCCCATCGATCTCGATTTCATTGCCAAGGGTTTGCACGATACGCGCAGCGGTTTCAACGGCTCGGTGTTGATGGTCCTTGCCGGACAGTTGAATCGCGAACTCATCGCCCCCTATCCGGGCCAAGAGTGCATTCCGGCTCAGGCATGACTTAAGCCGTGCCGCCACCACCTTGAGCAAGGTGTCGCCCGCGGCATGGCCCATCCCGTCATTAATGTATTTGAATCTGTCCAGATCCAGGTACAGCACGCTGGCCGTTCGTGTCGCGCCGCTATCCTGCACAGCGAACGCCGCTTGCAAACGCGCCATGAAATACGCGCGGTTCTTTAGCTGCGTGAGCTCATCGTGAAAGGCGGCGTGGGTCAGTTCTGCCTCAATGCGCTCGCGTTCGAACAAGCGCGATTCGAGCGCGACTTTTTCTTCACGGTCAATTTGCAGTTGTCTGAACGCTTGCTCGGCCTCTTTGCGCCCCGTCACATCCCGCTGCACGGACACCCAATGGGTCAGCCAGCCCTTTTCATTGGCCACAGGAACGATGCTCATCTGCACCCAGAACCGTGAACCGTCGCGCCGAGCGTTGATCAACTCGATCTCGATCGGCTTGCAGCGCGAGAGCGCCGTGCGGATTTGATCGAGTGCCTCCCGGCTGGTTTCTTCGCACTGCAGGATCCGCGGCGTGGCCCCCAGGACTTCGTCAAGGCTGAACCCGGTGGATTTGAGGAAGGCCGGATTGCAATACACGATCCGGGGTCCGGGATAGGCAATGGGTTGGGCCTCGGTAATCAGGATCGAATCCTTCGCGTTGACGACGACCGACTCTAGCAGCCTCAGGCGCTCGATCGCAGCGAGGCCGCTGGACGCTGTCAGCTCGTGATCGAGCAGGGTACTGCGGGCATCGGCGGCATAGGCCTGCAGGCAGCAGATCTGCGCGGCACTCAACCGCAGGTGAGGGGCGGGGACCGTCAGCAATACACAGGCCAGCAGGGTGTTGGCGCCGTTTCTGATGATGACCAATACCAGGGAATCGTTCGCCGAAATACCCAGGTTGAACGAAGCAGGCATGTGCTGTCGCATAGTTTGCGGAATGTCAACGACGTCGCCCATGCCGAGCAAGCCCTCCACCCACTCTTGTGTCGCCTTGTCCAGCAAAGCCGGCGTGGTCTTGCCCGCCGTTGCAACTACGCCCCACTGCCCGGAGCCCGGAAACAGCAAGACGCCTCCGGAACAACCGGTGGTATTGAATGCAGCTGCGAGAAAACGGGTCAGAATTTTCTGCTCAGTCGAACCTTGAAATGCCGCAGCGACCATACGAAACCCTTCCAATAGTGGCGAATCATCAGGCATGGATCCATCCAGGAAGGCATGATATCGCTTTGACATTGCTTAGGGCATATTGTCAGCCTGCTGCGTGTATTACGCTAAGACACCGGAGAACGCCTAAACTTCCTGCACCGCACGCCGACACAAAATTAGCGGTTCCTATTACAGGGAGGTGTGAAACATGTTCGGTAGAAAACAAAAAGCCCGTCTGAGCGCTATGGAAGCAGAGCTCGTTTCGCTACGTCGTCTGCAGGAGGCATTTGCGTCAGAGATGCTTTCCCTTACTTTCGACTCCGAATTCCGGCTCGCCGATGTGAACGGCAAGTTTTGCAGGGCGATTGGCTACGATCGCGCTGAGCTGTTGGGCAAGCCCATGGCTGAATTTCTGCCCGGTTACGTTTCCACACTCCCTTGTTTCAGAAATTTGAAGTCGGCCGTGTCTGCGGGCACGGCGGTGACGGACGACTACCGGTACATCCATAAAAACGGATCATTGATCTGGTTACATGCCACCTGGTCGCCCATCAAGGATGATGCGGGGAACGTGCAGTATATGAAATGCCTGGCCACAGACGTGACCACGTCCATCAACAAGGCCCGGGAGAACGAAGCCCTTATCAACGCGCTTCTGCGCTCCACCGCCGTCATAGAACTGGGGCTGGATGGCAAGATCATCAATGCCAACGACGCGTTCTTGCAAGTAATGGGCTACACACTCGATCAGATCAAAGGCAAGCACCATAGTCTGTTTTGTGAGCCCGGGTATGCTGCGTCCCCTGAATATTCATCATTCTGGAAGACGCTGAACGCCGGGGAGTATGTCGCTGATCGGTTCAAGCGTGTGGACAGCAAAGGTCGCGAAGTCTGGCTGGAGGCCAGCTATAACCCGGTTCACGACACTCAAGGGGATTTGTATAAGGTCGTGAAGTTCGCGACCGTGGTGACCGACCAGGTACACCGTGAGGCAGAAATCAACGTTGCTGCGGGCACTGCCTACGAGATTTCCCAACACACGGACATTTCTGCGCAGCGTGGCGCGGTGGTGATCAAGGACACCGTACAGACGATGACCCAGATTGCCGATCAGATGCTGTCGGCATCGGACGGTATGGAGGCCTTGGGCAAGCAATCGCTGCTGATCAGCACGATTGTCCAAACCATCGGCGCCATTGCGCAGCAAACCAATCTGCTGGCCTTGAACGCTGCCATCGAGGCCGCGCGAGCAGGCGAGCAAGGTCGTGGATTCGCGGTGGTGGCCGATGAAGTTCGTCAGCTGGCAGGCAGAACCAGCTCTGCGACCGAGGAAATCGTGGCAGTGGTGCAACAGAACCAGAAGCTTGTGGACGATGCGGTTCGAGACATGAGCAATAGTCGGGCGCAGGCCGAACACGGACTGTCGCTGGCGAACCAGGCCGGCAGCGTGATTCTGGAAATTCAGGACGGTGCGCGGCAGGTCGTCGGGGCCGTAGAGCGATTCACTCATCAGTTATGATGCCGGCTTTGAGGCATACTTGCAGGCAGATTGATAACGGCCGGCACGCACGATCGGCTCGTACCCCTGGCTGAACAGGGTCGCTGGCTGTGGGGTGACAGCGCAATCAGACGGCCGCACCCGCTACCCGGTCCTCATTCGCGGCATCCCTTGCAACTGAACCGGACGAGGTAAAGGTGCTTCCGCAAATCGCTGATCCCGATGCCCAAGCGCAACGCCAGGCGAGATTTCAGGGCCTCATCGGTCTTGGCTTCGTTGCCGCTCTTTCTTTCATCGCTGGCATGACAGACGCCATCGGGTTTATGGCCACGGGCGATTTTGTGTCATTCATGAGTGGCAATACCACGCGACTTGCCGTGGCTTTGTATCAGGACAGCCTTACGCGCTCGGCGCACATCGCGCTGTTGGTGCTGGTGTTCATCCTCGGCAACGTCATTGGCGTGCTCGCGGCAAAATGCTTCGACCGCAGGCCCTGGCCGCTGCTGTTGAGCATTGGCAGTCTGCTCATGGCTTGCGGGTATTGGGGGGCAAACCCCGCGATGGTGCTGCTGGCGGTTATTGCGATGGGCATGATCAATGCCGTGGTCGAGGAGGTAAACGGCCTACCGATTGGACTCACTTACGTGACAGGGGCGTTGTCGCGGTTTGGAAGAGGGCTTGGCCGCTGGCTGACAGGCGAGCGGCGTAGCGGTTGGCGAGTCCAGTTGATACCGTGGTGCGGAATGCTCGCTGGCGGTATTGCCGGGGGCATCCTGGCGGACCTCATGAACCTTGAAGCCATGCTGGTCAGCGGGTTGGTGACTGTCGCGCTGGGAATCGTTTCCTTAAAAATGCCGAGAAACTGGCGGTTCCATCCCCGCGCTGAATAACGCTGCGAGCGCCGGTGCCCTCTGAATGCGTTGGCTGTCGATGGCGCCTCCACCCACCAGCGCCGGACGTTCGTCCGTCAAAGGCCTGGTTCTGTCTTTGAAGGGGCTGCACCGGGCGCATGCTCACCTGGCTGGGTGACGGGCCTGGCGGTTGTCTTTCGCCAGGGCGCGATCAGGCTGTGCAACAGCGGGACAAAGAACAGGATCAGCAGCGTGGCGCTGAGCGTGCCGCCGAACACCGCGGTGCCGATGGCTCGCTGGCTGGCCGATCCCGGCCCGCTTGCCAGCACCAGCGGCAGTACGCCGAACATGAATGCCAGCGAGGTCATGACGATAGGCCGTAGCCGCATCCTTGCGGCATCCAGGATCGCTTGACGCGTGGTGCGACCCTCGCTCATCAGTGTCTGCGCCACCTCGACGATGAGGATCGCGTTCTTGGCGCACAGGCCGATCGTGGTGATCACCCCGACCTTGAAATACAGGTCATTGGGTAACCCGCGCAACGTGCTGGCCAGCAACGTACCGAGCACGCCCAAGGGTATGGCCAGTACCACCGTCAGCGGCACCGACCAACTTTCATAGAGCGCCGCCAGACAGAGAAATACGATCAGGATCGACAGACCGAACAGCAGAGGCACTTGCTGCCCGGACGTGTGCTCTTGCCAGGACTGCCCGGACCATTCGTAGCCAATGCCCGTAGGCAGCTGCGCGGCCAGCTGCGCAAGCCTGTCCATGGCCTGGGTCGTGCTGTAACCGGGAGCAGGAGTGCCACTGATCGCCAGCGAAGGGAATCCGTCGTAGTGATCGACGCTCAATGCGCCCCGGGTCCATTTCATGCTGACGAATGAGCTTAACGGCACCATGTCGCCGCGCTGGTTACGCACCCGCGCCTCCAGCAGGCTGTCCGGTAGCTGGCGGTCATCGCTGCGCGCCTGAACCAGAATCCGCCGCACCTGGTTGTCGAGAATGAAATCGCCCAGGTATTGAGAGCCGTAGAGGGTTTCCAGGGTCTGGTTGATCTGCGTGACCTCGACACCCATGCTCTGCGCCTTGAGCCGGTCAATGCTGACACGCAGTTGCGGCGCGTCATCCTGCCCCGAGAACTCGACACTGGCCAGCGCCGGATCTTTGCTGGCCCATTCCAGCAAGCGGTTTTTGGCGGCCATCAGCGCCGCATGGCCCAGGCCCGCGCGGTCCTGCAACTGCATCTCGACACCGGCGGACATGCCCAGGCTGTTGATCGGCGGCGGTCGCAGTCCCTTGATCAACGCCTCGGGCTCGCTGGAAGTGCCGTGCTTGAAATGGGCGTTGAAGCGTTCCAGGATCGCCTCCATCTGCTGGTCGGGCCGGGTACGCTGGGACCAGGGAATCAGCGTTGGCCACACCATCGCCGAATTTTCGCCGTCGCCAAAATAGCTGAATCCCTGCACCGCGAAGAGACTGCTGATAGTGGCGTCATGGCGCATATACTGCTCAACCTCTTCAACGACCGCTCGGGTCGCGCCTTGAGTCGAGCCGGTCGGCAGCAGGATCACCGCGGAAAAACGGCCCTCGTCCTCGTTGGGCAGGAAGCCGCCGGGCAACTGCATGAACAGCAACGCCACCCCGGCGAGGAGCGCGCCGTACAGGCCCATGTAGCGCAGGGGGCGATTGAGGATGCGCTGCAAGGCGCGTCCATAGCCCGCATAACAGCGCTGACTCACGCTATCAGCCTTAGCCTGTGCGACGGGTTTCTGGTGCGGTTTGAGCAGGCTGGCGCACAAGGCGGGGGTGAGCGTCAGCGCCAGCCAGGCCGATAGCGCCATCGGCACCGCCAGGGCCACGGTGAACTGCCGATAGATCGCCCCGACCGCGCCATTGAGGAACGCCATCGGCAAAAACACCGCTGTCAGCACCACGGTGATGGCCACGATCGCGCCGCTGATCTGGCTCATCGCCTTAAGCGTGGCTTGCCGCGGCGGCAGTTGCTCTTGCTGCATGATGCGTTCGACGTTTTCCACCACCACGATGGCGTCATCCACCAGAATGCCAATCGCCAGCACCATGCCGAACAGGGTCAGTACGTTGATCGAAAATCCCAGCGCCCACATCACCGCGCACGTACCACTGAGCGCGATGGGCACCACCAGGGTCGGGATCAATGTCGCCCGCAGGCTGCGCAGAAACGCCCACATCACCAGAAAGACCAGCACCATGGCCTCGACCAAGGTGTAGCCGACCTTGCGAATCGACAGTTTGACGAACGCAGAGTTATCGAACGAGGTCTGCAGATGCATGCCCGCAGGCAGTTGGGCCGACAGCGTTTTGAGCGTGGCCTTCAGGCCGTCGGTGGTGGCCAGCGCGTTGGCCCCGGGCGCCAGCCTGACCGACATCGCCGCTGTCGGTTTGCCTTCTAGAAAGGCCGGGTAAGAGTAGTCGCTCGCCCCCAGTTCGACCCGCGCCACATCCGCCACCCGCAGTGCCGAACCGTCGCCGTTGACGCGCAGGGCGATGTCACCGAAGGCCTGGGCGGTGTCGAGGTTCTCTTCCACGGACAGCGGCGCGGTGAGGGTGGTATCCGGCGAGCTCGGCGCGGCACCGAACGAACCCAGCGGAATGCGCTCGTTGCGCTGGCTGATGGCGGCGACCAGTTCGGTGGATGTGATGCCCAGAGCAGTCAGCTTGTGCACGTCGGGCCAGATCCGCATGGCGTATTCGGGGCTCCACAGGTTGACCGAGCCGACACCTGTGACCCGTAGCAGCGCCGGGCGCACCAGGCTGCTGGCAAGCTCGCCGAGCTGAATGTGGCTCACATCGGGGTTATCGGCGCTTAACGTGACGTAGAGCAACGGGCTCTGGCTGCTCTGTTCGACCTGTATGCCCTGGCGACGTACGCTTTCCGGCAGGCGTTCTTCCACGCGCTTGATACGGTTCTGCACCTCGACGGCCGCCAGCTTGCTGTTGGTGCCCGGTATCAGCAGCACATCGATTTCGACATGCCCCTCGATGCTGCTGGAGTTGAACGACAGCAAGCCGGGAATGCCACTAAGCTCACGCTCGATGACGGAGGTGACGGTACGCTCGACAACCTGTGGCGAGGCACCGGGGTAAAAGGCTTCGATGCCGATACGTGGCGGCGACACATTGGGGTAGCGTTCGACCGCCAGCTCCGTAATCGCGAACACACCGCCGAGAAACAACAGAATGGCCAATACCCAGGCCATGACCGGGCGATCGATGAAAAAAGCTGACATGGTGTCCTTATCGTTGGCTGATAGCCGCAGGTTGCGCTGCTTCCTTTAATCGAACAGGCTGCCCGTCGCGTAATGCGCTGCCCCCAAGAATGACCCGCTCGCCGCCTGAAAGACCTGACTCCACGCGCCACTGCCTGGCCTCAAGGCGATCGGCCTGGACGTAGACTTGATGCGCGATGCCGTCTCGCTCAACCATCACATACGCACCGTTATCGGCACGGGCCAATGCCTGCTGCGGTATCAGCACCGCCTTGCCCGGGTTCGCGCGCTCGAGTTCGACCTGCACGTACATGCCCGGCAGTAGAAGGTGATCGGGGTTGGCGAACACCGCACGCAAGGCCACGGTATCGGTTTGCGGGTCCAGCGCCGAGTCGGAAAAGTCGAGCGTCCCCGCCAGGCCATAGCGCGAGCCATCGCTCAACTCAAGGCTTACGGTCTGCACGTTGGCGTCGTCGGGGTGGGCCATGTGCGCTTTGCGCAGGGCCAGGTAATCCGAACCCGGCTGGGCGAATTCCACGTAGATCGGGTCGATCTGCTCGACGGTGGTCAACACCGTGCCTTCATCCTGTCCGACCATTGCTCCTTCGCTGACCAGTGCCTTGCGCGCTCGCCCGGCAATAGGGGCGGTGACGGTGGCGTACTCCAGTTGCAACCGTGCGGAGCGTACTTTCGCCAGCGTCAGCTGTTCCATCGCCCGTGCCTGTTTCTCGGCAAAGAAATCCTTGCGGTACTGCTGCATGCTGACGGAATGGTCTTCCACCAGTTGCTTGGATCGATGAGCGATGTCCGTTGCCGCCTCGGCCGCCGCCGCGGCCTGGGCATGTTCGGCTTCGGCCGAGGCCAGCTCGACGTCCAACTGCGCAGGATCGATACGAAACAGCAACTGCCCGGCCTTCACATCCTGCCCCTCGGTGTAGGCGCGCTTATTCACGATGCCCTGCACCCGCGCGCGCACCTGAGCACTGCGATAGGCGGTCAGGCGTCCGGTCAGGTGTAAGGTCCGGGCTTGGGTCGAGGGCATGGCAATGGCGACTTCCACCATCGGCAGGGCAGGCGGTGCTGCTGAGTCAGGCGGTTGGCAGCCTGCGAGAACCACGCAGGTGGCGATCGCCAGTGTTGCCGTCCATGGTGTAAAAGAAGCGACGTGCATCAGGTACCTTGACTGGAAAAGGGGGCTGCAGCGAGTGCGTATGCAGCGCATGAGCGCGATCCATCGGCGAGTCGGCAAAATACCATAATCGAATAAATATAAGGGCAGGGTGCGCAGAATCAGCTGTTTCAACTATTAGAAGCCGCTTAGAAGCCGCTTGGCCTTTCGTGCAACAGGCCATGGGACGTCTGGCGCTTTTGATTCCCGCCTTTGGTACCGGTTTACCCGGCTCGGCACAACCCCGTCACACACGCTGGAGGTTACGACGGCAGCGAAGGTCGATCGTGCAGGGCGAAGGATCGCCCTCGTTCAACGGCGAGCCGCCACCCTGCCGAGCATCCGCGACAGTTGATCGATGGAGTAGGGCTTGTGCAGCAAATCGAAGCCGTTCGTGCCGCTTTGCGCCAGGACATCACTGTAGCCGGAGGTCAGGATCACCGGCAGTGTAGGGTAGCGTTGGCGGATTTCGTTGGCGAGTTCGATTCCGCTCATGCCGGGCATGACAACGTCTGAAAACACCACATCGAATTGATCGGCATGTTCCTGAAGTTCCCCCAGGGCATCCCCGGCCGATGGCGCCAAAACGGTCAGGTATCCCAGCTCGGCCAGCGCCTGCGTGGCGAATTCACCTACATCCACATTGTCTTCAACGATCAGCACGCGTGTCCCATGCCCGTCCTCAAGGGGCGGCGGCAGATGATCGGGTTGCGCGATGCGGCTTGCTGCGACCACTCGCGGTAAATAGAGCGTGAACGTGGTGCCTTTATCGATTTCACTTTCGACCGCGATTTCTCCGCCCGATTGCTTGGCGAAGCCGAATACCTGGCTGAGCCCCAGTCCAGTGCCTTCTCCCACGTTTTTGGTGGTGTAGAACGGCTCGAAGATCTGCTCCAGATGAGCGTCGGCAATGCCCGCACCGGTGTCGGTGATGGAGATGGCAACGAACGGTGCCTTGACCGCCTGATGCAGACGGATCATCGGCATCGATTCGACGGGCCGCGCCGTGATGGTGAGCCGGCCTTCGCCCATCATCGCGTCTCTGGCGTTCGCCACGATGTTCACCAGCGCGGTGTCGAACTGGCTCGGATCGGCGTTCACGAAGCAGGGGGCGCTGGACAGTTCGGCTTCGATCTCGATGCGCGAGCCGGTCAAGGTCGCGGTCATGCCGCTGATTGCGCGGATGTTATCGCAGACGCTGAACACCTCCGGCTGCAGCGCTTGCCTGCGAGCAAACGCTAATAATTGCCCGGTCAGCGTGGCGGCGCGATTGACGGTTTCGGAAATAGCGGTGACGTAGCGCAGTCGCCGCTCTTCGGAAAGTCCCGGCCGCATGAGCAGATCGGTCGAGGAGCGGATGACCGTCAGCAGGTTATTGAAGTCGTGGGCCACGCCACCGGTGAGTTGGCCCACCGCTTCCATTTTCTGTGACTGGCGCAAGGCTTCGGCCTGTTCTTTTTCGGTCGTCACATGGCGACCGGCAGCGTAGACGCGCCCGTCCTGGAAGGCCCCCGTCCAACTGAACCATTTGTACGAACCGTCCTTATGCCGCAACCGGTATTCGTAAGGCTCGATCAGTGGCGTCTCGAAAATTCCCGAGAACGCCGCGAGCGACGAGCGCAGATCGTCGGGGTGGGTGTAGTCCGAGAACGTCGTGCCGATCAGTTCGCGTTCGGTCCATCCCAGCTGTTCGGTCCAGCGTGCATTGACCGCGTCCAGCGTGCCGTTCGGTGATGCAATGACCAGCAACTCCTGCGACAGCCCCCAGGCACGATCACGTTCGCGAGTACGCATCTCAAGGCTCGCCGCCTGTTCCTTTTCCCCGGTAATGTCACGGCCGCTGCAATAGATTTTTCCATCTTCCAGGACCGCGACCCAAGCCAGCCATCGGTAGCTTCCGTCGCGGTGCCGGTAACGGTTCTGAAACCGCGATACGGGTCGGCCTTCTACTGCCTTGGTGAACACGGCCCGGCTTGCCGCCACATCATCGGGGTGGACGAACGAAAGGAAAGTGGTATGCAGCTCTCCCGGCGACCATCCGAGCGCGATGGTCCATGCAGGGTTTGCCGCTTCGATCATGCCTTGGGCGTTGATCACCGAGAGCAGATCCGGGCTGAGCAACCATGTCCGACTGCGCTCCGTGGCGCGCTCGTTGACTTTGCTTTCCAGCTTGGCATTCAGCTCACGCAACTCGTCCTGGCACAGGCGCAACTTCTGATCGCCCCGGTGTCGCTCTATCGCCAGCGCGGCGGTCTGGGCGATGACCGCAAGCCCCTCGATATCGCTCGGCGTCGGCGAGCGGGGCTCGCTGTAATAAACCGCAAAGGTGCCCAGTACTCGGTCGTCCGCTGCCTTGATAGGTGTAGACCAGCACGCGCGCAAGCCATGAGAATCGGCAAGCGCGGCATACCCCTCCCAGCGAGGGCAGAGGGCAATATCATTGACGTAAACAGGCGTACCAAGCGTTGCACACGCCGGGCAGGTACCGACGCGTTCGTCGATGGCGATGCCCTGGATCGCTTCGGTGTAGGCAGTTGGCAGGCTGGGTGCGATGCTATGCAGCATGGACTTGCCGTCTTCGCCGAGCAGCAGGAAAGAGCCAATCATCGGCGGGCTGTGTGCTTCAACTGTCAGGAGCAGTTCGCCGAGCGCATCGACCAGCGGCAGGCCAGCAGCGATCTGGCCGAGTACCCGCCGCTCAAGCGCGATTCGCGCTGCAGGCGAATACATTGCACCGGGCAGACGTAGGTCAATCGACGGCCTGGACCCTGGCTTATCAGTGATCACGGCAAGCGTCATCGTGCATGGAAAATTCTCGGCGGGGCATTCGGAGGAAAGTGGGTCGAATATCCAGTTTGGCACTTCCCAGAGGGTTTGCACACGTTTGTCTGCTGACGCGGCGGATGCCGCGACGGCAACGCAAGAAGTGGCGGGGTCGTCAGTCAAGTCAGGGTGCTCTTCGTCGCGGTCGTTAGCGTTGGGCTTGCGACTGGGCTGACGACACCCCAAGCGTGGAGCGCTGTCTAGGGGCGCGGCTCAGGGTGCCCAAGTTGCGCCTGGCGTTCACTGGACGTTCGAGCTGAAAATTACTTATTATAATTTTCTGTCAAGGCATAATTCTTTATAACCATATGATCTAACGTTATATTGCCGCGTCCCTTGGTCCTGACCCATGCGGGATATGGACTGGCGACGCACCGACCTCTCAGCGATTCGAGACCTGCATGAGCCAAACTCTCCAACACATGCGCCTGGGGCTGTTCATTCAAGCTGCCGGGCATCACGCCAGTGGCTGGCGTTATCCTGGTGCCCAGAGCGGCAGCGAGAATTTCGCGCTGATCAAAAAGCTGACGCTGGCCGCCGAGCAAGCGTGCTTGGACATGGTGTTCCTTGGCGACAAACTGGTGACCAGCGCGCAGGAACATCCATCGATGATCGTGCGTTTTGAACCGTTGACCTTACTCGGTTCGCTGGCCTCGATCACCGAGAAGATCGGGCTGGCGGCGACGGCATCCACCACCTACGGCGAGCCTTACAGCGTCGCTCGCCAGTTCGGCACCCTGGACCATATCTCCTGCGGCCGTGCCGCGTGGAACGTGGTGACCACCGGTTACGACAGTGCCGCGAATTTCTCCCGCGCGACTCACCCCAATCACGATCTGCGCTACGAAGTGGCCGAGGAATTCGTCGATGTGGTGAGGGGCTTGTGGGACAGCTTCGATGACGATGCCTATGTGCGTGATGCCGAGTCAGGTGTCTATCTGAACGCCGACAAGATGCATCGGCTGAACCATCGCGGGAAGCATTTCAGCATTGATGGCCCGTTGAACCTGACCCGCAGTCCGCAAGGGCATCCGGTACTGATTCAGGCGGGCTCCAGCGGACCGGGCATGGCGCTCGCCGCGCGGATCGCCGAGGTGGTCTTCACGGCCCAGCAGGACATCGAGACCGCCCAACGGTTTTACCGCGACCTCAAGCGTCAGGTCGTGGCCCACGGACGAAATCCGCAACATTGCCTGGTCATGCCCGGGATCATGCCGATCCTGGGGGCCACTGCCGCGCAGGCTCAAGCCAACTTCGAGCGTCTGCAGCAGTGGACGAATATCGACAACGCATTGAACCTGGTAGGCGAGCGACTGGGCCAGGACGTAAGGGGCCTGGATCTGGATCAACCGCTGCCTGACATGCCGCTGCCGGAAAACATGAAAAGCCGCGCCAGATTGCTGCTCGACATGAGCCAGCGTGATGGGCTGACCTTGCGCCAGATTTGCCATCTGGTCGCCGGCGCGCGGGGGCACAAGATCATCGTCGGTACCCCGGCGCAGGTCGCCGAGCAGATGATCGCCTGGTTCGAGGGCGAGGCCGCCGACGGTTTCAACCTCATGCCCTCGCATTTTCCGGAGGGCCTTGAGCTGTTCATCAGCGGGGTGCTGCCGATCCTGCGTCAGCGCGGCGTGTTTCGTCACCAGTACAGCGGGACTACCCTGCGTGAGCATCTTGGCTTGCCGCGTCCGGCACATCGTCGCTGGAACACGCCTGTTTAATGCTCGCCCCGTAAAAAGTCGGCTGACAACCGCAGGGGGCGAGCAGGTCATTGCGCGCTATGCAGTGTGGTTAACCTTCAGGGGGCGAAGAATCGAAAGGGTTGGGGAGTCGGCTTGCACTGATCGCCCGGAAGCGCAGGCGGGACCGGCAATCACTTTGCCTGATCCCTATGCAGCAGATTGCGAGGGTTAGACGATCGCGTCGTTCAAGAATGCCTTGACGATGGACTTCACCGAAGGGTTGACCTTGAGCTCATTGAGCTGCTTGGCGGTGAACCACCTGCAGTCCGCAATTTCGTTTTTCGGCTGCGGCGTGGCCATGAACGTCACTGATACTTCGAATACGTGGTGCAGTACGCTGTTGCCCTCGAAACGGGTGACGTAGGCCAGTTCTTCAAGAATCAGTCCGGTTTCTTCGCGCAGTTCGCGAGTCGCGGCCTGGGCAGGGGATTCGTTGGGTTCGACCTTGCCGCCGGGCAGCGTCCAACGGGCGTTGGGTTTGCGCACATACAGGATCTGGTTGTCCCGCCGGCAAATGACTGTGGCGCGTTCTTTCATCGGGTGTTCCTCCACCGTACAACGTGTGAGATGCGCAGCGCTCACGCTTCGTCACGCGGATGTCACAAAAGCTTCATATAAGGCTTTGAAGCACTAACGGTGCCAATGTTCCCCTACCTTGATGTCGGCAGGTGCTGGCTCTTCCTTAATGCATTGCAGCGTAGTCAATGCCGAGGGGATGAGCGCTGCAATAACGTATCGGTTTATTGAATGGACGCGTTGCACTGCATGCGCTTGGCACGGGACTCATCGAAGAAACCTGCCGTCCGCCCGTTTGTGGCGCATTGCGCACAACAGTGGGGCGTTGCTACACGGCCATGCAGTTGTAGGTAGCGGGCCTTGCACCTTCATATTGCGAATATGCGGCGGGACCGATGACGGGAGCCCTAGATATTCCGCGTTTTTCAGATGTTGTGTTTTTTCTTCCGGCCTGTGGCACACTTTCTGCTGTTTATTCCGTTGTTACAAACTAGATTCCGTTATAGCGGAATAAACTTTATCGGCGGAGTTCATCACATGCATCGTGGACCTTCATTTCTGAAAACCTGTGCGTTCGTTCTGGCGGCAACAACGACGCTGGCTCTGATTACGACTGCGCAGGCAGCTGACAGCAAGCTCGACAGCGTATTGCAGCGGGGCCACCTGGTCGTCGGCACCGGCAGCACCAATGCCCCGTGGCACTTTCAGGGAGCAGATGGCAAATTGCAGGGCTTCGATATCGACATTGCGCGCATTGTCGCCAAGGGTCTGTTCAATGACCCGAACAAGGTCGAGTTCGTGGTTCAGTCCTCCGATGCGCGGATTCCCAATCTGCTGACCGACAAAGTCGATATGAGCTGTCAGTTCATCACCGTGACCGCCAGTCGCGCGCAACAGGTCGCTTTCACGCTGCCGTACTACCGCGAAGGCGTGGCGCTGCTGCTGCCTGCCAACAGCAAGTACAAGGAAATCGATGACCTGAAAGCGGCGGGCGATGGCATTACCGTGGCCGTGCTGCAGAACGTCTACGCCGAGGAACTGGTGCATCAGGCGCTGCCCAAGGCCAAGGTCGATCAATACGACAGCGTCGACCTGATGTACCAGGCGATCAACTCTGGCCGCGCCGACACCGCGGCCACCGATCAGTCATCGGTCAAATACCTGCTGGTGCAGAATCCTGGCCGTTACCGTTCCCCGGCCTTCGCCTGGAGCCCGCAGACCTACGCCTGTGCGGTGAAGCGGGGCGATCAAGACTGGCTGAACTTCGTCAATACCGCGCTGCATGAGGCCATGACCGGCGTTGAATTCCCGGCCTATGCCGAGTCGTTCAAGAAGTGGTTCGGCGTCGATCTACCCACGCCGCAAATCGGTTTCCCCATGGAATACAAGTGATACGTCCGGCCATTGAAAGGGCAGGGAAGTGCGTGTTGGCTTGCTGTCCCAGGTGTTACTGACCATGAATTATCAGTTGAACTTTGCAGCGGTCTGGCGGGACTTTCCCAGTTTGCTGGCGGGGCTGGGATTGGGCCTCGAACTGGCCCTGATCTCCATCGCCATCGGCTGCGTGATCGGTCTGATGGCGGCGTTTGCCATGCTGTCCCGCTACCGCGGATTGCGTGTGGTGTCTTCGATTTATGTCACGGTGATCCGCAATACGCCGATTCTGGTGTTGATCCTGCTGATCTACTTCGCCTTGCCAGGCTTGGGCATTCGCCTGGACAAGATCGCTTCCTTCATCGTTACCCTGTCGCTGTATGCAGGGGCGTACCTGACCGAAGTGTTCCGCGCCGGTTTGCTGGGCATTCACAAGGGCCAGCGTGAAGCGGGGCTGGCCATCGGGCTGGGCGAGTGGCAGGTGCGGGCCTACATCATCGTGCCGGTGATGCTGCGCAATGTGCTGCCGGCGCTGTCGAACAACTTCATCTCGTTGTTCAAGGACACCTCGTTGGCCGCCGTCATCGCCGTGCCGGAACTGACGTACTACGCGCGCAAAATCAACGTCGAAAGCTATCGGGTGATCGAAACCTGGCTGGTGACCACAGCGTTGTATGTCGCGGCCTGTTACCTCATCGCCATGCTCTTGCGCTATCTCGAACAGCGCTTGGCGATTCGCCGCTAGGAGACCCGGATATGTATGAACAACCTACTTGGCTGCACGAAGTGTGGATCGCCCGCGAAGCGCTCTGGAACGGCTTTCTGACCAGCGTGCAGTGCGCAGGGCTGGCAATCCTCTTCGGCACTGTGATTGGCGTGTTTGCCGGGTTGATCCTGACCTACGGCAAGCTGTGGACGCGCCTGCCGTTTCGCTGTTATGTCGACCTGATCCGCGGCACGCCGGTCTTCGTGCTGGTGCTGGCCTGCTTTTATATGGCCCCGGCCCTGGGCTGGCAGATCAGCGCATTCAATGCCGGCGCGTTGGGGCTGACACTGTTCTGCGGGTCCCACGTCGCGGAAATCGTCAGGGGCGCCTTGCAGGCGATTGCGCGAGGTCAGCTTGAGGCGGGCAAAGCCATCGGCCTGACGTTCAACCAGACACTGAGCTACGTGCTGCTGCCCCAGGCGTTGCGCCAGATCCTGCCAACCTGGGTCAATTCGTCCACCGAAATCGTCAAGGCCTCGACCTTGCTCTCGGTCATCGGCGTGGCCGAGTTGCTGCTTAGCACCCAGCAGGTGATCGCGCGCAATTTCATGACCCTGCAGTTTTACCTGTTCGCCGGGTTTCTTTTCTTCGTCATCAACTACGCCATTGAGCTTCTTGGACGGCAAATCGAAAAACGGGTGGCCTTGCCATGACACAGACTCAAACCGCGACCGCCGCTCCGGCCCTGCTGAGCATCGAAGGGCTGCATAAATCCTACGGCCCTGTAGAAGTGCTCAAGGGCGTGGACCTTGCAATGAACAAGGGCAACGTAGTGACGTTGATCGGGTCCAGCGGCTCGGGCAAGACCACATTGCTACGCTGTGTGAATCTGCTGGAAGAGTTTCAGGGCGGGCGCATTCGGCTGGAAGGTCAGGGCATCGGCTACAGCGAGATCAATGGCAAGCGGGTACGCCATCCAGAGAAAGTCATCGCTCAGCACCGGGCCATGACCGGCATGGCGTTCCAGCAATTTAACCTGTTTCCCCATCTGACGGCACTGCAGAACGTCACGCTGGGCCTGCTCAAGGTCAAAAAGCTGCCCAAGGATCAAGCGGTCGCCCTGGCCGAGAAGTGGCTGGAGCGGGTCGGTCTGCTGGAACGCCGTAATCATTACCCTGGCCAGCTTTCCGGTGGTCAGCAACAGCGGGTGGCGATCGCCCGCGCCATTGCCATGACCCCGAGCCTGATGCTGTTCGACGAAGTCACCTCGGCACTGGACCCGGAACTGGTGGGCGAAGTGCTCAGCGTGATCAAGGGGCTGGCCGAAGAGGGCATGACCATGCTGCTGGTCACGCACGAAATGCGCTTTGCTTATGAAGTGTCCGATCAGATCGTATTCATGGACCAGGGGCGCATCGAAGAGCAAGGCCCACCCAAGATGCTGTTCGAGCAACCGAAGTCGGCTCGGCTGGCAGAATTCCTGAAGAACATTCGTTTCTAACCGCTCAATCCAAGGAGATTTTTATGAGCATTACTCGTTACGGCGCAGGTAGCACCGCAGGTGGCGGTCAGCCACGTCCTTTCGCCCGCGCTGTAGAGGCCGATGGCTGGCTGCATGTGTCCGGCCAGGTACCGGCGGAAAACGGTGAAATTATCAATGGCGGTATCGTCGAGCAGACCCACAAGACCCTGCAAAACCTGGTCGCCATTCTGACCGAGGCCGGTTACGGCCTGGAGGATGTCATCCGGGTGGGTGTCTGGCTGGAAGATCCGCGTGACTTCTGGAGCTTCAACAAGGTGTTCGGCGAGTACTTCAAGCCCGAGCATGCCCCGGCGCGGGCCTGTGTGCAGGCAAGCATGATGGTCGATTGCAAGGTCGAGATCGATTGCATCGCCTACAAGCAGAAGTAAGCCGCGACACACTTTCAAGCTGCGGGCTGAGCGTGTTGATACGGCGCTTGCAGCTCGGTACTTGCAGCTGGAAACTGGCGCTTCTTTCAAGGCCAGGGGTGCGTTATGCACCCGCGCCGCTTATCTCGGAACAGATCCTATGACCGAAGACACCATCAAACGCCGTGCCCGAGGTCTGGACCGGGCGTTCGATATTCTCGATTTCCTCAAGGAAAAGGGTACGCCGTTGCGCCCGAACGAAATCGCCAGTGGCATCGGCAGTCCGAAATCGACGGTGTATGAATTGGTAAGTTCGTTGTTGGAGCGGCGCATTCTTGAAGCCGTCGGCAAGGACGGTCATGTCTATCTGGGGCGTCAGCTGTACTTCCTCGGGCAGGCCCATCTGCGTCACTTCGACTTCACCCGTGAAGCCGAAGTGAGCTTGGTCCAGATCGTCGAGCAAACTCGCGAGACCGCGCAGATGTGCCTGCTCAACGGCCGTAAATACACGGTCGCGTTGATGAAGGAAGGGGCTCGGCATTTCCGCATCTCTTCGGACATCGGCGAGGACGCGCCCATCCCGTGGACGGCGTCCGGTCGCCTGCTGCTGGGGCATCTCAGCGATCAGCAGATCATCGACCTGATCGACCCTGAAGACTTCATTCTCCCGGATGGCACACACCTGCCGCTTGAGACCTTCCTAAGCGAAATCCGCAAGGCCCACGAAGAAGGCTTCTTCTCTTTCAACAGCATCGCCGATACCTTCACCCATTGCTTCGCAGCGCCTGTGAAGGACAGGCAAGGCGTGTGCATTGCCACCTTGTGCATCGTTGCGCCCCGGGCCGACGCCACCGCGCACTACGACGACTACCGGCGCGTGTTGATCGACAGTGCCAATGGCCTTGCGCGGCGGGTCAACGATTAAGCGGTTTGTCATCCGCCGCCGAACACGTATCAAACACAAGACAACAAGCATTCTGGAGAACGGACATGACCACGGTCACAGTTGAAAAGGGCGCCGCCAACCCCGGCGATCAATTGGTAAGGGATGTCAGCCTGCCGGCGCTGGTGATTCATGACAAGGCGCTAAGACACAATCTGCGCTGGATGCAGACGTTCGTCAGCGACAGCGGCGCGGAACTGGCGCCCCACGGCAAAACGAGCATGGTTCCGGCATTGTTTCAGCGTCAGCTGCAGCAGGGCGCCTGGGGCATGACCCTGGCAACCGCCACCCAGACCCGCGCCGCTTACGCTCATGGCGTGCGCCGGGTACTGATGGCCAACCAACTGGTCGGCGCGCCGAACATGGCGATCATCGCTGACATGCTCGGCGACTCAATGTTCGACTTCCACTGCATGGTCGATCACCCGGACAACGTCCAGGCGTTGGGCGAGTTTTTCGCTGTCCGTGGCCTGCACCTGAACGTGATGATCGAATACGGCGTGGTCGGCGGCCGCTGCGGTTGCCGCACCGAGGCTGAAGTCATGGCCCTGGCTGACGCCATCGCTGCGCAGCCAGCGCTGAAGCTGACCGGTATCGAAGGCTATGAAGGCGTGATCCATGGCGATCAGGCGGTCAGTGGCATTCGTCAGTTCGCGGCCTCTCTGGTGCGTCTGGCGGTGACGCTGCAAGATAAGGGCGCATTCGCACTGAAGCGCCCGATCGTGACGGCATCCGGTTCTGCCTGGTATGACCTGATTGCCGAAGAGTTCGACAAGCAACAGGTCCGTGAGCGGTTTCTGAGCGTGCTGCGCCCTGGCAGCTACGTGGTGCACGATCACGGGATCTACAAGGACGCGCAATGCTGCGTGCTGGATCGCCGCCATGACCTCAGCGACGGCCTGCAACCGGCCATGGAAGTCTGGGCCCATGTGCAATCAATGCCGGAACCGGGTTTTGCGGTCATCGCCCTGGGCAAGCGCGACGTGGCGTTCGATGCCGGCATGCCGAACCCGATCAAGCGCTACAAGGCCGGGGTGGTACCGGCTCAAGGCGACGATGTCAGTGCCTGCAAGGTCACGGCGGTGATGGACCAGCATGCGTTCATGAGCGTGGCGCCGGGCTGCGAATTGAAAGTCGGCGACATCATCTCCTTTGGCACGTCGCACCCTTGCCTGACCTTCGACAAATGGCGCACGGGCTGTCTGGTCGGTGATGATCTGAGTGTTATTGAATCCTTTGCGACATTCTTCTGACTGGAGTCTGTGATGAGTGAGCTGGTCAGTCACAGTCATCCCCGGGTTGCCTTGATCGGCGAATGCATGATCGAGTTGCAGCAGCACGCCAACGGCGCGCTCAAGCAAAGTTTCGGCGGCGACACGCTGAACACAGCGGTGTACCTGTCGCGCCTGCTCGGCTCGGCGTCCCAGGTGGATTACGTCACGGCGTTGGGCGACGACAGTTTCAGTGACGCGATGTGCGCGATCTGGGCCAGCGAGGGGATTGGCCTGAGTCGTGTGCAGCGCCTGCCGGGGCGTTTGCCAGGCTTGTATTGCATTCAGACCGACGCCAACGGCGAGCGGCGCTTCCTGTATTGGCGCAATGAAGCGGCGGTGCGTGAGTGTTTCACCACGCCGTCCGCCGAGCCAATTCTGGCGGCTCTGCCGGACTATGACGTGTTGTATTTCAGCGGCATTACCTTGGCGGTGCTTGGCGAAGTGGGGCGCGCGCGGCTGTTATCAAGCCTTGGGGATGCACGCGATCGTGGCGCGCGAGTAGTGTTCGACAATAACTATCGGCCACGACTCTGGCGCAGCGTCGAGCAGGCCCGACAGGCTTATCGAGCGGTGATGCATGAAGTGGATGTGGTACTGCTCACTGAAGACGATGAGCAGGCCTTGTTCGGCTACGCCGACGCTGAGCAGATCATCACGGCCTATCGGGACCTTGGCATTGCCGAAGTGGTGATCAAGCGCGGTGCGCAAAGTTGCCTGGTTTGTGCGGGCAATCAACGTTATGAAGTGGCCGCGCAGCCCGTTCAAAACGTCATCGATACCACGGCGGCGGGGGACTCGTTCAGCGCGGCGTATCTGGCGTGGCGCTTGCGTGGCGGCAGCCCCGAAGATGCGGCGGCGTCCGGGCACCGACTGGCGAGCCTGGTGATTCAGCATCCAGGCGCGTTGATCCCGCGCAGTGTGATGCCGGCTTGAGGTACAGGCCCGTTATTTGCTCTTTGCGAGAATGATGGGCGCGATGGCATCAATCCCGATAGAACACCTGCACCAGGTGATAGCCGAACTTGCTCTTCACCGGCCCATGCACCGTGCGCAGGGGCTTTTTGAAAATGATCTGGTCAATCGCGCCGACCATCTGTCCCGGACGGACTTCGCCCAGATCGCCGCCGCGCTTGCCGGACGGGCAGGTGGAGTACTTCCTGGCCAGCACATCGAAGGCTTCACCCTTGGCGATGCGCTGCTTGAGCTGTTCGGCCTCATCAAGGGTCTTGACCAGAATATGGCGGGCTTGAGCTTTCATGATGAAAATCGCCTCGATAAAAAAGCCGCGCATTATGCCCTTGCCCGGCGATTTCAGGTAATTTCCTTCACCTTGGTCGGACGAGCGTAGCGCTGCTGCCTAGCCTTGCGCCGAACGTTGCTAATGCGTGAAGGTCGCACACAGTGGTGACCTGCAGTCTTCTTAAACCTTTATGTGCGGTGTGAATTATGGATTTCCCGGCGTTGTTGAAGGTTCTGGCCACCCAGGACGGATCGGACCTCTACCTTTCCACCGGTGCGCCGCCTTGCGCCAAGTTCAACGGTGTGCTCAAGCCGCTCGGTACCGAAGCGTTCAAGCCCGGCGATGTCGCGCTGATCGCCCAGGGCATCATGGACGCCGAGCAGCGTCAGGACTTCGAGCGCGAGCTGGAAATGAACCTGGCGCTTTCCCTGTCGGGCATTGGCCGGTTCCGAATCAACATCTTCAAGCAGCGCAACGAAGTGTCCATCGTGGCACGTAACATCAAGCTCGATATCCCAAGGTTCGAGGACCTGCACCTGCCGCCGGTGCTGCTTGACGTAATCATGGAAAAACACGGTCTGGTGCTGTTCGTCGGCGCCACCGGTTCAGGCAAGTCCACCTCGCTGGCGGCCTTGATCGACCACCGCAACCGCCACGCCAGCGGGCACATCATCACCATTGAAGACCCGGTAGAGTTCATCCACAAACACAAAAAATCGATCATTAACCAGCGTGAGGTCGGGGTCGATACCCGCAGCTTTCACGCGGCGTTGAAAAACACCCTGCGCCAGGCCCCGGACGTGATCCTGATCGGAGAAATCCGCGATCGCGAAACCATGGAACATGCCTTGGCCTTCGCCGATACCGGGCACCTGGCCATCTCGACCCTGCACGCCAACAACGCCAACCAGGCACTGGATCGCATCATCAATTTCTTCCCCGAGGAGCGTCGTGCACAGCTGCTGCATGATCTTGGCAACAACCTCAAGGCGTTCGTGTCCCAGCGCCTGGTGAAAACCACCGACGGCAAGCGCCGGGCGGCGGTGGAAGTGATGCTGGGTACGCCAACCATTCGTGATTTGATCCACCGCAATGAGCTGACCGAACTCAAGGGGATTATGGAGAAGTCCACCAACCTGGGCATGCAGACCTTCGACAACGCGCTTTACGACCTGGCGGTGGAGGGGGCGATCACCGAGGAAGAGGCGCTGAAGAATGCCGACTCGGCGAACAACGTGCGCCTGCGCCTGAAGCTGCATGATGAGGGCGGCCTTGCCGCAATCAGCACGCCACCTGCCGCGCCACAGCCGGCCGCACAGGTGGATGTCAAGGACTGGGGGCTGGTGGATGAACGGGACGAGCCGGGCGCTTGATTAACTGTGCGTCTGTGCGTGGGTCACCTTCGGTAAACCCGCTGGATGGGCGGTTGGAGCGCACGCCTAGCGCTGTTTCTGGTTGAAATCCGGGTGCGCCGCCGCCAGCAATTCCCGCGTGTAGGGATGCTGGGGCGAGTCGAACACATCGTGGCTCGCCCCGCGCTCGACGACCTTGCCGTCCTTGACCACGATCAGGTCATGGGCGAGAGCCCTGACCACTGCCAGGTCATGACTGATGAACAGATACGTCAGCCCGTGCTTCTCCTGCAACTGACGCAACAGCGCCACTACCTGTTTTTGTACGGTTCGGTCCAGTGCGGAGGTGGGTTCGTCGAGCAGCATCAAGGCCGGTTTGAGCACCAGGGCGCGAGCGATGGCGATGCGCTGCCGTTGCCCGCCGGAAAACTCATGGGGATAGCGATGCCGGCTCGACGGATCGATGCCCACTTCCTCCAGTACGCGAATCACTTCGATTTCGCAGCGCACCTTGTCCAGGTCGCTGTGCACTTCCAGCCCCTCGCTGATGATCTGTGCCACCGACATGCGCGGGCTGAGGCTGCCGTAGGGGTCCTGAAACACCACCTGCATCTGCTTGCGCCAGGGCCGCATCTGCTTCTGATTCAGGCTGTCGATGGCCTGGCCCTTGAAGCGGATACTGCCACGCGAGTCCAGCAAACGCAGGATGGCCTGACCCAGTGTCGATTTTCCCGAGCCGGACTCGCCGACGATGCCCAGTGTCTTGCCGCGCTCGATGCTTAGGCTGATGTCATCGACGGCCTTGAGGTACTCCTGATGGCGATTGAAAATGCCGCCGCCCAGCGAGAACCATACGCGCAAATCCTCAACCTCAAGAACCTTCTCACGGGTGTCTCGGGGCAAGGGCTCGCCAGCCGGTTCAGCATCCAGCAGCAGGCGGCTGTAAGGGTGTTGCGGTTGTCTGAACAGGGTCTGGCAATCGGACTGCTCGACGATCTCCCCGGCGCGCATCACACAGACCTTCTGCGCAATGCTGTGCACCAGGTTAAGGTCATGGCTGATTAGCAACAGTGACATGTTCAAACGCTGCTGCAGTTCCTTGAGCAGAAACAGGATCTTGCGCTGCACCGTGACGTCGAGCGCGGTGGTCGGTTCGTCGGCGATCAGCAGCTCCGGCTCGCAGGCCAGCGCCATGGCGATCATCACTCGCTGACGCTGGCCGCCGGAGAGTTCATGGGGGTAAGCCTTCAAGCGCTTTGCCGGGTGCTGGATACCGACCAGTTCCAGCAGTTCGACAATGCGTGCCTGTGCAGCCTTGCCACCCAATCCCTTGTGCAGCAACAAGGTTTCACCGATCTGCCGGGATACGGTATGCAGCGGGTTAAGCGAGGTCATCGGCTCTTGAAAGATCATCCCAATCTGGTTGCCACGAATGCGCTGCATCCGCTTGCCGGCGGCTCCCAACAGTTCCTGTCCGCGATAGCGAATGCTGCCGGTACTCAGCGTATCGGCCTGCGGCAGCAGTTGCAGGATCGAGTGCGCCGTCACCGATTTGCCGGACCCTGACTCACCCACCAGCGCCAGGCATTCACCGGCCGGAATATCCAGGCTGACGTGCCTGACCACGGTTTGGCCGCTGAACGCCACCGACAGGTCACGGATTTCAATCAGATTTTCGGACATGTCAGGACCTCGGGTCGAAGGCGTCACGCAACGCCTCGCCAATGAACACCAGTAGCGAGAGAATCAGCGCCAGGGTGAAGAACGCCGTGAAACCCAGCCAGGGCGCTTGCAGATTCTGCTTGCCCTGGCCAATCAGTTCGCCCAGCGACGCGCTGCCAGCGGGCATGCCGAAGCCCAGGAAATCCAGCGCGGTGAGAGTGGAGATGGCACCGGTGAGGATGAATGGCAGGTAGCTCAAGGTTGCATTCATCGCGTTGGGCAGGATATGGCGCAGGATCACCTTGCGATCATCCAGGCCCAATGCCCGCGCGGCCTTGACGTACTCCAGATTGCGTCCGCGCAGAAACTCGGCCCGCACCACATCCACCAGGGCCAGCCATGAGAACAGCGCCATGATGCCCAGCAGCCACCAGAAGTTGGGCTCGACGAACCCCGAGAGAATGATCAACAGGTACAGCACCGGCAGCCCTGACCAAACCTCCAGCAGGCGTTGCCCGATCAGGTCGACCCAGCCGCCGTAATAGCCCTGCAAGGCACCGGCAGCGATGCCGATCAGGGCGCTGAGCAGCGTCAAGGCCAGGGCGAACAGGATCGATACCCGCGCGCCGAAGATTACCCGCGCCAGCACGTCGCGGGCCTGATCGTCGGTGCCCAGCCAGTTGGTCGCCGAGGGCGGGCTTGGTGCAGGCTTGTTTAAATCGTAGTTGGGGGTGTCGTCGCTGAAGGGGATCGGCGGGAACAGCATCCAGCCGTCACCTTTGCTGATCAGTTGGCGCACATAATCGCTGCGGTAATCGGGCTGGAACGGCAACTGGCCGCCAAATTCCTGCTCGGTGTGCCGTATGAAGGCGGGAAAGTACAACTGGTGCTGATAGCTGAGCACCAGCGGCTTGTCGTTGGCGATCAGTTCACCGCACAGGCTGATGGCGAACAGCGCGCAGAACAGCCAAAGCGACCACCAGCCGCGGCGGTTGTTGCGAAAGCGCTCGAAACGGCGGCGCGCCACCGGAGACAGTCTGCGCATCAGGCATTCCTCGCGCTGAAGTCGATTCGGGGATCGACGAGGGTGTAGCAGATGTCCCCGACCAGTTTTATCAGCAGCCCGAACAGGGTGAAGATGAACAGCGAACCAAACACCACCGGATAATCACGTGATACCGCCGCTTCATAACTCATGCGCCCCAGGCCATCGAGGGAGAAGATGACTTCGATCATCAGCGAGCCGGCGAAGAACACGCTGATGAATGCCTGGGGAATGCCGGCCACCACCAGCAGCATTGCGTTGCGGAAAACGTGACCGTAAAGCACGCGGCGCTCGCTCAGGCCTTTAGCGCGGGCCGTGACTACGTACTGGCGGGTAACCTCGTTGAGAAAGGAGTTCTTGGTGAGGATGGTGAGCGTCGCAAAGCCTCCGATCACCAAGGACGCGACTGGCAGGACCAGGTGCCAGAAATAGTCGGCGATCTTGCCCAGTGTGGTCATCTGGTCGAAGTTTTCCGAGACCAGCCCGCGCACGGGGAACCAACTTAGCGAAGTGCCTCCGGCGAACAGCACCACCAACAGCATGGCAAACAGGAAGGCCGGCATGGCATAGCCAATGATGATTGCCGTGCTGCTCCAGATATCGAAATGGCTGCCATGTTTGACCGCCTTGCGAATACCCAACGGGATCGATACCAGATAGGTGATCAGCGTTGCCCACAGGCCAAGGGAGATGGACACCGGCATCTTCTGCATAATCAGGTCGGTGACCTTGGCGCCGCGGAAGAAGCTGTTGCCGAAATCCAGGCTGGCGTAATTCTTGAGCATCAGCCACAGGCGTTCGTGCAGTGGCTTGTCGAATCCGTACTGATGCTCGATTTCCTTGATTAGTTTGGGGTCCAGTCCGCGACTGGCGCGGGACTGGCCAGTATTCATGGTTTCAGTGTGACCGGCGCCGATTGTGCCGCCGGCGACCCCTTGCAGTTTGGCGATGGCCTGTTCGACCGGGCCCCCAGGCGCTGCCTGCACGATGAAGAAGTTCACCAACAGAATGCACAGCAGCGTGGGGATGATCAGCAGCAGACGCCTGGACAGGTAACCGAGCATTAGTGCACCTCCGCAGCAATGGCTGAGGCGCCTCTTTGCTGGGCGAATTGTTCAGTGGTCAATGCCTGTGGGCTGATCTCCCACCAGGTATCGATCGCTTCACTGTTACTGGCCTGTACCTTGGGGATGCCGAAGCGATTCCACCAGACCGTCGAGGAGCCAGGCGGGTAATAGTTGGGAATCCAGTAGAAGCCCCATTGCAGCACGCGGTCCAGGGCGTGGGCGTAGTCGATCATGGCGGGTTTGCTGTCGGCCTTGGCCAAGCCGTCGATCAGGCTATCGACCGCAGGGTCACGCAGCACCATGTAGTTGCTCGAACCCGAGTCGGCGGCCACTTTTGAACCGAAGTTGTTGTACAGCTCCAGCCCCGGCGAGGTCGAGACGCCGTAGCCGGTGACGATCATGTCGTAGTCACGGGCCATGACCCGGTTCAAATACTGAGCCGAGTCGATGCGACGGATTTCGAAGTCGATGCCGATTTGCGCCAGATTGCGTTTGTATGGCAGCAGGATCTTCTCGAACCCGCTCTGACCGTTGAGGAAGGTAAAACTCAGTGGTTCGCCGGCGGCATTGACCAGTCTGTCCTCCTTGGGCATCCACCCGGCCTCTTCGAGCAGCGCCAGGGCTTGCAACTGTTTATCGCGAATGAAGCCGCTAGCGTCGGTCCTCGGTGTCTGGAACACCGTGGTGAACACTTCAGGCGGAACCTGGCCACGCAACGGCTCCAGCACCTTGAGCTCGGAGGCGGTTGGCAGTTGCGTAGCGGCCAGCTCGCTGTTGGAGAAGTAGCTGTTCTGGCGAACGTAGACGTTGCGCATCATCTGTTTGTTGGTCCACTCGAAATCCCAGAGCATGGCCAGCGCCTGGCGCACGCGGCGATCCTGGAATTTGGGCCGGTCGAGGTTAAAGATGAAACCTTGGGAGCTTTGCACGGCGCCCTTGGCCAGGTGCGCGCGCTGCAAGCGGCCTTCGTTCAGCGCCGGGCTGTCATAGCCAATGGAATAACCGGTGGCCGAGTATTCGCGGTTGTAGTCATAACCGCCGCCGCGCAGCACCTGGCGGGCGACGTCGATATCGCCAAAGTATTCCACGCTGAAGTGATCGAAGTTGTAAAAACCCCGGTTCACTGGCAAGTCCCTGGCCCACCAGTGCGGGTCACGCTCGAACGTGATGCTGCGCCCCGGATCGACCTTGCTGATGCGATAAGGGCCGCTGCCCACGGGAATCTCGAACCCGCCGCCGTTGGCGAAGTCCTTGTCTTTCCAATAGTGCTCGGGAAACACCGGTAAAGAGGCCAGGTCCAGCGGCAATGTGCGGCTTTCGCTGCTTTTGAAATCGAAACGGATTTGCGTCGGTGACTCGACTTCAACGCTTTGTACGTCCGCGAACGCCGTGCGATACGACAGGCTGCCCTGGGTCATCAACAGGTTATAGGTGAAACGCACGTCCTGGGCAGTGATCGGGGTATCGTCGGAGAACCGCGCCTTGGGATCGAGAAAGAAGCGCAGTGACAGACCGTCGGCGCTGCGTTCCATCTTTTCGGCAATCAGGCCGTATACGGTGTAGGGCTCATCCAGTGACTTGACTGCCAGCGGCGAGTAAAGCAGGCCGTTGACTTGGGACACACCGGTGCCCTTGTCCAGGTACGGCATGATGTGGTCGTACTGACCGATTTCCTGTGCGGAACGACGCATGCTGCCGCCCTTTGGGGCGTCTGGATTGACGTAATCGAAGTGCTTGAAATTTTCCGGATAGCGGGGCGCTTCGCCATAGACGGTCAAGGCGTATTGAGGGGCAGCGGACAGGGATTGAAAACCTGAGACAAGGACCAGTGTTGCAATGATCAGCGATGAAAAAACAAAACGCATTACACGAATCCTGACTGACGTTGTAGCGCAACATCAGGGTTGAAGGTCATGAACGGGCAATGGCGGCCGGTCCTGTCTGTTTATTATTCGTTACCTCCGGTGGCAAGGTACCGTAACGCCGTGACTTTGTAACCACACCGCGCCTGTGGTAAATGGCTTCTTGCATTGATCCTGATGAGGGCAGGTGTTCAAGTACCGGCTAGCCCCTGGAGCCTGACGGGACCAAGCAATTTCTCTGCCGCAATCGATTGCACGGCGATGTGCTGCACTGCACATGCAAACGGCCCGCTTTTTAAGGGCGGGCCGTTTGAGCCAAGTATTGGGCGGGATCAGTCCTGACGGCTGGTCACTTCCAGCAGGTGATAACCGAACTGGGTTTTCACCGGGCCTTGAACGACATTTACCGGGGCGCTGAACACCACGGTATCGAATTCCTTGACCATCTGTCCTGGGCCAAACGAGCCAAGATCGCCGCCCTGGCGGCTGGAAGGGCAACTGGAATTGGACTTTGCGACTTCGGCAAAATCAGCGCCGCCTTCAATCTGAGCTTTGAGTTCGTTGCATTTCTCTTCGCTGCTGACAAGGATGTGGCGCGCGGTGGCTTTAGCCATTTTGGAGTACTCCTGTGAAAAAAAAGAAAGAGCCTAACGGAATAAGGGACGCTTTTGTCGGGAAAAGTTCCGGCGCGCGGGCTAATTGGTCTGGTCCGTCGGTCACTACAGGCCTTTTCTGGACAACAGGCCTGCATGCTCGACGTAAAGCTTTACCGGATCTATGTCGTTGCGTACCACGCCAGCCGTTTGATTCACCGCATCGACGTGATCCAGAGGGTAATCGGAGCGAATGACTTTACCCAGGTGTGAGCTGTAACGTCCGACAAGACCATCATTCTGAGCGGCTTCCCGCGTGAAAAGCCGCGCGTACCCGCGCAGAGCCAAGTGTAGAGAGTCCAGCGCATTCTGCCTTTCGCTGCACAGCGAACCCTGGATGCAGCCGCTCCAGGAGTAATAGTGCACACCGTCCACCCGCTCCGGCCCTTCGCCGCCCCACTTTTCGGGCAGGGCTTGAGGATAGCTGCGATTGAATCGAGCGACGCCTGCGGTCGTCAGCGCGTCCAGTGCGCGCAGCGGGTCTCGTGGTAATTCAGGGTGGCCGCCGAGCAGGGCCATGAACCGTGCAAAGCCGCTAACGATTCTTGCTGCGTATCTTTCGGGCATTGCACCCGGCGTGAAAGCTTCTCTGACCCGATCGGCCACCTCGGACCCATGGTTCGGACCGCTGACCGACGTCACGGAAGCAACCCGGTCCGGGCGAACAGCCGCAGCGTATCGTGAGCTCAGCGCCCCTTGGCTGTGCCCGATGAGGTTAACCTTGAGGTAGCCAGGGCGCTTTAGAAAGCGCTTGATCTGCTCCAGCAGTTGCTCGCCGCGAGTCTCGTTGTCGTGCACCCCCGATAGCAGCGGCACGTGGACGCGGCACCCGGCTTTCTCCAGCGCTTGGACGATCCCGTGAAACATGGCGAACGTGCCGATACGATCAAAACCCAAAAGGCCGTGCACCAGCAGGATCGGATATTTGGTGGTGACATGCGCGTCTTCTTTCATAGCAATCCCTCGCTTGATCTGAGCGGGCGAGATTACCCAATGTGATGAGGTCATTCCGGGAAGGGAGGGCGCGGTTAATGGGGCGGCAGGGCATCTGTTACAAAGCGTCGATATCGAGCCAGTGCTCGGTTTTCAGGGGCTGGCCGTTGAGCAGGACAAAGTTGGCGACGGATCTGAGGGGCAGTTGCTTGATGTCCTACGGCTTTAATCTGCAAGTCAAGAAGGGCGCGCTGTCATCAGCGACAAGGGCTTGGGAAGCGGGCTGCACGAGCACGAGCCGCTTCCCATCGCGTGCTTATCTGTAGCGCAGGTTGTCAACCGCCTCACGCAGCAGGCGCTCGGTTGCGTCCCAGCTCAGGCAGCCATCGGTGACTGAAACCCCGTAGCGCAGGGAATCGCTCAAGGGCTGACAGCCTTCGAATAGATGGCTTTCCAGCATCATGCCGATCAAGGTCTTGTCGCCGGCCAGACGCTGCTGCAGCACATCATTGAACACGTGGGGCTGGCGCAACGGGTCTTTGCCACTGTTGGCGTGACTGCAGTCAACCATGATGCGCGCGGCAATGCGGTTTTTGTCCAGGCTGGCGTTGACTTTGGCCACGCTGTTTC
The DNA here is from genome assembly GCF_002419965.1 of Pseudomonas sp. UBA5706. Lineage (GTDB taxonomy): Bacteria > Pseudomonadota > Gammaproteobacteria > Pseudomonadales > Pseudomonadaceae > Aquipseudomonas. Next base: position 170,569 of record NZ_DIHC01000046.1, read on the forward strand.
GGTCGTGGTTGGGTCCGCTTTGTCCGCCGCGTAGCACGATATGGGTGTCCGGGTTGCCTTGGGTTTGCATGATAGAAGGATGACCATGTCTATCAAGTCCGAAGTGCCGATGAGGGTGGGCGGCCGATCGAATCGCATCGCAAGCCACCGATATGCCGCCGTCGGTGCCGTTCTTGAAGCCGACTGGCATCTGCAAACCACTGGCCATTTCCCGGTGGATTTGCGACTCGGTGGTCCGCGCGCCAATGGCGACCCAGCTCAACAGGTCGTCGAAATAACCGGCCGCCATTGGCTGCAACAACTCGGTTGCAATCGGCAGCCCGAGGGTAATCATTTCGCGCATCAGGTGCCGCGAAAGGCTCAAGCCCGCAGCCATGTCGTCGCTGCCGTTCAACTGGGGATCGTACGCCAGGCCTTTCCAGCCCACCGTGGTGCGAGGTTTTTCCACGTAAGCGCGCATTACCAGCAGCATCTGGTCGCTGACTTCATTGGCGAGACGGGCCAGGCGCGCGGCGTATTCAAGCGCAGATTGCGGATCATGGATGGAGCAGGGACCGACGATGACCAGCAGGCGGGAGTCTTCACCGTTAAGAATGGCGCGCACCGATTGGCGATGGGCTGCCACTTGCGCGATGAGCGCGGCGTCGAGCGGCATCTGGTTTTTCAGCGTCAGTGTGCTCGGCAAGCGTTGCGGGGCAGGGTGGCTTTCCAGCAGGGTTACACGGGTGGACGGCAGGTCGGACAGGTTTTTTGCAACGACGGACGAATTCATGATCAGGGCTTCCTGGTCGGCGGGCGATTCCCGCTCGGACCTACTGGGGTGTTCGACAATGTGTCGCAAGGGCTTTGCGCGTGGGTTTGCCACCTGTCAGTGACCGATCGGAGGCGGCAGGCTGTCCCGAGCGGAGGTTGCTAAATCGCCATGCAAAGTCGATGTCGTTGCGGTAGCCAGTGCAGTAGTTCATGTCGTGTTTCCTCGATTCGAAGCGTTAGTCGGTTTTAAGCAGCCCAAAAAACAAAACCCCCGGTCGGGGAGCCGACCGGGGGTAGAGTTATCTCTGGTTGGCGTCCCGTGATTGATGGGCGCCGGTGGGGTATCAGGCGCGCCAGTGGCTAAACCAATACCCATAAAAATAAGATGCCGGAGACGAAATGCATGCTGTATCTCGCGCAGCCATGCCCGTCACCTGAAGCGAGGCGTCGGCGGTGCGCTGAAGCTGTTGAGGGCGGGAAGGCAGCATGATGGGCTCCGTTGAATGTCGGTGAGCATACTTCAGCGCTGGCCGGTTATTCAATTGGAAATTTCAATCACTGTGACCGGTAGCCCTTTCGTAGACATCCGCAGACGGCCCCGCTGGCAGGCTGGTAACCTTCGGCACAGCGGTAGATATTGCGCTAAGTTTGGTATGAATAAATGCGCGAGGGCACGGGTGATCAGGAGGATCTGCAATGCACGTTAGCGAAAAACCGGATGCGGCGGTGTTTGCCGTTGCCCAATCCGGCTCGGTGGCAGGGGACATTGAAACTAACATACAGCGTCATCTGCGCTTCATGGAACTGGCGTCGTCCCAGGGGGCAGACTTGCTGATGTTTCCAGAACTGTCATTGACCGGCTATGAGCCCGCCCTGGCACGTGAACTGGCGCTTCGGACGGATGACCCTCGGCTGCAGCCCATGCGGGATCTGGCGCGCGAGCTGAAGTTGGTCACGTTGGTGGGCGCGCCAGTCCGTTCGGCAATAGCGGGCGAGGTCTTGATTGCCTCGCTCGTGTTCCAGGCCGGGGGCGAACTCGCGCTGTATTACAAGCAGCACTTGCACAACGGTGAAAACACAGTGTTTAGCGCGGGAGACGGGGGCGCGCCGATCGATCTCTCGAGCGAACGCCTAGGGCTGGCGATCTGTGCCGATTTCACTCAAGCCGCCCATGCACGAAACGCCGCCGAGGCGGGCGCGACGATTTACGCCGCAAGCGTGCTGATCTCGTGCGGCGGCTATGTGCATGACGCCGCTCTGCTCAGCGGTCATGCGCGAGCGCACCGTATGGCCGTGCTGATGGCCAACCACGCAGGTATCACCGGAGGCTGGACATCTGGCGGGCGCAGTGCGCTTTGGAACGAAAACGGCGAGCGGGTTGCCGAAATTCCCGGCGCCGAGGAAGGATTGCTCTTCGCGCAACGTGCCGGCGATGGCTGGAAGGCAACCACTCTTGAGGTCGAAATCTGAATGGCATCGCCAGGCGACATGCAAGACAACATCCTCCGACTGCTGCCGGCGACCAATGAGGACTTGGCCTTTGCCCGGGAGTTGACCCGCGTCAACATGCGCGACTATTACCTTCGTTACGGTTTTGTGTGGCAACCCGAAGCCTTCGACGCCGAGTGGCCCAAGCGTGAAAGTTATCGGGTGGAGCGGGCAGGCACGGTAATCGGCTTTCTCGGGTTGACCATCGAAGGCAGTTATTTGTATGTACGGGATGTGCAACTGATTGAAGCGTACCGGGGCGCAGGCGTGGGGCGATGGATCATGACCTGCGTTGCAGAGATGGCCAGCAACAGGGGTTGTGCAAGCGTGCGGCTGAAGGTATTCAAGAGCAACCCGGCCGCTCAGCTGTATCTCAGGCTTGGCTATCTTAAGGTGCGGGAAGAACCTGCGTTGTTCTGGATGGAGCGTGCCGTAGACCAGTGACAGTAACGGCCGAGTCATTGTCGTTTACCGCAAAAGCCGGTATGCCAGTAGATGCCTGGCTAGTCAACGTGTCGATGTTCGCCTATTAACTTGCCTGCTCACTCGCGCGAATCGGTCAAGTCATCGGGTTCCGGCGCCGAGGGTGTCGGTATCACGCCTATTTTCATGCCCAGCAGCACCGCCACTTTATGTGATTCGCCGCGGCGCCCTTTTTTTCGACCGGAAAGAATCTGATACGTCGTGGCCGCGTCTACGCTGTTCTCCCGAGCAAACTCTTGAACAGATTTGCCCTGCTGTTCCAGCCAGGCCTTGGCTTGTGCTGCGGTGCGTATTCCGGGCATAGTTCAAAACCGTTCAAGTTTGTTCAATTAATCAGGATTCTACCATTCGTAAGGATGGAGTCAATAAGGTTACGCATTCAAATGAGTGGAATTGGTGCCCGACTAAGGCAAGAACGTGAGCGCTTGGGTTTGTCGCAGCGCGCGTTTGGAGAAATCGGTGGTGTTGAGCCCAATGCGCAAGGCAAGTACGAAAGCGGTGATCGCACCCCCAAAGCCGACTATCTTGCGGCTGTTGCAGACAAGGGTGTGGATGTGTTGTACGTCTTGACCGGTTCGCATACTCCGGCGCCTCTCGAGAACCTCAGTGAGGTAGAAGAATGGGTACTTGGAAGCTATAGGACACTGGTAAAGGAAGACCAGGACGCCATTCTTCGGCTGACAACCACGCTGGCGGAATATAAGGCTTCGTGTGCGGTGGAGAAGAAGTTTGGCTCGGGGGCAGAGTGATTTTTCACTGGCGGCTGCAGCTCATACGAGTGAAGATTTTTTGCAAGTCTCATGGTCGATGATGATAGTTTGTCGGTATCGTTACAGGTCTTTTGTCATGGCCAATCGAACATTGCTTCGTGCTAGGTCGTGTATTTTCTTTTGTTATGGTGACGAGCAGTCGTCATGAATTGCTCCGTGAGGTGTCTGCTTGATTAGGGTGCTGGTTGTCGATGACCATGATCTGGTTCGGACAGGTATCACACGCATGCTTGCCGACATCGATGGTCTGCAGGTAGTCGGACAGGCCGAGTCGGGCGAGGAGGCATTGAAGAAGGCCCGCGAGCTCAAGCCCGATGTGGTGCTCATGGACGTCAAGATGCCTGGCATCGGCGGCCTTGAGGCCACGCGTAAACTGATACGCAGCCATCCGGATATGAAGGTGGTTGCGGTTACGGTGTGTGAAGAGGATCCGTTTCCTACCCGGCTACTGCAGGCCGGCGCCGCAGGCTACCTGACCAAGGGCGCGGGCCTGACCGAAATGGTTCAGGCCATTCGCTTGGTGTTCGCCGGCCAGCGTTACATCAGCCCGCAAATCGCCCAGCAGCTCGCACTCAAGTCCTTCCAGCCGCAAACCAGCAATTCCCCATTCGATCTTTTGTCGGAGCGGGAAATCCAGATCGCGCTGATGATCGTGGGTTGCCAAAAGGTGCAAACCATCTCTGACAAGCTCTGCCTTTCCCCGAAAACCGTGAATACCTACCGCTACCGTATCTTCGAGAAGCTTTCGATCGGCAGTGACGTGGAGCTTGCTTTGCTGGCCGTACGTCACGGCATGGTCGATGCCAGCGCCTGAAATGACCCAACCGTTCGATCCTAGCGCCTTTCTTGCCACCTGCAGCGGCCGCCCCGGTGTCTATCGCATGTTCGATACCGAGGGCCGGCTTCTATACGTGGGCAAGGCCAAGAACCTGAAAAAGCGCCTCGCCAGCTATTTCCGCAAAACCGGTCATGCGCCGAAAACGGGCGCACTGGTGGCGCGTATCTCTCAGATTGAAACCACCATTACCGCCAACGAAACCGAAGCGTTGTTGCTGGAACAGACGTTGATCAAGGAATCACGCCCGCCTTACAACATCCTGCTGCGCGACGACAAATCCTATCCCTATGTGCACTTGTCCGATGGCGAATTTCCACGGCTGAGCATCCACCGCGGCGCCAAGAAGGCCAAGGGCCGTTACTTCGGACCATACCCGAGCGCGGGGGCGATACGTGAAAGTTTGAGCATTCTGCAAAAAACCTTCCACGTGCGTCAGTGTGAAGACAGTTTCTATAAGAACCGGACGCGGCCGTGCCTGCAATATCAGATCAAGCGCTGCAAGGCGCCCTGTGTCGGTTTTGTCGAACCACAGGTCTATGCCGAAGATGTGCGTCACTCGGTGATGTTTCTGGAGGGGCGCAGCAATGCCCTCACCGATGAGTTGAACATGCTCATGGAGAAGGCAGCCATGACCCTCAATTTCGAACAGGCTGCCGAGTTGCGTGACCAGATTGGCTTATTGCGTCGGGTTCAGGATCAGCAAAGCATGGAAAGCGGCAGTGGCGACGTCGATGTCGTCGCAGCCTTCGTCAACCCGGGCGGTGCGTGCGTGCATTTGATCAGCGTGCGGGGCGGGCGGGTGCTGGGCAGCAAAAATTTCTTTCCTCAAGTGGGTATCGAGGAAGAGGTTGGCGAAGTCATGTCGGCGTTTCTGGCGCAGTATTTTCTGGGCGGTGGCGAGCGCGAGTTACCCAGCGAAGTGATCGTCAACGTGGTCAATGAAGACTTCCCTGCGCTGATCGAGGCCATCGATGCCTCCCGGGGCAAGGAAATGACCATCAGCCATCGGGTACGCGGAACCCGGGCCCGTTGGCAGCAACTGGCAGTGACCAACGCCGAGCAGGCGTTGGCCGCGCGCCTGGCTAACCGACAGCACGTTGCCGCGCGATTCGAGGCGCTGGCCGAGGTACTGAAACTGGATGAGCCACCGCAGCGGCTGGAATGTTACGACATCAGCCATTCCAGCGGCGAAGCGACGGTGGCGTCCTGCGTGGTATTCGGCCCTGAAGGCCCGATCAAATCCGATTACCGGCGCTACAACATTGAGGGGGTGACGGCGGGAGACGACTACGCCGCGATGCACCAGGCGTTGACCCGACGCTTCAGTAAAATCAAGGACGGCGAGGGCAAGCTGCCGGACATCCTGCTGGTCGATGGTGGCAAGGGGCAGTTGAACATGGCTCGGGATGTCATGAATGAGCTGGCCGTGCCGGACCTGATCCTGCTGGGCGTTGCCAAAGGCACCACGCGCAAGGCCGGTTTCGAGACGTTGTACCTTAATGACGCCGCTCATGAGTTCACGCTGCGCGGCGACTCGCCCGCGCTGCATCTGATCCAGCAGATTCGCGACGAAGCTCACCGTTTCGCCATTACCGGCCACCGTGCACGCCGAGGCAAAACACGGCGCACATCGACCCTGGAAGGCGTGGCTGGCGTTGGGCCGACACGGCGCCGGGACCTGCTCAAACACTTCGGTGGACTGCAGGAATTGTCCCGCGCGAGCATCGAAGAAATAGCCAAGGCACCCGGAATCAGTAAAAAGCTCGCAGAGTCGATTTATGCGAGCCTGCACAGCGAGTAGAATGCCTGTTCACCTCGTAGCCAGTTGTGCCGATGAATATCCCTAATTTGATCACCGTATTACGTGTCCTGCTGATTCCGATCTTCATCCTGTTGTTTTATTTGCCGTATTACTGGAGCTACATGGCTGCCAGTTCGGTATTTGCCCTCGCGGCTGCTACCGACTGGTTGGACGGTTATCTAGCCCGCCGCCTTGAGCAAAGCACGCCGTTTGGTGCGTTTCTCGATCCGGTTGCCGATAAATTGATGGTCGCCGTCGCTCTGGTGCTGCTGGTGCAGGCCCACGCCAATTTCTGGCTCACCTTGCCAGCTGCGGTCATCATCGGTCGTGAGATCGTGATTTCGGCATTGCGTGAATGGATGGCCGAACTGGGCGCACGCGCTCAGGTGGCGGTGTCGAACCTGGGCAAATGGAAAACGGCAGCGCAGATGCTCGCGCTTGTGATTTTGCTTGGCAACCCGCCAGCGTTCACTTTCTGGGTTGTGCTGGGCTATGTTCTGCTGATGGTGGCGGCGGGGCTGACGCTGTGGTCCATGGTGCAATACCTCAGAGCGGCCTGGCCGCACTTGCGTACCACCACCGAAGAAAAATAAGTTTTTTAAATCAAGGGCTTGACGGCATCATTTGAATCTATAGAATGGCGCCCACACCAAGCGGGAATAGCTCAGTTGGTAGAGCACGACCTTGCCAAGGTCGGGGTCGCGAGTTCGAGTCTCGTTTCCCGCTCCAAATATTGCGCTGTAGAGTTCTAATGAATTCTATAAGCGAATGAAATCAGGACCTTCGGGTCCTTTTTTCGTTCTCACGGGAACCACTGAAATCCAGCATTATTCGGTGCGTTCAAGTCAAGGATTGAGTCCAGAACCCTCAAGCGGACTGGATCGGTTTGTTGCTGGAGCAGTTTGCGCAACGAGATGAGCATCAGCGCTTAGGGATCCGTTGCGAACCACCAGGCGTGAGGCGAAATCGATGATCAGCGCGATAGGATCGTCAGCACGACCCGCCAGCCGTGGCAGGGTGGCGCCCAGCAGATCGATACCTGCGGGTGCTGCGCCATTTACCGGAATCAGGCCCGGTTCCAGAAGCAACGTCTGACCGGCTTCAGGGGAGGAGCCGGGTTTGTCGATTGCGCGGAAACCGGACACGGGATCCCAGGCGATGGCTTGGGTGTAGCCAGCATCGAGCAGGGCATTACAGAGGTTTTGTTGATGCTCTGCGCAGTCACCGTACCGGGCCCCGCTTCACTGGCCTGCAGGTCGCGGATGTTACCTGACAGGACGAATTGGCTCTTCAGCGGCAAGAAGCGGAGCAGATCTCGTAGCCAACGTGGGCTTTCAAATATGGCAATCCCTGACATGTTTCAGCTCGTAACGTCGGGGGCTCCAGAAGCTCGCTCGGATCTGGGCCTTGATGCGAACTGCAAAGGCTTCCGGGGCCACCACTTAGCCGAAACGCAGGCCGCTGGCCAGACTCTTGGACACGCTAGCGACGTAAACCGTGCGCTCGGGGGGGCCAGGGCCACCAGTGCTGGCGGCGTCTCGCCAGCCAGGAACGCGTACGCGGCGTCTTCGATGAGCAGATAATCGTGGCATCTTGCGATATCTACCAGTTGCTCTCTCTGGGTGGCCGTCAGCACCCAACCCAAGGGGTTATGCAGCGTCGGCATGGTATAGATCGCACGAATCCGGTGGCCACGGCACAACGCATCAAGCGCATCCAGATCGGGGCCATTGGATAAAACAGGAATGGCTTTCAGGGTCAACGCCTGGACGTGTGCAAGCATCTTGAAGCCTGGATAAGTCAGGGCATCAGTGGCGACTATGTCATGCGGCCGTAGCAGCGTACGTGTGGCAATTCCCAACCTTGCTGGGCTCCGCCGACCAGGAAGATGCGCTGTGCTTGCGCCTGGATGCCCCGTTCCTTTGCCAGGAAATCCGCAACGATCTGCCGCTCATGACGGCGTCCTCCAGGAGGCGGTTGGTGCATGAGTGCGGGCAGATCGCCGGCCCCCGCCAGGTCGCGCAGCATATCGGCCTGCGCTGGCCAGGTTGGGTGGTCAAAAGACAAGTCCACAGCGCCAGCGCTCAAACGAGCTTCGTCGCCGCAGTCACACTCGCGCTGCTGTGGTCGTTCGCGCACGAAGGTACTGTGCCCGGCTTCACCGACGACCAGCCCTTGGGATTTGAGCTGTGCATAGCGCTATCCAATGGCGATTTCGCAATTGCTGGGGTTGCGCATTGTTGCTATCGCTTAAGCCATGGCTGTTCTTGAACTGGACGCAGACGCTGTGCGCCATGGCAACCAGCAGGGCACCGTTCACGGCGGGCTGCTTTGCGAATTGGCAGATGCCGCCATCGGCACAGCGCATTCCACGCTGATACAACAAGACGAGAGCTTCACCAGTATCGACTTGAAGGCGACATTTCTGCGTCCGGTCTGGCAATACCGGTTGCGCGCGCATGCCTGGACGGCGCGCCGCGGACAGACAATCAACCATTATCGGTGCGATATCCAGCGCGAGGGCGGCAAATTGGTGGCCAGCATTGAAAGCGCCGTGATGACGCTGCGTGGTGATCATGCGAGGGAGCGATAAGTGCGCTCGCTCCTGTGCTTTCACCCCTCAGCGATGGGCTACCGATTGGCCAGGCGTTGACTGTCCCTTTCTCACGTGGGTCGCCGTCTCTCGCTGGCTGCTTCAACTCTAAACGCCCGTATGCCTATGTGTTCCCGAGCCACGCTGCGGAACGGGGTTAATATTCGATTTTCCATATATTCAAAACTGCGTATATTCGATGTCCCATATGTTGATGGCTCATTCGCCATTGCATCGAGCTCTGTATAAAGGCACGACTGCAACCGAATCACGTCCAAACCGGGTTATTGAAATGCTGACTGCCGTACTGATCTTTATCGCCACCATCGCGCTGGTCATCTGGCAACCCAGGGGGCTCGGGGTAGGGTGGAGTGCAATGCTGGGTGCGATCGTGGCGTTGTTGGCAGGCGTCGTTACGCTTGCAGATATACCACAGGTCTGGCGCATCGTCTGGAATGCCACCGGGACTTTCATCGCGGTGATCATCATCAGTCTACTGCTTGATGAAGCCGGATTCTTCAAGTGGGCTGCGTTGCATGTCGCTCGGTGGGGGGCGGGAAGCACACGTAAGCTCTTCGCATTTTTCGTATTGCTGGGTGCGGTGGTGTCGGCGCTGTTCGCCAATGACGGAGCGGCGCTGATTCTCACGCCTATCGTGATCGCGATGTTGCTGGCATTGCGTTTTTCTCCCGCGGCAACGCTGGCTTTTGTCATGGCAGCCAGTTTTATCGCCGATACGGCGAGCTTGCCGTTAGTGGTCTCCAACCTGGTCAATATCGTTTCTGCCGACTACTTCCACATTGGCTTCAACGAATATGCCTGGATCATGGTCCCCGTAAACATCGTCAGCGTGGTAGTGACATTAAGCATGCTGCTATGGTTTTTTCGCAAAGACCTGCCCAGCACCTATGACCTCGATCATCTGGACAGTCCGGCCGAGGCCATTCACGACCGTGCCACCTTCGTAGCCCGGTGGTGGGTATTAGCGCTGCTCTTGATCGGCTTCTTCGTCATCGAGCCATTGGGTGTGCCGATCAGCGCTATCGCGGCGTCTTGTGCGTTTGTCCTCTATGTCATCGCTGCTCGTGGCGATGCGATCGACACCGGCAAGGTGCTCAAAGGGGCGCCATGGCAAGTGGTGATTTTTTCCCTGGGAATGTATCTGGTTGTCTACGGCCTGAAGAACGCTGGCTTGACTGACCTCATTGCGCAGATCCTAAACGTGTTCGCAGGTTACGGCGTATGGGGCGCATCCCTGGGTACGGGGTTACTGACAGCGTTGCTGTCTTCGATCATGAACAACATGCCCACCGTCCTGGTGGGTGCGTTGTCCATTCATGCCGCCGAAGTGGATGGCGTCGTTCAGCAAGCGATGGTGTACGCCAACCTCATCGGCTGTGACCTGGGTCCGAAGATCACGCCCATTGGGAGCCTGGCCACGCTGTTATGGCTGCATGTACTCGCCAGCAAGGACATCAAGATCAGTTGGGGCTACTACTTCAGGACCGGCATCCTGCTGACCCTGCCCATCCTCGTCGCCACCTTGTCCGCCCTGGCGGCGCGCCTGAGCTTGGGCTCGCTTTGAAAAACCATCGAGCCTGTGCCTGCCTGGCGCCCCTGTAGGAGTCTAGCCGGTGGATGCGGATGTTCACCATCCCAAACCAATCTTCGGTGGCCAAGGCGTTTATAGAGTTCGACGAGCCAGGGCGGATGAAACCGTCTTCACACGACGACGCCTGGTGGATGTGATGCAAGAGCTCATGAAGTTCACCCTGCTATTGCGCGATCGCCTGGACTACCTGGTTGATCGATACCGCGAGCGTAAAGAATCCGCCAAAGAACTGTCCAGGCGCGTCAATCAGCGCGCCATTTAACGCCACCGCGAGGAAACTGCACGAGCCAGGTCACGGTCTATCACAACCCGCAATGTGGCTCCTCTCGAAACACTTTGGCGCTGATCCGCAACAGCGCAGTACAGCCGACTGTTATCGAGCACCTAAAGACGCCGCCTGACCGCGTTACGCTTGTCAGGCTGGTCGGGGAGATGGGTATCGAGGTGCGAGCCTTGCTTCGCGTCAAAGGCACTCCGTACCAGGAGTTGGGGTTGGGCGATACATCACTGACCGATGAGCAACTCATCGATGCGATGATCGCTCACCCCATCTTGATCAATCGCCCGTCGTCGAGACCGCGTTGGGGACACGCTTGTGTCGTCCTTCGGAAGCAGTCCTCGACCTGCTGCCCCAAGCGCAGCGTTGATGTACCACAATCTGTGGCTGGTGGGTTACGGGGATTGGACGGGGCTCGCCTGCGCTACATTGATTGTGGCCCGTACCGCTCGATAAGTAGTCAAGCAAGTGCAAGGCTATCTCGCTGGGTCAGCCTGATGGCTGCCCCCGTCCCGAGGACAAGACAGGATTTGGGATCGCCGCAGGGGTTTATCTTTGCTCATCGTGAGAAGGTCGGATTTCACTGCTGTCGGTCTGTTCGGCAATTTCCATGTGCCTCGCTTCATGGATCGCACCAGTGCACAACACGCCGTACGGAACGCCATGGGAGAGGGATGAAGGTAAGCTGAATCAGCTGCCGATGATGAACCGACTCCTTCGGCAGCTGCCAGAGAGACCTTATTTAGGTAATACGATTGCCGAACGCGGATCGCTGGCCAGGGCACGCAGGGCCAGCGCTACTTCTTCGAGCGCCGCGCCTTGCAGGTCCCTCAACGGGTGACGAACCGACCCACCCTTGAATCCGCGCAGGTTCATGATCGCCTTGGTGGTTTGCGGCTGACCGTGTTTGCGTGCCAGCTCGCGTAACGGGAACCAGAGACGATGCAATTCGATGGCTTTTGTAGCATCGCCTGTCTGCAACGCACGGAACGTCGCCAGGATCAGTTCCGGCAAGGCACCACTGTTGGTCGAGCTGATGCCGTCGAAGCCGGCCATCATGGGGCCGCTGAAGACCAGGTCCGAGGCACAGAACAGGCGAACCTTGCCGCTCAGTTTATTGGCAATGCAGTCGATTACCGTAGGCGTCAGATCCCCTTGTTTCAAGCCCACCACGCCTTCGATTCTGGCCAGTTGCTCAATGACCGAAACCGAAAGGGTGATACCGATCCCTGGCGCGTTGTAGATCAGGATGCCGGTCCTGGACAGCGGTGCCATGTCTTTGAAGAAGCTAACGATCTGGTCATCGGTAATCTCCGATACAAAGGGAGGAGTGACCATCGGCAAACCGCCAAGCTCGCCCGCCAGCTGTGTCAATTCGCGCACGACACGACTGTCTGAACCCGCGGTGCAGAGCATTACCGGCACGCGGTCGCCCACGATCGCCATCACCTTGCGGAACAGATCGGCGCGTTCTTCACAGGTCATGACCGGAAACTCGCCGTACGTTCCGCCGATCAGCAAGCCGTCATAACCCAGCTCGATGACGCGCTCGATATTTTCGGCCATCGCCGCGTAATCGAAATCGCCATTTGCAGTGAAGGGGGTGACGGTGATGTTAAAGATCCCGTGAAGGCGTTCGCGACATTCTTGAATGGTTTGCATGCGTGGATCCTTTGGAGGCTGGACATCGGGGTGAGCAGATATTGTATTATCTGTGCTCATATGTACAATGAATTTCTGCCGACGATGACGCTCGGTCGTTCATTTGCTTCTAAGCAGACCTGTGGGCGTCCTTGGTAGGATGTGCGCACTCTTTATTGTCGAGGTTCACCTTCCATGGCGTCGTTACCGGGCCAGAACAGCCGTCGTCTGGCTAACCAGATTCTTGATTTCGTGCGTAAGGCGCGCTTCGAGCCTGGCCATCATTTGCGCGAGCAACAGATTGCCGATTTGCTCGGCGTTTCCCGCACGCCTACCCGTAACGCCTTGAAGCTTCTGGTCGAGGAGGGCATCGTCGAAACTCGCCGGCATCAGGGGTTTTTCCTGCTCAAGGCGTTCGATGCGCTGCAGCGAGTGGAGTTGAGCGTGTCCTCCAGCGTCGAGGAATCGCTGTATGAACGTCTGGTCAATGATCGGCTTAGCGGCGCGATCGCTCATTCGGTAACGCAGACGGAAATCGCCACACGCTACGACGTCGACCGGGTCACGCTAATGAAAACCCTGACGCGCATGGCGGAAGACGGGTTGCTGATTCGCAACAAAGGACACGGCTGGAGCTTCTTGCCGACACTGGATGAAGCGGCATTACGCAGCGGCTACCAGTTCCGCCTGATGGTGGAGCCGGCGAACTTCCTGCAACCGCAGTTCAGGGCTGATGCCGCGGCGCTTGAGCGTTCACGATTGCAGCATCTGTATCTGGCCAGTCATTCGGACTCGGCGACGGTCAGCAATGCCCAGTTGTTCGAAACCGACGCGCGGTTTCACGAAATGTTCGCCGAGTTCGGCGGCAATACCTTTGTGATTCAGGCCATTCAGCAACAGAACCGGCTGCGCAAGTTGCTCGAGTTTGCAGGCTATGCCAACCGGCGCCGAGTGCGCGACTGGTGCGCCGAGCATCTGGCAATTATCGATGCAGTCGCCAGCGGTCGCTACGCCGATGCCAGCGAGCTGATGCGCAAACACCTGACCCACGCTGACACTGCGGCGCAACCCGGCAAAAAGCCGACGCGCAAAGCCTCGGCCGACCTCCGCCCACCCCGTCAGGTGGCGGATGTTCCCATTTCCGGCTAGCGCCTGCCAGGCGCTGGTCCTTACGTTGAGAGAGGGCTTCATGGAATTAGGTTTGCGAGGTAAACGTGCGCTGGTGCTGGGCTCAAGCCGTGGTCTGGGTTTGGCGATTGCGCAGGGTCTTACCGCTGAGGGGGTTGCCGTTACGTTGTGTGGTCGTGGTCATGACGTGCTGGCCGAAGAGGCGCGCAAACTGAGCGATTCAGGTGCCCATGCGGACTATCTGGTGCTGGACCTGGCCGATCCCGAACAGCGTCGTGGCGCGTTGGATCGACTGTTAGCCGACGGGCGCGGTTACGACATTCTGATCAATAACGGTGGCGGTCCTGCACCGGGTGCCGTGTGCGCTGTTGAAACCCGCCAGTGGCAGGCTGCGTTCGACAGCATGGTCTGCGCGCTGTTTGAAGTCACTGCCAGCATTTTGCCTGGCATGCGCGAACGGGGCTGGGGGCGCATCATCAATGTCGTGTCTTCCGGGGTGGTGCAACCGATTCCCAATCTGGGGATCTCCAACACCTTGCGCGCCAGCATCATGGGCTGGTCTAAAACCCTGGCCAATGAAGTGGCCGCCGAGGGCGTCACCGTCAACTCGGTGATTCCCGGACGCATTGCCACCGCCCGCGTCGGCGAGCTGGACCAGGCGGCTGCCAAGCGCGCCGGCTCCACCACCGAGGCCATCGCCACGGCCTCGCGCAGCACCATCGCGGTCGGCCGCTATGGCGAGCCGTCCGAGTTTGCCGACGCGGTTATCTTCCTGGCCAGCGCCCGAGCGAGCTACATCACCGGTACTTCTTTGCGGGTCGATGGCGGCCTGATTCGCAGCATTTAAACCCACTGGATCCTGACTCATCCTCCGCTGACTGGGCAGTCGAGCTTTTTCCATGCCACCTGTTGTTTTAAATGTATCAACATGTGCAAAAACCAAAGGTGACTGAAATGTTCCAAGCGGTTCTGGCGCAGCGAATGCGCCGCGTACGTCCTTCTCCGACAGCAGAAATCTCCGACAAGGTGCGCGCTTTAACGGCGGCGGGCCATTCGGTGATCAATCTGGGCGAGGGGGAACTGGATTTTCCCACACCCGCGCACATCGCTCAGGCAGGAATCGATGCGATCAATGCCGGGGAAACCAAATACACGGCGGTCCCCGGCAGCGCGCGCCTGAAGCAGTCGATTATCGACAAATTCAGTCGCGAGAACGGGCTGGTCTATAACGCTGGCGAAGTGATTGCCGGAGCAGGCGCCAAGCAACTGATCTTTAACGCCCTGATGGCTACCCTGAATGCCGGCGACGAGGTCATTGTCCCGGCGCCTTACTGGGTTTCCTACCCCGACATGGTTTCATTGGCCGAGGGCGAGACCCGGATCGTGCAGTGCCACGAATCCGATGGCTGGAAGTTACAGCCCGAGGCCCTTGAGGCCGCTATCACGCCGCGGACCCGATGGGTGTTGCTTAACTCGCCCAATAATCCAACCGGCGCGGTATACAGCCAGGATGAAATCAAGGCACTGACCGATGTGTTGCTACGGCACGAGCATGTCCTGGTCCTGGCCGACGACATCTACGAACACACCCGTTTCGGTCGGCCATTTTTCACCCCCGCGCAGGTCGAGCCGCTGCTGCGACCACGCACGCTGACGGTCAACGGGCTTTCCAAAGCGTTTTCGATGACGGGTTGGCGCATTGGCTACGCCGGTGGCCCGAAATGGCTGATCGATGCGCTGCAGGTCCTGCAGTCGCAAAGCACTTCCAACCCCAGTTCGATCTCTCAGGCGGCTGCGATAGCCGCGCTTGACGGTGGTACAACGTTCATCGAGGGCTGGATCGATCGACTTGCCGAACGGCGTGACCGAGTGCTGGACAGTCTCGCGCGGATTGCAGGCCTGGAATGTGCCATGCCGGAAGGGGCGTTCTATCTGTTCGTGAATTGTCAGGGCATGTACGGCAAAAAGACGCCCGGCGGCAAACTCATTGCCGATGACTTCGACTTCGCCAGTTATTTGCTGGACGCGGCGAACGTCGGGACCGTGCATGGCTCGGCATTCGGTGCGCCGGGTTATTTGCGCATTGCTTATGCGGTGGATGACCAAGTGCTAGGTGACGCCTGTCAGCGGCTTGAGCAAGCCTGTGCGCAGTTGAAGTGAACATTTGACATTCCGGTGGTTATCCAGCCACCGGACTGTCGATAGGGGACGATCAGATTTGCCGCAATGGCCGCTCAAGGCTGCCCAGCACGCGATAGCCGGTTTCGGTAATGACCACCGTCTCGCTCACGCCCACGGTAAATTCGCCGTAGATGCGCAGGGCGGGCGGAATGTGAAAGCTCATGCCGGGCTCAAGCTCGGTCTTCACGCCGCTGTACAGGCTCAGAATCGACCCTTCGCCCCAGTCGGGCGCAAACGAAATACCCACCGAATAACCCGTACGCTTCTTGAAGGCATCGGTGAATCCGGCACGATCGATGACCGCCTGGCAAGCGATGTGTGAAGCCTCGCAAGGCTCGCCGGGGCGCAGGGTGTCCAGCGCCGCTTGCAGCGCTTGCTGGCAGACTTTTTCCATTTCAATGGCGATGGCGGGCGGCTTGCCGAGCCAGGCGCAGCGCATCAACGCGGCATGATAGCGGTCATGGCTGGCCGCCATTTCGAGAAAGGCCGGCTCTCCCGCTTGCAGAACGCGTCGACGCCAGGTGCCATGCGGGATGCCGGTGCGCGGGCCGCTCGACACCAACGGTTCCATGCCCATGTATTCGGAACCAGCGGCAATCGAGGCCTGCAGCATCGCAGCCACCAGGTCGTTTTCACTGGCACCGGCTTTCACCGCATCCATGCCTGCGCGCATGCCGGCATCGACATAACGGGCGGCAAATTCGAGTTTTTCCACTTCGGCGGAGGATTTCACCGCGCGCAGTTTTTCAATCACCCCGGCGGCGTCATGCACAGTGCCCAGCTTGCCTTGCAGAGCCTCATAGACCGCGATAGGCAGGAACCATCCTCGCTTGTCGATGGCAATACGGCGATTGCTCCAGCCTTTTTGTTCGATGGCCGCGACCAGAAAGCTCACAGGGTCATCGCCGTCCAGGTACACAGAGGCGTCACTGATAAAGGTGTTGGCGATGAAATTGAAATATTCGAGCTGGCGAATCACGAACATCGGCTCGCCGTCGACCGGCAGCACGAGTGCCTGAAAGGTGTAGTAGCCCGGTGTCTGCTGGCCGGTGAGATAGAAAATATTCTCCGGTCCGGTCACGATCATCACGTCGATGTCCGCCTGCACCAGATTGGCTTTGGCGCGGCGAACGCGCTCGGCATATTCGCTGGCAGCGAAAGCCGATTCGCTGCCTTGACGTACGTTGATGGGGCGCGCTTGGTTCATCAGAAACTCCGAATCAGTTCAGTTTTTTCGAGGTTGAGGGTGATGCCCAATCCGGGTGCCGTGGGCAATCGGGCGTCACCGTCGCGATAGAGCAGGGGGGCTGCCGGGTCGTCGCACAGGCCATCGGCGCCATACAGTTCGGCGAAACGCGGGGTGCTTGCGCAGGCCACGTGCAGTGCCGCCGCGGTGGCTGCGGCGCCTTCATTCATTTGTCCGATCATGTACGGGACCGAGGCATTGGCCAGTTGTCGGGCGGCCGAAAGGCAAGGGGCGATACCGCCGATTTTCACCAGCTTGAGGTGTGCCCACAGCTTGCCGCCCAACTCGCAGAGGCGGTCCACGTCCTCGCCGCTCGCCAGGCTTTCATCGACCATCAGCGGCAGCGGGCTATGCTGCGCAAGCTGCTCCAGTGCATCCCAGCTCCCTGCGGCAATCGGTTGTTCGACGTAGGCCAGGTTGAACCGGGCCAGCGCTTGGAGGTGTTTCAGCGCGTGCTGCTCTGGCCACTGACCGTTGACATCGACGGCTATTTTCACTTTGTCGCCAAAACGGTCTCGCAGGGCCTGCAGGCGCACGAGGTCCTCCTCGAGGGTCCCGACGGCAATGCGCACCTTCAGGTCGCGAAAGCCTCGTTTTACATAGGCATCCGCCTGCGCGAGGAAAACATCGAACGGCGACCAGAAAAGCGTCTGGTTGCTGGCGTAACGAATGTCCGAGACAGGGGCGCCCAGCCACTGCGCCAGCGGCAGGCCGGCGCGGCGGGCGAGCAAGTCATGAAGCGCGCAATCGATCAGGTTGCGCACCGGCATGCTCAGGCTGGCTGCCCACTCCGGCATCTGCCTCAGCAAATCAGAGGGGTTACTGCTCCATGGCAGCATGGCGAGCGCTTGTAACGCCTGAGCGACCACCTGCTCAGCAGCGTACCCGTTGAGATAGGCGATGTTGATCCGCACTTCTCCGACGGCCTGATGCTGGCCGTCGTCCAGGCACAAATACAACGCTTGCAGTTCGCCGACACTGCCGGACGCCGCAGTGTGCAAATGCACGCCATTGCCGTAGTGCAAATCGGCCCGACGCAGGGAGGCCTTGAGTGTCATGCCGATTCCAGCGGCAGCATCCGCAGGGCGATGTCCCGATAGATCAAGGCGGCCGCGATGAATTCGTCGATCGGTACGAATTCATCAGGCTTGTGCGCCACGGCCAGGGTTCCTGGGCCAATGACAGTCCCGGTGGTTCCCAGGCTGCGGAAATGCACCAGGTCACACCCCCCCTGGAAACCGAACGGGCCGGCGTTGCCTTTGTTGTGCTCGCGACAGGCCGCCAGGCTGGCCTGAACAATGGGCTCGGCCAATGCTGTTTCTGTGGCGCCACCGGTGGTGGGGATATATTTCAGGACCTCGGCACGGACGCCGAAACGCTCCTTGGCCAACGCCAGCAACTGATCGATTTCCGCTTTGACTTCCTCTTCGCTTTCACCGGGCACCATGCGCCGGTCCAGCAGCAGATCGCAAGCGCCGGGCAGCACGTTATCGGCGTGCCCACCATTGATGCGAGTAACGGTCAGGCTGGCTTGGCCCACCAGAGCATGAGAGTGGCATTTCACCGAGTGTTCGTGATGTTGCTCGATCAGCCCCAATAACTGGCCGGCTCGGTAAATGGCGTTCTCTCCCAAATGGGGCGTGCCGGAATGTGCGGTGACGCCGTGAACGCGGACCAGCGGGCGCAGGCTGCCCTTGTGTGCGGTGAACGCGGCGTTGGAGGTGGGCTCGCCAATCACGGCGAAGTCGATGTGCGGCGGTTGATGGGCGACATAATGCTTGGCGCCTTCGCTGGCGATTTCCTCATCGGCGGTGAACACGGCCATCAGCGTGCCGGACCACTGCTCGCGGCAGGCGATCAGCATGCGCGCGGCTTCGATCATGGCGACCATCGGCCCTTTGGCATCACAACTGCCGCGACCATACAACTTGCCATCGGCCTCGTGCAGCACAAACGGGTCAGTTCGCCAGCCTTCACCGGCCGGTACCGTGTCGATGTGGGTATTAAAGGCGAAGGTTGGGCCAGGGCCATTGGCGTAAGTCGCGATGACGTTGACGCGGCCCGGTTTGTATTCTGACAACGACAGGTCAAAACCTTCCGCCGCCAGCAGCACCTGCAAATGGCGGGCGGCTTCGAGTTCGTGACCCGGCGGGTTTTCGGTATTGATCGCCACCAGCGCGGCGAGGTCGAGTTTCATGCGGGGGAAGTCGGGTTGCTGATTCATTTGCTGGGATCTCAGTGCAGGATCTGATCGAGGAAATGACGGGTACGCGGGTTGACCGCGCCGCCGAAAAAATCGTCTTTGCTGGTGTTTTCGATGATCTCGCCGCTTTCCATGAAGACGATGCGATCTGCCGCTCTGCGGGCGAACCCCATCTCATGGGTCACGACCAGGCTGGTCATGCCGTCGCTGGACAGTTCGGCCATGACATCGACGACCTCACGGATCATCTCCGGGTCCAGGGCCGAGGTCGGCTCGTCGTAGAGCATGACCTTGGGTTTCATGGCCAGCGAACGAGCGATGGCCACGCGTTGCTGTTGGCCGCCGGAAATCTCGTCCGGATAGGCGTCGGCCTTTTCCGGAATGCGCACCTTGCCCAATAACCCGATGGCAATGTCATGCGCATCGGCGCGGCTCATGCCGAGCACGTTCATCGGCGCGAGCATGATGTTTTCCACCACGGACAGATGGGAGAAGAGCTCGAAATTCTGAAACACCATGCCGATATCGCGCCGCAGCAGATGCACATTGCGTCGGTCGTAATCGATACGCCGACCCTCGAAAAACAGGTCGCCGCCGTCGGCCGGTTCCAATTGATTGACGCAGCGCAGCAGGGTGGACTTGCCCGATCCCGAAGGGCCGATGATCACCACGGTCTCACCGCTGTTGACGTTCAACGAACAGTTCTTGAGGACCTTGAAAGGGCCGTAGCTTTTGTCGATGCCGATGAGCTCCAGCAGTGGCTTGTCCTTGGCTGAAGCCCAGAGAGATTTTTGCATGATCGGTTTCTCCTAGCGGACGGTTGCGCCGCGCGATGTGCCCAGCATGCGTTCGGTCAGGCTGGTGCGTGGCCCTTTGCGGCGCTGTTTGGGATCAAGCCTGCGTTCGATCAGCGCCTGTACGCCCATGAACAGCGTGGTCAGGGCCAGGTAATAGATGCCCGCTGCGGTGAGCGCTTCGAAATAACGGAAGTTCGAGCTGGCGGTCTGGTTGGCCACCAGCATCAACTCCTCAACGGCCACCACCGAGACCAGCGCGCTGAGCTTGAGCATGCCGACCATCTGGTTGCCGATGGGTGGCAGGATCATTCGGGCCGCCTGCGGGATGACCACGTGGCGCATCACGGCGAAGGGCTTCATGCCCAGCGCCAGGGCCGCGGTACGCTGGCCTTTTTTCACGGCCTGAAGGCCCGAACGAATGATCTCAGCCATGTAGGCACCCTCGTTCAGCGACAGCGCCAATACCGCACTGACCATTGCTGACAGACGAATGCCAAAGGTGGGCAGGACGTTGTAGATGAAGATGATCTGAAACAGCACCGGTGTGCCTCTGAACAGCCACAAATAAGCCCACGCCAGGGTGCGGCCCATCCGGGTGTTGCTGTCCTGAAGCAAGGCAACGATCACGCCTACAGCGACGCCGAACACCAGCGAGTAGAGCGTGATCAGCAAGGTGGTCAGGGCCCCATGAAAGAACGCCGGGGATATCAGGTATTGCAGGACCAGTT
Source organism: Pseudomonas sp. UBA5706 (assembly GCF_002419965.1). GTDB lineage: Bacteria > Pseudomonadota > Gammaproteobacteria > Pseudomonadales > Pseudomonadaceae > Aquipseudomonas. The sequence continues at coordinate 191,108 of NZ_DIHC01000046.1, forward strand.
CAAATGACATGATGCCTCCTCAATGAACTCAGCCTTGCGCCGAGTACGTTCGGCGCCTGGGCTTGGGGTGATTGGCGTCAGTCGAACAGCGATACGGTCTCGGGAAACTTCCATTTTTCGATGATCTGTTTGTAGGTGCCGTCCGCGACCATCGCTTTGAGCGCGCCTTGCAAGGCGGCGCTCATGGCGGTGTCGCCCTTGGTCACGGCCATGCCGATGCGTGTGTCCGATTCGAACTCCGGACCTACGGTTTTGTAGACGTCAGGCACTTCGCGCAATAACTGCACAACGCCTGGCGTCGATTCGAAAATGGCGTCGGCACGGCCCTGGCGCAGGCTCAACGCGGTTGCCTGAGCGGTCGGCAGGGTTTGCACGCTCACCGCCTTCAGGCCGGTGCTGCGACAGCGCTGGTCGTCCTGACGCGCGTAGGTTTCTTCAATGCCGCCCAACGTCACCGCGAGGGTTTTGCCGCACAATGAGTTGTCCCGGCCCGTGACCTGTGCCGGGTTGTCCTGCGTGACAACGACCTGATTGCCGATCCGCAGGTAGGGCACGAAATCGACCTGCGCGGCCCGCGCTTCATTCATGTACATAGCCGAATTGATCAGGTCCAGGCGTTTGCCCTGCAGGCCCGGGATCAGCCCCTGAAACTCCATGTTCATGGCCGCGGGCTTGAGGGCGAGCTTTTTGCCAATGGCCTCGATCATGTCGATGTCGAAGCCGGTCAGCTTGCCATCGGCCTGGAATTCGAAGGGCGCGAAGGTCGCCGCAGTGCCGTAAGTGAGTTGGCCGGGTGTAACCAATGGCAGCGCGGCGTCGGTCGCCGCATTGACCCAGGGTGCTGCCAATAGCGTGGATACCAGCGTGAGGGAGCGCAAGCTCGGGCGCAGTGATGTCGTCATGTCAATCTCCAAGACTGAAAATTCATTGCACTACTTGTATCAATTAGTGCAAATAAACCAAAAGTTGTAATGAGCCTTTCGAGGGCGTGCCGCTCTGAGATGGTGCAGCGGTTTTGACTTTCGGCGTATTAAGCAGGAGGGGTGAAGCCCAAGTGGGTTCCTAAGTTATGGAGCAATATGCGTTCCATCTTTTTAATTATGTGCTACATGCAATGCGTCAGTGTTCACCTCGGCAATGTGGCGCCAGCGTTTGCGGATGCCTGTGCAGCGAGCAAGAAGTCCATGATCAGAGGATGCGGAGCCCCAGCCCTGGAGCCGAGTTCCGGGTGCCCCTGCATGCCTTGGTAAAAGGGGTGAGCCGGCCAATCGATCATATCGGCAATCTGGCCACTGACGTCGGTGGCGGTGATCACCAAGCCTGCCGTCAACAGCGGCTGTATAAGATCGGGATTAAGCATGAAGCGATGGTTGCAGCGTATTGTCAGATGATGTTGAAACCGGTATTCCAGTGCCGCGTCCCTGAATTGCAAACGTCGCTCGCCTAGGCGGTGTACCTCCAATCCGGGGATGCCAGCCATCGGTACAAAGCTTTTGATTGCTGCGTCCGGCGCCGCTTCCGCCATATTTGCCTGTTCAAGCCCGGCAAGGGTCTGCGCCAGGGCGGTGGTCATCGATTGCATGCCCAGGCACAGGCCCATGACGGGAATACCTGAGGCCAGCGCATGCCGCGCCGCGCGTATCTGGCCCGGCACGTTAGTCATGTCGGAACCCCCTGGCAGAACGATGCCGTCAACCCAATCGAGCTGCGACACATCAAGCTGCGCAGGCGCGATGAAACGGATGTCCAGATCCACCTGCGCAACGTCGGCGGCATCGCCAAGGGCGGCCAGCGTGGCGGGGTACACGTCCCGCTGATCGGCCTCGCTCCCCAACAGGGCGATGCACAGGGTTCTTGCATAGGCGTCGTGCGGTGCGTCGGGTTCATGATTGACCCAGCGTCCGAACGCATCCTGGCGCCAGCGGCCATGGGCGGTCGGTATGCCGTCGTGGTCTTCCACATGCCAGGCGCCATTCTGACTGAGTACCATCAGGTGGCGCACCGATAACCCTGCAGCGTCGGCGTGCGCGAGCAGCGTCTGACGTAGCACATCGGATTGAAGTGTCGCGTCCCACGGCAAAACGACTGCACGCTGTCTGGCTGTGTCAATGATTGTCTTGACGTTGCTCGCCGGAAGGATGGTGCGCCCGGTGGCCCTCTCGTACCAGACCAAACCGCTGGCGACCAACGCACCTTGGGCGGCAACCATCTGCACCTGGTCCGCGCCTCGGGCAGGATGAAACGCGGCAGCCAAGTGCATCAGTAGTGCGTCCTCGGCCTGCGCGACGCATGCAGCCAGGGCCCCGTAAAGCGCTGGAGAGCAGGGTGAATGGCTGACCAGCGTGAGTGTCATCGAAAGGGGGCTCTATCGGGTACGGATCGTCGAAACGTGGCTGTTGCTTAAGACTGTCGCTTTCCTATCGATAGAGATAGCATGTTTTTCTTTTTTCAATCGAAAGCAATCCTTATGGATATTCGCTACCTCAAGAGCCTGTTGGCGGTGATCGATTGTGGCTCCATTGCTGATGCCGCCCGCGTCGAAGGTATAACGGCGGCGGCTGTCAGTCAGCGCATTCAGGTGCTGGAACGCTTGTTGGGGTTTGCGCTGCTGTCGCGTGTGGGTCACTCGGCCAAGGCCACGGAAGCCTGTCTGGCTCTGCTTCCGCGGGCACGGCACATCGTCAGGGAGGCCTCATTGCTGGCCGGGGATGCCGACTTGAGCGGATTGACCGGCTCGCTGCGCATCGGTGCGATTTCCACCATGCTGACCGGCCTGTTGCCCAGCGCCTTGCTGGAGCTGAGTCGCATGGCACCCGGCATAAAAACCTCTATCCTGCCTGGCACCTCTCGTTCCTTATACCAAGCGCTGCAGAATGGTGAACTCGATGCCGCGGTAATCGTGGCGCCGCCGTTCGAGTTACCCAAGATGTTCCGGATGGCGCCGCTGCACATGGAAAAGTTGGTGCTTGCCTCTAAAGCGCCGCCGACAAAGGGCATCGGCGAGGTCCTGCGCTCCCATCCTTACATTTGCTATGAACCCAGCTCGTGGGGTGGGCGGCACGCCGAGCGCTACTTGAGCGATAACGGTCTGACACTGACGCCGCTGTTCAGCCTGGACGGTCTTGAGGCCATTGCGATGCTGGTCGCCGACGGTGTTGGAGCGAGCCTGGTTCCGCTGTGGTCGGGCCTGGAGCGACTGGCGCAGGATTTTCATATCACGCCGGTCGGGGAGGGCTACGATCGCGAAATCGTCCTGGTGACATTAGCCCACACCGACAGGCCGCGAATGTTGGAGGCGTTGCTGCAGGCACTGGCCAAGCGATAACCGGTCACGCCACTCGCGGTGAGGAGTATTGCCATATCTAAGCGTGCGCCCGGGTTCAAGCGTGTTCCACGCTCCCAGCCGAACGTCGAATATCGCTCTCGACAGCAGACGTGTGTCACGTTGACTGGCTAATCGTCGGCCAGCCAGCCAGGCATATTTTTTCATCCGGCTGTTGACAGCCCTGCCTAACAAGTCCAGAATTGCGTCCATTCCTGAGACAGGAAAGCGGAAAAACCTTTGATAATCAAACGGTTAGAGATTAGATAAGCGTTTCGTTTTTCGCTTGAGTTTGTACGCGTTTAGTGCTGGTTGCATAGGCATTATACGTTTGGGGCCGAGTAGCAAAATGGTTATGCCGCGGATTGCAAATCCGCTTACGCCGGTTCGATTCCGACCTCGGCCTCCACATATAAAACCCGTAAGATCAACGTCTTACGGGTTTTTTTGTGCCTTTAGAAATGTCAAAGCCTTCCGCAACTTTCAAGATCGTTTCCGCAACCTGGGCCCGTGTGGTACACGAGCCGCGCTTGGAACGCTGGCAATCCTTACTCATTTATTAGCGTTCCACTTACGTCAGGACGACGCGGGCTGCGAGCATGTGTATCTAATTTCTGTAAGTCTTTTAGATATACGACTATACGTTAGCTATACGGACTGATAAGCTTTTTCACGTGGACTGGGTCCGCCCACTGCCTACGAAAACAACGGACTGGAGGCACTATTTTCGTGACAGCTACGCAATATTTTCGGGCCATCGACCCACCTGACGGGCAAGGCTCAGCACTTATCATCTAGGTACCGTGACATGAACCAACTCTTAGAGCGCGATAAACCCGTCCCTATCAACATGCGGGTCGATACCAAAAAGCGCAGCCTGATTGACGCCGCAGTCGAAATACTTGGCACAGACCGGACCAGCTTCATTCTTGAGGCCGCGTGTAAACGTGCTGAAGAAGTGCTTCTGGATCGCAGGCTGTTCTTGCTGAGTGATGAAGCATTTGACCGATTTGAGCAGGCGCTCAACGACAATTCATTAGGGAACAACGAATGCGTCAAGAAATTGCTTGCAAGGCCGAAACCCTGGAGCTGAGTCCCCCGGAAAAGCTGGAAGAGAGCCATGTAGCAGATCAGTTTGAGTCCGGTGAAGATTCAATCGACGACTACATACGCAATAAGGCTTTGAAGGCACAGCAGGCGAAGCACGCGATGGTGTATGTAGTTTGCTTCAAGGACACGAACATCATCGCGGGCTACTACACGTTATCCAACAGTGCAGTAGATCGACGGCACGGCGCGACCGCAGAGCTCAGGCGCAATGCCCCCGACCCGTTGCCAGTGACCGTTCTAGGGCGAATGGGGGTCACCGCTAAGGCCAGCGGGCGGGGCTTGTCGCTTGGCTTGCTAGCTGACGCAATCGAGCGCTGCATCATCGCATCAGAAATCATCGGATCTGCGGCCGTTATCGTGCACCCCCTGAACGAAAGGCTTGCGGCTTATTATGCTAAGCACGCGGGGTTTATCCCGTGCCCCGACCTTTCTCCGATGACAATGATGCTTTCGCTTAGACAGTAGAACCTGGATGCCCGCAAGCGCGGGCTTCTTTGATCTTGTAGGGGGAGCGCTCAAAAGCTCTCAATCGCGTCAGCGTGTCATTTTGGGGGCCTTACAAACTCTCCCACACGTCGATAGATATCCTTGGTGGCTTTCTCTTTCGAATGTCCCAGTGGTCGGCTCGCGCGGCTGGGAGAGATTGTCAGCCATTTTTATGATCCTCGTTTAGGGGGGTGGACTGGGTAGCCCGAACACTCGAGAGCGTATCCCCCTAGTCTCTGCCTACATGTCGCATTTTGCCGCTAGCGAAGCGGTAACTGCTGAACCAGAGGCCGAAGGGAAGGGCGCGAAAAATCAATTCAGCAATCGAAAAATCGATCCAGGGAGCACGCGGTTTTCGGGCCAGCATGGAAATCACTGGTTGCGGAAGGAAAATATCTGTAAGCTATTGAAATTGCTAGTTTTGATGGGCGGAATGAAAATTCGCCTATGCCGGTTAGATTCCAACTTCGGCCTCCACTATAAATGAACTCTGTAGATCGTTGATCCATAGAGCTTTTTTATTCAGGCTAAAGTTACATTTTGGGGCTGGTTCGGAGCGCATCGCACTTGCTTCACCGGGTAGGGATGTATATATTCCCCAGCTCTTGTCTCGGTACTGGCAACTCACGGATATCATCGCCCTGATGGTGAAATTGGTAGACACACCGGACTTAAAATCCGTCGTCCGAAAGGATGTGCCGGTTCGACTCCGGCTCGGGGCACCATTCAAAACCAAGGGTTACAGCCTTGTGATCCTTGTTCTTTCTTTACGAGAGCGGTCCGCAAAAAAGCTAACGGTCCGCAATCACCTTGTCGGTGTAACTTTTTTCCCCTTCCTGTCACGCACATATTTCTCCGTCATAACGACGGTGGTATGCCCAAGCTGATCCCTCGCCTGAACGATATCTCCACTGGATTCTGCTTTGTCTGTGCCCGCTTTGGCGCGCAGATCGCGAAACTGGAAGGCAGCTTTGTTTACTCCAGCCCGTTCGCGAGCGTCATCGAATCTCTTCCGCAACATGCTGTAAGTCATCGGATGGCCATCCTGCGAAATGATCAGTTTGGTGGCGCTCACTTTGTAGCCAGCCTTGCGAGCCATAATCCGAGTGACAAGTGATTTCAACTCGCCGATGACCTCAATCCGTCTTTTGGCGCTGGTTTTGCCTTGGACCACCCAAATCTGCTCATCCCGAACATCACTTTCATCCATGCGCAAGGTGTCGCTGACACGCTGGCCAGTGAGGTAGGCAAGGTCCATGGCATCCTTCAAACCGATCTCGGCGTGCTCGTACACCATGCGGTACATCGAATCCTCAATGTAGACGCTACGGCCCGTTTCCTTGTTTCCTTTGATTCCCGAGCACGGGTTTGCAAGTGACGTATAGCCCGTGTCCCTTGCGTAATTCCAGATCGCGCTCAGCAATGCCTTTTCCCGGTTCGCTCTGATGGGCGCGGACTTTCGCCAGTTAAGATATTGCCGAACATGCTGGGGCAGTATTGAATCCAAGGGCGCGGGAGGGTCGTCAAAAAAGGCCAACAGGTTCTTCAACTCGGTTTTGTTGTCCAGTCTGGTGCGTGGGGCTTTCGTAGGGACGACATCTACGAAGTATTTTTCAGCGACGTACCTGAAGGTGATTGTTGCGGTGACCAGTGCTGAAGAGGCGCGGTCCCGTTCGAACTCAGCGTATTTCATAATTGCCAAGCCGTAATCACTGCCCAGGGGGATTTCTTTTCGAGGATGGCCCCCTGCATCGTAATAGTAGTAAGTTGTGCCGCTCGCCTTCTTCCTCTCCCGAAGACGGGCGATCGACCCCGGCTTGCTTGGGTGTCTACCCATTCTATCCCGCCTTCTTAGGTTGCCAAGCTGTCGGCTCACTCGCCGGTCCAGAAGCTGTAACAGCCATGGTAGTGACGCTTGGCCAGCCATTGACCTTGACGGTGTGTCGAATCCCGTTGCGCTTTAGGTTCATTATTTGTGCCGCCTTTGAACGCGCGCCTGTCAGTTGGCATACGTCCTCATGGCTCAGAAATTCGATGCTCATGAAATTCTCCTGGCCGTATTCGTGGCAACGGTGGGTCTATGCGGGGTTGAGGGGTGGGTATTTCGTAAGAGCTTCGTCGGCAATTTTCATCGCGGCCTGTGCATCGTTCACGTAAGCCGGATCGAAGCCGCCGGCGTAATGGATGGTGGCCTGGCATGCGCGGAGGTTCTCGCGGGTCAGCTTCAGCGCCGCGGTCAGCTCTTCGCGCGCTTCACCCTCGGCCCGGCCGATGTCCCAAAACTGCTTTGCCCAATGCCCCTCGGGCGGTGGATTCGTGTTCTGGTACCCGAGCGCTATGGCGCCAGTGATGCTGTCGCACAGATCGCGCTTGTAGGCGTTGTCGCCATCGATACTCAGGCCGTGGCGGCGGAGTGCATCAAGTGCATTGTTCAGGTTCGACTCAGGCGACGGCAGCACCAGATCAAAGTCGTTTTTACCGGGTCGACACGCCACGGTCAGTAGTTCGCAACCGAGCGGCAAGTGCTGCGCCATCTCAGAGATCGCCTCAATGGCTGATTCGCGGAACGTATTCAATCCTTGGGACATAGAAATACCTCTGCCCGCCGTATACCGGCAGGCTATGGTTCATAGGAAGTTTGCGTTGGCAATCAGGCGGCGCGTGAATGCGCGATTGATCAAGGAGTGAGTAATGAAAGGAATATTTCTGGTTTTGCCGGCCTTCCTGGTGGCTTTTGT
>NZ_DIHC01000021.1 GCF_002419965.1 Pseudomonas sp. UBA5706
TCACCCGCTTGAACTCGACGATTCAGACCCATGGGTTGCTGTTCCAGTCACCGCCGGTGGACTCCCAGAGTTCACGCCATGCAGTCGGGTACCAGTCGCGATAATTGGGCGATACGTCATCGCTTGCGAACTCAGGTGGGCATTGCAGGCCCTCTGCTCTGATATCGGCACGGCTGATATCCTGCAGTCGCTCGACGCGTACGTCGGTGATCTCCAGCAGGATGCGGCTCGTCCAGCGCGGCATGTGGATGGAAGGGCGGGTTTTGCCTGGAGTGATCATCGAGCAACCGGTCTGCCGCGTGGCACCATCTGCAGGGTACCGGATGGGCTCGCCTTGGCTGAGTTCTCGCGGCGCGATCGCGTCGAGCTGGGCGTCTGCTGCCCAGGCCTCGCGCACCCACAGGCGGTCGCCGGGCTGACCATAGGGACAAAGGTCCGCGTTGCCGGGCAGCGCCAGAAAGGCAGGCTCGAAACCGGCAGCCAGGCAATCAAGCGCTGCCTGTTTCTTTACTTCGCGTCGCGTGACCGTCTTCTGGCCTTCCAGGACGGCGCGCACCATCGACGCCGAGAACAGGATGGGGCGTTCTTTGACCGTAGTCACGGCATCACCTCCGCGTTGTATCGCTTGTAATCCTCGCCAAACTCCCAGCAATAGGTCGCGGGCCAGGCGCCGCGGGTGTCAGGCTCAACGAACACATAACGGCTGCTGAACTCACCTGATCGATCTGGCATCGACTTGCACCACATGTGCTTTGGTCCGCCCAAGAACCAGCCCGGGCATTCCTTAACAGCCTCTGCCATAAAAGCGTCAAGGTCGTGGTGGCCGCGGCTCATGGCGATGTAGGTGTCACTGCCGACAGACTCAATTTCCAGCGGGTAGGACTTCATGGCGTCACCACTCGTCGCGCCCACCAGCAGACAGGACCATCGTCAGTGTCATGGATAGCCAGGCAGAACCAGCCTTCACCGTCTGGGCGATCTGGCTCCCAGTAGCTGCAATCCGGGTCGTCGGCTTCGAAGTAGCGCTCAGATACAGCTTCATCGCTGTGGTACTCGAGTTCAGCCTTGACTACTTCAAGACCCTGTTCAGCGATCCAGGCTTTGCACTTGTCGCCGTCACCCTCGTCGAAATCTGGAAGATCGGGGTGCTGAGAGAAACCGTTCTCGTCACGGCGTACCGGCCAATGTTTGATCAACGGCAGCCGATCAAGACGCTCAATTTCAGCCAGTAGCAGTGCTGCAGCCTTGACCATATCCCGACGCCGGTCGTCACTGGGCTTGAATGTGTGCTGGCCCCAAGGCCAACCCGAACTCATCATCCCGGGGTGGCCTGCACAACGGGCATAGGTGGAGGCGGCCTCGGCCATTTCTCCCTTCACGTAGAGGTCATCGCGATACAGAGAGTAGCCCTCCGCCGAGATTTGCCGCTGGCGCTCGGCGAGCACATCACGTGCGGCGCTATTGAGTGGAACTGCATTTTCTTCAGGCATGACTTCGTCCTCGCCGCATACGCAGCAGGCAATAGGGATAGGGTGGGGCCGAACGGGCGTCGGGGTTATTGCTGAGCAGCGCGAATACGCTGTGTCTCGCAGCCGGTGGAGCAGACACCATCAACGAAAGCGCAGTTGCCGCAATCGACCTTCGCTGCTGGCACGGACTGCGCGCCACGAATGAAGGTGATCATCGGATGCTCAGCCTCACCGAAGCCACCAATGAGCGGAGCGGTGGGCGAGTGCTTGGCGAACCACCTGCCGCAGGTTTCCAGAGCCGTATTCAGCTCATCAACCCGCTGATCTGCAACATTCAAGCGCTGTTGGAGTGCGGCGTTTTCGGCCTGCAGGCGGGTGACGTGATCGTGGTGGATATCTGCCATAACGACCCAGGGTCCGTGCGGCTTGTAATCGATCTTATTGCCGTCCTCGGACAGCATTTTCACGACGCGGTAGCGATGCACTACCGGTTTCACGCCAGCCGGCGCCAGAGCGGCGGTTTGCTCTTCGCAGCTCACGCAGATGTCGCCCAGTGACAGGCAAATCGCGCAATCCTGATTCAACTCCTGACTCATAACCCCTCCTGCGGATACGTGCCCACTTCGCCCTGGTCGGCGGCGTTGGCGAAATGAACGGTCATTCCCAACGCGCACGCCAGATTCTTTTCAATCGTCGCGCCCTTCGAATTTTCCCATCCCGGTAGCAGGTACACGGCTCCGCAAAGGCCGAGGCGTGTCAGGTCATAGGCCATGTAGTCCGCCCACTCCAGGCCATCAGCAAGGGAGTGCTCGGCAGGGTTCTCAACGAGCCAGCCCTTTGCCCTCAACATTGCCGCCGCAGCGTTGAAGGCTGGGAAGTTGTAGTCAGCGATACCTGTCATTGGTCCCGCGACGTAAATCCGGCCTGCGCGCGCTGCTGAGGTTGGAACGGGGCAGCCGAAACCCGCCTGACTGGAATCGTTCACTGCGGGCTGGGCAAATACCGGACGCTCGAAACGGCCAGTCGGCTGCCGCATGATTAGCATGCAGTCGGCGACACCGGCCTCAAGGTTGCGGGCGTCCTCCCGATTTACGTAGCCCATTGGTTGAGGCTGGCTTTTCACATTTTCATTTGGCATAGCGATATCCCTGTAACCCAATCAGGTTACTTTTCGATATGTGATTTCTGGAAGGTGGTTTCGAGGTTCGAAGCGGTATGAGGGTTTGGAAAGCCGTGGCTCCACTTGGAGGCAAAGATGCACTCGGATCCAATTGGAGGTGATATTATTCGGCCACAATAATGATGGAGCACGATCATGCGTATCAGAGGCGCTGCATATTTAGAGTGGATATCCCAAGGCAGCGCGAACGCTGAGTATGATGAAATTCTGCCGGGTGGCGCGCAGCTCAACGTCGAGATCAGGATGAAACCCCACGGCGTGTGTGGAATCTTCGTCTCGATCTTCACCAGGAATGGACAAGCACTCTACGAAGAGCTGTTCGCGACGCTGCACGCGACGCCAGATGATGGCGTGGCATGGGGAATAGCAAGAGGATATGCAGCACATCGAGCCACTCAGTCACACGTTTCGTCCCGCAGAATTCCGCCTAAACACGAAGTTTGAAAGTGGGCCTGACACAACGGTAACTGCTGTCAGACTGTCTGCTGACTTTTATAGGCTGCTTGTGTCAGGCGGCGAAGGCCTGGCGTTGAGCAGCGCGCCATGGATCGTTGGCGCGGGCGAGGGCGGCCATCGGCGGAGGGCTGACGCTGTTGCCGCACATGTGGACCTGCTCGGTCTTCGTGAACGGTTTGCCGTCGGCGCCGTGCGTGATGATGTAGTCCGTCGGGAAGCCCTGCGCCCGGTAGAGCTCGGCCGGCTGCAGCATCCGCAATCGGATATCGACGATCACATACGGCGAGCCCTTCACCATAACGGTGACCAGGCCTAGGCGATCCTTTGTGGTGATCGTCGGCGCTGGCTGATCGCAACCGCTCATGTTCTCGGTGCCGTAGTAGCTGATCAGGAAAGCAGCGACGCGCAACGCGCCTTCTTCATGCTCGGGAGACAGTTCGAAGCTGACCAACGAGCTCTTGCCCCCGCCGCCCGCCGTGATGGTTGGCGCTGGCTCATCCAAGTCCTGGCCGACGCTGGCGCCGAATTGGCGCTCCATGAAAGCGGTGACCAGCCCGTGGTGTGTCCCGCCGGCGCTGACCGTGTGGAGCGGCTCGGCGGAATCACGTGCGTCGCAGTTGCCGCGCAGATGCACCAGGTTCGCGGTAACCAGCTGCTGCTGGCTGCCCGTATTGGTGACTGTGGTCATCGGCTCGTCAGCGCCTTTAGCGTGCGTGGCGTTGAAGCCGCCGTTCATCTGGGCCATGAACGCCGTAGCGATGCCCATTGCGTGCGCGGCGCCGGCCGGGCGCTGGTAGTTGCCGCCGCTGGTGATCGTCGGCAACGGCTCGTCCAGCGGTTTGCCTTCATCATCAAACCTGAACTTCACCAAGTGCGCCGCGGCGATCGCGCGATGGCTTTGCGTCATGAGTGTTCCGACTGGGTGGTCTGCCGCCGCTGGCTTGCCGGCATACTCCGGCCCCCCAGCTCCGACCAGAACAGCGCTGGTCAATGCGTGCTTCACGCCGCCGGCGACCACGGTGCCAAGGGGCTGATCTAATCCCGGTACCCGCGGCTCTTGACCGTCCCGCTCGCCGTAACCGGTCTGAACTAGCGTGGGGCTGATCAGCGTCAGCTCGCCGCGGTTGGCGCACGTCACTGTCGGCAGCGGCTCAAGTGGATCGTTGATGCGGTCGCTGCCTTGGTGCGTGGCTGGCGCGATAACCGGGCTGACGACCGAGAACGCGCCGCCTCTCGGGTATGAGGTGACTGTGCGCAGGGGCTGACCTGCCGACTGAACGGTTTCGCCGGACCAGTTGGCAATCGGCACGATGAAGGGCGTTGCGTTGTCGATCACAAATTTCTTCATGCCTTTCGCTACGCGCCGCAGCGTGGCGGTGGCCAGGTCCTTCTTGCGGCCAAAAATGCTTTTTCCCAGGTCGGAGAAATCGATGCACTCCGCGGCGGTGCGCCAGGGCTTTTGCCCCTTGGCCGGCCTCTTGGCGTGAGTCGGTTCTGGCCAGACAATCGGCTGCCCATCGCAACGGGCAAGCATGAACAGCCGTTCGCGGCTGGTGGGCGCGCCGAAGTCACAGGCCTTGATCACCCTCCATTCGACGACGTAGCCCATGCCTTCAAGCAGGGCCACGAATCGGCGCCAGGTGCGCCCGCGCTGCTTCGGATCTGGAATCAGGAACTGCTGGTCTACAGGCACCACCTCACCAGGTGCAGCGATCGCGCCGCCCAGCTTGATGACGCGGCCGGTCGCTTTGTCTCGCTTTGCGATCAGCCGGCCCCATTGCAGGATTTGCTTCACGTTTTCCAAGCTGATGACTCGGGGCTTCTTCTTGCCTGCCCACTTCAAGCCGATCCACGATAGGTTGCGGATCTCGCGCTTGCGCGGTTGCCCGCCGGCGGCCTGGCTGTGGTGGGTGCAGTCCGGCGACATGTGGAACCAGCCCACCGCCTTGCCGCCACACTCGGTATCCGGATCGCCGTCGAACACATCGGTGGTGAAGTGTTTGGCGCCCGGGTGGTTGATGGTGTGCATGCTGATCGCTTTGGCGCTGTGGTTCTTCGCCACGCTGACCTTGCGACCGAGGCCCATTTCCAGCCCAGTACCGGCGCCACCACCGCCGCAGAAGAAGTCCACGACGATCTCATCGTCTTGCGGATCGAAGCCAAGGCCGTACTGAGTTTTGAAATCGAAGGGGTGTTTCTTCTGATGTGCAGACATAGGGGATCCTCGCCAGTGGCGTGATTTGGAAAGGTGGGCTATCTGTATTCAACTCAGCATTGGGCTGAGCTATGGAGGTTTTTGATGACTGACGATTTTTCCATCGGGCCGGCCCGCAAGCTTCAGCTCGCGAAGAATCAGGCCGAAGATGCCGCTGATGATTTTTTTGTGGAACATTGGCCCCTGGATACAGGCGAAAAGTACGCTCAGTACGAGGCACTTGAGTCCATAGCCTCTGGTGCGCGGGCTGAGTTCATGGAGTACATCAGGCCGAAGCCTTGCCCATTTTCTAGCTAAGAGGGACTACTTAAGCTGCTGGGGACGCGTCGTGAAAGACGTCCATCTGCGCCGCGCCGTCCAGCCAGGCAGCCTCGGTACGAGCCCGCGCCATTGCCGCGTAATCAGGGTTCAGCTCGCAGATGATCGACCGGCGACCCTCCTGCATCGAAACCAGCGACGTGGTACCGGCACCGCCGAACGGGTCGAGCACTGTGCCACCGCGTGGCGCGCCGGCCAGAATGCAGGGCCTAATCAGGTCAGGCGGAAATGTGGCGAAGTGGGCGCCCTTGAAGCTGTGTGTGGCCACAGTCCAAACGCTGCGCTTGTTCCGCTCGGTTGGCATGATCGCGAGAGCAGAGTTCATCGATTGGTTGTCTTTGACCCTGCCGCGCTGGCGCTCATCGGAGTCAGTGCCATGGCCCCAGCCAACGCCGTTCAACTTGCGCGCCACGGCCTTCATATTGCCGTTGCTCTTGGTGCCGCCATTGGCCCGCTCGCTGCCGATCTGCGCCTGGACGTCCTGAGACAGCCGAGCATGGGTGTTCGGGGAGCAGGGCTCGAGGATGGCTGCCTGGTTGAAGTAGTACTTCTTCGATTTGCTCAGCAGGAAGATGTATTCGTGCGACTTGGTGCACCGGTCGCGCACGCTTTCCGGCATCGGGTTCGGCTTGTTCCAGATGATGTCCTGCCGCAGATACCAGCCGTCGTCCTGCAGCGCGAATGCCAAGCGCCATGGCATGCCCATCAGGTCTTTCGACTTCATGCCCATCTCGCGGCCGCGCACGCCGGTACCGGATTTGAACCGAGGGTGCTCGTTGATCTGGCGGGCTGAAGTAACGCTGCGCCCGGACATCTGGCCGTCACCTTGAGGCCTGCCTTGCGCGCCCCAGCTACCGGCGTAGCTATCACCCATATTCACCCAGGCGGTGCCATCGTCGCGGAGTACTCGACGCACCTCGCGGAAAACGTCGACCAATCGAGCGATGAACTCGGCGGGCGTTTCCTCCAGGCCGATCTGGCCCTCTACGCCGTAGTCGCGCAGACCGAAGTAGGGCGGAGAGCTCACGCAGGTGTGAACTGACTTGTCTGGTAGCGTGCGCATCATCTCGATGCAGTCGCCGACCAGTATCTGGTGCTGCTGGATCATAGTTCGATTCCATACGAGTGGGAAAATGGCCTACGCTCTCCGCAAAGGAGTGCAGCTAATGTTTGAAGGCAAGGAAATGGCGCTGCAGATTGCGCTGAAAGCAGTTTTGGCAACGGCTAGGGAACAGGGCGTAGATGTCAATGCGCTCGCCGAGGCCGCGGCAGATAGCCTGATAATCGATCCGGCCTATAGCAGCTGGTACGTATCGGAAGCGATCTTGGAGATTGAGAGGGCGGTAGATGCGCTGGTAGTGGAGTGATCAGGCGCAACCTTCAAAATCACTGTCACCGGACCTTCACGCAGGGCGCCGTCAAACCAGCCATCTAGAGCCTTGATCTCCGTTTTCGTCAAGTTGCGCCATTTGGCAATGATGAAGTCGCCTTTGAGTACTGGCGCGGGGTGCATGACGCATGTAGGTCCATAGCTGTACCCGTTTTCAGTCAGCCAGTGCTGGGCAGCGTGCAACGCCTTGAACGTGCCTTTTTCGCTGAAAGTCTTTTTGAACATGGCAATGTTCCATGCAGAATCAAGCCTCCGAAAGTCCGGTGGCGAATAGGTTCGTGGTGGGCTATACGTGGTGACCGGCATGGGCCGGGATCAACAATTCAGAAAAGGAATCAAGCAATGACAGGCAATGTTTACGATGCAATCCAGAGCTTCATCGGCGCCGGCGCGGTCTCTCAGAGCCAGGCTAAATCGATGCTGTCGGCCTACTCAGATAAGGTTCAAGGTCAACTGATCTGCGCTATGTACGTAGGGCGCGACCATCTGCACAGCACCGAGCTTCAGCAGCCAGGTCTCACTTATGCTGGGTACACAGATCATATTTCATCAGATGAATATGCTCTGATCATCTATGAGAAAAACAGCAATGTTGGAACGTATCTGAGCAAAATGCTCGAATGCTCGGGAAACTCTGGTTTCGACCTCAACAACCTTTGAGTTCTGGAACTTGCGGATGCCATAGATGTTGCTCTCTGCATGATCTACGACTGTCATGCTTGTTGAGGCGTTAGAATCTCGTCCCCTGGGGCCTGCTGAATCATCAGCATGCTCCTCCGGTCGAAGGACAGTGCCAGTCTTGGCGAGATGCTGATTGCGCTTGATTACGGCCATGGCGGCTGATGCGGTGGTGGGGTAATCGGCACGTAGCAGATAAGCTCGAACACGGTGGCCACCTCAAAGATTTGGTTGAACGCCAAACCTTCGTCCTGCAGCGTGTCGCCGTGTTCTGCGTCAAATTCCCAAACCAGGTGGTATAGAGATTCGCAGCCCAAGCAGAGCTTGGCGGTGTAAAAATCTCCGTCCCACTTTCCGGCGTATCCCATGTACTTCTCGCCGGGTGCGATCTGACGACAGCAGCTTTGGCACCAGTGAGGCTTGCGGGCAGTCGTCGGCCTCTTTCGCTGAAACGAATCGCTCATGGCGTCCTCCATGCGAAAGCCTCCGAAAGTTCGGTGGCGAATAGGTTGGTGGTGGGCTATACATGGTGACACAAGCCGGCGATTGCCGATTGCCTAGAAGAGGTAAGGTATGTCAAAGGTCCTGGTCATGAACAAAGTTCACCACTGCACTGTCCGAATAGTCGTTGGTGGCGTAGCTGACGTTGGAATGGAGATTAACAATTCGTCCGGAAACGTGTTCAGCGAGCTGTCAGTCGACATAATTACTCCCTCGAAGGCTTATGAGCCTAAGCCTGGAAGGAACGCTCTATGCCCTTGCGGTTCAGCGGTAAAATTTAAAAAATGCCATGGAGTAAGAGATGTGAGCACTGGAATCAAACTGGATGACAGCACTTTCACGGTAGGCAAGGCTACTATCGTGGCTGACGTGGGCATCGACGCAAAGAACAAAAGCCATGCCCACGCCGAAGAATTCCTACACATCGCCCCAGAAGTATCACCAGAACTTATGCAGATCCTGCAGAGGTTCCAGATCAACCCACCGAGGGACGTTCTAGCCGAAGCATGGTCTGACGTCCAGCGGTCCAAATCCCCGAAAATTCTCGAGAAGTCCAAACTCAAGGCATGGATCTTGGAACAAGGCCTCGGCGTAGCGTTTTGGGCAGAGATTGCCGTGGCGATTGCTGGCATAGCGCTTGCGCATTGACCCCATCACCCAGTCAGTTCACTCTTCTTCTGGATCGGGCTCCGCCATTCCAAGTTCTTTCAACTGACGCGCCAGCTTTGGGGTAAGCACGAAAGCTGACGCGTCAGGCTTTCTCAGCCGTCGCGCCTGTTCTTCGTGCGGAGACGCCAAAAACGACAGCGCCAAGTCTTGCCAGAGCTCTTGCAACTGGCTGTAACCGTGATCAGCCATTGCCGCCGTTAGTCCCGAGCGGACACTGATCGGCATGTCAATCTTCAGTGTCTCGATTCCCATTTTCGTTTTTGCTGCGTTCTGCCGCGCCCGGTAATCCGCCGAGTGCTTCGCAGCTGCTGTCTTTTCCATTGGGTGCCTCGTAAAACTGGTGCGCTGACAGATCCGGCCAGGTTTGTCGGCGGCGCTGATGTACGCGTTTGTTGATCTTGCGCATCAGGCCGGTTCAGTCAGGCTGATGTCGTTCTCTTTTGCGATGTGCCGGATGGTGCGGCTGTCCAGGCCAATGGTGGTGGCTATTGCCGATGCCGTCATGCCCTGAGCTGCCAGGGAGCGAACTCGAGGCACATGCTTGTTGCGCTTCGCCTTCAGGTTGCTCGGGTGATTGCCGATCGCGGTAAACGGAATCTCGCCGCTTTTGCCTGCGGGAACCAATTCGATGCGGTGGCCGGTCGCCAGGTAGTGATCGATCTGTGCCGCCAGTTGCGCGCTGGCCTGCTTGTGCTGGTCTGGAATGCTTTCGCCGATCATTGCAGCACCGCCTGTGACAGCGTGACTTTCACACTATCGGCGCGAGCCTCAAGGACCTGGGCGAAGTTGACTGCCTCTTTCCAGGTGAAGCGAAAGCCGCGCACCTTGCCTGTTGCGATCTCGACGATGTGGTAAGCGCTGGTGCCAACGCTCTTCACCTGATAGCGAATTTTCTGTGCTGGTGGCTCTTTACCGATCATGGCGTAGAACTCTGCAGTGGCGAGCTGAGTACGTGCGTGCATGGCGGTCAGGCCATCCACGCGCTGTTGAAGTTGTGGGTGCATGTCCTTTCCTCGATGGTTGCGTGTACTCGGCAGCACTCTGACCGCCTGCCTGTTGCCGTTGGGCGCAGGGGAGAGTGCTGGCGGGTAAACGCCGGATAAAGAAAAGCCCTGTCGACGCAGGGCTCTCCGTTGTTGCTGGCTCATACACACCTCCGCACGTGAACCACTTCGCCAGGCGTTGCATGAGGCAAGGCCGGCAGGCTGTCATTTACATGGCTGCAAATCCTCCGTGTGAATGCGCGCCGGATGATGGCGGGCGCTCGCCGGGCTGTAGGTTTGATGCAGGGGGCCGCTTTCGCAGTGTGTTCTCGTCCGCATCGGAGAGTGATCGAAGCACCAGGGCGCAACGCCTGCTTATTTCCCGCCGCGTTTTTGGTATTGGCCGTCTCGCTCGTACCGGCTCAGGACATTTACGGGGCTTTGCGATCCTAGCGCTGCAGCCCGCTCGGGCACGCTTCGATCACTCTCCGATGCAGCCTGGTCAGCGTCAAAGCGTTCCAGGGCATCGGGAAGGTCTCCAACCTTCTGACGGGGTCACTGATTTTTTATATTGCCGTAGGCCCGTGAAGCGGCAATTCCGTTAAGGCTTTCGCCATCCCGCTGCGCACTCTTCGAATGCGCAGGAGGTTGGTTCAGTCATCGAAGCCGTAGGAAAAATCGCCCTCTTCGCAGTCGATCAGAAGAACGGCGTTGCCGAAGTACAGAGACGCGAGCATCCGTTCCCACTTGCTGCGTACGCTCTTCTTCAGCGAGATTTTTTTCTCGTCGAGCTGGGCGCTGTACACCTGGCCGAACTCAACTTTTGGCCGCCAGCGATCCTCAGTGTCTCGCTCGCCCTCGATCATCACGTGGAGGTTGTGTTTCAGCGAATAGTCGCCGCGCCTTTCTTGGGTGTAGCTGTATCGATCGCTGCCTTCGGGTGCAGGATCGAAGTAGATATGGACGAATTTCCGCTGATGGGAGTCGTCCTCTGTTATCCGTATTTCCGGTGCGCCCCATTGCTCTTGGGCGGCTTCTTCCTTGTGAGCGTCGATAAACTCTTCCAGAAGCGCCTTCAGCGAAACTTCGCCGGTGAGCAGGCCTTCACCTGTCAGAACCTCAGTGATGGATGCATCGGCCTGGGCGAGAATCGCCGATTCCATACCGAAGGCTTCCCACCGCTCCCGCAACGCGGTGGCGATCATGGCGTTGTAGCGCTGAAGTTCGAAAACGTCGGTGACATTTGCCGGGAACGCTTTCTTGACTGCTTCTTTGATTGCCTCGCCAATGGTGCCGTAGGAACGGAAGGCGTCCTCGATGACGCCTTTGAACATCTTGTCGATGCCTTCGTCGATCAATTGGCGCGGGCGCTCGGACAAGGCGTATGTGCTGACGCGTTCGGCCAGCAGTTGCTGAAGGGTTTGGTCCATTACTGATTGCTCCGTGCGGGTTTGATTGGGTTTGGAAGCTGCATTGGAATGTCGGTCCACACCATTTTCTGCAATCGACGTCCGGGTATTCGCCACAATCCGATTGCTCTGGAGATGCTTTTTTCATGACCCGCCGACATTCCGATGCAGCCTCTTTCGAAGTGATAGGGCAGTTATCGTCAGGCTGGTGCTGGTTCTGCTATCGCCATTCGCCTTCGATCTCGGCGTGCCTGGCTTGCAGCCGCGCTATCAGATCCAGCCGTTCCTGAGCACTTAGGTGCCGGGCGGCGAGGAATAGTCCTTCAGCGAGATCGCCATCGAACTTCATGGCACCGGCCGCGTGTTTCACCTCGATCGTGACGTGCTTGGGTGTTGCGTCCATCGATGAGCCTTACCGGCTAAACCGGAATCACATCACCATGCCCAGGCATAGCCCGGTGACAACGCCGATCAGATACCGGCGGCTTTGGCCAGCGCCTCCAGCAGCAGATCCTGACGGTTTTGCTTGTCCAAATACTGGCGAATGGCGCGGACGAAGATGGTGTTCATGGACGTGTCGGCTGCATCGGCGGCCGCTTCGACTTCATCGCGCAGACCGTCCGGGAGGCGAACAACGAATTTCGGAAGGCGTGAGTCTTGGGTGTTCGACATGGTCGTTCCTCGGGTGTGGTGATTTCCCGTCTGGCCCTGTCTCCAAGGCCAGCCGGTGAAATCGTCAAGCAGCGGCTTTACAGTCAGCCGCCGTCATTCGCTGCCCGTCTTTCAGCTCGACCACGCAGACACCGTTGCGATATCCGCGCTCCGTGTTGAGCCGGTTAGCCTCGCGGATGCAGGCGGCCAGGTCGCTGTTGGTGAACACCTGCAGCTCGCCGCGCAGGGTGATGCGGATGACCTTGTTCATGTGGTCTCCTCCAGTGGATTCCCAAAGCACCCGGTCGCCCAGGTGCTTCAGTGAAGCTCTCGGTCTTCTCACTCACTGCGCCTGTCCGGGTCATTCGCACAGTTCGGTCATCACCTCGCCAGACTGAGCCCCTCATTGGCTTTCGTCTGGCGCCGGTCGCCTCACAAGCGCAGCGGTTTGTTTCCTTCGGTTTACTGACCTCCCACCGATGGTGCCGGGAGTGACCTAACCGGTTTGGCCGGGTAGTCGTTCATGGCGCAGGTTGTTAAAGAGCGCAGGCCCTGATCAGGCCCTGTCGCAGTAATGAAGCGCTGCGATAGGTGTAGTTAACCATCGGTATATTTTAACGTCAATACCGATGGTTAATTTATTTTGATCTGCGTGCTATATGATTTTGCTTTTACTGGATATGCATACAGTTAAGGAGGTCTAAATGGCGCGCGCAAAAAAACAGACAAAGCCAGTAGTGCGGCAGGAGATGACCGGCGTAGAGCGATTAGGATTGCGGGTGTCGGGAATGATTAATTCGCCCAGGGCGCAGGAAAGGTGCTCAGCACTGATCCATCGGCTTGACACTGACAAGGACGACGCATGGGACGAAGTGATGGGCCTTCTTTCGGAAACCGATGGAGTGGAGGTGACATTTCAGGATGATGGCGAGGTGCTTATCGAGTGGGAGAAACCCACGGATGAGGATCGAGCGCTGGAGGTAGGTGAGGTTGATGCTATGGAGGAAGAGCCAGCACCTTTTTGACAGGCACAAAAAAGCCCGCTGAGCGGCGGGCTACGGTTTCAGGTCGTTGAAGGTTGACCGATAATCCAAGTGCAACTAAAGTTAGTCGCAGATAAGGAGCCTTCATGTCCAAGCAAGAGAAACTGATCGCCAAGCTGCTGAATAGACAGGCAGGGTTTACCTGGCCAGAGCTGGTTTCGCTGTTGGGCTGTCTGGGCTATCACCAGATTGAAGGCAGCGGCAGCCGGGTGAAATTCGACAATGGCAACCCGCACGCGATGATAAACCTCCACAAGCCTCACCCAGGCAACGAGATCAAGGCATACGTCAAACGACAGGTGATTGACCACCTAAAAGCAGGAGGATTGATCTAATGAGCACCATGCTGCAATACCGAGGCTACTACGGATCGATTGAGGCAAGCCCGGAGGATAATTGCCTGTTTGGCAAGCTTCAGTTCATCCGTTCTCTGGTCAGCTACGAGGGGGATACGGTTGCCGAGCTAACCAAGGCATTCCACGAAGCGGTGGACGATTATCTGGCGACCTGCGAATCGCTCAATCATGAGCCCGAGGTTCCATGCAAGGGATCGTTTAACGTGAGGGTAGGGCACGATCTGCATTTGGCTGCCAGTGTGGCGGCAACTCGGCAAAGCATTTCGCTGAACGATCTGACGCGCAAGGCACTTAGCGAGTACCTGGAGCATCACGCGTAGGCAGATACGAAAAGCCCGGCGCTGAGCCGGGCTTATTTTGCTTGACGCTTGCACTCAATGAGGTAGAGCTTTCAACAGAGGGGCGAGATATTGCTGAACAATCCACCACCCACCACCGACGATTGGGAGTAGCGTCAGGAGGGCGTAGAGGGATAGCTGACCCTTGGTGACCATGTGATTGTCAATGTGATCAAGCTTGGTCCCTGCAGTCGAGGTAGCTAGCTTCAGAGACACGACATCGGCAGCCATAGCCTTCACGTCCGATCGGAGATCGGATATGTCTCGGCGCATGTATTCAACATGACTTTCGAGCTTTGCCACGCGCGCTTCCATTGGGTCGCCTCCAGGCGGTTCTTGACCGCTAGTATTGCCCGGACCGCCCTCTTTGTCACTCTTGCGACCTGCCGGAAGATGATCCGGTGTGAAAATCTGGTGATCAGACACGTTCTGGCTCCTGCGCCTGAGGATTGGCATCCAGCCATTTTCTAATAAAGCTGGCACGGTGAGATCTGAAGAAGCCACAGGAATTGCACAGCAACTTCAGCTCTAGAACCGGCGTACCATCCGCTGCGAGTAGGCCGCTATGAGAAAGGGACAATGGGGAGTGCGATTCTAGTACGGGTAATGACCACGTGACAGACTCGCACATCGGACATCTTCCTGGGCTCGACTGGCTCTTGAAGAATCTGACGGCTTCATCATAAAAGATTTCGATATCCGTATTTTTATAGTCGCTCACTATTCGATAGCCCTCCGCAACTCGATATTCACCCCAGCATCGACCTCGGCCACTTGGCGTCTACTACCTTGCCGACTCTCACGCCTTTCGTGCATTCCATATCAGCAGCACCTTCGCGTGGACGGTAACATCCTCAATCCGCGCCTCCTGATCCCGAACGTGCGGATTATCTGATACCAGCAGGAACCTCTCGGCATCCAAGAACTGAATCCGCTTGATAAACAAATGTTCGTGCCAGGTCAGCACATAAATCCCATCGCCCGCGTATTCATTGACGCCCCTGTCAACAATGAGCGGGTCTTTGTCGTTGATTGTCCCTTCCATCGACTGGCCCCAGCCCGTGATCATTGCCAGGGAGTGAGGGGAGGTATAGGTCACGCCCTTTTCGCGCAACACGTCTTCGCGGATGATCAGGTTGCGAATGACTTCATTGTAGTCGCTAGGCACTTGGCCATGGCCCATCGAGGCTCGCACGTCGTACTGGCGGATGACGATTTCTTCGGGCTTAGCTTTCAAACCCGAAAAGTCAGCCTGGATCACCTTTCCCTGAGTTTCGCCGGCGGCCTCAAGCGCTACTGCTGCGATCTTTTCCTGAGCATCCACATTCAAGGATTTTCCCGCGTGCTTGCGGATCATCTCCATTACCTTTTCGGCGGAGCTCGCTCCTCCACTCACCACAGCCTTAGCGGGAGTCCTGGTCATTTCCGCTATTTCGTCAGCAATGCGCTGACTGAATGCCGATACCGGCTCGTCGAGCATGCGGGCGAGCACAGCGGCGAACTTAGCGTTTAGGGGGTTAATACCTTTGAAATACAGGTTCACGGCGGCCGGGGTAATTCCCGCCTCATCGGCGATTTTCTTTTGACTGAGTTTCAGCTCGTTCTTCTTCGAGAGGAACAAATCGTGCGCGGCTGC
Organism: Pseudomonas sp. UBA5706; assembly: GCF_002419965.1. Classification (GTDB taxonomy): domain Bacteria; phylum Pseudomonadota; class Gammaproteobacteria; order Pseudomonadales; family Pseudomonadaceae; genus Aquipseudomonas. The sequence continues at coordinate 15,293 of NZ_DIHC01000021.1, forward strand.
GCACTCAGCGATTAGCTCGGGCGGTAGGAGTCGTTTCTTCGTCATCGCGCGAATGTATACCAACGGTTAAAAATAAGAAGAAACCATCGGTATTGATTAAAAATTAACAGATGGTTAATATTCGCCTCATCTACAACCGAGGCCTGATCATGAACGAGACCCCCCTCGACAAGTTCGTTGCTGATAAAGGGCAGTCCGAAGCCGCAAGGCTCCTTCGTGTGACAGCCCCGGCAATTCACAAAGCGCTTTCCGCAAAACGGGACATCCGCGTGCTTGAGCTTCCTGACGGCAGCTTCCAGGCGAAGGAGCAGCGCCCGTTTCCGTCCCAAAAATCTGCCGCCTAACCACTTCATCAGCCGCAAGGAGCAATACCGATATGCCAGAAGAACCACGCCCAAACGAAAAGCACGTCAACCAGATCAAGGTCCTGCTGGATGACAAATACGAAGGACTTCTCGATTACGCCGCGCAGATTCATGGAACAAAAAAGTCGGTTCTGGCCCGCGAGGTATTGAAGTCTTGGCTGCTTGATCTTGTTGGCAAGTCTATCCGCGACGACCGAGCAGCCTAAAGCAAAACCGTAGGGACTCAGTAGGGACCCGATAGGGACTGGAGGCGATATGCCGGAAGAAAAAGGCATGGAGCTTGGAGAGTTACTTGACCCGGAAGAGATTCGATTGCTGGAAGCAGAGGCGGCGAAGCGGGGGATGACCCTGGCAGAGCTGGCGAAGCTGGGAATTCAGCAAGAGCTGACGAGAAGGACAAGGCCGAGAGCCATGACAGGAACCATTCAAGCGTTCCGACGCAGAGACTGAGATGCCAAATCGCAGGCAATAAAAAAGCCGGTGGCTAGACCGGCTTCTTCAACAACACTTGTGAGGCCGATTATGCACACCATGACCACCCAGAGCAATACCCCACCTGATTCGTCAGTTTCCCACCAGCACCAAACCCTGTCGCGTCAGGTGATGTCCTCGCGCGAGATCGCGGATCTGACTGGCAAGGCCCATAAGCACGTGCTGGTCGACATCCGCTCGATGCTCGCAGAACTCGAAATTGACTCGGCCGAGTTTTCGGCTCAGTACAAAGATGGCACCGGGCGCAGCCTGCCGTGCTTCCACCTTGATCGCGAGCTGACTGACACGCTGCTGACAGGCTACAGCGCCAAGATGCGTCTGGCAGTAGTCCGGCGCTGGCGCGAACTGGAAGAGCGGGGCGCTCCTCGCATTCCTGCGAATTACGCCGAAGCATTGCAGTTGGCGGCAGATCAAGCCCGTGAGAATAGCCAACTTCTCGGTGTGATCGAGCTCCAGGCGCCGAAGGTTGCTGCCATCAGACGTTTGGCCGCCGCCGAGGGCGCTATTTGCATCACGGATGCCGCCAAGCAGTTGGGTGTTCCGCCGTCGAAGCTCTTCGACTGGATGCAAGCGAACCGGTGGATCTACCGCCGCGGTGGCTCGTCCCGGTGGATCGCCATGCAACCACGCATCCGGTCCGGCTACCTCAAACACAAAGTGACCGCATTGAAGCCCGACACCGAAACCGGTATCGACCGCGCTGCGTTCCAGCCCCTCGTAACCCCAAAAGGCCTCGCACGATTGGCCGAAAAGAACATTGGAGCCGAGCTGTGAGTGTTCAAGCAATGTCATGGGCCCTCGCACTGCCGAAGGCTTCCCTCGAAAATCCCTCAGCCCGTCACGTTCTACTGTGCCTGGCCAACTACGCCGGTAGCGACGGCCGGGGCGCATTCCCTTCGGCCGCCACACTGTCCGAAGACACTGGCCTGTCCGAGCGCACGGTGCGCCTGAAACTGGACGAACTGGAGCGGGCTGGTTTCATCGTTGAAGGCAATCAGGCCATTGCCGCCGCATATATCGATCGCCGCGACCGCCGCCCTGTTGTGTACGACCTTCAAATCAAGCGGGGTGCAAATGCTGCACCCCGTAAAGAACGGGGTGCAGATGACAGCACGGGGTGCAGCTCACAGCAGAACGGGGTGCAGGAAAACGCAGAACGGGGTGCAGCAGCTGCACCCAATACATCACTTAACCATCAAGTAACCGAAGAGCAGCAGCTGCAGCGCGAGTTGGATGCCGAGGTTGCCGAGCAAGATCTCGCCGCCGCCGAGTGCCCGGCGCCGAGCCAGCGGTTCGCGATGTTCGCCGCCTGGGAGCCAAACACCAAATCCCTGTCCGACCAGGTCTCGATCGCTGGGCTGCCTGTCGATGCCGTTCCCGATGCTGCGATTCGAGCGTTCAAAGGGTTCTTTGTCGCCCGGCCCACCACCGTCGACTCTGGTTCAGGCTGGTGCTACCGGCTCGTGCAGTGGGTGAAGCGCGAGCGGGTGAAGGCTGCCGGGCAGGGCCAAACTCCCGATTTCAACGACACCAGTTGGGCTGATGACCTGGGAGGCCTGTGATGAGCAAAGTTGCAAAGCTGCCCGCCAAGAGCGCCAGCACGATCATGGAAACGATGGGCAATCTGCCCCCTGTTATTCCGTTCACCCCTACTCAGCTTGAGCCTGGTACCGCCGAAGTCGTCAATGCTCTGTTCCGAGAGCTCCAGGCGATCTTCCCTGCCTGGAAGCAGGCCTGGCCAGACGCGGAAACGCTCGCAACCGCTAAGCGGAGCTGGATCAAGGCGTTCATGGCCGAAGGCATCACCCGCATCGAACAGATTCGTTACGGCATTCAGAACTGCCGCAAGCTCGGCGGCGACTTTGCGCCCAGCGTCGGAAAGTTCATCAAGTGGTGCCAGCCCACCCCCGAGATGCTCGGTATTCCGTCTCACGACAAGGCGTTTCGCGAGGCGCTGGAGAACTCGCACCCGAGTCGTGCCACGTCCCGGACCTGGTCCCACCCAGCTGTGCGTCACACCGCCTTGCAGTGCGAGCTGCATAACCTGGCCGACCTCCCATCGGAGAGGGCGAGCAAAATTTTCGACCGCGCCTACGACATCACCATTCGGATGCTCGTACAGGGCCAGCCGCTGGAAGAGATTGCGGTCGGGATTGGCTACGACGGCCAGAAGACCGAACTCGAACTGGCGATTGAGGAGGGCGAGCGTTTTGTTCACGCAACCATTCGACGCCAGGGAATTCCGTCTGATGGACAGGCCGCGCGCGTGGCGTTGCTGGCGAAGTTTGGCAAAGGGGTGTGCCCATGACCCCGGCTCAGCAAAAAACCATCGACTTGCTTAAGTCTGAAGGCTTCAGGTTCAGCCGCAACTATCACGACATGGTTCTGATGACCCGTGGAGCTGATAACCGGCTTGTGCGCCATGACGGCAGCCAGCGCCGAGCGCAGCGGATTTTCAGCAGGGGGTGTAACTGATGGCTTTCACCGAATCCCGCATCCAGCAGCTGCTGGCTGGGCAGTCTTCAACCGCACAGAAGATCTATCAGCACGTCCCTATTCAG
>NZ_DIHC01000025.1 GCF_002419965.1 Pseudomonas sp. UBA5706
CATGATCCCGTTTTGGGTCATTTGGCTATACCAGGCCGAGCGCCCGGCGCTATCTGCCTTGAGAAAGGCCTCCAGCGAGAATTCCGCGTAGTACGTCCGGCGATCCACAGGTGTGAGCAACCGTTTGTTTACGCATTGCTGGATCTGACTGGTGACTGAGCTGATGCAAAAGGTCAGGAACGCGATCATCTGCTGCTCAAGCCCGGTCCCCCAGTTACTGCCCGAGTCGGTTTTACCCACCATCCATGGTGGTACGCCGAACCATCGGCAAATTTCTTCAATACTATGACCCCGCGACTCCAGCAGTTGCGCATCTACAGGGTTGATGCCGATGGTTTCAGCCTTGACCCCCTGCTCAAGTACCGGCGATTTCCCGGCGTTCATCGCGCCGGAAACGGTCTTTACGTACTCCCTGAATTCGTCGCGCTGGTCAGGCTTGAGAATGCGGTCCACGCTGAAAGCAACCGTTGGCAGAAGTCCGTTCTTGAACGTCCCATTCGCCGCGTCGTCCGCCGACATCGCCGAACCGAACACGTCGGCGCCGAACCGAATTGCCGACATGCCAACTCGACCATCGATGCTGAACGCCGGAATGTGCAGCATGTCCACCCGCGCAATCTGCCTACGTGGTCCTTTCTTCGGGCGATACCAGTACTCCAGACGCCCATCGTCATCGACTTCGAGATCTACCCGCGAGGGCATCAGGAAGTCCAGGGCAATCACCCGACCACCGGCCCGGTGAATCTCGCAATAGGCGTTGCCCCAGAGCAACATCGACGCAACGACCGCCTGCCAAAACTGGAAGGCCGTCATGTCTTCATTAGGGCTGTTGTGGATGACGTCGTATAGCGAGAAGTCGCGTGCATCCTCTCGATCACCATCGGACTTGCGCCGGTAGATCCCAAGGGGAAGCCCGGCAACCGAGGTTGAGATGATGCGCACGCATGCCCACACAGTGGACAGACGCATAACATTGTCGACGTTCACTGCTTTGCCGGAGCTGGACTGTCCACCAAGCCACGATCCCCAGAACCCTCCATCGCTCAGGCGTATGGCCTTTCCGGTCCAGTCGCCGAGCGACTTCATCGGCTTGGCTGCTGCCCTGCCGAGAACCAGCGAAAGAGATTTATTCACCGGCTAATCCTTTCTTGATGAAGCCTGAAATCATGAACATCGAAACGGAAGCAGCGATCAGTGCCCAGCCGCTGCCGAACAGCGTGAATACTCCGCCGACCAGCAGGCCAAATCCGCAAAGCGCTGCAAGTATGAAAAACATCAGTGGCAAGCTCATGCGATGATTGGGTTCCGAATTGAGTCCATGAATGATTCAGTCGTGTTTTGCGCTGCATCTACGAGCACTCGACCGATCGCCATAATCAGCGCCACCGCGCCGTCGATCTTGTTGTCGTCGCCCTGTTTGATGGGACGGACAACGTCGTTGTTACCGGGCAGGTTCTTGCCGATCACGTTCGCCACACACCAGGTCATGATCGGGTTTCCGTCATGATGGAATCGCCCCGACTCAATCGCCGCCTCGAGCTCTTTCATCGGGTCGGACATGTTGGTGTAGTTCTGGGTGATGGTGATCGGACTGAATCCCTCGTCGTCGAGTTCGTGGCTCAAGCCTGTCGCCCCGAACGGGTCGATGGGTGACTCCCGGAGCGGCGCGTGGTGGTTCGCTTCCTTCGTGTCCTCCAGAATTTCCCGGTAATCGATCTCCGCCCCGTCAGTAACGTCCAGATGCTTGGAGTTGATCCACGCCTGGAATCGCTCCGACATGCGCTTGTTGTCGGTGTTGTAGGCCGTGTCGTATGGCACCCAGAACTTCGGAACGACGCTGTAATAGTGGATCTTGCCGTCAACCACGCGCCAGAACAGACGCGCCCTGGAGTTCATGTCCAGCTTGCGCGCCAAGTCGAAGCCCGCAATCCATTCCTGACCCTCGAACTGCTCGAGCGTAAGCGAGGTGTCCTCGCAGGCCTTCCAGCTTTTCATGTTGAAGAAGCCGGATTTCGCGCTCACCCACAGGTTCAAATGCTTGGTTTTGAACGTGTTGGTGAACCGTGCCGAGCGGATCGCCCGGGCCTGCTGACTTTCGAGGTATTCCTGGAAGACCGAGATCCCGTGATTGGGATTCGCCTTCGCCAACATTTTTGGGTCGGCCCAGTCATCACCCTCGTCGAGCGTCCAGATGTATCCGAACAGCTCGTCATCAGGAACCGTGCCCTCCAGCATCTCGATGACTTGGCGGCGCTTGTCGTAGCAAGGCCCCTCGATGTCCGCGCCCGCGGTGGTGATGATGAACATCAGCGGCTGGCGCCTGGCGCCCATGCCGGTGAGCATGGTGTCGTACTGGGCCGAGGTTCGGTGTTCGTGGTATTCATCGACGATGGCGCAGCTGGGCGACGCACCGTCACCCGGATCACCAATGAGCGGTTCAAAACGGCTGAAGTCTGCGGGGATGTTCATGTTCGAGGCGTTGACCTCGATACCTGCCGCCTGGATGAGCAAGGGCGATTTGCTGACCATCAGCTTTGCCGGGCGAAACACTTCCCACGCCTGCTTCTCAGTGGTCGCACCGGAGTAAACCTCGGCGCCGAACTCTGCGTCAGCTACAAACATGCTGATCCCCACGCCGGCGGCGATCACGCTCTTGCCATTCTTCCTCGGAACCTCCCAATAACTCTCGCGGAAGCGCCGGTGACCACCTTTCTTACGTACCCATCCAAAGGTGACGGCCATGCCGAAAAGCTGCCAGGGCTCAAGCGTGATCAGCTGCCGTTTGAAAGCCCACTCCCCCTTGGTGTGGGGCAGCAGTTGAATCAGTTTGAGCTTTTTCTCGGCCTTTGCCGGATCGAATTTGAACTTGAAACTGCCCTTGCGGCTCGCCGCCACTTCATCGAAATGCCGCTGCACCGCCTGATGAATGTACCGGCACGCCGGCACCCGACCGCGCAAGACAGACCTCGCCCACGCCATCGCCTTGTCGACGTTGGTGTGAAGGGCCTTTGGCATCTATGAACTCAGTAGTTGGGCAAATTCGTTGGTGGCTTTTTCCTTATTCCCGCCAATCAGGCGGCTTCGGCTTGCAGGGTCCAGCCCAAGCATTGAGCCGAAGGTCACCATCTGGCGCATCGATTCGTTCGCAGCGGTCAGCGCCGGATTTTTCATCGGGCTGCCTTGGGCTGACTCCACGACGATGCCGAACTGCTGCACTGATTCTTCGGCCATCCGCCACTTGTCGTAGGCGGTGCAAAACGCTTCGACGTTGTGCAGATCGGTCAACGCGATCACATGTTCTCGGAGCAATTCGGGAACCAGCATTTTCCACATCGTGGCCGCCCGCAGACTTAGCCAATCCGGCGGATCAATATCTTTCGTGACCTCAGAAAACTTCGGCTCGGCCGTATTTAACGCACGCTTGCCAGGATTTCCGGCCAGTGCTTTCTTGGCCGTCGGCTTGGGTTTGCGACCACGGCCGGCGACCGTGGCGGTGCCTCCCATCGCGCAACTCCTGAACTTTTAATTTCGCGGGTGTGAAAATCCAGTTCGGGGGACGGTGTCCGGTGCAAAGGCTCCAAACTTTCGACCCGCCCCGCCCCAAAATGGTGCAACCTATTGATTTATCGAACATTTCATGCATTTTGCACGAATCGCGGCGCCCTCCCCGCCCGTGCCTCGCGCTTGGTCTTCAATTCGTGGCAGTCGTGGTTGATGGCGCGGAGATTTGACGGTTCATCGTCGCCGCCTTGCGACAAAGGCACGATATGATCCACTTCGTGAGCGGGGCGTACCCGGTCTTGGGCCTTGCAGTCATCGCACTGGCAAATGTAGTGATCGCGCTTCAACACCTGATCCCTAAGACGACGCCATGGACGGCCGCCACGACCTGAGCCCTTACGATTGGACCATGCCTTATCGAGGTAGGCATGATCGTCGCAGTATCTGGAATTTCGGGTAAGCGCATTGCAGTCGAGCGCATTACACGGCTTTTGCGGACGGAGCGGCATCAGGTCTCTACCGCGATCTTGATCATCGCCATCAGAGCTCCGATCATCGACTTGTCTGAGTGCCTGGCAATGGCAATCACCTGGGCCTCAGCCTTCGCGACTTCCGCCTGATCCTCTACCGACATCTCGCTGACCATGCCTTTAAGCTGGTAGTACTCCGCCTTGTCACTCATCAACAGCCTCCTTGGGCTCGACGCGGACATCACCCATTACAACGGTCTCGTCGATGTAGTCGGTGCCCGGCAAAACTCGAAGCGGATGGGTAGCGATCACCGCAATACCGAGCTTGGTATCGGCATAGGTGACATCGCTACACTCGGCGCCATCAATGAATACATGGCGCGGACCTCTACCATCGCCGGGAGTGTGGACATGCTCCTGCCTGAAGTAGTCAGCCTCTGGCTTGACGCTATTCATTGTTGGTCAACCGCTTCAGCTGCTCAGCCAGCAGTGAGTCGAGGTGTAGGCTCAGACGCTGGTAGATGAGTGTCGGCCCGCTACCCAGCAAGCGCGAAGTCTGCAGCGCGCTGTCTCGCTCATCCCGCATTACTCGCGCGGTCGACTCGATGGCCTGCTCCAGCGGATCGAACATGAAGCTCATCGGCTCACCCTGAATCGCTTCAATCTTGTCGATCGCCGATGTCAGTTCAGAAGTGTCGATGCTCACCTTCATATCGCCGTTCTTGCTGGAATCGCGAGAGCCCTTCTCGCGCAAATTGAAGATGGTGTCAGCCACGTTCGGTTTGCTGCCCGGCGAGCCCATGAAACGTTCGAGCGACAGCTCATGAGATGTCACCTGCACGTGCTGGCCATATTCGCTGTGAAGCGCCCGGTCAATCAATTCCAGAACATGCGACTTACCAGAGCCCGTCGCGCCAATGACAACGATCTCGATTACTTGGGTCATGGGATTCACTCAACAGAGCAGTTCGGCCACTTGCACCGAGCCACAGCCAGCGCACGTGCGTGGTCGTGGTCTTCCTGCATGATCATGGGGAATGGTGGATAGCTGGGTACTGAGACAAGCCAAGATCGTTTAAGCATGACGGGCGTGATCGCCGTGTACCTGCTCCCTCATCATGCAGGCCCAGGCATAAGCCTCTTCTGGGGTGTCAAAAGCCTTGGAGATCACCTTGCCGTTGAGATTGACTTCGCCGCGCGGCCGCCCTCTTCCCCGCACACTCACACCCTTTAATCCAAGACGGCTATTGCGCTGCCTGGATTTGTTCATTTGGTTCTGAGAGTTCGTCACCTCTCTCAGGTTGGCGATCCTATTGTCGTCCCGGTTGCCGTTGATGTGGTCGATCATCGTCGGATGGTAGCCGTGAACATATAGCCAGACGAGCCGGTGAACCATCATGGTTTTCTTTTCGATACCGATCTGCCGGTAGCCGTGATTATTCAAACTTCCACACACCGCTCCAGCCCGCACCCTCTGAATGGCTTCACGCCAGTGCATTAGTCCAGTTTCCGGGTCGTAGCTAACCAACTCCCGCAGCCTCTCGGCAGTTATTAATTTCTTCATCGAAATCTCCGCCGCCACGAAACGGGCGCATCTGAATTTGTGGCGCGGGTTACTTGCTCTTGCTGCGTTGGATCTGCGCGTCGACCTGGTCGGCACACGTGTCGAGCAGGTTGATGGCCCGATCCTTCAGTGCCCAGAGATCCCCATTCAGCGCCAGGTCATCGTCACTGGTGCTGATGCGTTCGCACGGGACCAGCTCAGGGGGCTCGAGCCTTACCGTTGTTGTCTTTACCGGCGCTGGCTGGCTTCCCGCGCAGGCCGTCAGGCAAAGGCTGAGCAGCCCAATCACGAACAGGCTTGCTGGTGCGCTTGAGTTGTTCAAAGTCTTTCCTCGCCTGCAGGGCTTTCTGTTCGCTGGCCTTGAGCCGGTTGTTTAGGTCTGCCTGGTACGCGGCATTGCGCGCTGCTTCAGCGCGCAGCGTGGTGATCGTGGCCTGGCTTTCCTTGTTGGCGTCGAGGGCGTCTGTCTTTGCCTTGGTCTCTACGGCCACCTCACCGCGCAGCGCGATGACTCGGGACTGCTGGATGCCGATCAGAAGCACGGCGACCAATGCGATGATGATTGCTGCAGCGATCGCCTTCATATCGAGTCCACCTTGCGACCAATGAACCGGGTCACCATTTCGCGTATGGCTGTCACGCCAAGAAAGCCGATCGTCCCACCTGCAGCAACTGAAAGGCTGGGTGGCCAGGTCATCCAATCAATGACGCTGGAAGCGGCGAGGCTCAATGCTCCGCAGATCAGCGACTCATAGAGGATTCGCCACTTACTGGTTTCCTTGGCGTCGTACAAAATCCGCAGTAGGGACACGGTGAATGCCATCAGCACGCCCTGCCAGAGCGGATCTGAAATAAAGAGCCACACCCTGGCCCATGTACTCGGCTTGTCGGGCATCTTCATTCTCATCTCGCCTCGAATGGGCGTCAGTTGGATCCCGCTCTTGCTTCGCGAGAAAGACCGTGTAGGGGGTGGTAGTTTTGGGCCAATTGATGAGCAGCTCTCGCTGCCTTGGCGGCCTCCAGACTGTGGTATTGACCGATGCTTTTGCGAACACCGTTCACCTGTATACGGGCATGCCATTTTTGCTCCGTTGAGTTCCAGTAAACTCCGGCGACACCCGAGCGGCTGCGCTTACTGACTGATCTGTTTTTCGAGTTATCGCCGGAACTTACAAGTCGGAGATTCTTTAGCCGGTTATCCGTTCCGACTCCGTTCACATGATCAATGACCATGCTGTCATCGATGCTTCCATAGACCAGAAGCCAGATGACCCGATGCGCCCTCAAATGCCTATAGCCGATACCTATCTGAACGTAACTATGTCCCGATGGCTTCTTGAATACGTTCCCGGCAATGCGCCCGGCGAAACGACTATTCCAAGATGCTGCAAATCCTTTTCGCTCGAACATTTCATCAGGCCTTGGACGCCACCTCAGTAAGCCAGTATCCGGTTCGTACTCAAGAATCTCGGCAAGCTCTTCCTGGGCTAGATCGATCGGCTGAGCAATGGTCATTTGTGACATCCGACTGTCCACTCTTTTGGGATCGGAGAAAGAAAAAGCCCCGGCACATGCCGAGGCTCAGAATTTATATAACTCTAGGCGTATGTTTATATTGACGACTGGTAACCCTAGAGTTATAATTACCACATCAACCACACAAGGAGACGGAGGTGCAAAGTAGAGAGTTGATAAAGGAGCTTGAGGCGGCTGGATGGGTTCTAAAGCGAGTTACCGGCAGCCACCACATGTTCAAACATCCAACCAATCCCAACACTGTTGCAGTACCCCACCCCAAGAAAGACTTGCCCCGGGGAACGGTCAAGGGAATCAAGGAACGAGCCGGGTTGATCTAACCCGGCTTCACCTTTGCGCCTTCGTAGGAGACACAAAATGAAGTATCCGATTTGCATCGAGTGGGGCAACGAGAACACCGCTTTCGGTATTCAGATCCCTGACATTCCGGGAGCTATCACCGCCGGTGACACATTCGAAGAAGCCCACGACGCGGCCGTTGAGATAGCCCACATCATGCTGGGCGAAATAGCCGCAGACGGTGGAGACATCCCACAGCCATCGTCAATGGCCAAGCACGCTGCAAACCCTGACTTTGCCGGTATGGGCTGGGGAATGCTGGAAATCGACAGCACGCCATATCTCGGAAAAACTGAGAAGGTCAATGTGACTCTTCCCGGCTTCGTGATTCGGCGGATCGATCGCTACGTGCGTGATCACAACATTAAAAGTCGCTCGACCTTCCTGGCAGATGCTGCACTGGAGAAGTTGGGCCAGGCTTAAAATAAATGCGTGTCTTCCCACGCTGCCTGCCGAAGCTGCCTGTAAAGCAATGGAGTCAGGCACATCGACTGCCGGTGTTCTGATCGTACGCGTGACTAACCGGCTATACCGCGTCCAGGCCCTCCCCCATGGGGCCACCCTGGCTATGGTTACCTCAGCAACAAATTGGTAGCGAGACTCGGAATCGAACCGAGCTAAATGGGCTTATGAGACCCACGACATCACCAGACAGTCGACCTCGCCAAAAACAAAAAAGCCCCGCACGATGGCGAGGCTTTGATTTGGGGTGTCGCGCTGAATCAGCTGAACACCGTGGCATGAAAACAGAGCTATTCCATATGGACAACTATTTTTTCATGCCGCCTCTTTCAAACTGTCCAGCGCGCAATCGATCCAGGCTACACCAGCCTTGATCAGCTCACGGGCCTTCATCTCGCTAACGCTATAATGACGGCCTACGCGGATCGCCGGCCACTTTGCCCCGTAGTACAACCAGACCATGTCGCCCATCTGCGCATCGCGGCGGCAGAGCCTGGCCACGGCGCCGTCAACAACACCGGCAAGCTCGTCGGTGATCACGTATGACTTCGTGGTTGAGGGCATCACATCGCGCATGATCGCCAGTGACGGCGAGGTGTAATGAGCAACGCCCATCCCGTCCAAACGCCAGAAACCCCACTGCTCCAGCATGTGCTCGGTGTCGCCCAACGGGCGGTGCAACGGTTTGCGAATCATCATGATCAATCCCCTGTGTAATTGCTGCCGCCGGCACCGCGACGGTTGTTCTGTGCGTATTGTTCGTGGGCACCGCCGATGGATTGGCGCGCCCTGGACAGCTCGGCGGTGACGTTGCGCAGACGCATACTCAGCTGTTGCACCATCACCTCGATCGGCAAAGCCTCGCCCGTCTCGGCGCAGACCCAGCCGGAGGCGTTACAGGCCAAACAGTCGATCTGGTAGAAGGTACCCGCCGTCACCGTCGCGCCGCGGCAGGCACCGCACACGACCAGCGGCTTTAGTTCACGCCGGAAGGATGGGCCGTGCGTTTTCTTCATTGCCCACCCCGTCCTTTCTTTCTGTTGAGCCATGGCCGTGGAGCAGACCCACTGGTACGCGGAATGCTCCAGCCTTGAACAGCGCGGCCCGCACTCAAGGCAGCAAGGCCAGCCCCGGAAAGTGACACGGCCAACGAGGCCAGCAGAAGTGCAGATCGACCGTTTTTCATACTTTTGAAACCTCGCCATTCACAATGTTAGAAACGGCCTCGCAGCCCACGCCGTTCGTGCCCTGCGCGGGGTTTTGCGAATCTTCATATTGGGCGTCTGTCAGGTTGTGAATCGCCTTGAAGCCCCGCTCATCTAACCAGCAGTGCCACTTCACCAGCGCGGCCAGACGCTGAGCCCGAGCTTGCGTGTTGATGTAGGTGCTGGCGATCTTGCCCAGTGAGTGGTTCAGCAGCATCTCGCCGATATGACCGTCGATGCCGAGGTCGGTCCAGGCTGTGCGGGCGACCTTGCGCAGGTCGTGGCTCGTCCACTCGCCCTGCCCGATCCTGGTGAACACGGCGCTGGCCTGGCCTTCGCTCAGCGCCCGACCACGACGTGACGGGAACAAGTAGATGCCCTCGTAGCCCTGACTGACCTGAGCGGCCCGGTACCGGCTCAGCAAAGCTTTGGTCTGGGCGGTCAGTGGCAGGCGATGCTCGGTTCGGGTTTTGGTGTTCTCGGCGGGGATGAACCACTCGGCATCCGCCATGGAGATGTCCGACCAGCGCGCCATGCGGGTTTCCCCAACTCGGGTGCCGTGGCAGAGCATCATGATCGCCAGCATCGCCTCGGCCGGACGCTGCTCGAAGAGGTCCGCCAGCATCGGCACTATGTCGACCAGGTGAACGCCTCGCAAACGGGCGGCCTTTGGCATGATGCGTGCCTTGGTGAAGTCCACGAACTTGAGCCCCGCCATGGGGTTGCTGTCGATTAGCCCCAGCTTGTGAGCCTGGCGGAACGCAACCACCAGCAGGCCGAACAACTGCCGGACGTAGGACAGCGATAGCTCCTGCTGGGCAGGCCACATCAGTTCCTTGTCCAGCGCCGCGGCGGTGAGGCTGTGGGAGCGGACTTCCTCAAGACGCGGCTTCAGATGACAGCGGATCGCCGACATGGAACCGGTCTTTCGCTTCACCGACAACGACCGGTCGCGGCTCATACGATCGGCGTACCAATCCAGCAGCTGACCGCAGGTAGCCAGCGTGTTCGCTCCCACAGAGCCGTCCGGATCGCGCAGCAGCCGCTGCCGAATCGCCGGGAGCTCGGCCACAACAGCAGCTGTCCCAAGCTCAGGCCAGCGAGCGATATGTTTCCAAGCCTTGCCCTTGACCAGATACCACGATGCGCGCTGACGATCCTGGCCGAAGCGCAGGTACAGGCCCGGGTAACGTGGATCACGCAGGTCATGCACGGCAGCGTCCGCCGACTGCCGCCGGATTTCAGGGTCACTGAGTTTGACAGCGCGGGTCTTGCTCATACGGACCCCACGGTAGGACGAAGGCGCAGGTAGGCGCGGATTTGCTCCATGGCGTCGAAGTGACCCCGGCACACAATTGCCAAATAGCCCTGTTCATTCAGCCGGCGGATCCATGCCTGCTGGCTAGCCGAAACTGCAGCATCGTTCGGCGCCGTCGCCTTG
>NZ_DIHC01000051.1:0-143 GCF_002419965.1 Pseudomonas sp. UBA5706
AGTCGTAAAGCCTGATGGCTCGGTGTGCCTGATACACCGCATCTGCTGAGCTTGCTGCCGCTTCGCGCCAGATCGCGAGCAAGCTGCGCTCCTACGGCCTACGGCCAGAAGCGGATTGTGGCGCGGTCTGGTTTTTGATTCTG
>NZ_DIHC01000051.1:421-53862 GCF_002419965.1 Pseudomonas sp. UBA5706
CGTAAAGCCTGATGGCTCGGTATGCCTGACACACCGCATTTGCTGAGCTTGCTGCCGCTTCGCACCAGATCGCGAGCAAGCTGTGCGGCTATGGCTATGGCTATGGCTATGGCTATGGCTATGGCTATGGCTATGGCTTACGGCCAGAAGCGGATTGTGGCGTTGTCTAGAGATTTGATGCCCGGAGGGCGTAGCAGCACCCCTGATCGATGGCGTTGGCGCGAAAGACGTCGAAGCCGGCCAGGTAGATACGCGGTTTGCTGGAAGCAGGCATCGCAAGTCCCTCAAAAGAAATGGGAGGCGATTGTAGCGCTGACGTCGGTTGCCGTTGATCAGCCCGATCCCGGTTCACGACGAAAAGGGGCTGGAATCTGTACGGATAACCAGTATCCTGCTGCCTTTCCTTCAGCCGCAACGTGACCGCGCCGTGAGCACTTCCCCCCTCGACAACCCGTTCTATTACCTGGAGAACTTCCGCCAGGTGCTGAGCTGGATCGGCCAGCGTTACGATGACTTGCTCGACGACGAAGAACGCCGCTTCATTGAGGATTTCGCCCGGTTGCCGCAACCAGCGCAAGCGTTGCTGGTGCGAATGGTCATGCGCAAGGGCCTGCTGTTCCGGGCCAGCAAGCTGACCTATGCGGAAATCGGCGATGCCCGCCAGGCGGCGGTACCGTTACTGGAGTGCGGCTGGGTCGATGGTCAGCCACATCTGGACCTTCAAGCGCTCTTTGGCCTGTTGCGCAAGGATGAACTGAGCCTGTGCTTCAAGACCCATGGGGTGAAACGCGCGGAGAAAAAAGCCGATCTGCTGGAGCGCCTGCGGCCGCTTCATGAACACATTCAGCCGCTGGACCAATGGTTTGCAGGTTTCGACGAGGTGGTCTTCGCGTTGCAGGTCATGCCCTTGTGTGACCGCTTGCGCCTGTTGTATTTCGGCAACTTGTATCAGGAGTGGTCCGAATTCGTGCTCGCGGATCTAGGCATCTATCGCTATGAAAAGGTTGAGTTTTCCGCCGAGTCCCGAGGCATCAGCCAGCGTGAAGACATCGACATTTGCCTGCACCTGCACAGTTGCCGTGAGGCACTGGATCAGGCCCTCAACGAGCGTGAGCAACTGGACGAACTGGCGTCTCGGGCACTGGCCATTCGGACCGATAATCCGTGGTTGGCGATGCGCCGGGGCAAGCTGCTGTTCCGGATTGGCCAGCAGGCTGAACGCCTGCAACAATGGCCTTTGGCCCTGAGTGTCTATGCGCAGTCCAGCTACCCTGGCGCTCGCGTGCGCAGGATCCGGGTGCTGGAGCGAAGCGAGCAGTACGCCGAGGCGATGACGCTATTGCAGCAGGCCCAGGCACTGCCCGAGAACGATGAGGAAACCCAGCACCTGTTGCGGATTCATCCCCGGCTGCAGCGCAAGTTAGGGCATGGCGCTGTGCGCAAGCGATCGACGCGCACGGTCAAGCGGCTGGACGTGAGTGTCACGCCGCTGCCGGACTACAGCGTGGAGCGATTGATCCAGCTGCATCTGGCCGAGGAGGGCAGCGAGGTGCATTACGTCGAGAATGCGCTAATCAACTCGCTGTTCGGCCTGCTGTGCTGGCCGGCGGTGTTCGCGCCGCTGCCGGGCGCTTTCTTCCATCCTTTCCACAGCGCGCCGAGTGATCTGTACAGCCCGGATTTTTATCAGCGCCGGGCGGCGTTGTTCGACGAATGCCTGACGCAACTGGACGATAAGCGCTACCTGGAAGTGATGCGCAGCACCTACGTGAACAAGTTTGGTCTGCAATCGCCATTCGTATTCTGGGGCACTCTTACCCCGACGTTGCTGGAGCAGGCACTGCACTGCCTGCCCGCGCAGCACCTCAAACGCTGGTTCAGCAGGCTGCTGCAGGACATCAAGGCCAACCGCACGGGCATGCCCGATCTGATTCAGTTTTACCCTGAGCAGCGCAGCTATCGAATGATCGAGGTCAAAGGCCCCGGGGACCGTCTACAGGACAACCAACTACGCTGGCTGGACTTCTGCGCCGAGCATGAGATGCCGGTGGTGGTGTGTTATGTGCAGTGGGCTGAGGAAGTGACAATCGCGAAATCCGGTTACGACTCAGTACCCGTGGGAGACGCCGGAGGTTATGACAGCAGCGAAAGCGCCGGGCCAGCCGCAGCTTTCTAAACTGACTCACCGCCATCGCAGGCAAACGCGCTTCTACACAGGATCGCGAAATCCAGTTACGACTCAGTGCCCGTGGGAGATGCCGGAGGCTACGATGGCAACGAAAGCGCTGGGCCAGCCACAGCTTTCTAAACTGACTCACCGCCATCGCAGGCAAACGCGCTTCTACACAGGATCGCTAATCCAGTTACGACTCAGTACCCATGGGAGACGCCGGAGGTTACGACGGCAGCGAAAGCGCCGGGCCAGCTGCAGCTTTCTAAACTAACCCACCGCCATCGCAGGCAAACGCGCTTCTACAACAGGATCGCGAAATCCAGCTACGACTCAGTACCCGGGGGACGCCGGAGGTTACGACGGCAACGAAAGCGCGCTCACACAGTGCATCACCAACATCCGGTATGGCGCAGAACTGGAAATGGCTGAGCGTTATGTCTGCCGCTTCACCTTCTTCGGCGGTAACGGCAGCGGGGCGAACAGTGCTTCGATGTCATCGTCCTGCAGCCTCCAGTCTCCGGCCGTACGGCCATCCAGCACGCCGGACGCCAGCGCCGACTTTTCGTGTTGCAGGTGCTGGATTTTCTCTTCCACCGTGCCTCTGGCAATCATCTTATAAACGAACACCGGCTTTTCCTGGCCGATGCGATAAGCGCGGTCGGTGGCCTGGTTTTCCGCCGCCGGGTTCCACCACGGGTCGTAATGAATCACCGTGTCCGCCGCGGTCAGATTCAAACCTGTCCCCCCGGCCTTGAGGCTGATCAGGAAGATCGAGCGTTTGCCGCTCTGGAAATCCTGCACCGGCGTACGCCTGTCCTTGGTGCGCCCCGTCAGCAAGGCGTATTCGATACCGCGCTGGGACAATTCGGCTTCGATCAGTTCGAGCATCGAGGTGAACTGCGAGAACAGCAGAATCTTGCGATTCTCCGCCAGCAACTCCTCGAGCATCTCCATCAGGCTTTCCAGCTTGGCCGAGCTCGACTGGCGCGTGCCGCTCGGCGTGCCGTTGACCAATCGCAGGTCGCAACACACCTGACGCAGCTTGAGCAGGGCTTCGAGAATGATGATCTGGCTGCGCGCCACACCCTTGCGGGTGATCTCATCGCGAACCTTCTTGTCCATGGCCAGACGCATGGTTTCGTAGACATCGCGCTGGGCATCGTTGAGCTCGACCCAATGCACGATCTCGGTCTTCGGCGGCAGTTCGGTGGCGACCTGTTCCTTGGTCCGGCGCAGCAGAAACGGTTTGATCCGCGCATTGAGGTGCTGCAGGCGCGCCTCGTCACCGAGCTTTTCGATAGGGGTGCGGTAGTTGCTGCCGAACTGCCTGGCATCGCCCAGCCAGCCCGGCATCAGGAAATGGAACAGCGACCACAGTTCGCCGAGGTGGTTCTCCAGCGGCGTGCCACTGAGGCACAAGCGCTGGCGTGCGTTCAACTGGCGAGCCGCCTGGGCCGCCTTGCTACTGGGGTTTTTGATGTACTGCGCTTCATCGAGCACCAGCACGTGCAGCAGTTGGTTGCTTAGCCGCTCGACATCCCGTGGCAGCAGTGCGTAGGTCGTCAGGATCACATCATAATTCTGCAGGCTTTCGTATTCCTGATGACGGTTGGCGCCATACAGCGCCAGCACGTTGAGCTGCGGCGTGAAGTGCTTGGCCTCGTCCATCCAGTTGGGAATCAGGCTGGTGGGCATGACCACCAGCGCCGGGCGATCAAGACGTCCGGCCTGCTTCTCCAGCAGCAGATGGGCGAGGGTCTGCAAGGTCTTGCCCAGACCCATGTCATCGGCCAGCACTCCGCCAACTTCCAGTTCACGCAGGGCCTGCATCCAGCTCAGGCCCTCGAGCTGATACGGACGCAGCGTGGCGTTAAGGCCGTTGGGCGCCTCGACGGTGGCGTTCTTGATATTCACCAGCCGCTCGGAAAACTGCCGCAGCCGATCCCCGCCTTGCCACACCAGCGGCATGTCGTCGAGTTGCTTCAGACGCGCCGCGTCAGCGGTATTCAAGCGGATGGCGTCGTTGCCGTCTTCGCGCCAGTAAAAGTCACCGAGGGTAGCCAGCACCGTTTTCAATCGGCCATAGGGCAGGGCCACCTGAATCGGGCCGCCGCCGCGCTGGGTGAAGTGATTGAGCTGAACCAGCAACTGCTCGTCGTCGCGGCGTTTAGCGATGCCAGCCACGCTCATCAACTCCGGGTGAATGCGCAGCAGATTGATCAGGATCGGCAACAGGCTCAGGCGCTCGCCGTTAACGATGATGCCCAGTTCCAGGTCGAACCAGTCGCGTTCCGGTTCCTCCTCGACCACCGCATACCAGTCGTCCACCGGCGTCACGTCGAAGCCGAATTCGTCGTTCATCTCGACCTGCCAGCCGCGCTCGCGCAACTTCGGCAGCTCGTCGAGCATGAAGCTCAGCCATGCCTTGTCGTTGGGCAGTTCGAACATTTCCCCGGCGCTGTCAGGCAGGGCCTTGCTCTGGCGTGTGGCGATGCGAAAGCCGATGTCCTGCAACTGCTTGCGGTATTGCCCTTCGCGCTCAAGATGACGGCGTACACGCAGGGTTTCATCGCTCAGATGGCGCACGATATCGCTGGAGCGCCCAGGGCTGGGCATGCCCGAGGCGTAGAACGCCTCATAGCGGAATGCCAGCGCGGCACGATGCTGAATGTGCCGCTGCATCTTGCCATTGCGCGGCTCGTAGGCGCTGAACTCGAAGCTGGCGAGGATCAGGCGCGGCTCGGGCTCGAGGTCGGAGATGATCCGCTCGGGCAACGTTGGTTTGTCCTCGGTCTTGGGCCCGGACGCAGCGGTTTGCTGATCCACGGTGGTCAGGACACCGGGCAGGTTTTCCGGGTCCTGCAGATAGAACAACGCCGCCGCACAGTGCTTGCAATTGTTCCTCACAGGGCAAGTGCAGGTGCCGACCACGAAATGGCGGGCGCGCTCGGCGTCCTTGAATTGCAGGGTTTGGGTGTAGAGTTCCATGCCTGATCCACGGCACACCGTGCGCACCAGATCCTGGCTTACGTGCTGCAGGGTCACGCGTTTCTGCCGGGCATAGCCGAGCCCGCGTTCCACGCTCTGCGCCTTGAACAATGGTTCCCATGGCAGGGCCAGGGCTTTTTCCAATAGGGATGACACGTCTGGGCCTATGTCAACGCGGTGCTTGAAGAGCAGAGACCTTGATCAACAGGGCAAGGCTTCCGTTGTCCATGTAGGTCAATTCGCCATTCCTGACCCGGGTCGCCTGACGCATGCGTTCGCTGGTAACCAGCACGCCATGATCGTCGAGCTGATTGACCCAGAAATTGGCGTCGATGTCCGTGAAGCGCGCCAGGCCCAGGCTCACCGTGCCTTCGATCGGATAGTGACCGAATTGCTCCTGCCCGCTGCTGATCGCGACCTTGCGCGGTGTGGCGCTCAAGTCCTGTTGCCAGGCGCGATGCAGCAGCACTTTGTAGCCATCGCTGGATTCCAGTTTGCCCACCAGACTGTCCAGCGCGGTGGAGGTTTGGTTATCGGCGCCCAGCATTTGCGCGCCAGCGTTCCAGGCTTCCGGCGCCGGTTGATTGGTGGCCGCCGGTTCACCGTTCTGGCTGAACAGGATCAGCTCCACCTGGTAGGTGCCGTCGGCGAACGCTGCCGGGGCGGTCAGCACCAGCAGCAGGGTGAGCGAGCGAAGCACACGCATGGACAGTCCTTAAGCCGATTTTTTGGAGGGCAGCGGGGTCAGGCGCTCGAACAGCGCTTCGATGGTATTGAAACGCTCCTCGGGACGCTCCATCGGCACCATGAACTTGAACAGCGTGGCGCCTTCGAATTTGTAGCGTGCCGGTTGCCCCTGAATCAGTTTGATCAGCGTCAGCGGATCGACCGGCGTATCGGCCGCGAACTCGATTCGTCCACCCTGAGGCCCGGCATCTACCTTCTTGATGCCCAGTTGCTCGGCCTTGAGCTTGAGCGAGGTGATGCGCACCAGATTCTTGGCCGGTTCCGGCAGCAGGCCGAAGCGGTCGATCATCTCCACCTGCAGGTCCTTCAGGCCTTCCTCGTCGGCGGCGTTAGCAATGCGTTTGTAAAGAATCAGCCGCGCATGCACGTCTGGCAGATAGTCTTCGGGAATCAGCCCAGGCACCCGCAGATTGACCTCCGGCCCGCCGCCCAGCGGCTGGTCCAGGTTCGGCTGCTCACCCTTGCGGATCGACTTCACCGCGCGTTCGAGCATTTCCATGTAGAGGGTAAAGCCCACGGCCTGAATCTGGCCGCTTTGGCCATCACCGAGCAACTCGCCCGCACCACGGATTTCCAGGTCGTTGGTCGCCAGCACGAAACCCGCGCCGAGGTCCTGAGTGTTGGCGATTGCCTCCAGGCGTTTTTCGGCATCGCCGGTAATCTGCTTGCGTGGTGGCGTCAACAGGTAGGCATACGCCTGGTGGTGACTGCGCCCGACCCGACCGCGCAACTGGTGCAGCTGGGCTAGGCCGAACTTGTCGGCGCGCTCGATGATAATGGTGTTAGCGCTCGGCACATCGATGCCGGTCTCGATGATGGTCGAGGCGATCAGTACGTTGAAACGCTTGTGATAGAAGTCGCTCATCACCTGTTCGAGATCGCGCTCGTGCATCTGGCCGTGGCCGATGCCGATTCGCGCTTCAGGCACCAGTTCGGCCAGGTCGGCGGCGCATTTCTCGATGGTCTTCACATCGTTGTGCAGGTAGTACACCTGGCCGCCGCGCAACAGTTCACGCAGCAGCGCCTCTTTGACGGTGGGCTTGTTCTGTTCCATGACGAAAGTGCGTACCGACAGCCGCCGTGCCGGCGGTGTGGCTATGATCGACAGGTCGCGCATGCCGGCCACGGCCATGTTCAGGGTGCGCGGAATCGGCGTCGCAGTCAGGGTCAGGATGTCGACTTCGCTGCGCAGGGCCTTGAGTTGTTCTTTCTGGCGCACGCCGAAACGGTGTTCTTCGTCGATGATGACCAAGCCGAGGTTCTTGATCTTGACGTCATCCTGCAGCAGCTTGTGGGTGCCGATGACGATGTCGATCTTGCCCTCGGCCAGGTCGGCCACCGCAGCGTTGATTTCCTTGGCCGACTTGAAGCGGCTCATCACCTCGACCGTCACCGGCCAGTCGGCGAAACGGTCGCGGAAGCTGTTGTAGTGCTGCTGGGCGAGCAGGGTGGTCGGCACCAGAATCGCCACCTGCCTGCCGCCATGCACGGCGATGAATGCCGCGCGCATTGCCACTTCGGTCTTGCCGAAGCCCACGTCGCCGCACACCAGACGGTCCATTGGCTTGGGCGCGAGCATGTCGGCGCGTACTGCTTCGATGGTGGTCTGCTGGTCCGGGGTTTCCTCGAACGGGAACCCGGCGCTGAAGGTGTCGTAGTCCAGCTTGGGATCGGCAAAGGCATAGCCTTCGCGCGCCGCACGCCGGGCGTAGATGTCCAGCAGCTCGGCAGCCACGTCGCGCACCTGTTCGGCGGCCTTGCGCTTGGCCTTCTGCCAGGTTTCGGAGCCAAGGCGGTGCAGCGGCGCGAGTTCGTCGTCGCTGCCGGTGTAGCGCGCGATCAAGTGCAGGTTGGCGACCGGGACATACAGCTTGGCGTCCTCGGCATAGGCCAGCATGAGGAATTCGGCAACCTGGTTTTCCACTTCCAGCGTCGCCAGCCCCAGGTAGCGACCCACGCCATGGTCGATGTGCACCACCGGCGCGCCTTCGCGCAGCTCGGCAAGGTTCTTGATCACGGCATCGCTGGAGTGACCGTCCATGCGCTTTTCGCGACGCCGACGCTGCATGACGCGCTGGCCGAACAGCGGGCTTTCGGCGACCAGCGCCAGCGCCGGTTGCTCCAGCACCAGGCCTTCGTCCAGCGGCGCGATGGTGATCGCCAGGCGCTCTTTGCTGTCGACGAATTCCTGCCAGCTGTCGAGGGTTTTCGGGCGCAGCTTCAAGCGTTCGAGCAGTTCAAGCAGCACTTCGCGGCGACCGGCGGATTCGGCGGTGAACAGCACGCGACCGGGGAACTCACCGAGAAAGCGCGAGAGCGCCGCCAATGGCTGACTGGCCTTGGCCTCGATCGCCAGATCAGGCAATACCTGAGCAGGAAAACGCTCGCGCCCGATGCCAGCGTCAACGTCATCCTGGCTGGCAACCACCCGCGGCCAGGTTCTCAGGCGGGCAAAGCAGTCTTCCACCGGCAGGAACAGCTCGGCCGGAGGAAGCAGCGGGCGATCGGGGTCCACGCGGCGCTCTTCATAACGATTGCGCACGTCCTTCCAGAACGTTTCCGCTGCCGCTTCGATGCCGGGCAGGGAGAACACTTGAGTGTCCTGCGGCAAATAGTCGAACAGGGTGGACGTTTCTTCGAAGAACAGCGGGATGTAGTACTCGATGCCGGCGGGGGTGATGCCGCTGTTCAAGTCCTGAAAGATTGGGCTGCGGCGGAAGTCGACGTCGAAACGCTCGCGAAAGCGTGCCTTGAAGCGGGTCACCGCTTCCTTCTGCAGCGGGAACTCCTTGGCCGGCAGCAGGCGCACCGAATCCACCTTGTCGACCGAACGCTGGGTTTCCGGCTCGAAGGTGCGCAGGGTTTCGATTTCGTCGTCGAACAGATCGATCCGGTACGGCAGCTTGCTGCCCATCGGAAACAGATCGATCAGCGCGCCACGAACCGTGAACTCGCCATGCTCGTATACGGTGTCGACGTAGCGATATCCGCTGGCTTCGAGCCGCGTACGCATCGCTTCGACATCGAGCTTCTGACCGACATCCAGCACCAGACTGCTGCCGAGCAGGAAGCTGGTCGGTGCCAAGCGGTGCAGGGCCGTAGTGATCGGCACCACCAGCACGCCATGTTCCAGCTCTGGAAGCCGGTAAAGGCTGGCGATGCGCTGGGAGATGATGTCCTGATGAGGCGAGAACAGATCGTAAGGCAGGGTTTCCCAGTCAGGGAAATGCAGCACCGGGAGATTGGGGGCGAAAAACTTCAGTTCCTGTTCCATTCGCTCGGCGCTTTGGCTGTCGGCGGTCAAAAGCAGGGTGAAGCGTTTCGCAGCGCTTGCAGCCTCGGCGATGGCCAGGCTTTGAGCGGCACCGGGCAGGTTGCCCCAATGTTGTTTGCCTGCGGCGGCAGGAAGAATCGGTAGGCGCAGAACGGGCACGGAAGATAGAGCTCCAGGCGTTGCGGCAAAGCCTGGGATTGTAACTAAATCCACAATCTGCTGTCAGTTTTACGCTCGCCAATTTATGTAGTGCCGCGTGACCTGAAAACAGCGGATTGCTCATAAACAAAGGCTTGGGCATAATGTAGTCCCTTTTTTCAGCCCCTACATGTGGAAGGTTCCCGTGACTCAGAAGCCCGACCAGTGTCTTGGTGAATGGATCGATCGTGAAGCGCTCGCCGAGGCGATGATCCCGCTAATCGGTCAGCTCTACCGCAATAACAATGTGGTGAGTTCGATCTATGGCCGCACCCTGATCAACCGTTCAGTGATCGCGATTCTCAAGGCCCACCGCTTTGCGCGTCATCGTCAAGCCGACGCAACCGAGTTGTCCGTACACGAAACTTTCCCGCTCATCAAAGCGATGAGCGAGCTTAAACTGGGTGCCGCTTCGGTGGACCTGGGCAAGCTGGCCGTCAAATACAAAACCCAGGCCCATGGCCGCACTGCCGAGCAGTTCGTCCGTGAAGAAATGGCCGAAGTCGTCGGCCAGCAAAACTCCGGCGCCCGTAAGGGGACTGACGTCGTGCTCTACGGTTTTGGCCGTATCGGTCGCCTGCTGGCGCGCATCCTGATCGAGAAGACCGGTGGCGGCGACGGCCTGCGTCTACGCGCCATCGTCGTGCGCAAAGGCGCCGAGAACGATCTGGTCAAGCGCGCAAGCCTGCTGCGTCGTGACTCGGTTCACGGCCCGTTCGACGGCACCATCACCATCGACGAAGCCAATAACACCATCACTGCCAACGGCAACCTGATTCAGGTGATCTACGCCAAGACTCCGACCGAGGTGGACTACACCCAGTACGGCATCAAGGACGCGCTGCTGGTCGACAACACTGGCGTATGGCGCGACGCCGACGGCCTGAGCCAGCACCTGCAGTGCCCTGGCATCGACCGTGTAGTGCTGACGGCGCCGGGCAAGGGCAAACTGAAAAACATCGTTCACGGGATCAACCACCAGCAGATCACCGCCGACGACAAGATCATCTCTGCGGCGTCCTGCACCACCAACGCTATCGTTCCGGTCCTCAAGGCCATCAACGACAAGTACGGGATCGTCAATGGTCACGTTGAAACAGTTCACTCGTACACCAACGACCAGAACCTGATCGACAACTTCCATAAAGGCGATCGTCGTGGGCGGAGTGCCGCGCTGAACATGGTCATCACCGAAACCGGCGCTGCCACTGCTGCTGCCAAGGCGCTGCCCGAGCTGGCTGGCAAGCTGACCGGCAACGCCATTCGCGTGCCGACGCCGAACGTGTCGATGGCTATCCTCAACCTCAATCTGGGGACCACCACGACGCGCGAAGAGGTGAACGAGTACCTGCGCGACACCGCGCTGTATTCGGACCTGCACAAGCAGATCGACTTCGTGAATTCCCAGGAAGTGGTGTCCACCGACTTCGTCGGCTCGCGTCATGCCGGCGTCGTCGATGCCGAAGCGACTATCGCCAACGACAACCGCGTCGTGCTGTATGTCTGGTACGACAACGAATTCGGTTACAGCTGCCAAGTGGTTCGCGTGATGGAAGACATGGCCGGGGTCAACCCGCCAGCCTTCCCGAAATAAAAGCAGCTTCGGGCGACACGCTACGCGCTTCAGGCTGAAGCGAAAGCGCCACGACAGGTTCCGGCCTGTCGTGGCGTTTTTATTTGTGGGGTTTGTGCGGTGACCGAACGGCTCAGGTGAAGGGTACAGATCAGCCAGAAATAAAAACGCCCCGAACAGTCAGGGCGTTTTTGTTGCTTCTTGCAGTTCGCAGCTTTTAGCTTGTCACTGCTTCAATGCGGGTCTGACCCTTGCGGAACAGTACCAGTGTGGCGAGCAGGCCCAGCACGGCCGCGCCGCTCAACCAGATGCCGGGCGCTGCCTTGTTGTCCAGCACGTGGATCAGGTAGGTACAAGCCGCCGGTGTGAAACCGCCAAATGTCGCCGTCGCCAAGCTATAGGCCAGGGAGAAACCGGTGGTACGCACTTCCACCGGCATGATTTCCGTTAATGCCACCACCATGGCGCCGTTGTACGAGCCGTACAGGAACGACAGCCACAATTCGACCATCAGCAGGTTGGCGAACGTCGGGTTGGCTGTCAGCCAGGACAGGGCCGGGTATGCCGTGAGGATGGCCAGGATGGTTGCGCCCAGCAGCAGGGGCTTGCGCCCGATCTTATCGGATACCGACCCCATCACCGGCAGCCAGATGAAGTTCGAGATACCCACGCAGACCGTGACCAGCAGAGAGTCCAGGTCGGACAGGTGCAGCTCGTTCTTGCCGAAGGTCGGGGTGTAGGCCGTGATCAGATAGAAGGACACGGTGGTCATGACCACCAGCGCCATGCCGGCAATGACCAGGCCGAAGTTCTGACCGATCGACTTCACGACCTCGCCCAGGGTAGGACGATGTTTCTTTGCGCGGGCTTCGAATTCCGGCGTCTCCTCCAGCGAGCTACGGATGACGAAGATCACCGGAACGATCAGGCAACCGATCAGGAACGGCACACGCCAGCCCCATTGCCCCATGTCTTCCGGGCTCAGCCAGTGGTTAAGGCCAACGCCCAGCAAGCCTGCGAAAACCACAGCCGCTTGCTGGCTTGCCGACTGCCAACTGACGAAGAAGCCCTTACGGCCCGGGGTGGAGATTTCCGCCAGATACACCGAGACACCGCCCAGTTCCACGCCGGCGGAGAAGCCTTGCAGCAGGCGGCCGATCAGCACCAGCAGCGGCGCGGCGACGCCCAATGTCGCATAGCCAGGCACGCAGGCAATCAGCACCGTGCCCATAGCCATCATGGCGAGGGTGATGACCAGGCCTTTCTTGCGGCCGTGGTGGTCAATGTAAGCGCCGAGGAAGATGGCACCCAGAGGACGCATCAGGAAGCCAGCCCCAAAAGTGGCCAGCGAAAGCATCAGCGATGCAAACTCACTGTCGGCGGGGAAGAAGGTTTTGGCGATGGCCGTGGCGTAAAAGCCGTAAACCATGAAGTCAAACATTTCAAGAAAATTGCCGCTGACAACGCGAAAAATCGCCTTGCCTTTGCCTGTGTTCGAGGCCATTTGGAATTACTCACTTAGGCTGTCTAGCTAGGGGGATCCGTTGTATTTGTGCGTCCTCTGCTGCGCCGTCCAGGCTCGGTCCCTGACAGCGCAGATTTGTAACGATATGTGTAAAAGTGGCCGATGGCAATCAGAACCGGGCCGGCCGTCTTACGGTGTGGGCGCATGTCATCGGGAATGGCGATATATGTTTATGTCACCGTCAATGGGAATCGGCTTTTAACTCGCTCGAACGCTCGATGCGGCCTTTGGACAGGTCGGTCGTCAATCCACTTTGCGAGTTGATCCTCCCATGCCTACACATTTCGATCTGATCGACACATTCTCCCACCGCCCCTCGCTGTCGCCGCTGGCGCTCGACGCGCTGCATAAAGCGCTGGTGGCCCGGTATCCTGCCCTGGACATCCATCCTGACCGTGCAGTGATTACCGGGGAAGCAACGCCCCGGACATTGTTCGACCATCTACGCATCAACTTTTCCACGGGCAAGACGCCGCGCTGGGTACACGGCCAGAACACCCTGGTGGCCGACCCGGGAGCGCCAGTTGCCCAGACGCTGGATGTCGATATCGAGCAGTTGGCCGTTCTGGTTGATACCGTTTCGCTCGCGCTTCCCGAGACCATCATGCGCGCGTTGGTAGATTTCTGGGACCGGCCTGACCAGCAGGGCATGACACCCTGGAAGCGGTTGGCTGAGGCCCTTGAATCCCAACCCTCATCGGCGTATCCGGCGACCGCCAGCGGCATGCCGCCCGTGCTCGGTGCGCAGTCCCGGCCCGCGGCAATAATGGGCGGGTATTACGAGCGCAAAGCCTTGGAAGCCCTGGACGCCCAACTGTTAGCGATTCAGGGAGTGCTTACTTTCGGACTGGAGGACTTTGACGAGATCGAGCGCTATCTGGCGCGGATCACCGACATTCGTCCTCTGTTGCACGATGAGGTATCCGCCCGGCTGGCGCCCCGGGTGTCGCGATTGGAGCAACTGCCGGTCTGGTTGAGCAACGCCTCTTCGGCCGATCGCCTGGACTACAGCCGCAGAATGTCCGCGCTGGCAGTAGTCACCGGGCGCGCCGCCGGCCAGGCCTGGAATGATGACTTACCGCCGATTTTGGATTACGCAGGCAAGGCCATGCAGGACGCCATGCGCCATGACCATCCCGAGGCCACACGGCTGACCCTCGATGACGTGACCGTGCACATCGCCAAGGTCGTGGCGGTTGCCGCGCCATTGGCCGGGCAGATCATCCCGGTAGGCAGCGTTGAAAACCTGCGCATGAGTGTGGCCACCTTCGCCTTGCAAAATCTCTCCAGCCTGCCCAACGGTGCCTTGACGTTTTCCATTCGCGATGGCGGCCCCTTGCCCGGCTGGTTCACCCCCGATTACCTGAAGCAACTGGTGGGGCGGGTGAACGTCGGGTGCAACTATCCCGATCGGGTGCGTCATTACCTGATCACCGATCACGCGCAAGCGGCGCGCCGTCGGGGCTTGTTTGCCGAGCAATTGCGTGTGCAATTGCCGCTCAAGGCGCTCGAACAGAAAATTCGCGGGCAGGGCGGTCTAACCCAGGCGGGCTATCGACTGGTCTGCTCGCTGCTGACTTCTGCCCCGGCTCTGGGGATCAATGACAGCCCGCGCACCGAGAGCGTATTACGACCCCTGGCATGGATAGCAGAACCGGATGCGGCCGCGGATGAAGTGAGCAATATGTTCGTGATTGCGGATGCTGATCCAGCCGTCGGACCATTGATCCTTTATCGCCCCTTCGCTGCCGTGCCGCTGACCGAGTTTGCCGACTGGACGAGTCTGCGCCAGGCCATCGTCGCGCCTGGCGAGTTGCAGGACGAAGTATTGACCTGGATGAGCTCTCGTGGACGGCAGCGATACGCCAATGGCGGTTTTGCTCAGCCGCATATCGTGCGTTTTGGCCTGGGTTCGGATTTCGCTGCGCTGCGAACGCCTGGCCCGGCGCAGCTATCCACTGCCCACGTGCAAGGTGACCCGTTGACCGCGCTGTTCGACGCCAACGCCAGGGCATTGGTTGACCTTGCCGACCGTGAGTCGGTGTCCAATGCCGAGAGCCGCTGGGCGATGCTTCAGCGCGGCGGCTGGCTGGCGCTGGACGCGGTGATGCCGTTTATTTCGGGCTCGGTGGGCTCGGCGCTGTGGCTGGTACAACTGATGGCCGGGGTCGATCAGGTGTTGGTGGCCGAGAGCCGTAAGGCGCGGCGCGAAGCCACCCAGGCGTGGAACGGCCTGTTGTTGACGATTTCCATGATCCTGCTGCACCAGGGTTTCGCCCTACGGGCCGAGGCCGGGGGGCGATCGGTGCCGCTGCAGCCGTCGCCAGCTGAGCCTGGCGGCCAGCCTGTGCCCACCGCGACGCAAGCATCGGCCCCCGTGCCCGTTCAGCCCGAGCCTTCGCGCACCTCGCTGCTGGACTTCTCCTGGTCCAACAGCAACCATCGTTTGACCGAAGCTCAGGCCCGGCATCTCGAGCGTCTGAAGGTATCACCCGAGTCGGCTTGCGGAACGCCATCCACTGAGCCTGGAAGAGAAGGGTTATACCGCCAGGGTGAACAGTGGCGGGTGCGATTGGACAGCGGGGTCTATGCAGTCGGTTTCTCCGATGACGCGGTCTTTATTGTCGACCCGCAGGACCCCTTGTCCGAAGGGCCGCGCCTGCGACAGGTCGCTCATGGCTGGGCCCTTGATCTGTCTCTGGGGCTTCGTGGTGGCGGTCCGAAGCGTACCGCTCGAATGCTGGCCCAGGAAAATGCTGCCAAGCTCAAACGCGTGACGGAGCGAGGTGCAGCGCTGGCGCAACGCCGTCAAGAGATTTATCAACGATTGGCCCGATGGGACGTAGATTACCGAGCCTCGCGCGCACCCTTGACCGCCGAGGTGATCAAGAGTGTCGAAGCTGACCTGAACGAACTCATTGCGATTCTCGAGGAGCACAAGCAGCTCCAGCAATCGCTGCGCCCGGCTGATCGGTTTGGGGAGAAGGCCACCGCCGATGATTTGAAGTCAACGGTCCGGCGCATCGCTTTTTTCGAGGGTGTGGTGCTCGAACGTCTGCTGGCGTACGTGCGCGTGGAGTTTCCGCGTTTGAGTGAAGACGGTGAGGCGAGCGTCAATGCAGGGAATATCGATGCCTACCTCATATTATTCAACAAGGTATTGACGTTGACTGACCTGGGTGTGCATTGGTCCGGCGTAAGGTATGGATTCTGGGAACAACTGCGTGCGGTGCCCAAGGTCGGTGAGCGTTACTGGCATGATGAGGTGCTGGAGATGCAGCGCTGCAACTTATATACGCACCTGGAGTGGCGCATCAATCGTATGTGGTCGCTGCTGGAGTTGAGCCTGCGCCAGGAGTCGATTCTGGCGCCCTTTGACGCAGCGGAGCTCAAGGCCTTACGCATCGATGCACCTCTGCATGCGGCGTGCAGCTCCCACGCCGAGCTGGAAAAACCCAATGATTATACGGTTTCGGAACAGATCGACGTGCTGGAAAGCTCAGTGCGCGAGTACCAGCGCGGTCTGACCATCGCCACCTGTACGCAGCAAAATACACCCGAACTGCTGATAGTCGAGCAGTTCGAGCGTTTCGTCGATGACTTGTCAAAAGTCACGGAGCAAGCGGAGAAGCGTTTGTCGGACCTGATCCGTGAAAGCGCCGAGCCCCAGCAACATGCGCTCGAATATGCGCCGAAGGTCAAGCAGCCTGGCAAGCGAGTCTTCAGGACCCGCAACCAGCGCACCTTGGTGGGGCGCCTCAGAGAGGGCGAACCGGATTTTCCCGGTGAAGTGGTCGATGTCACGCAATCGATGGGGGATAAGGTCGTCAGCACCTATCACCTGCACGAAAACGGTGATTGGGTGGAAGTGGAAACCGTGCACCCCGCCACACACCACGGGCATGAGCATCGGGTTGCGCTGGCCGAGCTCGCGCGCGAGGCGAGCGCAGCGCTGGCGCGGGTCGGACCGGACATCCTCACCGTTCAGCGCCAAGCCCAGCGCGGCGGCGAGCCGGCAGATATGCAGGATATCCTCGTGCAGAAGGCCCGCCGCTTGACTGAGCTGGCTGACAAAATTGCGGCCCAGGGGGGTGAATCCGCCGCGGCGAAGTCGACGGACTCCCCGGTGCAGGCCCAGCTCGGTGAGTTGCGCCTCGCGGCCTCTCGTCTTGAAGAAGAAGGGCGCAATGTGCGTATCGCGATGATCAAGACGCGGCCGCCCACCGCCGCTCGGCTTAGTTATCTGGCAGCCGAGCGCGAGGTGAACATTGCCCGTTTCGAGGGGCGCAAGAACATGTCCGGCTCCCGACGCAATGATTTTTTGCAGGAGTATCTGATTCGCGACAGCGAGATGCGTGTGTTGTGGTGGGCGCATTTTCACTACGCCAGCGAAGGGGCTGCCGCCGATGCGTTCACGGCGGCGCACCTGAAGCTGCCTGATCAGCGATTCGTTGGCTATAAGGCCCAGTTGAAAGCCGCACGCAACAACAAGGAAGTAATCAGCGTCTATCGCAGCTACATCGGTAAGGATGTAGCCCGGCGGTTGTTCCTCGATCTGAACCCCGTGGCAGCGTCCGATCGCTGACCTGCCGTTGAGTCGAGCAGCCTTGCTCGCGGCCGATGCCATTTTTCAATGGCTCGTCGGGCGCGAGCCAGGTTGCAAAAGCTCCAAACCACTGCCGGATCCGACACGACCCACAAAATTCGACCTTTTATTGTGATTCATCCCGCCAACACATTTATCATCCGCAGCAATCCGCCCCGTCCGGTCTTTGTCTGGCGAGGAAAAAGCCCCGTAAAGCAGACAACATTGGCTTGCGACGCGACCAAGGGTTAATGTTCGCCGCGACGCTGGACGATTAGACTGCGCCGCGAGTTTCGATTCTTCATGCCGCCGGCCGCGGCATGGGTTAGCCAGAGACGCCAGAGTGGCGCCTCGGCCCGTTCTAAGGAGTACGCATGGCTGTCTACAACTACGACGTAGTGGTACTGGGTTCCGGCCCAGCTGGAGAAGGCGCGGCAATGAACGCCGCCAAGGCTGGGCGCAAGGTAGCCATGGTCGACAGCCGTCGGCAGGTCGGCGGCAACTGCACCCACCTGGGCACGATCCCGTCCAAGGCGTTGCGTCACTCGGTCAAGCAGATCATCCAGTTCAACACCAACCCAATGTTCCGGGCCATTGGCGAGCCGCGCTGGTTTTCGTTCCCGGATGTGTTGAAAAACGCTGAAAAAGTCATCAACAAGCAGGTCGCTTCGCGCACCGGCTATTACGCACGCAATCGTGTAGACGTTTTCTTCGGCACCGGCAGTTTTGCCGATGAGCGCACCATCGACGTGGTCTGCAACACCGGCGTCGTCGAGAAACTGGTGGCCAACCAGATCATCATCGCCACGGGCTCGCGTCCCTACCGCCCGGCTGATATCGACTTCAGTCATAAGCGCATCTATGACAGCGACACCATACTTAGCCTCAACCATACCCCGCGCAAACTGATCATCTACGGTGCCGGTGTGATTGGTTGTGAGTATGCGTCGATCTTCAGCGGCCTGGGGGTCGAGGTCGAGCTGATCGACAACCGCGACCAGTTGCTGAGCTTCCTCGATTCGGAAATATCCCAGGGCCTGAGCTATCACTTCAGTAACAACAACGTGATGGTTCGCCACAACGAAGACTACGAGCGCGTCGAAGGTCTGGAAAACGGTGTGATCCTGCACCTCAAGTCCGGCAAGAAGATCAAGGCCGATGCCTTGCTCTGGTGCAACGGGCGTACCGGCAATACCGACAAGCTGGGTCTGGAAAACGTCGGGATCAAGGCCAACGGTCGCGGCCAGATCGAAGTGGACGAAGCCTACCGCACCAGCAAGCCAAATATTTATGGCGCAGGTGACGTGATCGGCTGGCCGAGTCTGGCCAGCGCTGCATACGACCAGGGCCGATCAGCCTCGGGCAGCGCGGTGGACAACGGTGCCTGGCGTTTCGTCAACGACGTGCCGACCGGCATCTACACCATTCCGGAAATCAGTTCGATCGGCCAGAACGAACACGACCTGACGCTGGCCAAGGTGCCCTACGAAGTGGGCAAGGCGTTCTTCAAAGGCATGGCAAGGGCTCAGATTTCCAACGAACCGGTCGGCATGTTGAAGATCCTGTTCCACCGCGAAACCCTGCAAGTACTCGGCGTACATTGCTTCGGCGACCAGGCGTCGGAGATCGTGCACATCGGTCAGGCGATCATGAATCAGTCGGGCGAGGCGAATACCATCAAGTATTTCGTCAACACGACATTCAACTACCCGACCATGGCCGAGGCCTATCGGGTAGCAGCCTATGATGGTCTGAACCGGCTTTTTTAAGCGGCTCCGGCCGGTGGCCTGAGCCGGCCGGGGAGACCGATTTCAGCTATTCCTCAGGGTGGCGTTGGCCAAACCGGGAAAGTCTGTAATCAGGCTGTCAACGCCGAAGTCGGCGAGCCTGCGCATGAGCGCAGGCTCGTTGACCGTCCACACCGACACATGCAGGCCCTGACCCTGGGCTTTCTTCAAGCGCTCGGGCGTGCACAGCGTCCAGTTCAGCGCCAAAATTTCACAGCCGTAGCCCTGCGCGACTTTCAACGGGTCCAGCCAGGCGTACTCTGCCACCAGTCCCCTTGAGATATCCGGCGTCAGCTCAAGGGCTGCGCGCAGGACTTCCCGTGAGCTCGAGGTGATGGTGACCTTGTCCAGCAGTCCGTGACGCTGAGCCAACTCCCGAATCGCCAGCACCGTGGTGGCCGCGCGGGTGCGCGAGGCACTTTTCACCTCCAGCTGCCAATGATCGAAGGCGCACTTCTCGAACAGTTCTTCCAGTCGCGGAATCGGGCACGGCTGAACCCAGCCAGGACCACCCTTGCGGGCGTCGTAGGTGACCAGGTCCGCCGCCGTATGCTCGACTACCTTGCCGCGGCGGTCGGTGGTGCGTTTGAGCGTCGGGTCGTGGATCACCATCAGTTCGCCGTCGCGGGACAGATGCAAGTCCAGTTCGCAACGCTTTACCCCGTGTTTGAGGCATTCCTGAAAGCTGGTCAGGGTGTTTTCAGGTGCTTCGCCTTTGGCGCCGCGGTGGCCATAAATCAGTGTCACAAATACTCCTTATCAACGCGCCTACGGGCTGAATTTCAACTCGGATCAGGATTGTCCTGCTCTCGCGCCTGCCGCCTTGACGCGGCCTGGCGTTGCAGGATGTGTCGGGCCAGCAACTGACGCTGGGCGTCACTCAGTTCGATCCATTCGGTGCCGATCTCAAAACCCCCGACAGCCAGGGCCTGGCACTGCGTCACTCTGGCGCGCAGCATCATGCCGGAAGCCTGGGGCATCAGCACCATCTTCACCGATAGCAGGCTGCCGGCGGGGAAGGGCTGATGGGATTCGAATTGCAAGCCGCCTTCGGACATGACGACTTTTTGCGGGGCGCCCAGCTTGCCCAATACCGTTTGGGCGACCACTTGACCCAGCAGATCGATCCGTTTGCTCATGGTCCGCAGGAAGCTGTTGGTGGTGCGGTCGCGGTCGTCCAGCTGACGCAGCAGGCGCTGGGATTCAAACTCGGCAACATGCAGTTCGGTCAGCAGGTCGAAGAGTGTCGTGGTGTCGTGATGAGCGAGGTCGTCGCCCTGGCCGGCCGCCGGCATGCGTTGAATTTCCAGTGCGACGCTGTCCTCGATACGGTAGTATTCGCGGCGTTCTTCTTCATCTAATGTCGACATGGCGAACCCATGGTAGCGGCGGTTGTCAGACTGACAGCGCTCGATTGCGAATCAGTGTTTCGAGTGTAAGGCCGCAGGCCCAGGCCCGCCACAAGGACGTTCCCCATTCCTCCGAACAAGCCCCTACATGTTCAGACCTCTTTTTGTATTTATCGGCACGCGTTACACCCGTGCAAAACGTCGCAATCATTTTGTCTCCTTCATTTCCCTGACGTCGATGATCGGTCTCGCCCTCGGCGTAGTGGTGATGATAGTCGTGTTATCGGTCATGAACGGTTTCGATCATGAGATGCGCACTCGCGTGCTGGGCATGGTGCCTCACGCCACCATCGAATCCGGCGAGCCGATAAGCGACTGGCAAAGCCTCGCGGCGCGGGTCAGGCAGAATCCGCAGGTCGAGGCCATCGCGCCGTTCACTCAGATGCAGGGTCTGCTGACCAACAACGGCAACGTGCAGAAGATCCTGCTCAATGCCATTGACCCGGTTGAGGAGCGCAAGGTTTCGATCATTGACGGCTTCATGAAGCAGGGTCGTCTTGACGATCTGGTGGCGGGCGGCTTCGGCGTGGTCATTGGTGACAAGGCCGCGACCAAGCTGGGTGTGGGGATCGGCGACAAGGTTACCTTCGTATCGCCCGAAGTCACGGTCACGCCGGCTGGCATGTTTCCGCGCATGAAGCGCTTTACCGTAGTCGGCATTTTTCACGTGGGCGCTGGCGAACTGGACGGCTACCTGGGGGTGACCAACTTGCAGGATCTGGCGCGCCTGCACCGCTGGAAGCCCGATCAGGTGCAGGGGCTGCGCCTGAAGTTCACCGATCTGTTCAAGGCCCCGCGCACCGCTTACGACATCGCGCAGAACCTGGGTGAGCATCAGTACTATTCCCGTGACTGGACGCGGACCCACGGCAACCTGTACCAGGCCATCGGCATGGAAAAATCCATCATCGGCCTGTTGTTGCTGCTGATCGTGGCAGTGGCGGCGTTCAACATCATTTCCACGCTGGTGATGGTGGTCAATGACAAGCGCGGCGACATTGCGATCCTGCGCACGCTGGGTGCAACGCCTGGGCAGATCATGGCGATCTTCATGGTCCAGGGCACCGTGATCGGCGTGGTGGGTACGTTGATCGGCGCAGGCGTCGGTATCCTCGCGGCGCTCAACGTCAGTTCCGCGATCTCGGCGCTGGAAGGCCTGATCGGCCACAAGTTTCTCAATGCGGATGTCTATTTCATCGACTATCTGCCTTCGCAATTGATGGCTGAAGACGTGCTGCTGGTGTGCGGTGCGGCCTTGGTCCTGAGTTTCCTCGCCACCCTGTATCCCGCCTGGCGTGCCGCGCGCACCCAGCCGGCGGAGGCGCTTCGTTATGAGTGAGTCGGGCATGAGTGATAAAGCTGTATTGAGTTGCCGCAACCTGGGCAAATCCTACGAGGAGGGCCCGGAATCGGTGGTGGTGCTGTCGGGTCTGCAACTGGAGCTGCACCCCGGCGAGCGCGTAGCGATCGTGGGCAGCTCCGGCTCGGGCAAAAGTACCTTGCTTAATCTGCTCGGCGGCCTGGACACCCCGACCGAGGGCAGCGTCTGGCTGGCCGGCGAAGAGTTGTCGGCGCTCAACGAAAAGGCACGTGGCCTGCTGCGTAACCGGTCGCTGGGCTTCGTCTATCAGTTCCACCACCTGTTGCCTGAGTTCACTGCGCTGGAAAATGTCTGCATGCCGTTGCTGATCGGCAAGACGGCCATTCCCGAAGCGCGCGAGCGTGCCACTGCGCTGCTGGAGCGGGTAGGGCTCAAGCATCGTCTGGCACACAAGCCCTCGGAGCTGTCCGGCGGTGAGCGTCAACGGGTGGCGATCGCCCGTGCGCTGGTCAATCGGCCGGGCCTGGTGATGCTCGATGAGCCGACCGGCAACCTCGACTCCCATACGGCGCAGGGCATCCAGGATCTGATGCTGGAGCTCAGCACGTCGTCGCGCACCGCGTTTCTGGTGGTGACCCACGACATGGCCCTGGCCCGTCAGATGGATCGCGTGTGGCGTCTGGAACAAGGCCAACTGGTCGAGGCGTGAGGCTGGGCTGATTCATCCGGAGCCCGCTTCCCTGGGCGTCGGCAGTTTTTATTTTTAGCGGCTTATTTAGCTACGGTGCTCCACGAATGTTCAGACCGTTATCCATCTTTATCGGCACGCGCTATACCCGGGCCAAGCGACGCAATCACTTCATCTCGTTCATTTCGATGACCTCGATGATCGGGTTGGCGCTGGGCGTTCTGGCGATGATCGTGGTGCTGTCCGTGATGAACGGCTTCCAGCAAGAGATGAGTTCGCGCATCCTGGGGATGGTGCCCCACGCGGTTATCGACGGAGTCAAGCCGTTGGACGACTGGAAACCGGCAGCCGATGCCGCATTGAAGAACCCGCAGGTCACCGCTGCCGTGCCGTTTACGCAAATGGACGGCATGCTGTCCTACAAAGGCTCGATGCAGCCGATCGAGATCAACGGCGTCGACCCGGCGCTCGAATCCCGGGTGTCCATCGTCACCCAGCACATTGTTCAAGGTCGTCTTCAGGATTTAAAAGCGGGTGAGTTCGGTGTAGTCATCGGTGAAATCACAGCGCGCCGGTTTCGGCTGAATGTCGGCGACAAGCTGACCCTTATCGTGCCGGAGATCAGCAACGAACCGGGGGGCATCACTCCGCGGTTGCAGCGCCTGACGGTGGTTGGCGTGTTCAAGGTCGGTGCCGAGCTGGACGGCTCGATGGCGCTGGTCAACGTCGCCGACGCAGCGGCGATCAAACGCTGGCAGCCGAATCAGGTGCAAGGCGTACGTCTGGCGCTGACTGACCTGTACGCAGCGCCGCAGGTCTCCACTGCCGTCGCTGGCGGCTTGGGTGCTGGCTACAAGGCCGATGACTGGACCCACACCCAAGGCAGCCTGTTCAGCGCCATGAAAATGGAAAAGACCATGATCGGGCTGTTGTTGTTGATGATCGTGGCCGTTGCTGCCTTTAACATCATCGCCACGCTGATCATGGTGGTGAACGATAAGGGCGCGGATATCGCGATCCTGCGCACCATCGGCGCCACGCCACGCCAGATCATGACCATCTTCATGGTGCAGGGAACGGTCATCGGCGTGTTCGGGACGATCATTGGCGGTGTGCTGGGGGTCATTGCAGCGATCAACGTCAGTCAATTGGTCGCCTGGGTCGAGCGCCTGACCGGGCAGCACATTTTCACTTCCGACGTGTATTTCATCAGCAATCTGCCATCGAAGCTGGAAGGCAGCGACGTGGCGCTGATCTGCGCAGCCGGGTTCATTCTGAGTTTTCTGGCCACGATCTATCCGGCGTACCGCGCGGCACAGATTCAGCCCGCGCATGCCTTGCGCTATGAGTGATTGATTGCTGGCGTTCAATCCTGCTCTGACCCAGTACTTCCCTGCAGCAGTGCGGCTTGCCGCTGGCGGCGCTTTTGAATTCGCCGTCGTCGGCAAGGCGCACGGCTACTGGGAAGGCTTACGCAGTCGGCAACTCAATCAAAAACCGCGTCTGGTCATCTTGCGATTCACAACGGATCGTCCCGCCGTGAGCCTTGATGATCGACTGAGTGATCGCCAGTCCCAATCCGGCATGCTCACTGATACCCTCGCGCCGCGCCGGGTCTGCGCGGTAGAAGCGGTCGAACAACCGGGGCAATGCCTCGGCGGCAATGGTCTGCCCTCGGTTCTCGATGCTGATGTGCACTCGCCTGGGCAAGGCCTGCAGCCTGACTGAAACCTCGCCCTGGACAGGTGTGAAGCGCAAGGCGTTGTCCAGCAGGTTCGATACCGCACGGCGCAGCATGTTCCGGTCACCCTCAAGCGTTGCTTCGCCTTCGCGACTGAGGCGTACCTGCGCCTCTTCAGCCAGGGGCAAGAAAAACTCGAGCAGCGCGTCGATCTCATCCGCCAAGTGCAAGCGCTCACGACTCGGGTTTAGCAAACCGTGCTCGGCCTTGGCCAGATACAGCATGTCGTTGACCATCTGCGCCATCCATTGCAGCTCCTCCAGATTACCCTGCAGCGCCTCGCGATACGCTTGCAGATCCCGCGGGCGGGTGAGGGTGACCTGGGTGTGGGTGAGCAGATTCGACAGGGGCGTGCGCAACTCATGAGCGATATCCGCCGAAAACGCGGACAAACGCTGAAAGGCGTCGTCAAGACGGCCCAGCATGGCGTTGAATGCCTGAGTCAACTCAGCCAGTTCGGCGGGCATTGCGGTCTGCGGCAGGCGCGTGGTCAGGGAGCTGGCCGACACGCTGGCAGCGATCTCGCTCATCTCGCGCAGCGGTCGTAATCCACTGCGTGCAGCCCAGGTGCCGAGCAGCGCCGTGGCCAAGGCCGACAGGCCGACGGTCAGCCAGATCAGATGCTGCATACGTTCTAGAAAATGTTGGTGATGAGTGATGTCCAGCAGCAGCGTCAGTTGTGGAGAGTCCTGCTGTTGCGGGCGTAAGGCCACGGTGTAGGCGCGCCAGGAGACGCCGTTCTCGGTCAGGGTGTGCAACCCATCGTGCAGCCTGGTCTGATTGGTAGATGGCGCTTGGCTGTCGAACCACATGCTGCCGTCGCCACCGCGCACCTGCAACGCCAGGTCCGGCGAATGTGCCAGTTCGGCCTGCAGGGTTGGCCGATGCTCGTTCAGTTGGTCGGCACTGGATACGCCCATTAGCGCAGCGCGCAGCGTGGGTAACTTGCCATCGAGCAGTTGTTGATCCAGTTCCATGAAGTGCGCTTCGCTGGCCCGATTGAACAATATGCCCGCCGTCAGTGAAACCACGGCGGTGCAGGCCGCGAACAGCAAGGCCAGGCGGCTGCCCAAGGAGATTCGCTTGAGCATCAGAGGCCGCGCTCTTCGAGCACGTAACCCATGCCGCGCACGGTGTGGATCAGCTTGTTGGGGTATTCGTCGTCGACTTTCAGCCGCAGGCGGCGGATGGCGACCTCGATCACATTGGTGTCGCTGTCGAAGTTCATGTCCCAGACCTGAGAGGCAATCAGCGATTTGGGCAGCACCTCGCCTTGGCGCCGCAGCATCAACTCCAGCAGGGCAAACTCCTTGGCCGTGAGATCGATGCGCTGACCGCTGCGCTCGACCCGTCGGCGCAGCAGGTCCAGGCGCAGGTCGGCCAGTTGCAGGTGGGTTTCCTGACTGGCGCTGCTACCCCGACGCAACAGGCTGCGCACCCTGGCGAGCAGTTCGGAGAAAGCGAAGGGTTTGACCAGATAATCGTCTGCGCCCAGTTCCAGCCCACGCACGCGGTCTTCAACCGCATCGCGCGCGGTCAGAAACAGCACCGGTGTGTCCAGGCCCGCGCTGCGCAGGGCCTGCAGGATCTGCCAGCCATCACGGCCGGGCAGCATGACGTCCAGAATCAACAACGCGTAGTCGCCGGTCAGCGCCAGATGCTGGCCACTGGTGCCGTCGGCAACCAGTTCGGTGTTGTAGCCCGCTTCGGTCAGGCCCTGACGCAGGTATTGGCCGGTTTTCGCTTGATCTTCGATGATCAGTAATTTCATGGGTGACGATCAGTCCTGATAACGCTGGGCGGCTGTGTTTGCCGTCGCACTTTATAGCGCGACCGGGGTGGCGGGGTGCAAGCTTACAAAGTTGTAATCTTGCGGTCAGCTGATTGCCAGTGGCGAGTGCTTAACCTTCAACGATTGACCGTCGCTGACTGGAGATTCACATGACCGCTCGTTTGTTCGCTGCTGCCCTGTCGCTGGCGGTGAGCCTGTCGTCCTACGCCGCTTCCGGCGAGCATTTCGCTTTCGGCCATCCAGCCACGGCCAGTCAGGCCACGCGCACCGTCGAGCTGACCCTGGGCGATATGTACTTCGAACCCAAGGCGCTGACCATCAAAGCGGGCGAAACCGTGCGTTTCGTGCTGGTCAACAAGGGCGCGTTGCTGCACGAGTTCAACCTGGGCGATGCGGCCATGCACGCAGCGCACCAGCAGGAAATGCTCAAGATGGTCGCCAGTGGCATGCTGACGGCAACCGGCATGAAGCACGACATGGCCGGGATGGACCATGGCAACATGGGCATGAAGCACGATGACCCCAACAGTGTACTGGTGGAACCGGGCAAGACCGCTGAGCTGACCTGGACCTTTACCAAAGCCACCGACCTCGAATTCGCGTGCAATATTCCCGGTCATTATCAGGCAGGGATGGTCGGGAAGATCGCCATTGCCGACTAATCACTGAAAGCGCGGGGCAAAACCTATAAACTTGGCGGTCAGGATTTTCACATCAGCCATTTCTTCCGTTTTCAGGTCCCGCCATGCATCCCGCAGCCGAACACTCGCCGCTGGGCAAGTCCAGTGAATACATCGCCATCTACACACCGTCCCTGTTGTTTCCGATCCCGCGCACGGCCAAGTGGACCGAATTGGGGCTGACAGCCGAGACCTTGCCGTATCAAGGCGTCGATTTCTGGAACTGTTACGAGTTGTCCTGGCTGCTGCCCTCGGGCAAGCCCGTGGTGGCGGTCGGCGAGTTCAGCATCCCGGCCGATTCGCCCAACATCATCGAATCCAAGTCGTTCAAGCTCTACCTCAATTCGCTGAATCAGACGCCCTTTGCATCTCAGGCCCAATTGATCGCGACGCTGGAAAAGGATCTGTCGGCAGCTGCCGGCAAGCCTGTGGGCGTGCGCATTCGCTCGTTAAGGGAGATTGAAGCCCAAGGCATCGTGCCCGTACCGGGCGTGTGCGTGGACGAACTGGACGTGACCGTCGATAGCTACGACCGCCCACAGCCGGAATTGCTGCGTTGCGACCACTCACAGGTGGTGGAGGAGGCGTTGCACAGTCATCTGCTCAAGTCCAACTGCCCGGTGACCAGCCAGCCTGACTGGGGCAGCGTGGCTGTGCAATATCGTGGTGCAGCGCTGGATCACGC
This sequence comes from Pseudomonas sp. UBA5706, assembly GCF_002419965.1. Lineage (GTDB taxonomy): Bacteria > Pseudomonadota > Gammaproteobacteria > Pseudomonadales > Pseudomonadaceae > Aquipseudomonas. Next base: position 27,588 of record NZ_DIHC01000051.1, read on the forward strand.
GAGTTTCCTGGCGTACATCGTCAGCTTCCGCCAGCATTCGGATTTTCACGAGCAGTGTGTGGAGCGAATCTTCATGGACTTGCAGCGCTTGCTCAAACCGGAAAAACTCACGGTCTACGCGCGCTACGTGCGTCGCGGCGGATTGGACATCAATCCGTACCGCAGCACCGAGACACTCACGATGGAGAACGGGCGCCTGGCGCGGCAGTGAACAGGCCGGGAAGCGAGCAGCGCCGTGGGGCCTGCTAACTACCAGGCATATTCACGTCACCACGGCGCGGCACTTTCGCCCATGCATGAGGTAGGCGAAGCAGGCTTCGACACAATCCGGCCCAGGTGGCCAGGCAGGCGATCGTCGACAAGATCAATGCCTCACCCAACCACCTGTGTGGCCTGTATGGGCGAGTGTTTCCTGTCCACTGTTTCGCCTCCAATCGCTTTGCATAGCTCAGGCGCAAATGAGAGTTCAGGATGCCGGTCAATAGGACGATCACCCTAAGGTGATGACCAGGCTCGACACGCCGGATGAGAAGACTGCCGCAATCAGGCATCCGATGAGCGTGATATAGGCGGGAAAGTAGAATAACGGCTTCAGGCAGTGATTAATCGCCATGTATGCCCAAACGTCGCGCATCCTCCCTGGCTTGCTTAGCGCCCTCCAGCCGTTCGGATCACGACTTGTATTTCCCCTGTGGCCCAGCGCAGCCGTTGTCTATAGAGAGGAGTAAGCGTATCGGGTATTTCGGTCACGGCTGGCGCTTTCGATTGAATGACATCATGGCCTGCCAACAGCAGTTCCATTGTCAGGTGGGTATCCTCGGTTATCGTGCTATCGCTGTAGCCCCCTATAGCCCGGACCGCCTCTGTCAGGAATACGCCCGCCGAGCCCGGGACCACGGGCAGCCATCGCAGTGCGCTGAGGACTCGGCGCTCGAGGTAGACGGTGGTTTCGAATTCGGTCACCTGAGCATTATGAATCCAGCCTCCACGTGTTCCTCCACCGGCTATCACGTGCCCTGCCACTGCCACTGCCACTGCCGCTGCGCCTGCGCAAAGCAATGTCTTAGACAAGGAGGACAGCGTCCCGGGGAGGACCACCGTATCGGCATCAATGCAGGCGAATATGGGCGTATCGACCTCCTTGAGTCCCTTGTTCAGCGCTATCGCCTTCCCGCTATTGGCCATCGTCACAATTTGGAGTGGGTCGCCGTACGTCTCTCTCAGTTTATGCATGAGCGCCAGCGTACCGTCGGTCGAGCCGTCGTTGATGCAGATTACCCGGGATAAATGAACGTCGCGCGAGCCAAGGACGGCGACAACAGTTGCCTCCAGCACCTTATCTTCATTGAAACAAGGGATTAACACGCAGATCTTTGGGGTGCTGCAGGATGCGTGATGAACATCGGGTAGCTTGAATGCCCAGAGCAGGAATATCAGGTCCTGCACAATGACCAGGATAAACAGACACATCAGCGCGAACAGTGTGATTAAGAGCATACGTTCCCTTCCTGGGATGTGCATCTCATCCAAATTGAGATAACCGTATGATCAAGCACAGCAGGGGGCAGTAGCCCCGCCAGCGAGCGCCTGGGGTTTGCGGCACGCTCGGGTTTGATGGGCGCCGGCCTGGCCCTTGCATTTGCAAACGCATTCGTGAGACGTCGTCAGTACCTAAAGAAAAGCCCGTTACGATGAGGGGCTTTTTCGTTCTGTCCAGCGTGGGCTCTTTAGATCCCTATATTGCCCAGTGTCTGCACGATATTGCGCAGGGTCCCGGCGATGGTCGGGTGTTCGACCTCAAAGCGTTCGACCGCCAGATTCACGCCGTCGGCCAGGCTGGTGTCATGAGTAGCGGTCTCCAGTGCGATCTGCGCTTGAATCTGGGTGATCAGTTCGTTCAAGTGCACGCGTTCTTCTTCAGTCAGCGGCGGGTTTTGGTCCAGTTGCTCGCGCAAGGTCTGGAGTTGTGCTTGCAGTTCGCTGGCGGGCATAGGGTGCTTCCTTCATTGATAGTCTCGACATGGACCGCAATGCGTGGGCAAAGGTCCTTATCGGGTAAGACTAATCCACTATGGAGCAGCGTGCATGATGCTGATCAATCAAGGCTTTTCGGTCTTCAGGCGGCGCAGCGCAATGTCCGCCAGGCACGATTCCAGGTCTGCCAGATGATCGATGACCGAATGCGCTCCGGCAGCGTACAGCTCCAGGGTCGCGCGGCCCCGCAGGCGCTCGCGTTGCAGATCGCTCAGTGCCTCCCACTGCGTCGGGGATCGCCCACACAGTGGGCCACAGGATGCCAGGCCGATCGTCCACACACCCGCGTTCAGCCCGGCCATGAGCAGGCGAGGATCGCCGCTGACCAATACACAACCGTCAAGGTGGGCAACGTTCAGGCCCATCAATGCCTGCCAGCAGGCGTCCGGAGCGGGCCAACGACTGTTTGGAGCCGGGCTGCCCACCACCAGGCCTTCGAGCGAGATCGCCAGTTGGTGGGCGATGCTGACCGGGTATTCCTCTATCCAGGCGCAGGGAATACCTCGCTGCTTCAGATTCTTTAACGCGTCGAGAGCGCCGGGTGTCGGCGTGGTAAAGCGCTGCATATCCTCGGACAGGAATGATTTTCCATCGCTGCTGCGCACGGTACGCACCTGTGCGCCGAAATCGACCAGGCAGCCACTCAGGCCAAAGAGCACGGCAGTGAACGACGGGGCTTGCACGGCGACGGGGGCGAGCATGGAATTCCCTCTCAAACGGCTGATCCAATGCCAGTGACGCTAAGGGAATCCCATGACAAAGCGATGACTTAAGCGTGACATCGTCAGCGACGATTAACCGCTGACAAACGTGCGACGCTTTTGAGCGACGTAAATATTTACAGAAGGCTTTATACTCTGGCCTTTGGTTTGAGGGCGTAGCGCCCGCTTCATCACTTTGACTGGGAGTCCCAGCTATGCCCGTGACCGGTGCAGGCTTTATCAATCGTCTGGCTCGAACGTGTTTTTGGGCCGGTCTTGCCTTGGTGCCAATGGCCACTCAGGCCGCTGAAGAAGACCCATGGGAAGGCGTCAACCGCGCCATCTTTCGTTTCAACGACACCGTCGACACCTATGCGTTGAAACCCATTGCCCAAGGTTATGAGTTCATCACGCCGCAGTTTCTTGAAGACGGCATTCATAACATGTTCAAGAACATTGGCGAGGTGACCAACTTTGCCAACGACGTGCTGCAGGCCAAGCCTGAGGCCGCGGGTGTGGATACCGCACGCCTGATCTTCAACACCACCTTCGGTTTGCTGGGGTTCTTCGATGTCGGCACCAAGATGGGCCTGCAGCGCAATGACGAAGACTTTGGCCAGACCCTCGGCCATTGGGGCGTGGAAAGCGGTCCGTTCGTCATGCTGCCGTTCTTCGGCCCAAGTACCGTGCGTGACGCCTTTGCCAAGTACCCGGACACCTACACCCAGCCGTACCGTTACGTCGATTACGTGCCGACCCGCAACACGGCGTTTGGCGTGAGTGTGGTAGACACCCGTGCAAGCTTGCTGTCGGCTGAAAAGCTTATCAACGGCGACAAGTACATCTTCATTCGTAACGCCTACCTGCAGAACCGGGAATTCAAGGTCAAGGATGGCAAGGTCGTTGACGATTTCTGAGTCGACGCCGCGTTACGCAGAAGCAACAAAGGCGACTTTCCGGTCGCCTTTGTTTTTTCAGCACGCTTAAAAATCGTGAAGCCATTCGCCAATGGATATCACTTCATTGTCAGAATAGTCAGCCCCAGCTTCTGTTCCCCGCCGTCCAGATCGGCGATCCACACCACTTCGGTATCGGCCTCCAGCCCTTTGAGCGCGGCGTGTTCGGACTCGATCCGCACACTCAGCCGGTCGCCGACCTTGAACGAGCGGGGCGCCTGTATTTGCATGCCCGAGCTGGATAAATCCACGCAAACGGCCGGGATAATCTGGCCTGCATAAATCAGGCTGATGTCCGCGTCGACCCGCATGCGGATGTAATCTCGTTTCTCTGCGTAGTCGCGATCGAGCTGGCCCATGGTGCATCCTTCATTTTTGTTGCTGATTTAAAGGTTCTTATAACTCCGGGCGATTTGTGATGTAAAGACGTTGGCCGACCGCTGGAGCACGCTTGAAACACCCGGCGGATGGGAGTACCGTCTGCGCCTTGAAGGGCACCTCTGATAAGCGCAGCGTTGGACCAAAAGTCCGCTACCTTTGACGCAGAGAGGCTAGAAGCGAATCCAGTATGCAGCCCGGACAGAATCCCGGCGTATACGCCAACCTAATCTGGCGCCGTTTGCCCACATGCAAAAAACCAGTGCCACGCTGCTGATTATCGATGACGACGAAGTGGTGCGCGCGAGTCTTGCGGCCTACTTGGAAGACAGTGGGTTTAGCGTCTTGCAGGCCAGCAATGGCCTGCAAGGTCTACAGACCTTCGAGCAGAAACAGCCTGATCTTGTGATCTGCGACCTGCGCATGCCTCAAGTGGGCGGCTTGGAGCTTATCCGTCAAGTGACCAGCCTTGCGCCGCAGACCCCGGTGATCGTGGTCTCGGGCGCAGGCGTCATGAGCGATGCTGTTGAAGCGTTGCGTCTTGGTGCGGCCGATTACCTGATCAAACCGCTGGAAGACCTCGCCGTGCTCGAACATTCGGTCAAGCGAGCGCTGGACCGTGCGCGGTTGTTGCAGGAGAACCAGCTGTACCGCCAGAAACTCGAGACCGCCAACCGCGAGCTCGAAGCCAGCCTGCATCTGCTGCAGGAGGATCAGGACGCCGGTCGTCAGGTGCAGATGAACATGCTGCCGACCAACCCCTGGGCTATTGATTCGTTCGAATTCGAGCACGAAATCATTCCGTCGCTGTATCTCTCGGGTGATTTCGTGGACTACTTCCGCGTCGATGAGCGTCGGGTCGCGTTTTACCTTGCCGACGTTTCAGGACACGGGGCGTCATCCGCATTCATCACCGTATTGCTGAAGTTCATGACCACGCGCTTGCTGTTCGAATCAAAGCGCGGCGGCACCTTGCCCGAATTCAAGCCTTCCGAGGTGCTGGGGCACATCAACCGGGGTCTGATCAGCTGCAAGCTGGGCAAGCATGTGACGATGGTCGGCGGGGTGATCGATGAGCAGAGCGGCAAGTTGACCTACAGCGTAGGCGGGCATTTACCGCTTCCTGTGCTGTATACGCCGGGCGAAACCCGCTATCTGGAAGGCCGTGGTTTGCCGGTGGGGCTGTTTAATGAAGCGACTTATTCGGACCACGTCCTTGATCTGCCCGAATCTTTCAGTCTGACCCTGCTGTCTGATGGCATTCTGGACCTGTTACCCGGTGATACACTCAAAGAGAAAGAAGCCAACTTGCCTGAATTGGTGAAAGCGGCGGGCGGCAGCCTGGATGGTCTGCGGCGTAAGTTTGGATTGGCCACACTCGGGGAGATGCCGGATGATATCGCCTTGCTAGTGTTGAGCAGGAACCTTTAATGAGTACCGGTAGAATCCAGTTTGCCGAGCAAGATGGCACCTTCGTCCTGAAGTTCGTGGGTGAAGTGCGCCTGACTCTTTGCTCGGCGTTGGATGCGACGATCGAACGGATCTTCACCTCGATGAATTTTTCGACCGTGGTGATCGATCTGACTGAAACCCGAAGCATTGACAGCACCACCTTGGGCCTGCTTGCCAAGTTGTCGATTCTGTCGCGGCAGAAAGCCGGGCTGTTGCCCACCGTCGTGACGACCCACGAGGACATCACGCGGCTATTGCAGTCGATGGGTTTCGATCAGGTGTTCAATATCGTGGGTCGGCCGATCCCGCGCCCGGAGACGCTGAGCGACCTGCCGTCGCAGGACCAGTGCGAGGATGTGGTCAAGGCCAAGGTACTGGAAGCGCACAAGATTCTGATGGGTCTCAATGACTCCAATCGCGAAGCCTTTCGCGATTTGGTCAACGCCCTTGAGCATCGATAAGCTAAATCGTTAACTGCCAACACGAATCGCGAGCATGAAAAAGGGCGGCACCGGTCAGGTGCCGCCCTTTTTGCGTTTTACTTCTTGGCGCTGAGCAATGCTTCGAGTTTTTCCTGGTCGCGAGCGAACTGACGAATGCCCTCGGCCAGTTTCTCGGTGGCCATGGCGTCTTCGTTGGACGCCCAGCGGAACTGGCTTTCGTCCAGCTTCTGGCGTGGTTCACCGCCATTGCCTGGCTTGAGTTTCCGAGTCAGCGTACCGTTGTCTTCCGAAAGCTTTTGCAGCAATTCGGTACTGATGGTCAAGCGATCGCAGCCTGCCAGCTCTTCGATCTGGCTCAGGTTACGGAAGCTGGCGCCCATGACCACAGTCTTGTAGTCATTGGCCTTGTAATAGTTATAGATGCGGGTCACGGACTTCACGCCCGGGTCCTCGGCCCCTACGTATTCCTTGCCTTCGGCCTTCTTGTACCAGTCGTAGATACGACCCACGAATGGCGAAATCAGGAACACGCCAGCGTCGGCGCAAGCTTGTGCCTGGGCGAAGGAAAACAGCAGGGTCAGGTTGCACTGGATGCCATTCCTTTCCAGTTGCTCGGCAGCCTTGATGCCTTCCCAGGTCGACGCCAGCTTGATGAGGATCCGATCACGGCCAATGCCGAAGTCTTCATACAAGCCCACCAGACGTTCGGCGCGCGCGATACAGGCCTTGGTGTCGAAGGAGAGGCGTGCATCCACTTCGGTGGAAACACGGCCTGGCACCACTTTGAGGATTTCGCGACCAATGGCGACGGCAAAACGGTCGCTGGCCAGATCGATATCGCCCTCTGCACCGCTGAAGGCTTCCTTGAGGCGGTCAGCGTTGCTGTCATTCGAGCCTGCCTTGAGCAACAAGGAAGGGTTGGTAGTGGCATCAACCGGCTTGAGCTTTTCAATGGCGGCGAAATCGCCGGTGTCGGCGACCACGGTAGTGAACTGTTTGAGTTGTTCCAGCTTGGAAGTCATGAGCGTGCTCTATCCTGTGGGTTTGACGACATTACCCGAGCGCCGCCGGTCACTCAAGGGCGCAAACCGCAACAGATACGCTGAGTTAGACGCCTGCGTTTGCGCAAACAGCAGACCTGCAGTTCAGCCACCAACCGGCGCGACATGAGATTTTTTTCAGTCTTTGCGGGTTCGTGATCATCGGTTCCCGAGGAGGGCGGATACTCGATCCAGACTGGTTTGAGCATGGACGGCATCAGTCGTTCCCGCAACCGTCATCTATCGTCGCTCTGACATGCCATGCGAAGCGCGGCAGTGGCTGACAGGTATAACCGACGACGGCAGGCAGGCATCTACTGCTTCGGGCGTCGCGGCTGATGCCCGCACTGGCGCGGGGTGTACAGGGATCTTCTACAGCGCAATCGTCCAAGCTGGTAAACTGCGCGCCCATCACGCCTGACCTGCCGATCGCACATGTTGCCCATGACCACTCCACGTACCGCCAGCCCGCCCGCCGAACCTTCCCATCGCTTTTCCGTTGCCCCCATGATGGATTGGACCGATCGCCATTGCCGGTTTTTCCTGCGTTTGCTGTCCAGGCATGCGCTGCTGTACACCGAAATGGTTACCACGGGTGCATTGCTGCATGGCGATGCCGAGCGTTTCCTGCGCCACGATCAGACCGAACATCCACTGGCGTTGCAGTTGGGAGGCAGCAATCCGGCAGACCTTGCGGCCTGTGCGCGCCTGGCGCAAGCGGCAGGTTATGACGAGGTCAATCTGAACGTCGGCTGCCCCAGTGATCGGGTGCAGAACAATATGATCGGCGCAGTATTGATGGGGCATCCGCAACGGGTTGCCGATTGCGTCAAGGCCATGCGCGATGCGGTGTCGATCCCGGTGACCGTCAAGCACCGGATCGGCATCAATGGCCGTGACAGTTACGAACAGCTCTGCGAATTCGTCGCTACCGTACGCGACGCAGGCTGCACGCGTTTTACCGTGCACGCGCGGATCGCCATTCTCGAAGGCCTGTCGCCGAAGGAAAACCGTGACGTTCCGCCGTTGCGCTATGACGTTGCGGCGCAGCTCAAGCAGGATTTCCCGGACCTTGAGTTCGTCCTTAACGGCGGCATCAAGACCCTTGAGCAGTGCCGGGATCACCTGCAGACTTTCGACGGCGTGATGCTGGGTCGCGAGGCCTATCACAACCCGTACCTGCTGGCCGAAGTCGACCGCGAACTGTTTGGCACCAGCGCTGCCCAGATCACTCGCGCCGAGGCAATCGCTCAACTGCGCCCCTATGTCGAAGCCCATCTGCGTGACGGTGGCGCAATGCACCACATCACCCGCCACGTGCTCGGCTTGGGCACCGGTTTCCCAGGCGCGCGCAAATTCCGCCAATTGCTGTCAGTTGACATTCACAAGACTGACGATCCGATAGGGTTGCTGGATAAGGCGGGGCAGTTACTGGAGGGGCGGTGAGTCTTCAGTCGCCTCTGAATGCCGTGACGGTAGGTTTCGTCCTCACCGGATCCGCCCCATCAACCGTTCACTTCGCCGCCCGATCCAGATAATCGCAAAAATGCTCCCGCGCTTGGTCTTCAGTCGTGTACAGCCCGGCCTGGGTGACGAAGGTCATGGTGACCTTCGAGCCACGTCCGGCTTTTTCCACCAGCGCATTGAGCGGTGCGATCTTGCTGGAGCTGACTTGTTGATAAACGTTGATGATGCCGCTTTCAGGATTGGAAACCTTCATTTGAAAGCCTTCGGTCGTCAGTATGCTGTTGACGTTCTTGAAGGCTCTTTTGTATGAGGTGTCGGGCAGATAGGCGTAAGTGGTAAAGCTTTTGCCGACCAGGATGTTGCCGTCGGTGCGGAAATTGTCGAAACACTGGCGCCCCGTGGGTTGAGAGGCGCAACCGTGGAGCATGGCGGCGACGAGAAAGGCGAGGGTGATGCGTTTTGCCACAATCATGACGGGCTGCTGTGTCATGCCGATTGCTCCGTACTTCCTGTCTGGATGGTAGGCGAACGTCCGCCGACGGTCGCTTGATACTGGGCCTGTGATGCAGCGTGCACAGGGCATCCTACAAGCTTTTACCTGGCCGGGCGACTCCCTGCTCGACGGCGGCCGACGCCCTGACGAGAACCGTCATTGTCGGCCCTTTCTTGCGTATCGGCCCGCCCGCTATGATAGCCGGGATGTGTGAAGCGGCTCGGGTGTTGGCAGTTCGGTCTCGGGGCGCCTCAACAATAACGAAAACATCACAGGAGTCATCGATGCATCCGATTCGTTTAGGGCTGGTCGGTTACGGCAAGATCGCGCAGGACCAGCACGTTCCGGCGATCCGCGGCAATACGCGGTTCGAACTGGTGGCGGTGGCGACGTTGGGGCAGCCTTGTCCGGGCGTCGACAACTTCAGTTCTCTGACCGAACTGCTGGCTCACAGTCCCGAGGTGGATGCCATCGCCTTCTGCACGCCACCGCAAGGGCGTTTTGCGCTGGTTCAGCAGGCGCTTAAGGCGGGCAAGCACGTGCTCGTGGAAAAGCCGCCGTGCTCGACCCTGGGCGAGGCCATCGCACTGGCCGATGAGGTTGCCCGGGCTGGCGTCACAGGTCTGTTCGCCTGGCACTCGCGTTTCGCCCCCGGCGTGAGCGGTGCCAAGGCCTGGCTCAAGGGCAAGACCTTGAACCAGGTGCACGTCCAATGGAAGGAGCAGGTGCGCAAATGGCACCCCGGGCAAGGCTGGATATGGCAGCCGGGCGGACTGGGGGTGTTCGATCCGGGCATCAATGCGCTGTCGATCGTCACTGATTTGTTACCGGGTCCGCTGTTCGTCGAGTCTGCCGCCTTGAGCGTGCCGACTAACTGCCAGTCGCCCATTTCAGCATCGCTGCAGATGCGCAGTGAACAGGTTCAGGTGCGGGCCGAATTCGACTTTGATCACGGTGACGACGAACTATGGCGCATCGAACTGCACAGCGAACAAGGCCTGCTGCAATTGGACGCAGGCGGCGCGTCGATCAGCATCGACGGCGTGACACAGAGCGTATCGGAGGAGGGCGAGTACCCGGCGATGTACCGGTATTTCGCGCAGTTGGTCGCCGATCGTCAAAGTGATCTGGACCTGCAGCCATTGCGGATCGTGGCAGACAGCTTTTTCGTGGGGAACACTCGAGCAGTGGCCGAGTTTCACGAGTGAACGGTAGATGAGCTGACGACGCTTGGCCTGAAATCCAGCTCACTGCAAGCGAGGGGCGTGGGCATCAGCGATCATCGACACCGATCAAGGATGCCCTACGCCTGTCAACGCAATGGAGAAGGAAACGATCAGCATCAGCAGGATGGACATGTTGATTGACATCGGTGAAATCCTTGTTCGCGCTTAATGGATGCCGCCATGATCCCGGTCTGCGCAGGGAAATTGAACGGCGCTCGTGTGCATACTGGCTATCGATACAATCGATGGGTGAAGACGCCGATCATTGCCGGCTCAACAGCCATGAAAATTGCGGTGCAGGCAGTCAGTGTGCGTTCTGAACAACTGAGCCTTGTGGTCCTGGAAGGTTCAGCCTGTGTGCCCGAGCGGGCGGCGCAGCGGGCGATGTGTTCATGTCGGTCATTAGCGTTGAGGCGAAGTCGATCTTCGGCAACGCTCGATTTGTCTGCTGGTCGATATATTTTTTTGATTGGTCGCGTCGTCATCAAACCAGACGCTTGTAGTTTCCATCAGCGCGTCATTACAGCTGTGGCCTTGAAATGACCGGGCTGCAGCTGGGTTGCCAGTATTTGGCCGCTATTCCGCGGTGGATCAGCGGCTTCTCCATATAACGAAAGTTTCACCAGTCGGTAAATTTTCTTACATTGCAATGAGAATCGTTTACGTTATCCTTCGCATTCCTTTGTAACCAGGGATGTCGAACAAGATGGATTTTTGTCCTGCGACGAGCCGGCCGCTGCGCCTGGGCTCTACCTGTGTGGGCGGGCCCGGTGCAGCGATTGATCCTCGCCTTGAGGCGCTGATGGGGACTTACAACACCCATCGTGAAGGGCTGCTGCGACTGGCTGCAAAATTCCTCGGCTGTCGTGCTCGTGCCGAAGATGTGGTGCAGGACGCTTTCGTGAAAATGCTCGAAAGCGACCTGTCCTCTATCGAGCCTGCCCGCTACATGTTCCGTGTGGTGCGCAATCTGGCCATCGACCGGCTGCGGCGCCAGCGTCTAGAACGCAACCACGGCGTGGAAACCGAGCTGGATGAGCAGCCTCGCTTCGAGATGTCTCCCGAGCGCGTGCTGGCAGGTCGCGAGTCGCTGAGCCAACTGGTCGGCGCGCTCAACGAGCTGCCCAATCGCATGCGCATCGTCTTCAACCTCAGCCAGATCCAGGGTTACACCCAACGTGATGTGGCCAAGGTCATTGGCACGTCGCCCACCATGGTCAACTTCCTGCTGCGCGACACCCTGTCTCACTGTCGTGCGCGGCTGGGTGAGCTCTAGCTCGTCGAGTCATTTCTTACCTTTGCTTACACTGCTCGGAGTCATTCATGAAACTAGTTCGCCTGGTCTTCCAGCAATACCGCTGGCCGTTGGCAATGGTGCTGCTGCTGAGCGTCAGCAGTGGTCTGTTGAGCGTGGGCGTCATTGCGTTCGTCAACCAGCGCATGATCAGCACCCACGAGGGGCTGGGCACAGCGCTGTGGCAATTCGGCCTGATGCTGGTGCTGCTGCTGGCCCTCGCATCCGGCGCATCGCTGTCGCTGACGGCGTTGGGTCATCGCTTCGTCTACGGCCTGCGCCGGGTGATGGTCAAGCGCCTGCTGGACACCGATATCGAACGTATCGAAGCCATTGGCGGGGCAAAGATCTTCGCCAGTCTTTCCAGTGACATTCGTGCCGTGACCATGGCCTTCGTACAGCTTCCAGACCTGATCTATGGCTCGGTGCTGAGCGTGGCAGCGTTCAGCTACCTGGCCTGGCTGTCACCCTCGCTGTTCGTCACTACCCTGTGCTGGATGACGTTTACCCTCGGCGTGGGCTGGCTGTTGGTGGGCAAGCTCAATGCTCATATTCGCGCGCTGCGTGAGTCCGAAGACAAGTTGTACCAGAGCTATCAAGGGGTGATCGATGGGCGCAAGGAGCTGACCCTCAACCGCGACCGCGCTCGCCGCCTGTACGAAGAGGCATTCGACGTCGCGGCCTTGCGCTATCGCCAGCATTTCACCCTGGCGGACCGCTATCACGGGCTGGCAAGCAACTGGGCCAATATCATGGTGCTGGGCACCATCGGTCTGGCGTTCTACCTGGCCAACGGCCTGGGCTGGGCGCCCACCGAGGTTGCCGCGACCTATGCGCTGACCGTGCTGTTCATGCGCACGCCGCTGGTGCTGGCGGTCGCGGCGATTCCGGCGCAGATCTCCGGGCGCGTGGCGCTGGACAAGGTCGAATCGCTGGCCCTGGCCGAGCATCATGACGGCTTCGAGGTCGCGCCGAGCCACATCGCCGGCCAATGGCAGACCCTGGAGCTGCGCGATGTGGAGTACCGCTACCCAGCACAGGGCGATGAACCAGGCTTCGATGTCGGCCCGGTCAGCCTGACCCTGCGGCGCGGCGAAACGGTATTTTTGATGGGCGGCAATGGCAGCGGCAAGTCCAGTCTGGCGCGCTTGCTTAGCGGTTTGTATCGCCCATCGGCGGGTTCGATCCTGATCGACGGCCAACTGATCGGCGCCGATGACTGGCAGGCTTACCGGCACCTGTTCGCCAGTGTCTTCACTGATTTTCACCTGTTCTCGCAACTGCTGGGGGCCGACGGCGCAAATGCCGACGCGGTACAGATCGATCACTGGCTCGATCAATTGCACATGAAGCACAAGGTGCAGACCGGCGACGGCCACTTGCTCGACACGCGCTTCTCCCAAGGCCAGCGCAAGCGCCTGGCGTTGCTGCTGGCGTTACTCGAAAAGCGCGACATCCTGCTACTGGACGAGTGGGCTGCCGACCAGGATCCGCTGTTCCGACGCTTCTTCTATCGCGAGCTGTTGCCGATGTTCAAGAACGCCGGGATCACCGTGTTTGCCATTAGCCACGACGACCAGTATTTCGACCTCGCCGACCGACTGGTGAAGATGGAGTCCGGTCGACTCAGTGAGTTGCACGGTGATCGTCGTGATAACGCCAGTCGCGACGCCGTGGAGGAAATCGGTGGCGCGTATGAGTTGAAAACCGCAAAGGCTTTGTAGCTTTTCATCGGCAAAGACTAAACAGCCGAAAGGCTCAGGCGTCTTTGTAATGATAATCAGTCTTACTCATTTTCGATGCGCGTGAACTGCCCCAAGGCCCGTGTGACACCGCTCACACCTAGCCAAATCTGATCGCGCATCGCTCCTAACGAGAGGAAAGCATGGAACTGGTCTACGACTACATCGGCATTGGTTTCGGCCCGTCGAACCTGGCTTTGGCAATTGCCACCCAGGAGCATGCATTGCGCAATGGTCTGGCGCCCCAGGTGTGTTTCCTCGAGAAGAAGCCAGCGTTTAACTGGCACGAAGGCATGTTGATCGACGGGTCCACGATGCAGATTTCCTTCCTCAAGGATCTGGTAACCCTGCGCAATCCGGCAAGCCGTTTCACCTTCGTCAACTACCTCAAGGAGCACGGGCGCCTGCAGGACTTCATCAACCTCAAGACGTTCTTCCCGACCCGCGAGGAATACACCGATTACCTGAGCTGGACGGCTTCGCACTTCAATGAGCAGGCGCATTACGGCGAGGAGGTGATCTCGGTCGAGCCGCATTTCCAGGACGGCCGGTTTGTGGCCGTGGATGTGCTGTCCCGGGGGCCGGGCGGGGGTGTTTCCCGGCGCCGTGCGCGCAATCTGGTGTTCGGCATCGGCGGCATTCCCCAGGCCCCTGCTGCGTTCGACGGGCTTGATGACCCGCGCGTCCTGCATTCGGCAGGCTACCGCGGCGGCATTGAAAAACTGCTGACCAATCGCCCAGGCCCGGTGCGGGTGGCGGTGGTGGGCGGCGGCCAGAGCGCGGCGGAAATCTTCGAAGACCTGGCCAGCCGGTTCGACAATGTCGAGGCCAGCCTGGTGATTCGCGGCAGTGCGTTGAAACCTTCCGATGACAGTCCTTTCGTCAACCAGATCTTCAACCCCTCGTTCACCGACACCATCTTCAACCACAGCGAAGAACGCCGTGGCGCGCTGTTCGCCGAGTTTCGCAACACCAACTACTCGGTGGTCGATACCGACCTCATCGAAACCATCTTCCAGCGCATGTACCAGCAGAAGGTCCGTGGCGAGCAGCGTCACCGCCTGCTGACCAATCGCGAAGTGGCCCATGCTGAAGCCGTTTCGGCCGGCATCGAACTGTCCCTGCGCGACGCACCCCATGACCAGATGCACAGCGAGCGCTTCGATGTCGTGGTACTGGCCACCGGGTACCGTCGTGATTACCACCTGGAGCTGCTGGCGGGATTGGAACAGTGCATCCAGGGCTTGAGCGTCGATCGCAATTACCGCTTGGCGCTGCGTGCCGGCAGTGAAGCGGGAATCTTCCTGCAAGGGTGCTGCGAAGACAGTCACGGCCTGAGCGACACGTTGTTGTCGGTCTTGGCGGTGCGCTCCCAGGAAGTGGTGGAATCGATCTTCGCCGAATACGAGCAGCCCTGTTCGAGCCGACCGGCGCCTGCCCATGAGCGCGTAGCGCTTAAGCTGGCGCGCTGACTCAGGCCGGCTGACTCAGGCCCGGCGGGCCCAAGCCGTCAAAGCGGTGGCCGTTCACGGTCACCCAACCCTTTCTCACAACGTTGCGGATCAGGCCGTTCGGCCGTCCGTGGGTTGAGCCTTGCCGAAACAAATAGGTGAAAGAATGAAATCCATACGAGATCAGGCCGCGCATTTTCCCGAACTGGTGGGCTTTTATGCGCAGAGCCAGCCGGACCGGGTTGCCCTTCGACACGTTTATCACGAAGACCATGAGCCGCTGCTGACCACCTATGCGCAGCTTGATCGGCAGGCGCGCTGCATCGCCGGCATATTGCAGCATCATCTCGGCGCCCAGGCAGGCGAGCGTTGCGTGCTCATTCTGCCGACCGGCGCCGACTATGCCGCCGCGTTCCTGGGTTGCCTGTATGCCGGCATCATCGCCGTGCCGGCTTTTGCCCCCGAGTACAACCGCCAGACGCACCTGGACAGGCTCACCGGGATTCTTCAGGACGCCGCGCCAGGCGTGGTGCTGGGCCGCCGCGAAGATCTGGATAAATTTCAACCGCTGTTGCAACCCTTCATGCCGCCAGCCGGGCGCTTTATCGCCATCGAGGATGTTCACGACGGGCAGGGCACGTTCCAGCCCTCGCTGATCGACACCTCGACGCTGGCATTCCTGCAATACACCTCCGGGTCGACCAGCGCGCCGAAGGGGGTGATGGTCTCCCACGACAACCTGATGGCCAACGAAATCGCCATGGCCCGGCATTTCGTCACCGACGCTTGTACCGAGAGCTGGGTCAGCTGGCTGCCGCTTTATCACGACATGGGCCTGATGTGTGGCCTGCTGCTGCCGCTGTATTACGGCGGCACCCTGACGCTGATGTCACCGAACTATTTTCTCGGCCGTCCGGCGCGCTGGCTGGAGGTGATGAGCCAATACAACGGTACTTTTTCCGGCGGCCCGGATTTCGCCTACCGCCTGTGCGTGGAGCGCATCAAGCCCAATGCCGTGAAGGGTCTGAGGCTGGACAACTGGAGCCTGGCATTTTCCGGCTCCGAGCCGATTCGTATCGCCACCCTGGACGCCTTCAGCGAGCATTTTGCCGCTGGTGGTTTTGACCGCCGTGCGCTGACGCCCAGTTATGGTCTGGCCGAGGCCACGTTGTTCGTCAGTGCTGCCCATCGCGCTGCGCCATTCGGCGTCAAGCGTTTCGATGGCAGCCAACTGGCCGCGGGCGATGCCGACGAAGCGCTGTTCGCCAACCGGAGCTCCACCAGCCGTCTGCCAGGCTGTGGCTGGTGTCGCAACGATCACGACATACGCATCGTCGACCCTGCCACGCAGCAGGTCTTGCCTGAAGGGCAGGTTGGCGAAATCTGGATTGCCGGTCCGAGTGTTGCCCAGGGTTACTGGCAAAACGCTGAAGCGACCGCCCAGACGTTCTTGCAGCAAGAGGGCAATCGCTGGTTGCGCAGTGGCGACCTCGGCATCGCCAGCGGTGGCGAACTGTTTATCACTGGTCGCCTGAAGGATTTGATCATTCTCAACGGCCAGAACCTGTACCCGCAGGACATCGAGCAGGCGCTGGAGAAGAACGTAGAGTTGCTGCGTCGTGGGCGCATTGCCGCTTTTGCGGTGACCGACGGGCAGGGTGTCGAAGGCGTCGGGCTGACACTGGAAATCAGCCGCAACGTGCGGCGCCTGATGAAGCCGCAGATGATCTGCGAAGCGGTGCGCGATGCTGTTTGCGGGCTGTTTCTGGTAGCGCCGAAAGTCATCGTGCTGCTGGAACCGGGTGCCTTGCCACGCACCACCAGCGGCAAATTGCAACGCGCTGCCTGCCGTGTGGGTTGGCAGAACGGCAGCCTGGACAGTTTTGCCCTCTGGCAGGACGGCCGCTTGCTGGATGCGCCGGGTCAAGAGGGCGCAGCCGATGCCCAGCCTTTGCTGCCAGAGGTGCTAGCTGCGTGGTGCGAGGTGCTGGGTAAGGACGATCTGACGGCTGGCGATCACTTCTTCGCCCGTGGCGGCGACTCGGTCGGCGTGGTGCAGGTGCTGGCGCGCCTGAACCGCGAATTGGGCCTGAAACTCGAACCTGCGCACCTGTTCGAACACCCGACCCTTGGCGCTTTCAACGCCCACGTCTCCCGGCAAGATCGCGGCGCCGAACGTGCGCCGGCAGTCGTGCGCATTGGCCGCGATAGCGCGCCCGAGCAATCCTTCGCTCAGCAACGGCTATGGTTCCTTGCGCAACTGGAGCCGGACAGTGCTGCCTATCACCTCTGTGGCCAGTTGAGCCTCAAAGGCGCCATCGATGACCTCGCCCTGCAACGCAGTTTCGATGACTTGGCTGCGCGCCACGAAAGCTTGCGCACCACCTTTGCCATCGATGCCCATGAGGTGCTGGTGCAACGCATCCACGCCGCGCAGCCGGTGGTCATTGAGCAACACGATCTGAGCCTTCACGCCCAACCCCTTGAAGCCCTGGGCCAATTGGCCAGGGCGGCCGTCGAACGGCCAATGGATTTGCAGACCGGGCCGTTGTGGCGCGTGCTTAACGTGCGGCTGGGCCAGGACCAGCAGCAACTGGTGTTGGTGCTGCACCACATCATCTGCGATGGCTGGTCGGTGCAGGTCATCCTCAAGGAGTTCGCGGCGCTCTACAGTGCCCATGCCACGGGCCGGATTCCAGCGCTGGCGGCGTTGCCTATTCAATATGCCGACTTTGCCGCCTGGCAGCGTGAGCGTCTGGCCGGCGGTGAGGGCGCGCGTCAGCTTGGATATTGGCGTGAACAACTGGGCGACACCCAACCAGTGCTGACCCTGCCCGCGGATCGCTCGCGTCCTGCGCAACAGAGCCATCGCGGCGCGCGTTACGCCATCGCCTTGGACACCACTTTGAGCCAGGGCCTGCGCGACCTCGCCAGCAGCCATGGCGCGACCCTGTTCATGGTCATGCTGGCGGCCTACAAAACCCTGTTGCAGCGCTACAGCAGCCAGACCGATCTGCGCGTCGGTGTTCCGGTCGCCGGACGTACCTGTACCGAGGCAGAGGGGCTGATCGGCCTGTTCGTCAATACCCTGGTGCTACGTACCGAGGTGTCGCCGCAACAGTCGTTCAGTGCATTGATCGACGCGGTCAAACGCACCGCGCTCGGCGCCCAGCACCATCAGGACCTGCCGTTCGAGCAGCTGGTGGAAGCCCTGGGCGTGTCGCGTAACCTCAGCCACAACCCGCTGTGTCAGGTGAAGTTCACCCAGCAGTTCGCGCTGCCGCAGAACGTGGAAATGGGCAGCGTGCGCATGGACGTCAACCAGTTGGACGACTTCTCCGCGCACTTCGATCTGGGGTTGGACATTACCGACAGCGCCGACGGCATTCAGGCTGTCTTCACATACGCCTGTGACCTGTTTGACGAGCCGCGCATCGCCGGCTTCGCCGCCGACCTGTTGCGCATCTGTGCACAGGTGGTCGCGCAGCCGACGCGGCGTCTGGCCGATCTTCAGGTCGCCGCCGTGCCTTCGCGGCTGGACGCCGAAACCCTGTCGTTCCCGGCCACGAATGTGCTGAGCCTGTGGGCTGCCAGCGTCAGCGCGCAGCCGCAACGTCTCGCCTTGCAAGGGGAACAGCGGGGTGTCGATTTTGCCACGACCGACGCCGATGCCAATCGCCTGGCCCGACATCTTCTGCACGTCGGCGTGGGTGCTGAAAGCCGTGTGGGCGTGCTGCTGGAGCGGTCGGTGGAGTTCGTCGTCGGCCTGCTGGCGATCCTCAAGACCGGCGCGGCATACGTGCCGCTGGACCCTAAATGGCCGGCGGAACGTCAGGCGTTCGTCCTTGCCGACAGTGGCGCACGGTCGCTGGTCAGCGACGGGTCGGCCCCCTCCGGGTTCAGCGGTGAAGTGATCGACGTTGCTGCCGACGCACAATGGCGCTCGCAACCGGCCACGGCGCTGAACCTGGCGCTGCACCCGCAGCAGGCGGCGTACCTGATCTACACCTCGGGCACCAGCGGCACGCCCAAGGGGGCAGTCATCAGTCACGGGGCGCTGGCCGATTACGTTCAGGGCCTGCTCAAGCGTGTAGACGTTACGCCCGACGCGAGTATGGCGATGGTCTCCACCGTGGGTGCCGATCTCGGCCATACCGTGCTGTTCGGTGCCTTGTGCTCGGGCCGCACGTTGCACCTGATCGGTGCCGATCGCACCCACGACGCCGACCGCTTCGCCGCCTACATGGCGGCCCATAAGATCGCTGTGTTGAAGATCGTACCGACGCATCTCAATGGCCTGCTGCAAGCGGCCAATGCCGCCGATGTGCTGCCGGAACAGGCATTGTTCCTCGGCGGCGAGGCGTTGCCGTGGGAGCTGGTGGCGCAGGTCAGGCGGCTGAAACCGTCTTGCCGCGTGATCAACCATTACGGCCCGACCGAAACCACCGTTGGTGTGCTCAGCAACGAATTGGCGGACGCACCGGCAGGCGTTGAGACGTCAAGCGACAGCGCACCCATCGGTCGTCCGCTGCCCAACGTCGTGGCCTTGATTCTCAACGATCAACTCGAACCGGTGGTGCAGGGCGACATCGGCGAGTTGTACCTCGGCGGTCCGGGGCTGGCACGGGGTTATCACGATCGTCCGGGGATGACGGCGGCGGTGTTCGTTCCACACCCAAGCGTTGCCGGTGCGCGCCTGTACCGCAGTGGCGATCGGGCACGCTTGTTGGCCAACGGGCAGATTGAATTCCTCGGTCGCGCCGACGATCAGGTCAAGGTGCGCGGCTACCGCGTGGCATTGGGTGAAGTCGCCCAGCGCTTGCGTCAGCTCCACGGGGTCAGTGATGCCCATGTTCGGGTTGACGATCGCGGACAACTGATCGCTTATGGCTTGATCCACAAAGGCGTGCAGATCGACGGCGAAACCTTGCGTGCACAACTGGCCGAACGCCTGCCCGACTACATGGTCCCCAGCCACGTGCTGACGCTTGAGGCGTTCCCGGTCACGGCCAACGGCAAGCTCGATCAAGCTGCCCTGCCAGTGCCGCAAGCGGTTTCCCAGAGCTTCGAAGCCCCCCATGCAGGCGTCGAGGCCACGTTGGCCGCGCTCTGGGAAAACGCGCTGAATGTCGACGCCGTGGGCCGTCATGACAATTTCTTCAGCCTGGGTGGCGACTCGATTCTCAGCCTGCAGATCATCGCGCGCGCGCGCCGTCAGGGAATTCGCCTGACACCCAAGCAGCTGTTCGAAAAGCAGACCATCGCCGAGCTGGCCCAGGTGGCCGTGCTGTCCGAAGCCAAGCCTGCCGCCGCGCCTGTGGCTACGCCGGTGGCGCCGCGGGACTTTGCGCTGACCCCGATCCAGGCGCGCTTTTTCGCCTTGCCGATAACCCATCGTCAACACTGGAACCAGTCGCTGTTATTGAATCTGCCCCGGGCGCTGGACGTGGTGTTGCTGCAACAGTCGCTTGCGGTGTTACTGGCTCAGCACGACAGCCTGCGCCTGAGCTTCCATCAGGGTGACGACGGTCATTGGCAACAACGCTATCGCGACAGCGAAAACGCCGAGCGCCTGCTGTGGACCTGCGAGCTGACTCGCCAGGAAGACCTCGCTTCACTGGGCGACGAGGCTCAGCGCAGCCTGAACATCGAAACCGGACCTTTGCTGCGTGTGGTTCATGCGCGCTTGCCATCGGGCGAGGGTCGCTTGCTCATGGCGATTCATCACCTGGCGGTCGATGGCGTGTCGTGGCGCGTGCTACTGGAGGACCTGCAGCACGCCTACAGCCGTCTGGTTGCTGGCCAAACGGCCACCCTGGCGGAGAAAACCGCCAGCTTCCAAAGCTGGTCGCACTCCCTGCAGAACCTGGCGCGCAGCCCGGAACTGGTCATGCAGCTGCCGTATTGGCAGGGATTGGCGTTGGCCGACGCCTGCCTGCCGGGGGACACCTCCCTCCAGAGCAAGGTGGGCGATGGCGAAACGGTCAGCCTGACCCTCGACGCACAGGCCACCCGGCGCTTGCTCAGCGAAGCCCCGGCCGCCTATCGCACGCGCATCGACGACCTGTTGCTGGCAGCGCTTGCGCAAGCCTTGTCGCAGTGGACCGGTCGCGATCGCCACATCATCAGCCTTGAAGGCCATGGCCGCGAAGACGGCACGCTTGACCTGAGCCGCAGCGTCGGCTGGTTCACCAACCTCTATCCGCTGGCGCTGGAGACCGGCCGCGACGCCGTTGCCACCCTCAAGGCCGTCAAGGAAGCGCTGCGCGCCGTGCCGGATAAGGGTTTGGGTTATGGGGTGCTCAAATACCTGGCAGGCACTGATCTGCCGGAGCTGACAGGGCAGGGTGTGACTTTCAACTACCTCGGGCGTTTCGATGACCGCTTCGAGGGCTCCGAAGGTGCGCTGTTCGCCCTGTCGAGCGTTACGCCTGCCCATCAGCGCGATCCCCAAGGCCCGCTGGCCAGCGCCTTGGCCGTCGACGGTCAGGTGCGCGACGGTCAGCTGCATCTGGATTGGACCTTCAGCCGCGAGCGTTTCAGCCGCCAGACCATCGAGCGACTGGTGGCGTCGTACCGCGAGCAATTGCTGCACCTGATCGCCCACTGCAGCGACGAACGCAACGCCGGTCTGACCCCGTCGGACTTCCCGCTGGCTGGCCTCAATCAAGCGCAACTGGACACCCTGGCGATTCCGGCGCGGGACATTGAAGACATCCTGCCGCTGGCGCCGATGCAACAGGGGATTCTGCTGCACAGCCTGCTGGAGCAGGGCAATGGCATCTACCTGATGCAGGATCAGTACGAAGTCGGCAGCGAGGTGGATTTCCAAGCCTTCACGTTTGCCTGGCAGCAAGTGGTGCAGCGTCATCCGGCATTGCGTACGGCTTTCCATGGGCTGGAAAGCGGCGTGCAGCGCCAGGTGGTGATGCGCCGCGTACCGTCACCGGCGCAACTGATCGACCTCAGTCACCTGTCTAGGGACGCCGCCGAGGCCGAGCTGGAAGAGGTCCTCGCCGCCGAGCGCGAGCAGGGCTTCGACTTCGCCCGTGCGCCGTTGCTGCGCCTGCGTCTGGTCAAGTTTGGCGAGGCGGATTTGCGCATCGTCCAAAGCCACCATCACGCGCTGATCGACGCGTGGTGCCGGGGCCTGATGCTCACTGAGTTCTTTGCCCATTACCGCGCTTTCCTCGAGGGTCGCCGCGTGAGTCTGCCGGCCGCGCGCCCTTATCGCGACTTTTTGGCCTGGCTCGCCGAACAGGACGAAGCGGTGAGCCGCCAGTACTGGCGCCAGGCGCTGGCCGGGTTCACCGACGTCACGCCGCTGCCTTATCGCCACAGCCCGCAAGGCGAGCCGCAGATGCGCGATGTGACGCTGGCCCTGGGCAACGCCCAGACCGCGAAACTCGCCGACCAGGCCCGTCAGCATCGGCTGACCGCCAACACCTTCGTGCAAGCCGCCTGGGCGCTGGTGTTGATGCATCACGCTGACCGCGAAGAAGTTTTGTTCGGGGTCACCGTGGCCGGTCGTCCGACTGAGCTTGAGGGCATCGAAGGCGCGCTCGGGCTGTTCATCAACACCTTGCCGCTGCGCATCAAACGCTCGGGCATGGGCGCCTCGGCACTGGAGCTGCTCAACGCGTTGCAGGCGCAGAACGCCCAGATGCGCCAGCACGAGCACCTGTCGCTGGCCGACATTCAGCTGTTGGCCGACACCCCGCGCGGCCAGCCGCTGTTCGACAGCCTGTTCGTCTTTGAAAACGTTCCGTTGGGCGCCGAGGTTCAGCAGGCCGTGAACGAATACCGAATCAATCCGCTGGCTAACCGGACCCATACCAACTATCCGTTGACCGTGGTTTTGCTGCCGGGCGAGTCACTGCAATTGCAGCTGACCTATGACACCCGTCACTTTAACGATGTGGACATGAACTCGCTGGTCGCACATTTGCGTCGACTCTTGACGCAACTGATCGACAACCCGCAGCAGACGTTGAGCCAACTGCAGGTCCTGCAACAGACCGAGCGCGAACAGCTGCTGCAACAGGGTCAGGGACTGCTGCAAAAGCACTGGTATGACATCAGCTACCTGGAGCGTTTCGAATCTCGGGTGCAGGCCCACCCGGCGCTGGAAGTGGCGCGCTGCCAGGGGCAAAGCCTGAGCTACGAGCAACTCAACCGCGCGGCCAACCGCATCGGTCACGGGCTGATCGCTGCCGGTGTGCAGGGTGATGACGTGGTGGCGTTGTTCGCTCCCCGTGGCCTGCCGCTGCTGAGCATGATCGTCGGTGCATTCAAGGCCGGTGGCGCCTATCTGGCCCTGGACGACCGCCATCCGGCGGGGCGTAGCGCACGCATGTTGGGCAGCAGCGCCGCGCCGGTGTTGCTGACCCCTCGGGAGTGCCTGGCCCAGGTCGAGGCGATTCTGCAACTGGCCGAGGCCAAGCCTCGGCTGCTGATTCTCGAAGACTTGCTGGACACCAATGGCGACAGCAACCCAGGCCGTTACGCCAGCGCAGAGCAACTGGCCTATGTGATTTACACCTCAGGTTCCACCGGCGAGCCGAAAGGGGTAATGGTCAATCAGCGCGGCATGCTCAACAACCAGATGTCCAAGCTGCCCTATCTGCGGCTGGGCGAGGGCGACGTGATCGCGCAGACCGCCGCCACCGGTTTTGATATTTCGGTGTGGCAGTTCCTTACCGCGCCGCTGTTCGGCGGGCGCGTGGAAATTCTGCCGGACTTGGTGGTCCACGATCCGCAGCGCCTTCTGGAAGCTGTGGCGGCCAATGGGGTCAGCGTGCTGGAGTGCGTGCCGGCGGTGATCGACGGCATGCTCGCCGTGGCGCCGCACACGCTCCAAGCCCTGCGCTGGCTGCTGCCCACCGGCGAGGCGCTGACCGTGGATCTGGCCGCTCGTTGGTTCTCCCGTTATCCGAACGTGCCGCTGGTTAACGCTTACGGACCGGCCGAGTGCGCCGACGATGTGGCGTTGCACACCCTGACCGCCGCGCCGGCCGGCAACGTCCACATGCCGATTGGTCGCCCGACCGACAACAACCGGTTGTACGTGCTCGATTCGAGCCTGCAACTGGCGGCCCCCGGCGTGGTGGGCGAGTTGTACATCGGCGGCGTGGGCGTGGGACGCGGTTATGCCGCGCGTCCGGGCCTGACCGCCGAGCGCTTCTTGCCCGATCCGTTCGGCGAGGCGGGGGCGCGGTTGTATCGCAGCGGCGATCTGGCGCGCTGGAACGCTGACGGGGTGCTGGAATACGTCGGTCGCGCTGACTTTCAGGTGAAGATCCGCGGCCAGCGGATCGAACTGGGCGAAATCGAAAACCTGTTGCTGGCTCAGCCTGCCGTGCGTGACGCCGTGGTCAGTGCGCAACCGACGCCGCACGGCCCGCAACTGGTGGCCTATGTGGTCGCTGAATCTCGACCAGCGCTCAGCGCAGACGTGCTCGCCACGTTATTGAAAACTGCACTGGCTCACGAGTTGCCAGGGTTCATGGTGCCGGCGCACGTGATGCTGCTCGAACGCCTGCCGCGCACCGCTAACGGCAAGCTTGATCGCAAGGCGCTGCCTTCACCGACGTGGCATGAGCGCAGCTTCGAAGCGCCCCGGGGCGAGCGTGAACAGATTCTCGCCGAGCTCTGGCAGAGCCTGCTGAACATCGAGCAGGTCGGACGCGACGACAACTTCTTTGAATTGGGTGGGCATTCGCTGCTGGCAACGCGTCTGTTGTCGCGGATCCGCGAGCGCCTGGGGGTGAGCATTCCGCTGGCGCAGGCCTTCGAAGCCACCACTGTCGCTGCACAGGCGGCCCTGATCGACACCTTGCAGGGGCAGACCCTGACGCTCGACCGGCTCGATGCCCTGGACGAGTTAATGAATGAGCTGGAGGAAAGCAACTGATGTCGCAACCGAGCATGACTTCGCAAAGCAAGCTGCTGGCGTTGGCCACCCGTTTCCTCAGCCTTGGCGCAGCGCAGCGCCGGGTGTTTCTGGGCAAGTTGCGCGAGCAGGGGCTGGATGCCTCGGCGCTGCCGATTCCGTCCGGCGTGGCAGGCGAGCGCAGTCCGACCTCGTTCTCCCAGCAGCGCCTGTGGTTCCTTGAACAGCTCGAACCGGGCAATAGCACCTATCACCTGCCGGGCGCTCTGCGTCTGAAGGGGGCGCTGGATGTCGCCGCTCTGCAATTGGCGTTCGAGCGTGTGGCCGAGCGTCACGCCAGTCTGCGCACGGTGTTCGACAGCGCCGAAGACGGCGCGCCCGAGCAGGTGATTCAGCCATCGCAGCCGGTGCCGTTCGAGCAGTTGGCGGCGGGTGACGAGACCGAGCTGCAAGGGCTGGCTGACGCGTTCGCCCGGCGCCCGTTCGATCTGGCACGGGGCCCGCTGTGGCGCGTGGCGTTGGTCAGGCTGGCCGAGGACGAGCATGTGCTGCTGGTCTGCCTGCATCACATCATCGCCGACGGCTGGTCGATTCAGGTGCTGTTGCTGGATGTGGTGCAGGCTTATCGCGCGTCACTTGAAGGCGACCGCAGCGTGCTGCCGTCCTTGCCGCTGACCTACGCCGACGTTGCCCTGTGGCAGCGCGCGTGCCTGCAAGCGGGTGAGGCTGACCGGCAGCTGGAATACTGGAAGCAGCAGTTGGGCGATGAACCGCCTGTGCTGGAATTGCCAGTCGATCGTCCGCGTCCGGCGCGCCAGAGTTTCCGCGGTGCGCGACTGCCATTTAGCTTCGACGCAGCGTTGTCCGGTCGCCTGCGTGAACTGGCCCAACAACGAGGCGTGACCCTGTTCACCGTGATGCTGGCTGCTTATCAGGTATTGCTGCAGCGCCTGAGCGGGCAGAACGATCTGCGCATCGGCGTGCCGATTGCCGGGCGTCAGCGCGCTGAGACCGAAGGCCTGATCGGCTTTTTCGTCAACACCCAGATCCTGCGTGGCGAGGTCCATGCCGACGCCAGTTTCAATCAGATCATCGACAACGTGCGTCTGGCCTCACAAGGTGCCCAGGCCAATCAGGACCTGCCGTTCGAGCAACTGGTGGATGCCCTGGCACCCGAGCGCAGCCTGAGCCACAACCCGCTGTTCCAGGTGCTCTACAACCATCAGCAGCGTCAGGACGAAGCGCTGCACTTGATGCCCGGCCTGAACGCCACCCTGATGCCGCTGGACAGCGGCAGCGCGCAGTTCGACCTGGCCCTGCACACCTGGGAGAACGCAGCGGGCGAACTGGCGGGCAACTGGAACTATGCTACCGATCTGTTTGACGCCAGCAGTGTCGAGAGGCTGCATGCGCGTTTCGTGCAGCTGTTCGCGCAGATGCTGGAACGGCCAGACGCAGCGGTGGGTGATGTAGAGCTGCTCGATTCGCAGGACCGTGCGCAGTTGATTCAGGTGAATGACACCGCTCGGGATTGGGCGGGCTCTTTTGCAGACGGACATGAGCCCGTTGTGCATCGTCATTTCGAGCGTCTGGCGCAGTTGCATCCCGAGCGTGAAGCCTTGCGTTGTGGCGATCAGGTGCTGACGTATCGGCAACTGGATCAACGGGCCAATCAGTTGGCGCATTACTTGCGCCGGCAGGGCGTG
>NZ_DIHC01000048.1:0-18208 GCF_002419965.1 Pseudomonas sp. UBA5706
CGGACACTAGTGACGCAGAGCATGGGAACGATCAACGTTCAAGTTCTGCTTCTGCTTTTGAGCTTCTTACCCGCACGTCCAGACGACAAAAATGTGACCCTGCCCACGCAGAGCATGTGATCGTTCCCACGCTCCGCGTGGTAACGGTTGTCTGACGCTTCACGTCGAGTATCTGCACCACGCAGAGCGTCAGAAGATGCATTCCCACGCGGAGCATGGGAACGATCAACGTTCAAGTTCTGCTTCTGCTTTGATCTTCTTATCCGCAAGTCCAGACGACAAAAATCGCCAGCTCGGTACAGGCCCGGGAGCCGAAGCTGCGTCAGGCCACCCTTGATAACGGGTATGAGTACGGTATCCAGCGCCACCAGTCCACTAAAAAAACAGCATAAAAAAACCCGCTAAAAAAGCGGGTTTTTTTGACTGGCTGTCAGGAGGTTATATCCTGCCGAGCAATACCAGAATCAACAGAATCACCAGAATTGTACCGATGATACCCGACGGCCCATAACCCCAACTTCTGGAGTGCGGGAAGATCGGAAGACCGCCAACCAGCAGCAGAATGAGGATAATGATCAGAATTGTGCCGATGCCCATAACGAGTTCCTTCTTGTGTACTTGGTAAATGGCCATGCCGTTCAAGCATTTGCCAACTTCGTTAAAAGTTGTACTGCTTGATCAATCCGACTAAGGCCCTGAACAAAAAGTTCGGACGAAAGGAAATAAAAAATAATATTTTTATAAAAGTCTTAAAAATCAATGAGATATACAAATTCCATCAAAACTAAAAAGCGGGCCTGGCCACAAAAAACCGTTATCTTACAGCCAATCAGTATGGAACTAACATATCCCTGTCCGGTCCTGAAGTTGCCGCGTAAGCCTTTATAGGAGGCGAGCTATGTTTTATGCCCTCATGGCCGATGGGGTGGTCGTCTTCCATTTCTTGTTCATTATTTTCGTTCTGTTCGGTGCGCTGTTGGTTTTGCATCGACATTTTTGGGTCTGGTTGCACTTGCCCGCCGTCGCCTGGGGCATGGCCGTAGAGTTTTTTCATTTGTATTGCCCGCTGACTTCTCTGGAAAACAGCCTGCGCTTCCACGCAGGCGCCGCAGGGTATCAAGGGGATTTCATCGGCCATTACCTGATCGCCCTGATCTACCCCGCAGGCCTTACGCCGCAAATGCAGATCGGTTTCGGCGCAGTCGTGCTGTCGGCCAACCTGTTGGCTTACGCAAGGGTCATCAAGCGCTGGCGGGCGCGTCCCAAAGCCCCCTAGGCTCTGTACAAAAGTGGCTGCGCTCGGGTGATGCTGCGTTAAAAACAGGCTCTGAATGCTCATTTACAACACCCAGGCTCCGCTTCCTCGCCTGTTTTTGCATTGGCTGCCCTTCGCTCGCTGACTTTTCGCACAGAGCCCAAAGCGAAGGTTTGCCTGGCATATTCAGCGAGCTGATGAAGGCGCGTCCGCACAAGGCGCCTGTTTACACTCAAGCCACTTCCTCGCAATCGACAAGGCAATGGTTATGCAAAATCGCATCATGATCACTGGCGCAGGATCCGGCCTTGGGCGCGAAATCGCACGGCGTTGGGCACGCGAAGGCTGGCATCTGGCGCTGTCCGATGTCAGCGATAGTGGTCTTCAAGAGACCCTGAAGCAGGTGCGCGAGGCGGGCGGTGACGGTTTCACTCAGCGTTGCGATGTGCGCGACTACAGCCAGTTGACCGCATTCGCCCAGGCTTGCGAGCAAAAGTTCGGCGGCATCGACATTATCGTTAACAACGCAGGGGTGGCGTCCGGCGGCTTCTTCGGCGAGCTGTCGCTGGAGGACTGGGACTGGCAGATCGCAATCAACCTTATGGGCGTGGTCAAAGGTTGCAAGGCGTTTTTGCCACTGCTGGAGCAGAGCAAGGGCAAGATCATCAACATCGCTTCGATGGCCGCTTTGATGCAGGGGCCGGCGATGAGCAACTACAACGTGGCCAAGGCGGGCGTGGTGGCGTTATCGGAAAGTTTGCTGGTCGAGTTGAGGCAGCAGGAAATCAGCGTGCACGTCGTTTGCCCGTCGTTCTTCCAGACCAACCTGCTGGACTCCTTTCGCGGCCCGACGCCTGCCATGAAGGCTCAGGTCGGCAAGCTGCTGGAAAGCTCGCCCATCAGCGCAAGCGACATTGCCAGCTATATCTTTGATGAGGTCGGCAAGGGCCAATTCCTAATCCTGCCTCACGAACAGGGGCGCGCCGCCTGGCAGGTCAAGCAACAGAATCCCCAAGCAATCTATGACGAGATGGCCAGCATGGCCGACAAGATGCGCGCCAAGGCAAAAGCGGAGTGAGGGCAGGGCGTGCCCCGGTCGATTTCTGCTAGGGTGGCGCGCACCTCTGCCGTCACTCTTGAAGAGACCTCACCGTGTTCAACTACCTTTGGTTCTTCCTCGCCGCGCTGTTCGAGATTGCTGGCTGTTATGGCTTCTGGATGTGGCTGCGGCAGGGCAAAGGCGTGCTTTGGGTGGTTCCCGCGCTGCTGAGCCTGACCGCGTTCGCGCTCCTGCTCACCCGAGTCGAAGCCACCTATGCCGGCCGAGCTTACGCGGCGTACGGTGGGATCTACGTTATTGCCTCCATCGCCTGGCTCGGTTTGATAGAGCGCGTGCGGCCCCTGACGTCGGACTGGATTGGCGTGGCCTTCTGCGTGGTAGGTGCCACGATCATATTGTTCGGGCCACGCTGGTCGGGTTCATAAGCAAAACGTACTGGAAAAAACCTTAGACCTTGTGTCGGATTTCAACGAGTTTCATCGTCTGCGTCCGCATGTAGGACATGTCTGTCAGTTGCCGCCGTCTGACTTTGAAGGACAAGTCTGATTTGCACTACGCTCATTGAAGGATTGGATCCAGCGCGGCAACCTGCGCTCTCGATTACCACCCAGGGAGCAGGAAAATGTTGGTATTGACGCGAGAGATAGGAGAAACGTTCTCCATCGGTGATGACATCAAGGTGCAGGTCCTGGGCATCACCGGCAATCAGGTGCGTCTGGGTATCGATGCGCCGCAGCACGTGAAAATCCACCGTGCGGAGGTTTATAGGCGAATCGCTGCGCGCCTGCAGCAAAAGGCCGCGCAGTCACCGACCTCGTAGCCAAGCATCCCCCGCGGGCCGACGGTCTTTATTTGTCGAAATATTCTTTGGGCACATCATGCTTGAGCATAAGTTGGCATTGCTGGCTTTCCAGGTCGAAAAAGATCACCGCCTGGCCTTTGGTCAACGCATGCCGGACCCGCAGCACGCGAGTCTCCAGCGGCGTGTCATCACCGTTATCGGTGCCATCGCGGGTCACGAAATCCTCGATCAGACGCGTCAGGGTGTCGGCTTCGAGTTGGTCGTGGGGGATCAGCATAGAATTCTCGGTTATCGCAATGAACAGGTGGCGCGATGCTAGCGCGGTCGCTGTAGGGGGGCTACAACAACCGCGATTTTTCCTGCGAAGTTACGCAAACGCGCCTACGAACCGCGAGAGCGGTTCATCCTCAGTTTGGCGAGACGTCTGCACCCCGGGGGGTAGCCGTCACCGCTGGCCTACCAATGTGTCCACCGCGGGCACTCGGGTGTCGGTTTCCATCTGTGCATCGTGCTCGATCTGATGGCTGAAATTTTCCAGCGACGCGTTGGCCGGTTTTGCATCACTGGCGAAGACCGGCGGGCTCATGATGTACGCCGTCAATAAACGACTCAGCGTGCTGAGGCTGTCGATATGCGTGCGCTCATAGCCATGGGTCGCGTCGCAGCCGAACGCCAGCAGGGCTGTGCGGGTGTCGTAGCCAGCAGTGATCGCCGAGTGCGCATCGCTGTAGTAATAACGAAACAGATCTCGGCGCACCGACAGCTCTTTTTCCTGTCCCAGGCGCAGCAGGTGGCGGGACAGGTGGTAGTCGTAGGGACCGCCGGAATCCTGCATCGCTACGCTCACGGCGTGTTCGCTGGAGTGCTGGCCGGGGGCAACCGGCGCAATGTCGATGCCGACAAATTCGCTGACGTCCCACGGCAAGCTGCCCGCCGCGCCGCTGCCGGTTTCCTCGGTGATGGTGAACAGCGGATGGCAGTCGATCAGCGGTTCGGCGCCGCTGTCGACGATCGCCTTCAGCGCTGCCAACAAGGCCGCCACGCCCGCCTTGTCGTCCAGATGACGGGCGCTGATGTGACCGCTTTCGGTGAACTCAGGCAGCGGATCGAAGGCGACGAAATCGCCAACATTGATCCCCAGTGATTCGCAGTCGGCTCGGGTGGCGCAATAGGCATCCAGCCGCAACTCGATGTGGTCCCAACTGATTGGCAGGGTGTCCACGGCGGTGTTGAACGCATGCCCCGAGGCCATCAATGGCAGCACGCTACCGCGAATTACGCCGGTGTCAGTGAACACGCTGACGCGGCTACCCTCGGCAAAGCGGCTTGACCAGCAGCCTACTGCAGCCAGGCCCAGGCGGCCGTTGTCTTTGACCTCGCGCACACTGGCGCCGATGGTGTCCAGGTGCGCGGAAACGGCGCGGTCCGGGCTGTTCTGCTTGCCTTTCAAGGTCGCGCGAATGGTGCCGCGTCGGGTCAATTCGAAGGGGATGCCCAGCTCTTCCAAACGTTCGGCAACGTAGCGCACGATGGTGTCGGTAAAACCCGTGGGGCTTGGAATCGCGAGCATTTCCAGCAGGACTTTCTGCAGGTAGTTCAGATCCGGGTCGAGGATGTTTGGAGTGGTCATGGGGGCTCCTGTCAGAGCAGCGACGAGCGTAGGGCTTCAAGCTGCAAGCAAAGTCAAAGGCTTATCCGCGTTGACTTCACTCGCCGCTTGCGGCTTGCCACTCGTGGCTGCTTTAGCCGTGAACGGGCAGGCTGTGGGGAAACAATAGATCGACGAAGCGTTCGGCAGTCGGCTGTGGCTCATGATTGGCCAGGCCGCAGCGTTCGTTGGCTTCGATGAACACGTATTCCGGCTGGTCGGCGGCTGGAACCATCAGGTCCAGACCCACCACCGGAATGTCGAGCGCGCGGGCAGCGCGGATGGCAGCGTCTTTTAATACCGGGTGCAGGATGGCCGTCACGTCTTCCAGGCATCCGCCGGTGTGCAGGTTGGCAGTGCGGCGCACCGCCAGACGCTGGTCAGCAGGCAGCACGCTGTCGAAAGTCAGACCTGCGTCTTGCACGGTGCGATGGGTTTCCTCATCAACCGGGATCCTGCTTTCACCCCCGGTTGCTGCTGAGCGGCGGCGGCTCTGGGCTTCAATCAATTGGCCGACGGTATGACGGCCATCGCCCATGATTTCTGCTGGACGGCGAATCGCCGCAGCCACCACCTCGAAACCGATGACCACGATGCGCAGATCCAGACCCTCGTGGAAGCTTTCCAGCAACACGCGGGAATCGAACTGACGCGCGCGCTCGACGGCCGCCTGAACGTCATCGATGGTGCGCAGATCCACGGCAACGCCTTGACCTTGCTCGCCATCGACTGGCTTGACCACGATGCGCTCATGCTCATCGAGGAAGGCAAGGTTGTCGTCACCGTTGCCCGCCAGTTGTTGCACCGGCAGTTGCAGCCCCGCCGCCTTAAGCACCTTATTGGTCAGGTGCTTGTCCTGGCACAGGGTCATGCTGACCGCAGAGGTCAGATCGCTCAGCGACTCGCGGCAACGAATGCGCCGACCACCATGGATCAGCGTGAACAGGCCGGCCTCGGCGTCGTCGATCTGCACATCGATGCCGCGACGGTGTGCTTCCTCGACAATGATACGCGCGTAGGGATTAAAGTCCGCTTGCGGCCCCGGACCCAGGAACAGCTTCTCGTTGATCCCGTTCTTGCGCTTGATGGCAAAGGTCGGCAGGTTGCGAAAGCCCAGCTTGCCGTAGAGGTTTTTTGCCTGGTGATTGTCGTGGAGCACCGACAGATCCAGATAGGCCAGGCCGCGGCTCTGGAAATGCTCGATCAGGTGACGCACCAGCACTTCGCCCACACCTGGCCGAGTGCATTGCGGGTCCACCGCCAGACACCACAGGCTGCTGCCGTTTTCCGGGTCGTTGAAAGCCTTCTGATGGTTCAGGCCCATGACGCTGCCGATCACGGCATTGGTGGTTTCATCCTCTGCAATCCAGTAAACGGGCCCACCCAGATGGCGCGGAGTCAGCAGGCTCGGGTCAATGGCGAGCATGCCGCGAGCGATGTACAGGTTGTTGATGGCGTCCCAGTCGGCCTGGTTCTGTGCACGGCGAATCCTGAACCCGCGAAACACGCGCTGGGCAGGGCGGTAATCACTGAACCAGAGGCGCAATGTGTCTGATGGGTCGAGGAACAGCTGCTGCGGTGATTGCGCCAGCACCTGCTGCGGCGCGGCGACGTAAAGTGCAATGTCACGCTCGCCCGCTTTCTCGTTCAACAATTCATGGGCCAGGGCCGCAGGGTCGGGATAAGTGTGCCCGATCAGCAGGCGGCCCCAACCGCAGTGCAGAGCCAGCGGCTCGCTGTCGGGCGTGCTGCCGTCCTCGGCGAAGCGGGCTTGCAGGCGCTCATAGGACGGCGCCTGCCCGCGCAGCAGACGCTGATTGTAGATCGATGCGTTGGCTTTCATCGGTCAAAGTCCTTGTTCGCTGAGCCACAGGTTCAGCGCCGCGAGCTGCCACAGTTTGGAGCCGCGCAGTGGGGTCAATTGACCATCCGGATGGGTCAGCAACTTGTCGAGCATGGTGGGGTTGAACAGGCCGCGGTCCTGGCTCGGGTCGAGTAGCAGATCACGCACCCAATTGAGCGTATCGCCCTCAAGGTGCTTAAGCCCGGGCACCGGGAAATAGCCTTTTTTGCGGTCAATGACTTCGGACGGAATCACCAGGCGCGCCGCTTCCTTGAGCACTTGCTTGCCGCCGTCCGGCAGCTTGAAGCGCGCAGGCACACGCGCCGACAGTTCCACCAGGCGGTAGTCGAGGAACGGCGTACGGGCTTCCAGGCCCCACGCCATGGTCATGTTATCGACGCGCTTGACCGGGTCGTCCACCAGCATCACCGTACTGTCCAGACGCAGGGCTTTATCCACTGCGGCCTCAGCGCCTGGCATAGCGAAATGCTCGCGCACAAAGTCACCGGCCGCATCGTTGGCGGTCAGCCACTGCGGCGTCACGGTAGCTGCGTACTCGTCGTAGCTGCGGTCAAAGAAGGCTTCCCGGTACGCGGCATAAGGATCGCTAGCGCCATCGACCTGCGGGTACCAGTGATAGCCGGCGAACAGTTCGTCCGCGCCCTGGCCGCTTTGCACCACTTTGCAATGCTTGGCGACTTCGCGGGACAACAGGTAAAACGCGATGCAGTCGTGACTGACCATCGGCTCGCTCATGGCGCGAAACGCGGCAGGCAGTTGCTCGATGATTTCGCTTTCCTGGATGCGCAGTTGATGGTGATGGGTGCCATAGTGCTTGGCGATCAGGTCTGAATACTGAAACTCGTCGCCGCGCTCGCCGCCAGCATCCTGGAAGCCAATCGAGAAGGTCGACAAGTCTTTCACACCAACCTCACGCAACAGCCCCACCAGCATGCTGGAATCGACGCCGCCGGAGAGCAGCACACCGACATCCACCGCCGCGCGTTGCCGAATGGCTACCGCTTCGCGAGTGCTGTCGAGCACGCGGTCGCGCCAGTCTTCCAGGGTTAGGTTCGCTTCGTCGGCGCGAGGGCCGTAGGGCAGCGTCCACCAGACTTTCTGCTCGACCTTGCCGTCGGCGCTGACGCGCATCCAGGTGGCGGGCGGAACTTTCTCGACACCGGCCAGCAGGGTGCGCGGGGCAGGTACCACGGCATGGAAATTCAGGTAGTGATTCAGTGCGATCGGATCGAGCATCGGACTGATGTCGCCGCCCTTGAGCAGCGCAGGCAAGGCCGAGGCGAAGCGCAGGCGCTTGTCGGTGCGCGAAATGTACAGCGGCTTGACGCCCAGACGGTCGCGGGCGATGAATAGGCTTTTCTTGTCGCGCTCCCAGATCGCGAAGGCGAACATGCCGTTGAGCTTGGGCAGCATGTCCGCGCCCCAAGCGTGGTAGCCCTTGAGGAGCACCTCGGTGTCGCCACCGGAATGGAACGGGTACCCGAGTGCTTCAAGCTCGGCACGCAGTTCAGGGAAGTTGTAAATCGCGCCATTGAAGGCCAGCGACAGGCCCAGATGGCTGTCAATCATCGGCTGCGCCGAGCCATCGGACAGGTCCATGATTTTCAGGCGGCGATGGCCCAGGGCAATCGGCCCTTGGCTATGAAAACCCCACGCATCCGGGCCGCGAGGGGCCAGATGATGGGTAATGCGTTCTACTGCGGCGAGGTCCGCAGGTTGGTTGTCGAAACGTAATTCACCAGCTAATCCGCACATATAATCCTTACCGGTTTTCCGTTGGGGAGCGTAGACGGGAAGTCCGACTACCCAAAGACTGACCGGTGGGGATTGCCATAGTTTTAGAACGAAGGGTTATAAGCAAGGATTTGGTTCTTCTCAAGTTTAGTGAGAAACCTTAAGTAATCAGAGAGCGGATTCGGTCCACGGCAAATCACTGAGAGGTGCCCAACCCATGAAGTTGACGTACGTGAGTAGTTTTATAGTGGCGTTCATCACTTTTCAGACCCAGGCGGCGAGCGGCTACTACGTCAATCCCGGCTCTACAGCGGCAACATGGGTCACCAACAATCCGATGGACGCACGGGCACCAACGATCAAAAGCGCAGTGGCCGATGTTCCGACCGCTCGCTGGTTCACAGGTACCAGTCAGCGCACAGAGCACGTGCGCCAGGCCGTCATTGATTTCACGACCGCCGCAAAGAATGCAGATAAAACGCCGATCTTGGTGGCCTATAACATTCCGGGGCGCGATTGCGCGGGTGGGGCTTCACCAGGAGGCGCCGAGGATGCCGCCAGCTACAGGACCTGGATAGACGCCTTCGTCGGCGGCTTGAGTTCACGCCCGGCGGTGGTCATTCTTGAGCCTGACGCCATTGCCGATATCGAATGCCTGAGTGCTGCCAAAAGAAGCGAGCGTGTCGGCTTGCTGAAGTACGCGATCACGGCATTCAAAGAAAAAGCCCCGTCGGCTCAAGTGTATGTCGACGCCGGGAATGCGCATTGGAAGCCCGCCCCGATGATGGCCACTCACTTGGCGCAGTCGGGTGTTGCAGATGCCAAAGGTTTTGCGCTTAACGTCTCCAACTTTTACTCGACGAGCCAGACGACAGCTTATGGCAACCAGATCAATGCAGCCCTTACTGCTGCCCACGGCTATACGAAATCGATACTAATCGACACCAGTCGCAATGGAAACGGCGCCGACCCTGGGGATTGGTGCAATCCGCCGGGGCGCAAAATCGGCAGTACACAGACTGCCATTTCCCCTGGGGTGTTGGGGGTATGGGTCAAGGTACCGGGGAACTCCGACGGCGCTTCATCGCCGCATGCTGATTGTCACGGTGGTCCGTCTGCGGGAACCTTCGGCCCTGATCTGGCGATGAAACTGATCAACGGGAAATGATGCCGCGGCGCAGAACGGTAGCGTGGCAATTAGGGTGTTCAATACCCGGTCATCTCCAGATAACCGACCCCATCCTGATTTCCGCTGACCTGCACTGGACCTTCCCAGTACGGAATCTGCAAGTTCATCCAGGCCAGTGGGTTGAGCGCTTCAACCGTCACATCTACACCCTTGCCAGGGATTTTTACCGACCAGCGGGTGGGCATGTCGCGGCCTTCGACGTCGGTGGTGTCTTGTGGCTCAAGGACGATGTCTCGGGCTGCCAGCAGCTCGGTGCGGCCATCGGCCGTGATCCAGGTGCCGGTCAGGTAGGGCTCGCCCTCCTTCTGGCGCATGCGGTACAGCATCACCTGGGTGCCATCTTTGAGGTGCAGGGAAAACCAGTCCCAGCCGGTCTGCTCATCGGTCAGCGGCTGGCTGCTCCATTCCCGGTCCAGCCACGCCGGCCCAGACACCTGATACGCCTTTCCATCGATCTCGATACGGCCATCGGCCTGAAAGAACGGCTGGCTGTAGTAGTACGATGCCTGGCCTTGCTCCGATTTCTGGCTAAACCCTTGCTTGCCCTGCAGCACCAAAGGTGTGCTCGACGTCAGGTGCAGGCGATAGTTGAACTGCGGTCCGTGCGCCTGCAGTTGCATGTCGGTCAGCGGGTCGTCGGTGGTCGATTGGCTATTTAAGGCCCAATCATCGATCCAGGCGGAAAAAGGCGTAAGCGTTACGCCAGCCTGCCCGACACCCCCGCGGGCATAACGCTCGGCTGCGTAGTGCTCGTCCTCGGAGGTAACCGCCGCATGCCCCATCCACAGGTTGCGGTTGCTCCAGCCCTGATCGCTGCCTTGCGCGGTGTTCGGGCGGGGCAGGGCATTGCGGAACAGCGTCCACTGCACGCCGAACGCGTGGCCGTCGGCATCCTTGAGATTGGCGGTGATGTACCACCACTCGATGCGGAAATCGTTATGCGGACCGTGATCCTGGGGAAAGACCAAACGCTTGTCCGGGGTAACCTGGGCGTAGCGGTCGGCATCGTCCGCCAGACCGGCGAAACCTTTCTCTTCTTCGGCTTTGTCATCGCAACCGCTCATCGTCAGCAGGATCAGCAGCAGGGCCGTTGCCTTAGCTCTCATGGGCGAAGGTCCTCAGCAGGTCGGCGGGGCGGGTGCGATACAGCCGGTACAACGGCCACGCCGAAGCCAGCAAGGTGGCGAGCATCGCCAGCAGTGTCAGGCTCAACAGTTGCCCGGGAAATACCTGCAGCGGCAGGCGCCAGCCGAATGCCTGAACGTTGATCACTGCGTCCAGACACCACGCCAGCAACAGCCCCAGCGGAATCGCCAGCACCAGCGTCAGCACCGCCAGCAGCCAGGTCTGGGCCAGATTCAGCAACATCAACTGCCGCCGGGTAACCCCCAGCGCCCATAGCGGTGCCAACTGGCCCAGACGGCTCTGGCTTTGGGTCAACAGGCTGATGAACAACGCGACACCTGCGACCATCAGCGTCAAGCTGTTCAGCGCTGCCGTCGCCGCGAAGGTGCGTTCGAACACCTGCCGGGACCAGGCCTTGAGCTGGATCTGATCGACGATGCGGTTATCGTCGATGACAAATTTGTTGTGCAGTACCCGCAGCAGTTGCGCGATGGCGTGAGGGTCGATGCGCAGGTTGAATCGATTGGGCGTCAGCTGCGGCCAGTGTTCGAGCAGGTGCTCGGCGTTGACGAGCATGTGGCCTTTGGGATTGCCGTAGTCGGCATAGATGCCCACGACCCTCAGTGGCCAGTCGCCGTCCGGCGCAGGCAATCTCACCTCGTCCCCGACACCCACCTTGAGTCGGCGTGCCAGTTGTTCGCTGAGCATCAGCGTATCGTTGCTGGCCAATTGGCTCCAAGGGTCGCCACTGGCTGATTCGAGCAGCGGCCAGTGCTGGCGGTAATGTGCATTGTCGATCACGCCGTACAGTTCGGCAGGCCAGCCATGCAGTTGCAGCGACACCTGCCAGTTGGGCAGCACGGCAGACGTCAGCGGTTGCTCGCTCAGCCATTTTTGCAATGGCGCCGCCTGCGCGGAATTCTGCGGGTTGATGTACAGCTCGGCGCTCAGGCGTTGTTCCAGCCAATGGTTGAACGTCTGGCGGAAACCGGAGGTCATGCTGCCCGCGCCGATATTCGCCGCCATCGCCAGTAGCAAGGCCATCAGTGCCAGGCTCAGGGCCGGCAGTTGTTGACGGCAGTCGGCAAGAAACCACTGTCCCAGGACCGAGCGGCTCTTGCCCAGCAATACGTTGAGCAGGGCATTGAGCAGCACCGGCAGACCCAGCGCGGCGCCAAGCAGAAGGCTGGCCATCAACACGAAGCCCACCGCCAGACTGTTGCCGAACAGCACCGCAAGCAATGCGATCACCACCGAAATGCCAGCAATCCAGCCCTGGCGCTTGAGCCAGCGCGCGTGGCTTTCGTGCCATGCCTGGGCGTTGGCCAGCGCCAGCAACGGCAGGCGTGCCGCACGCAACAGGCTGCTGGCACCGGCGAGAAAGGCGCCAAACAGCGCCACTCCCAGACCGCTGAGCCACCACCAGATGCTCAGATTCAGGTGTCCGGCCACTTCGGCGCCGTACAGGCCACGCAGGCTGGCGGCAACATCTGGCAGTAACACGCTGGCCAGCCAGTAACCGCTGATGACCCCGGCGATGCCGCCCAGCAACGCGAGCACACCCAATTCGATCACCAGGCTGCCGATCAACCCTCGGGCGCTGACGCCGCAGGCCCGCAGGTTGCGCAGCAAGCCGCGACGTTGTTCCAGTGCCAGGCCAATAGCGGCATGCACGATGAAAAGCCCGACCACGAACGACAGAAAGCCCAGTGCGTCGAGGTTCAAATGAAAGCTTTCGGTCAGGCGCCCCAGATCGTTGTCTTCCCCACTCTTGCGGATGATCAGTTCGCCCTTCATGTCTGCGGGCAAGGCGGGCGCGTTTTCCGCGAAGTCCGCAGGCAGGATCATGCGTGAGATCTGACCGGGCTGGTTCAGCAATTGCTGGGCGAATCCGATGTCCACCAACAGCAAACCGGGGGCCATATCCGCTTGCGCGTGCAGCGGTGGCAAGGTCTGACCGGTCTCGCTGAGCGGCTGTTCACCCTCATGCAGACCCAGCGCTTGCAGGGTCTGCGGGGAGATCCAGGTGCTGCCCGGCGGGGTGAAAAAATCAACGATTTGCGCAGTGTCCAGCGACTGCCCGGCCAGGGCAGTGTTGGCAGGCAGCGATACCGGCTCGATGCCCAGCAGCGTCAGGCGTTGATCGGGCACGCCCTTGAGCGTGATCCGACCGCGCAAGGCGGGCGACACCGGCCAACCCGCGCGACGCAGGCTGACGAATAACGCTTGCGAGTAGTTGGCGCCATTAGGCGCGACCAGGATCTTCTGCGGTTCGCCGCCGATCAGCTGGCTGGCCTTGGCGTAACTTTCCCGGGCCTGACTGTTCAGTGCCTGCACACCGGTGAGCAGACTGGTCGCCAGCCACAGGCCGGTCAATACGCTAAAGAATTGCACCGGATGGCGCCGCCAATGGCTGAGCAGGGCCTTGAGCGTCCAGAAAAACACCGGCATCAGCGAGCGCCTTCAGCGGCCAGACGCCCCAGATGCAGCACCGCCTGACGATCCAGACGCGCCGCCACGCGCGGGCTGTGCGTCACCATCAGCAGGCTGGTGGGGCTGTCGGCGAGCAGGTCCAACAGCAACTGCAGCACTTCGTCGCTGGTGCTCTCGTCGAGGTTGCCCGTGGGCTCGTCTGCCAGCAGCAGTCCAGGGCGAGAGGCAAGGGCACGACCGATGGCAACCCGTTGCTGCTGACCGCCCGAAAGCTGTTCGGGATAGCGCTTGAGCAACTCGCCCAACCCG
Source organism: Pseudomonas sp. UBA5706 (assembly GCF_002419965.1). Lineage (GTDB taxonomy): Bacteria > Pseudomonadota > Gammaproteobacteria > Pseudomonadales > Pseudomonadaceae > Aquipseudomonas. Next base: position 13,420 of record NZ_DIHC01000048.1, read on the forward strand.
AGACGCTCGACCAGCTCGGCTTGCCAATGGGCTTGATACCGCCCGGCCAGGCGCGCCTGAAACGCAAGATTGTCCTCGACCTTGAGGCTGCCGATCAGGTTGAACTGCTGGAAGACCAAGCCGATTTCGGTACGCCGCCAGTTGGCAAGTTGCGCTTCGTTCATCTGATCCAGCCGCTGCCCGGCGATCTCGATGCTGCCCTTGTCGACCTGATCGAGCCCGGCCACCAGGTGCAGCAAGGTGCTTTTGCCACTGCCGGACTCGCCCATCAACGCCAGGCTTTCACCTTGGCCCAATTGCAAATCCGCGCCCCGTAAGACTGCCAGCGGGCCTTGAGCCGTGGCATAGCTTTTAAACACGCCCTGGACTCGCAGCATCGACATGCACCTGAAAGGAAACAGCGAGAAGAATAGCGGGATACGTAAACGTTCGGACAGTGGATCAGCATACGGGCAAAGAAGTTGCGTCGGATATCAATTGCTCGGGCGCCGCGGTCTGCTTCTGCCCGAAGGGGCCCAATGGATTACGCTTAAGTCTCATAGACGCGTTGCTAGCTCGCAATCTGCCGGGCCCGGCAGCACAGTCAAAGACCGGCTGCCGTCAGATGTATGCGTTTACAGGTTGACTGCCGGTGGCTGGCAGATCGCGAGCAAGCGTGCTCCCGCGCGCTTCGGGCAGGATGAAAATCAGATTGCGATGCTCGCCGATTGACTACTTCCCGCGCACCAAACTGCGCAATACAAACCGGTTCGGGTGGCAGGCTTCTGCCACGCTGCGCGGCAACGGCAGAGGTTCGTTGTCCAGCCACGCCGCGATCAGCTCGCCGGACAAAGGCGCGGTGATCAGTCCTCGCGAGCCATGGCCGCTGTTTACATACAGTCCGTCCAGCCAGGGGCATTCGGTCTGGGGGACCTGCCGGGCGTCCTTACGCAGCACCGTGTAGGCTTCCAGAAATCGTTCCCTGTCCGATAGCGGACCGACGATGGGCAGGTAGTCGGGGCTGGTGCAGCGAAATGCGGCACGCCCTTGCAGCTGTTCAACAGGCAGCGCGCTGACCTGCAACCGCTCGGCTAAATCCGCCGAGATCTCGCGCAGCAACTGCAGATTGCCGAGATGCTCGGCTGCGGTTGGCGTCAGGTCGTCGCTCTTGAAGTCGAAGCTGGCCCCCAGCGTATGCTCTCCCAGCCGCCCCGGTGCCACGTAACCTTCGGCGCAGACCACCGTGCTCAACGACTGACTGTTCTCGGTCATCGGCAACCGGGTGATCTGCCCACGAATGCGCTTGAGCGGCAACTGGGCGCTGGCCGCAAAGCGTTTGACCTCCGCCGCGCCCGCCAACACCACTACGGGCGCCGAATCCAGTAGACGTTCGCCATCCCAGGCCTGCCAGGCATCACCGTCTCTTCGCAATTGGAGCACGTCGTTGTGGGTCATCAGGCGTATGTTCGCCAGGTTTGCCTGGTGCCGACACAGCGCGGGCGGATGCACCCAGCCGCCTTGCGGGTAGAACAGGCCACCGCTGTCCAGCGCAACCCCGGCCCGGGCTTGCGCGTCCGCCTTGTCCAGTACATGCAGCAGCTCAGGGGAAAAGGCTTGCGCCAACTGCGCCTGGCGCGCGCCTTCCTTCTCATCGAACGCCAGTTGCAGCACGCCGCAGTCATCCCAATCGACGCCACGCTGCAGCTGTTCCAGCAACCGTCGCGTGTGGCCAAAACCGCTGAGGATCAGCTGTGACAGTGCCGTGCCGTGGGCCGAGAGTTTCAGGTACAGCACGCCCTGCCGATTGCCCGACGCTTCCTGTGCCAGATCATCGTGCCGCTCCAGCAGGCTGACCTGCCAGCCTCGCGCGGCCAGACTGGCTGCCGTGGCGCACCCGGCCAGGCCTGCACCAACCACCAAAGCCTTGCGCTCGCGCGTCGATAAAGGAGGCCGCGCGAACCACGGTTTGGCAGCGCTGGGAGCAGGCGCCTCGACAGGCCAGCCCATGAATGTTCCTTTGAGCACTTCCCATTTGTGGCCGATGCCCGGCACTCGTTTCATCTTAAAACCGGCTGCATTCAGGGCGCGGCGAACCCAACCGGTGCTGGTGAAGGTGCCAATGGTCGAGCCGGGCGCGGCCAAACGCGCCAGTTCGGCAAACAGCTCGGGGGTCCACATCTGCGGGTTTTTCGAAGGCGCGAAGCCGTCGAGAAACCATGCGTCTATCGCCCCGTCCAGTTGCGGCAACATCTCCAGCGCATCGCCGATCAGCAAGGTCAGCGTGACCCGGCCACTGTCGAACACCAGCCGCTGAAAGCCCTCGTGAATCGCCACGTATTGCGTCAGCAGTTGATCGGCGAATGTTTTCAGTTCCGGCCAAAGACTCAAGGCCCGTTCAAGGTCGGCGCGGCTGAGGGGGAATTTCTCGACACTGACGAATTGCAACCGCGCCCCGGGTCGCGCGCAGGCTTCGAACATCTGCCAGGCACAGAGAAAGTTAAGCCCGGTGCCAAAGCCGGTTTCGCCGATGACCAAACGAGCATCCGCCTGTAGAGCACTGAAGCGCGCATGCAGATCGTTTTGAGCCAGAAACACATGGCGGGTTTCGGCCAGGCCCGATTCGTTGGAGAAGTAGACGTCGGCGAACGCTCGGGAGATCGGGTTGCCATTTTCGTCCCAGTCGAGCTGGGCGTATTGAATAGTGGTCATCGTCGGGCTACGCAAGGCTTTGGCAGGTGCAAGGCCGGCATCTTAACCCACCGCTGGACTCGCCGCGGGCATGGGTTAGTCCCTCGATAATTGACCCAAGGCAGGGATTCGTTGTCACAACCCACATCGCTCGTATCGATCCGCTAGTCTTGAGCGATCTGGAACAGGAGCACTACATGTTCGAATCCGCTGAAATCGGCCACTCCATCGACGACAAAACCTACGATGCCGAAGTCCCGGCGCTGCGCGAAGCCCTGCTCGACGCTCAATACGAACTGCATGAGCAGGGCAAGCGCCAGATCATCGTGCTGATCAACGGCATCGAAGGCGCCGGCAAGGGCGAAACCGTCAAGTTGCTCAATGACTGGATGGACCCGCGCTTTATCGAAGTGCGCACGTTCGACCAGCAGACCGACGAAGAACTGGCCCGTCCGCCGGTCTGGCGTTACTGGCGCCAACTGCCACCCAAAGGCCGGATCGGCATCTTTTTCGGCAACTGGTACAGCCAGATGATTCAGGGCCGGGTGCACAAGCAGTTCAAGGACCCGGTATTGGACCAGGCGATCAATGCCGCCGAACGTCTGGAAAAAATGCTGGTGGACGAAGGTGCGGTGATTTTCAAGTTCTGGTTTCACCTGTCCAAGAAACAGATGAAATTACGCCTCAAGACTCTTAAGGATGACCCGCTGCACAGCTGGCGCATCAGCCCGCTGGACTGGCAGCAATCGCAGACCTACGACAAGTTCGTACGCTTTGGTGAGCGCGTCCTGCGCCGTACCAGCCGCGACTATGCGCCGTGGCATGTGATCGAAGGTGTGGACCCCAACTATCGCAGCCTGACCGTGGGGCGTTTGCTGCTGGAGGGTTTGCAGAATGCGATCAAGACCCCTGAAGGCAGCGCCAACCTGGTCAACGTCGGGCCTTTGCCCAGCAACACCGATGAGCTGAGTCTGCTGGATAATCTGGACATGACCCTGGCGCTGGACAAGGACGCCTATAACGAGCAACTGATCACCGAGCAGGCGCGACTGTCGGGCCTTATGCGTGACAAACGCATGCGTCGTCACGCATTGGTAGCGGTTTTCGAAGGTAACGATGCGGCGGGCAAGGGCGGGGCGATCAAACGTGTGGCCGGGGCGCTGGACCCTCGGCAATACCATATCGTGCCGATCGCAGCGCCGAGTCAGGATGAACTGGCGCAGCCGTACCTGTGGCGTTTCTGGCGACAGATTCCGGCGCGGGGCAAATTCACCGTGTTCGACCGCTCATGGTACGGCCGGGTGCTGGTTGAACGGGTCGAGGGTTTCTGTACCGAAGCCGACTGGTTGCGGGCGTACAGCGAGATCAACGACTTCGAAGAGCAACTCACCGACGCGAATGTCGTGGTGGTGAAGTTCTGGTTGGCCATCGACGACAAGACGCAGCTGGAGCGCTTCAAGGCGCGGGAGAAGATCCCATTCAAACGCCACAAGATCACCGACGACGATTGGCGCAATCGCAAGAAATGGCCGCAATACCGCGAGGCCGTCGGCGACATGGTCGACCGCACCAGCACCGAAATCGCCCCGTGGACGTTAGTGGAGGCCAACGACAAGCGCTGGGCGCGGGTCAAGGTGTTGCGCACGATCAACGACGCCTTGGAAGCGGCGTTTGAAAAGAGTGAAAAAAAGAAAAAATAACCCAGGTCAAACGCCATGCTCCTGGCTCCGACTTGCTTGGCCTTAGCCGTAGGCGCGAACTCGCTACGGCATGCCGCCAGAATCAAAGGCGGTGGGTGGGTGACACTTCGACAACACGAATTTGGCTCGACGATACGAATTTGGCTCAATAGCAAGAATTTGGCTCGACAGCACGAATTTGGCTTGATGCGCACTGCTTCTGCCCGAAGGGCGTAGGAGCGAGCTTGCTCGCGATCTGGCGTGAAGCGCCAGTAAAACCAGCCCCCTCGGTTGTGTCAGACCGACCTCATTCTCAGGATGTGCTGCCGGTCCCCGGCAGATCGCGAGCAAGCTCGCTCCTACGGCCTGTGGCCAGAATCAAAGGCGGTGGGTGGGTGACACTTCGACAACACGAATTTGGCTCGACGATACGAATTTGGCTC
>NZ_DIHC01000048.1:18462-18826 GCF_002419965.1 Pseudomonas sp. UBA5706
GGAGCGAGCTTGCTCGCGATCTGGCGCAAAGCGCCAGTAAAACCAGCCCCCTCGGTTGTGTCAGACCGATCGCATTCTCAGGGACGTGCTGCCGGTCCCCGGCAGATCGCGAGCAAGCTCGCTCCTACGGCCTGCGGCCAGAATCAAAGGCGCTGGGTGCACCCACTTCGAAAACACGAATTTGGCTCGAAAACACGAATTTAGCTCGATAGCAAGAATGTGGCTCGACAGCACGAATTGGCTTGATGCGCACTGCTTCTGCCCGAAGGGCGTAGGAGCGAGCTTGCTCGCGATCTGGCGTGAAGCGCCAGTGAAACCAGCCCCCTCGGTTGTGCCAGACCGCCCTCATTCTCAGGATGTGCTG
>NZ_DIHC01000048.1:19027-19352 GCF_002419965.1 Pseudomonas sp. UBA5706
TCGACGATACGAATTTGGCTCGATAGCACGAATTTGCCTCGATGCGCACTGCTTCTGCCCGAAGGGTGTAGGAGCGAGCTTGCTCGCGATCTGGCGTGAAGCGCCAGTGAAACCAGCCCCCTCGGTTGTGTCAGACCGATCGCATTCTCAGGATGTGCTGCCGGTCCCCGGCAGATCGCGAGCAAGCTCGCTCCTACGGCCCGCGGCCAGAATCAAAGGCAATGGGAGAGTGCCACTTCGACAATACGAATTTAGCTCGATAGCACGAATTTGCCTCGATGCGCACTGCTTCTGCCCGAAGGGCGTGGGAGCGAGCTTGCTCGCG
>NZ_DIHC01000048.1:19500-78137 GCF_002419965.1 Pseudomonas sp. UBA5706
AGCTCGCTCCTACGGCCTGCGATCAGAGTCAAAAGCCATTGACTGCAGAGCATCAAAGGTCATGTACCACGACTTAGTGGTCATGACCTGCGAATCGAGCTTCATAGTGTCGCTATCACCGCTCCCGCAACGCTTCTGTCCGCGCTTTGAGCACCGGTTTCAATAGATAATCCATCACGCTTTTTTCGCCGGTGATAATGTCCACGGTGGCGACCATGCCGGGGATGATCAACAGCGGTTTGTCTTCGCTGCCCAAGTGGTTTTTGTCGGTGCGGACCTGGATCAGGTAGAAGGTGTTGCCTTTGTCATCGGTGGTGGTGTCGGCGCCGATCAGTTCCAGTTTCGCTGGCAGGCCGCCGTAGATGGTGTAGTCGTAGGCGCTGAACTTGACCATTGCCTTCTGGCCCGGATGCAGAAAGGCCACGTCTTGCGGGCGAACCTTTGCTTCGATCAGCAGGTTGTCCTCCAGCGGGACGATCTCCACCATGTCGCTGCCGGGCTGAACCACGCCGCCGATGGTGTTGACTTTGAGCGTCTTGACGATGCCCTTGACCGGCGAGGTTACAGTAGTGCGGGTCACGCGATCGTCGATGGCAATGCTGGTGGCGCCGGCCTTGGCCAACTCCGAGCGCTTGTCGTTGAGGTCTTTCGTGGCGTCGGAACGGAAGCTGTCCAGCGATTCCTGGATCTTGCTCCTGATCTCATTGATTGCCGCTTCCGCGCGAGGAATTGCCAGTGAGGTTGCATCCATCTGGCCCCGTGCTTCAGACGCCTTGCCCTTGAGCCGGATGATTTCCACCGGCGACACCGCGCCGCTGTTGACCAGGGGAGCGGACATGCTCAGTTCCTGCTGAATGAAGCCCAGTTGATTGCGGTACTGCTCCTGCTTGGAGCGAAACTCGGCGACTTCCTGGGTCTTCTGCCGCAACTGCTCCTGTAACGTGCGCTGTTCGCTGGCCAGGCGGCGCTGACGCGAGTCGTACAGCGACTGCTCGTCGGTCGCGACTTGCGGCGCCTTGCTCAGCACCTCGGCGGAGGGTTTGAAGGCACGCCCCTCGGATTCGGCGGACAAACGATCCACCTGGGCCATCAGCGTGTACCTGTCCACCTCGCTTTCGCCCTTGTTCGACAGAAACCGCGTGTCGTCCAGGCGCAGGAGGGTGTCGCCTTTATTCACGATCTGCCCTTCGCGAACAAAGATTTCGGTAACGATGCCGCCTTCCAGGTTCTGGATCACCTGAACCTTGCTCGACGGAATCGCCTTGCCTTCGCCCATGGTGACTTCCTGCAACACTGCAAATTTGGCCCAGACCAGCGCGGTGAGAATCAAACCAGCGGCAATCCATACGGTGAGCCGGGACGCTCGGGACGAGTCCTGCGCTGCGACCCCTGCCACTTCCGGCATGAACTCGCTGTCGACCTGACGACCAGGGTGAAAATAACTGTGAGCGGATGACATGAGTAACGCTCCTTAAACCGTGGTCGGGCCGACACGGCCCTTGCGCAGTGCTTCGACGACGAGCTCCTTGGGACCGTCGGCGACCACCTTCCCGTTGTCCAATACCACCAGCCGATCCACCAGGCTGAGCATCGACATGCGATGGGTGACCAGCAGCAGTGTTTTGCCCTGCATCGGCTCAAAAAGTTTGTGCCGCAGCACGTCCTCGCTGGCGTTATCCATGTGGCTGGTCGGTTCGTCGAGCAGCATGATCGGCGGGTCGAGCAACAGCGCACGTGCCATCAGCACCGCCTGACGCTGGCCGCCCGATAACAACTGGCCGCGCTCACCCACCGGCCGGTCGAAGCCCAGTGGGTGATTGCGCGCCAGCTCGGTCACGCCAGTCAGCTCGGCCACCTCCAGCATCCGTGCATCGGTGACGTAGCGCGCGCCGAGGGTCAGGTTGTCGCGCAGGCTGCCCGCCAGTAACGGCAGGTCATGGGCCACGTACCCCACCTGCTGGCGCAGATCGGCGACGTCCATCTGCCGCAGGTCCAGCCCGTCCAGTAACAGCTGCCCTTGGTCTGGTGTGTAAAAGCCCATCATCAGCCGCGCCAGGGTGCTTTTGCCCGAGCCGCTGCGGCCGATAATGCCGACCCGCTCGCCGGGCCTGACGCTGATGCTTACGTCATGCAGTGCTGCTGCCGTGCCCGGCCCGCCATAGGCGAAGCTGGCATTGACCACCTGGATCGCGCCTTTGAGTTGGGTGTGTTGCAGCGGATTGCTGCCCGGTTCGCGTTCCTGCGGCAAGGCCATCAGCGCGTCGGTGCTTTTCATCGTGGTCTGCGCCTGCTGATAGCGCGTGATCAGCCCGGCGATCTGCCCCAGTGGCGCAAGCACCCGGCTGCCGAGCATATAGCTGGCCACCAGCGCGCCGACGGTAAGGTTGCCGGCGATGATGATGTAAACGCCGGCGATAATGGTCGCCATGCCCGAGAACTGCTGGATGAACAGGGTGCCATTGCTGGCCAGTGCCGACAGGTCACGGGCATGGCTGTCCAGACGGGTGAGCGCGCCGTGAGTCGATTCCCACTTGTGCTGGCGCTCGCTTTCGGCGCCGCACGCTTTGAGGGTTTCCAGACCGCCGAGGGTTTCAACAAGCAGCGCCTGGCGTTCGGCGCCCAGCGCCAGGCTGCGCTCCACCGTGTCACGCAAGCGAATCTGAATGACCCAGGCGAACAGAATCGTGACCGGAAACGCCACCAGCGGAATCACCACCAGCCAGCCGCCCAGCAGCCCTATCACCGCCAGCATCAGCACGGCGAATGGCAGGTCGATGAGGCTGGTCAGGGTGACAGCAGTGAGGAATTCGCGCAGGCCCTGGAAGTCATGAATGCTCTGGGCAAAACCGCCGACCGTGGCCGGCCGCGCCTTCATCGACATGCCGGTAATACGCTCGAACAGCGTCGCCGAGAGAATCACGTCCGTCTTCTTTCCGGCCTGATCCAGCAAACGCGCCCGTACCAGGCGCAGGGTCAGTTCGAAACCGGTGCCGATCAGCAGCCCAATCGCCAGCACCCACAGCGTCGAGGTTGCCTGATTGGGCACGACGCGGTCGTAGGTTTGCATGACGAACAACGGCACCATCAGGCCCAGCAGGTTGATCAGCAGGCTGGCGAGAATCGCGTCGCTGTACAACCCTCGGGACAATTTCAGGGTGTCGCGGAACCAGGCGTTGACCCGTGGCACCAAGGGCGTACGCAGGTTTTCCAGTTCGTGGCGAGGGCGAGCGTACAGCGCCTGACCGGTGTAGAGCGTCGCCAGTTCCTCACGGCTGACGCGCTGTTCTCCGCCGTCGGCTTCGCTGGGCAGAATCAGTGCCTGACCGTCCTCTTCCCAACGCCGCAGGATCGCGCAGCGATTGCCCTTAAGCAGCAGCAGCACCGGCAGGTTCAGGCCGTCGATCGCATTCAGGTCGCGGCGCAGGATGCGCGCCTGCAGACCTGCGCGGGCGGCGGCGCGCGGCAGAAGCTCAACGCTCAGAGACTGCTGCGCCAAGGGCAGGCCGGCACTAAGGCTGCTGCGGCTGGCGCTGCAATCGTGAAGTCTGCAGAGGATGAGCAAGCCATCGAGCAGCGGGTCATCGAAGCTCGAACGCGGATCGAACGGTGCGGGTTCTAAAATTGGCAATTCCATGCTGGTCACAGACTTCTCCCAGCGCTCGCGCGCTACTTCACTACTTCATCTCGGGCAGTCGGGCTTCGCTTTTGACTTCCGTCAGGGCGACTGCCGCGGCTGGCAATATCACGCGCGCTTTGTTCAGCAGCTCGCCTTCGGTGGCCAACACCCGATACATCGAGTACTCCTCGGTGTAACGCAGTTCGGTGTAGCGGCGCGCAGCGTTGTACAGCTCGTTTTCGCTGTCCAGCAGGTCGAGCAGGGTGCGTTGGCCCAGACCGAATTGGTCCTGATAGGCCGCACGGACTTTGGTCGTGGTGTCAGCGTATTCACGGGCGATGGGCGTCTGAATGCGCGCGTTGCTCATGGCGTTCCAGGCCAGCGACAGGTTCTCGTTGATCATGCGCAGCGCGTTGTTGCGAATGTCCATGGCCTGACCGGTCTTGTAGGAGTCGGAGTTCAGGCGGGCTTTATCACGGTTGCCGTTGAACAGGTTGTAATTCATCACCACGGCGGCCCGCCATTCGTTGTCGTGGCCTTCCTCGCCTTGCAGATTGTTGTTTGCACCCACCGCCAGCTCGCCGTCGAAGCGCGGATAAAACGGCGACTTGGCGACCTCGTACTGCTTTTCGGCAGCGTTGACGTCAGCCTGGGCCGATTTCAGGTAGGGATTGTTCGCGAGCATGCTTTGCTTGGCGTCGGTCAGGCTGGCCGGCACTTCCCCCTTGATCGAGGGCGGCGCTTCCAGTTCATCGGGCATCCGGCCCACGGCACTGAAGAAGTTGGCCTCTGCATCGGCCAGATCCACCTGTGCGGTGTAAAAGTTGTTTTCCGCCAGTGCACGACGGGCTTTGGATTGATCGCTGTCGGCGTTGCTGCCGATACCACGGTTGGTGCGCAAGCCGATCTGATCGTTGATGCGCAAGTGCGCCTGCAGGTTGTTCTTGGCAAGGTCCAGAAGCTCCCGGCGTTTGAGCACTTCCAGGTAAATCTCGATGGCCCTGAGTGCCAGGTCTTCGGAGGTACCGCGCAGGTAATACGCCCGTGAGTTGACCACCGCCTGTGTGCGGCCCACCTCGTTCTGGGTATTGAAGCCATCGAACAGCATCTGCCGCAGGCGCAATTCAGACTGGGTGTAGTTCAGGGTTTCTTCGTTGTGGTTGCCCACAAAACGGGTGGTGGGGCTGTCGGTGTGCTCGCGGCCATAGGCGGCGATGACGTCCACGGTAGGGAGGTAGCCTCCCTTGGCAAATTTTACGTCTTCGTCTGCTGACAATCGGTTGTTCACGTTGGAGTGAATTTCCGGGTGATTGTCGATGGTGTTCTGAACCGCTTGATTCAGCGACATGGCTTGCGCTTGGGCGCAGGCCACCGCCAACACAACTGCACTGTAAAGCGGGGTCAAATCGCGCATTAAAACTCTCCCTGGATAATTGTTGTGCTGCTTACGCCAAAAAACCGTCGAATTTTGCTGTTAAAACCGTATCAGGTTTGTAACATCACAGCTAAGAACAACTTTCATAAATGCTCAGACGATTTTTTCATAAGTCTTATTCCAAAAAAAACTTATGGGTTTTTGCCTAACCAAGCGATGGTTGCGTCCATGAATTCCCTGTATTCAAGGTTTTACAGGTGTAATCAAGTCGATATTCAGGTTCCTGCGAAAATTTGACGGAGTGCGATCAAGTGGTTTTTCGAGTGAAAAACTTGAAAAGATTCAGCGACATAAAATTGTCGCTAGATGATGGCCTTGCGCCGCTTGGTTAGCGTTTCAAACATTTTTTGTTGGATTCGTAACATTTTCTGATCGGGTTTATGCAACAAGGGAGTGGATATGGCCAGGTTGATCGGTACTGTGCGGGCGGTGGCAGGCGAAGTTTTTGCGGTGGCGAGCAATGGCACCAAGCGATTGGTGATCGAAGGCGACAAGGTGTATGCCGGCGAGCAGTTGGAAACCGGTGCTACGGGTGCGGTGGCGGTTCATCTGGCCAAGGGCGGCGAATTGACCCTGGGCCGTGACAGCAGCATGGCGCTGACCCCGGAAATTCTCGCCAACCACGCGACTCACATTGACACCCCCGATGCCACTGCACCGAGCCAGTGGCAGTTGGCCGAGGTGCAGCAGCTGCAGCAAGTGATTGCCGCCGGTGCCGACCCGAGCCAGGTCGCCGATGCGCCCGCCGCCGGTAATGCCAACCCTGGTGGCGCCCCGTCGGCACTGGGTGGCGGTCACAGTTACGTGCTGTTGACCGAAACCGCAGGCGCGGTAACGCCGACCATCGGCTTCCCCACGGCCGGCTTGACCGCTACTTTCGAAGTACCTGATGGCCGGGTGATGGGCGATCCAGACCGCGGTGGCGATAACGCCTTGCCTCCGGTCCTGGTAACCCCGCCTGATCAACCGCCAGTCGTTACGCCGCCGGTGGTCAGTCCTCCAGAAGTCACTCCTCCCGAAGTGACGCCTCCTGAAGTCAGTCCTCCTGATACGACGCCGCCTGAGGTCACACCCCCGGTCGTGACACCGCCCGTCGTCACACCTCCGGTCGTGACGCCGCCCGTCGTCACGCCACCGGTGGTGACGCCGCCGGATCCGCCCACGCCACCGGCTAACCAGGGTGTGACTCTCGGCGCCAGCGACGTGACGCTCAACGAGGCCAATCTGGCCAACGGCAGTGCGCCGGACGCGGGCGCCCTGACCCAGACCGGCGTGATCAAGGTCAGCGCCCCCGACGGGCTACAGACCCTGACCATTGGCGGCATCGACGTCGTGACCAACGGCGTGCCGCTCAACTCGCCGCAGTCGGTTACCTTGCCGTCGGGCAATACGCTGACGATCCTCAGCTACAACCCGCTCACGGGCGAGGCGAGCTACGCCTACACCCTCAACGGGCCCGAGACCCACAACCAGGGCAACGGCACGGTCAATGATGAGCAGATCGCGGTGCACGCGGTGGACGGTAACGGCGACACCGCCAACGGCAGCATCAACGTGCATGTGCTCGACGATGTACCCCAGGCCAACCCCGATATCGGCTATGTGAAGGAGGGCGGCGAAACCAGCGGCAACATCCTGGGCAACGACCTGGCCGGTGCCGATGGTGCTGGCGCGGGCGGGCTAATCGTCGGCGTGCGTGCGGGCAGCGACACCTCCAGCCCGGTCTTCGGCGGCGTTGGCACGGTGATACAGGGCGTGTACGGCACCTTGACCGTGGACGCCAGCGGTCAGGCGTCCTACATGGCCAACCCTAATTCCGGCGGGCATGGCGACGCCCAGGATATCTTTACCTACACCATTCGCGATGCCGACGGTGACACCAGCACCACCACGGTTACCGTTAACGTGTTCCACAACGATGGCGTGGTCATCGGTGGCAGCGATTGCACGGTCAGCGAAGCCAGTCTTGCCGATGGCAGCCATCCTGACCCCGCCGCGCTGACCCAGACCGGTTCGATCAAGGTCACTGCACCTGACGGCCTGCAAACCCTGACCGTCGGCGGCATCAATGTGGTTGACCATGGTGTGCCGTTGACCTCGACGCAGTCGATCACACTGCCATCGGGCAACACGTTCACCGTCATCGGCTACAACCCGGATACGGGCGAGGTGAGCTACAGCTACACGCTCAATGGCGCGCAAACCCATAATCAGGGTGACGGGACCGTCAATAACGAACAGATCGCCGTGCATGCCGTGGACAGCGATGGCGACACCGCCGACGGCAACATCAATGTCCACGTGACCGACGATGTTCCTCAGGCGACCGCGGACATTGGCTATGTGCTGGAAGGGGGCGAGACCAGCGGCAATATCCTTGCCAATGACCAGGCCGGTGCCGATGGACCGAGTGCAGGTGGTTTGATCATTGGCGTGCGGGCTGGCAGCGACACGACGAGCCCGGTCAGCGGCGGCGTCGGCACGGTCATTCAGGGGGTGTACGGCACCTTGACTGTGGATCAGAGCGGTCACGCGTCTTACATGGCCAACCCGAATTCGGGCGGTCATGGCGACGTCAAGGATATCTTCACCTACAGCATCCAGGATGCCGATGGCGACACCAGCACCACCACGATCACCGTCAACGTGTTCCATAGCGACGGGGTCATCATCGGTGGCGGCGAATGCACGGTCGATGAGGCCAACCTGCCCGGTGGCTCCCATCCGAACCACGACGCGCTGACCCAGACCGGCACTCTCAAGGTCACCGCGCCGGACGGCCTGCAAACCTTGACCGTCGGCGGTATCAACGTGATCGATCACGGCCAGCCGAGCCCATCGCCACAATCGACCACCTTACCCTCCGGCAGCACGCTGACCATCCTGCATTACGACCCTGCCACGGGCGAGGTGACCTACACCTACACCCTCAATCACGCAGAAGATCATGGCCAGGGCGACGGCACCTCGCTCAACGATCCAATCCCCGTGCATGCAGTCGACAACAACGGCAACCCGAGCGATGGCAGCGTGGTGGTCAAGATTCTCGACGACACGCCACATGCCCATTGCGATATCGGCAACGTCGTGGCGGGTGGGGATGTCAGCGGCAACCTGTTGCTCAATGACAACGCCGGTGCCGATGGCGCCGGTCCTGACGGGCTGATCGTCGGCGTGCGTGCTGGCGGTGACACTTCATCGCCGGCGAGCGGTGGTCTCAACACTGTCATCAACGGGCTGTATGGCACGCTGATCGTCGACAGTCAGGGCAATGCGACCTACCACAGCGACTCGACGCGGGTCGGAGCTGAGGGCGAGCAGGACGTGTTCACTTACACCATCCGCGATGCCGACGGCGACACCAGCACCACCACAGTAACGGTCAATGTAGCGCCTCCCTGTCCGCTCGTGGCCTGCAACGACAACGACGTCACGGTGCAGGAAAGTGCCCTGGATACCCACAAGGATGGCCAGGATCTGGCGCCTGGCAAGGTCACCGGCAGCAACCCCGCATCCACTGCGGAAACCGGCACCGGCAGTCTCGCCGACTCGGTACAGGGTGGCAGCGGTGCGCTGACCTTCAGCCTCGAAGGCGCACAGAATGGCACCGTGCAGGGGCAATACGGCGTGCTGCACCTCAACGCCGATGGCAGCTACACCTACACCCTGACCTCGGCACCGAAAACCACGCCGACCGCCAACGATGGGCCGAACATCACCCACGAGGCGTTCAACTACACCGTCACCGATTCGGTGGGCAGGTCGTCGACTGCGCAGATTGTGGTCAATATCGTCGACGATCAGCCACAGGCGGCCAGCATCGAAAAAACCGCGACCACCGACCCGGTCAACAGCAACCTGATGCTGATCGTCGATAACTCGGCGAGCATGAACGAGGCGTCGGGCGTCAACGGGCTGTCTCGACTGGACCTGGAAAAACAAGCCATCGTCGAGCTATTGAATAAGTACGACGCCTTGGGCGACGTACGTGTGCAGTTGGTGACCTTTAACAGCCAGGCGAACATTGGCAGCAATGAATGGGTCGATGTCGCCACTGCCAAAAACATGGTCAACGCTATCAATGCCGGCAACGGCACCAATTACGACGCCGCCCTGGCCGCTGCACAGCAGGCGTTCGTTGAAAAGGGCGCGATCGCAGGCGGACAGAACCTGGCCTACTTCTTCTCCGATGGCAACCCGACCACCTCGCCGCAGCACACCGATCCCGACCGCGTGCCACACCCGGAACGCGGTGATGGTATCGACGCAAGCGAAGAGGCGACCTGGACTGCGTTCCTCGATAGCCATCACATCAACGCCTACGCCATCGGCGTTGGCACCGAAGTCACCAGCACGTACCTGGACCCGGTCGCCCACAACGGCGCCACGGGCAGTGACACCAATGCGGTGATCGTCACCGACCTCGGTCAGTTGAATGCTGTGCTCAGCGGCACGGTGCAGGGCGGGGTGCAAGGCAGCCTGCTGGAAGGTGGCACCTTCGGTGCGGATCAGGGCTTCATCAAATCCGTCACCGTTGACGGTACCACTTACACCTTCGATCCGAACGCCAGCAGCCAGCACAGTGGCGTAACCACCAGCGGCGGCGTCAATCATGGCAGCTTCGATGGCAGCAGCAACACGCTGACCGTGACCGGCGAGCACGGCACGCTAGTGGTCAACATGGGCAATGGCGACTACAGCTACACCCCTGCGGCGGGCCTGACGCAATCGGTAACCGAGAATATTCACTACGTGCTCAGCGACGCCGATGGCGACCTGGCGGCGGCCGATCTGAACGTCCATGTGGAGGCCACGGCGCCCTCGACGCCAACCCCTGTCTACGATGCACCGGTGGCGGTGGCGGACAACGTTATCACCAACCTCAGCGGTTCGAGCATCGTCATTCCGGGCGCAGCATTGGCGGTTAACGATGTGGCGGGCAATGGCGGTGCCTTGAGCGTTTCGCCGACAACCTTCACCACCGGCTGGACGACCAAAGGTGCGGACTTCAAGGCCAGCGCGCTAAAAACACTTAACTTCAGCGGTGTTTCGGACGACGACGCCAACCAGTTAAAGAACCTTAGCCGCAGCGACTTCTACAGCAACACCGCCACCACCGCCTTGCTGGTGATCAGCGGCTACCTCGGCGCGGTCAATGCTTCACCGTCCAACGCTCAGGATCTGTACAGCGTGCACCTCAAGGCGGGGGAAACCGTCACGGTCGACCACAACCTGACCAACGATGTGCTGGGCATGAGCTGGAAGTTCGAAGACGGCGCCTATCACAGCCTCGCCGAAGGCGGCTCGTTCACCGCAGCGCAAGACGGCGTGTACCGGTTGATCGTGGTCAACCAGGCCGATCCGGATCTGCAAGGCAACTACGACCTGCACCTGAGCATCGACACGGCGGCGGTCAATACCACCCCGGATGTCCACGGCAGCTATACCGTGACCGACGCCCACGGAGGCAGCAGCACGGCGCCAGTGGACATCAGCCATCAGGATGGCCACACCGTGCTGGGCACCCCAGGCGATGACGTGCTGATCGGCGCCGCCAACAGCCAGTTGCACGGCGGCGATGGCAATGACGTGTTGGTCGCAGGGCCGGGTGACAACGAGCTGTACGGCGACAATGGCAACGACACGCTCTTCAGCGGACCGGGCAACGACCTGCTCGATGGCGGGTCAGGCAACAACACGGCCGACTACTCGCTGGCAACCGCGGGAGTGACGGTGAGCACGGCTGAAACCGGCGCTCAGCATACCGGTGGAGCAGGGGTGGATACGCTGGTCAATATCCAGAATTTGACCGGCTCGAACTACGACGATCATCTGACGGGCGATCAGGGCAATAACGTGTTGAACGGCGGTTTGGGCAATGACGTTCTCAATGGAGGAGCCGGTGACGACATTCTGATCGGCGGGCCGGGGAACAACACGCTGACCGGTGGGGAAGGCAGTGACACTTTCCTTTATCAGGCCGGCAATACCGGGCACGATACGATCACCGATTTCCATTTTGGCGTGGATAAGCTGGATCTGTCGCAGTTGTTGCAGGGCGAGCAGGGGGATGCGAATTCGCTGGACAATTTCCTGCATTTCAGTGTGAGCGGCAATGGCGCATCGCTGGTGTCGTCGATCGATGTGAGCAGTGTGGCGGGCGGGGCGGCCACGCAGACCATTGACCTGGCGGGGGTCGACCTCGCTCAGCACTACGGCGTTTCGCCAGGGGCCGGAGGTGTGGTGGCTGGCGGGCTTGATACGGCGTCGATCATCAACGGGATGCTGGGGGATCATTCGTTGAAAGTGGATACGGTTTAAGTCGCAACGGCAGCGAACGCGGTGGACCTATGCTAGATAAGTCGCCTGAACTCCGCGTTCGCCACTGTCGCACAGCTCCAGCAGCTCCCACAGCTGCAGCGCTGAAGTTCAGTTCTGATGCGCTTTTGATCTTCTTGCACGCAAGTCCGGGCGATACAAACGCTTCAGATACCCACGAATCCACGGGCCGAGCCGAGGGTGATCGACCAGCCAGTGATAAAAACGGGGAGAGCTACGCGCGATACAGGTATCGGCCAACAGCAGGAACGGAGTGGTGGGCAGCACCGGAAGAACGATCCCGATCATGCCAAGCCCCACACTCAGCCAGCCGCACCCTTGCAAGAGATAACGCACGAGCCGGGAACGACTCGTGCGCAGGTTGAATCAACGGACCGCCATGCGCCATAGGCGCCGACTCAATGGTGGCGGGGCTTGAGGATTGCCGGCTTTTCATCCGGTGCATGCAACAACAGATACAGCGCAGTCAGCGCCTCCGGAATCTGCACGATCATATCGTCCATCAGGTTCGCATCCGCCGCGATGTCGGAGAACTCGGGCTGCTCATCGAATAAGCCCGAACCGACCATGATCGGCAGCAGCATCTCGCTGACTTCGTCCTCGTCGTTCTCGAACCAGGCCGACTCACGCAGGAACACACCTTCCATGAAGCCGATGCACCAGCCACGCAGTTCCGAATCATCCGGGTCATCGCCCAGGTCCAGATCGCAAGGCAGCTCGAATTCTTCATCCGAGGCCAATTGCCGAGCGATATGCTCCTTGAGCTTGATCAGCGTGGATTCGATTTCCTGATGCTGGGCTTCATCAGCGTAATGCGGCGGCTCGGCGAACAGCGCGTCGATCCATTCGCGGTCGGGCACCGTTTCGGCACAGATCGACAGCGCGGTCAGATAGCCGTGGCCGGCTACGTAGTCCAGCGCTTCGTCATGCAGCTCATCGGCGTCGAGGAAGGCTTGCAGGCGGTGTAATTGCTCAGCGAAGGACATGGACAGACTACCTTGGAAATAAACGATGCTGAATTCTAGGCCCTGAGGACTCTGCGCGCCAGCGGCGAGGCCTACAGAATCGGCATTGCGTTAAATTTCGACCACTGGTGTCGCCGCTGACCAATCGTGCGAAGCGCTCCGGTATACTGCCGCGCTTTGCGATTTCCACAGCGAATCTTCATCCGCTGCAGCGGCACCATTCGGGGTACTTATGCTCGACCAGGCTCAACGCGTACTTAAAGACATCTTCGGATACGACAGCTTTCGTGGTCGCCAGGGTGCCATTATCGAGCGCGTGGCCAGCGGTGGTGATGCTTTGGTGCTGATGCCCACCGGCGGCGGTAAATCCTTGTGTTTTCAGGTGCCCGGCTTGTTGCGCGACGGATTGGCAGTGGTGGTATCGCCCTTGATTGCCTTGATGGATGATCAGGTCGCCACCCTTGAAGAACTCGGCGTTTCTGCCGCTGCGCTGAACTCGACCCTCAGTGCCGACCAGCAACGCGACCTGGCCAACCGGATTCGTTTGGGCGAAGTAAAAATGCTGTACCTGGCCCCGGAGCGCCTGGTTCAGCCGCGCATGTTGGCGTTTCTGCAAAATCTAAAGATCGCCCTGTTCGCCATCGACGAAGCGCACTGCGTTTCACAATGGGGCCATGATTTCCGTCCTGAGTACCTGCAGTTGGGGCAGCTTGCCGAGCTGTTCCCGGACGTGCCGCGTATCGCTCTGACCGCGACCGCCGACAAGCGCACCCGCGAAGAAATCGTCACCCGCCTGCACCTGCAGAACGCCGAGCGTTTCCTCTCCAGCTTCGACCGGCCAAATATCTTCTACCGCATCGTGCCAAAGGAACAGCCGCGAAAGCAGTTGCTGGCGTTTCTCTCCGAGCGTCGCAGCGACGCGGGGATCGTGTACTGCCTGTCACGCAAGAAGGTTGAGGAAACCGCCGCGTTCCTCAGCGATAACGGCTACCCGGCTCTGCCGTACCACGCCGGTCTGCCCATCGAGACCCGCTCCGAAAACCAGCGCCGCTTCCTTAATGAAGAAGGCCTGATCATGGTCGCGACCATCGCGTTCGGCATGGGTATCGATAAACCCAACGTGCGGTTCGTTGCCCACATGGACCTGCCCAAGTCGCTGGAAGCCTACTATCAGGAGACCGGTCGGGCAGGGCGCGACGGTCTACCGGCCGATGCGTGGATGGCCTACGGTCTGCAAGATGTGCTGATGCTCAAGCAGATGTTGCAGAACTCCGAGGGTGACGAGCGTCACAAACGCGTCGAGCACCACAAGCTCGATGCCATGCTGGCGCTGTGTGAAGAGACGCGCTGTCGGCGTCAGGCGCTGCTGGCCTATTTTGACGAACACATGCCAAACCCTTGCGGACATTGCGACAACTGCGTCGATGGCGTTCAGACCTGGGACGCGACCGAGCCCGCGCGTCAGGCGCTGTCGGCGATCTACCGCACTGGCCAGCGTTATGGGGTCGGGCACCTGGTGGACGTTTTGCTGGGTAAGGACAACGACAAGGTACAGAGTTTCGGCCATCAGAAGCTGGCGGTCTTCGGTGTCGGCAAGGGGCGCAGCGAAGGCGATTGGCGTTCTTTGTTTCGCCAATTGGTAGCCCGCGGTCTGGCGGATATCGACCTTGAGGGCTATGGCGGCCTGCGTCTAAGCGATACCTGCCGACCCTTGTTGCGCGGCGAGGTCACCCTTGAGTTACGCCGTGACCTCAAGCCGCAGACCACGGCAAAAGCCTCCGGCAGCCCGGCCAGCCAGTTGGTGCGTGGCGAAGAGCGCGAACAGTGGGAAGCCCTGCGTACACTGCGGCGCAAACTGGCGGAAGAACACGGCGTGCCGCCGTACGTCATTTTTCCGGATTCGACCCTGCTGGAAATGCTGCGCAGCCAGCCCGGCACGATGGCGGAAATGGGGCGGGTCAGCGGCGTCGGCGCGCGCAAGCTGGAGCGGTATGGCGAGGCGTTTCTGGAAGTCCTCGGTGGTGCAGCGCCTGCGCCACGCGTGGTCACCGACCTGCGGCACGAATTGATCAGCCTGGCGCGCGCCGGCATGACCCCGATGCAGATCGCCGGGCAGTTGCAGTGCTCGGAGAAGAACGTCTACTCGATGCTGGCCGAGGCGATTGGCAAGCAGCAGCTGTCGCTGGATCAGGCACTGGACTTGCCCGAAGACCTGCTCAGCGAGATTCAAGACGCCTTCCTCGACGGTGAAGGCGAACTGCCGCCGGTGGCCGCCATCGCCGAGATGTTCACCGGTCGCGTTCCCGAAGGCGTGCTGTATTGCGTGCGCGCAGCGCTGCAGTCCGAGTTCGAGGTGTAACGCAAGTCCCATTTCAGCGGCAAGCCGTGATCTGCAGCGTTTGCCGCGCAACCGTGTTAGGTCCGCCCGACACCTTGAGCGGCCATCAGGGCAAATCCGCCGCCTTTCGGTCTGGCATGCTGCCGTGCGACGAATCACCACATCTGTCTACTTGCGTCGTCAGTATCTCCATGATTAGCTGCCTATTAATTAGGAACAGCCATTAACCATCGAGTTACCTATGCCTTTAACAGAAGAACATCGCTTTGGCATGCAGCTGGCCAATCTATCCCGTGGCTGGCGTGCCGAGCTTGACCGTCGTCTGGCCGAACTTGGATTGTCCCAGGCCCGCTGGCTGGTGCTGTTGCATCTGGCGCGGTTTTCCGAGCCGCCGACCCAGCGCGAACTGGCGCAAAGCGTGGGTGTTGAAGGGCCGACTCTGGCTCGGTTGCTTGACAGCCTGGAAAGTCAGGGCCTGGTCCGCCGTCAGGCGGTTGTGGAAGACCGTCGTGCCAAGAAGATCCTGCTCAGCAACACCGCGTTACCGCTGATTCAGAAAATCGAGACCATCGCCACGGCCCTGCGCCACGAGTTGTTCGAAGGCATTGCTGAAGAAGATCTGCGGGTCTGTCTGGCGGTCCACTCGAAAATTCTGGTCAATCTGGAGAAATCCTGACGCTATGGCCCTGTGCCTGCGACAAATACGTTGAACCTGTCGAAACATCCTGTTCTATTTGCACCCATACTGATTTTGCCCGGACATCGTGTCCGTACAACGACATTGCAGGGAAGCCTGCCTCATAAGGGTTCGCATGCTGAAGAGTTTTCAGGCCGGTAGCCGGCGCGGGAGTCACGGATCATTTCGCGTTCAGTCGGGCCTTCGCACAGGGTTGCTGACGCTGGCAGTCGCCTCGGCTTCAGTGCTGCACAGCACCATGGCGGTGGCGCTGGGCCTTGGCGACATCACGCTGCATTCGGCGCTGGGTCAGCCTTTCAACGCTGACATTGAACTGATCGAAGCAGGCGGCCTGAGCCCTGAAGAAATCGTGGTCGCGCTGGCCCCAGCCGACGCATTCGCCAAAGCCGGCGTCGAGCGGGTGTTCTTCCTCAACGACCTGCGTTTCACCCCCGTCGTTCGCGGCAATCGGGCTGTGGTGCACGTAGAGTCGCACAAGGCCGTGACCGAGCCTTACATGGACTTCGTCGTGCGGCTGTCACGGCCCAACGGCGATCAGTTGCACGAATACACCGTGCTGCTCGACCCGCCCAATTCCGCCGCCGGCCTGGCTGCAACCCGTAGCCGTGCGCAATCTCCGGCGAGCGACATCAAAAGCGATCAGTCCCGACTTCCCGTGGCGCCACCCAAAGCGGTGCAGGGCAAGCGCTACACCGTGGTTTCCGGCGACACACTGGCTGGCATCGCGCGCCGGACGCTGGTGCCCGGCGGCAAGACCTCCAGCGCTCAGTTGATCAGCGGCATCCAGGCGCTGAACCCACAGGCGTTTCCCAACGGGGAGCGCAGTCAATTGAAAATCGGCCAAAGCCTGTTGTTGCCGGACAGCGCTGCCGAGCCCAAGGCCGCTCCGACGGTTACTGCAGCCGATGCGCCTGCTTCTACGCCGACGTCCATCCCCGCAACGGTGACGCCTGCGGCGGCGGCGTCGACTACTGCTGAGCAACTGACCGCCACGGCGATGGAAAACCAGCAACTGGCCAAAACCGTCGACGACCTGAAAGGGCAGGTCAAGCAGTTTAGCGAGGACGATGCGGACAAGGACAAACAGATCATTGAGCTGCAGACGCAACTGGCCGAAGTGACGGCGCAGGCTGCTCGACCCGCTCCAGTGCCCCCGCCTGTGACCGCCCCGGTTCAGAAATCCGACCCAGCGGCGATCTCCGTTGCGCCCGCTCCTACACCCGCGCCGGCTGCGGTTGCCCAGGATGACGACCTGCCATGGACGACCCTCCTGGCGGGATCGTTGCTGTTGGTTCTGCTGCTAGCGCTGGCCTGGTCGGTGCGGCGTAACCGAATCAAGAACCAGTTGGCCCTGGAGCCCAGGCCGGTCGAGCCGATCGTCAAACCGGCACAGGCGACGGTGACCCCAGTTTTCGAAGTTCCGGCGGTGACGCCACGTCCGGCCGCCATCGCGACGCCAAGCCCCGGTGCAGCGGCAACCGGCGGTCAGCGTTTGGCGGGGGCGGCGACGGATGCTCTGGACGGCGCCAGCATTTATATCGCCTACGGCCGGTTTGCCGAAGCGCAGGCGATCCTGCGTGAGGCACTGGACCGCCAACCGCAACGTACCGACGTGCGCATGCGTATCCTTGAACTGCTCGGCGAGCAGGGCGATATCGCCGGGTTCGACGAAGAGGAACAAATACTGCTGAAGCAGGGCGTCGAACCGCAGACGCTCCAGGACATCCGCGCGCGTTATCCGAAGCTTGAGTTGGCACCTGCGCCAACTGCGCCGGTGCCCATCGAGGAGCCGCCTGCTGTTGTCCAGGCGCCTGCGACGAGTGCAGCGCTGGTTGCGGATGCGGCGGTCGCCGGTGAACCCGCTCCGGCCGGGCTGGACGAAAATACAGCCGCGTCGCTTAACCCGGACCCTGCCGACGACTTCCAGCTCAATCTCGACGACCTGTCCATGGACGCCGACTGGGATCTGGTCGATCCTTTCGACAGCACGCCAGCTCCGCGCAAGCCTGTTGTGAACGCCGAGGCAGAACTTGACCCCGATTTCGCGTCGGACCTCACCCAGTTGCCGGAAGTCTTCGAGATGCCTGAGGAGCAGTTCCTGAGCGATTTTGCCGAGGACGAGGAGACGCCCGAGATTGAGGTGCAGTTTGAGCCGGAGCCGCAGTCCGTCGCCCAAACCAGCAGCGATCTGATGGACGATGCCTTCCTCGACAGCTTCATGACCGACGATGCCCAGTTCGATCTGATGGACCTTGAGGAGGAGCCCTTGAGCAAAATCAACGAAGCGCAGGTGCTTATCGACGAGGGCCACATCGATGACGCCCGCCGTTTGCTTCAGGAGGTCATCGACGAATCCGACGACGGCCCGCAGCAAACCGCGCGCGATCTGCTCGCCGGGCTGGGTTGACCCATGCCCGGCAAAGCGGAAATCGACATCACCTATTGCACGCAATGCCAATGGCTGTTGCGTGCAGCGTGGCTGGCGCAGGAGCTGCTCAGCACCTTTGGCGATGACTTGGGCAAGGTGTCGCTGGTGCCCGGCACAGGGGGAGTGTTTCGAATCACCTGTGACGGCGTGCAAATCTGGGAGCGCAAGGCCGATGGCGGGTTTCCCGAAGCCAAGGTGCTCAAGCAACGGGTGCGCGACCGTATCGATCCCGAGCGCGATCTCGGCCATAACGAACGCCGCGCCAGCCCTGGCGCGGACTGAGTCATGATCGTTCGCCCCCATCCCAATCTGCTCAATGTGCTGCTCGCCCTAAAGGGCTCGATTGCCCGGCGCATTGCCCTGCGCGCTGTGATGGTGACGTCGCTGGCGGCAGTCATCGTGCTGATAGAGAGCCTGCATCCGGATTACTTTGCCAAGGTCAGTGCCACGCCGTTTACCTTGCTGGGCCTGTCGCTATCGATCTTCATGAGCTTTCGTAACAACGCCTGCTACGACCGCTGGTATGAAGCCCGCAAGGCCTGGGGTGAGGTGATCACCGAAACGCGCTCGATCATTCGCGAAACCCAAGGGATCAAGGATCACGCGCTGCGCGGCAGTATCCTGCGGGATCTGGGCGGCTTTGCCCACGCGCTCAACGCCACCCTGCGCCATCAGGATGTGCAGGAAGCCGCGCAACCCTGGCTCAGTCACATGCCGCCGGCCGACAGTGCCAACTTCTGTGACAGGGTCCTGCGCGAAGTGGGCCGGCAGTGCTCGCAAGCCAGCGAAACGGGGCAAATCAACGAATGGCGCTACACGTTGCTAGCCGGTCACCTGAGCACGCTCAGCCGGGTCGTGACCACCTGTGACCGCATCAAGCACACCCCCTTGCCGTTTCCCTACACCCTGTTGCTGCACCGCACGATTTACCTGTTTTGCATCCTGCTGCCCTTTGCCATGGCCGAACCGCTGGGCTGGATGACACCCTTGTTCATGGCCATCGTCAGCTACACCTTCTTCGGCCTGGATGCCATCGGCAACGAGCTGGAGGACCCCTTTGGCTACGATGAAAACGACCTGCCACTGGACGCGCTGGTGCGGATCGTCGAGCGTGATGTTCTCGATGCCTTGGGTGTCAGGCCGTTGCCGCCGTTGCTCGAACCGGTGGATTTCGTGTTGACCTAAGCGGGTTTGTATCGGACGTATGGGCAACAGCGCGGCTTGCCGCGGCGGTGTCATGCCGCTCAGTGCCACCAGCAGCCCTGGTGACAGACACCACTCGCAGCGGCGCGACAAACCGGTAGGATCAGCCGGGATCAAAATCGCACCTTGCCCATCAGCATGTCCCGATACATCGCGAAATCGCCGAGCAGGCTGTAGAACGGATGCTTGAACGTAGCCGGTCGGTTCTTTTCGAAAAAGAAGTGCCCGACCCAAGCGAACGCGTAGCCTGCCAGCGGCATGACCCACAGCAGCAGCCAGTTGCCGCTGATCACTGCGATCGCCATGATCAACAGCACCAGCGTGGTACCGATGAAATGCAGGCGACGGCATGTGCTGTCCCGGTGCTCCTGCAGGTAATAGGGGTAGAAATCGGCAAAACCCTCAAATGACTTGACCTTATCCACGGCGATCCTCTCTTGCAGGTTGAGTGCCTTGAGTCTAGCCGAGCACTTGCGGTGGGCAGTGACAATAGGTGCCAACGTAGTATCCTTTGGCAATCAGTCGCAGGGGGTGACTGGGCTGACACAAAAGACAGGCCATGGAAAAAACGACTTCTTCAAGTTGGGCGATGGGAATCGTCAAATCCCTTGAAATGGACGGCCTTGACTGTCGAGCCCTGTTCGATGAGCTGGGTTTGGTGTACGCCGATCTGGAGAACCCTGACGCCCGCTTCGCGCAGGATTCCATGACCCGTCTCTGGACGCGTGCGGTGGAGCTGTCCGGCAACCCGGCGATTGGACTGAACATGGCCAGGGTCGTGCGCCCGGCGTCCGTCAGCGTGGCCGGCTATGCCCTGATGTCCAGCCGCACGCTCAAAGAGGGCTTCGAACGGCTGATACGTTATCAGCGCATCATTGCCGACAGCGCTGACCTGAGTCTGCGCCTGCTTGCCGAGGGTTATGCGCTGATTCTGACCGTACATGGCGACCGGTTGCCGCCCACGCGGCAGAGCGCCGAGGCTTCGCTGGCATTCGCACTGGCGTTCTGCAGCTGGCTGTCCGGCCGGGCCCTGCACCCGCGTCAAGTACTCATCCAGGGTGATCAGCCGAAGAATGTCGAGCCCTACAATAAATTTTTCCACGCGCCTTTGACCTTCAATGCCCCTTACGATGCCTTGGTGTTCGAGCAAGCCGACATGGAGGCGCCGCTGCCCACGGCCGACGAAGCGATGGCCAGGCTGCATGACCGTTTTGCCGGGGAGTTTCTCGCACGCTTTGCCAGCAATCGGGTGACCCATCAGGCGCGCCAGGTGCTATGCCGGTTGCTGCCCCAAGGCGAACCCAAGCGCGAAGTCGTGGCCCGCAGCCTGCACCTGTCGCAGCGAACCTTGCAGCGCCGTCTGCAGGAGGAGAACACCAGCTTTCAAACCCTGCTCGACGACACCCGACGCGAACTGGCCGAGCAGTACCTGGCGCAGCCGCGGATGACCCTGCTGGAGATCGCGTACCTGTTGGGCTTCGCTGATCCCAGTAATTTCTTCCGGGCTTTCCGCCGCTGGTTCGACGAAACCCCGGGCGAATATCGGTTGCGCAAAGGACTGAGCTGACGCTCATCCGCCTGTAACCGTCCGGCCGGCGACAGCGCCCCATCAGTCCAACCCCGGCAAGCCCCAGTGCTGAAGGGTGCGCGTAGGTGGGCGTATCAATGCCGCCAGAACGCTGGAATGCACAACACCAGCACCGTGATGATTTCCAGCCGCCCCAACAGCATTCCTACCGACAGAATCCATTTGGCCGCATCTGGCAGGGTGGAGAAATTGCCCGCTGGCCCGATGGTTTCACCCAGGCCCGGTCCGACGCCTGACACCGTGCTCGCAGCACCGGTCAGGGCCGTCATCCAGTCCAGGCCCAGCAAGGAAAGCAGCAGGGCGATGAGGCAGATGGTGAAGGTGAAGAAGAACGAAAAGGTCAGGATCGAACGCACGATTTCTTCATCCAGGCGATGGCCGTTGTATTTCTGCTTGATCACCGCCCGAGGGTGAATCAGTTGGTGGAGGTTGGCTTTGAGCAGGGTATAGGCCACCTGGAACCGGAACACCTTTACCCCGCCGGCTGTAGACCCGGAGCAGCCGCCGATGAAGCCAAGATAGAAGAAGAACATCAGCGCGAAATTGCCCCAAAGGCTGTAGTCGCCCAAGGCAAAGCCGGTCGTGGTGATCACTGAGGTAACATTCAACGCCACATGCCGCAGGGCTTCATACCACGGCAGATCGGTGGTCGCCCAGTACCAGACCGTCATGACCAGCCAGGTGACCAGCAGCAACCCGAGGAAGCCCTGCACCTGTTGATCCTTGATCAATGCCTGGCGATGTCCGCGCAGCGTAGCGACATACAGGGTGAACGGCAGGCTGCCAAGAATCATCATCACGATTGCCACCCAGTGGACCGCTGGCTGCGGCCATTTGGCCAGGGACTGGTCGGAGGTGGAAAAGCCTCCTGTGGAAATCGCTGACATCGCGTGATTGATCGCATCGAACAGGCTCATGCCCGCCCACCAGAATGCCAGGCTGCCCAGCACCGTAAAACCGACGTACACCAACACGATGAACTTGGCGACCATATGCGAGCGCGGCATGACCTTTTCCGAGCGGTCCGATGACTCGGTCTGAAACAGCCGCATCCCGCCAATGCGCAATAGCGGCAGGATCGCCACCGCCATGCCGATGAAGCCAATGCCACCGAGCCAGTGCAACAGTGAGCGCCAGATGAGGATGCCCGGCGACATGTGGTCCAGCCCGCTGAGCACCGTGGAGCCGGTGGCGGTGATGCCGGACATGCTTTCGAAGAAGGAGTCGGTATAGCTGATGTGCTGGGTCAGCAGGAAGGGCAGGGCCGAGAACACGCAGACCACCACCCAACTGCTGACGGTCAGCAGGTACATGTCTCGTGGTCGCAGGTGCACGTGTTCCGGTCGGCCCTGAGCCACCAGCGCCAGCCCGGCGATAAAGGTGATCAGGCTCGACCAGAGGAACGAGGGCATGTCGCTTGAGCGGTCGAAGATCAGTAGCGTGGCCATGGGCACCACCATGGCGATGGCCAGGGTAATGAGAAAGATGCCGATAATGAAACCGATGATGCGAAGAGTCGGCAACGCCATGCAGTCGCTCTGATCAGGTAGTGGGAGGGCCGATCATTCTACCCGTGGGCTCATCCCTGTAAACCGAAGGCTTTTCCGGCTGTCAGGTAAGTAATTGTCCTTGCCATTCGTTATTGGCGTTCAGCAACGCAGCTGCGGCACTACAATGCCTCACCTATTTTCAGGAGATCCTTTCAATGCAAGCGCTCGATCTACTGCTCAATCGCGTGTCCGTCCCTCGACTGATCGAGCCGGCACCCGATGCCGCCCAGCGCGAAATCCTCTTTGCCGCCGCCTTGCGTGCTCCCGATCACGGCGCATTGCGGCCCTATCGTTTTCTGACCGTGGAAGGCGAAGCGCGTAATCGGATGGGCGACTTGCTGGCCCAGGCGCTGATCGAAAGTGGTGGCGGAGCGGATGAGAAGGCGCTGGAGAAGGCCCGTCTTGGCCCTTTGCGAGCGCCGTTGGTGGTGGTGGTCATCGCCCGCTTGAACGATCACTTCAAGGTGCCGAACAAAGAGCAACTGATCACCGCCGGCT
Organism: Pseudomonas sp. UBA5706; assembly: GCF_002419965.1. Lineage (GTDB taxonomy): Bacteria > Pseudomonadota > Gammaproteobacteria > Pseudomonadales > Pseudomonadaceae > Aquipseudomonas. Next base: position 42,158 of record NZ_DIHC01000048.1, read on the forward strand.
GCGCGGCGCACGGAGTGTTGTTGGCTGCTCATGCGCTGGGAGTGGGCGCGGTATGGCGCACCGGAGAATTGTCGTATTCACCGCATGTGGCGAAGGGCCTAGGCTTGGCAGCGGATGAAGAGGTGATTGCCTTCCTGTACCTGGGCACACCACAGAATCCACTGCGCGAAGCGCCGAAACCAGATGTCGCAGCGTTCGTCAGCCAGTGGCCAGCGGCTGGCGAACGCTTGATCGCCACTTCCTGACATGCCTCTGACCGGGTAGCAGTACGACTTGCCGGCGATGGCGTATGTGAAATCGCTATCGCCGGTAAGCCGAGCTGACGAGCGACAAGCGTTAGTCGTTTATTTCCCGCGGTACTACGATGCTGGCAATGAATCCGCCCTGTGGATGATTCTGCAGCAGCAGATGCCCGCCATGTTTCTCTGCGGCGCGCTTGGCGATGGCCAGCCCCAGGCCGTAGCCCGGCGCAGTCTGGTTCGGCGCTCGGTAAAAAGGCTCTCCCAACTGCCCAAGATGCTCGGCGCTCACCCCCGGGCCATGATCACGCACACTGACGAACAGATCGCCGCTCTCGTTGCGCGCACTGAGTTCGATCGGCTGCCCCGCCGGATTGAAGCGCAGGGCATTGCGCAGCAGATTATCCAGCGCGCGCTCCAGCACGTTCGGCCAGCCTTGCAGTTGAACGCCCGGTGCAGATTCGACCTGGACGGTTTGCTCGGTGCCGGTCATTTCGGTCTCGGCCTTGAGATGATGCAGCAGACCGGGTAGATCAATCGGCGTTGCATTGCCCATGTCTGCATCAAGCCGTGCCAAGGCGAGGATTTCACTGATCAACTCTTCCAGCCGGTCGCACTCGCGGGTCAGTCGTGGCCAGAGTTTTTCACGCTCCGCAGGCTCGGCGCGCTCGGCCAGCGCCAGTGCGATACGCAGCCGCGCCAGTGGCGAGCGCAGCTCGTGGGAGACGTCGCGCAGCAGTTGCCGCTGGCTGCCGATCAGGCTTTGCAGCCGCGCGCCCATGCGATTGAAGTCATTAGCCAGCACACCGAATTCATCACGCCGGTTAGCCAGTCGCGCCAGGCTGTTCTGTTGATAAGTGGTCTGACCCAGGTCGTGCACTGCGCCGCGAAGACGACTCAGCGGACGCGTAATGGACAGGGTCACCAGCAGGCTGAATAGCGTCAGCACCACCAGCGCGATACCCAGGGCGCTGAGCGGCCACAGCAGGCTTTCGCGGTGCCAGGCGTCCAGCTCGGGATGGGGGATTCGGTAGATCAGCAGATAGGTTTCGTTGCTTTTCGGGCTGGTGTATTCAGCCGTCAGGCGCCGCCATGGCAAGGGACGGGTGTCGTCATTCTGCCGCTCTTCGAACGCTGCGGCGCGCGGCGGGAAGGTGCCGGGGATCACGGCCTCACCGCTGTCGTTCAGCACCTGAACGTCAATATGGTATTTGCGCTTGAGATCCTGCAGAAACGCCTGCGCCGGCCCCTCGCCCCGATCTTCGTAGAGCTGCGTCCATTTTTGCGGCAAGTTATGCAGGCCGGGATGGCGACTGAGAATCCATGCGTCCTGGTTGAGCATATGCCCTAGCAGAATCGACAGGCCCGCAACCAACGCGATCGCCAGCCAGAAGCTTGCGAGGATTCGCCAAAACAGTGAACGCACGTGTAGCCCTCGATTGAGCCCTTTAAACGGGCCTTGAACGAAAAATCCCGACACGCCGGGGAAGAGCGTGTCGGGTCGGGGAGTATCATGCCGCGCTGGCAGCCTGTTACTGAGTCTTTTGCGCTTTTTGCGCTTTCCAGGCTTCGAACTCAGCGCGGTCGGCACGACGTTGCGCTTGATCCTTCTGGATCTGGTCGAACGTCTTCTGCTGATCAGGGGTCAGCATCGCACGAATGTCGGCCTGGGTTTTCGCGTGTTTGGCCGCCAGCTCATCCTGCATGGCTTTCTGATCGGCTGGCGACAGCTTTGCCAGGTATTTTTGGGTGATCTCGGAACGACCGCGCCATTGATCGCCCATGAGTTTACCGACTTGCTGACGTTGTTCCGGGGTCAGGTTCAACGTGTCGAACGGGCCTTTGCGGTGATGCATGCCAGGACCATCAAAGCCCGGGCCGCCGGGGCCTGCAATCGGACCACCTTCTGGAGGCATCGCCATCGCAACGGTCGGCACGGCAGCAGCGAACATCAAAGCCATCAGAGTCTTACGCATGGTGTATCTCCTTGTCTCGAATCCGGCTCTGTGCCGGTTGTGGCCAGTTTAGGGAGATCAAGGTCAACCGAGGTCAGGGGCGGGTAAAGCTTGGGTAAAGAGGATTTGTCAGGACGCTTACAGACGCTGGGCGTTGCATTTACGCTGAGCCTGGCAGTGCGGCTGGTCGGCGTTGGCATCTTTGGAGTCGCCGCGGCCAGCCCGCCGGACTGCTACGCGTACCGTATGTCATGTCGCACCTCGTGGGTCCGGGTTTCCTAAGCTTAAACCGCGTAATAGTACCCACGGCTGCGCAACGCGACGATCCTCGGCCGGCCATCGGCATGAGGCCCGATCTTCTTACGCAGGTTGCTGACATGCATGTCCAGGCTGCGATCGTAGAGCGTCAGCTTGCGACCCAGCGCCAGTTGCGCCAGTTCCTGCTTTTCCAGCGGCTCGCCGGGCTGCCCTAAAAGGGCTTCGAGCAGGCGCGCCTCGGAAACGGTCAGGGTAAATTCCTGATCATCGATGGTCACTACCCCCCGCGCCGGGCTGAAACACAGGTCGCCCAGTTCGATCTGGCTGGACACCGCCGCTGGATGGCTGCGACGCAGCACGGCGCGCAAGCGGGCGGTCAGTTCGCGAGGATCGCAGGGCTTGGCAAGATAGTCGTCGGCACCCAGTTCCAGACCGAGAATGCGGTCCAGCGGCTCGCCGCGGGCCGAGAGCATCAGCACCGGCAGCTCGGGATGGTCGGTTCGCAATTGTTTGAGCAGTTCCAGACCACTGCCGTCGGGCAGCATCACATCCAGTACCACGGCGGCAGGGGCGGATTCGGCAAGCGCCTTGCGGGCGCTCTGGCCATCATGACAGGCCTGCACCACGAAGCCTTCCTGACTCAGCCAACTGCTCAGGAGCTCGCACAGCTCCTGGTCATCATCAATAAGTAACAGCTCGCTCATGACTCACTCAATTTAGCCATTGCCGACGCTGTCGGCGCCAGCCGCTGGCAAAGATACCGCACAGCAGGGCAATCGTTGCAACACCGCCCCCTGTGACGAACCATTGTTGTTGCTCGGTCAGTGCGCGCGCAGGCGGCACCGACTGTGCTTCTTTGAGCTGCAGTTTAAGCCTTTGGTTCTCCTGACGCAGGCGTCCCAGCAGAATACTTTCCCGCTCGGTGTTGGCATTGGACAGTTGGCGGGTCAATTGGTCCCGCTGTTTTTCGCTCTCGGCCAGACGCTGATGCAGGTCGTTCAACTCGCTGGCAGTGGTGGACAATGGCAAGGTTTGGCTTACGGCATCGTTGGCTTCATCGGCTTGAACCTCGACACTGATCGCTGAAACGGCCAGCGCGACTGCCAGTAGACACCATGGACGTGGACGCATCTGAACTCCTGATTGCAAGGGCACCTGACCCGCGCACCGATTTAATGGGCGTTTGGCAGGGTATCGGCACAGGCGTGCAAATAATGAGCAATCAGGGCTGCAGAGGCGAACCCGGCCTCGCGAAGAGACCGGGCCAGGTGCTTAAGGCAGGACTTGCCTGAACGGCTTGACCACCACGTGATCGTAAACACCGGCCTTTATATAGGGATCGGCATCGGCCCAAGCCTGTGCTGCGCTCAGGGAGGCAAACTCGGCGACGATCAGGCTGCCAGTGAAACCTGCGGCGCCCGGATCATTGCTGTCGACGGCGGGCAAGGGCCCGGCCAACACCATGCGGCCTTCGTTTTTCAGCGCGTTCAGGCGCTCAAGATGAGCGGGACGTGCTTGCAGGCGTTTGTCCAGTGAGTTGGCGACATCCGTTGCTACGATTGCGTAAAGCATGTCAGTCCTCGGTCTTTTTTGTTGAAGGCTGTGTCGATGCCTCGGCATCGTGAAGGTGACGTGCCAGGTAGATGCCCTGGCCAATCAGGAACACGAGGGTCATGCCCAGGCTGCCAAAAACTTTGAAGTCAACCCAGAACGCCTGGTAAGTAAAGGCGACATACAGGTTGGCCGCGCCGCAAAACAGGAAGAAGACGATCCAGGCAATGTTCAGCCTGGTCCAGATGGCCTGTGGCAAGGTCAGCGCGTGGCCCATGATGCGTTGGATCAGCAGCCGGTCGCCGACGAAGTGACTGCCGGCGAACACCAGCGCGAACACCCAGTTGACGACAGGGGCTTTCCATTTGAGGAAGGTTTCGCTGTGGAAGGCCAGTGTCAGACTGCCGAATACCAGGCAACCGGCCAGGGTCAACCACTGGCTTTTCTCCAGCTTGCCCTGCTGTATATAAAGGATGCCGTAGACCACGATGGAGCTGGCGATCAGCACCGCGGTGGCGCTGAAAATCCCGCCAACCATGAAGCTATGGCCGAGGATGTCGACGGCTTGGGGACTGATTTTGTAGACGATGAAAAACAGGATGAGCGGGATGAAGTCGATGAATTGTTTCACAGTAAGAGCCAGAAGCTGGATGTGGCGGCATAATAACAAACATCAATGACTGCGAAAGCGCCCCTATGAATGTCGACCTGCACTGTCACAGCACCGCCTCCGACGGCGCCCTGTCGCCCGCGGCACTCGTCGCCCGTGCCTTTGATAACGGCGTACGGGTACTTGCGCTGACCGACCATGACACCATCGAAGGCCTTCAAGAAGCCCGAACGGCGGCGCATCCATTGGATATGCAACTGATCAACGGGGTCGAGATGTCGTGCACCTGGGGCGGCGCCACGATCCACATTCTGGGCTATGGCTTTGATGTCGATGCCCGACCGTTGCTGGATGCCATTGAGCAATTGCACACCGGTCGCTGGCTGCGCGCCGAAGAAATCAGTCGCAAATTGGCGATGAAAGGTATGCCCGGAGCGCTGGAAGGTGCCCGGGCGGTGCAGCAAGCGCTCGGTGACAGTGGTAACGCGCCGGCCCGTCCGCATTTCGCGGACTTCCTGATCAACGAAGGGTTTGTGAAGGATCGCGCCGAGGCATTTCGCAAATGGTTGGGCGCCGGCAAGCTCGGCGACGTCAAGCAGCACTGGCCGACCCTGCAAGATACCGTCGCGACCTTGCGCGCAGCGAACGCGTGGGTCAGCCTTGCGCACCCTTCGCATTACGACTTCACCCGCAGCAAACGCCGCAAACTGGTCGCCGATTTCCTTCAGGCGGGCGGTCACGCGATAGAAGTGGTCAATGGCCTGCAGCCTGCCGAACAAGTGGGCAGCCTGGCCATTCTGGCCCGTGAGTTCGGTCTGCTGGTCAGCGCCGGCAGTGATTTCCATGCGCCTGGCGCCTGGTCCGAAATCGGCGTCTACCGCCCGTTACCAGAGGACCTGCCGCCACTTTGGGGGCGATTCAAACATGACCAGCCTACTGCCGTCTGAACAGGAAGATACCGTGAGTCAATTTTTCCAGGTCCACCCGGAAAACCCGCAAGCGCGCCTGATCAAGCAGGCCGTGGACATCATCAAGGCCGGCGGGCTGGTGGTTTATCCGACCGATTCCTCTTACGCGCTGGGTTGCCAGATGGGCGACAAGGCGGCCCTGGATCGCATCCGCCGCCTTCGCGATCTGGACGACAAGCATAATTTCACCCTGATGTGCTGCGACCTGTCGCAATTGGGCCTGTTCGCCAAGGTAGACACTGCTGCATTTCGACTGCTCAAGGCGCATACCCCCGGCCCGTACACCTTTATTCTTGGTGCCACCCGTGAAGTGCCGCGGCTGGTCCTTCATCCAAAGCGACGCACCATCGGCCTGCGGGTGCCCAAGCATCCTATCGCCCAGGCGCTGCTGCAGGAGCTGGGCGAGCCGCTGATGAGCGTTAGCCTGATCATGCCGGGTGGAGCCCTCCCCATGAGCGATCCCTACGAGATGCGCCAGAAGCTCGAACACGATGTGGATTTGATCATCGACGGTGGCGAGGGCGGAATATCCGCATCCACGGTCATCAATCTGACCGAAGCCGAGCCGCAAGTGGTGCGCGTCGGCTGTGGTGACCCGACGCCGTTCGGGGCTGAAGTCGAGTGAGCGACGTACAGGCGCCGGACCCGCAGGCCGACGCCCAGCAGGAGCTGCCATTCGCGATGGTCTACGGGCAGGCTGTCATGCAGATGCCGGTCGACCTGTACATTCCGCCGGATGCGCTAGAGGTCTTTCTTGAAGCCTTCGAAGGCCCTCTGGACCTGCTGCTTTATCTGATCCGCAAGCAGAACATCAACATCCTCGACATCCCGGTGGCGGAGATCACCCGCCAGTACATGGGGTATGTCGAGCTGATGAAAACCGTGCGTCTGGAGCTGGCTGCAGAGTATCTGGTGATGGCCGCGATGCTGGCTGAGATCAAGTCGCGCATGCTATTGCCGCGCTCGGAGGTCGCCGAAGCGGAAGAGGACGACCCTCGCGCCGAGCTGATTCGCCGTCTGCAGGAGTACGAACGCTTCAAGGCCGCCGCTGAAGGCATTGATACCTTGAACCGGGTCGGTCGGGACGTGGTGGTGCCCAAACTCGACGCCCCTGAAGCCCGCGTGCGCAAGCTGCTCCCGGACGTGGCGCTCGAAGAACTGCTGATTTCCATGGCCGAGGTGCTGCGCCGCGGTGACATGTTCGAAAGTCATCAGGTCAGCCGGGAAGCGTTATCCACCCGCGAGCGCATGAGCGACGTGCTGGAGCGGCTCAAAGGGGCCGGCTTCGTGCCGTTCGCCGAATTGTTCACGGCAGAGGAGGGGCGCCTGGGCGTGGTCGTGACTTTCATGGCGGTGCTTGAGCTGGTCAAGGAGCAACTGGTGGAACTGGTGCAGAACGAACCTTTCGCGGTGATCCATGTGCGCGCGCGAGCCGAATAAACAGCAAGAGCTGATCGATGAACCTGAACGAACCCCGTGAACTCGCGCCGCTGCTTGAAGCCTTCCTGCTGGCTTCCGGTAAACCGCAATCGCTGGAGCGATTGTACGAGCTGTTCGAGGATGCCGAACGGCCGGAACCTGCGGTGTTCAAGAAAGCCCTGACGCTGTTGGGCAAATCCTGCGACAACCGGGCCTTTGAGCTCAAGGAAGTCGCCTCGGGGTATCGCTTGCAAATCCGTGAAAAATTCGCGCCTTGGGTCGGGCGGCTCTGGGAGGAGCGCCCGCAACGCTATTCACGTGCCTTGCTGGAAACCATGGCCTTGATCGCCTATCGACAGCCCATCACACGTGGCGAGATCGAGGATGTGCGTGGCGTGGCGGTCAACAGCAACATCGTCAAGACGCTGCTGGAGCGCGAGTGGATCAGGGTCGTTGGGTACCGCGATGTGCCGGGTAAACCGGCGATGTTTGCGACCACCAAAGGTTTTCTCGACCACTTCAACCTCAAAAGCCTGGACGAGCTGCCACCTTTGGCCGACCTTCGGGAAATGGAAACCGAACCGGTCCTGGACTTCGACGACGCGCCGGTCCCTGCGCATCTGCAGGCCTTGGCCGACGCAACGCTGGAGCCGGGCGCCGAACCTGCGCCCGAGGCACCACGGGACGAAACCAGCTTCCGCAGCCTGTTGGCTGAATTGGACACTATGGAAGAAGGGTTGAAGATCGACTTCGACGATATATTGCGCGATGAGGCCGATAAAGAGTCTGAATTGGAAGACGAGCGTAAAGGCGACGAAGATTTGCGCTAACGCACTCTCCATTCGCCACTGACCGCTTTACCAGCCGGCTCGCCCGTGGGGGCGTGATCGAGATCGCAGTGGTCGATAAGTCGTACGGCTACCTTGCGTGCGGCGCCCTCCCATCCAGTTCAGGCGATTTCATGAGCACCAAAGACCCCTGCATCAGTATCTGCAAATTCACCGACGACATCTGCATCGGCTGCGGTCGCAGCAAGCGGGAGATCAAGTCGTGGAAGAAAATGGACAAGGACGAGAAACGCTCGGTGCTGGCCGAGTCGGCCATGCGCCTGATCAAGCTTAAGGGCGCCGGTCGGCGGAAAAAGAAGTAGCCAAGCTGTAGCACCCTGTATTTTTGTCTAGTCTCTGATGCGCAACGTGTGGCATGAGCGTATGATTCGCGACCTTTTGGCGATCCACACTCGCCACTAGTTTCAGTTTTCAGCCCTGCCGGGCCGAGCTTTCACGCTCGCCCAGCGATTGGGGCAACAGGCCGTGCCCACTCGCGCACGCCCTGATTCGACACACCGGGAGGTGCCCAGATGAGTGAACAAGACAAGCAGGACAAAGAGATCGGCCCAGCAGGCGAAAAACTGCAAAAGGTGCTGGCGCGCATTGGCGTCGGTTCGCGCCGTGACGTCGAGGCCTGGATCGGCGAAGGCCGCATCAAGGTCAACGGCGTACAGGCCAGCCTGGGGCAGCGCGTTGACCTGCACGACGCTATCACGGTTGACGGTCGTGTCATCCGTCGCGAAGAAGCGGCTGAAACCGTACGCCGCGTGATCATGTACAACAAACCAGACGGCGAAATCTGCACCCGTGACGACCCGGAAGGCCGCCCGACCGTTTTCGACCGCCTGCCGCGCCCTAAAGAGGGCCGCTGGATCAACATCGGTCGCCTGGACATCAACACCACTGGCCTGCTGATGTTCACCACTGACGGTGAACTGGCCAACCGCTTGATGCACCCATCCTTCGAGATGGACCGCGAATACGCCGTTCGCGTGCGTGGCGAGGTTGATGACGACATGCTGCTGCGCTTGAAGAACGGCGTGATCCTCGAAGACGGCCCGGCGCGTTTTACCGATATCCAGCAAGCGCCCGGTGGTGAAGGCTTCAACCACTGGTATCACTGTGTGGTGATGGAAGGCCGTAACCGTGAGGTTCGTCGCCTGTGGGAATCCCAGGGCCTGGTGGTTAGCCGCCTCAAGCGCGTGCGTTTCGGACCGGTGTTCCTCAACTCCGACCTGCCGATGGGGCGCTGGCGCGAAATGAGCCAGCAGGAGGTCGACATCCTCAGCGCCGAAGTCGGCCTGAAGCCTGTCGCCATGCCGCAAATGAACGCCAAGACCAAGGACAAACTGGAGCGCCTGCAACGCCAGTCTTCGCGTCCCTTGGGCAAAGGCGAGCGTGTGCGTCAACTGCGTCCTGCCAAGGATGCCGCACCGTCCGATCGTCCCGCCCGTGAGCCGCGTCTGGCCGACGGCGAGCGTCCGGCACGCAAGCCAGCTGACAGCGGTCGTCCGGCGCGCACCCCGCGTCCAGCTGCTGGCGGTCGCACCGACAGCAGCCGCGGTACGCCAGTGGCCGAGCGGCCGAGCGAGATGAACAAGCGCCCGGCCAAGCCCAAGACCACGCGTCCAGGCATCAAGCTGGTGGACGACGACAAGACCCCCTCGGGCAAGCGTCGCGGTGCCCCGGCCGGTGTCGGTCAGCGTCCGGGCTTCGGTCGTCGCAAGCCTGAGTGATCGCGACCTGCAATGAAAAACGCCAGTCTTGTGACTGGCGTTTTCATTTGCATCGGCCGATTAGACATTCATATACCGAAGGCCATCGAACAGCACGCGCCCATCCACAGCCAGCGTTCCGCTGCTGAAAATCAGATCCAGGTGATGGCTGCCCTTGGCGCCACCTCCCAGGCCCAGATGCAGTCCGCAGTGGCGCTCCTCGAAGCCTGCGTTGCGTGCATACAGCTGGCTGACGCCCTCGTTGGTGCCGATCCCCAGTTCCTCGACGCGGCGGTTGGAGGGGTTGGCGTCGAGGTACTTGTTGAAGTCGTTCTCCAGCCCTGGCACCTGCGTCGCGATGCGGGTAATGGTGGAGTTTTCGATCCACAGTTGCAGAGGGGACTCGAGGATTCCGTACTTGCGTGCAAAGGGAATGGTGCCTAGAAAGGTGCCGACGAACTTCACCTGGCCGTTGATGGACTCACTGTGCGTCGCGATCTCGCCAGGCGCAATATCATAGTTTCCGACACCGTTGATGTTGGTCCACTTCTTCAGCTCACCCAGCGGGACGTCGAAATGCGAGCCGTGCTCGTCGCTGAAAGTCAGGATTTCACCCCGGTTCATGTTCTCGATGAGCGCAGCATTCAACTGTGCGATGCGTAGCGGTTTGACGCTGAAGGTGTCGTAGAAGTAACTGCCGTAATCCTTGAATAGCAGCGATTTTTTCCAGTGTTCCGACATCACCGCCTGCAAAGCACGAATGAAATCCGGCCCTTCGGCGCGCGGATTGGGCAGTGTGGAGGCGTCGTAGAACAGGACATACAGATCAGCTTCAATGATGGCTTGAGTCAGTTGATCGGTGGACGACGTCTGTAAAGGCATCGTGCTGAATTGGAAGGTGTCACGGGCAGTTGGATGTTCGACAATCTCTGCGATCAGAGTGTCATAACTTTCAGTGTGGGCCAGCAGAACGTTGGGTGAGGGAAGGTGCGCGATGGCGGGATGGTGGTGCAGGTAGTAGAGAAAGTGGTCGATTGCGCTGTTCTGATCCATAAGGGCGCTCCGCTGCAGATGCTGAAAACTGAAAGGGCGAACGGGTCAGACCCGTTCGCCCAGTTTCTGCCTTAGAGCGGCCACATCGCGGTGCCAAACGGCACCACAGCGTCGGCTTGCATCATCTCCACGGCAGCGTCATGCGTTGGTGCTTCAAACCAATCGTCCAGTTGCAGTTCTTCTTCCAGGGTACGTTCCGCTGTTGATTGCATATGAATCTCCTGAGAATACTTACTTGCCGAATACGACGAGACAATCGGACCGGTACCGGTGACTGCCTCGTCGGGGAAGCACGCTGACCTTCTTGGCCAGCAGGCGTTGAAAAAGTTAGTGCATGAATCCGCTTGTTGCAAAATTTTTATACGCGTCGCGATGCTGGCATTTTGTCTAAAAAAACAAAAACTTGCAGGAAAACAACAACCCAGGTGAACCGTTTCTGTTTAAAATTTTTTTCGACGCAATTACGTCGAGTTTTAAACAATCGTCTTTAAAATGATGGTTCCGAGGGCCATCCCCAGCGCTTTATCAGTGTGTCTTATGGAGCAGTATGTGACCGCGCGTAGGGTTTTCTGGCGTGCTGCAACCGAGCTGGTGGCCGACGCGCCATGTTTTTTCCGTGAGTCCGCATATGGACGCCACCAAAAAACCGGGCTTATTCAGTCAGCTTTGCTGCGACGCGTCATGAGCGCTTCGGGATCGGCCAGTCATCGTGTACTGAAATAACAATGCCAGTCCTTACGGATGTCCTTTTTTTACCTGCGCTATTCGTTTGCCTATGGTGGCCACGTTTATGCACGGTGGTTCGAGGGCATAGCTGTTTTAAGTCCGCATAAAGCCACGGTCATTGGGCGTTTTCGGTAGTTGCAGGCGCGCAGTAAACGAGTTGAATTAGGCCGGTTATTACGCAGTTAGATATATAAGCCCTGCATCGATTATGTATAAATTCTGTATTGGTCTGAAATTAAACGCAATGTATATGCGTTATCTTGAAAATAATCACAACTGTTTATTTATTACGTGGCGTGCATTGTGTAGGGTAATCGAGCCGTGTGACCGGTCTACGAGCAACGTCTGATTTAAATCTTTTTTATCACCTGTCCAAAGCATGTTTTGTAGCGGCTAACTCCAGTGAATTACTCATCATCAAACAGGGATACAGTAGGGCAGATTAAGGAGAATCATCATGATCGGAATTGCCACTGCAGTTTCAGACAGCAGTTCAATCGCCACCGCAGCGACAGCAAACATCCAACCTCCAGCCACTGCCAGCACTGACAAGACAGAAACAACCGACACTCCGACCAGCACTGGCCCTGCTGTTTCTACATTGGCGCGCCAACTGAGTAATGCGGCAAAACGGGCAGAACTCAGGGATGCGACGATCGATTTCAAGGCGCTGGGACAGCTGGCGGGTCGCATCACCGATGAATTGATCGGCGATACTTATTCGGCCAATAGAGCCAAGAATCACGCCGAGGTCCCTGACACGGATGATCCTGGGTTGCTTGCGCGTGCCCGTCAGGCCACCGCATTTATCAAAGGCACTGACAGCAATCCCTTCAGGGGCTTATCGCGCGAGCAGCTTGCTTTGATTACGTATGACGAAGGCGGCGACTTCACTATTGATGAACGTCACGCGGCTTGGAGCGAAGCCTATGCCCAGGAACAGGCTTGGGCGCGACAGGTCGTTCAGAAAGCATCAGATGAATACGCCGCCACCGGCAAGACGCTCTGTTTTTTCGCTGAAGTGCTCGATCATTACGAATCACTGCCAGCCATTGAGCGAGCGCAGTACCCGCAAAGTTATGTGGCTGGCCTGCGCCAGCAAATCGGCCTGGACTCCAATTACACAAGCAGTCAGGCAACGAGCAACTCGCCGAACCTGTCGACAGCAAGTGGCACGTCATCAGGCGCGAATACTTCAATTGCCGCGTTCACTCGATAGTCAGACGCTGATTGCCCTGCATTCAATCAAGAGTCGGGTTGTACGTTCATTGACGGCTTGAAGTATTTCGCCACATCGCGGTGACGCTCTCATAGAGATTGTTATTGCACGAGGACCGAGTGGCTCGGATTAAGGAGAATCGTCATGATCGGAATTGCCAGTGCAGTGTCAGGCAGCAGTTCAATCGCCACCGCAGCGACAGCAAACATCCAACCTCCAGCCACTGCTAGCACTGACAAGACAGAAACAACCGACACCCCGACCAGCACTGGCCCTGCTGTTTCTACATTGGCGCGCCAACTGAGTAATGCGGCAAAACGGGCAGAGCTCAGGGATGCGACGATCGATTTCAAGGCGCTGGGACAGTTGGCTGCGCGCATCACCGATCAACTGACAGGCGATAACTACCAAGCCGACAAGGCCCGGAACAATGCCGAAGTACCTGATACGGATGACCCTGAGTTGCTCGCCCGCGCTCGCCAGGCTACAGCTTTTGTCTACGGGAACGATTCCAACCCCTTCAGAGGTTTGTCTGGCGATCAACTTGCCTTGATTGCCTACGACGAAGGTGGTGAGTTTACCGTCAATGAACGTCGTGCTGCTTGGAGCGAAGCCTATGCCCAAGAACAGGTCTGGAGGCGACAGGTCGTTCAAAAGGCATCGGCCGAATCCGCAGCCACCGGCAAGACGCCCCGTTTCTTCGCTGAAGTGCTCGATCATTACGAATCGCTGCCGGCCATTGAGCGAGCGCAGTACCCGCAAAGTTATGTGGCTGGCCTGCGCCAGCAAATCGGCCTGGACTCCAATAACCTAACCCGTCAGGCAGCGAGTAACTCGTCAAATCTATCCTCGGCGAACGGAGCGCCATCGGGCTCAACCGCCTCCGGAGGATTTGGCAGTGTCGGTTAATGCGCAAGTGACGTATTCCAATCGGCATCTCGCGCCTGGCAACAGTGATCTCATCGTGCTGCAGGGCATCTGTCATGACTATCGGATGGCAGGCGCATCGCACCGGGTTCTGCACAACGTTTCGCTAGCGATAGTGCGAGGACGCAGTTACGCCCTCACTGGAGCGTCCGGCTCGGGCAAAAGTACCCTGCTCAATATTCTCGGCTTGCTGGATTGCCCCTCTGCAGGGAGGTTCCAGCTCGACGGACTCGACGTACAAGCGTTCACCCCGGCCCAGCGCGCCGACCTGCGTAACCGCTGCATCGGTTTCGTGTTTCAAAGTTTCAATTTGCTGCCACAGCTCAATGCGCTGGATAACGTTGCGTTGCCGCTGCTCTACCGGGGTATTTCGCGCACGCAAGCGCGCCTGTCTGCAGGTCGGCAACTGCAACGTGTCGGGCTTGGCGAACGGATGCTCAATCGCCCGGCCGACTTGTCTGGCGGCCAGCGCCAGCGTGTCGCTATTGCTCGGGCATTGGTCGGTGAACCGGCACTGATCCTGGCGGACGAACCCACCGGGAACCTTGATAGTGGCACCGCTGCCGACATCATGGACCTGCTGCTGACGCTGAACCGCGACGATGGCGTGACGTTGGTCATGGTGACGCATGACACCTGCCTGGCTCGACGCCTGGACCACTGTCTGCATGTTCAGGACGGCCACATTCTGCTGCGAGACGCTCGGCATGCCTAAAAGAAGGTTGAAAGCTCAGCGCATGACGCTGCGTCAAAGCCTGGGTGAGTCGCTGGGCAGTCTGCGCCTGTTGGGACGACGCTCATTGCTTGCATTGCTGGGTATTGCCGTGGGATGTGCGGCAGTCGTTGCGTTGTTGAACATTGGGCAGGCGGCTGCCGACCATGCCATCGCAGCCTTCGAAGGGCTGGGCGCCAGCACGTTAGTGGTGTCGTTTTCCCCCGTGTCGGACGGCACCCGGGCGGCACCTGCGGCGCTCGACATTGCTGCGCTGAAAAAACGGGCCCCAGGTATCAGGTACGCAGCTCCCCTGGTCGTGCATTCGTCGCAACTCGGTCACGCCGGGCACAGGTCCGATGCGTACATCATCGGCACCACTGCCGAGCTGTTGAATATTCTGGATTTGAAAGTCGAGGTCGGGCGATTTCTTGCATTTTTCGATCGGGCTTCGACCCATGCCGTAGTGGGCGCCAGCATCGCTAAAAAGCTGAACATTCATGTGGGCAGCCGGTTGCAGGCCGAACACTACGTTTTTGAAGTCATCGGCATTCTGACCGCCCAGCCGCTCAATCCGTTAGTAGCAATGGCACCTGACGAGTCGGTGCTGATCCCCATCGAAGGGATGCGCCGGTTCCAACCCGTGCCGGAGCTGTCCAGCCTTCTTGCATGGGGGAGCGACAGTTCGACACTTTCGGCCACGGCGACCGTGTTGAAAAGGTACCTGCAAGAGGTGCTTGACGAACGCGAGGTCGATGTCCAGATCCCCCAGCAATTGCTGGAGGGGCTAAGCCGGCAAGCCAGTACCTTTTCCTGGCTGCTCGCGGGACTGGGTGGCATATCGCTGCTGGTCGGCGGTGTTGGCGTGATGAATGTGATGCTGATGAACGTGGCGCAGCGCCGTCGTGAAATCGGTGTGCGCATGGCGCTGGGTGCGCGAGCCACGGACATCAGAAACCTGTTTTTAGGCGAGGCAGCCGTGCTGTCGTGTGCAGGAGCGCTGGTCGGTGCCGTTTGTGGCCTGATCGCCACATGGGTCTTCGTGAAGGTGTCCGGCTGGGCTTTCAGTGTGTCGCCGCTGTCGCTGCCGTTGGGCGTTTTTGGCGCCCTGATCATCGGCCTGTTTTTCGGCTTGCAGCCTGCGTTGGCGGCGGCCCGGTTGTTACCGGTACAGGCCCTGCGTGATGACTGATTACCGAAACATCACGACAGGACTCGTGTCGTTGTACCTGCTCAGTTGCTCCGGCGTCGCCCAGGCGGCACCCCTTGCGCCGTCACACGCCTACATGCCGGCACGCACGATCTCATGGGTCGGCGGGACCCTCGACTTGACTCTGAGCGACGCTATCTATTTGGGCCTGCGCGATAACCGATCGATCCGCAGCGTGTACCTGGAGCGCATTGCGCAGAAATTCGACCTGCGGGTTGAAGAGGACCGCTTCACGCCCAAACTGACGCTCAGCGGCCGACAGGTCGCCTATCGCAACCAGAGCGACCGCTATCGCCAAGCCGAATTGCTGCCGCAGACCACTTGGCAGACACCATCTGGAGCACGCTTCAGCATGGCCTGGAGCAACCAGTTGTCGGTCGCCAACGGTGCCGGTCGCGCACGCAATGATGGCGCTACCTTCAGCGTCATTCAGCCCCTGTTACGCGGCGCAGGCCGGGAGGTGAGCACCGCGCCATTGCGCCTGGCCCGCCTCGGCGAGCAACTCAACAAGCTGAACCTCAAAGCCACGGTCTCGGACGCGATCACGCAGATCATCCTCGCTTACCGGGAATTATTGCGCGCCCAGGCTCAACTGCAGATCGCCAATGATGCCCTTCTGCGGTCGCGTCATTTTCTGGAAGCCAACCAGGCGATGATTGCCGCGGGTCGAATGGCGGCATTCGAGCGGGTGCAAAGCGAAGCCGATGTCGCCAGCCAGGAGCTCGCCGTGGAGCAAGCCATCAATCAACTGGATGCCGCTCGCCTTGGGCTGTTGCATCTGCTGGCGCTGAGCTTGAACACCTCGGTTCGAGCCGTCGACACCCTGGCGCCTCAACGAATCGACATTCCGCTGGCACAAGCACTGAATGCGGCGCGAGAGCAGCAGCCTAACTACCTGATGCAACTCATCGCGCGTGAGCAGGCGGATATCAATCTCAGGCTTGCGGACAATGAACAGCAGTGGGATGTCTCCTTGATCGGCGGGGCGACCCAGGTGCGTGATCGATACCGGGAAGCGGGCGAGCGAAAGACCGAGCGCAGTTGGGAGGGCTATGCCGGTGTTCAGATCGACATTCCGATCAATGACCTTTCGCGCCGCCAGGCCAAAGTGCGCGCTCAGGTACAGGTTGCCAACCAGCTCATCCGCGTGGCCGACAGTCGTCAACTGTTGGAGCGAGACGTTGAAAATGCGGTGCGGGATTTAAATGCGCGATGGCGTCAGTACGAAATTGCCGAGCGCGCCCGAGACCTGTCACGACGCAAACTGGACATTGAGCGCGAAAAGCTCACCGCGGGGCGTTCCAGCAACTTTCAGGTTATCAGTTTCGAAACCGACCTGCGTGGGGCCGAAAGCACTCGGCTGGATGCCCTTATCGCGTATTTCAACGCCCAGAGCACACTCGATCAGCACCTCGGCACGACCCTGGCAAGCTGGGATATCGAACTCAATGACTGAGCATTCGAGCATCGGCCGCCTGGCAATCGGGTTAGGGACGGCAGTGGCGATCGTCGCAACACTGGCCGCTATCGGGATGTTCAATGCCTCTGAAGCGGTCGATCAGGGGCACTGGTTAGCTATGCAGCCACAGGTGTTGGAACGTCAGCTCGGCCTGGTGGGACGTATCGAAGCGGCCAACAAGCAAACGCTGTCCGCACCGTTCGAAGGGCGCGTAGAGCAATTGACCGTGAGCGAAGGCCAGCAGGTGGAACGATCCAGCAAATTGCTCGTACTGGACACAACCCAGCTGGATATCCAGATACGCCAGGCGTCGGCTGAATTGCTCAAGGCTCGGCGCACGGCAAGAGACATGCAGGACTGGGGCACCAGTGATGAGGTGGCCCGTGCACGGCGTGCCGTGACCAACGCCGAACTCAACCTCAATGACAGCCAGGCCAGACTGGGTGACTCTCGCCGCTTGTTGGCACGTGGGATAGTCGCGCGTATGGAAGTTGAGGCGCAGGAGCAGCAAGTCAAATTACAGCAGCTGGATCTGGCGGCAGCGAAGGCCGAGTTACGTGCGGCGTGTTCAAGAGGTGATCACGAAAATCGGCAAATCGCCGACATGGAGCTGGCCAATGCTCGGGCGCGCCATGACAGCCTGTTATCCCAACGGGCACAGCGTGAACTTCACGCGCCGTTTACCGGCGTCGTATTGCGACCACAGAAAACTGATGGCCCGGCAAGCGCGCCCGTTATTCAAACCGGCCGGCATGTGCCTCAGGGTTTTCCGTTGTTCGAACTGGTCAGCCTGGAACAGATAAACGCAGTCACCCGTATTCAGGAGGCCGACCTTCACCAGATACATGAGGGCATGCCGGTTCAGGTTACCGGGGACGGCTTCGAGGGTCTCACGCTGCAAGGTCATGTTCGCTCCATCGGCGCTCAGTCCCTGGCAGCGCAGAACCCCGGCGGAGGTTATTACGAAGTCATAGTTTCAATCGACAGGCTGACTGCCGAGCAGCAGCCGCGGGTACGACTGGGGATGAGTGCGCGGTTGACCCTGACGACCTATCGCAACGGCAGTGGACTGGCGGTGCCCGCCGAGGCGCTGAACCAGGATGCCGACGGTGTTTACGTGATTTACAGGCCTACCCCGGATGAGCCCGCTCAGCGTGTTCCGGTGACCTTGGGCATGGCTGTGCCCCAGGGCGTGGAAGTCACTGGCTTACAGCCGGGATATGTAAGAACGACCGCACCTTAATCGTTCCGAAGCGGTGCGCCATGGATGCGCAGCGCTTGGTTCTCAAATTCGCGGTCTCGGCCTCATTGCGCCGGGATTGCGTACTCGGCAATGGCGAAGTCATGTCGCTATTGCATTTAACTTTAACAGGGAAGATATCCTCATGATTATTCGTAAACCACTGTTTGCCAGTTTGGCGATAACTGCATGTTTTGCCACAGGCGCTGTTTATGCTGGGCCTGCGGTTAACGTAAACTTTAAACATCTCGGTGCTGCCGGTTCGGATGAGGCGATTAACATCGTCACTAACTCGAATGAGAGCAGTACCAATATAAATGCCAGCCCCAAGCCAAAGACTTCTGTCAATGGTGGCGAGAGCGATCTCTACAGAGTCCAAAGCAGAATTTCCCCGGAGCTGAACTATGCACTTGTCCGCTACACCATCGGCGGCAAGACCTGCGCGTTCAGCACCACGTACCCAATACGATCGGCGCTGGCGGCGTCAAGATCCCCAAGTGGACCAGGGACGCTACACCCAGCGGCGGCGCTACCTGCACGGCCACCGTTACTTCGACCGACTTCGGCAGTCATGAGTGGGCTGTTCAGTTCACGATGAAGTAAGCGCACGAGCGACACAGTCTGTCTGGCAACGTGGAGCAGACTGTTCGGCATTCTTAAAGTTAAGACCGGGCTCGCACATTGCCAATCCCGTACTTTTGAGCTCGACGTTATAACGCTTGCTCAGCACGTACGTGCACCTGATTATTGGAGTCATTACATGAAACGTTTACTAGCCATATCGTTTGTTTCACTGGCAGCACTTTCTTTTCAAGCGTCCGCCCTATGTTTGAAAATTACCAACAGCTATAGCGGCACCATGGCAGCTAACTCGAAAATTGTTGCCTACGGCCCTTTCACTATTACCAGTGTGAATGGGTGTTCTCAGGCGAACATTACTGCATCCGTTTCAGCTGTTGGCGTGGGGCCAACGCCTAAGCTATATATTGAACGCCAACAGGGCGCCAGCTGGATACCAGTGGCGGGTAATACTGGCAACAACGCATCGTACTTGGGCCCGCTCGGTACTTATCGGGTTCGCCAGGAGAACCGCGAAACTGTCTCAACAACCTACTCTGGCTCAACCGGATACGGTCGGTAATCACGGTTGATATGAGGCGCCAAGGGTTGCCCTTGGCGCGTCTACTGACTTTGCAACCTTCACGCTTTTTCATAGACCGCCAGCGTGCTGTTGCTGGAGTTAGCAAAATATGCCAACGCGCTGATCGCCTGGTTAACCGCAATCAGACTTTGTCTGCAAACGATGACTGATTCCTGATTGGCATATTGAGGATATGCATTAAAAAATGCCACGTTGTCTTCAAGCATTTCGTTAAACATGGCAATCGCGTTAAACTTTTTATCTGTGTCGGTTTCCTCTCCGTTAACGTCGAATGCCAGATTGCCTCCAATAAGGGATCCGCAAACTCGATCAGTTATCAGGTCGTGTTTGTAAAGTGCGGCCGCGATTGTTTTTAATTCATCGGTGCTAACGTTAGTCATGTCATAGCCTTTCAAGAACTTTTTTAAATCATTAATATTTTCTTGGTTGTTAAGTTTCAGCGTTCGAGCCGCTTCATACTCTGATGTGATTGTGAATTCGGTTTTGACCTGGTTGGGATTTTTGATGTGATACCCATCGTCCTGTTTACTCAGGCTTACATTTGCACCGGTTATCGAAATAGCCATTTTTATTTCCTCCATGATGTTGTCGTGCGGCAGCTGTCTCGATTCGAATATTAGCTTTCTGTCACGGTCCTTACAACCTAATACCTTGACCCATTTCATTGTCCATGCATGGGCAGCGCAGTTCACGATGAAATAAGTGTTTATGCAGCACAGTTTAGTCAAACAATAGAGAACAGATGCATTTAATATTATCGGGCTGTTATCTGTCGTGTAACTTACATCCTTTGCAAACCCTCCTCATTCGACGCGCCTGTGGCTGACCGAGCGCGCAGGTTTTCTCGGCCATCGGCACGCGTGACGGTGTACAATGCGCGGCGTTTTTTCTGTGATCCATCGGCGTATGGACGCCACAAAAATTCGGGGTTATCCGCTCCGTTTCACTCCGCCGCGTCATGAGCGCGTCGGGTTCGATTCCGTCACAGACAAGAACAACAAGGTGACTATTCAATGAGTGAACACATGTCCCATTCGGGAGACTTGAAGCGTGGTCTCAAAAACCGTCATATCCAGCTGATCGCTCTGGGCGGCGCCATCGGCACCGGCCTGTTCCTGGGCTCGGCTGGCGTTCTCAAATCGGCGGGTCCGTCGATGATTCTTGGCTATGCCCTATGCGGCTTCATTGCCTTCATGATCATGCGCCAGTTGGGCGAAATGATTGTCGAAGAGCCGGTCGCCGGGTCCTTCAGCCACTTTGCACATAAGTACTGGGGCGGTTTCGCGGGTTTTCTGTCCGGTTGGAACTGCTGGGTGCTGTACATTCTGGTGGGCATGTCTGAACTGACCGCCGTTGGTAAGTACATCCAGTACTGGTGGCCGGAGATTCCGGCGTGGGCATCGGCTGCAGTGTTCTTCGTGATGATCAACGTCATCAACCTGGCCAACGTCAAGGTATTCGGCGAGGCCGAGTTCTGGTTCGCGATCATCAAGGTCGTGGCCATATTGGGCATGATCGCCCTGGGCAGTTATATGCTGGTCAGCGGCAGCGGAGGGCCCCATGCCGCGGTGAGCAACCTGTGGTCACACGGCGGTTTCTTCCCTAACGGGGTGAGCGGTCTGGTGATGGCCCTGGCGTTCATCATGTTCTCCTTCGGCGGCCTGGAAATGCTCGGTTTCACCGCAGCCGAGGCCGATCAGCCAAAGGTCATCATCCCCAAGGCCATTAATCAGGTGATCTACCGCATCCTGATTTTCTACATCGGCTCGCTGGTGGTGTTGCTTTCGCTGACGCCGTGGGATGCGCTGCTGGCTGACTTGAGCGCGTCAGGCGATGCCTACAGCGGCAGCCCGTTCGTGCATGTGTTTTCGATGCTGGGCAGCACCACCGCTGCGCACATTCTCAACTTCGTGGTGCTGACGGCAGCGCTGTCGGTCTACAACAGCGGCACCTACTGCAATGCGCGGATGCTGTTTGGCATGGCCGAGCAGGGCGACGCACCGCAGTCGCTGGCCCGGGTTGATGGCCGTGGAGTGCCGGTGCGAGCCATTCTGGTGTCGGCGGCGGTGACGCTGATTGCCGTGTTGCTCAACTACCTGATTCCACAAAACGCGCTGGAGCTGCTGATGTCGCTGGTCGTCGCGACACTGGTGATCAACTGGGCGATGATCAGCTACTCGCACCTCAAGTTCCGTCAACACATGGCGCGCCAGGGCCTGCAGCCGTTGTTCAAGGCGCTGTGGTACCCGTACGGCAATTACCTGTGCCTGGCGTTCGTGGTGCTGATCCTGGCAATCATGCTGATGATTCCGGGGATCCAGGTGTCGGTGTACGCGATCCCGGTCTGGCTCGTGGCGATGTGGGTGTTCTACGTGATCAAGAACAAACGCCGTGCCGAGGCAGAATCGATGGCGCAACGAACGTCGATCATCAAGTAAGGCGGCTGCCCGTGCTGGTTATCTCCAATAACGTTCACCTGCCTGACCATGAAGTCGAACTGACGGCGATCCGTGCTCAGGGCGCGGGCGGGCAGAACGTCAATAAGGTG
Source organism: Pseudomonas sp. UBA5706 (assembly GCF_002419965.1). Lineage (GTDB taxonomy): Bacteria > Pseudomonadota > Gammaproteobacteria > Pseudomonadales > Pseudomonadaceae > Aquipseudomonas. The sequence goes on from NZ_DIHC01000048.1 coordinate 63,959, forward strand.
TCCAGCGCGGTGCATCTGCGTTTCGACATCCATGCGTCGTCATTGCCGCCGTTCTACAAGGAGCGGCTGCTGGTGTTGCGTGACAGTCGAATCACCGGCGACGGGGTGGTGATCATCAAGGCCCAGCAATACCGTACGCAGGAGCAGAACCGTGCCGATGCATTGGAACGGCTGAGCGAGCTGATCGTCAGTGCGGCCAAGGTGGAGAAGAAGCGTCGTCCTACCAAACCGACCTTGGGCTCCAAGACCCGCAGACTGGAATCCAAGTCCAAGCGCGGGTCGATCAAGGCCGGGCGCGGCAAAGTGGATTTCTGACTGGCTGCCGAGATTCCCTATAGCAGCAGCGCTACTTGCCGGTGGCGATCTCAAACACGCTGCCGCCGGCATGCCGTGCTGCTACCTAGGTCCGGCAGGATTACAGATCGGTGACGTTATCCCGTATCGCTTTCGCTTGCTTGTACAGGTACACGCTCAACCCCACCCCCGCCAGCGACGCCAGTGCCGCAAACAGGAAAATCGAGGCGAAGCCGAAGCCTGCGGCCACAGCGCCCGCCACCGGGCCGGTGATCCCAAGCGACAGGTCAATGAACAGTGAGTAGGCACCTACCGCCGCGCCACGGCTGGAAGCCGGTACCAGGTTCACGGCCTCGACCCCCAGCGCCGGGAAGACCAGGGAGAAACCAAAGCCCGTCAGCGCGGCACCTGCCAGCGCCAGATTGGGATTGGGCGCCAGCCACAATAGCAGCAGTCCCAATGCCTCAACTGACAGACACGCGATTGCCACGCGAAAGCCGCCGATACGGTTGATCATGTTGCCGAACAACAGTCGCGCACCGATGAAGCAGGCGCCGAACAGGCTCAGGCACAACACCGCATTCGGCCAAGTGTGGCTGGCGTAATACAGGGTGACGAACGTCGCGATGGTGCCAAAGCCGATCGAGCCCAGTGCAAGGCCGGTACCGTGAGGCAGCACGCGACCCAGCACGTGCAGGAAGGGCATGCGCTCGCCATGAACGATCGGTGCCGGGGTTTTGTTCCAGGCCAGGGAAATGCCCAGCGCCGCCAGCAGAATGATGCTGACCCCCATGCTCCACAAGCCCAACGCGTTGACCAGCACGACCCCCAGTGGCGCACCAATGGCCAGCGCGCCGTAACTGGCAATACCGTTCCAGGAAATCACCTTGGCCGTGTTCGCCGCGCCGACCCGGCCAATGCCCCAACCAATGGAGCCCGAGCCGACCAGACTTTCCGCGCTGCCCAGCACCAGCCGGCCAACGAACAGGCTGATCAGGCTGACCATCGGCCAGGCATCGAACCAGCCGGCGAGCAACATGAACACGCCGCTCAGGCCGCAGCCGAACAGCCCTATGATCACGGCTTTCTTGGGGCCTTTGTTATCGATGATGCGCCCGGCGTGGGGGCGGCTGAGCAGGGTAGCCAGGTACTGGACACTGATCACCAGACCTGCGGTTACCGCACCGAAGCCAAGGTCGGTGTGCACATAGCCTGGCAACACCGCCAGGGGAATGCCGATGTTCAGGTAACCGATGAACGTGAACAGAACGATAGAGACGACTTGCAGTGTGACCGCTATGGGTCTTTGTTCGGCAGGTCGTTGGGGGGCGGCGCTCGAAGCGTCTGGCATGGGCATCAATCCAGGAATTACGACAGGGCAAGTGTAGCGGGGCAGAGGCTCAATGCAGCGTGGACGCTTGAAAGCCAAGCGATGCTGCACATGACGGCGCTTTTCCGTTAATGGCAGCCGTTGGTTGAACTGCGTGGAAAGCAGCCAATGGAGTCATTATTCGGCGGCGGGTGCCACAAGCTGCGTGGTCACCAAGGCGGCAAGGGCGTTTTCCTGGGTGCCGAAGCGTGCCAGTAAAGCCTGCTGTTTTTCCGGGCTCAGGCGGGCCCAGATTTCGATCATCTTCTCGGCCGTGCCAATCAGGGCTTGGGCCTGGGTTTCGGTGAATTCGGTCATGGGTATCGGGTCTCGGAACGTTTCAGCCCTTATGGAAGTACGCCTCATAGACGCTCTTGCATAGGGGCTGAAATCAGCCTTCAGCGATGGCTTTGGGCTTTCTTGCTTTCACTGCTTTTTGCGCCGGCTTTCATCTCGATCGGCTGACCGAGTTCCTGACGGGCTGCTGCGCTTTGCTGGGTTTGGCTTGGGAAGGGGAAGTTTGGGATTTCATGCATATCGTCGCTCCTCACAAGTTTTTTTGCTGTTGATTCACACAGCGCGTCCAAAAACGCCAAAGGAGGATACAGCACAACAAATGACAAACAGACTTTTTATGCGGCGCCGTTGGTCATCTGGTGGCCAAATTTCATCATCGCAGGTCGCGATGCACGCCGTTTCTGCCCTGAGGCGTGGGGCGGGCTTGCCGACGATCTGGCGCGAAACAGCAGCAAACTCAGCGATGGTGGTGGGTCAGAGTGTTCACTGTCGCTGATGTCGCCGCCGGTCCCCCACTCGATCACCGGCAAGTCAGGCCGCCACGCCCTCCGGGCAGAAGCGGCAGGGACTTCAGAAACGCTTCAGCCCGCACAAACCGCTGCAAACGCCGCCGCCAGTGCATCCAGCCGCGCAGCGTCGATACCTGCCACGTTGGCCCGCCCCGCTGCGACCATGTACACGCTGTGTTCATCGCGCAGGCGTGCGACTTGATCGTCGTTCATGCCGGTGTAGGAGAACATGCCGCGTTGCACGGCGATGTGTGCGAAGCGTTCGCCCAGACCCAGCGGTGTCAGCGCCTCGACGAGCCCTCTGCGCAGTTGCGCAATGCGCGTGCGCATTGCCTCGACCTCTTCGGTCCACAAGGCTTTGAGCTGCGAATCGCCGAGAATCTCGGCGACCACCGCTGCGCCATGATCCGGCGGGTTGGACCACAGGTTGCGTGCCGTCGCCGACAGTTGGCTGCGCACATCCGCAAGCTTCTCACTGCTGTCGGCGCACACCAGCAGCGCGCCGGTGCGTTCGCGGTACAGGCCGAAGTTCTTCGAGCAGGAACTGGTGATCAGCAGTTCAGGCAGCTCGCTGGCAAACAGGCGAACTGCCCATGCGTCCGCTTCCAGACCCTCACCGAACCCCTGGTAGGCGAAGTCGATCAGCGGCAGCAGGTTGCGACGTTTAACGATTTCCAGCACCTGATACCAGTCATCGTGGCTGAGGTCGAACCCGGTGGGGTTGTGGCAGCACGCGTGCAACAACACCACGTCACCTTCCGGGACCGTGTTCAGCGTCTCGAGCATGGCCGATACGTTGAGTGTGTTGTCGCTGCCTACGTACGGGTAGTGATTGACCATCAGTCCTGCGGCGGCGTAGATGGTCTCGTGAATCGGCCAGGTCGGATCGCTTAGCCAGATGCCTTTGCCCGGCAGGCAATTGGCGATGAAATCAGCCGACAGGCGCAGCGCTCCGGTGCCGCCAGGGGTTTGGGTGGCGCCAACGCGTTTTTGCTGAATCAGTGACGAATCGGCACCCATGACCAATTCACAGATCAGCGTGCCAAAGCGTGGCTCGCCATGACCACCGATATAACTCTTGGTCGGCTGCGAATCCACCAGACGCTGCTCGGCCAACTTCACCGCGCGCGGAATGGTGGTCAAGCCCTGCGCGTCCTTGTAGACGCCTACGCCCAGATCGAACTTGTTCGGGTTGGGGTCTTTGGCATAGGCCTGGATCAAGCCCAGAATCGGATCGTCGGGTACGCGCTGAATCAGTGAAAAATGCATTTACTTACGGCCCTCGGCACCTGTGGCCACCTCGTCGGTGCGGGCGGCCATGATGAAGTCGTTGCGGTGCAGCCCTTTGATCGAATGGCTCCACCAGGTCACGGTCACCTTGCCCCATTCGGTCAGAAGACCGGGGTGATGACCTTCGGCTTCGGCAATTTCGCCGACCGCGTTGGTAAACGCCAGCGCAAATTTGAAATTCTTGAACGTGAAGATCTTTTCCAGCTGCATCACGCCGTCACGGATTTCGATATTCCAGTCCGGAATCTGCCGCAACAGTTGCGGCAGTTCGCCCTCGCTGACTTGCGGGGCATCGGCGCGGCAGGCTTCACAGCGGGCCTGACTCAATGGGCTAGTGTTCGAGGCGGTCATAAAAAGGTGTCCTTGTTCAGGCGGCGTTTGGTTTAGGTGGCTGCATTTTCGGGGCGAAGCGTGGCGCGTGCAGGCCCAGCTGTGTCGCGGACTGAACCATGCCCATGATGTCTTGCTGAGCGAGGTCGAACAGCCGCTTGAGGTCTGGTAGTACAAAGTAAAGGGGTTGCAGAATGTCGATCCGATACGGCGTGCGCATGGCTTCTATTGGGTCAAAGTGCTGGTGTTCCGGGGTTGACGACAGGCTGTAAACCGTCTCCTTGGGCGAGGAAAGAATCCCGCCGCCATAGATCTTGCGGCCCTGCGCGGTTTCCACCAGCCCGAACTCGATGGTCATCCAGTAAAGGCGGGCCAGATACACGCGCTGCTCTTTGCTGGCTGCCAGGCCGAGCTTGCCATAGGTGTGGGTGAATTCTGCAAACCATGGGTTGGTCAGCAACGGGCAGTGCCCGAAAACTTCATGAAAGATATCGGGCTCTTGCAGGTAGTCCAGCTCTTCTGCGGTGCGAATAAAAGTGGCCACCGGAAAGCGCTTGCTGGCCAGCAGTTCGAAAAAGGTCTGAAAGGGAATTAATGCCGGGACCCGCGCCACTTGCCAGCCGGTGGTGGCAGCCAGCACCTGATTGATTTCGTCCAGTTGCGGGATTCGATCGTGGGGCAGATTCAGTTGCTCGATGCCGTCGAGGTATTCCTGACAGGCACGGCCTTCGATCACCTTCAGTTGGCGTGTGATCAGGGTGTTCCACACTGCATGTTCAGTGTCCGGGTAATGGATGAAGCCGGTGGCGTCCGGTTCACGGGCGAGGTACTGCGTGTTCATGCTGCTCTCCTGAATGGCTTGTTTTTATCTGGAGCAATGCGGGTGCAGGTTCGTCCCTGCGTAGCGCCATGAATAACCTTTCACAGCCGCTCGCGGTGGCGGCCTTCTCTCGTTCTGCCCGTTCAATCCAGGCTCAGCCGTAAAGAAAACCTGACAGATGACGGCCTGCGTGCGCGACACTGCGATATTCCGGTATCGAGGGGCCTTGCGCTGTAACGACTTCTTGACGATAAAATTCGCATTACTACAAAAAGTCCGCTCGTTTAGAGGAGTTGCCTCAGCATGCGTATCAAAGTGCATTGTCAGAATCGCATCGGTATTCTGCGCGATATCCTCGAGTTGCTGGTCGCCTACGGTGTCAACGTTTTGAGTGGCGAAGTAGGGGGCGAGCAGGGTGATGCGATCTATCTGCGTTGCCCGAATCTGATCAACCTGCAATTTCAGGCTTTGGTGCCCAGGTTTGAAACGATCCCAGGGGTTTTCGGCGTTAAACGCGTGGGATTGATGCCTAGCGAGCGTCGGCACATGGAGCTGAATGCGTTGCTTGGTGCACTGGAGTTCCCGGTGCTGTCCATCGACATGGGCGGCTCGATCGTCGCGGCGAACAGGGCGGCGGCGCAACTGCTAGGCGTGCGGGTCGACGAGGTGCCCGGGATCGCGCTGTCACGCTATGCCGAAGACTTCGACCTGCCGCAACTGATACGCGTCAATCGTTCGCGCATCAACGGCTTGCGGGTCAAGGTCAAGGGCGACGTTTTCCTTGCCGACATCGCGCCGCTGCAATCCGAACATGAAGACAGCGAGGCGATGGCTGGCGCCGTGCTGACCCTGCATCGCGCCGATCGGGTCGGAGAGCACATTTATAACGTGCGCAAGCAGGAACTGCGCGGCTTCGACAGTATCTTCCAGAGTTCGAAGGTGATGGCTGCGGTGGTGCGTGAAGCCCGGCGCATGGCCCCATTGGATGCACCATTATTAATAGAAGGGGAAACCGGCACGGGCAAGGAGTTGCTGGCGCGGGCCTGCCACCTGGCGAGTCCTAGGGGCCAGTCACCGATGATGGCGCTCAATTGCGCGGGGCTTTCCGAATCCATGGCCGAGACCGAGCTGTTTGGCTACGGGCCGGGCGCGTTCGAAGGTGCCCGGGCCGAAGGCAAGCTGGGCCTGCTGGAACTGACCGCTGGCGGTACGCTGTTCCTCGACGGCGTAGCCGAAATGAGCGCGCGATTGCAGGCGAAACTGCTGCGCTATCTGCAGGAAGGCTGCTTTCGCCGCGTCGGCAGCGATGAAGAGGTGTACCTGGACGTGCGGGTCATTTGTGCCACCCAGGTCGATCTTTCCGAGCTGTGCGCGCGCGGAGAATTCCGCCAGGATCTCTATCACCGTCTGAATGTGCTTTCGCTGCATATTCCGCCGCTTCGAGAGTGTCTCGACGGCCTGGACCCGTTGGTTCAGCACTTTCTCGATCAGGCCAGTCGGCAGATTGGTTGTGCCTTGCCCCATATCGTGCCGGCTGCGCTCCAGCGTCTGCGCCAATATCACTGGCCTGGCAACGTGCGACAGTTGGAAAACGTGCTGTTTCAGGCGGTGTCATTATGTGAGGGAGGCCTGGTCAAGGCCGAACATATCCGCCTGCCGGATTACGGCGTGCGTCAGCCACTGGGAGATTTTTCACTGGAGGGGGGGCTGGAAGATATTATCGGGCGTTTCGAAAAAGCAGTGCTCGAGCAACTTTATAACGCACACCCGAGCAGCCGGTTACTGGGAAAGCGATTGGGTGTATCCCACACAACGATTGCCAATAAGTTGAAGAACTATGAAGTCGGGCGCCAATAACTGTCGCCGTAACTTGCAATTAACCGATTGGCTGCAGTACCGCTTGCCCAGGCGGCGATTGTTAATACAACGCCGTCGGCAAGCTGTACGGTTACAGCACTTAACGTTCTACCCGTCATTAACCATTACTGCATCCGTTGCCCATGACCATGTACTCCATGACATGGCGCTGGCCCTTAGAGTCATCGTATGTCATGTGCTGTGGAACGACGCGGCAGACATTGGGCACCTCATCCACCGAGATGACCTTGGCGATGTCCAGCTTGGTTGAGTACGCGTAGTGTTCGACGCGTTGTTGCTGTGCAGCAACTTTGGCGCCAGATTCTTCTGCCATTGCCATGGCGCTGAAACCACAAAGAGCCATTACAACCAGTGCAGCTTTCATTACAAGTTTCCTCTGAGTTGCTTCGTCAACGCGGCCGAACAGCCCATTGCGTTCGGCCGGGTGCGCAAAACCCTTGTAGGGCTTTGTGTGAAGCCAGTGATTAGCAAGTTAAGTTGCGTGATCGACCAGCCGACGTGTGGGGGGCTATGGGGGTCAATCAGTTGCCGTGTTGGCGGAATGAATTCTATGCCCCTGCCTGAAAGTTATATAGAAACCATTTTGATAAAGACTGTTGAGCGTTTCGTTAACAATCGCTGAGCCTGCGTGATGGTGCGGCGCTGGTCGGCTTTCGGGGGTAGCGCCAGGATGAAGAATTTGCCATGAGCGGGGCACTTCCGGGGGTTTCAGCGTTATGCTGAGGTCCGGTAAGACCATCGTCGAATGGCTTTCAGGGCCATCGGCAGATACAACACGGTCATAAAACAACAACATTTTCACCGAGGTAAGAAAGATGAGTGCGGCTTCCCTGTACCCCGTCCGCCCTGAAGTGGCAGCAAATACGCTCACTGACGAAGCGACCTACAAGGCCATGTACCAGCAGTCGGTGGTCAACCCCGATGGCTTCTGGCGTGAGCAGGCCCAGCGCCTGGATTGGATCAAGCCTTTCACCACCGTCAAACAGACCTCCTTCGACGATCACCGCGTCGACATCAAGTGGTTCGCCGATGGCACCTTGAACGTTTCCTACAACTGCCTGGATCGTCATCTGGCCGAACGCGGCGATCAAATCGCAATCATCTGGGAAGGCGACGATCCTTCCGAAAGCCGCAACATCACGTACCGCGAATTGCACGAAGAAGTGTGCAAGTTCGCCAACGCCCTGCGCGGCCAGGATGTGCACCGCGGCGACGTGGTCACCATCTATATGCCGATGATCCCGGAAGCGGTGGTCGCCATGCTCGCCTGCGCGCGCATCGGGGCGATTCATTCGGTGGTGTTCGGTGGCTTCTCGCCGGAGGCCCTGGCCGGTCGCATTATCGACTGTGAATCCAAAGTGGTGATCACTGCCGACGAGGGCCTGCGAGGTGGCAAGCGCACGGCGCTCAAAGCCAACGTCGACCGCGCCTTGACCAACCCTGAAACCAGCAGCGTGCAGAAAGTCATCGTGTGCAAGCGCACCGGCGGCGACATCGAGTGGAACCGCCATCGTGACATCTGGTACCACGCTTTGCTGGAAGTGGCTTCCAGCACCTGTGCGCCGAAAGAAATGGGCGCTGAAGAGTCGCTGTTCATTCTTTACACCTCGGGCTCGACCGGTAAACCCAAGGGCGTGCTTCACACCACGGCAGGTTATCTGCTGTACGCCGCACTGACCCATGAGCGCGTATTCGATTACAAGCCCGGCGAAGTCTATTGGTGCACCGCCGACGTGGGTTGGGTCACCGGCCACAGCTACATTGTCTATGGCCCATTGGCCAACGGCGCGACCACGCTGCTGTTTGAAGGCGTGCCCAATTACCCGGATATCACCCGCGTCTCGAAAATTGTCGACAAGCATAAGGTCAACATCCTTTACACCGCGCCCACGGCCATCCGCGCGATGATGGCCGAGGGTACCAAGGCAGTTGAAGGCGCTGACGGTTCAAGCCTGCGTTTGCTGGGTTCGGTGGGTGAGCCGATCAATCCCGAGGCCTGGAACTGGTACTACAACACCGTCGGCAAGCAGAACTGCCCGATCGTTGACACTTGGTGGCAGACCGAAACCGGCGGCATTCTGATCAGCCCGCTCCCAGGCGCAACGGCGCTCAAACCGGGTTCGGCGACCCGTCCTTTCTTCGGTGTGATCCCAGCGCTGGTGGATAATCTGGGTAATCTTATCGACGGTGCGGCGGAGGGTAACCTGGTGATTCTCGACTCCTGGCCGGGTCAATCGCGCAGTCTGTATGGCGACCATGACCGCTTCGTCGACACCTACTTCAAGACGTTCCGCGGCATGTACTTCACCGGCGACGGTGCCCGTCGTGACGAAGACGGCTATTACTGGATCACCGGCCGAGTGGACGACGTGCTCAATGTTTCCGGCCATCGCATGGGCACTGCCGAGATCGAAAGCGCAATGGTCGCTCACCCGAAGGTCGCCGAGGCTGCGGTGGTCGGTGTGCCTCACGACCTGAAAGGGCAGGGCATTTATGTCTACGTGACGCTCAATGGGGGCGAAGTGCCGGACGAGGCTCTGCGCATTGAACTGCGCAACTGGGTGCGCAAGGAAATCGGCCCGATTGCCTCGCCTGACGTGATTCAGTGGGCCCCGGGGCTGCCGAAGACTCGCTCGGGCAAGATTATGCGGCGCATCCTGCGCAAGATTGCGACCGGCGAGTACGATGCACTCGGTGACATCTCCACGTTGGCCGATCCAGGCGTGGTGGCGCATCTGGTAGAGACCCACAAGACCATGAACGTCGCCTGACGTTTAGGGACCTGAAACGCCCCGTCCGGTGAAAGCCGGGCGGGGCGTTTTTGTTTGTCTGGCGATTGCTCTTGTTGGAGGCAAGCACCCAGATGCGTACGCTCTCAAACGCATCCTCTGACCCGATGAAATGACTCTTCATCTACGATTTCCGAATTTTCGGAAACGTCCTGCATACCTTCTTCAACCTCCTTGTTAGGGTGCTCGCAAATGTGAGTTTGCTCAGGCCACGGACGGGCATGGGAATCGCGTTTTGTCTTTTCTTGAATCTTAGGGACAAGCCCATGTTCTCGCCTCTCAACGCCGCGCAATTCACGCTTCGGATCCCTGCCATACGCAATGACTTCAAAGTGCTCGCTTTTGATGGCCTTGAAGTCATCAGCGACCTCTACGCCATTGAAGTCGAACTGGTCAGCGAGTACCCGGATTTCGATCTCGAAAGCCTGCTCAGTCAGCCTGCTTTTCTTGAGTTTGGTTTAAATGGGGAGGGAATTCACGGGCGCGTCGAAAATGTGCGAATCGGCGAGCCGGGCAAGCGTTTGACCCGGTACCAACTGACTTTGGTGCCTGTGCTGCACTATCTGCAGTTCAGCTTTAATCAGCGCATTTTTCAACAGATGACGGTCCCGCAGATCATTGCGCAGGTTCTCAAACAGCATGGCATCCTGGCCGATGCGTATACCTTTCGCACCAGGACCAGCACCGAGCGCGATTACTGCACGCAGTATCTGGAAAGCGACTTCCGGCTCATTCAGCGCTTGTGCGCTGAGGACGGGATTGCCTGGCATTACCAGCACAGCCCGGATGGCCACCACCTGATATTCACCGATGACCAGACCGGGTTTTCCAAACTGGGCGCCACGGCCTATCTGCAAGACTCCGGCATGGCAGCAGATCACCCGGTGATCAGCCAGTTTTCGATGCGTTTCAGCACCCGTACCAGCAGTACCACTCGCCGGCACTACACCTTCGAACGCCCCACCCTGTTGCGTGAAAGCCGATCCCAGGCCCCTTTCAAGCCTGCACTCGAGGACTACCGCTACCCTGAGCCGTTCGAGAATGAAGAGCACGGCAACCTGCTTGCCCGACAGGCCCTTGAACGACACCGTGTCGATTATCAATTGTCCGAAGGTGAGAGCGATCAGCCCGTTTTGCGCAGCGGCCACTTTTTTGACCTGACCGACCACCCGCGCAAAAAGTGCAACGACTTGTGGCTGTTGATCGGAGTCCATCACACCGGCAAACAACCTCAGGCGCTTGAGGAGTCGGTCGCCGGTAACAACAACCCCAAGGAAGGCTTTACCCAGGGCTATCGCAACACGTTCAGCGCCATCGCCGGGCACGTGTTCTACCGTCCCCCGATACCCGCGCCCCGCCCCGTGCTGGTTGCCCAAACCGCCCAAGTGACCGGGCCTGCCGGAGAAGAAATCTTCTGCGACGAATATGGGCGGCTCAAGGTCGAGTTTCATTGGGACCGTGCCGAGCTAGGCAGCGACAAAAGCAGTTGCTGGCTACGGGTGTCATCCAGCTGGGCGGGGGATGGTTTTGGCACGGTGATCATTCCACGCATCGGCATGGAAGTGGTGGTGACCTTTCTGGAAGGTAACCCCGATAAACCGCTGATCACCGGGTGTGTGCCGAACAAGGTCACGGCGGTGCCCTATTCGCTGCCCGACAACAAAACCAAAACCGTGCTGCGCAGCCATAGTTCACCGGCCAGCGGCGGCTACAACGAGCTGTCGATCGAAGACCGTGCCGGGCAGGAGAAAATCTACCTGCGAGCCCAGCGTGACCTTGAGCAGAAAGTCGAACACGACTCGCTGCTGGAAGTGGGCAACGAACGCCACGAAACCATTAAGGGCAACAGCATTGTGGTGCTGGAAGCCGAGGATCAACGTACCGTCACGGCAGACCGCAAGGTCCAGCTCAACGCCAATGATTATTTGGACGTGGCCCAGAGCAGCCACACCCGCGTCGGGAAAACGCTGGTAGTTGAGGCGGGACAACAGGTGCACCTCAAGTCCGGGGCCAACATCGTTCTGGATGCCGGGGCGAGCATCACCTTGAAAGGTGGTGGTCAGCACATCGTCATCGGGCCGGGCGGGATATTCAGCAGCACCGAGATACAACTCGGCGGTGCGCCTGCCAAAGGCGCTGCTGCCGTTGCGCCGGCACCTGGAATGCGACCGGCGCCATCCGAGCCACGACTCTTCGCACCACCGTTCATCATGGCCGCAGCCAAACGATTCGGCTCGGATTTTTGCCCGCTGTTGGAACTCACCGAAGACGACATGGGGATAGAAGAAGAGGAAGAAGAAGTCGAGCTGGAGCAGTTGATCACGCTGCGCATCGGCATGTTTTTCGATGGCACCGGTAACAACCGGGAAAATACTGAAAAGGTCGAGAGCTGCTTTGCCCGCGACGTGCATCTGGGGGCGTCGGCTGAGGCCCTTCGCCAGTTCTGTTCGACATATGGTTTTGACGGTAACGGAAGTGCGCCCGATGACAGTCATGGGAACGACAGCAGCAATGTGGCTAAGTTGTACGAGCTTTATAAGGACGATAGCGATACGCGAATTCCAGATGAGGAGACAGAGGCATCACTGCGTATTTACATTGAGGGCATTGGCACCAGCAGCACCACAGCCGACTCTAAATATTCCTCAGCCACTGGGCTCGGCGCACAAGGCGTCAGAACCCGCGTAGAGGAAAGTCCTGCACTTTTCATCAAAGCCCTCCGAACCTTTTGGCAGAATAACCCCGACAAGCGCATCAAACGCATTGAATTCGACATTTTCGGGTTCAGCCGGGGCGCCGCGGCAGCCAGGGATTTTGCCAATGAGGTATTAAAGGGCGATGGCAGTATTCTGGCAAAAGCCTTGCCCGCCGGATCACCTGTTTTGGCTGACAACTTCGTGTGGCGGCCGCAAACAGACTTCTGCATCAACTACATCGGCATCTTTGACACGGTCGCGGCGATTTCCGGTTGGATGCACGGGGACTTCAGCGGCCATAACGCCAACAACCCCGGCATCAATATCCGCCTGTCGCCGAATGCCGCGAGAAAGATCGTGCACCTGATTGCCAAGGACGAACACCGCTACAACTTCTCGCTGAACAAAACCGACGCCGACATCGCCTTGCCTGGCGTGCATTCCGATCTGGGCGGCGGTTACCGGCCTGACATGGTCGAACGCGTGCTGCTCAGCAAACCCAGCCACGAAATGCTCCACTCGGCGCTCAAGAGCAGCACCCTTCACAAAATCGTCAAGGAACAACTGGAAAAACTCCGTGCACGCTATTCCCGTTACGACCTGCCGCTGGAAATAAGCCAGTGGGATGAAGACATCGTTTCAAATGTCAGAGGCGACCGCTCCCGCGCCAAACGGGTTCATGCCGCCGTCAGCGTTCAGCGCGAGGTGCGCAATGATCTGGCACTCGTCTACCTGCGCATCATGCGCGAGCTAGCGGTGCAACACGGCGTGCCTTTTGACGATATCGACGAAAGCGACACAAGACTGGCACTGCCGGATGAACTTGTGCCCATCGCCCAAAAGCTGATGGCCTATGCCCAAGGCAAAACCACGTCCTACGGCCTGAGCGAGGCAGAAGAACGTCTGCTTTATAAGCGTTACGTGCACCTCTCTTCGCACTGGAACCCCGTCACTCATCGCAACGCAGAGAGGGATGTCTTGTTTATCAACCGTCCCGGTGAAAACGACCTGCGCACGGAGCACCCCAATGAATAAGCTTTTGTCGCTCGTCCTGTCGGTACTGATACTCAGCGGCTGTACTTCGGGGAACCGAAGCTCATTGCCCTATGACGCTTGGCGATTGGGCTTTTTTGCACCGGATTACATGGAGGTCTGGATCGAGACCGCTGATACCTACGGCATCAACGGAATGGTGCGTATCCGCGCAGTCGGTGGTTATCCCGCGATGGGATATCCCCGCGCTTTCAGCAACGGTAATCCAGAGGTATTTAGAGGTGACCCAAAGGGCTGGCCTGAGCGAGTGGGCTGGGGCGCAGGCAAATACGTCAAGGGCGCCGACCTGCCCAAGCAAATCTACGTGCGCTGGCAATCGCTGGTGGAACCGCAGACCTATCACACGCGCATCGACATCCCCGAATCGATCCGGGACATCATGCGCAAAGGAGAAAAAGCGTTCTGTCGTGCTGACGGAAAATGGATCACTGACTACCGCGAAGCCATCGTCATCGGCCTGGCCCCCGGTGGCATCGCCAAGGCTTGGGTGACAGGACCCTGCTTGTCGCCCATCGAGATCGCAAGGGTACAGGCCAAAGTCGATCCAACCGGGCCAAATGACGGCGAGTCAAATGGCAAATATGACCCTCCCTCAGCGGAATCGAGAGCGTACATCGAGAAATTCGGTGTCCCGTATGGCTCGTGGTGACTGCCTGCATGAATAAACCTGTGGCACCGGTTACAGCGAAAAAGATCGTGCACCCGGTTGCCAAGAACGAACACCGCTACAACTTCGCGCTGAACAAAACCGACGCCGACATCGCGCTGCCTGATAAGCGTTACGTGCACCTCTCTTCGCACTGGAACCCTATCACTCATCGCAACGCAGAGAGGGATGTCTTGTTTATCAACCG
>NZ_DIHC01000019.1 GCF_002419965.1 Pseudomonas sp. UBA5706
ACGCGATCAGCGGTCCGAGCCACATATCGAGGCGGACGGGATGAAGATACGGGCGCGCCTTATGAGTCAGCGGCTTGCTTGGCCTTGACCCGTTCCGCCGGACGCCGAACGCCTGCCACGATCTTTTCTACCGCCTTGGTGGCTGCGACCATGCCGAAGGTCGCCGTGACCATCATGACCGCGCCGAAACCGCCGGCGCAGTCGAGTTTCACCCCATCACCGACAAAGCTTTTCTGCAGGCAGATGCTGCCATCCGGCTTGGGGTAGCGCAGTTGCTCGGTGGAGAACACGCAAGGCACGCTGTAGTGACGGGTCACGGTGCGTGAGAATCCGTAGTCGCGGCGCAGGGTCGAGCGCACTTTTGAAGCCAAGGGGTCGTTGAAGGTGCGGTTCAGGTCGCAGACCTGGATCAGCGTCGGGTCGATCTGCCCGCCCGCGCCGCCGGTGGTGATGATCTGGATCTTGCGCCGCTTGCACCAGGCAATCAGCGCCGCCTTGGCGTTGACGCTGTCGATGCAGTCCAGCACGCAGTCGATCGTCGGCGTGATGTACTCGGCCATGGTTTCGCGGGTCACGAAATCGGCCACGGCATGCACCACGCAGTCAGGATTGATCTCCCGCAAACGTTCGGCCATGACCTCGACTTTCGCGCGGCCGACGGTGCTGGTCAGGGCATGCAGCTGGCGGTTGCTGTTGCTGACGCAGACATCGTCCAGGTCGAACAGGGAAATTTCTCCCACCCCGCAACGCGCCATGGCTTCGGCCGCCCATGAGCCCACGCCACCGATGCCGACCACCGCCACATGGGCCGCACGCAGGCGTTCCAGGCCCTCGATGCCATACAGACGGGCGACGCCGGCAAACCGTGGATCTTCTGTGCTCATGACCAATACCCCAAAAAACCGGCGCGCATTATAGGCCGTGCTTGAGATTGGGACAGCTGTCTGTTGCGGGTGTTTGGTCCGAAAAACCACTTCAGCATGGGTACTCGGCGAGCGCCGCACATTGGTCTCGGGGTCTGCATGCCTTATCGACAGCAATAGTTTTCAGCAACGCCACCGCCGACACGTTGGCTGACACGGATCCTGAAACTGGATCGCAAACCTACAAGTATCCGCGAGACGGACTACATTTTTTTCAGAACAGAACTTCAACCTTTGGCAGATGCCAAAGCTCGTGCAGGCTGATGTCCATCAGTTCCCCCTGTTCCCGCCTAGGAACCTGAAGTCGCTATGCCATCGCGTAAATTTGGTCTTAATCTGGTTGTCGTCGTGGCGATTGCCGCGCTGTTCACGGGGTTCTGGGCGTTGATCAACCGCCCGGTGGCCTCCCCCAATTGGCCCGAACACATCTCTGGATTCTCCTACTCTCCCTTCCGCCTAGGCCAAAACCCGCAGAAAGGCGTGTATCCGTCTGACGATGAAATACGTCAGGACCTGGAATTAATGAGCAAGTCCACTGACAACATCCGCATCTATTCGGTGGATGGCAGCCAGCAGGACATTCCGAAACTGGCCGAGGAATTCGGCCTGCGCGTCACCCTTGGTATCTGGATTAGCCCCGACCAAGCGCGTAACGAGCGGGAGATCAATACGGCTATCGAACTGGCCAATACAACGCGCAGCGTGGTGCGTGTGGTGGTGGGCAACGAAGCGCTCTATCGGGAAGAAGTCACGCCCAAGGAACTGATGGCCATCCTCGACCGCGTGCGTGCGGCGGTAAAGGTGCCGGTGACCACCTCCGAGCAATGGCACATCTGGGAGAAATACCCGGAGCTGGCCAAGCATGTGGACCTGATCGCGGCGCACATTCTGCCGTACTGGGAATACATCCCTGTGGACAAAGCCGGGCAGTACGTTTTCGACCGTGCCCGGGAACTTAAGCACCTGTTCCCGAAAAAACCTTTGCTGCTGTCTGAAGTCGGTTGGCCGAGCAATGGCCACATGCGTGGCGGCGCCGATGCGACCCAGGCCGATCAGGCCATTTACCTGCGCACTCTGGTCAACAAGCTCAACCGTCAGGGCTTTAACTACTTTGTGATCGAGGCATTCGACCAGCCCTGGAAAGCCAGTGACGAAGGCTCGGTCGGCGCGTATTGGGGTGTCTACAACGCCGCGCGCCAGCAGAAATTCAACTTCGACGGCCCCGTTGTTGCCATCCCGCAGTGGCGCGTATTGGCCATCGGCTCGGCCGTCCTGGCGATGCTTTCCCTGGCACTGCTGTTGATCGACGGCTCGGCCCTGCGTCAGCGTGGTCGGACCTTCCTGACCTTCATCGCATTCCTGTGTGGTTCGGTACTGGTGTGGATCGGCTACGACTACAGCCAGCAATACAGCACCTGGTTCAGCCTGCTTGTAGGATTTTTGCTGGCGCTCGGCGCACTCGGGGTATTTATCGTATTGCTGACCGAAGCGCATGAGCTGGCCGAGGCGGTCTGGACGCACAAACGTCGCCGCGAATTCCTGCCTGTGGATACGGATACCGCCTACAGACCGAAGGTCTCGGTGCATGTGCCCTGCTACAACGAACCGCCTGAGATGGTGAAGCAAACCCTCAATGCGCTGGCGGCGCTGGACTACCCGGACTTCGAAGTGTTGCTGATCGACAACAACACCAAGGACCCGGCCGTGTGGGAACCTGTCAAAGCCCACTGCGAGATGCTCGGCGAGCGCTTCAAGTTCTTCCACGTGGCTCCGCTGGCGGGTTTCAAGGGTGGCGCGCTGAACTACCTGATTCCGCATACGGCAAAGGATGCCGAAGTCATCGCGGTAATCGATTCGGATTACTGCGTCGATCGCAACTGGCTCAAGCACATGGTTCCGCATTTCGCTGACCCGAAAATTGCCGTGGTGCAGTCGCCGCAGGATTATCGCGACCAGCACGAAAGCGCGTTCAAGAAGCTCTGCTACTCGGAATACAAAGGCTTCTTCTACATCGGCATGGTCACCCGCAACGACCGTGACGCGATCATTCAGCACGGCACCATGACCATGACCCGCCGCTCGGTGCTCGAAGAACTGGGCTGGGCCGACTGGTGTATCTGTGAGGATGCGGAGCTGGGCCTGCGAGTCTTCGAGAAAGGCTATTCGGCCGCCTACGCCCACAACAGCTACGGCAAGGGCCTGATGCCGGACACCTTCATCGACTTCAAAAAACAACGCTTCCGCTGGGCGTATGGCGCAATCCAGATCATCAAGCGACACACCGCGAGCCTGCTGCGTGGTAAAGACACGGAGCTGACGCGCGGCCAGCGCTATCACTTCCTGGCGGGCTGGCTGCCGTGGGTCGCCGATGGCATGAACATTTTCTTCACCGTCGGCGCTCTATTGTGGTCGGCGGCGATGATCATCGTGCCCAACCGGGTCGATCCGCCGTTGCTGATCTTCGCAATTCCGCCTCTGGCGCTGTTCTTCTTTAAGGTGGGCAAGATCATTTTCCTCTACCGCCGCGCAGTGGGCGTGAACCTCAAGGACGCCTTTTACGCGGCGCTGGCCGGGCTGGCGCTCTCGCACACCATCGCCAAAGCCGTGCTGTATGGTTTCTTCACTACCAGCATTCCGTTCTTCCGTACGCCGAAAAATGCCGACAGCCACGGGCTGCTGGTCGCCATTTCCGAAGCACGCGAGGAGCTGTTCATCATGCTGCTGCTGTGGGGCGCGGCGCTGGGGATCTGCTTGGTGCAAGGCCTGCCGAGCAACGATATGCGCCTTTGGGTCGCCATGCTGCTGGTGCAGTCGCTGCCGTATCTGGCGGCGCTGATCATGGCGTTTCTCTCCTCGCTGCCCAAGCCCAAGGCACAGACCGAACCGGCCACGGCTTGAAACAATGATGCGCTGTACCAAACGGCGGCCTTCGGGTCGCCGTTTTGCTTTAAGATGTCTGCCGTTTTCCGGCCCTACACTCAACTGCGCGGACCTTTCATGACAGCCCCAGCCGACCTCTCGCCTACTCTGCAACTCGCGTGCGACCTGATCCGTCGTCCATCGGTCACGCCGCTCGACGCCGACTGTCAGGCGCTGATGATGAAACGCCTGGGCGATGCCGGGTTCGCGCTGGAACCCCTGCGTATCGAAGACGTCGACAACTTCTGGGCCACCCACGGCACCGAGGATGGTCCGGTGCTGTGCTTTGCCGGGCACACCGATGTGGTGCCGACCGGTCCCGTACAGGCTTGGCAGAATGATCCGTTCGACGCCCTGATCGATGAAGACGGCATGCTCTGTGGCCGTGGTGCAGCGGACATGAAAGGCAGTCTGGCGTCGATGATCATCGCCACCGAGCGTTTCGTCGCTGATTACCCGAACCACAAGGGCAAGGTCGCGTACCTGATCACCAGCGACGAAGAAGGCCCGGCGCACCACGGCACCAAAGCGGTGGTCGAGCGTCTGGCGGCGCGCAAGGAGCGTCTGGACTGGTGCATCGTTGGCGAACCCTCGAGCACTGCGCTGGTGGGCGATGTGGTCAAGAATGGTCGTCGCGGCTCCCTCGGCGCTACCCTGACGGTCAAGGGAAAACAGGGCCACGTCGCGTATCCGCATCTGGCGAAGAACCCGATCCATCTGGCGGCGCCCGCGCTGGCCGAACTCGCCGCCGAGCATTGGGACGCAGGCAATGCTTTTTTCCCACCGACCAGTTTCCAGATCTCTAACCTGAACTCCGGGACCGGCGCGACCAACGTGATTCCCGGCGACCTGACGGCAGTCTTCAACTTCCGCTTTTCCACCGAATCCACCGTCGAAGGCCTGCAGAAACGCGTCGCCGATATTCTCGACAAGCACGGTCTGGACTGGCACGTGGAATGGGCCCTGTCGGGCCTGCCGTTCCTGACCGAACCGGGTGCGTTGCTCGATGCGGTGTCGGCCAGCATCAAAAGCGTTACCGGGCGCGAAACCAAGGCGTCCACCAGCGGCGGCACATCGGACGGCCGCTTCATTGCCACCCTCGGCACACAGGTGGTCGAGCTGGGGCCGGTCAACGCGACGATTCATCAGGTCAACGAGCGCATTCTGGCCAGCGATCTCGATGTGCTGGCCGAGATCTACTATCAGACTCTGGTCAGGTTGCTCGCCTGATGCTGACCTGCCCCATTTGCTCAGCCGCGCTTGATTCAGCCGACAACGGCGTGGTGTGCCCGGCGGGCCATCGCTTCGACCGCGCCCGTCAGGGTTACCTGAACCTGCTGCCTGTGCAGCACAAGAACAGCCGAGACCCTGGCGATAATCAGGCGATGGTCGAGGCGCGGCGAGACTTTCTTAACGCCGGGCATTACGCACCGGTGGCCAAACGTCTGGCTGAGTTGGCCGCCGAACGCGCGCCCGCCCACTGGCTGGACATCGGTTGTGGCGAAGGCTACTACACCACGCAGATCGCCGATGCGCTGCCGGGTGCCGATGGCTACGCGCTGGATATCTCCCGCGAAGCGGTCAAGCGCGCGTGTAAACGCAATACTCAACTAACCTGGTTGATCGCCAGCATGGCCCGCGTGCCGCTGCCGGGCGCCAGCATTCAGTTCATCGCCAGCGTGTTCAGTCCGCTGGATTGGGACGAAGCCAAGCGGTTGCTGTCGCCCGGTGGTGGCCTGATGCGTGTAGGACCCACCAACGAGCATCTGATGGAACTGCGCCAGCGCCTTTACGACGAGGTCCGCGACTACGCCGATGACAAGCATCTGGCTCTGGTCCCCGAAGGCATGAGCCTGCAACACAGCGAAACCCTGCGATTCAAGCTGACACTGGTGGAGGGCCAGGCCCGCGCCAACCTGCTGGCCATGACACCCCACGGCTGGCGCGCCAGTGCCGAGCGGCGGGCCAGCGTTATCGAACAGGCGGAGCCTTTCGAGGTGACCGTGTCCATGCGCTACGATTATTTCGTTTTGCAGTGAATGCTCGACTACCTAGAACGAATGAATCCGCGAATGGATTTTCCAGAACACACCCAGAGGCATCCATGCGCCAACCCGATATCGAGATTTACCTGAAAGACGCTGACGTTGATCACAAGGCCATCACCGCTTGGCTCACCGTGGACGTCGGCCCGTGCAGCGAATGGGTGCAGAAGGGCCAGACCTGGAAGTGCAAAGCCGGCGACATCCCGGTGACCTGGATTCCCAAGGCCGTCGGCAAATGGAACAGCCTGTGCCTGGACAGCGACAAGACGCCGTGGGACGACGATATCGCCTGCGCCCGTGCTGCCTTTGCCGCGCTCAACGTGGAAGTGCGCTGCGCACCGGGAACGTGGGTCGAGGAAGAGAGCGACGAAGACGCTGATCGCTGGATTCGTATCAGTGCCGACGGTGAGCAAGAGATTACCTGGCGTACGTCGTGAGCCCCAGGCCCCCCGGATGACATACGTTTGGGGGGCGTCCCACGCACAGCGCTTCTGCCCGCGGGGCGTAGGAGCGTGGCTTGCCCGCGATCTGGCGCGAAGCAGCAGCAAAACCATCCGGCTTCGTTCGGTCAGGTGTACCGAGAGTGCAGTATCTACTGCCGGTTCCCGGCAGATCGCGGGCAAGCCTCGCTCCTATAGCCTCCGGCCAGAATCAAAAGCGATCCCCGCGTACATCTTGGCCAGAACCAAACAGCGCTTCTGCCCGCAGGGCGTAGGAGCGTGGCTTGCCCGCGATCTGGCGCGAAGCGGCAGCAAACCATCCGGCTTCGTTCAGTCAGGTGTACCGAGAGTGCAGGACCTACTGCCGGTTCCCGGCAGATCGCGGGCAAGCCTCGCTCCTACGGCCTCCGGCCAGAATCAATAGCGATCCCCCGTGCATCTCCGGTCCAAGTCAAAAGCAATCCCGTGTGCATCTTTGGCGAGAATCAAAAGCAATCCCGTATACATCTGTGGCCAGAATCAAAACGATCCCCGCACGCATCTCGGGCCAGGATCAAAAGCCCCCCCCTCCACGTCCGCCGCCTTATCATCGCCCGGTAATCCCCGCCACTTTGCCCATCCCCGCCATATCCGGCAAACTGGCCGCCTCGTGGGCATTGCCCCTTTGCGCAGAATTCGTATGACCCGTTCCCCGTTTCGCCGTCTCGTCTTTGGCACCGTGCGTCGCCTGCTGTATTTATGGGTGCGCTCAGAGACGATCAATCAGTCGTCCTTCACCCTTAATCTCGACCGCAGCCGCCCGGTGTTTTATGCGCTACAAAGCCCGTCGCTGAGCGATCTGGCGGTGCTTGATACCGAGTGTCGCAAAGCCGGTCTGCCGCGACCTGTGCTGTCCGTGGCAGTGGGCAACCTGACAGAGCCTGCCGCATTCTTTTACCTGACGCCGGAACCCGACTGGCTGGGCCGCCAGGACAAACGCGGTGCGCCGCCTACCCTGGAAAGGCTGGTGGGCGCGGTGACGCAGAACGCCGCCGAGGATGCGCAGATCATCCCGGTCAGCGTCTTCTGGGGGCAGTCGCCGGACAAGGAGGACAGCCCGTGGAAACTGCTGTTCGCCGACAGTTGGGCCGTTACCGGGCGTTTGCGGCGCTTGATCACGATTCTGATTCTCGGGCGCAAGACCCGCGTGCAATTCTCTGCGCCAATCCATCTGCGTGAGCTGGTGGACCAGAACAAAGGTTACGAACGTACGGTGCGCATGGCGCAACGCCTGCTGCGCGTGCATTTCCGCAATCTGAAAACCGCCACGATAGGCCCGGACCTGTCGCACCGACGTAACCTGGTCAAAGGCCTGCTCGCCGATCCCCTGGTCAAACAGGCGATCCTCGACGAAGCCGCGCGGGAGAAAATTCCAGAGTCCAAGGCGCGGGAAAAGGCGCTGCATTACGGTAACGAAATCGCCTCGGACTACACCTACACCGCCATCCGCTTTTTGGAAGTGGTGTTGAGCTGGTTCTGGAACAAGATCTACGACGGCATTAAGGTCAGTCACCTGGAGGGCGTGCAGAACGTCGCCCAGGGCAACGAGATCATTTACGTACCGTGCCATCGCAGCCACATCGATTACCTATTGCTGTCGTACCTGCTTTTCCGCAATGGCCTGACGCCGCCGCACATCGCTGCCGGCATCAACCTCAATATGCCGGTGATCGGCAGCCTGCTGCGCCGTGGTGGCGCATTTTTCATGCGCCGCACGTTCAAGGGTAACCCGCTGTACACCGCTGTTTTCAACGAATACCTGCATACCCTGTTCACCAAGGGCTTCCCGGTGGAGTACTTCGTCGAGGGCGGACGTTCACGTACCGGGCGCATGTTGCAGCCCAAGACTGGCATGCTCGCCATTACGATGCGCAGCTATCTGCGCAACTCGCGCACGCCGATCGTTTTCGTCCCGGTGTACATCGGTTACGAGCGTGTGCTGGAAGGCCGCACTTACCTGGGTGAATTGCGCGGAGCGACGAAAAAGAAAGAATCGATTTTCGACATCTTCAAGGTCATCGGCGCGCTCAAGCAGCGTTTCGGTCAGGTCTCGGTCAACTTTGGCGAGCCGATCAAGCTCGCCGAATTTCTTGACCACGAGCAGCCGGACTGGCGCACCCAGACGCTTGGCCCGGTGTTCAAGCCTGACTGGCTTAACGAGACCACTCACCGGCTGGGCGAGCGTGTGGCTCGTCATCTGAACGAAGCCGCCGCGGTCAATCCGGTGAATCTGGTGGCGCTGGCGCTGTTGTCGACCAACAAGCATGCACTGGATGATCAAGCCCTGGCCCGTGTGCTGGACCTCTACCTGAGCTTGCTGCGCAGCGTGCCCTATTCGCCGCATACCACGCTGCCGGACGGTGATGGCCGGGCGCTGATCGAGCATGTCAAAGGCATGGATCTGCTCTCCGAGCTCAAAGACACGCTGGGCAAGATCCTCTATCTGGACGAGCCGAACGCTGTCCTGATGACCTATTACCGCAACAACGTGCTGCACATCTTTGCGTTGCCGTCGCTGTTAGCGAGTTTCTTCCAGAGTTCGTCACGCATGAGCCGCGAGCAGGTGCTGCGTTATGTCCGCGCGCTGTACCCGTACCTGCAGTCGGAGCTGTTCATTCGATGGTCGCTGGAGGAGCTCGACACGGTAGTCGATCAATGGCTGGCAGCGTTCGTCGAACAAGGGCTGTTGCGCCAGGAGAATGACGTCTACCTGCGCCCCGTTCCAAGCTCGCGGCACTTCGTGCTGCTGACGCTGTTGTCGCGGGCCATCGCGCAGACGCTGCAACGCTTCTACATGGCGATTTCGCTGCTGCTCAACAGCGGCCAGCACACACTGACCGCCGAAGAGCTGGAGGATCTGAGCACGATCATGGCTCAGCGCTTGTCCATACTGCACGGCTTGAATGCTCCGGAATTCTTCGACAAGAGCCTGTTCCGCCACTTCATCCAAACGCTGCTGGAGCAGGACGTGTTGCGCAAGGATGACAGCGGCAAACTGGGCTATCACGCGTTGCTGGGCGAGCTGGCCGAAGGCGCGGCCAAACGGGTATTGCCCGCCGAGATTCGCTTGTCGATTCGCCAGGTCGCGCTGCATCGCAACGAAGAAGTGCTGGATGCAGGCCCGAGTGTCTGATTAACACGCCTCAATGCATCAAGGAGATTCGCACAATGAAGCACCTGTTACTGACCCTGATGACCACCGTTCTGGCGGCCTGTGCCCACACCCCGGACAATCTGCCCGGCACGCTCGACGGTGAGGTCTTTTATCTGCAGCGTATGGCGCTGCCGCCTACCGCGACGTTGAAGGTCACGCTGCAGGATGTGTCGCTGGCCGACGCCCCGGCCCAGACCCTGGCCAGCGAGAGCGGGCCGATCAAGGGCCAGGTCCCGCTGCCGTTCCATCTGACCTATGACCAGAAACAGGTCAAGCAAGGCCACACCTACACCGTCAGTGCGCGCATCGAAGTCGACGGCAAGCTGCTGCTGATCAGCACCGAACGCTACACCGTGGACCTGACGCTGGAGGAAACGCCGCCCGTCAAGATTCGTCTGAACCCGGCCAGTTAAAGCACCTGCACCCGATCTTCTTTAGCTTTGAAAAGGACGTAACCCATGCTGCTTCGCTCCCTCTCGCTCACCGGCTTCTGTGCCGGCCTGCTGCTCTCGGCCAGCGCCTTCGCCTTGTCTCTGGGTGACCTGTCGCAATCGGACGCCACCGGTGGCCTCAAGGATGCGCTGACCCAGGGCGCGCAGATCGCCGTCAAGCAACTGGGCGTGCCTGGCGGTTTCAGCAATAACAAGGACGTGCGCATCGAGCTGCCAGGCAAGCTCGGTAAAGTCGCGAGCAAGATGAAGCAGTTCGGCATGGGCGCGCAGGTGGATCAGCTGGAGGCCAGCATGAACCAGGCCGCAGAAGCGGCGGTGCCTCAGGCTCAGGCCCTGCTGGTGGATGCCGTGAAGAAGATGAGCGTGTCTGATGCCAAGGGCATTCTCAGCGGCGGCAAGGATTCGGCGACCCAGTATCTGGACAAGACCAGCCGCGAGCAGATCCGCGCCAAATTCCTGCCAGTCGTCAAACAGGCCACCGACAAGGTCGGCCTGGCGCAGAAGTACAACGCCTTCGCCGGACAGGCTGCAAGCCTGGGTGTGGTCGATGCCAAAGACGCGAACGTCGAAGGTTATGTGACCGAAAAAGCCCTCGACGGCTTGTTCGAAATGATCGCCAAACAGGAAGAAGGCATCCGCGCGAACCCGGCAGCGGCGGCCACCAGCCTGGCGAAAAAGGTGTTTGGCGCGCTGTAAACCAAGCGCTCGACCCGAAACGAAAAAAGCCCCGGCGCCCAACAACGCCGGGGCTTTTCGTTGCAGGCGATCAAAGATTGAACCATGCCATCACGCCTAGCAAAACACTGACCCCGCCCGCGCCGATGGACACCTTTTGCAGCCATTCCTTTCGGGTAAGCAAGGTGATCGCGGCCAGGGAAATCGCCATCTGAATGGCCATCATCGCTTGCGCCCAGCGGTGATGGGAATGCAGCACCTGCTCGGACTTTTCATCCCACGCCTGCGCCTGAACCTCAAGCGCCTCAGCCTTGGCCCGGGCGGCTTCCTTGTCCACGTTGTAACGCTGCACCTGAGCGGCGTAATGCGCCGCGTCCAGACCGGGAATGTGGCTGGCCAGGTCCGCAAGGTTCTCGCGACTTGACTTGGCCTGATAGTAATTCCATTGATTGGACGCTTCGGTCTTCTTGATCGCTGCGTTGTTCTTGTCCATCGCCGCCTCACTCTCGGTGGACCCGGCCTGATAGCTGAGCAAGGCACCGACAGTGGCCATGATGGCCGTCATGACCGCGATCCTTCCGGCAAATCGGTCGCCGGGGGTGTGCGCGTGTTCGACATGGTGTTCGTGAGGGCTGGGAACTTCGAAAGATTCGGACATGGGCTTATATCGCCTGAAACGACCTTGACACGGATAGTGCTTGAGCAGCGGGAGCTGGCGGGCGGGACTATAGGAGAAATCCTCGAGGCAGAGAAGCCAGACCGTGAATCCGTTCAGTGAGTAGAAAGGCGGCGCCGCTCGATCGGTCTATAGCCAGATGAACGAGCATCGCTCCCTGCAGCTGCGCGGCTTGCCAGCGCCGAGGTTATTGGAATTGCCAACGCAGGCAAGCGCTGCTGCTGGAGGATTGCCTGCGACCTGCGAATCTAGGTTTTCAAGGCCTTCTTCGGATAGATGTCATAGCGGCTGGACTTGCCATCCAGCGCATACCCCGGCTTCACGCCTTCGATGCTCGGCGCCTTGCGCGGGCGTTTGACCACCACGCGGTGGGTGGCAAGCGCCAACGCCGCTTCGAGCAGCGCAGGGGCGTCCATGTCATCGCCCACCAAGGGCCGAAACAGGCGCATTTCCTTCTTGACCAGCGCGGTTTTCTCGCGGTGGGGAAACATCGGGTCGAGATAGATCACCTGCGGCGGCTCGCCTTCCCACGTGCGCAGCAGTTCGATTGAATTGCCGGTCAGCAGGCGCATCTGGCTAATGATCGCGCCCACGTCCAAATCCTGCGCGCCGCGCGCCAGGCCATCTTCAAGCAGGGCGGCGATGATGGGCTGACGTTCGATCAGGCTCATCTCGCAACCCAGGCTCGCCAGCACGAACGCGTCCTTGCCCAGGCCCGCCGTCGCATCCAGTACCCGCGGACGAACCCCGGGCTGAACGCCGACCGCCTTGGCGATCATCTGCCCGCTGCCGCCGCCGAACAGCCGCCGATGGGCCGCCTTGCCTTCAACGAAATCCACCCGCACCGGGCCGGGCACATCATCGCCCAGTTGCTGCAATTGCAGACCGCCGTCGCTCACTTGCAAGGCAAAATCAGCCTCGGCATCCTCCAGCGGCAGGCCCAGACGCTCGGCCCAGCGCGCGGCTGCGTGCTGGCCTTCAGGGCTCAGGGTTTCGACCCGAATGCGGCTGGCCGCTTGCTGCTCACTCATTGTGTCCACGCTTTTAAATTCTTTAATGATTGGCAACATCTGCCGATAACGAAAGTATCCGGCATTTTGCCAGACCCACGGCTTGTACTGAGCGCTTATGTCAGACATTCAGCAAACATCCTCGATAGGCTATTTGACGTACGCAGGTGATTACAGCGTACGCAATACCCAAACCCTGAGCGGCGTCACGCAGCTCTGGCAGGATGCGTTTGCCCGTGCCATGGCTCTGCAGACAGACGATAACGCTGGCACCGCTGCTAAATACAGCGCCGCTATCACGACAGACAGCGTGACCGGTGAGCCTGTCGCCGGTGCCAATACCCTGGGCAAGATCGTCGAACAGCGCGAATGCCCGGTCGCCGATAAGGAAATCGCGCCGCCAGAGCCACTGTTTTTGCCAATCGCCGAGTTCGAATGGGATCTGGCCGATAAACCTGCGGTGCCCTTCAGCGCCAGCGAACTGATCGCCCAGCAACGCAATCTGGAATTCGACAGCAGCTGGGTCCGCCCGACGGTGCTCAACCCTTACGACGACAGCATCGATCCTGGCCCCGGCCCACAGCCGCGGCCGTTGTTCCTGCCAATCGCCGAGTTCGAATGGGACCTGGCCGACAAACCCGCCACGCCTTACAGCGCTGATGAAATGACCGAACAGCAGCGCAATCTGGAATTCGACAATGGCTGGGCGCGGCCAATCGTGTTGCAGAACCTGCGTATCGCCGCCTGATACATGCTGGGCATTAGGCACATCGCATCTGCGGCAAGCGCGCCTGCAGAGTGCGTTACTGCCCCTACCTACACACCCGCCAACGGCCCATGTCCACATGGAAATGATTGCGATGCGCCGCGTTGTAATCAGGGCCGAGCACGGTATGAAATTGCTGACAGGCGCCCTCCCTGACCAGCCTCAGAAATTTCCCGTTATCCCCTCCATCTTTCCAATCCTTGATTACGGAAATCCTGCGTCCGTCTGCCAGGCGAAACCCTGCGATATCCAGCGCGTTGGCCGTCGCATGCTGACTCAGGCGTCCCTCGCTGCGGTTGTAAACATTGCGGCAGGCAAAGCTGCCCAGGTGGTCGATCTGCGTGACGTTCTGCCCGAACACCGCTTGGGCCGCCGGTTGCAGCCCGTGAATATCGAACAGCGCGTAGGCCACCGCTAACGGGCAGGTGGACAGAAAGCTGCTGCTGAGCGCGACATCGCCGCCCTGGATGCGTACCGTGTCAGCCAAGGGACATTTGGCTTGCCCGATGCTATCGGCCTGATGGGCATAGCGCAGCGTTGAGGTTTGCAATGCCCGGTCGCACAGTACGGGATCATCCTGCAGGCGCCAGAGCTTGAACGGGGTCAGCAGGTTTGGCTGTTCACGGACATCCAACGGTGCCCACGGATTCCAGCGACCGGGCACTGGCAGCCAGCCCTGCCGTACCGAGACGGCAAGGCCGGCGCAAACCGAAAGGGACAGCAGCAAGCAGGTCGAACCGCGCATAGGGGCTGGGTTTCCGTACTGAGGAGACAGGCTTGCAGCTAATCAACCTCACAGCAGCCCGAGTTGCTCAACCTCTGGCCCACGTTCAGGGGTTGGCAACTCAGGCAGGCCTGGCAGCAGAGTCATCAACTGGCGGTGGAAACGTCGTGCAAGTTCAGGGGCCAGCACGTTATCCGGCGTGTGCAGAAAAACGTAAGGGGTACGCCCTTCCTCGATCCAGACGGCGACTTTCTGCGCCCATTGCTCGATGAAGCCGTCGTTGGCCTCCAGCTCCGGGCGCCCGATGAACCGCACTTGAGGGAATTGCGTGAGCGCTGCAGGGCGAACCGGGACTTTTGGTTTTTTCGATTGCGCGAGCAGCACCGCAGGGTCGCTGGACACGCAACTGAACAGCGGCCTCGAATCCAGGCAGATACGCTCGACACCCCGATCCAGCAGCAGGCGATTAAGCATCCGCTCGCCCTCGCCTTTATCGAAGAAGCCCATGTTGCGCACTTCCACCGCCAGGACGCGTCCTTCCAGTGCCTGCCCCTCCAGCGCGTCGATAAAGCAGGCCAACTCGCCAATCCGGCGCGGGGTAAAGCTTGCAGGCAATTGCAGCCACAGCGGCTGCAGGCGGGCGCCCAAAGGGGCAAGCAGTTGCACGAAGTCCTGGGCTGCGCTCAGATGCTCGCGCAGATCGCCTGCGTGACTGATGTCGCCAGGAAACTTGGCAGTGAAACGAAAATGCTCGGGCATGACCTGCGCCCAGCGCAGGACGGTGGTGTCCTTGGGGCGAGCATAGAACGTGGTATTGCCCTCAACGGCGTTGAACACCTGGGCATACAGTTCAAGCATATCGCTGGGACGGGCATCCTGCGGGTACAGCGAATCACGCCAGGCGTTTTCACTCCAGGATGGGCAACCGATGTAGTAAGGGGGATTGGTGATATTCAAACGTGCAGGTCAAGACCCGAGACTTCGAGATCCCAATCGACAAAGGTGGACGTCGTCAGATAGCTGCTCAGGGCATGCGCAACACGAGTGCTCATGGCACGGGGGAAAATGATGTCTTGCTGGCGGGCCGGCACATTAGCGGTGCTGCCGGTGGGACGACGAGCCGTTTGCGCGACGACTTCGACCACGTCGTCGATCACCTCTTCGGAGGCGTTGTCTATCGTCGCGGGGCCTTTGCGTGGCTTGCGCTTGATCGGGTACGAACGTTGTGAAGGACCGTTGATCCGCATCGATACTTACTCGGCGTCTTATAATGGCAATCTAGTTTCACCCTTGCACTAAAGCAATATAGCGAACGATAACTAGACCACACTTATTGCCAATTGTTTAAAGCCCTCGGCATAAAAATGCATATTTGTCGCCGAACGGTAGCGAACGCTGTGACCCGGGTCGCAAATTGCGGGTCCAGAAGGGCTGGATTTTACCGCCCTGCAGCACGGTGTGCCGGCGCCGGCTCACTGCTGGCAAGCCATATATCGCGCACCGATCAACGCGCTTTCGGGGTGGCCACCTTGTCTCGCAGATAAACGGGCTGGGCATCGTCCGCGACAATCGCCTCGCCTCGGTGCCAGGCGAAGGCGCCGAGGGTCAGCAGATCCTGGGCGTGGGGCAACATGGCGGCATCCTGACCGGACGGCTTTACCGCGATGCGATCCGCATAACCCCAACCCGTACCGGCGCCAAACCACTGCCCCGATGCGTCAACCGGCAATGCAGCATTCTGCGGGGGCAATACCACCTCTGCGCCCACCAGTCGCATTTCCCCGGCGCTCTCGCGATAGCAGCCCCAGTACACCTCATCCATGCGCGCATCGATGGCAGCAGCCACCTGACTGACACCGTTCTCGCGCAGGGCGCGTTGCGCCAAGACCGCCAGGTTCGACACCGGCAGCACCGGCCGGTCAAGACCGAACGCCAGGCCCTGCACCACCCCGATGGCAATGCGCACGCCGGTAAACGCACCCGGGCCGCGACCAAAGGCGATGGCGTCCAGGGCCGACAAGCCGATACCCGCCTCGGCCAGCAAATCCTTGATCATAGGCAACAGTTTCTGCGCATGCAGACGCGGGATCACCTCATAGTGAGTCAGCACCTTGCCGTCGTGCAGCAGGGCGACTGAGCAGGCTTCGGTGGCAGTATCCAGGGCCAGCAAGGTTGTCATCGGGGTTTCCACGGTTGAGCGAAGAGGAATGGCTGAGTGAGGCTGCGTTAAAAGGCCGCGCATTATAAACAACAACGACCCGCAAGCGGGCCGTTGTTCACTGCGCCGCGAGGATCAGGCCAGTGCTGCGTTAACCTTGGCTGTGATGTCCTCGACGGAGCCGACACCTTCGATGCTTCGGAACTTCGGCGTGCCGTCTTTGCTTTGCAGCTGCTGGTAGAACGTGACCAGCGGCTTGGTCTGCGCGTGATAGACCGACAGGCGATGGCGCACGGTTTCTTCGACGTCATCCTTGCGCTGAACCAGCGGTTCCCCTGTCACATCGTCCACACCTTCGACTTTCGGCGGGTTGAAGACAGTGTGATAAACGCGCCCCGAACCTTCATGCACGCGACGGCCGGAAATACGCTTGACGATCTCTTCGTCGTCGACCTTGATCTCGATCACGTAATCGATCGCTAGGCCCGCATTTTTCAAGGCTTCAGCCTGAGGGATGGTGCGTGGAAAACCGTCGAACAGGCAACCATTGGCGCAGTCAGGTTGCGACAGGCGATCCTTGATCAGACCGATAATCAGGTCATCGGAAACCAGACCGCCACTGTCCATGACGCTCTTGGCTTTCAAGCCCAGCTCGGTGCCGGCCTTGACCGCTGCGCGCAGCATGTCGCCGGTGGAGATTTGCGGAATGTCGAACTTCTTGGTGATGAACGTAGCCTGAGTACCTTTACCGGCCCCGGGAGCTCCCAGCAGAATCACGCGCATTGTTGTGCTCCTCAATTTTTATAGAGATTTCGTCGGATTCGCCTGAATGGGGCCAATCGCGTAAAAAATGAACTGACCCAACGGCCAAAGGCTGATCAAGATACACAGCCGATTCATGCCGCACAAGACGCCAAAAGTCGCAGCAACCCGCTAAAAACCAGTCGCTTGCTATCGATCAATACTTCCGTCGAACGCGGCGCAACACCGGGCAGCGATGGCGCCGCCGACGAGCCCCGCGTTGCGAGGCAAAGACCATGGTCCTTACCCGCATCGCAAAACCCGCATCAACCCGTGTTACGCAAACCCGCGGCAATGCCTGCGACAGACACCAGCAGTGCCTGTACCAAAGGACTGTCCAGACTCGTCTCCTGCCTGCGTGAACGTGCCAGCAACTCGGCCTGCAATAGATGAAGAGGATCAAGGTAGGTATTGCGCAGGCTAATGAACTCCAGCGTCTCGGGGCTATGGGCCAGCAACTGCGATTGGCCGGTCAGGCCGAGCACCACGTTGCAAGCCTGCGACAATAGGTCGCGCAAATGTGCACCCAAATGCAGCAGCCCAGGCTCGACCAGACGCTCGTCGTAGAGCTGCGCGATGTCGCTGTCCGCCTTGGCCAGCACCATTTCGAGCATGTCGATGCGCGTGCGGAAGAATGGCCACTGCTCGCGCATCTGCCCGAGCAGCTCACCCTGGCCTCGCTCCAGCGCCTTGTTCAGAGCACGTTCCCAGCCTAGCCAGGCGGGTAGCATCAAGCGTGTCTGAGTCCAGGCGAAGATCCACGGAATCGCCCGCAGACTCTCGACACCGCCCTCACGGCGCTTGGCAGGACGACTGCCCAGCGGCAACCGCCCCAGCTCCTGTTCCGGCGTAGCCTGGCGGAAGTAGTCGACGAATTCGGGATTGTCCCGGACCACGGCCCGATAAGCCTTCACGCCATCTGCCGCCAATTCATCCATCATCTTGCGCCATGCTGGCTCAGGAAGGGGTGGCGGTTGCAACGTCGCTTCCAGCACGGCGGCCAGGTAGAGGTTGAGATTTTGTTCGGCGATGTCCGGTAAACCGAACTTGAAGCGGATCATCTCGCCTTGCTCGGTGGTGCGAAAGCGCCCGGCGACCGATCCCGGTGGCTGCGACAGGATCGCAGCGTGAGCCGGTCCACCGCCACGCCCTACAGTGCCGCCACGCCCATGAAACAACAGCAGCTCGACTTGCTGTGCGCGGCAGATATCCACCAGTTTTTCCTGGGCCCGATACTGCGCCCAGGCGGCGGCCGTGGTGCCCGCGTCCTTGGCCGAATCGGAATAACCGATCATCACTTCCTGCGGGCCGTGAAGGCGCAGGCGATAACCGGGCAGACTAAGCAGATGTTCGATCACAGGCCCGGCGTTATCCAGGTCGGCAAGGGTTTCGAACAGCGGCACCACGCGCATGGGCCGCTGCAGACCGGCTTCCTTGAGCAGCAGTTGCACGGCCAGCACATCGGAGGCCGCACCGGCCATGGAGATCACGTAGGAGCCTAGCGAAGCCGCTGGAGCAGCGGCCACTTCACGACACGTCGCCAGCACTTCGGCGGTGTCGCCAGCCGGCTGGAAATGCGCAGGCAACAGCGGCCGCTTGTTACTCAGCTCACGCAACAGAAACTCGATGCGCGCTTGCTCGTCCCACTCGTTATAGCGGCCAAGCCCCAGATAGTCGGTAATCTCGGTCATCGCCGCGCTGTGGCGGGTGGAATCCTGACGCACATCGAGCTTGACCAGAAATAACCCGAAGGTAACGGCACGACGCAGACAGTCGAGCAGCGGGCCGTCGGCAATCACGCCCATGCCGCACTCGTGCAATGACTGGAAACACAATTGCAGAGGCTCAAGCAATTCACGGTTACTGTTAAGCACACCTTCCGGCGCAGGTTGAGTGACGCTCAGCGAGGCATGGGCCCAGTTGCGCGTCGCGCGCAGGCGCTCGCGCAGCTGTTTCAAAACGCTGCGATAAGGCTCGGCGCTCTCTCCGGCCACCGCCAGCAGCGCGGGGTTGGCCTGTTGCATCGACAGCTCGGCGGCCAATTGGTCGACATCGCGCAAATACAAGTCGGCGGCCATCCAGCGCGCCAGCAACAGCACCTCGCGGGTGACGGCGGCCGTGACGTTCGGGTTGCCGTCGCGGTCCCCGCCCATCCATGAAGCGAAACGGATGGGTGCCGCTTCCAGCGGTAAATGCAGGCCAGTGGCGGCATGCAGCGCATGGTCGGCCTTGCGCAGGTAATTGGGGATGGCCTGCCACAGCGAGTTCTCGATCACCGCGAAGCCCCACTTCGCCTCGTCCACCGGGGTGGGACGAACGCGACGGATTTCTTCGGTGTGCCATGCTTCGGCGATCAGACGCTGCAGGCGCTCGATAATCTGTTCACGCTCGTGTCGGTTCAGGTCGCGATGATCCAGAGCAGTCAACTGGGCGGCAATGGCATCGTATTTCTGGATTAGCGTGCGTCGCGCCACTTCGGTGGGATGCGCAGTCAGCACCAGCTCGATCTCCAGCTTGCCCAATTGCCGGGCCAAGCTTTCAGGTGACTGCCCGGACTGCTTCAAACGCTCGAGCAGCTCAGGCAGCACCCGCGATTCAAAAGGCTGTGGTTTGCTGTCGTCGCGTCGGTGAATCAGTTGGTATTGCTCAGCGATGTTGGCCAGGTTGAGGAACTGGTTGAACGCCCGCGCCACCGGCAGCAGTTCGTCTTCACTCAGGCTCTCCAGGTTAGAACTCAACTGCTCGGTGTTTTGCGTCGAACCCTTGCGTCCAGCTTTAGCGCTCTTGCGGATACGCTCGATCTTTTCAAGAAAATCAGCCCCGTGCTGATCGCGAATAGTGTTGCCCAGCAGCTCACCCAACAGGTGAACGTCCTCGCGCAATCGTGCGTCGATGTCAGCCATCCAGCGTTCTCCTTCAGCGTTTTATTGTTGTGTCCTGAGTCAGTTCGGCGACCCGAAACTGAACGCCCTCGTAAGTTGTGCCTCTATCTAGGTGTATAGAGCGACAAATGCATGCCCGCACGCAAGCCTTTGCGGTCTACCTGCCGCGAGCAGAGCAATCTCACCGACGAGTCCTGCGAGGGCTCGAAAACTCGCCCAAGCCCGCTGCCGTGCGGGTCGTTGAAGAGGTCGTTATGAAAATCCGTGAGCTGGCAACACACTGGGAAGACTCCGCCAAAGGTCGCCTGACCAAGACTGGTTACGCGGTTCACCTGGATGTCGAAGCTGCGGCGCGCCTGGCCGCGGTTGCCGAAATGTACCCCAAGCGCTCCGCCGAAGAATTGCTCGGAGAACTGATCGGCGCTGCCCTTGAAGAACTGGAAGCCAGCTTTCCGTATATCCAGGGCCAGCACGTGGTCGCAACGGATGAGGAAGGCAACCCCTTGTACGAAGACGTCGGTCCGACGCCTCGCTTTCTCGCCCTGTCGCGCCGTTATTTGCAGGATTTGGCAGAGCAGCAGGACGGCTCCCAACACTGAAAGCGACGTCGTTTTCAGACCATTAAAACTCCGGCGCCCTGCGTGAGAAGCGGGTCTGACCCGTCATTTTTTGCGCCAATATCCAAGCGCCACATTTACATCGCGCAACAAAAGTTAGGCAATTAAGAGCGAAAAGGTCTGAACTATTCAAAAATTGCGCAGGTCCGAGCAGTTAGCCATTACAGAAAAAAGCCGACAGGTGGCAGCAGAAGTTGATTCGCTGAAGTCCCCGCCAAGGCCCGCACTGAAATGGAAAAATCTAGCCTCAGGAGTTTCAAAATGGAGTTGACCACCATGAACATCCGTACTGCCAACACCACGTCCAAAAGTCTTCGCGGGCTGAAAATGGCCGCGCTGGCCGTGGGCACTAGCCTGTTGCTCGCCGGTTGCGCGGGCAAGCCGCCGAGCGAGCAATACGCCGTGACGCAATCGGCGGTCAACGCTGCCGTCAGCGCAGGTGGTACCGAGTACGCAGCGGTCGAGATGAAGTCGGCGCAAGACAAGTTCAAGCAAGCAGAACTTGCCATGCAGGAAAAGAAATACGACGAAGCCCGCACTCTCGCAGAGCAAGCCGAATGGGACGCTCGTGTAGCCGAGCGTAAATCGCAAGCAGCCAAGGCCCAAAAAGCGGTGCAGGATGCTCGTCAGGGCGTCAATGAGCTGCGTGAAGAAGGTCTGCGCCAGGTTCAACCGGTCAGCCAATAACACTTCGCACTCTCTGCACTGCCATCGATTTAAAGGACGAACTATTATGCGTAAACAAGTACTGATTCCTGCCCTGCTGGCCCTGAGCGTTGGTCTGGCTGCCTGCTCCTCGCAACCAAACGTGAACCTGGAACAGGCACGTACCAACTTCTCGGCGCTGCAAAGCAACCCAAAATCCAATGATCTGGCGGCACTGGAAACCAAGGACGCCAGCGATTGGCTGAATAAGGCAGACGCTGCTTATCGCGACAAGGAAAACGAGAAGAAGGTCGATCAACTGGCTTACCTGACTAACCAGCGCGTTGAGCTGGCCAAGCAGACCATCAATCTGAAGACTGCTGAAAACGATCTGAAAAACGCCTCTGCCCAACGCGCACAAGCTCGTCTGGACGCCCGTGACGCGCAGATCAAGGCCCTGCAGAACAGCCTGAATGCCAAGCAAACCGAACGCGGTACGCTGGTCACATTCGGTGACGTACTGTTCGACCTGAACAAGGCTGAGCTGAAGTCTGCCGGTCTGGTCAACGTGAACAAACTGGCCCAGTTCCTTCAGGAAAACCCTGATCGCAAGGTCATCGTTGAGGGCTACACCGACAGCACCGGTTCGGCAACTTACAACCAATCGCTGTCCGAGCGCCGCGCAAGCTCGGTGCGTCTGGCACTGGTGAAAATGGGCGTTAGTCCCGATCGCGTAGTGTCGCAGGGCTACGGCAAGGAATATCCGGTCGCTGACAACACCAGCGCGTCGGGTCGTGCCATGAATCGTCGTGTGGAAGTGACCATTTCCAACGACAACCAGCCGGTCGCGCCGCGTTCGTCGATGCACTAATCCGGTCGTAGCAGCACACTGAAAAGCCCCGCCTGCTGACGAGCAGGTGGGGCTTTTTTGTGGGTGCGATCTGGGCTCAGCGTGCCGGCTGTGCTCAGGTTGCACTCAAGCGCATGCGGCGGCGTCTAAACCAGTGCGTAAAGAGCAACGGCAGGTACAGGAGATTTGAGGGTCAATCCCATTCGCGCAGGAGTCCGGCTTGGCGGCGCGACGTGCGCACGGTTTACCGCCAACAAGCCAGGCAGCAACAGGCAAGCAGCATGTACGCTCTACCCTGCGCGTCAAAGATAGCGAATGCTGCTGTGTTCCGACTTCACTGCAGCTGCCGCGGCGTCTGCTGTCCCATGCAACGCACGGCCTGTTGTCGCGCGTTGACCAGCACCCCACTCAGGCCCTTCTGTTCGGTATCGAACAGCACCATCACGCCCTCTACGCAACGAGCGACCTGCGGCGCAGGCTCCAGCGCCACTTTGTAATCCTCACCCGGAACCGTCTTGAGCATCGTGAACTGGCTTAGCTCAAGCGCATCCTGCGGTTTGGCAAAGTGCAGATAGCCGTAGTACCACAGCACACCTACCGTCCCGAAAATGCAGGCGATGCCGGTGAGAATCTGGGGGATGAGGTTACGCTCTTCAGTCATTGCGGGGCCTGGGCAGATTCGGTTTTCGATGGCGCGGGTGGCTTTTTGTTCGCCTCGGCGTCGGGATAGTTGGGAATCTCGGCCAGCCGTCGCAGGCCGTTGAAGTGCAATGGATCATCCAGATAACGCACCATCACTTCCCGCCAGGTAGGGTCGGCAAAGGTCTGCACATGCGGTCCACGCGTCAGTTGCAACACGCGAGGCGGCGGCGCGGCCTGATACAGGCTGATGCCGTTGTGCAGCGGGACCTGCGCGTCGTCCAGACTCTGGAACAGCAGCATCGGCGTACCCTTGAGCTGCGCGATACCGTTAATGGCGCTGTCGCTGTCCGGAATCACCCACGACAGCGGGCGCTTAAACGGCCAGGTCAGCCAGGAGGTGCCGAGGGTATAACGCGCCACCTCGCGATAACTGGCAGGCACGCCGTCGAGCACCAGCGCCTTGACCCGCGAGCGCTGCTGCGCGTGCTCGGCCAGGTAGTGCACGCCCAAGGCGCCACCGATGCTCTGCCCCAACACCACCAGTGGCCTGCCTTGGACTTCAGGGGCTGTGCCGAGCCACTCGAACGCGGCGTCGAGGTCCTGGTAAATGGCCGGCAAGCTTGGCTCACCTTCGGATCGACCGTAGCCGCGATAGTCGAGCAACAGCACTTGATAGCCTTGCTCGGGCAACCACCAACTGCCACCCAGATGCCAGGCCATATTGCCGCCATTGCCATGCAGGTGCAGTACCGTGCCCTTGACCGGCACGCCCTCTTTGGCGGGTAGCCACCAACCGTTGAGCTTGGTGCCGTCGGCCGCCGTGAGGGTGATTTCGCGATAGGCCAGGTGGGCTTTGTCCGGGGTCAACGGCACGTCGCGCTCAGGGTAAAACAGCAATTGGCTGCAGCCAGTCAGGCAAATCAGGAGAGCCAGTGAGGTGAGCAGCTTCAAACGCGAAATCCTATGTGATTCGAACAAGAAAAGATCGTTTTTTCTGTAGCAGCGCGCCACGCCGGTTGTGGTGCTCTCATGGACGTCACCGTCGGCAAGCTGCGTGACGACCAGACGTCCCTCAAAAACCCCGTGATGCCTACAGGATATTCGCGTAATCCGCCTCGATCCGGTCCAGGCTCAGGTGATTGAGGAAGTTGGAAAAGCACATCCAGGCCGACAAGGCGTTCATGTCGCGGAATTGGTCCGGCAGGTATTTGGGTGGCACCACCAGCCCTTCATCCACCAATTGGCGCAAGGTGCGCATGTCCTCCAGTGTGGTCTTACCGCAGAACAGCAACGGCACTTGTTCCAGCTTGCCCTTTCTCACGGCCAACTGGATGTAGTTGTAAACCATGATAAAGCCCTTGAGGTAGGACAAGTCCTTGGTGAACGGCAGGCCATTGGGCACCGAGCCACGGAAAACGCGGCTGGCATTACCGTAGCTTTCCGACATGCCAAAACCTTGTTCGCGATAAAAGTCGAACACCTGCAGGAAATCCGCGCCCTCTTCAGCCATATGGATGGCGCGGGTGCGGTTCGTGAGTTTGCGCAGGCGGCTGGGATAGGAGGCGAAACCAATCACTTCCATCAAAATCGCCAAGCCTTCCTGGGTGACCGTGGACGAGGGCGGGCCCTTGGCAAGGAAGGTACAGATTGGCTGGTTCAAGCCGTTGAGCGTCGTGCCCACATGCACCAGCCCCTCATGGACCTCCAGCGCGCGCACGTCTCGTTCGTTGAACATCGCATCGCTGCGAATCTTGATGTAGTCGGCGCCTGCCGCCGCGTCGGCGACAATACCATCGGACTCGAACACGCGGATGGTTTCCTGGGCCTCGCCGAAGGTGCGGTTCAGACGGCTTTGCAGCATTGCTACCGCATCCTTGGCGTTCAGGGTCTTGGGCTCGTCCTTGAGGTCACCGCGCCCGTCGATGTTGTTCAGGTAATCGGAGAGCATCCGCCCAAGATCGGCGAGCGTGGGATCACCGGCGTGAAACGCATCGGACGCCGCGCCGTACAGTTCCTGCGAGATCAGGCCGAAATCCGGTGTGCCGCGCGCTTCGAGCATGCGCACCACCATGCGGTACTCCCTGCACATACGGCGCATGATCTGCCCCACCGGATTGAACTGTCCCAACTGCCGGGTGATGTCGCGCTCTATGTTCTGGAATTCGAGCTTGAGCGCGCTCGAATCGAACCCCAGCGGGCGATTCTCGTAGTAGGCACGATCGACTTCGGGCAGCTGCTTACCCTTGGTGGCGAGGAACGTCTTGCGGATGCTGTCGTCCCACTTCACTGCGTCGAGTACGCGAATCGGTGTCTGCGCCAGCACGATGCGGTCGGACAGCGTGCGAATGGTCTGCTGGTATTCGTCCACCCAGTACCCCTTTGATTGAACCGTTGCGCTATTTGGTCATGCGCTGGTATTGGGCCGCCTTGAGGAAGACGTCCGAATTGGCCGTGTCATCCAGATAGGCGAACACCTTGTCCATGGAAGTGGTGATCAGCACGCCTTCGCCCTTCTCAGTCTCGATCGGCTGCCCCTCGAACGTCTTCTGCTCTACCAACTGCTGCATGCGCTCAAGATCCAGGTCGTAGACCACCAGCTCATCGGCAGCGTCGTCGTTGTCGATCAGGTCGAAACCGGCGATCACGTAATTGGCGCCATACTTGTGCGGCAGTGCGGCCGAGACATACCAGCGGCTGCCATGCCGGGAGACGGTAAAGCTGTATTCGTCCCGGTTCTTGCGATCACCCTTGCGATAGCTCACAGCCTTGTACTGGTTGGCGCCGGCGCGGCTGACTTCCAGCTCCAGCGGCTCGCCCCAGGCGTTCTTGCTGGTCCAGGTGCCGAGCAGTTTCGGCGGCGCGGCATCGGTGGTCGGAATCGGGTCCTTGAAAGTCACCAGACATCCGCTCAACAGCGCGAACGATAAGGCGAGCAAGACGCTCCAGACTTTCATCGCTTCTCCTGAAAGTGATTCCTGAAATCAAACGTTCCCGGCAGCCATTGGCCGGGCCGTGCCCAGCACCAGATGCATCTGACGAGTAAGAATAGCGAGCATTTCCTTATCTGCGTCCGGACTTAGCGCTCCGAGCAGCCCCTGATATTCCATCCGCCCGATTACCCCCGTCAACACTTGCGCATCCACTTGCGCCTGGGTCGAGCCCATGACCTCGAGAAACTGGGCACTTCCCTGCAAAAGAATTTCCTGATGCGCAGCGACCAAAGGCGCCAATCGCGGGTTGATCAACGCTTCCAGGCGGAACGCATGCTCGGCGATCAACTGGTCGCGGCGGGTCAGCAACTGGTGACGCACATACTCCATGGTCATGCGCGCAATGTCGTCTGCCAGCCGCGCACGGGCCTGCGCACTACCGTCGTTGCGCGCAACCATCTCGCGCAGCCGGTCTTCGGTATTGCTCCACAGTTTGGCCATGTAGGCAGCACTGCGCTCGACGTACTGGGCGAAGGCATCGGTGAGCAAGTCGTCGATGTCCTTGAAGTAATAGGTGGTGGCTGACAACGGTACTTGAGCTTCGGCCGCGACGGCGCGATGACGCACCGCCCGAACACCGTCGCGAACGAGGATGCGCATGGCCGCGTCGAGGATTTGCTGTCGACGCTGCTCGCTACCCTGCCGACTGGCCTTGCGGCCCTGGTACTGAACACTCTGCGCGACGGCTGTGGCGAGGCCGGCGGCTCCCTTTTGAGCGATCATGCGATTCACGACAAGGTTTCCTTTTTTCAGGCAGTGCGTGGTCGTATCGAGTGTGAGACATGCCGTCTGAACGAGCGCTGAACTCTTCCGGCAGCCCGGCTTGTCGGCGGTGACGATTCGAAAACCGTCGCCAGCAGGCCGGACGGCTATAGCGCTTCGGTTTCGGCGCCTGGATGACCGACGGACAAAAAAAAGCCGCCCTGCTCAGGCGGCTTTTGGGGTAACGCTTAGGCTTGCGGTCGCATGTGCGGGAACAGGATCACGTCGCGGATCGACGGCGAGTTGGTCAGCAGCATGACCAAGCGGTCGATACCGATGCCCTCTCCCGCTGTCGGCGGCATGCCGTACTCCAGGGCGCGAACGAAGTCGGCATCGTAATGCATCGCTTCATCGTCGCCGGCGTCCTTGTCGGCCACCTGAGCCATGAAGCGTTCGGCCTGATCTTCGGCATCGTTCAGCTCGGAGTAGGCATTGGCGATTTCACGGCCACCGATGAACAGCTCGAAACGGTCGGTGACGTTCGGGTTTTCATCGTTGCGACGCGCCAGCGGCGACACTTCGAACGGGTACTGGGTGATGAAGTGCGGCTGCTCCAGCTTGTGCTCGACCAGTTCTTCGAAAATCATCACCTGCAGTTTGCCCAGACCTTCGAAGCCCAGCACCTTGGCGCCGGCTTTCTTGGCAATGGCACGCGCCTTGTCGATGTCGTTCAGGTCGTCCGCCGTCAACTCGGGGTTGTACTTGAGGATCGAGTCGAACACCGACAGACGTACGAATGGCTCGCCGAAGTGGAACACCTTGTCGCCGTAAGGCACGTCGGTGCGGCCAAGAACCAGTTGGGCCAGCTCGCGGAACAGCTCTTCGGTCAGGTCCATGTTGTCTTCGTAGTCGGCGTAAGCCTGGTAGAACTCCAACATGGTGAATTCAGGGTTGTGACGCGTCGAGACGCCTTCGTTACGGAAGTTGCGGTTGATCTCGAACACTTTCTCGAAACCACCGACCACCAGGCGCTTGAGGTACAACTCAGGCGCGATACGCAGGAACATCGGCAGGTCGAGTGCGTTGTGGTGAGTCTCGAACGGCTTGGCCGCCGCACCGCCGGGAATGGTCTGCAGCATCGGCGTCTCGACTTCAAGGAAGTCGCGCTTCATCAGGAAGCTGCGGATGTGGGCGATCACCTGCGAGCGCACGCGGAATGTGTCGCGTACGTCTTCGTTGACGATCAGGTCGACGTAGCGCTGACGGTAGCGCTGTTCGGTGTCGGTCAGCCCGTGGTGTTTGTCAGGCAACGGGCGCAGCGACTTGGTCAGCAGACGCACGCTGGTCATCTCGACGTACAGGTCGCCCTTGCCGGAACGGGCCAGGGTGCCTTCGGCGGCGATGATGTCGCCCATGTCCCAGGTCTTCACCGAGGCCAGGGTTTCTTCCGGGAGCGTCTTTCGATTGACGTAGACCTGGATGCGACCGGTCATGTCCTGAATCACCATGAACGAGCCACGGTTGAGCATGATGCGACCTGCAACCTTGACCGGAATCGCCGCTTCAGCCAGCTCTTCCTTGGTCTTGTCCGCGTACTGCTTCTGCAGGTCGTTGCAGTAGTTTTCGCGGCGGAAGTCGTTCGGGAAGGCGTTGCCTCTGGCACGCTCGGCAGCAAGCTTTTCCTTGCGCAGGGCGATCAGGGTGTTTTCTTCCTGTTGCTGGGCTTGCGGGTCGAGTTGTTGGTCGCTCATGTCTTTGGATTTTCCATCACGGTTTCGTTGCCCCCTCGCCAGCCCCGGTGGGTGCGGCGAGGGATCGCGGGCGCGTGCGTCATGTGACGGACGCCGCCCGCAACGGTGGTGTTGCGATTACAGCCCTTGCTTGAGGCTCGCGATCAGGTATTCGTCGAGGTCGCCGTCGAGCACCTTGTCGCAGTCGCTGCGTTCGACGCTGGTACGCAGGTCCTTGATGCGCGAAGCATCGAGCACGTACGAACGGATCTGGTGGCCCCAGCCGATGTCGGACTTGGTGTCTTCCAGCGCCTGAGAGGCTGCGTTGCGCTTCTGCACTTCCTGCTCGTACAACCTGGCCCGCAGCATTTTCATGGCGGTGTCCTTGTTGGCGTGCTGCGAACGTTCGTTCTGGCAGCTGACCACGGTGTTGGTCGGTACGTGAGTGATACGCACCGCTGAGTCGGTGGTGTTAACGTGCTGACCACCGGCACCGGATGAACGGTAGGTGTCGATCCGCAGGTCTGCCGGGTTGATGTCGATTTCGATGTTGTCATCAATCTCAGGCGATACGAACACCGCCGAGAACGAGGTATGACGGCGGTTGCCGGAGTCGAACGGGCTCTTGCGCACCAGACGGTGTACGCCGATCTCGGTACGCAACCAGCCAAAGGCGTACTCGCCCTTGATGTGCACGGTCGCGCCCTTGATACCGGCGACTTCACCGGCGGACAGTTCCATGATGGTCGCGTCGAAACCGCGCTTGTCTGCCCAGCGCAGGTACATGCGCAGCAGGATGTTGGCCCAGTCCTGAGCCTCGGTGCCGCCGGAGCCGGCCTGAATATCGAGGTAGGCGTTGTTCGCATCCATCTCGCCGCTGAACATGCGGCGGAATTCGAGTTTTTCCAGAGACTCGCGCAGGCGGTCGACTTCGGTGCCGATATCGGCGACAGCGCCTTCGTCCTGTTCTTCGACAGCCATGTCCAGCAGGTCTCTGGCATCGGCCAGACCGGAACTCATTTCGTCGAGGGTGTCGACGATCTGCGCCAGCAACGACCGTTCGCGCCCCAGTTCCTGCGCATACGACGGATTGTTCCAGACGGCCGGGTCTTCGAGCTCGCGGTTGACTTCGGTCAGACGATCACTTTTGTGATCGTAGTCAAAGATACCCCCGAATGGCTTCGGAGCGCTCGGACAGGTCCTTGATGCTGTTTAGGATCGGGTTGATTTCCATGGTGGGCAGCACTCGCAGGCGAAATTTACAAAGCCGGCGAGTATACCTGAGCCGCTGCGGGGATGGCAGTCCGTTGGGCGAGCGTGTCAGGGTTGTGGCAGCCGTCGGCCGGATGCAGGCCGGTGAGCACTCATTCATCCGGGCGGCATTCCGACAAAATGGCACTCAAGCCACAGCTGGAGCGGAGCCGACAGGGCCACCCTCGCTCCAGTGAGCTCACTCACGTAGCGCGGGTTAACCTGAAGACAGTCGTGTTCTACCCCACCACCACCTGATTGCGCCCATTGTTCTTGGCCGCGTACAAGCCCTGATCGGCCATCAGAATCAACTGGCGACTGTGACTGCCCACCTGCGGCACCACGGTCGCCAAGCCGATGCTGACGGTCAGGCTCGCGCCTTCGCTGGGGACGATGTGCGGGATGTTCATGCCGGCGATGGTCTGGCGCAGCTTTTCGGCCAGCAGGCGAGCGCCGCCCGGTGAGGTATTGGGCAGCACCAGGGAGAACTCTTCACCGCCATAGCGCGCCGGCAGGTCGGAGGGACGACTGCAACTGGCGCGAATGGCCTTGGCCACCTGACGCAGCGCTTCGTCGCCTTCAAGGTGCCCAAAGTTATCGTTAAATGCCTTGAAGTAGTCGACATCGATCATCATCAGCGACATCTGCGTCTGCTCGCGGGTCGCCCGTCGCCATTCAAGCTCCAGGTACTCGTCGAAGTGCCGCCGGTTCGACAAGCCGGTCAGGCCATCGGAGTTCATCAGGCGCTGCAGCACCAGGTTGGTATCAAGCAGTTGCTGCTGGCTGACGCGTAAAGCTCTATAGGCTTCATCGCGCTGCAGCAAGGTCATGTAGGAGCGCGAGTGATAGCGGATACGCGCCACCAGCTCGATGTTATCCGGCAGCTTGACCAGGTAATCGTTGGCACCGGCAGCAAACGCGGCGCTTTTGATCAGCGGGTCTTCCTTGGTCGACAGAACGATGATCGGAATATCCCGAGTCATCGGGTTATGACGGTATTCGCGCACCAGGGTCAGACCGTCCAGACCGGGCATGACCAAATCCTGCAGGATCACCGTTGGCTTGATCTGCATCGCCTGGGCAATGGCCTGTTG
This sequence comes from Pseudomonas sp. UBA5706, assembly GCF_002419965.1. Lineage (GTDB taxonomy): Bacteria > Pseudomonadota > Gammaproteobacteria > Pseudomonadales > Pseudomonadaceae > Aquipseudomonas. Next base: position 30,186 of record NZ_DIHC01000019.1, read on the forward strand.
GGGGTCGGCACAAAAATGGAAGTCGATGTTTTCCTGATTCGCCAGCCCGCGCCGGACTGCCTCGGCGATCATCGCCTGATCGTCGACCAGTAACACCATGGCCGCGTTTTCGTCCGTGGTGTGTAGTGGGTCCAGTTGCAACTCTTGCATTCAGGTCTCCTGGTCACAGACGGGCTGTGAATTCACCTGGGAAGGTCAATGTGTAAAGGCCTCGTTCAACCGAGGCGCAATCGTATCCAGCGGGCGAATCTCCGTGGCCGCGTCGATGGCGGCGGCCGCTTTGGGCATGCCATACACCGCGCAGCTTTGCTCGTCCTGAGCGATGGTGAGGAAACCGCGCTGACGCATCAGCTTGAGTCCCTGTGCCCCGTCCCGGCCCATGCCTGTCAACAGAACACCCACCGCATCACCGCCCCAGTAGCTGGCCACGCTCTCGAAAAACACATCGATAGAGGGCCGATATATCTCGTTCACTGGCTCGGCGGTATAAGCCAGCGTGCCGTTTTTCAACAGCCGCAGATGGTGATTGGTGCCCGCCAGCAACACTGCGCCGCACTCCGGCGACTCCCCGTCGCGAGCCAGTCGCACCTGCAGCCCGGAAGAACCGTTGAGCCATTGCGCCATACCGGCCGCAAACACTTGATCCACATGCTGCACCAGCACGATGGCCGCCGGAAAATCCTTGGGCAGCCCCTTGAGCAGCACTTCCAGCGCAGCCGGTCCTCCGGCGGACGATCCTATGGCAACCAGTCCCTTGCGTTGGGTGGCCGTAGCCTGCGGTGCGGGGGTTGGCCGCACGCGACTGTCCAGCTGGCCAACGAGCCAGCCTATATTAAGAATCTTGCGTAACAACGGCGCGGCAGCCTCTTTGGGATTGCCTGCGCCGACAGCAGGGGTATCGACGACGTCCAAGGCACCATGGCCCATTGCCTCGAACACACGGTGGACGTTCTGTTCGCGATCGACGGTCACAATCACGATGGCGCATGGGGTGGCCGCCATGATACGTCGAGTCGCCTCTACGCCGTCCATTACCGGCATGATCAGGTCCATCAGGATCAGGTCCGGCGTAAGTTCGGCGCAGCGCTGTACCGCCTCGGCGCCATTACTCGCCACCCATACCACCTGATGCGCCGGTTCGAAAGCCAGTGCACGGCGCAACGCCTCTACCGCCATAGGCATGTCATTGACGATGGCAATCTTCATCCTTGCGCATCTCCTATCAGCTCGACCACTGCATCGAGTAACGCATCATCATGGAAGCTGGCTTTGGCCAGATAATAGTCCGCGCCAGCATCGAGACCGCGACGGCGATCTTCTTCGCGATCCTTGTATGACACCACCATGACGGGTAATGACTGCAACCGGCTGTCACGTCGCACCCATGTCAGTAACTCGATGCCGTCCATGCGCGGCATGTCGATGTCGGTGATCAACAGATCGAAGTCCTCGCCACGCAAGGCGTTCCAGCCATCCATGCCATCCACCGCGACCACGACCTCATAGCCACGACCGAGGAGCAATTTGCGCTCCAGCTCGCGCACGGTTAATGAATCGTCCACCACCAGCACGCGCTTGCGAGCTTGAGAGCGGGCCGATTGATCACGGCGGTCGATCCGCTCCAGACGACCGGTGTTGAGCAGTTTTTCCACCGAGCGCAGCAGGTCTTCGACATCAATGATCAGCACTGCCGAGCCGTCGTCCAGCAACGCACCGGCGGAAATATCCTGGACCTTGCCCAAACGCGGGTCCAACGGCAGCACGACCAGCGTACGTTCGCCGACGAAACGCTCCACCGCCACCCCATACAGCGCATCGAGCTCGCGAATGACCACCACCTTGAGTACGTCGGTCGAGCCCTGGCTGGCGGGGCGATTGAGCAATTGGCTGGCGGCGACCAGCCCAACATGCCGCTCCTCGTACCAGAAATGCTGACGTCCCTCGAGCTGCAGTATCTGGTCGACCTGCACATCAACCATGCGCTCGATGTGCGCCAGCGCAAAGGCGTAGGCCTCGCCGCCCACTTCCACCACCAGGCTGCGTACCACCGACAGCGTCAGCGGCACTTGCAGGTGAAAACGGCTGCCCTGCCCGGCTTGCTGATCAAGCTCGACACCCCCGTGCAGCTGCCTGACCATGTGCTGCACGGCATCCAGGCCAACGCCGCGACCGGAGACTTCGGTGACCGTGTCGCGCAGGCTGAAGCCGGGCAGGAACAGGAAGCTGAGCAGCTCGTCCTCGCTCAATTGCCCGGCGGTCTGTTCAGGCGACAGCTTGCGCTCGATGATGCTTCGGCGCAGACGCTCCAGGTCCACGCCAGCGCCATCGTCGCTCAGCTCCACCACCAGCAGCCCCGCCTGATGCGAGGCCTTGAGCCGGATCAGACCCTCAGCCGGTTTGCCGCAGGCCAAGCGTTGCTCGGGCGTTTCGATACCGTGATCCACCGCGTTGCGCAGCAAGTGGGTCAGCGGCGCTTCGAGTTTTTCCAGTACGTCGCGATCAACCTGGGTTTTCTCACCTTCTATTTCCAGGCGCACCTGCTTGCCCAAGGCGCGCCCCAGGTCGCGCACCATCCGCGCCTGCCCGGCCAGCACGTCGGCGAAGGGGCGCATGCGACAGGCCAGCGCGGTGTCGTACAACAGTTGCGCACGTTGACCCGCCTGCCAACCGAATTCATCCAGATCAGCGGTCTGCTGGATCAACAGTTGCTGCGCTTCGCCGAGCAAGCGGCGAGCTTCCTGCAGCGCCTTTTGTGCGTCCGGATCGACAGCGGCACCGAGCAAGACTTCAAGGTTGTCCAGCGCCCGGCCGGCCCCGCCCTGGGATCGCTTGACCCGTTGCATGGCCGCCAGATAAGGCTTCAACCGTTGAGTCTCGACCAACGACTTGCTCGACAGGTCCAGCAGGTTGTTCAGGCGTTCGGCGGTGACGCGCAGCACCCGCTCGCCGCCTTCGGCCACGCGGCGCTCGACGCGACGTCCGGCGATGGCTGCAGGGTCGTCCTGCGGCTGGGCTGCAACGGGGAGCGGTTGCTCCCGCAAAACCGACGAAACACCCGGTGGCTGCTCGGCACCGGGCACATCATCAGCTGGCAGCGGCGCGTGGGCGGACTGCACGGACTCCACCAACGCCTGCGCATTGGCCAGCAGCAGGTCATCCATCGACGGTGCATGGGCAGGCGTTGCGGCGGCAGTGCGAGCGCCGGAATTGAGCAGATCATTCATCAGCGCGACGAAACGTTCCACGTCGCCCTCGGCCACGCCGCCCGGGCCCGGCGTGGCGATGCGCATGAGCAGGTCGGTGCCCATCAGCAATGCGTCGATGTGTTCAGGCTTGAGGTGCAGACGACCTTCCTGCGCCTCGACCAGGCAGTCCTCCATCACGTGGGCAACACTGACCCCCGCGTTCACCCCAACGATCCGCGCCGCGCCCTTGAGCGAGTGGGCGGCGCGCATGCAGGCTTCCAGTTGATCGGCCTGTGTCGGGTTGCGCTCAAGCGCCAGCAAACCTGCGCTCAATACCTGGGTCTGCGCTTCGGCCTCCAGGGTGAACAGCTCGAACAAGGAGGCATCGCGCATCTGATCGGGCGTCATGTCAGGCTCCGGTTCACTGCGCTCAGCAACTGCTCTTCATCAAGCAGGCGCAAGCTACGGTTTCTCCACTGCACCACGCCTCTGGTAAAGCGCGCGTTGGTGTTGTGCGCCGGGGCCGAAGCGCCGTCCAGCAGGCGCACTTCGATGCCGTAAATGCCATCCACCTCATCGACCGGCACCACCACCGGGCCGCCATCGGCACAGATGACCAGCATGCGCGGCATGGCCCGCGCGGCAGGGGCACTCGAAGCTGAGCTGTCCAGGCCCAGCAGTTCGACGAAGGACAGGCAGGCAACCAAAGCGCCTCGCACGTTGGCGACCCCCAGCAATGCGCGGGAACGCTGATGAGGCAGCGAATGAATGGCTTGCATCGGCGAAACCTCGGCCAGGCACCGGGTCAGCAGCCCCAGCCACTCTTCGCCGAGGCGAAAGACCACGATGGAGCGGGTCTTGACCTCGCTGGCAAGCGTCTCGCTGTGCATCGACACGCGCTGTTCCTGCGCCAGCGCATAGCGGTCAAGCAAGCGGGTGGCCGCTGCCGAGTACACCGAACAATTGCGGCAATGGATATGCTCGACCAGCAACGGGCAGGACCGGTCGCCATGAATGCCGATGCGGTTCCAGCAATCGTCGATGGCCTGGGCGTCACTGCTGACCAGTTCGCTGTGTACACCGGTCATCGATTGCGTCCCTCTTTATTTAGGCTGCGGGACGCATTCTGGCTGCGGGCCGCCCGCTCCTGCAGCCGACGGGCGCCGGCATTGTCACCCTGCGCGGCCAACAACGCGGCCAACTGAGCCAGCGCTTCGGGATGCTGCGGCTGCAAATACAGCGCCTTGCGGTAAAACCCTTGGGCCGCTGCGCCTTGTCCGTCCACCTCGCTCAACAGGCCCAGCCAGTAAAACACCGGGGCCACGGGCTCGTAACGCGTGAGGTACTGCTCGCAGGCGCTTTTGGCCTCCGCGCTTTTACCTTCGTTGGCCAGCCTTGCGATGCTGTCGAGCAGGGTGGGCGCCTCGCCCGTCGTGGTGGCCCCCGCCACCGGGCTGCTGCGCGTGAGCGGCTGCGCCGGGACAAACGGACGCGCACTGTTTTTAGCAGGCTCCGGCACCGGTGGCCGCGACGCAAAGGCAGGTGTGACGATCACCGACGTCGGCTCGGCGGGCAATGGCGGCGGCACGGCAGAAGCCGTACGCATCACCCACGCCTCGGTCTGCACCGGGGCTTGATGACGAAAGGCGAACGACTGTGCAATGCCGATGGACGCCATGCCCATGCGCCCCAACAGGCTGCCCTCGGCAGGACCGATAAACAGCACGCCGTCATCGCGGGTCATGCGCTTGAGCGCCTCGAAACCGCGCCGCTGGGTATCGACGTCGAAGTAGATCAACAGGTTGCGACAAAACACGAAGTCATAGGCTGACTGCGCCACCGGCAACGTAGGATCGAGCAGGTTGCCCACTTGAAATGCCACTTGCTCGCGAACCCGTTCCTCCACGCGATAGCCGTCTTCGACCTGGCCGAAATAGCGTTCGCGAAAGCCAAGCTGGCCGCCGCGAAACGAGTTTTTGCCATACAACCCACGGCGCGCACGCTGCAGCGACAGCGGGCTGATGTCCAGCGCCTCGATCTTGAACTGCTGCGCAGGCACGCCGGCGTCGAACAAGGCCATGGCCATCGAATAAGGCTCCTCGCCGGTGGAGCACGGCAGACTGAGGATGCGCAGCGGGCGTGCGCCCTTGAGTTGCGCCAAACGCTCCGTCGCCAGCTTGCCCAGGGTGACAAAGGATTCCGGGTAACGGAAAAACCAGGTCTCGGGCACGATGACCGCTTCGATCAGCGCCTGCTGTTCTTCAGCCGAGCGCTGCAACAACTGCCAGTAACCGTCCTGATCCGCCGCCTTGGACGCCATGCAGCGCTGGCGCACCGCCCGCTCGATAATGGCCTCGCCCACCGACGCGACATCCAGGCCGATGCGGTGTTTGAGAAAAGCGAAGAAACGCGCGTCCTCGCTCATGGCGCCGGCTCGAACGGTTCAAGGCTCATGGGTTGCGCCGGGAACAGCAGCTCGCGCACCGATTCGTCGAGCAGGTCCTGCACCCGAATCCACTGCAGCAAACCCAGCTCATCCTCGCGCACCGGGCCCAGGTACGGCGCCTGGCGGTTGTCCAGGCCGTACGTCTTGAACTCGTGCGCAGCACATCGCAGGGTGTCGGTAGCCTGCTCCAGAATCAACCCCAGCCATTGCGCAGCCCGCTCGGCGTCGGCCCGGTAATGCACCAGCACCAGCCGTGTGCTGGTGCGCGGCGGTGCAGGCTGGCCGAAAGTCAGCGCGCTCAGGTCGATGACCGGCACCACCACACCGCGATGGGCGAACACGCCGGCCACCCAGTGCGGGGTATGGGCGATGGGTTTGAGTACCAGCCGAGGCAACACTTCGGCGACCTCGGTCGCTTGCAGGGCATAGCGTTGCGCCCCGATGCGAAACAGCAGGAACAACGGGTGCTTGGGCACCGTCACGGCGCTGCGTCTGGCGGAGTGCTCGATCATGGGGCTGGCTCAGACTTTAAAGCGCGAAACGCCGCTGCGCAGACCCACCGCCACCTGACTCAACTCGTCGATGGCAAAGCTGGCCTGACGCAGGGATTCGACAGTCTGGCTGCTGGCATCGCCCAACTGCACCAGCGCCTGATTGATCTGTTCGGCCCCCGTGGCCTGGGCCTGCATGCCTTCGTTGACCATCAGCACCCGTGGCGCGAGCGCCTGGACCTGATGAATGATTTGCGAAAGCTGCTCGCCGACCTGCGTCACCTCAAACATGCCGCGACGTACTTCCTCGGAGAACTTGTCCATGCCCATCACACCTGCCGACACCGCAGACTGGATCTCACGCACCATCTGCTCGATGTCGTAGGTGGCCACGGCGGTCTGGTCCGCAAGGCGCCGCACTTCGGTGGCCACCACGGCAAAACCGCGGCCGTATTCACCGGCCTTTTCAGCTTCGATGGCGGCGTTCAGGGACAACAGATTGGTTTGGTCGGCGACCTTGACGATGGTCACCACCACTTGATTGATGTTGCCGGCCTTCTCGTTGAGGATCGCCAGCTTGGAGTTGACCAGGTCCGCCGCGCCCATCACCGAATGCATGGTGTCTTCCATGCGTGCCAGGCCCTGCTGGCCGGAGCCGGCCAGAATCGAAGCCTGATCGGCGGCCGTCGTCACTTCGGTCATGGTGCGCACCAGATCGCGTGAAGTCGCAGCGATTTCCCGCGAGGTCGCACCGATTTCCGTGGTGGTGGCCGCTGTTTCAGTGGCTGTGGCCTGTTGCTGTTTGGACGTGGCAGCGATTTCGGTCACTGAGGTCGTGACCTGCACCGAGGAGCGCTGTGCCTGGGACACCAGCGCGGCAAGCTCGGTGACCATGTCATTGAAGCCGGTCTGCACCGAGCCGAACTCGTCGTTGCGATCCAGCATCAGGCGGCTGCTTAAATCACCGGTGCGCAGGGTGTCGAGAATCTGCACGATGCGATTCATCGGCGCCAGAATCGTGCGCATCAGCAACAGTCCGCAGGCCGCGGCGGCCAGCACGGCGATGATCAGCGACAGGCACAAGGTGATCTTGGCGCTGGTAACGGCGGACAGGATGTCATCGGCGGCCTGGTCTGCAGCCACCTTGTTCGTGGTGGCCAGGCCGTTGAGCAGCTTCCGGCCTTCATACCACAAGGGCGTCAATTGCTCTGCGAAAACATGCTGGGCCAAGGCGTGGTTATCGCCCTGATACGCACTCAAAATGTTGTTGAGGAGCAAACCGAAACGTTCACGCAGTTGCAGAAACTGGGCGAAATCCTTGCGATCGGATTCATCGAAAATACTTTGCTGATAAGCGGCGATTTCCGCCTGCAGCCGATCTTCGAATTCCTTGTACTGATCTTCCTCGGCGTTGGTCAGGCTACGCCCGGCGCCCTCGGCGAGCAATTGCTGGGTGCGCACATAACTTTCAACCCAGGCACCACGCACCGTGCTGCTGTAATAGACGCCTGGCAGCGCGTCAAGGCGGACTTTATCGCCGCTCTTTTCGATGACCAGCAATCGATTGAAGGCCACGCCAACCATCAGCAGCATGATGGCGATGATCACCGCAAAGCTCGCCAAGATACGTTGACGCAACATCCAGTTCTTCACAGTCAGCCCTCAAGAGTTCAACACCGGCGAAACCGGGTTCAAGGAAGCGGACCGGGAGGCGGCCCAACGCGAGCGGAGTATAGCTTAGCGCCTTACCAATCAAACGGACTGTTTCTGACGCAGATAACGTGAAAACGCATGGATATATCGGAAATATCCGACAGACTTCTCCCGCTTCGCGCCAGATCGCCTGCAAGCAAGGCTCCTACGCCCTCCGGGCAGAAACGATATGGCGGCAGGCCCTCGATCTTAGGCGGATGCGCGATTGCAGAGGCATTCCATGTTCGAGGGCCGCAGGCCGTGTGACTGATCAGGCTTTTGTTTCTGACCGAAGGCCGTAGGGCTAATCAGGCTTTTGTTTCTGAACGCAGGCCGTGTGGCTGATCGGCTTTTGATTCTGGCCGTAGGCCGTAGGAGCTTGGCTTGCCAGCGATCTGGCGCGAAGCGGCAGCAGATTCGGAAAAACGCGGTGTACCTGACACGACCAGGCCGTCCGCTCTTGCTGCCGCTTCGCGCCAGATCGCCTGCAAGCAAGGCTCCTACGCCCTTCGGGCAGAAACGATATGGCGGCAGACCTTCGATCTCAGGCGGATGCGCGATTGCAGAGGCATTCCATGTTCGAGGGCCGCAGGGCGTGGGGCTGATCAGGCTTTTGTTTCTGACCGAAGGCCGTAGGAGCTTGGCTTGCCAGCGATCTGGCGCGAAGCGGCAGCAGATTCGGAAAAACGCGGTGTACCTGACACGACCAAGCCGTCCGCTCTTGCTGCCGCTTCGCGCCAGATCGCCTGCAAGCAAGGCTCCTACGCCCTGCGGGCAGAAACGATATGGCGGCAGACCCTCAATCTTAGGCGGATGCGCGATTGCAGAGGCATTCCATGTTCTAGGGCCGCAAGCCGTGTGGCTGATCGGCTTTAGATTCTGGCCGTAGGCCGTAGGAGCTTGGCTTGCCAGCGATCTGGCGCGAAGCGGCAGCAGATTCGGAAAAACGCGGTGTATCTGACACGACCAAGCCGTCCGCTCTTGCTGCCGCTTCGCGCCAGATCGCCTGCAAGCACGGCTCCTACGCCCTCCGGGCAGAAACGATATGGCGGCAGACCCTCGATCTTAGGCGGATGCGCGATTGCAGAGGCATTCCATGTTCGAGGGCCGCAGGCCGTGTGACTGATCAGGCTTTTGTTTCTGACCGAAGGCCGTAGGGCTAATCAGGCTTTTGTTTCTGAACGCAGGCCGTGTGGCTGATCGGCTTTTGATTCTGGCCGTAGGCCGTAGGAGCTTGGCTTGCCAGCGATCTGGCGCGAAGCGGCAGCAGATTCGGAAAAACGCGGTGTCCCTGACACGACCAGGCCGTCCGCTCTTGCTGCCGCTTCGCGCCAGATCGCCTGCAAGCAAGGCTCCTACGCCCTTCGGGCAGAAACGATATGGCGGCAGACCCTCGATCTCAGGCGGATGCGATTGCAGAGGCGTTCCATGTTCGAGGGCCGCCGCGCTGCGTTTCAGCGCTGACGTCAATAAGATCGCAACAGCCGGCAAGGCGGACGGCTACAGCGGGCCTGCGCATTTGCAAAAGCTCTGGACTGCCGATAACCTTCGCGCCGTCGCTGGCCATTCAGCGACTGGGTTTGGCGACCCAATATAGGCCCACAGCTGTACCTCGAATGCGGGTAGTTACCTGCTCGCATATTCGTTATGGCAGCTGTGTATGGGAGACCTTCGGGTCTGCCGGGTGCCTATAACCGGTTCGCCAACCTATGCACAGCTGCCACCCTGCTCGTTTGGCGACGTTCTACGGTGGCTCCTCACGTTATAGGATCCGCAGTTATGACAGAGCAATTCACCCCCACTCTATACACCCGTCATCAGCGCCCGCTTCGCGCGGTCTTGCTGGAATCCCAAGTCTGGTTTCATGCGCAGGACCTCGGTCGCCTGATGGGTCGCCAGCTCGATCAAAGAAAGGCACGAAAGCTGGACTCCGACCAGTTCCGCCAAGTGCAGATGCGCTGCGAGAATGGCACCCAGGACACGCTGATCATCAGCGAATCTGGCGCTTACGCACTGTTGGTCTATCACTACGCCCCGGAAAACCGTGCGCTGCGTCGGTGGTTGAGCCAGGAAGTCATCCCCACCATGCATGCGCGACCTCAAGCCCCCATCATCCAGTCCTCAGTCTGCTGAGATGGCCGGACCTGACGCTGCGCATGCTGATCTGGCAGGACGAACCGTGGATCAGATGGCGAGACACACCCGATCTGATGCGCGTGGGCGTACCTGTTCCCCGCCAGTCGCTGCTGCAACGCATCAAAAGTGCCCTGAATCGCAGCCACTGGAAAGGCTTGATACCCTGCGGATGCGATTCACGCCGGCCGACCGACTGGAATCGGGTATGGGGTCAAGGGCTTGTTGCAGGAGTGATTGGGCAGGGCCAGCGCCTTAAGTCTCGCGGCATGCCCTGGCCAATCTGGGGAACTACCGCGAGCCTTCTTTGATTCTGGCTGCAGGCGCTTGCGATCTGTCGGGGGCCGGCAGTACAACCCGACAACAAGGTACATCGGGTGCACTGCGCCCGGGGTTTAGCGACCGACGCCCGACGGATCATTGGCAAGGCGCAGGGCCACCGAGTCGGCGCCCATGCCCTGCACGAACAGACAGATACGTCGACCCGTTAATCCCGCAAATCGGACTCATGAATCGGCTGGTCCCGGTGGGTCGCCCGCTGGTATTGCGCAGGCCACACCGCCTGCCGCCCGCCCAGGTCATCATCGGCGTGCAGCGGCCAGTAAGGGTCGCGCAGCAGTTCCCGCGCCAGCAGGATCAGGTCGGCTTGCCCGGTGCGCAGAATGTGTTCGGCCTGCGCCGGTTCGGTGATCATGCCCACCGTGCCAGCGGCAATGTCCGCCTCTTTCTTGACCCGCTCAGCGAAGCGGGTCTGATACCCCGGTCCTACCGGGATCTCGGCGCTGGCCGCCGTGCCGCCGGAAGACACATCAACCAGATCCACACCCAGGGTTTTCAGGCGACGGGCCAGCTCCACAGTCTCGTCGGGATTCCAGCCGTCTTCCACCCAATCGGTGGCCGACACCCGCACAAACAGTGGCAGTTCCTGCGGCCAGACCTCGCGCACGGCTTTGGTCACTTCCAGTGTCAGGCGAATGCGGTTCTCGAACGAGCCACCGTATTGATCCTGCCGCTGGTTGCTTAACGGCGAGAGGAACTGATGCAGCAGATAACCATGAGCGGCATGGATTTCGACGACCTTGAAGCCCGCCGTCAAGGCGCGCCGGGCCGCTGCGACGAAGGCCTGGATCACGTCATGAATCTGGCTTTCTTCAAGTGCCGTCGGTGGCGTGTGTTGGGGGTCGAAGGCAATGTTCGAAGGCCCCCACGGCGTCCAGCCGCCCTGCTCCGCCGGGATGCTGCCTTGCTTGCCCAGCCAAGGCCGCCAGGTGCTGGCCTTGCGGCCGGCATGCGCCAGCTGGATGCCGGCCACGGCACCCTGAGCGGTAATGAAACGGGTAATGCGTTGCAGCGGTTCGATCTGGTCGTCGTTCCAGATGCCGAGGTCTTCCGGCGTGATGCGGCCGTCCTGAGTCACAGCGGCAGCTTCGGTGAAGATCAGCCCCGCGCCACCCACCGCTCGGCTGCCCAGATGGACCAGATGCCAGTCATTGGCCAGGCCGTCGGCGCAGCAGTACTGACACATGGGCGATACCACAATGCGATTGCGCAAGGTCAGTTTGCGTAGAGTGTAGGGTTCAAGCAGCAGGCTCATGGGCACCTCTCGTGGCGAAGTAAAAGGTTGCGTTGCAATTTCGAACCTTGAACCTAGTCGACAACCCGGCAAAGCCGGCAGTTCCGGCTTTTGTGCATCGCAAGCTCAACGCGGCGAGATATGCGCCACCATCAGTTGCACCGTTTCATTACCGCGAAACTCGTTCAGGTCCAGCTTGTACGCCAGCTCGACCCAGCGAACGGCCGGATTGGGCCAGACCTCGCGATCGACACCAAACGCGATGCCGTCGAGCTTCACCGTGCCGCATTCGGTCTTGAGGACCATCTTCAGATGGCGCTCGCCGACCACGCGCTGCTCTATGAGTTGGAACACGCCATGAAACAATGGCTCCGGGAAATGCTGTCCCCAGGGCCCGGCATTGCGCAGCGCTCGCGCCAGCTCCAGGTGAAACTCCTCGACCGCCAGGGTGCCGTCCGAAAACAGACGTCCTGTCAGGTCTTCTTCGTTGAGCTGACGCCGTACCTCGGTATCGAAGGCGTGCGCGAACGCCTGGAAATTCTCGGCTGGCAACGAAAGCCCGGCGGCCATGGCGTGGCCGCCGAACTTGCTGATCAGTTCAGGATGCCTGGCGGCGACCGCATCAAGCGCGTCACGAATGTGAAAGCCGGGCACCGAGCGCGCCGAGCCTTTCAAGACGCCTTCGCCCGCGCTGGCAAAGGCGATGGTGGGACGGTGATAACGTTCTTTCAGACGCGAGGCGAGAATGCCGATCACGCCTTGGTGCCATTCGGCTTCGTACAGGCACAGTCCGAACGGCATCGACTCCACAGGCAGGTCCTTGAGCTGGGCCAGCGCCTCGCGCTGCATGCCCTGCTCGATGGATTTGCGATCCTGGTTCAGCTCGTCCAGTTGCACGGCCATTTCCCGCGCCAGCGTCTCGTCGTCGCACAACAGGCATTCGATGCCCAGGCTCATGTCGTCCAATCGCCCTGCAGCGTTCAGGCGCGGCCCAAGGATAAAACCCAGGTCGGTGGAGGTGATGCGCGAGGGTTCGCGACGCGCGACCTCCAGAATGGCGCGCAGGCCAGGGCGGGCACGGCCGGCACGGATACGCATCAGGCCCTGATGCACCAGAATACGATTGTTGGCATCCAGCGGCACGACGTCGGCGACACTGCCCAGCGCCACCAGGTCCAGCAGCTCGCCGAGATTAGGCTGCGCGCGGCCACTGGCCTCGAACCAGCCGATCTCGCGCAACCGCGCACGCAGGGCCATCAACACGTAGAAAATCACCCCCACTCCCGCCAGCGCCTTGCTCGGGAAGGTACAGCCAGGCTGGTTGGGATTAACGATGGCGTCGGCGGCAGGCAATTCATGGCCCGGCAAGTGGTGATCGGTGACCAGCACCTGCAACCCCGCCGCCTTGGCCGCCGCGACGCCTTCAACGCTGGAGATGCCGTTGTCCACGGTCATCAGCAGATCAGGCTGGCGTTCAAGCGCGACGTTGACGATTTCCGGAGTCAGGCCGTAGCCGTACTCGAAGCGGTTCGGCACGAGATAATCGACATGCGCGGCACCGAGCAGACGCAGCCCCAGCACCCCGACCGTGCTGGCGGTGGCGCCATCGGCATCGAAGTCACCGACGATCAGAATGCGCTGACGCTGTTGCAGGGCCGTCACCAGGAGATCGACCGCCGCCTCGATGCCTTTAAGCTGCTGATACGGAATCAGCCGCGCCAGCCCCTTGTCCAGTTCATCCTGGGACAGCACACCGCGAGCGGCGTACAGCCGGGTCAACAGGGGCGGCAGGTCGCCGAGAAACGGCAGGGTGTCGGGCAACTGGCGTGATTCGATGCGCATTCGGGTTCCGCTGATGGGTTCGGGTGGAGCTGATTCGGTAATCCTGGGGTCGCCGGCGATCAGCCGCGCTCCCCTGCCAGCCACTGCAGTTGCACTTCGTGCTGGCCACGATCATCCGTCACGAAAATCGTCCCTTCGCTGATCATTACGTCCCATTTGATGACGCGGGGCATGTCCTTGGCCAGCGTCTCCAGGACTTCCTGGGGCACCGCGGCAATGTTGACGTTTTTGAGGTTTTTCACCGCAGGTACAACCTTGCCTTCCCAGACTCGCAGGCTGCCATAGGCCAGCAGGCTGGTGCGCTCGGTACGACGCGAGCACCATGTCAGACGATCGGCGTCCGGCTGGCCGACCTCGATCCAGTGCAGGACACGGTCGTCCAGGCTTTTTTCCCACAGCGCCGGTTCGTCGACGTCCGACAGACCGCGACCAAATGACAGCTGCTCGTTGTACCAGAATGCGTAAGCCAGCAGGCGCACGGTCATGCGCTCTTCGGTCTCGGACGGGTGGCGGGCGATGGTCTGCTTGACGTTTTCGTAGACCCCGCGATCGAGATCGGTGAGGTTCAGTTCGAATTTGTAGGTCGTGGACGGCTGGGCCATGAACGGGCTTCTAAGGACAGGAAAGGGGCCAAGTCTAACCGATGCGCGAGCGGTTGAACGAGCCGGGACGATGATTGATCGGCCCGCCGCTGCAATTTGCGCGTGAGCGTTCCGACCGTTTTGCTTAACTTGTGCGAAGGTGACGGGTGTTAAACAAATGATTCACAACGCCGATACCTTATTGCGAGACCCTCTAGTATGAAGTCACAGAGTGGCGCGCCGCGAATCAGGCACCTGCGGTCGTGGTACGACCACAGTCATTTTTCTCGGGATTTACTTCGACGGATGGTCAATCGTTATACGCTCGCTCATAAGTCCGGACTGTTGGTCCTTTTCCTCGCCTCGGCCTTGACCACAACGCCGGGGACCGCGCATGCCAGGGAAACCATTACCTGGCTGCTGCGCGACTTCCCCCCGTTGACGATTTTCGCCGGTCCCCAGGCCGGTCAGGGCGCCGTCGACAAAATGATGCCGGAGCTGATCGCGCGCATGCCTGAATACGATCATCAGATCATGCACGTGAACCGCGCCCGCGGTACGCAAATGCTGCAGGATCCAGACGTCTTCGCTTGCGACCCGACCTTGCTATGGAGCCCGGAGCGTGAGAAGACCATCCTGTTTTCGATCCCCACCTATGCCACGCCCCCCAACGGCATCATCATCGAGCGCAGTAACCATGAGCTGTTCGCCCCCTTTCTCAGTGAGGATGGGCACCTGGACCTCGCTGCGCTGCTGGCCAGCAACCTGGTCAAGACCGGCATCGTCGCCGAGCGCAGCTATGGGCCGGTGATCGACAAGATCCTGCGCAACACCACCCGCCCCGACAACCTGATCCTGCATTACGGCAATGCGGCGGTTGGCAGCATGCTGCAGATGGAACGTATGGGCCGCTTCGAGGCGATCATCAGCTACTGGCCAGAAGCTCGCTATCACGCCCAGCAGCTGGGCATCCCGCCGCAGGAGCTGGAGTTTTTCCCGGTCAAGGATGCGCCCAAGTATCAGTTCGCCCACATCGGCTGCTCGAAAACCGATAAAGGCCGCGCCGCCATCGACATCATCAACCGCGAGATGCGCGAATTAAGGACATCGAAACTCATCTCGCTCTATGCCGAATGGATGGTCAACAAACAGGAATATTTGCAGGACGCGCGGATGTTCTTCGATGAGCGACAGAAATAAAACGGCGGACAAAAAGAAACCCCGAGCAGCGGGGAGACTACTCGGGGTCAACCGTGGCCCATTTAGGACCCGTACGGCAGGCAGCATAAACACCGGAGCACAATGCCTGCGCCTGCCGTAATGGATAGGAGCCTACTTAAAGAATAAGGTTCCCCGGCACTCACACAAAACTGCGCACGGCAGCGAAAGCATTGGTTTGCGCCGCATGGCGCATGGCGGCGATGACGCAAGGCTCGATTCGTCCTTCTGCGACCATCAGATCACGATGAAGCCCATCGACCACATCGGTCAGTTGGCGCTTGTCACACAGCTGGGCAGCCAAATACACACGTTCGATCACGATCGCACCGGCTGCATTTCTCAGCGTCACCTGACGCTCGCCGTTCACCCCGGCAGCTCCCAGGCTTGCCTGATAAGGTGCCAGTGCTTCGCTTAGCAGTAAGCTGATATTTTCCATCTGGATCACCACTCAACAGTTTGAATGCAAAGGTGCTTATCACTGACCATAGGCGGACGCGGAAAGTTCTTTTCGTCGTAAGCTTGGTGTGGCCGGAACATGGCCATGGGAGCGCGACTGCTGCACCGGCCTGTGAAGCGTGCAGATGGATATGACAGATAGAAGTCAGCGGCGTACAGCGTGAAGCCAATCGTCGACCGGGGCTTTTTGCCTCATTCGAAGACCTCGATGATGGCTTCTCGCTCATCGTCGCTGTAGACAGGACGATGGCGACCGACGCCTGCCGGATCGTATAGCCGCAAGGCGTGATCCGTGCCACACAAACGGTACTCGAAACTTTAGAACCCGAACGTTCTGTCCGACACGCTTTCTGTTCCTAGAAGGTTTGGGCGGTTATTTCCGGTTTTACGGCAATAGGCTGTGGGTCTGGGCCGATACCGTTGCCAACCCTTAGGACGCGTCCGAATTTATCCAGAGGAGCCGCCGGCATGGCAGCTGAGGGAAAAGCGTTGCGCGTGATCCTGGCCGATGACCACCCGATCTTTCTGATTGGCTTGAAAGTCGTGATCGAGCAGCACGCGCGCGCCACGGTCGTTGCCCAGGCCAGCACGCCGGACGATTTGCTGCAGACCCTCAACAATCAACCGTGTGACCTGCTGGTTACCGATTTCATGATGCCCGTTGAGGATCAGAACGACGGTTTGCGCCTGCTCGAACGAATTCGCCGCGAACATCCGGCGCTGCCGATCATCGTGGTGACCATGCTTCACAATGCCGGACTGTTTCGCTCGATGCTGGCGCTGAGCGTCGACGGGCTGCTGAGCAAGGCCAGCCTTGCGGACGAACTGCCTGCTGCCATCGATCACGTGAGCAACGGCAAGGGCTTCATCGCCGATTCAGTGCAGCGCGTGTTACTGGAAGCGACAGCTCACGGCACAGACACGCTGGTCGCGCTGCAAGACCTGTCCCCCCGCGAGCTGGAGGTGATTCGCCTGCTCGCAGCTGGCCATTCGGTGGGCGCCATCGCAGCGCGTGTGCGTCGCAGCAAACAGACGGTCAGCGCGCAGAAGGTCAGTGCCATGCGCAAGCTGGGGCTGGCAAACGATGCGGCCCTGTTCATTTATCTGCAGGAGCACGGCCTGGCCTGATCGAGCGCAACGCCAGCACCTGGTCCGGGTGACGCTCAAGGTCGTCCAGCCAGCGCATGAAATCGGCTTCGCTCATGGGTCGGGCGATAAAGTAGCCTTGAACCGCCGGACTCCCCAGCATTGACACCGCTTCATAGTCTTCGAGGGTCTCGACGCCTTCGACCACCACATTCAGCGCCATTTTCTGCGCCATGAGCAGCGCACCGCCGACCACAGCTGATTTGCGTTGGTCTTCGGCCATGCCACGCACGAATTGCGCAGGAATCTTCAGCTCACTGAATGGCAGTTCCAGCAGTCGCTGGATGTTCGATGCGCCGGTCCCGAAATCGTCGATGGACAGCCGGCACCCGGCCATGCGCAGCCTCAACAGATTCTCGAACTGCACCACCGCCATCTGCCGCGCCGACTGCTCCACTACCTCCAGCGTCAGCATCTGCGGCCTGACCGGGTAGCGCTCCAGCAACAACAGCAAACGAGGTACGAAATCCTGCAGATCGAGCATTTGAGGAGCAATATTCACCGCCACCGGCAACGCCTGGCCACGGGACAGCAGCGACCGATGAGAAAGGCTCAATGCCAATTCAAGCATGTGCCAGGTCAACTCAGGCAGCAGCCCCGCCTGTTCCAGCTGCGCAAGAAAATGGCCCGGCGACAGCAATCCCAAATTGGGGTGCTGCCAACGGGCCAGCAATTCGACACCGCTGAGCTTGCCATCGGCGCCGACCTTGGGCTGGAAGTGGGCAATCCATTGAGCGCGGTAGTCCCGGGTCCGATCCAGCCGTGGCAACGCGGGCAAGGCCGAGATCATGGCTTGGTTTGCAGTGGCAGGCGTACGACCGGGCGTCGCCCATGCGCCAAGCAGTTCGCCAATGACAGTGACCGAGGCCGGTTTGTGCAGCACGCCCAGGACGTCGATCCCCTGTTGCCGAGCCAGTTGCGCTGCACTGTGGAGCACCGAGGTTTCGGCGCTGCTGAGAATCATCACCGCCTGCGCCAGCCCCGTGGCTGCCAGGTGCCCGATCAGCGACAGACCGTCCTCACCGTCCATCTGCAGGTCGCAAATGGCGATGTCGACCGGACCCTCGTGTTCCAGCGCCTCCAGCGCGGTCTCGACGCTGCCCGCTGTCAGGACATCGAACACCTGGTTGGCATTGAGCATCTGATGCAGCGCCATCAGCTGGAACGGATTGTCTTCGAGTATCAAAACCTTGAGCGAACGCACACGTGCCCCCTCTGCCATCGCAGCCCGAGCGGGCTGCGGACGTTGCACTCTAAAGGCCCTGCCACTTGCTGCCCATAGGACATGTCCTAAAGTGCAGGCACCTCATGCAGAAGGGCTTCCAGCGCCTGGCGCAGCGTGCTGATCGAGGTGTCCAGCGCCTGCCATGCGCTGGCCAGCGTGCCGGCAGGCTGTGCGCGTATCTCGCTGTCCAGTTGCGCGCAGGCCCTGGCCAGCGGAACGGCATCGATCAGGCAGGCCACGCCCTTGAGCCGATGAAGACTGGCGCTTACGGTTTTGCAGTCATGCTTAGCGATGGCCGATTCGAGCAGTTGCCGCTCCTGGTGCAGGTTTTTCCACAGCTCGGCGAGCATGTTTTGAATCTGCGCCTCGTTGGCCTGAGTCATGCGATACAGAGCCTGAATATCGAACGGTGGCGCTGCAGGCGATGCCGCCGACACGACCTCTTCGAGCGTTTGCGCCAATTGCGTCAGTGACACCGGCTTGACGAGCAAGGCGTTCATGCCCGCCTCTTCGCAGCGCGTGCGTTCCTGATGCCAGGCATTGGCCGTGCAGCCGATGATCGGCTGCTCGTCGCTTCCTTCCTGGCCTTCGATGGCTCGTAACGTTCGCGTCAGTTCGCAACCGTCCGTGTCCGGCATGTTGCAGTCGGTGATCAGCGCATCGAAATGGCCATTGCGCCATGCCTCCAGTGCTGCCGCGCCGCTGTCGACGACGGTGACTCGATGCCCCAGCAACTGCAGTTGCCCGGCCAGCACCAGGCGGTTGGCCGACAGATCGTCGGCTACCAGGATGTGCAACGGCGTTTCGGCAGGCCGAGGTCGATCCGGCTGTTGTGGCACGCTCGGCGAAAGGTGCGCAGCCGTCACGGGTAACTCGATCGCGACACACGTGCCCTCGCCCACCGCGCTGTCGAGGGTGATCTGCCCCCCCATCAACGTCACCAGTTGCTTGCAGATGCTCAGCCCCAGCCCGGTGCCGCCGAACTGCCCGGCGGTCTGCTTATCGGCCTGGACAAATGGCTGAAACAAACGCGCCTGTTGTTCGGCGCTCATACCGACTCCGCTGTCGACCACCTTGATAGCCAACCCCGGCGACGTATGCCCGCCGGTCCCGCTGCTCACATGAATGGAGACCGCGCCCTCGGTGGTGAACTTCAGCGCATTGCCGATCAGGTTGTGCAGGATCTGCCGCAGGCGTAGCGGGTCGATCCAGTACGCCTCTGCAACCTGCGCATCCGTCTGCAGCGTAAACTTCAGGCCGCGCTCCCGGGCCTGCGCCTCGAACAGCTGATAAACCCCATCCAGCAGCGGGCGCAAGGACGTGACTTGTGGCGAAAGCTGCAGTTGCCCGGACTCGATCTTGGCCAGGTCAAGGCTTTCGCCGATCAGCCCCACCAATTCACTTGCCGAACGATGCGCAACCTCCAGCCTCTCGGAGGGCGCCTGACCGCGCAGTCGGGCGTGTTCACGTTCTAGTTCCAGCAAGCCGACTATGGCGGCCATGGGCGTGCGGATGTCGTGACTCATGTTGGCCAGGAACGCACTCTTGGCGCGATTCGCCTGGTCGGCCTGCTGTTGGGCCAGGGTCAGCTCACGCTCTAGCCGTTTGCGCTCGGTGATGTCGATCCAGCCACCGAGCAGCCCTTGCAGCTCCCCGTCAGCGCTGTGGAACGGCACGGTCCATTGCCAGGCTTCGATAGGACGACCGCAAAGCACCATGCTGCGGTCGGCAAAGACCGGCTCCTGGGTCTGTATCAGGGACATGTAGTCGCCGTGCATGCGCTCGGCGATTTCACGTGGAATAAGGTCGACATCGATAAGCCGTCGGCCGTTCATCTGTTCATAACTGATGCCGAAGCTTTCCTCATAGCTGCGGTTGCACGAGACCAGCCGCCCTTGCAGATCGCGAACGTAAATCGGATTGGGAATGCCATCGAGCAATGCCCGCTTGAACGCCAACTGATCGCTGAGCTGAGCCTCGGCGCGCAGGCGGTGATTGATCTGCAACTTGAGTCGACTGCTCCAGAGGAGCGATACCAACCCCACCAGCAGCGCCAGCGCCATCAACCAATACACCCAGGCCGGAATGCGCTGCAGGAACGTCGGCTGCGCCGTGATCCCGCCCAGCCACTTCATGCGGATGGCTCGCATCTCTGCCACCGGAAACTCATCCAGCGCCTTATTCAAGATGCTCAGCAATTCAGGCTCGGTCTTGATCACCGCAAACCGATCTGGCGACCATTTACCCTCCACGCTGCGCCCGACCTTCAAGTCGCCCTGCGCAGCAATCCAGGCTCCTGCTTCGTTCTGGATGGTCGCCTCGGCCTGCCCTGCTTCCACCAGTCGCCGGGCGTCAGCGTAGGTGGGCACAAGTCGCAATTGCACCTCGGGGTAACGTGTGCGGATGAACTCCAGCAACGCGTGTCGCGCCGGCATGGCCAGCACTTTGCCGGACATCTCGGCCAGACTCACTGGTGAACGGTTGTCCGCACGGATCACGTAGACCCAGCTGTTGCCGCCGTAGGCGTAGCTGAAATCCAGAATCGATCTGCGCTCGGGCGTTTCGGCGAGGGTGGTGTTCATGTCGGCCGCCCCTGCGGCCAACGTGTCCAGCGCCGCCTGCGTGGAAGGCATGACCTGATGCACGAACTTGAGGCCGGTCATGCGCGAAATGCGGTTGAGAATATCGATGTTAAGCCCACGCCAGTGGCCGCTGGCGTCCTGATAGATGTAGGGAGGATGCAGAGTGGATGCGACCATGACCTGGGAGTGCCTGCTCACCCACTGTCGCTCGGTCGCACTGAGCCGGATCCGCTGTCCCTCGACATCGGCACCCAGGCCAACTGTCCAGCGGCCCTGGATTTCCCGGCTGACCGAATCGTCCAGATCACCCAATGCCCGGTTGAGCAGCGCCAACAGCCTCGTGTCATCCTTGCGCGTGGCAAAAGCAAAGCCCCCGGAGGGTAATAGGCTTTCGAAGCGGATCTGCAAACCCAAATAGGGCCGCAATGCGTTGTAGGAGCGCGCAATTACTTCGTTGCCGACGAAGGCATCGACATCCCCTTGCGCCAAAGCTTCCATGGCGCTGAACAGCGTGGGTGCCAATACGATCTCGCTGTCTGGATAGACACGGTGCACGACATCAGCATCGGCATAGCCATCGAGCAGGGCTATGCGCTTGCCCGACAGTGATGTCGATAGACTCTGGTCGTCGCCGCGCCCCACCACCACCGACCTGTCCGACAGGTAATCGCGGGTGAATCCCAGCCCTGATGCCCCGCGTTCATAGCCACTGGCACTGCTCAAAAGGTCGACCTCGCCCGAGAGCAACGCCGCAACCGCCTGCTCGCGCTTGGCGAAGCCGGAGACCCGTACCGGAATGTCCAGCTTGGCGCTGATCAGGCTCAGGTAATCAGCACTCAGGCCCTGGTAGCGATTGCGATCGCTGGTGATGTCGATGGGTTCGTAATCAGAAATCGAGATGCCGACCCGAAGCCGCCTGTGCCCATCTAGCCACTGACGATCATCAGCGTCCAGGGGTAATGCTTCCTGGCTGAGAAAAGGCGCACCCAGGACAAACGGCAGATTCTCCGCCCCATGGCCCGTTCGGTTCCAGAGACACGCCAGCAGCACCAGTGTGCACAGCATGTATCGAAGGATTCTGGTCTGGACGGGCACTCCTTGCATGTCCATGTTCATGTGTTCTACCGCCACCTGTTTGTCCGCGAAAATCAGAAATATCGCGCAAGTGTGGCACGCATGAACACAAAGGCCCGCCGGGGGGCGGGCCTAAAGTTGTTACACGGCGATACTGTCAGAGCGGCTTGCCTCGATTACCGTGCTGGCTAACGAAAGCCTGCACCGCTTTCAGGTCATTTGGCAAAACGGTGCAACGCTCGTCTCGCTCGAACAAATCAGACAAATGTGCAGGTAATTCCAGCGCTTTTCCTACACCGGCTTTTAGCACCGCTTCCGGAAACTTGACCGGGTGCGCGGTGCCCAGGATGACCATCGGCGTGTCCAGGCTGCGACGGCAGTCACGGGCTGCCTTGACGCCAATGGCGGTATGCGGGTCAAGCACCTCGCCGGTGCTGGCGAAGACTTGGGCAATAGTTTCGCAGGTCTGTTCATCGCTCACCGCCAGGGAGTCGAACAGCTTGCGGGTTTCGGTCCAGCGGTCTTGCTCGACGCTGAAACCGCCGCCCTGCCTGAAGCTGTCCATCAATCCGGCGATCGCTGCACCGTTGCGACCATGCATGTCGAACAACAGGCGTTCGAAGTTCGACGACACCATGATGTCCATGGACGGCGACAACGTGGCGTGCAGGGTTTCCTTGACATACTGATTGCCGCTCATGAAGCGGTGCAGGATGTCGTTGCGATTGGTTGCGACGATCAGTTGGCTGATCGGCAGGCCCATGTTGCGCGCCAGGTAACCGGCAAAAATGTCGCCGAAGTTGCCGGTCGGCACCGAGAACGCAACCGAACGCGCAGGCCCGCCCAGCTGAAGCGCGGCGTGGAAGTAGTAGACGATCTGGGCCATGATCCGCGCCCAGTTGATCGAGTTCACCGCAACCAGGCGCGTCCCTTTCAGGAAGCTCTGGTCGGCGAAGCTGTTCTTGACCATTTCCTGGCAGTCGTCGAAGTTGCCTTCGATAGCGATGTTATGGATGTTGTCGCCCAAGAGGGTTGTCATCTGGCGGCGCTGAACGTCCGACACGCGATTGTTCGGGTGCAGGATAAAGATGTCGACGTTTTCGCACCGACGGCAGCCCTCAATGGCTGCCGAGCCGGTATCGCCGGACGTCGCGCCAACGATCACCACGCGCTCGCCGCGTTTTTCCAGCACGTAGTCCAGCAGACGACCCAGCAACTGCAAGGCAAAGTCCTTGAACGCCAGGGTCGGGCCGTGGAAAAGCTCCAGCACCCACTCATTGCCGTTCAACTGGCGCAGCGGCGCGACAGCGCTGTGAGCGAACACGCCGTACGTCTCTTCGAGAATCTTCTTGAAGTCAGCATCCGGGATGCTGCCGGCGACGAACGGGCGCATCACCCGGAACGCCAGCTCGTGATAAGGCAGGCCAGCCCAGGAAGCGATCTCTTCCTGAGTGAAACGTGGCAGGTTCTCCGGAACGTACAGCCCGCCATCGGTGGCAAGGCCGGCCAGCAGCACGTCTTCGAAATTCAGGGCCGGGGCCTGGCCGCGAGTACTGATATAGCGCATTTTTCAAACCTTCGATTCGAGCGGCAAGCCTGGAGCTACAAGCGACAAGTCAAAGCGATCCAGCTTTTGCCTGCCGCCGCAGCGTGAAGCTCGCCGCGATGTGGTTTTGCGTTGACTTGCAACGTGCCGCTTGAGGCGGCCTGTGCAGTTAATTCAGGTGTTCGACGCGAATACGAACCACAGGGCCCGCCACATCGTGCAAGGCTTCCAGCGCCTGAATGGCGTCGTTCATGCGTTGCTCGATCACACGATGGGTCAGCAGGATCATCGGCACCAGACCATCCTGCTCCTCGACTTCCTTCTGCATGATCGATTCGATATTGATGCCGCGCTCGGACAGAATGCTCGCCACCTGTGCCAGCACGCCGGGGTGATCCTTGGCCTGGATGCGCAGGTAGTACGCACTTTCGCATTCCTGAATCGGCAGGATTGGGTGCGCCGACAGCGAGTCCGGCTGGAATGCCAGATGCGGAACACGGTTTTCCGGGTCGGTGGTCAGGGCACGGACGACATCGACCAGATCGGCGACAACGGAAGAGGCGGTCGGCTCCATGCCGGCGCCCGCGCCATAAAACAGGGTAGAGCCTGCAGCGTCGCCGTTGACCATGACCGCGTTCATCACGCCATTGACGTTGGCAATCAGGCGGTCGGATGGGATCAGCGTCGGGTGCACGCGCAATTCGATGCCGGCCGATGTGCTGCGCGCAACGCCCAGGTGCTTGATGCGATAACCCAACGCTTCGGCGTAATTGACGTCGGCGGTGGTCAGTTTGGTGATGCCCTCGGTGTAGGCCTTGTCGAACTGTAGCGGTATACCGAAGGCGATCGATGCCAGAATGGTCAGCTTGTGCGCAGCGTCGATGCCTTCGACGTCGAAAGTTGGATCGGCTTCTGCATAACCCAGTGCCTGCGCTTGAGCCAGGACGTCAGGGAAGGTACGGCCCTTCTCGCGCATTTCGGTCAGGATGAAATTACCGGTGCCATTGATGATCCCGGCTACCCAGTTGATACGGTTGGCAGCCAGGCCCTCGCGAATCGCCTTGATCACCGGGATACCACCGGCCACCGCGGCTTCGAAGGCCACGATGACGCCCTTTTCGCGGGCCTTGGCGAAGATTTCATTGCCATGAACGGCGATCAGCGCCTTGTTGGCAGTGACCACGTGCTTGCCGTTTTCGATGGCCTTGAGCACCAGTTCGCGAGCGACGGTGTAGCCGCCGATCAGCTCGATAACGATGTCGATTTCAGGGTTGCTGGCCACCTCGAAAACATCGGTGGTGGTTGGGGTACCGGTAATCTGGCAGTGGGGGTTTGGTCTACGCACGGCAATTTGCGCCACTTCGATTCCACGCCCGGCACGGCGGGCAATTTCCTCGGCGTTACGCTTTAGCACATTGAAGGTACCGCCACCGACAGTACCCAGCCCACAGATGCCTACTTTGACCGGTTTCACTATGAACTCCCCATAAAACGGCCGACGCGAGGCCGGCCGTGAAAACAACCGCAGTGGATGCGGCTCGCTATTGATGAAGCACCGACAGCCGTGGCGCCTCAACGCTCGTCGCAGGCAAGGCCGCGATGAGCAAAATTACTTGGCGCCGAGTGCCAGTTTGGCAACTTGCGGTGCCGGCTGGTAGCCCGGAATCACCTGACCGTCCGCCAGAACGATGGCAGGCGTGCCGTTCACACCGATCGCCTGGCCGATCTGGAACTGTTTGGTGACCGGGTTCTCGCACTTGGGCGCCTTGATATTCTTGCCGTCGACCATCCGATCCATCGCGTCGCGACGATCCTTGGAGCACCATACAGCCTGCAGTTGCTCATCGCCCGGCGAGCCCAGGCCCTGGCGCGGGAAGGCGACGTAACGCACTTCGATGCCGCGCTTGTTCAGCTCAGGCACTTCGCCGTGCAGCTTGTGGCAATACGGGCAGGTGGTGTCGGTGAAAACGGTGATGTGCGACTTGGTTTCGCCAATTGCCGGGTAGACCACCATGTCTGCGGTCGGAATACCGTTGATGGTCTTGGAGATCGCCTGACGCTCGACTTTTTCGGTCAGGTTGACCGGCTTGCCGCCCTGGATCTGATAGAGGTTGCCCTGCATGACGAACTGGCCGTCAGCGCTGGCGTACAGCACACGACCGCCCTTGAGATTGACTTCGTACACACCATTGAGAGGACTGCTGGAGATGCTCTCGACGGGGATTTCAAGGTTCAGCGATTCCAGGGTCTTGCGAATGGCCTTGTCAGACGCCTCGTCGGCGTGGGCGAACAGGGTAAATGTGCTGGCCAGCGCTACGACGGCAGCACCGATAAAACGAGTCACGCGCATGAAAACTCCTCGAGCGGTGGGCAGGTGGGCGTGATTGAAAACGGGGGGGACGCGTGCGTACCGGGAGGTTTTCGACGCTCCAATCTGCGAAACCGGCAAAGCCTATCACATAAGGCCGGCAAGGCCGACGCCGACTGATGGAAGACTCGTCGTAAATTACGACTGCCGGCTTAGCCGCGCGGGTGATGTTTTGCGTGCAGATCCTGCAGGCGGGCCCGGGCGATGTGGGTATAAATCTGCGTTGTGGACAGATCACTGTGGCCCAGCAGCATCTGCACCACCCGAAGATCGGCACCATGGTTGAGCAGGTGCGTGGCGAATGCATGGCGCAATGTGTGCGGCGACAGGGACTTGCCGATGCCGGCAACCTTGGCCTGGAGCTTGATCCGGTGCCAGAACGTCTGGCGGGTCATCTGCTCACCCCGCAAGCTGGGGAAGAGCACATCGCTGGGACGGCCATTGAGCAATTCCTGACGAGCGTCGCGCATGTAGCGTTCGACCCAGACGATGGCTTCTTCACCCATGGGCACCAGCCGCTCCTTGCTGCCCTTGCCCATCACCCGCAGTACGCCTTGCCGCAGGTTAACCTGCTCAAGCGTCAGACTGATCAGCTCCGTCACCCGCAGGCCGCAGGCGTACAGCACTTCGAGCATGGCCCGGTCCCGTTGGCCGATGGCTTCACTTAAATCCGGCGCCGCCAGGAGCGCGTCGACATCGGCCTCTGACAGCGATTTGGGCAGCGGCTTGCCCAGTTGCGGCATGTCGACCTGCAGCGTGGGGTCGACGGCGATCAGCTTTTCCCGAAGCAAGTAACGATAAAAGCCGCGCACCCCGGACAGGAACCTGGCTGATGAGCGAGCCTTGTAGCCGTTGTCCACGCGCCAGGCCAGATGATCGAAAATCACCTCGCGCCCGACATCCATCAGCTCGATTCCCCGCTCCTGCAGCCAGCCATTGAACAACGCCAGGTCGCTGCGATATGAATCGCGAGTGTTATCCGACAACCCCTTTTCCAGCCATAAGGCGTCAAGGAAACGGTCGATCATGGGGTGATCAAGGGCGGCCATATGAACGTTTGTTCCTTGGGTAGAGGATTGCGTCATGCATCTTACAGGCGATACCGCTGCCATGTAGCCAACTGGCCAGCCAGCGGTGGCGCTTTGAAGACTGCCGTGGTTTTTCGTCAGGCGTGCCGCCATGAAAGACCGAGGCATTGGCTGAATCGCAGGTATAAAAAAAGCAGCCCGTAGGCTGCTTCTTTCTGCATGGGAGACTGGATTAAACCAGTTTTTCCTTGATGCGAGCTGCTTTACCGGACAGGTCACGCAGGTAGTACAGTTTGGCCTTGCGAACGTCGCCGCGACGTTTCACAGCCATGCTGTCGATTTGCGGGCTGTATGTCTGGAAAGTACGCTCAACGCCAACACCGTTGGAGATTTTACGAACAGTGAAAGCACTGTTCACACCACGGTTACGCTTGGCAATTACCACGCCTTCGAACGCTTGCAGACGCGAACGGTCGCCTTCCTTCACTTTCACCTGAACGACAATGGTGTCGCCCGGGGCAAAGGGAGGGATCTCTTTGGTCATCTGCTCTGCTTCGAGTGCAAGAATGATTTTGTTAGTCATGCTGTGCTCCTAAGGTAAATCAGTCGGATTTACCATCGATACGTTAACTATCGTCCCGCTCGCGGAGGTATTCCGCCAGCAGCTTCTTCTCTTCTCCAGAAAGCGAGCGGCTTTCCAGAAGATCGGCGCGTCGTTCATAGGTCCGCCCAAGGGACTGCTGTAAACGCCAACGCCGGATGTGTGCGTGATTGCCACTTAGCAACACGTCGGGAACACGCTGATCCGCATACACCTCAGGTCGGGTGTAATGCGGGCAATCCAGCAGACCATCCGTGAAGGAATCTTCCTCCGCGGAATCTACATGCCCTAAAGCTCCAGGCAGCAGTCGCGTAACCGCATCTATCAGGACCATGGCCGGTAGTTCACCGCCAGACAACACATAGTCACCAATCGACCACTCTTCATCGACATGAGCCTCAATAAAACGCTCGTCAATGCCTTCATAACGACCGGCAATCAGGATGAGTGTTTCTTCCCGTGCCAATTCGCGTACCGCAGGCTGATCCAGCTTGCGGCCTTGTGGCGACAGGTAAATCACCTTCGCCGCTTCCCCTGCTGCCTGCCTGGCTTGAACCAGGGCATCTTGCAGAGGCTTGATCTTCATCACCATGCCAGGGCCACCGCCAAACGGGCGGTCGTCTACAGTGTGATGCCGATCCGTGGTGTAGTCCCGCGGATTCCAACAAGTCAGCTGCAACAGCCCCTGTTTCACCGCACGGCTCGTAATGCCGTATTCGCTGATGGCGGAAAACATCTCGGGAAACAGACTGATGACTTCTATGCGCAGGCTGGCCATTGCTTAGAAATCCGCATCCCAATCCACCTTCATCTCGCCTGCAACCAGATCGACGGCCAACACGCATTGCGCCGTATAGGGCAACAGGCGTTCGCGATCATCCAGACTGCCTGCGCAGGGTTTGACCACCATTACATCGTTCGAGCCGGTTTCCAGAAGATGATCGATTTTCCCGAGCAACTGCCCCAGGTGATCGATGACCTTCAAACCCACGAGCTGGTACCAGTAGTACTCGCCGTCAGTCAAATCAGGAAGCATGTTGCGTGGCACGCAGATCTCATAACCCGCCAGAAGCCGGGCTTCTTCGCGGTCATCGAGACCCTTGAGCTTCGCGACCAGGAACTTGTCGCTCCCGCGCCCGCTGACTAGCTCAACCTGCTTGACATTACCTTCGCGCTTGAGCGTCCAGATTTTGTACTGCAACAGGTTTTCAGTCGGATCAGTAAAGGAATACACCTTCACTTCGCCGCGAACGCCATGAACAGAATAAATCTTGCCGATAACGATCAGATCATCAGCAACAACTGGCGTCGCGTTCATATTGCTCAGGCCGCAGCCTTGGCAGATTCCTTCAACAACTGAGCAACACGCTCAGAAGGCTGTGCACCAACGCTCAGCCAGTAGGCTACGCGCTCTTGGTTCACGGACAGACGGATTTCCTGACCACGGGCAACCGGGTTGAAGAAACCGATTTGTTCCTTGTGCGAACCGTCGCGTGGGTTACGGCTGTCGGTCACAGTCAGGTGGTAGAACGGGCGCTTTTTGGAGCCGCCAAGGGCAAGACGGATTGTTAGCATTGAACAAAGTTCCTGTAGTCGGTGCTGCAAATCTAAGATGCACAGCGGGCATAGGTGCCCGAAAGGCCGCGTATTCTAAGGAATATCCGGACATTTGCAAATGACTTTTTCCGGCTGGCGCCGTAAGGCCATCGAGATTTGCCAAGGAGCCGTCGACATCGACGGCCATTAAGCGCCTGCCGAAGCAGGCCAGTGGGAAGGGTTTTCCCAAAGAAGGACGCGCGGGAAATGTCCCGCGCGGTACTGATCACATCTTGGGCATGCCGCCGCCGGGCAGCATTCCGCCCATCCCGCGCATCATTTTGGCCATGCCGCCTTTGGTCGAGAACTTTTTCATCATCTTCTGCATCTGCTTGTGCTGCTTGATCAGACGCCCGATGTCTTGCACCTGAGTGCCAGAGCCCATGGCGATACGGCGCTTGCGCGAACCGCTGATCAGCTCGGGGTCACGACGCTCGGCCGGAGTCATCGAGTTGATGATGGCTTCCATTTGCTTGAACTGTTTTTCTGCGGCGCTTTGCGCGTTACCCATCTGCGACAGGTTGACGCCACCGATGCTCGGCAGTTTGTCCATGAGCCCGCCGAGGCCGCCCATGCTCTTCATCTGTTGCAGCTGATCGCGGAAGTCTTCGAGATCGAAGCCCTTGCCTTTCTTCAGCTTCTTGGCCAGTTTGTCGGCCTTTTCCTTGTCGAGGGTCTGCTCGGCCTGCTCGATCAGGCTGAGCACGTCACCCATGCCGAGGATGCGCGAAGCGATGCGGTCGGGGTGGAACGGCTCCAGCGCCTCGCTCTTTTCACCCATACCGATAAACTTGATCGGCTTGCCGGTAATGGCACGTACCGACAGGGCGGCACCCCCACGGGCATCGCCGTCGACCTTGGTCAGGATCACGCCGGTCAGCGGCAGTGCATCACCAAAGGCCTTGGCGGTGTTGGCGGCATCCTGACCGGTCATGGCATCGACCACGAACAGGGTTTCAGCCGGCTTGACCGCCGCGTGCAGCGCCTGGATCTCGCCCATCATCTCGGCGTCGATGTGCAGGCGGCCGGCGGTGTCGAGGATCACGACATCAATGAACTTGAGTTTGGCTTCCTTGATAGCCGCTTCCGCGATAGCCACTGGCTTCTGGCTGATATCGGACGGAAAGAATGTCACGCCGATGTCGTTGGCCAGGGTTTCCAGCTGTTTGATCGCCGCGGGACGGTAGACGTCCGCGGACACCACCATCACGCTTTTCTTCTTGCGTTCCTTGAGGAATTTCGCCAGCTTGCCCGCAGTGGTGGTCTTACCCGCACCCTGCAGACCTGCCATCAGGATGACTGCCGGCGGTGCGACGTTGAGGGTCAGCTCTTCATTAGCGGCCCCCATCATCTCTTCCAGCTCGGCCTGGACGATCTTCACGAACGCCTGGCCAGGTGTCAGGCTGCGGGACACCTCGGTGCCAACGGCGCGTTCCTTGATGCGATTGACGAAATCCTTGACAACCGGCAAGGCAACGTCGGCTTCGAGCAGCGCCATGCGCACTTCACGCAGAGTGTCCTTGATGTTGTCCTCGGTCAGCTTGGCTTTGCCGGTGACCTGGCGCAGCGTCTGCGAGAGACGATCTGTCAGATTTTCAAACATGCGTGATCCTTTGAGTTCGTGACGAACCCCAGTTGGTGCGGCGCTGTCCGGCGTATGGCCTGTCTACGGCGCTTGCAAAGCGCTACATATATAGAAGAGAACGGCGCTCGGCGAGCCTGTGGCTTGAGCAGGTCGCGGATTATAGCGAAGACTCCGGCGCACGGACACCACGACGTCTGCTTCTGTGGTCTTTCGTGCACTGTCGGTTCTATGCCAAACTCAGCGGCTTTCGGGCACGCCCAACAGGATCTATGTTCCCCTTGTCACCGAGCTTGCTATTCAGCCTCGCCGCCGCCGTGTTTTACGCCGCTGCGACCCTCTATCAAGGCATTCGCCTGCGCCAGGGCAAAAAGGCCGATAAATGGCTGCTGTGCCTGATCGGCACGCTGGCTGTTGCCTGTCAGGCCAGTGCGCTGTTTGGCCAATTGGTACGCCCGATCGGCCTGGGACTGGATTTCTTCAGCGCCGCCAGCCTGATCGCCGTCGCGGTGATCATCGTGACCATGCTGGCGTGCATCCGCCTGCCCGTGGAAATCCTGCTGATCTTGCTGTTCCCGCTGGGGCTTCTGACGACCGTGATGGCGCAGTTTGCGCCCAGCGGCACCTTGCAACCCATACTTGGCGAGCAGGGCCTGATCGGCCACATTCTTTTATCGATCCTGGCGTATGGCATGTTCACCATCGCGGTGTTCCAGGCCTTGCTGCTGCTGTTGCAGAACCACCAGTTGAAACATAAGCACCCTTTAGGGCTGATCAAGAATTTCCCGCCGCTGCAGACCATGGAAAGCCTGCTGTTCGGCTTCTTATGGGCCGGCTGGACGCTGCTGTCGATGTCGCTGATTTCCGGCTGGCTGTTCGTTGAGAACCTCTTCGCCCAGCATCTGGTGCATAAGACGTTGCTGTCGATCCTGGCCTGGATCGTCTTCAGCGTTCTGTTGTGGGGGCGCACGCGTTTGGGCTGGCGCGGCCACAAGGCGATTCGCTGGACCCTGGGCGGATTCCTGCTGCTGATGCTGGCCTATTTCGGCAGCAAGCTGGTACGCGAATACATTTTGCACATCTGACGGGCGCTGATCATGGATAACCTGCCCACGGGCGCGATGCTTGCGCTTCTCGCTTTGCTTACGCTGTGGGCCGCGCTACTCACGGCGGTGGAAGCGGCTCATCATAATCTGCGCGCGGTGCACATCCACCCGCGCTCGAGCGTGCCGCCCAAGCCTGTACTGGCGTTCAACCTCAACAGCCTGATCCTGGGCAACACGCTGCTCAAGGCCTTGGTCACGATTCTGGCTACCCTGCTGGCGATCGATCACTGGGACTTCCACGGCCCGCTGATCGCCTGGATCGCAGTGACCAGCGCGCTGGTGATCATCACCGAATTCATCCCGCGCAAACTCGCTGCCCGCCGCCCGGAAGCCATTTTGCTGCTGGGCAACAACGTGCTGCGCATCCCGATGCGTCTGCTGCGGCCCTTGACCTGGGTCTACAAGAACGTCGCCAAGCTGTTGCTGCGTCCCTTCCTGTCCAAACGCAGACCGGACACTGCCGCCGATGACGACGACATGGGACCGACTGTCTATCAGGATAACGAAAGCCACTTCGGTCGCTCACGCGTGATTTCCGGGATTCACGCGCTGGACAGCATGAACGTCAACGACATTCTCGTGCCGCGCAGCGAAGTAGACGGTATCAACCTGGACGAGACCATCGAGGAGATTGCCGACAAGCTGATCATCTCCAGGCATACCCGCCTGCCGGTCTACCACAACGATATCAATATGGTCGAAGGCGTGCTCAACACGCGGATGATCAGTCACCTGCTGCCTCGCGGACAGTTGACCAAGCAAGCGCTGAAAGCGGCCTGCTACGAGCCCTACTTCGTTCCGGAGAACACGCCGCTGCAACTGCAGTTGCTGAACTTCCACAAACAGCAACGGCGCATGGGCGTGGTGGTCGATGAATATGGCGAGGTGCAGGGCATCGTCAGCCTGGAAGACATTCTCGAGGAGATCGTCGGCGAATTCGAAAGCGAGCAGTCTTTGGAAAATCCCCATATCCACCCGCAGCCGGACGGTCGGCTGGTGGTCGAAGGCGCGGCGTCCATTCGCGACCTGAACAAGAGTCTGGGCTGGCATCTGCCTGCCGACGGGCCCAAAACCCTCAACGGCCTGATCACCGAGGCATTGGAAACCATTCCTGACAGCTCGGTGTGCCTGAAGATCGGGCCCTATCGCCTGGAAACGCTGGAAACCGAAGACAATCGTGTCACGCGGGTGCTGATGTGGCAGAACACGCGGACCAAAGATGTGATCTAAACCCGGTCTGAAACACTTGTTTCTGCGGGCGCGCCTTTCCTATAATCGAGCCGCTTACCCAGCCCCGCCGCCCCGCGTGCTACCCGCACAATGCGTGAGTCGGCCAGTCACTCAGCCTGACGTCTTCACGCAACTCCCCTGGCGCCCGCTCCCATCCCGAGCACTGCCAATATCCGGGCTAGTCTGTTCAGCGCTGCACCCCAAAATAATTAACGATTGCCCCAGCGCGCGCAGCACATTTGCGTCTGCCGCTGACAGGCAAGATGACTGCCAGGGATACCCGCATGAGCACGACTTCCACTTTCCCCTCCAGCGACGAGGGCCAGGCACGTCCCGCTAACTCGACCGCCCGGATTGCCACCGCCAGCTTCATCGGCACTGCCATCGAGTTCTATGACTTTTACGTCTATGCCACTGCCGCTGCATTAGTCATCGGCCCGGTATTCTTTCCCCAGACCTCCAGCACCGCGCAGATGCTGTCGGCGTTTCTGACGTTCGGCATCGCCTTTCTCGCTCGGCCGCTGGGTTCGGCGCTGTTCGGTCATTTTGGCGACCGCATTGGCCGCAAATCCACGCTGGTCGCCTCGTTGTTGCTGATGGGCGTCTGCACCACGCTGATCGGCGTGCTGCCGGGCTATCAAGCCATAGGCTCGTGGGCGCCGATCCTGCTGTGCGTGTTGCGCTTCGGCCAGGGCCTCGGGCTTGGAGGTGAATGGGGTGGCGCGGCGCTGCTGGCCACCGAGAACGCGCCGAAGGGCAAACGTGCCTGGTTCGGGATGTTTCCGCAACTTGGCCCATCGATCGGATTTCTCGTGGCGAACGGCCTGTTTCTAACACTGGCCATGACCTTGAACGACGAACAGTTTCGTTCGTGGGGATGGCGTATTCCGTTTCTGCTCAGCGCCGTGCTGGTGGTGATCGGCCTCTACGTGCGACTGAAGCTTGAGGAAACGCCGATCTTCGCCAAGGCCATTGCCCGTCACGAACGCCTGAAGATGCCGATCGCCGAGCTGTTCTCGCAGTATTGGGCGCCAATGCTGCTGGGCGCTGCGTCAATGGTGGTATGTTACGCGCTGTTCTACATCTCGACCGTGTTCTCCCTGAGCTACGGGGTTAAAACCCTGGGCTACAGCCGCGAGTCCTTCCTCGCCATGCTGTGTTTTGCGGTGCTGTTCATGGCGCTGGCGACCCCGCTGTCGGCGTGGGCGAGCGATCGCTTCGGGCGCAAGCCGGTGCTGATCATCGGCGGCGTGCTGGCGATCCTGTCGGGCTTCCTGATGCAGCCGCTGCTGACCCATGGCACGACCTGGGCGGTGACCCTGTTCCTGTCTATCGAGCTGCTCCTGATGGGCGTGACCTTCGCTCCGATGGGCGCGATGCTGCCAGAGCTGTTTCCTACGCGCGTGCGGTATACCGGGGCGTCGGCGGCCTATAACATCGGCGGCATTGTCGGTGCGTCGGTGGCGCCGTTCTTCGCCCAGCAGCTGGTCGAGATGGGGGGCTTGAGCTGGGTCGGCGGGTATGTGTCGGCGGCAGCGCTACTGAGCCTGATCGCCGTGCTGTGCCTGAAAGAAACCCGCCATGCGGACCTGAGTACCATCCAGTGATGCTGGATCCGTAGCAGCATCCCGGCTGCTATGGCGATTCGGTTTCTACTGCTCACAAAAAACGGCGCCCCTGAGGGCGCCGTTTTTATCACGTGGAGGTGTTACAGCTGCACCTTCACCGCCATCGAAGCGCGGGTGGCCTTGCGGCGAGCGGCTTCGATGGATTCATCACGGGCCAGGGCGACGCCCATGCGCCGCTGACCGTTGACTTCCGGCTTGCCGAACAGACGCAGCGCCGTGTCCGGCTCGCTCAGGGCCTGCTCCAGATTGGCGAACGCAGTCTGGGTCGACTGGCCTTCGACCAGAATCACCGCCGACGCCGATGGGCCGAACTGGCGAATCAGTGGAATCGGCAGCCCCAGGATTGCACGGGCGTGCAATGCGAACTGCGAAAGATCCTGGGAGACCAGGGTCACCAGACCGGTGTCGTGCGGACGCGGCGACACTTCACTGAACCAGACCTGATCGCCCTTGATGAACAGTTCGACGCCAAACAGCCCACGACCGCCCAACGCTTCGGTCACCGCCTTGGCCACACGCTCGGACTCCGCCAGCGCAATCGGGCTCATGGCTTGCGGTTGCCAGGATTCCTGATAGTCGCCCTTCTCCTGACGATGGCCGACAGGCGCGCAGAAGGTGGTGCCGCCGACATGACGCACGGTCAGCAAGGTAATTTCATAATCGAAATCGATGAAGCCCTCAATGATCACGCGGCCCTTCCCGGCACGGCCGCCTTCCTGAGCATAATCCCAGGCTTTCTGGATGTCGGCTTCGGTCTTAAGCAAGCTCTGGCCCTTGCCCGAGGAACTCATTACCGGCTTGACCACGCACGGGAAGCCCAGGTCCTCGACCGCTTTGCTGTAGGCTTCGAAGGTATCGGCGAAGTGGTAGGGCGAGGTCGGCAGGTCCAGCTCTTCAGCGGCCAGGCGACGGATACCTTCGCGGTTCATGGTCAACTGCGTGGCGCGCGCGGTCGGGATCACAGTGAAGCCTTCGGACTCCAATTCCACGAGGGTCGCGGTGGCGATGGCTTCGATTTCCGGGACGATGTAATGCGGCTTCTCGGTCTCGATCACAGCACGCAGTGCGGCGCCGTCGAGCATGTTGATCACATGGCTGCGGTGCGCGACCTGCATGGCCGGAGCATTGGCGTAACGGTCGACGGCGATCACCTCAACGCCCAGACGTTGCAGTTCGATCACCACTTCCTTGCCAAGCTCGCCGCAACCGCAGAGTAAAACGCGGGTCGCGGTCGGCGACAGTGGAGTTCCGATTTGAGTCATCTCAGGTCCTCGTGGAGCAGATATCGAGGGCAGCCCGCCATGTGCGAGCAACCGCAGGGGAGAAAGGCGCGCAATTTACCACGAAGGTCGGGGAATGGGGTTGCCCGACAGATACGCATACAGGTAACGCTCGCGGAATTGGCCATGCATCGATTGAAGCCGTACCACGTGTCGGCGCTGGCGGACCCCCACGCGATGCCGCCATCAAGCCTGCCGGCCGCAGGGGCCACGCAAGCTCAGCAATGGCAGCTAAACATCACTGCGCCCGCCCACGGAAAACATCGCTCCAGCGGCCCGCGCGCGCTCATCGCACAGCACCAGCACCGCACACCGCTGGTCATTGCTCATGCGGCTCCAGCCAGTGATTTCCGCGACGGTGCGCTGGCAACCCAGGCAAACGTCGGCTTCGTCCAGGGCACAAATGCTCACGCAGGGTGAACGCACGGGCTTCTCGTGGAGAGCCTGAGGCGGGTTTTTGTCTATGTGTTCAGCGGACATCAATCTTCCTGGGGCGCCAGATCGCGTGCATAGCGCTGCGCATTATGGACGTAATGGGCGGCGCTGGCTTCGAGCAGTTTCTTCTGCGCGTCGGTCAGTTCACGCACGACCTTGCCGGGCGAGCCCATCACCAGCGAGCCATCGGGGATTACCTTGCCTTCGCTGATCAACGAATTGGCGCCGATGATGCAGTACTTGCCGATCTTTGCGCCGTTAAGGATCACCGAGTTGATTCCGATCAGCGTGTTGTCATCCACGCTGCAACCATGAAGCATGACGTTGTGGCCGATGGTCACGTTTCTGCCAATGGTCAGGGGCGAGCCCATGTCGGTATGCATCACCGTGCCATCCTGCACGTTGCTGTTTTCGCCAATATCGATCAGTTCGTTATCGCCACGCAGCACGGCGCCAAACCAGACGCTGGCATTGGCCTGCAGGCGGACATTGCCGATCAGGGTGGCGGTTGGGGCGACCCAGCTTTGCGGGTGGGCTTGAACGCGGGCATCGCCCAGACGGTATTTCATATTGTTCTCCTCAGGGGGCGGCTCTGCGGCCGTGGGTGGAGCGCGAGGCTCTCGGTAGGGTAATGCTGCTTAGGACTTGAGCGTCAATATGGCTGAGCGCGCGGGCGGATGGTGCAGGTTGATGTTGCTGTCGAACAGCACGTTCATCAGCTCAACGATCATGATCGCAGTCAGGCCCCAGATCCTGTATTCGCCGAACCGATAGCTGGGCACATACCAACTGCGGCCCTGGTAATCGATACGGTGAGTGTGCTCGCGCACGTCCTGGCGGAAAAATTCAAGCGGCACACTGAAGACGGCGGCGATCTCACCGTCGTTAGGCGTGTACTCGACGAAGTCGGGAATAACCCCGACGTAGGGCGTGACCATGAGGCCGTGCTTGGAAAGCTGCGGACTGAGCGGGCCGACGATTTCCACCAGCCCAGGCGGCAGACCGATTTCTTCTTCGGCCTCACGCAATGCGGTGAACACCAGATCGGGGTCTTCGGGGTCCCTTCGCCCACCGGGGAACGCCACTTCGCCACTATGGGTCGAGAGGCCGCTGGCACGCAGGGTCAATACCAGCTCCGGTTCGTCGCTGCGGGTGATGGGCACTAGCACCGCAGCCTCGGGAAAGCGCCTGTCCGTCTCCAGAGTGCCCGGCGTATGGCTGCTTATACGGCGAAGTAGCTCGTCCAGCATGGGAATTCTCGATCTGTTGCTTGTCCGGCATGATGCACCAAAGTACCGGGCGCCCCAAGCCCCTGCCCTGCAACTCGAACGCCTGCCCCGCGCAAGCCTGCCACTTAAGCGCCCTGAACAAGACACAGCTTGCCGACCACGTGCGCCACACGCCAAGATAGCCGCTGACTACAGGAACCCGATTCGATCATGAAATTCTGCAGCCATTGCGGCGAACAGGTCATTCAGCGCATTCCCGAGGGCGACAGCCGCCTGCGCTATGTGTGTGAACATTGCCATACCATTCACTACCAGAACCCGAACATCGTTGCGGGCGTGTTGCCGGTCTGGCAAGGCAAGGTGCTGCTGTGTCGTCGTGCCATCGAGCCACGCCTGGGTTACTGGACCTTGCCCGCGGGTTTCATGGAGAACGGCGAGAGTGTCGGCCAGGCAGCCCGACGGGAAACCATTGAGGAAGCCTGCGCGAGGGTGGAGGATTTGCATCTGTATGCGATGATCGACGTCCCGCACATCAACCAGGTGCATATTTTCTACCGCGCCAACATGGCCAGCGCGGATTTCGCTGCGGGTGTTGAAAGCCTTGAGGTAAAACTGTTCGACGAGGCCGATATCCCATGGTCGCAGCTGGCGTTCAACACGGTCAGACGGACGCTGGAATACTATTTTGCGGACCGGCGGCATCAAGAATTCCCGGTGCACACCGATTGCCTGACTGTCGTGCCCCCTCTCAAAACCACTTGATCAGATGACCGCGCGCGGGCTGCGCAGGCTTCAGGGATACCGTTGAAATGCGTTGGTTGCTCGCCCTTCTATGTCTGTCGTTCGTTCCGCTTTCGCAGGCCGCGTTCACCCAGACCATCGTGCCCAAGGGCAGCGAGCAGAAATTCGTTGACGGCAAGGTGGTGGAT
>NZ_DIHC01000040.1:0-7998 GCF_002419965.1 Pseudomonas sp. UBA5706
AAGAAAGATACAAGCTCGACTATGAAATTCCCATCTACCGTACTGCGGAAGGTTGCCGCTTGGTTATTTATCGTCTCGAGTTGGAAATCTATGGGGCTTATGGAAAACATCGTGGGGACTTTGGCGCGGACTCAGCGATGGTTATTATTAGGGAGCAACTTGAAGACAAATACAAAGGAACTTTTGATGGTAATGGAGAAAGCGCCATAAATGGTCAGTGCCAATGGCTGTTTCGTACTATCGGACCTGACCGTTACATCACCAAGCTTCTCGATTGCAAAAAACTTGACGGTCAGGGCATGGTGACGAAAGGGCGTCCCGTAAGCGCATACACTTTGGATCAACTCCCGGGGACAACCGTGAAGCTGAAGATCAAGCTGGCTGATGAGGAGCAGCCCGGCTGGGGAGACACATGGGTAAAGGTTCCTAATGGCTGGAAGCGTTGCATAGGGGAAGGCCCCGAAGATCAACGCGGTTACTGTAATGGAAATTATAAAGACTTCAGCAGCTTCAAAATGCCAGATGGCCGCGACTGTACCATCTACCCCGGCTGCACCGAATAAGGAAATCACTCAATGAATACTATGGTTAAAGAATTGAAGCAGCCGCTAAACAGCCGTATGTTTACCTGCCCAGCTCAAGGCAACCGTACCAGTTTTCAGTTAGTTGACGAAATGGGTGAAGGTCAACCTTACGCTGGTCTTGCCTATGAGGTTGTTGATACGGTGGGCCATACCTATAAAGGTAAACTTGACGCCGCTGGCACAGGCAACGTTGAGAACCACTTTGCGGGCCCGATAGCATTAATCCTTGCAAGTGAATATATGGGCACGGCCATTCCCTATAAAGATTTAAAGCAGCGAAAACACTACCCACTCCCAATAACCGAACTCCAAGTTCGCGCCGAAAAAACTCGCTACTCCCATAAAAACGGCTTAAGGACTCAAAGCAATCCAGCGCAAGCCTGTGCGGACTTCTTCTGCCAAGTGGAAGTTCGTCATTTGGTTGATCATGTTGCGCATTTGCCGCCCGAAGTCGAGAGCCACTATCCGCCAAATCAAAACTGGGCCAAGCTGATGCGTGAGCATGGCAAGCGCGGCGTCTGCCTGCTTCCCAACAAGCACAACGTGTTGGAGGTTCGCCCTTTACGCGCTCTACGTCCGATGCTCTCCACCGACTCACAGTTCTGCGCGCTGAACCTGTATCAGCTCGCCATTATGGCTACCTTAAGCTACAACCCATTTGGTCAGACACCCGATAAGGCGCCAATCAAAGATAAAAAAGTAAGTTTCCCAGTCAAACCGACCGTAGGTAACTGGTTTGGTGATGCGCTGGCGAAGTTCGACGAGATCTGGAAAGCGGACCCGGCCCAATCCAAGGCGTACTACCCGTTATACGAAGATGTACCGTACTCCAAACGTTTGGAAATCGTACCGTTTGACCCTGACCTGTACCCCGCGAACAGCCCTGATTTAGAAGAAAAGCAGGAGCACCCGGCCAGCATCCATTTTCTTGATGACCGAAATCAGATTGATAATACCGACACCCAAGCGTTTATCACGCACAACGACGAGTTGATCCTGATTGCCGTGCGCGGCACCAACGAAATATTAGCGGATGGTCTCCGTGATGCCGATGCGCTCCAAGTCCCCTTTGTGGAAGGCGTGGGCAAGGTTCATCGAGGATTCTATGAGGCTGCGCTGAAGGTCTATGACCTTACGGCCAAATATCTCGACAAGTTTTTAACCGGACAGAAACTGATTATTTGCGGCCATAGCTTGGGCGGGGCAATCACCTTGCTGCTCTCGGAAATGTTGCGCCGCCAGAAAAAGTATCGTGCTGACATCGTGCTGTACACCTACGGTGCCCCAAGAGCTGCTGACGCAACCTTTGTAAAAGGGGCTGCTGACTTAGTGCATTACCGCATGGTCAACCATAACGACCCGGTGCCGAGCGTGCCCGGAACATGGATGAACACCAAGCCCCCGGTCTATGTAACAGGGTTAGCCTTAATCTTTGCAGGCGTTCCTGTGGGCGCTGGAGTGTTTGTAGCGGGCATTACCAACCTGAGCGGTGAACCCTATGAGCACCACGGTAAGTTGCATCACTTCTTTCCGGTGGAACTTGGAGGAAAGGAGACGTCCTCGATCCTCTGGGAACCAGGTTGCGACACCATTGCCCAGCACGCTGCCTGCACGTTGGCCGTCCAGCAAATCGATGGACTCCCCAACCGCCCCGGACTGATCTCTCAGGCTATTCATGCCAGCAACCATTCGATGGTGGGTGGCTACATTCCCAGTTGCTGGGCCGCGCTCAAGCGCTCACAGGAATCGCTGCTGCTCGGGAGTTCGCTGGTTAGCGACCGTGAATTCGATTTCGTAGATGGTGTTCTGGCACGCATTACCGACCAGTTGCGCAGTAAACGCAATAACTTGCGGGGCCGTGGTGACAAGTATCGTGAAACCCACGAACCAGCAGTTGATGCATTCAACCGAGAGGTCGATAAAGTGAGGGAAACACGCGAGCGCTTAGCGACCCTGCGCAAGGAGAAGGTTGACGCAGCGAAGGTCTACGGGTTGCTTGCGCAAGACGCCGAAGCACTGGCGGACAACTTGCTTCGCTGGCAGGCCCACGCTGAAAACAGAGTGGCTGAACAACTGGCCATGGCGCCCTCTGCAGTAGAAAGCGACCCTGAAGTACTCGCATCCCTATTAGGACACCCAATTGGCGCGCCACACACGCTTGATATTGATTCAATCATCTGAAACAAAGCGGTGGGAGGCAACGCTTCGAAAAGTTGCCTGCAAGATATCCAAGGTTTCAGGAGTCCTTCAGGTATCTGTGAAATGGCCTTCACGGGCATATCCGTGAGGCCACCGAGCAAAACCAGGCGTTTTGTCTCCTGGGGCAAACTCGGGTGATGAGCTTTGTCGATTAATCATCAACGCATAACTCACTGTCACCTTCATGGGTCGGGTATGCCCGTGCACTCGCCCGTAGCTCCACAGCGCCAATGCCTGCGATGCGCTAAACGGGCTCTTGCCAACATAGTTTAGAAATGTCTGAACTATGCATTTGAGCTTTCCTATTCTTCCCGCTCATCCGCCGAATCTAAGATCGGCCCCAATAAAGGAGCCCGTCCAGCAGAGACACGGCCCAAAGATTGCCTTTTCCGATGTGACTGCCCGCTATAACCCGTCTCGGCCCGTGCGCCGCGGCGAAGCTATGTCAGGTGTCACGCAATCTTTGAGGACGTTCGATGAAACTGGAAATCTTCCGCACGATGTGGGGCTACGCCGCGAGCAAGGCCCAGGCGCTCGATGAACTGCTGGAGGCCGGGTTTGACGGCATGGAGGCGCGTCTGCCGTTGACGCCGGTGGAACGTGCCG
This sequence comes from Pseudomonas sp. UBA5706, assembly GCF_002419965.1. Classification (GTDB taxonomy): domain Bacteria; phylum Pseudomonadota; class Gammaproteobacteria; order Pseudomonadales; family Pseudomonadaceae; genus Aquipseudomonas. The sequence goes on from NZ_DIHC01000040.1 coordinate 3,390, forward strand.
AGTTCGGCGCTTTTCTGCGTGCCAATCACCTGCCCTACATCGCCACGGTGTTCACCGCTTACGATGTCCTGCCTGAACAATCGGCAACCACCGCCGAACATCTCATCGACCTGGAAAAGAAGCTCGCCTGGTCCAGCGAACTCACGCCACGTTTCGTCAACGTGCTGGCTGGTAATGACCGCTGGCAGCTGCCGCAGCAGGTCGACTTCTTCGGCCAGGCGCTGGAGTTGGCGCGCAAGCATGGGCAGATGGTGACTTTCGAAACCCATCGCTCACGCTCACTGTTCAACCCGTGGCTCACGCTGGAGCTGATTCGCCAACTGCCGGATCTGCGTTTCACCAGCGACATCAGCCACTGGATCGTCACTTGCGAGCGCCTGCTCAACGATCCCGAAGACGACCTCAGCGCCTTCGTCGAGCGCGTCCACCACATTCAGGCCCGCGTGGGCTACGACCAGGGCCCGCAAGTACCGCACCCCGCCGCGCCGGAACGTGCGGCCGAGCTGGCCTTCCATCAGCAGCATTGGGAGTCGATCTGGGCCTCGCAGCAGGCGCGCGGCTTTGAGGTAACTACCCTGACGCCGGAGTTCGGCGCCGACGGTTACCTGCATCACCTGCCGTTCACCAATGTGCCGGTGGCCGATCTATGGTCGCTGAACGTGTGGATGGGCAAGGCCGAACGCGAGCATTTTCAGCGCTTCACCCACACGACAAGCCGATAAGGAGCGTTTCGCCATGCCTGAACACTCTCAAGCGGCGACCCCGAAGGTCGCCAACTTCAACAGCATTCCAGTGGTCGACATCGCCGGCCTGTTCAGCACCGACATCGCACAGCGGCAGGCCGTGGCCGACGAGTTGGGCAAAGCCGCTCGCGAAGTGGGCTTTCTGTACATCAAGAACCATGGCATCGAGCAGGCATTGATCGATGGCCTGCGCCAAGCGGCCAAGGATCTGTTTGCTCAGCCCCTGGACTACAAGATGCAGTACTACATCGGCACCTCGCGCAGCCACAAAGGCTTCGTCCCGGAAGGCGAAGAGGTGTACGCCAAGGGCAAACCAGACCACAAGGAAGCCTTCGATATCGGCTTCGAAGTCGGCGACGAAGACCCACTGGTAATCGCAAAAACCCCGCTGATCGGCGCCAACGAATGGCCTGACTTGCCCGGGTTTCGTCCGGCCGTCGAAGCGTACTACGCCGCTGTGTTTGCCTTGGGACGTCGCCTGTTCGACGGCTTTGCCCTGGCGTTGGGCCTTGAACAGGGTTACTTCGAGGCGATGGTCACCCGTCCGCCTTCCAAACTGCGCCTGATTCACTACCCGTTCGACGACGCGGCGCAGGATGCGCCCGGTATTGGTGCACACACCGATTATGAGTGCTTCACCATGCTGCTCGCCGACAAACCGGGGCTGGAAGTGATGAACGATCTGGGCCAGTGGATCGATGCGCCTCCGGTTGAAGGTGCGTTCGTGGTCAATATCGGCGACATGCTGGAGGTCATGACCGCTGGTACGTTCGTTGCTACGGCTCATCGGGTGCGTACCGTCAGCGAGGAGCGCTACTCGTTTCCGCTGTTCTTCGCCTGCGACTTCCACACCCAGATCAAGCCGCTCCCTCAATTCGATCATGGAACGGCGGCGTACGAAGAAATCACCATTGGCGAACACATGTTTGGCCAGGCCCTGCAGACCTATCAATACCTGCGCCGCAAGGTCGAGAGCGGCGAGCTGAAACTGTACGAAAAGGCGCGCAAGCCTTCGAGCTTCGGCCACTTGAAGACCCAGGCACAGGATGCCTTCTGATGCGCCATTTCATCTCCAGACACACCGTGCCCTACCTTCCTGACGTGGAGTCACCGACGATGCGCAACACTTTGAACACTGCTGTCCGCTTGACCGTTCTTGGGGCCGCGGCACTCGGCGCGACCCTGGCCCACGCTGCCACTACGGTGACACCCGGCCAACTTAAGGTCGGCATGGAAATCACCTATCCACCCTTCGAATCCTATGACGAGAAGAAAAACGTCGTCGGTTCCGATCCTGACCTTTCGCACTTGCTGGCCAAGCATATGGATGTGAAGGCTGAGTTCGTGGACACCAAGTTCTCGAGCCTGATCCTGAGCCTCAATGCCGGTCACTACGATGCGATCATTTCGGGGATGTACATCACTCCCGAGCGTCAGACCCAGGCGCAGACCATCGCCTACGCCAAGACCGGCGCGGCGATTATGGTCCTTAAGGACAGCACGCTTAAACCCAAGGTGCCGGAAGACCTCTGCGGTCTGAAAGTCGGCCTGGAAAAAGGCACCACCTGGGTCGCTCAATTCAACAAGCTGTCCACCGATTACTGCCTACCGAACAGCAAAGACGCGATCTCGGTCAGCGAGTTTCCGTCTGCCCCTGAAGTGACCCAGGCGCTGCTATCCGGCAACGTTCAGGCCCAAGTGGAAATAGACGGCGCCGCCGGCATGATCGCCGAACGCACCAAAGGTCGGGTGATAGTCAGCACCGAGCACTCGATCTACCAGCAGACCTTGGGCATCTACGTGAAAAAGGGCAATGACGCGTTGTATCAAGCGCTGCTCAAAGCCTTTGACGAGACCAAAAAAACCGGTGAGTACGCAGCGTTGCTGAAGCAGTACAACCTGGAAGAGCCGAGTAACTAAACGTTTGAACACAGGCGTCCCTGATTTGACGCCCATCCTGTAGGAGCGTGGCGGGTCCCGCGATGGGCTAAAAAGCGGTCTTGAAGTCAGCTGACTCGCTAGGTCCTGACACGGCGCGTTAACCCGGTTTAAGACGACTGCGTCGACGATCGCGGGACCCGCCACGCCCCTGTTAGGGAATTGTGTTTGACAGGGTATCTCCCTGCAGGAGCTGCCCCGCTGAGGTGTGTATGCAATTCGAATGGTCCTACTTTTTTTCGCTGTTCTCGGTTTCGGACTTCTGGGAATCCTGCATCACGGTCATCGAGCTAAGCGCCCTGGGCTGGTTCATCGGCATGCTGCTGGGGTTTCTGCTGGCCTCGGCCAAGCTCTCGACCTCACGCTGGATACGCGTACCGGCGTCGATTTATATCTGGTTCTTCCGCAGCGTGCCGCTGTTGGTGCTGGTGGTGTTTACCTACAACCTGCCGCAGATGTTTCCGATCACTCGCGAAGTGCTGTCCAACCCGTTCTATTCCGGGCTGCTGGCGCTGGTAGTGACGGAAGCGGCGTACATGGCCGAGATCCATCGCGGCGGGCTGATTTCGGTCGCCAAGGGCCAGAAAGAGGCCGGGCGCGCGTTGGGCGTCGGCCTGATCGGCATGCAGCGTCTAATCGTGATCCCACAGGCTTTCCGGATTTCCTTGCCGACATTGATCAACGAATACATCACTGTGGTAAAGCTGACGTCGCTGGTGTCGGTGATTTCCCTGACCGAGCTGCTCACAGTAGGTCAGCGCCTGTACGCGCAAAACTTTCTGGTGATGGAAACCCTGTCGGCGGTGGCGGTGTACTACGTGATGATCGTCACCGTGTTCGGCTGGCTGTTTCACTGGCTCGAACAGCATCTGGAGTTGAACAATCGCAAGCCACAGACGCTCGACGGCAGCGCCTTGGCCAACCTGCGTTCGACGCTGAGCGTGCAGCCAGTGACAGCGCCTCGGCCCGAGCCAGGTTCCGGGGCAGCTCCCGCGCTGCAGTTGGTCAGCATTTACAAACGCTACGGCCATCACGAAGTGATCAAGGGCATCAGTCTGGACGTGGGGGCCGGCCAGGTGATTTCCATCATCGGTCCATCAGGCTCGGGTAAAACCTCGCTGATTCGCACTGTCAACGGACTGGAAACCATCGACCAGGGCGAGATCATTCTGTTTGGTGAAGACTTCATTCACGCCGGGGATAACCCCAACGCGCCGCAGATTCGCCGTGGCGTGCAGCGCATTGGCATGGTGTTCCAGAACTTCAACCTGTTCCCCCACCGGACCATTCTCGACAACGTGACCCTGGCGCCGCGTTACCACGGCCGCGACAAGGCCGTCAGCGAGCAGCGTGCCTACGCCTTGCTCGACAAGGTCGGGCTGTTGGCTCACGCGCATAAATACCCGCATCAACTCTCGGGCGGCCAGCAGCAGCGCGTGGCAATTGCCCGTGCCCTGGCAATGGACCCGCAGATCATGCTGTTCGACGAACCGACGTCAGCGCTGGACCCGGAGTTGGTAGGCGACGTACTCAACGTCATCGGCGACCTGGCGAAAGAAGGCATGACCATGCTAATCGTCACCCACGAAATGGACTTCGCCCTGGCGATTTCCGACCGGGTGATCTTCATGGAAAACGGCGTGGTGCAGGTTGATGCCTCGCCACGGGCCATCCTCGCCGACCAGTGCGGCGAGCGCGTGCGAAAATTCATGGGGCTGGACAGCGTGGCCGGGCAGCAGGAGATGCTGCGCAAGGCATGAAAGCTGACGCGCTTTTGATGCTGGCGCCATTGCCCGCCGCATCGGTGCCCGCCGTTGATTCTGGCCGCAGGCCGTAGGCGCTCGGCCTGCCAGCGATCTGCTGCGAAGCGGCAGCGAATCTGCTGCGAAGCGGCAGCGAAACCTGCCATTTCCGTTGTGTCAGGTTTA
>NZ_DIHC01000040.1:8126-17892 GCF_002419965.1 Pseudomonas sp. UBA5706
CAGCATCAACCCACTCAAGCGCTTGACCTTACGCCTAAGCGCCTGCACTGGAGATGCTGCGCAAGGATGCACGAAAGCTGACGCGCTTTTGATTCTGACGCCGCTGCCCGCTGCATCGATGCCCGCCGTTGATTCTGGCCGCAGGCCGTAGGCGCTCGGCTTGCCAGCGATCTGCTGCGAAGCGGCAGCGAAACCTGCGATTTCCGTTGTGTCAGGTTTACCGCGTGCACCAAGCAGCGAAACCGTTACCTCGGGTTATCAGGTGTACCGCATCCACAGGCTTGGCTGCCGGTCCCCGGCAGATCGCCGGCAAGCCGGGCTCCTACGCCCTCCGGGCAGAAGCACGATGGCGGCGTCTTCACATCCCCAGCATCAACCCACTCAAGCGTTTGACCTTACGCCTAAGCGCTTCCTCGAAGACGCCCTGACGTGGCTCGATCAGGCTGAACCAGTTTTTCGCCCGGGTGATGCCGGTGTAAATCAGCTCCTTGGTCAGCACGGGGTTCAGCGCCTCGGGCAGGATCAGCGCGGTGTGCGCGAACTCCGAGCCCTGGGATTTGTGCACGGTCATGGCGTACACCGTTTCCACGTCGTTCAACCGACTGGGCAGCACAAAACGCACCCCGCCACTGCCGTCGTTGCGTGGGAAGGCCACGCGCAGTGCTTGGCGACTCTCCTCCACCGGCCCCTCCGGCAGACGCAGGGCAATGCCGATGTCACCGTTCATCAGGCCCAGACCGTAATCGTTGCGCGTCATCAACACCGGACGCCCTTCATACCACTGCTGATCGCTCTCGATCAGCTGCGCGGCGAACAGCGTCTGAGTAATGCGCTGGTTCAACCCTTCCACGCCCCACGGCCCTTTACGAACGGCGCAGAGCAACTGGAATTGGTCGAACGCATTTAACACGTCGCGTGCCCAATCGACGCAACGCGGATCGTCGATCGTAGTAATTCCTTGCGCACGCTTCGCGTGCATTACGCCCAGATAATGCCGATAACCTTGCGGGCCATTACCGTGCCCGTCCAGCAACAGGCGTGACAGCGCGCGATCTTGCTCGCCCTTGAGCGCCAGGGAAAACAGATCGGTATGCGTGCGGGCCGTGAGTAACGCGCGGGCATCCTGATCCTGCTGCTGGTTGACCAGCTTGGCCAGCTGCCCAATCCCGCTGCCTGCTACGAACCGCCGGGAATGACGCAACATCACCACTTGCTGGGCCAAGGCATGGCGCTGATCATCGCCCTGTTGCAGCCCACTCCTGCTCAAATCTTCGCCACTGACCGACTCCAGCCACGCCTGAGTCTGCGCGCTATACATGCCGGCTTCGGCGTCGCGACACAGGTCACCCAGCACCGCACCGGCCTCCACCGAGGCCAGTTGATCCTTGTCGCCGAGCAGCACCATGCGCGCATTAGGCGGCAAGGCGTCGAGCAAGTTAGCCATCATTTCCAGGTCAATCATCGACGCCTCATCGACCACCAGCACGTCCAGCGGCAACGGGTTGCCTGCATGGTGACGGAAGTGCCGGGTGCCGGGTCGACTGCCGAGCAAGCGATGCACCGTGGTCACGTCGCTGGGGATTTTTTGCCGCACGTCTTCCGGCACCTGCAGCGATTGCACTTGATGACTGATGGACTCGGTCAGACGTGCCGCCGCCTTGCCGGTCGGTGCTGCCAGACGAATACGCAGCGGTTTGCCACGCTCCACTGCGGGCGACTGCAACAGCGCCAGCAGCCGCACCACGGTGGTGGTTTTGCCGGTGCCAGGGCCACCGGTGATGATGCTGAACGCGCCACGAGTGGCCAGCGCACAGGCGAGCTTTTGCCAGTCGATCAGGGCCTCAGGCGCAGGGTTAGCCGGCCCGAATAACGCGTCCAGACGCTGCGCCAGATCATTCGGTGCGGCCTCGCTATGGGCCAGGCGACGGCGCAACGCCCTATCGATCCTGCGCTCGTAGGTCCAATAGCGACGCAGATACAGGCGACGCTCGGACAACACCAACGGCTTCTGCGCCGCCGCGTCGCTGTTATCACCGGCCTGGGCCACCAGCAGGCTGTCGGCCAGCGCCTGGCACCAGGTTGCACCATCCAACGCCTTGAGCAGCGTAGATGGCAGCAACATGGGCGTTGATGACACGTCGCCTTCTGGCGGCAGCGACAAGGCAAAATCAGGTTCTTTCAGCGTTTCGTACAGGTCCAGGCAGACATGACCGTGCCCCAGTTGATGGCTGGTCAATGCCGCTGCCAGCAGCACCAATGAGTCGGCCGCCGGATCAAGATCCGCCAGAAACGCCACAAAGGCCTTGTCCAGCGCACGCAACCAGCCGCGCTCCACCCAGCGTTCCAGCAACAGCAGCAGGTCATCGACGCGGCTCAAGGGTTTGAGCGCAGCGAGGCTGTCGGCGTCCAGCGGCGTGGGCAGCAACTGCGCAAAGGTTCGGTTCATATAAGGTCTCCTGGCAACGCTGTTTCCTCGATCACAGCTCGGCCCTGGAACAGCAGATCCAGATTCTCGATGAGCTCCCGAGGTGGCCGGGTGAACCATGCGCCCCGGCTTGCCGCGCGACTGCCGCGCACGAACAGATACACAGCGCCGCCCAGGTGCCGGTCGTAGTCGTAATCGGCCAGACGCGCCTTGAGCTGGCGATGCAGGGCCAGCAGGTAGAGCACGTATTGCAGGTCGTAACGGTTCTCCAGAATCGCGCTTTCCATTGCCGCTTCTGTATAGGCATCGTCATCGACACCCAACCAGTTGGATTTGTAATCGGCCACGTAATAGCGGCCCTGATGTTCGAACGTCAGGTCGATGAAGCCCTTGAACATGCCATTAAGCGAGACCGTTTCCGCTGCCGCTCGCGGCGCGCCGTTGTGAGTATGACGACGCACCAGCGCGTCCATCTGCGCCACATCGACCTTCGAGCAGGCGAACCAGAATTCCATCTCGACGCGGTACTGATTGGGCTGATCAAGATCGCTCAAAGCGACAGCGTGCACGTCATTTCCCACAGGCAGCGGCATGTTCAATAAATGCGCGAGCCAGTCGGTCAGGGTATTGATCCAGCCCTTCCAGTCACGCCGGTTACAGCGTTGCGCCACGACCTTTTCCAGTGCAGCCGAATCACGCGCGACAACCGAAAACCCCTTCTCCCCTGCCCACTCCAGCAAGCCGTGGAGGAACGTCCCGGGGTTCGGGCCACGTGGGAAGCGGTGGATGTCGCCCCCACTGACTAGCGTTTCGCGAGGTGCGTCGGGGTCGAGGCGCTCATCGTCAAACAGCTTTTGCGCTTGCGGACTATCGGGGGACTGATCGCCGCTGTCGGTAATAGTGTCGCCGATGCGCAAGGCGCTGTAGGACGCAATCCACCAGTTCTCCCGAGCGCTACGCCGGGGCATGCGCGGTTTGCTCAACGCCGCTTCGCTGCGGGGCGCGCTGAAGGTCTCTGCGGTCGGTGCCGGCACGGCCTGGACATGCAGGGTAGGCTGCTGATCGGCCAATGCCTGTAGCCACTGAGTGAGCCCCGCCGATTCGGTGAGCGCCTCGCCGCCGCCCAGCAGATAACCCAATGCCGAGCGGTGCAGAATCGAGCCGTTAGTGTTACCACGCTTGATGTCGGCGACGCCCAGCCAACAGGCATGCTGCGCACGAGTGAGCGCGACGTACAGCAGACGCAGATCCTCGGCCAGGCGCTCGTCGTCGGCCTTTTCAACCAGCACGGCGGTCGGCTTGAGACTGATCTGCGCGTGGCCTTCGGGGTCATGAAAATGCAGCGGCAGGCGGCTGCCATCCACCGGTTTGGTCGAGCAAATGAAAGGCAGAAACACCAGTGGATATTCCAGACCCTTGGACTTGTGAATGGTCACGACCTTGACCAGTTGCTCGTCGCTTTCCAGGCGCAGAATCTGCTCTTCGCCTGCTTGTCCGGACAGCGCCAAATGCTCGCCCAGATGACGAATCAGCGCCTGCTCGCCATCGAGCTCAGCGGCAGCCTGTTGCATCAATTCAGAGAGGTGCAGCAGATTGGTCAGCACCCGTTCGCCATCAGTGCGCTGGATCAACGCCTGAGGCAATTTGAAGTCGTGCAGCAGCCGACGCAACATCGGCAGCACCCCCTGGGTGCGCCAGACACGGCGGTAATCGCGAAACTGCATGACGCGATTTTCCCACGCCAGCTCGTCCTGATTGAGCAGTTCAAGCTCGGCCAGCGGCAGAGCCAAGGTGATGCTGGCCAGTGCGGCGCGCAGGGTACGCTCAGCATCCGGTTCGGCACAGGCCTTGAGCCAGGCCAGCAGGTCGTGGGCCTCCTGCGCGGCGAATACCGAGTCCTTGTCGGACAAGTAAACGCTACGTACGCCACGGGCCGACAGTTCGGCGCGCACCGCCTGCGCTTCTTTGCCATCGCGCACAAGAATGGCGATATCTGCAGGTCGCAGGCCCTTGAGCGGCTCGCCGGTTCGAGCAAAACCGGCTCGCCCCTGTTGCCCGGCATTGAGCAGGCGCACAATCTCACTGGCGCAACTGCTGGCCAACTGCTGACGGTATGTGGCGCCTGAGACCGGCTGCTCACTTTCCAGTTGCCAGACGTTCAGCGCGGCAACGACATTGCCGTTAAGCTGAAAGCTTTCCTTGCGCCCTTGCGCCCCTACTGCAAGAAAAGGCACCGGGTTGTCATCGGCGCTTCGGAATAGAAATGCGCCGCGCCCGGTCGGGCTGTTTTCCGCGCGTACGAATACGTGGTTGACCGCCTCGACCATTGCGTGACTTGAGCGAAAGTTGGTGCCCAGCGTGTGCAGCCGCCCAGTGGTCGCGGATCGTGCGCGCAGGTAGGTGTAGATGTCAGCGCCACGAAAGGCATAAATTGCCTGTTTGGGGTCGCCGATAAGAAACAGGCCGGTCGTTTCATCGTTGTCTTGCAGACGATAAATGCTATCGAAAATCCGGTACTGCACGGGGTCCGTGTCCTGAAACTCGTCGATCAGCGCAACCGGAAACTGCTCGCGGATCAAGGTCGCCAACCTCTCGCCACCGGGGCCACGCAGCGCAGCATCCAGACGCAACAGCATGTCGTCGAAACCCATTTCGGCGCGACGACGTTTCTCTTCCTCAAAACGCGTTCCGACCCAATGCGCCGCGTGCTCAAGCACGGCGGCATCAGGGGTTGGCAGTGTGTCGAGGGCGACTTTCAGCTCGACCATCGCCTCGAAGGCCGGGTGCGATGGCGGGTTGTTTTTCCAGGCCTCGGCGATACCGTCGGGCGTGAGCCGGGTAAAACCGGTGCCCAGATCCAGTTGCTCTTGTTCGTCGTCGTTGGCCCAGGCGATTAGCTTGTCGAACCAGGGCCTGAAATAACGCTCCTGCATCTTGCGGCCATCGACGACCTTGCACGCCACGCCATCCAGGCAGATAGCGTGCAACTCGGCGGCCCAGTTGGCCCAGGGCGACTTGAGCGCCTGCAAGGTTTCGCGTCGTTGCTGAATCGATGCTTCGATCAGTTGCGTCGGCGATTGGGTGACGGGCGCCCGATCGCTGCCAAACAATGCCCGAACCCGTGGCAACAACGCCGCCGGGCCGCCCCAATTGTTTCGCACCCAGTTCAGCGCATCGCCAGTCATGGGGTAGCAGAACTTGCGCCAGTAATCACGCAGCACTTCGCCAAGCAAATCGCTGTGGTCGGTTTCCAGGCTTTGGGTAAACAGGCTGCCACTGTCGAAGGCGTGCTCGCGCAACATACGCTGACACCAGCTGTGAATGGTCGATACCGCGGCCTCATCCATCCACTGTGCGGCGATGTCCAGACGGCTCGCGCAACCGGCCCATTGTTCCTGTTCAAAGTCGTTACGCAGGTCGGCGATCAGCCCATCGGGGGCTTCAATCTCCTGACGGAAGAAACGCGCGGCTTCGGCCAGGCGCGTGCGGATACGATCACGCAGTTCCTTGGTCGCCGCATCGGTAAAGGTCACTACCAGAATGTGCGGTGGCAGCAATTCCCGACCGAAACCTGACACCTCGCTGCCGTGACCGAGCACCAGACGAAGGTACAGCGCCGAAATGGTGAAGGTCTTGCCGGTGCCGGCACTGGCCTCGATCAGTTGGCTGCCTTTGAGCGGAAAGCGCAGGGCCAGAGGTTGCTGAGCTAAAGGCTGCTGAACCAAGGATTGCTGGACGTTACTCATGCTCCGGCCTCCTCGCTGGACTGTGATTGCCAGGGCGCTTCGAAAATCGGTTTGTACAGCGACTCACACCAGCCGGCGAACTCTTCGCTATCGAGCATCGCATCGAAATCCGGGAACTGACGGGACAGTGCGGTGCTTTCCGCACGCTCGCCATTGCTGTTTTGGCCGTCGCCTTCATAGGCCTTGCGCGCGGCCGCTTCAGCTTTGACTTCATCGCTCTGGCCCAACCAGGCGAAAGCGGTTTTCACCGCGACCGGCAAGGGGCGCTGCATGCCGTGTTGCCACGCGAGCAGCAGGTCACTGAGGGTTCTCGTCGCCGTGTCTTTGTCCAACGGCGGCAGCAGCAGCGTCTCATCACTGGCGACCAACGCTGTGGTCAGCGGCAGATCGCAGGCACAGGCCACCAGATGATTAACCCAGGGTTTGCTCAGGCGATGCCACTTGCGGGACTTCTTGCCGCCTATGGCATTCGGGATGGCCGTGACTGCCAGGAGTTGGTGGTCGGTGTTTTGATAAAGGCCGTCGAGCCAACCATCAAGCTCGACCCCTTGATGTGCGTAGGTCACTGGCAGCGCACTGTGCAGGCGCTCAGGCCATTTGAGCAGCAGGTCGTGATAACGGCGAGCCAGGTCCGGCAATGGTTCGATCAGTTCATCTTGCAGCAGCGTGCCAAAGCCGGCCATTGGCAGCAGGCCGCTGGCCTGCAGGCGAGTCGCTTGCGCCCGAAGCGAATCGTCGGTGTTTTCCGGATCGATCAATGCGGCTTGCAGCAGGCTATCGCTGACCCCATATCGCTCCAAGGCATCGAGCACGAAAGGCTCCTCATCAGCCAAGGGCGCTTCGGCCACTTCAAAGAAGATTTTCAGACGCTGACTGAAGAAGTGTTTGACCGGGTTGCGCAGGAAATCCTGCAACTGCATCAGGCTTAGCGGCTCTTGCTGGTCATATCTTTCCAGCACCTTGAGGTCGCCCGTCCCAACGATAGCCTCGTGAAGCACCTGCCATTCGCGGGCGAAACTAAAGAATTCCGGACTTTCTTGAAAGTATTTGGCACTGAAGGGCTGCAATGGATGTTCGAGCGTCAGCTTGTGCAGCAGTTGCTGACCGGGATCACGCTTCTTGTCGTCTTCCGGCTCGATCGCACCGGCTAGCCGCCAACCGCTGGCCAGGTGATCGCGCAACTGACCGATAAGCACCGACGCAGGGCGTTCAGAATTGTCGCGAATACTGCGCCCTACCCAGCTGACATACAGTTGATCGCGGGCCGAGAGCAGCGCTTCGAGCAGCAGATATCGGTCGTCTTCGCGACGTGAACGGTCACCTGGACGGTAATCACTGCCCATCAGGTCGAAGTCCAGCGGCGGTTGGGCGCGGGGATAATCGCCGTCGTTCATGCCCAGCAGGCAGACAACCTTGAAGGGGATCGCTCGCATCGGCATCAGCGTGCAGAAATTGACCGAGCCTGCGAGAAACCGCTGGGACAGGCGCCCTTGATCAAGGCCGGCCAGCCAGGCTTCCCGCACCACCGTAAGCGGCAGTTCTTCGAGCAAGCCAACGACTTCGCAGGTTTCCAGCCAGGTTTCGCGCAGGGTCTCAAGCTGGCCGAGCAGGTAGTCATCGTGCTCGCTGTCTGCGCTGAAAAACAGTTGCATAAGCGCTTGCAGACGCATGCCCCAGACCGGTGGCGTTGCAGCGTTCGACAGCTCGGCATGGGCAACGTGCAGCGCATCGATCAGCGCAACCAGTGGGCCGATAAGCGCCGCGTCCAGCCCGCCAATCTCGTCGTAGGGTTCGATATCGTTGTAGGCGATGCCGGCCCCCACGGCGTAACCCAGCAACATGCGGCGCAGACCGAAGTGCCAACTGTTCTGCTCCAGGGCTTCGGGCAGACCAAGGCCTTCACGTTGCCTGGCGTTGAGTCCCCAACGTACGCCCGCGCCCTCGATCCAACGATGCAGCGTCGGCAGATCACGCTCGTTGATGCCAAAACGCGCTCTCAGGGCGGGGACGTCCAGCAGGTCAAGGATCTCGCTGACCTGGAAGCGACTGTCTGGGATCTTCAGCAAGTGTTCGACTGCAATTAGCAGCGGGTCACGACCACGTTGGCCTTGGTCTGCCAGCGTGAACGGGATGAAGCGGCGGTCGTCACGGTCCAACTGGCCGAACACGGCGCGAATGTGCGGCGCGTAACTGTCGATGTCCGGGACCATTACGATCACGTCGCGAGGGCGCAAATTCGGATCGGCACTGAAACGTGCGAGCAGTTGATCGTGCAGCACCTCCACGTCGCGTTGGGCACTATGGGCAACATGGAAGCGAATGGACCGGTCGGTCTTGAGGTCCACCGCTGGCCACAGCTCACGGGTTTCACCTAATGGACGAAGCTCGAGGATGTCGTCCTGCAGCTGGTTGAGCAGGGTCCCAGGATCGCTTTCGCTGAACAGATCAATGCGTCCATCACGGAAAATCGCACGATAGCTGTTGGGGTCGTCGTGACTGTCCAGCAGGTTAATGTAATCGCGCCCTTGCTTGCCCCAGGCAGCAAGCAAGGGGTGAGCGTGCTGATGCAGCGCCTCCGGGTTAAGTGCGGCTGGCATGCCAGACTTGCGCGACTGACGCTTGTACTCGTGCCGCAATAGATCCTTGTCAGCGACGATGTCTGCCCAGTGGTGGCGGCAGGGGTTGTGCACGCACAACAGCACCTGACTGAAACGAGCCAGGCCGGCCAAGGCTTCGAGCGCCTGAGCCGGCAGCGAGGAGATGCCGAACACGATGACGCGCGCGGGCAGACCCGCAGGGGCTTCGGTCATCGTGTTGATGCGCTCGATATAGCGTTGATGCACGCCGGCGCGGCTCTGGGCCATGCCTTTGGCGCCGACGTCGTGAAGCAGTGCACGCCACAGCTCGGCTTGCCAGCAGTTCTCGGCCTTTAACGGCTTAACCTCCCCCCTTACGTTTTTCAGCTGATGCCGGCCAGCGGCCCAGTCTTCTAACCAATCGGCGCGATAGACTTGGTATTGATCGAACAGGTCGGCCAGCCGCTCAGACAGCTGATAACGTTTGCGAAGATCGGTGTCGGCCGTAAGGAAGCGCTGCAGCGGCTCGAAGTGAGGTTGATCGATCAGCGCAGGTAGCAGGCGCATCAGGCGCCAGGTCAAGGGGGCTTTGTCGAGTAATGAGGTTTCAGGAATTTCATCCTTGCCCAATACCGCGCGATATAGCTGCCACATGAAGCTGCCGGGTAATTGAACATCGATTGCTGCGGCAATGCCGCATCCTCCTTGATCGTCATCCTGCGCATCTTCTGCCAAGGCCAGCTTTAGCCATTGTGCAATGCCGTTGCTCTGTACAAGCGCGACTTCATTCTCCAGAGGCGTCAGCGGATAACGTCGCATCCAGGACACCACAAGGCTGCGCAGTTCATCCAGGCGATTGCCATGAACCACCATGAACCCAGGGTTTAGGTTGGACGTCACCGGCATAACAGCTTCCTTGGCGTTTTTTGAAGAGGGGAAAGACTAACAGAGGGGGCGATGCCGAAGCACCTGAGAGAGCTCATGACTTTTCCGCGCGTAAAAACAAAACCCCACATGCT
>NZ_DIHC01000054.1 GCF_002419965.1 Pseudomonas sp. UBA5706
TCGTCGAGTTCAAGCGGGTGACGCCATGACGAAAGAGGAAATCGCAGAGCTTGGCCCAAAGGTCGCAATTGCGATCGAGGCCGGCAAGGCAGCAGCGGCAGCGTGCAACAACGACGGCGGCAGCGCCAACCTCGACAGGGTGGTGATCCCGATCCCTGGTATGCGCGCAGCATCGGTGAAAGGTCTACCGGGCTACGTGCAGAAAAAGCACGGCTATCACCAGCAGGGCATTCACCTCGATACCCCTTGGCCGGGAATCGGCAACCAGCACAGCGCAGGCGTCCAGGCCATGCACAAATCACTCAAGGATCAGGGCGTGGACTGCTACGTCTACTACCAGATCGACTGATTAACCCCAGCCATCCATATGCCTGTCAGTACATAGCGGCACCTTCTACCGGCACCACTGACGTTCGCAGGGAATGCCGTTGTGATCACCGTCCATTTTGGTGCCAGGGCAATATTTCAGGAAGTATTTAGCCTCGGCGCACGAAGTCATCTGCGAGCAGTACTTACGACCGTCACATTTGAAAGAACCAGGCGGAGCATTTGAGACGAGCGAAGGGACCGGTGCTTCCTGCCGGACTGTGCGTAGAGGTGCCAAATAATCCCCCGCCCACGCTTTAAACACTGGGGAGGTGCTCAACACAAAAGCCACCAGGAAGGCCAGCAAAACCAGAAATATTCCTTTCATTACTCACTCCTTGATCAATCGCGCATTCACGCGCCGCCTGATTGCCAACGCAAACTTCCTATGAACCATAGCCTGCCGGTGTACGGCGGGCGGGAGATTTCTGTGTCCAAAGAAAACCCGATTCACCAGCAAGACCAGGCCCTGATTGAAGCCATTCATTCACAGCACCTCGAAAGGATAGGAGTGCTGGGCGATGAAGCGATCAAGTTTCAAGACGCCTCTTACGCGGTCGGCAGGCAGCGCGGCTCTAAAGAAGCGAACGAAACGCTGCTCGCCCTGGTGATCCGAATGCGCAGCTACATGGATCAGGCAGGCATCGATCCGAGACCTGAGAGCATGAATCCAATGGAGAAGCTTGCTTCGGACATCGACATCGCGCTTGAGGCGTTCAGCGCACTCAACCCCGCATAGACCCCGGACGGAGGTAGCCATGTTCCTGACAGCAAAAGAAGTGGCCGATCTGACGGGCTATCTTAAACCCAGCGCCCAGATCAAATGGCTCGAGGCGGAGCGTTACGGATATGCAGTCGGCGGTGACGGACACCCAAAGGTGCTGCGAGAGGTTGTGATATCGCGGTTGGGTGGGATTCAATCGAAGAAAGGACCGCAATTGCGGCTTGCATGAGGAAGGGATATGCGCCCTCGGAAGAAAGACCGACACCTGCCGGCGTGCATGTATTTCGCGCACGGTGCTTATTACCTGGTGCGCAAAGGAAAATGGAGGCGCCTGGACACAGATTATCAGGCGTCCCTAATGCTGTACGCCCGAGAGCAAGGGCGCGCTGGGAAAGGGGGAATGGCCGAGTTGATCGATGAAGCGTTGGCATACATGAAGCCGGCGCTCGCGGCCAACACGGTTACCCAGTACGAAGCAGCCGCTGAAAAGCTGAAGGATCAGCTTGCGGAGTTCGAGCCCCGCGACGTGCTTCCCCGCCACGTGGCCGCAATAAAGATGCATGGCGCAGCCACTCCGAACATGAACAATCGGATCATTTCGTTTCTACGTATGGTGTTCGCCTACGCCCTCGAAAAAGGCTTGGTTGACTCCAATCCGTGCGTCGGTATCAAACGTCACGCCGAGAAAAAGCGGGACCGGTACCTAACCGACGCTGAATTTAATGCGATATGCGCGGGAGCGAGTGACAACATGCGCGCTATTTACGAGATGTGTTATCTGACGGGGCAGCGTATCAGCGACGTGTTGAACATTCGGCTAGCAGATATCAGCGATGAGGGGATCGCCTTCACTCAGCAAAAGACGAAGGCAAAACTGATTGTGCGAATGACTCCTGACTTGAAAGCGCTTATTGCCAGGGTGAAGGCGTTGCCTCGGAGAGTCAGTGGTCTGACGTTATTCACGGCGCGAAGTGCGGGCAAGCCAGTCAGTTACGACACTGCGAAACAGGCGTTTCGAGTCGATTGCAAAAAGGCAGGGGTCAAAGGCGCGACGCTTCATGACCTTCGCGCCAAGTCACTTACCGATACTGACAAGCAAGGCAACAACGCCCAGAAACTTGGAGGCCACAGCGACCCAAGAATGACCGCCCGCTATCTGCGGCTTCGCGAGATCGACATCGCCGAGCCGCCGACAATGCCCAAAAAATCCCTGTAGTATTAGACGAATATCCCTTGTCAAAAAGACAGATCGAGCTAAGCCCCTGAATGTCTGACCTTTCTAGCCATACCCCAATGATGCAGCAGTACTGGAAGCTGAAAAACCAGCATCCGGACCAATTGATGTTCTATCGCATGGGCGACTTCTACGAGATTTTCTACGAAGACGCCAAGAAGGCCGCCAAGCTGCTGGATATCACCCTGACCGCGCGCGGCCAGTCGGCAGGCCAGAGTATCCCTATGTGCGGCATTCCTTATCATGCCGCCGAGGGTTATCTGGCCAAGCTGGTGAAACTGGGCGAATCGGTAGTGATTTGTGAGCAAATCGGCGATCCGGCAACCAGCAAAGGTCCGGTTGACCGTCAGGTGGTGCGGATCATCACGCCCGGCACGGTGAGCGATGAAGCGCTGCTCGATGAGCGTCGCGACAACCTGATCGCTGCCGTACTGGGTGACGAGCGCCTGTTCGGACTCGCGGTGCTGGATATCACCAGCGGCAACTTCAGCGTTCAGGAAATCAAGGGCTGGGAAAATCTGCTCGCGGAACTTGAGCGCATCAACCCGGTTGAATTACTGATCCCCGACGATTGGCCTCAGGGTTTGCCGGCCGAAAAACGTCGAGGCTCGCGTCGCCGCGCGCCTTGGGATTTCGAGCGGGACTCTGCACACAAGAGTTTGTGTCAGCAGTTTTCGACTCAGGATCTCAAGGGCTTCGGTTGCGAAAATCTGACCCTGGCTATAGGCGCAGCCGGCTGTTTGCTTGGCTATGCCAAGGAAACCCAACGCACCGCCCTGCCCCATCTGCGTAGCCTGCGACACGAGCGGATGGATGACACGGTGATCCTTGATGGCGCCAGCCGCCGTAACCTGGAACTGGACACCAATCTGGCTGGCGGTCGCGATAACACCCTGCAATCGGTCATGGACCGCTGCCAGACCGCCATGGCGACTCGTTTGCTCACGCGCTGGCTGAACCGCCCATTGCGGGATTTGACGGTACTGCAGGCGCGTCAGGAATCGATCGGCTGTTTCCTTGAGCGCTATCGCTTCGAGCATTTGCAACCGCAACTTAAGGAAATTGGCGATATCGAGCGGATTCTCGCGCGAATCGGTCTGCGCAATGCCCGCCCCCGGGATCTGGCACGCCTGCGGGACGCTCTTGGAGCGTTGCCGCCATTGCAACTGGCGCTGGCAGAACTGGAGGCGCCGCATATACAAAAACTGGCAAAAACCGCTGGCACCTATCCCGAACTTGCCGACCTGCTGCAGCGGGCGATCATCGATAACCCGCCTGCTGTCATTCGTGACGGTGGCGTGTTGAAGACCGGATATGACGGTGAATTGGACGAGCTGCTGTCACTGAGCGAAAACGCCGGCCAGTTCCTGATTGACCTGGAAACCCGCGAGAAAGCCCGTACCGGCCTGGCCAACCTCAAGGTCGGCTACAACCGGGTGCATGGCTACTTTATTGAACTGCCGAGCAAGCAGGCCGAACAGGCACCTGCTGATTACATTCGGCGCCAGACACTCAAAGGCGCCGAGCGCTTTATCACACCGGAGCTCAAGGAGTTCGAGGACAAAGCGCTGTCAGCCAAGAGCCGCGCCCTGGCTCGAGAAAAGATGCTCTATGAGGCGCTGCTCGAAGACCTCATCGGCCATCTCGCGCCGCTGCAGGACACTGCTACCGCATTGGCCGAACTGGACGTGCTAAGCAATCTGGCCGAGCGCGCGCTGAATCTGGATCTGAACCGTCCGCGCTTTACCGACGAGCCTTGCATGCGCATCGAGCAAGGTCGTCACCCGGTGGTCGAACAGGTGCTGACATCACCCTTCGTGGCCAACGACCTGGATCTGAATGACAACACCCGCATGCTGGTCATCACCGGTCCTAACATGGGCGGTAAATCTACTTACATGCGCCAGACCGCGCTGATCGTGCTGCTGGCTCACATCGGCAGCTTCGTTCCGGCCGCCAGCTGCGAGCTTTCTCTGGTTGATCGTATCTTCACCCGTATCGGCTCAAGCGATGACCTGGCGGGCGGGCGCTCGACGTTCATGGTGGAAATGAGCGAAACAGCGAACATCCTGCACAACGCCACCGACAAAAGCCTGGTGTTGATGGACGAAGTCGGACGCGGTACCAGCACCTTCGACGGTCTTTCGCTGGCGTGGGCGGCGGCAGAAAGTCTCGCCCAGTTGCGCGCCTACACGCTGTTCGCTACCCATTATTTCGAGCTGACCGTGTTGCCGGAGAGCGAACCGCTGGTGGCGAACGTGCACCTCAACGCTACCGAACATAACGAACGGATTGTGTTCCTGCACCGCGTGCTACCAGGGCCTGCGAGTCAGAGCTACGGATTGGCAGTGGCCCAGCTCGCGGGAGTTCCAGGCAAGGTGATCACCCGCGCCAAGGAGCACTTGCAGCGCCTTGAAACCACCAGCCTGCCCCACGAGCAGCCCAAATCCAAGCCCGGCAAGGCGCCAGCGCCGCAACAGGCCGACATGTTCGCCACCCTTGCGCACCCTGTGTTGGAAGAATTGTCGAAACTGAAGATTGACGAAATGACGCCGCGCCAGGCGATCGAATTGTTATATGGACTGCAGAACCGGATCTAACGGTATTGGCAACAAGCTGTTAGAATCCCGCGCGGTTTGGGAACGGTACGGCCTGCAGCCGGGCTGTATGAGATCCGAGCCGCGTTCGAACATGGCGAACCAAGCCAAGCCCTCATGTGCTGTCGCCAGGAGGGCTGGACTGACTGTGTTCTGAATGGCCCGGGAACGATCCCAACCGAGCAACCCTGACGTGAAGGGCTCTGCTGCCGCCGCCTGAGGAGAAAATTAGCAATGACCTTCGTCGTCACCGACAACTGCATCAAGTGCAAGTACACCGACTGCGTAGAAGTCTGTCCGGTGGACTGCTTTTATGAAGGCCCGAATTTCCTGGTGATTCACCCGGACGAGTGCATTGACTGCGCCCTTTGCGAGCCTGAGTGTCCAGCTACAGCGATTTTCTCGGAAGACGAGATTCCGGCGGGTATGGAAAATTTCATCGAGCTTAACGCGGAGCTGGCTGACGTCTGGCCCAACATCACCGAACGTAAAGATGCGTTGCCTGACGCCGCAGAGTGGGATGGCAAGCCTGGCAAGATCGCTGACCTTGAGCGTTGAGCTCTGGCGCGGCACTTGGAAACGCAAACAGGCCCTTCGGGGCCTTTTTAGCGTCTCGTTCAAAAGGCTGGGGTGCGCTGTTTCGCGAGCAAAAAAAAGGGGCGGTTTGACCCGCCCACATTTTTTTCGTAATCCCTTTATTCCTTTTCATCGTCCTGATGAATCGCATCCTGCGATGTCCTTGAGCAGTCTTCCGTGACCACCTGTACCCATCCGTTGGTACAGTTCTGATCTTAGTGAAATATCAGCGCAGGGCAATACCCACGACTTTGCAAAAAGCGACAGAAATCAAAGCTGTTAAAAAATAAACTCTATTTAAATCAACTGGATAATCGATATCTCGCATATGAAAACGTCGCCTGCTGTCAGAAAACAACGTGATCGCTGACAACCTGCGTAAGAAATGTCTTACAACTAAAATTAGATAAAATCGCCATTTGCACAAAGATTAAAACTTACGTATAGCCGTTTCTATTTCGCTTAGTCGGGCGTACTTTAAAATTGCCGCAATAAAAAAGCCCCAGTTAATGGGGCTTTAATGATGCCAGTTCGCTATGAACCGGTAATAGCGGCGTTACTGAAACAGTGACTCGCTGGACAGGCCATTCTTTTCAAGAATTTCCCGCAGACGCTTCAATCCCTCGACCTGAATCTGCCGCACCCGCTCGCGAGTCAGGCCGATTTCAAGACCGACGTCTTCAAGCGTGCTGCTTTCATGACCGCGTAGACCAAAGCGGCGCACTACCACCTCACGCTGCTTATCGGTGAGTTCGGAGAGCCATTGGTCAATGCTTTGGGAGAGGTCATCGTCCTGCAGCAGTTCACACGGGTCGGTAGGTCGATCGTCTGTCAGGGTATCGAGCAAGGTTTTATCGGAGTCCGGGCCCAGGGATACATCTACCGAGGACACCCGTTCGTTAAGCCCCAGCATGCGCTTGACCTCGCCTACCGGCTTCTCAAGCAGGCTGGCGATCTCTTCGGGAGAGGGCTCGTGGTCCAGCTTCTGGGTTAACTCGCGCGCTGCTCGCAGATAGACATTGAGCTCCTTGACCACATGAATCGGCAGGCGGATGGTCCGCGTCTGATTCATGATTGCACGCTCGATAGTTTGGCGTATCCACCAGGTCGCGTACGTTGAGAAGCGAAAGCCACGCTCGGGATCGAATTTCTCGACCGCGCGAATCAGGCCAAGATTGCCTTCCTCGATGAGGTCCAGCAAGGACAGGCCACGATTAACGTAACGCCTGGCAATTTTAACCACCAGTCGCAAATTGCTTTCAATCATGCGCTTGCGCCCGGCCGGGTCGCCCTTTTGCGACAGGCGCGCAAAATGGACTTCTTCTTCCGGGGATAGCAAGGGGGAAAAGCCGATTTCATTCAGATACAGTTGCGTGGCATCCAATGCCCGCGTGTAGTCGATGTATTTGTGCTGTTTGAGTGCTGTCGAGTTTTTGGTTTTCGCACGAACAGAAGGTGCTGCTGGCTTCTCATCCGCTGCAGAATCCAGGACGATTTCGGGCTCCATGAGGAGCACTTCATCGTCAATGTCAAACTCCGGCACTTCTCTGTTGAGAGCCATTGTAATAGTCCTTTGGTGAGTTCGACCTCAAGCTCCAGTGGCGCCTTTTTCCTTGGCATCACGTGAGCCTGTCCCCTCTACGGCAGGAACAGGCTGGTAACCGATCAACGACGTGGCAAGAATTCCAGTGGATCTACCGGTTTGCCCTGACGGCGAATCTCGAAGTGGAGTTTCACCCTGTCAGTCCCCGTGGACCCCATCTCGGCAATTGCCTGCCCTGCCTTGACCTGCTGCCCCTCCCGAACCAGAAGCCTACGGTTGTGACCGTAAGCACTGACGTAGGTATCGCTGTGTTTGATGATGACTAATTCGCCGTAGCCCCGCAATCCACTCCCGGCGTAAACAACTGCCCCATCAGACGCGGCCAAAACAGGCTGTCCCAAATCACCGGCGATATCAATGCCTTTATTCAAACTACCGTTTGAAGAAAATTTGCTGATCAAAACACCGCTCGCTGGCCACCCCCAACCGCTTGCAGAACGTGCGCCAGCGACCACTGGCGTATTGACGGGAGTGGTTACCGGCGTGGTCGCGGGCGTGCCGCTGCTACCTGAAGGCGCCCCCACCGGACGTGTAATGATCGTGGTCTTGATCGAACCGGAGGGCGAGCTTGAGCTGCCGGTGGTGGTCTGGGGGAGCACGACAGGTGCCGCGGCGACTGCGGTGGATGTAGAGTTCGAACGCCCATCGAAGCGAATCGTCTGACCGACGTGAATGGTATAGGGCTCCGGTACGTTGTTGCGGGCAGCCAGCGCTTTCCAGTCCCAGCCGTAACGGAAGGCGATTGAAAAAAGCGTATCACCCCGCTTGACCACGTACTGGCCGGTCGTCACGGGTTGCCGGGTGGGTGCGGCCGGTTTGCCGCCATTGCGATCGACGACACGCACTCCGCCCGCCGGCGTGCTGGAGCAGCCGACCAGAAGGACACTCAGGGCAATGCCAATCACCAGACGTGGAAAACTTGCTGAAAACGTACGCTGCCGAATGACTGTGAGACTCACCCGCCACTCCCTTTAACGGTGACTGAAATAATGCTGCCTATTGTGTCTTGAGGATGACGGGCAGCCATGGGGAAACTGGTTACGAAAAACTTCATGACAACGTCCAGCGGGCGGACCGGGCCCTCATCGAAAACCGCCAGCCTGTAGACAGGTGCCGCCTCACGGAATTCATTGCCGCTGCAAAACTGTGCTTATGCCAATGGCCCGTTGAGCAACGGCACGAACCTGACCGCCCCCAGGACGTGCCGGGAGAAACCATTGTCTTCGCGGATGATCAACATCAGCTGCTGCACTTCGCCTGCCCCTACCGGTATGACCAGACGCCCGCCGGGTGCCAGTTGATCCAGCAGTGCCTGTGGCACGTCCGTTGCCACTGCTGTAACGATGATGCCGTTGTATGGCGCCAGGGCCGGCCAACCTTCCCAACCATCGCCCCAGCGAAATACCATGTTGCGCAGGTTGAGTTCGAGCAGACGTTCCTTTGCCCGATCCTGCAATACTTTGATGCGTTCAACGGAAAACACCCGCTCCACCAGTTGCGCCAGTACCGCAGTTTGATAACCGGAGCCTGTCCCGATTTCCAGCACCTTGTCCAAGGGTCCCGCCGCCAACAGCAGCTCGCTCATGCGCGCAACCATGTAGGGCTGGGAAATGGTCTGATTGTTGCCGATCGGCAATGCGGTGTCTTCGTAAGCGCGGTGCGCCAGCGCTTCGTCGACGAATAGATGACGAGGCGTCTTGCGAATGACGTCAAGCACTTGGGTGTTAGCGATGCCTTCTTCGTATAGCCGCTGAATCAAACGCTCGCGGGTACGCTGAGAGGTAAAACCCACGCCACGACGCAACAGATCATCTTGTTCACGCGACATCAGGCCATTCCCTCCAGCCATGCGTTCAGACTGCTGAAACCGTCCTGATAGGTTCGATCCAGTTGCAACGGGGTAATCGACACGTACCCCTGCATGACCGCGTGAAAATCCGTACCGGGTCCGCCATCCTCTGCATCGCCTGCAGCGGCGATCCAGTAACCGGCGCGGCCACGCGGGTCCACCACGCGAACCGGTGCGGCGGCGCGGGTACGATGTCCCAGGCGAGTCAACTGAATGCCGCGCACGTTTGCCAGCGGCAAATTAGGAATATTCACATTCAATACGGTACGTGGTGGAAGATCGAGCTGCTCATGCGCCTCGACCAGAAGCCGTGCGTAATGTGCGGCGGTTCCCAGGTTATCGACCTGACGCGACAAAAATGAAAAGGCAAATGACGGACATTGCAGGAAACGCCCCTCCAACGCGGCAGCCACGGTACCTGAATAGAGCACGTCGTCGCCCAGATTGGCACCCAGATTGATACCCGATACCACCATGTCCGGCTCGTGTTCAAGCAAGCCATGAATGCCCAAATGCACACAATCGGTGGGGGTACCATTGATGCTGATGAAGCCGTTGTCCAGGTGTTGAGGATGCAGCGGACGGTCGAGGGTCAGCGAACTGCTGGCCCCACTCCTGTCTTGATCCGGAGCGATGACCACGCACTGGGCATAGTCCGCCAGCGCTGCGTAGAGCGCAGCGAGTCCGGGTGCCGAGACCCCATCATCATTTGAAATCAAAATACGCATGAGCTGTCCGTCTGTCCTGCGGGCGCCAGATCGACGAGTTCACGCACCAATACAGTGGCGAAGCACCCGGCTGGCAGGACGAATTCCAGTTGCAGAATGTCAGGCTCGGGATAATGCCACGTCAACCGCCCGATGGGCAGTCGCAGGATACGACGTTCGTGTTCCATTCCTGCTTTTATCAACCAGTTACAGAGCGATGCCTCACGCTCGGCGATGCCGTTTTCAAGCTCGGCAGTGGCGCCAGTTGCAGGTGAGTCACCCTCGCCCCACTGGGGGCCGGTGGGATGCAAGTCTAGGATCGCCAGACGCGGGTCATTGCACTCGGCCTGCGCGGCGGGAAAGAAGCTGCGACTGTCGGTAAAGGCCAGAAGATCGCCGACCCGGGCCCGCTGCCAGCTGCCATCGGCAACCCGCGCTGCCAGCACTTGATTGAACAGGTAACTGCGCGCCGTGGAGAGCAGCCGTGAGCGCACGTTGCGCTGCTCAGGCAGCGCCTGACGCTCGGCATAGTGCCGAGCTTCGCCAACGTTACCGCCTTCGTAGCCAAAACGCTGGGCACCAAAATAATTGGGAATACCTTGTAGCTTGATGGCTTCCAGTCGCTTGTCGAGTTCTGCCCGGTCCGCGTGCAACTGGGTCAAGCGCACGGTGAAACCGTTGGCAGCATGCGCGCCGCGCTGCAATTTGCGCTTGTGACGCTTGCGGTCAAGAATCTTCAGCGCTTCGTTTTCGGACGCCGACATGTCGGGATCGGCCTTGCCCGGCAGCTGGATACTGAACCACTGCCGGGTCAGCGCCTGACGGTCTTTCAGCCCTGCGTAAGCGACGGTGCGCAGCGACACACCTGCAGCCTTGGCCAGACGTCGCGCGGCCTCCTCGGTATTCAGCCCTCGCTTCTCGACCCATAACCATAGGTGCTCTCCGTCGCCGGACAGCGGAATGTCCAGCACCTCGTCTACCTGGAAATCCTCGGTCGCGGCCTTGAGTACGGCCGTACCCAGCGCATCGCCATAGGCCCGGGGGCCCAAGAGTTCGAATTCGGTCATGCGGCGATCAGCAATGCGACGGCGTGAACCGCGATGCCTTCCTCACGACCAGCGAAACCCAGCTTTTCGGTGGTAGTGGCCTTTACATTGACCTGATCGAGTTGGACCTGCAGATCTTCAGCAATCAGCGCGCGCATGGCGTCGATATGTGGCGCCATTTTCGGAGCCTGGGCGACGATGGTGGCGTCGACATTACCGACCTTCCAGCCTTTGGCCTGAACCTGTATCAGCACGTGACGCAACAGCGCGCGGCTGTCGGCGCCCTTGAATTGCGGGTCGGTATCGGGAAAGTGCTTACCTATGTCGCCCAGCGCGGCGGCACCCAGCAGAGCATCGCTCAGTGCATGCAACAGGACGTCGCCATCGGAGTGCGCGAGCAAGCCGAATCTGTGCGCGATCCGCACCCCACCCAAGGTAATGAAATCGCCTTCAGCGAAACGGTGCACATCATAGCCGTGGCCAATACGCATAAAAAAACGCCCTGAAAAAGTCAGGGCGTGATTCTACCTACTTTGTCGAACATTAGGGCCTGGAGGCGCTCAATTGCCCGCCAGTCGATTGCGATTGAATGCCAGCCCCTCAACCCGCCAATGCGCGCCCGTGATAGCGCAAATGATCCTCGATAAAGCTGGCGATGAAATAGTAGCTGTGGTCATAGCCGGGCTGCAGGCGCAGTTCCAGTGGATGACCAACCGCCCTGGCCGCCTGCACCAACGTTTCAGGCTTGAGCTGATTGGCCAGGAAATCATCGCGATCGCCCTGATCCACCAGCAACGGCAAACGTTCGGACGCATCGGCAATCAACACGCTGGCATCCCATTCGCGCCAGCGCGAGCGGTCTTCACCCAGATAGCGGGAAAAAGCTTTCTGGCCCCAAGGGCAATCCATTGGGTTGGCAATCGGTGAGAAAGCCGAAACCGACTTGTAGCGCCCCGGATTGCGCAAAGCGCAGACCAACGCGCCATGACCACCCATCGAGTGGCCGCTGATGCTGCGCTTGTCCGAAGCCGGAAAATGCGCCTCGATCAATGCAGGCAGTTCGCTAACCACATAGTCGTACATCCGGTAGTGGCGGGCCCAAGGTTGCTGGGTGGCATTCAGATAAAAGCCTGCACCTACACCGAAATCGTAGGCATTGTCCGGATCGTCCGGCACATCGGCGCCGCGAGGGCTGGTGTCCGGCGCGACGATGATCAACCCCAATTCAGCGGCAAGACGGTGGGCACCGGCCTTCTGCATGAAGTTCTCATCGGTGCAGGTCAGGCCCGACAGCCAATACAGTACCGGCAGCTTGCCGCCCTGCTCCGCCTGAGGCGGCAGATAGACTGCAAATACCATGTCGCAGCCCAACACATCAGAGTGATGTTTGTAACGTTTATGCCAGCCGCCGAAGCTTTTCTGACACGAGATATTTTCCAGACTCACGGTCGTTACCTCCCGGTTGCGAGCTTCAGGCCACAAGCTGCAAGAGGGTGCAGCACTCCTGCTTGCAGCTCGGGGCTGCCTTTAGAAGTGGATGACCGAACGAATGCTCTTGCCTTCGTGCATCAGGTCGAATGCTTCATTGATCTTGTCCAGGCCCATGGTGTGGGTAATGAAGGTGTCCAGCGGAATCTCGCCCGTCTCTGATTTTTCGACGTAGCTTGGCAGCTCGGTACGGCCCTTCACACCGCCGAACGCCGACCCGCGCCAGACGCGGCCGGTGACCAATTGAAAAGGACGGGTGGCGATTTCTTGACCCGAGGGCGCAACACCAATAATGATCGACTCGCCCCAGCCTTTGTGGCAGCACTCCAGTGCAGCGCGCATCAGCTGGACATTACCGATGCATTCGAAGCTGTAATCCACGCCGCCGTCGGTCAATTCAACGATGACGTCCTGAATCGGCTTGTCGTGGTCCTTCGGGTTGATGAAGTCAGTGGCGCCCAGTTCGCGTGCCACCTCGAACTTCGCCGGGTTGATATCGATCGCGATGATGCGCGACGCCTTGGCCATCTTCGCGCCGATGATCGCCGCCAAACCAATTCCGCCGAGACCAAAAATCGCGACGGTTGCACCCTCTTCAACCTTGGCGGTGTTCAGTACAGCGCCAATCCCTGTGGTCACGCCGCATCCCAGCAGGCAGATTTTTTCCAGCGGGGCTTGCTTGGGGATCTTTGCCAAGGAGATTTCCGGGACGACGGTGTACTCGGAAAACGTCGAGCAGCCCATGTAGTGATAAACCGGCTCGCCGTTGTAGCTGAAACGGGTCGTACCGTCTGGCATCAGACCCTTGCCTTGCGTTGCACGTACCTTTTGGCAGAGGTTGGTCTTACCGGATTTGCAGAATTTGCATTCGCGGCATTCGGCGGTGTACAGCGGAATAACATGGTCACCGACGGCCAGCGAGGTGACGCCCTCGCCAATAGCTTCAACAATACCGCCACCTTCGTGACCAAGGATGCACGGGAACACGCCTTCGGAATCAGCACCGGACAGGGTATAGGCATCAGTATGGCAAACGCCGGAAGCGACGGTTCGGATCAGCACCTCGCCGGCCTTTGGCGCCTCAACGTCCACTTCGACGATTTGTAGCGGTTGATTGGGCGCGAAAGCAACGGCAGCTCGTGACTTGATCATCATCCTCTCCAGCAAAGTAAAAACGAGCCAGAAGTGTAAAGCACTGCCGTTTAATTAATAATCCGCGTAAAAGCAAAACATTAATGCCGTACAGGGATAATCGATGTACACCAATCGCTGGGATGGGCTGGATGAATTCGTCGCGGTGGCCGAGTGCGGTCAGTTCACCGCCGCTGCGCAACGGATGGGGGTTTCCTCCTCGCACATCAGCCGCCAAATTGCGCGACTGGAAGAACGCCTGCAAACCCGTTTGCTTTATCGCAGTACGCGCAAAGTTGCCCTCACCGAAGCCGGACAGACATTTCTGCACCACTGCCAGCGTCTGCAGGATGGCCGCGAAGAAGCATTGCGCGCGGTGGGTGATCTGACCAGCGAACCCAAAGGCTTGCTGCGCATGACCTGTGCGGTGGCTTATGGCGAGCGTTTCATCGCGCCTCTGGTCACCCGCTTCATGGAGGACTACCCACAACTACGCGTTGATATCGAACTCACTAACAACACGCTGGATTTGCTGCATGAGGGGCTGGACCTGGCGATCCGTCTCGGCCGCTTGCAGGAATCTAGACTGGTGGCCACCCGCCTGGCGCCCCGACGCATGTACCTGTGTGCCTCACCTTCTTATCTTGAGCGATATGGACGTCCCCATAGCTTGTCGGAGTTGAGCCGCCATAACTGCCTGATCGGCAGCTCCGACAATTGGCTGTTACAGCACAACGGGCGTGAATTTTCCCAACGGGTACAGGGAAACTGGCGCTGCAACAGTGGGCAAGCCGTACTGGACGCCGCATTGCAAGGGCTAGGGTTGTGTCAGTTACCGGACTATTACGTGCATGAACATCTAAACAGTGGTGCGCTGATCTCGTTGCTCGCCGCCCACCAGCCGCCCAATACAGCGGTTTGGGCGCTGTATCCGCAGCAGCGGCATCTGTCGCCGAAAGTCAGAAAACTGGTGGATTATCTGAAGGCGGGATTGGTGTTGCGCGCCGAATACCGACAACAGGGACCGAGTAATGGCGACAAGGAGCTGTAGTGGCGCGGCTTACCGACCGTCGCGACCCTCCGAACGTCACCGCTGGCGAGCCGTACCGCTACGTGCGCCCGGTGTCGATTGAGCCTGTCAGCGGTTAAGCTCGCCGCGCCGCTGCCGCAACCACTCAAGATCCTCGGGGCGGGTGACTTTGATATTGTCAGCCCGACCTTCGATAAGGCGGGGCGCCTGCCCCGACCATTCGATAGCCGACGCTTCATCGGTAATCGAAACATTCGACACCAGGCTGTCCGCCAGCGCTCGATGCAATGCGCCAAGGCGAAACATCTGCGGCGTGTACGCCTGCCAGATCAGGCTGCGATCAACGGTTTCGGTGACGCGGCCATAGGCATCAGCGCGCTTCAACGTGTCCTTGGCCGGAACCGCCAGCAGGCCTCCGACCGGGTCGTCAGCCAATTCAATGAGCAAATTGTCCAGATCCGAACGAGCCAGATTCGGTCGGGCGGCATCGTGTACCAGCACCCAGTCATTATCATCTGCGCCGCCAGCGTGCAGATGCAGCAAGGCATTGAGCACTGAATCCGCCCGTTCCCTTCCACCGGCTACCTGCTGGATGCGCGAATCCTGCGCACAAGGCAATGTGGGCCAATACGGGTCGTCCGCAGCCAGACTGATCACCAGCCCCTTGAGTCGAGGGTGATCGAGAAAGCAAAGCAGACTGTGTTCCAGAATGGTGAGGCCGCCCAGTTGCAGATACTGCTTGGGACGGTCTGCCGCCATGCGCGTACCCACACCCGCTGCGGGAATCACTGCCCAGAAGGCAGGAAGGGATTGTTTCATTTACGCCAACGTCACTGTGCCAACTGATAGAGAGTCTCGCCGTCCTTGACCATCCCCAGTTCGTGACGGGCACGCTCTTCGACGGTCTCCAGGCCCTTTTTCAGCTCCAGCACCTCCGCGTCCAGAACCCGGTTACGTTCAAGCAACGCATCGTTTTCGGCATGCTGATCGGCGATTTGCTGGGTCAGGCTGGCGACCTGCGCGAGGCTACCGTTACCCACCCATAGTCGGTATTGCAAGCCAGCGAGCAGCAAGAGCAGAACGAGGAACAACCAGTTAGGACTGCGCATTGTGAATATCTGTTACCTGGTAGAAAGACAGCAAAAACCGACCATTTCAAATGCCCAAGAGCCCGGTGGTCACCGGGCTCTTGGATCAGGACGTCAGGACAAAACGCTTTCAACGAATTTCCCTACAGCGCCTGCTGCCTTTTTACCATCTTGCACTCAACCGCGAAACTCGCCGCGACCACGGTACACCGCTTTGGCACCCAGTTGCTCTTCGATACGCAGCAATTGGTTGTACTTGGCGATACGATCGGAGCGGCTCAGCGAGCCTGTCTTGATCTGGCCGGCAGCCGTCCCCACAGCCAGGTCGGCAATGGTCGAATCTTCGGTCTCGCCGGAGCGGTGGGAGATCACTGCTGTATAGCCGGCGGCCTTGGCCATCTGGATGGCTTCCAGGGTTTCGGTCAGGGTGCCGATCTGGTTGAACTTGATCAGGATCGAGTTACCGATTTTCTTGTCGATACCTTCTTTCAGGATCTTGGTGTTGGTCACGAACAGGTCGTCGCCCACCAGCTGAATCTTGTCGCCGATCTTGTCGGTGAGGACTTTCCAACCGTCCCAGTCGGACTCGTCCAGGCCGTCTTCGATAGAGATGATCGGGTGTTTGCTGACCAGATCAGCCAGGTAGTCGGCGAAACCGGCGGAATCGTATTCGCCTTCTTCGCTCAGGGTGTACTTGCCGTTCTTATAGAACTCGCTCGCTGCACAGTCCAGCGCCAGGGTCACGTCGGTGCCCAGCTTGTAGCCGGCGTTTTTCACGGCTTCAGCGATTGCGTCGAGGGCATCGGCGTTGGAGTTCAGGTTCGGTGCGAAACCACCTTCATCACCCACTGCAGTGTTCAGGCCACGAGCCTTCAACACAGCCTTCAAGTGGTGGAAGATTTCGGTGCCCCAGCGCAAGCCCTCCGAGAAGGTCTTGGCGCCAACCGGCTGGATCATGAATTCCTGGATGTCGATGTTGTTATCGGCGTGCTCGCCACCGTTGATGATGTTCATCATCGGGACTGGCATCGAGTAAACGCCCGGCGTGCCGTTCAGGTTTGCGATGTGCGCGTACAGCGGCAGATCCTGATCCTGAGCAGCGGCCTTGGCAGCGGCCAGGGACACGGCAAGAATGGCGTTAGCGCCCAGGCTCGCCTTGTTTTCGGTGCCGTCGAGCTGAATCATTGCCTGATCCAGCGCCTTCTGGTCAACCGGGTCTTTACCCAGCAGCAGGTCGCGGATCGGCCCATTGATGTTGGCCACCGCCTTCAGAACGCCCTTGCCCAGATACCGGCATTTGTCGCCATCGCGCAGCTCAAGTGCTTCACGCGAGCCGGTGGAAGCACCGGACGGCGCACAGGCACTGCCGATGATGCCGTTGTCGAGGAGCACATCAGCTTCCACGGTGGGATTGCCACGGGAGTCGAGAACTTCACGACCTTTGATGTCGACGATTTTTGCCATTGTTGTTAACACTCCAAGATTGAAGAAAACGACGCAGCTGGGAAAACGACTGGCATCAAGGGCACTAGACAGCGGGCAGCCCCGAGATGACAGTATTTCCCGACCCGTTGGTCGGGAAATAAACGAGCGGCACTGTACCGGAGGCCATCGCGCCGGAGAAGCGGGTTTATGCCGTTTCTATCGTCGGGAACGCCTTGACCAGGTCATCGAGCGCCTTGAGCTGGGTCAGGAACGGCTCCAGTTTGTTCAGGCGCAATGCGCAGGGTCCGTCGCATTTGGCGTTATCCGGGTCCGGATGCGCCTCGAGAAACAGACCTGCCAAACCCTGGCTGATACCGGCTTTGGCCAAATCCGTCACCTGCGCGCGGCGGCCACCGGCGGAATCGGAGCGCCCACCCGGCATCTGCAGCGCGTGCGTCACGTCGAAGAACACCGGGTATTCGAAGGCTTTCATGATGCCGAAGCCGAGCATGTCTACCACGAGGTTGTTGTAGCCGAAGCTTGAACCCCGCTCGCACAGGATCAACTGATCGTTACCGGCTTCTTCGCATTTGTTCAGGATATGTTTCATTTCCTGAGGCGCGAGAAACTGGGCTTTCTTGATATTGATCACGGCACCGGTTTTCGCCATTGCCACGACCAGATCGGTTTGACGGGACAGGAAAGCTGGCAGCTGGATGATGTCGCAGACTTCGGCCACCGCTGCGGCCTGGTGCGGCTCGTGCACGTCGGTGATCACGGGCACGCCGAACGTGCTCTTGATTTCTTCGAAAATGCGCATGCCCGCTTCAAGTCCCGGTCCCCGGTACGAGGTCACGGAAGAACGGTTGGCTTTGTCGAAGCTGGCCTTGAATACGTACGGGATATCCAGCTTCTGGGTGACCCGCACATATTCTTCGCAGACCTGCATGGCCATGTCCCGCGACTCCAGGACATTCATGCCGCCGAACAGGACCATAGGCTTGTCGTTGGCAATGTCGATGGAACCGACGCGGATGGTTTTCTGTGCCATGTAATGAGTTCCCTGTCAGGCGTTCTTCTGGTGTTGAGCGAGCGCTGCCTTGACGAAGCCACTGAACAGTGGGTGACCATCGCGAGGCGTGGAGGTGAATTCAGGGTGGAACTGGCAAGCGACGAACCATGGATGATCCAGCGACTCGACCACTTCGACCAGCGCGCCGTCACCGGAGCGACCGGATACTTTCAGGCCGGCCTCGATCAATTGCGGCAGCAGCTTGTTGTTCACTTCATAGCGATGACGATGACGCTCCACGATCACCTCGTTGGCGTAGCAGTCGTGCACCAGGGAGCCCGGCTCCAGTTGGCACTCTTGTGCGCCCAGGCGCATGGTGCCGCCCAGGTCGGAAGCTTCGGTACGGGTTTCGACGGCACCAGTGGCATCTTCCCACTCGGTGATCAGACCGACCACCGGGTGCGGGCTGCTGCGATCGAATTCGGTGGAGTTGGCGTCCTTCCAGCCCAGCACGTTACGCGCAAACTCGATGACCGCCACCTGCATGCCCAGGCAGATGCCCAGATACGGCACCTTGTTTTCACGCGCGAACTGAACGGCGGTGATCTTGCCTTCGACGCCGCGCAGACCGAAGCCGCCCGGAACCAGGATCGCGTCCACGCCTTCCAGCAGGCCGGTGCCCTGGTTTTCAATGTCTTCTGAATCGATGTAGCGCAGATTGACCTTGGTGCGGTTGGTGATGCCAGCGTGACTCATCGCTTCGATCAGCGACTTGTAGGCGTCCAGCAGCTCCATGTACTTGCCGACCATCGCGATGGTGACTTCGTGCTCGGGGTTGAGCTTGGCATCGACGACCTTTTCCCATTCGGAAAGGTCGGCGCCTGCGCACTGCAAGCCGAAGCGCTCAACGACGAAATCATCCAGGCCCTGGGCGTGCAGGATGCCCGGGATCTTGTAGATGGTGTCGGCGTCTTCCAGCGCAATGACCGCACGCTCTTCAACGTTGGTGAACTGCGCGATCTTGCGCCGCGACGAGACGTCAATGGCGTGGTCGGAGCGGCAAACCAGCACGTCGGGTTGCAGACCGATGGAGCGCAGTTCCTTTACCGAATGCTGAGTCGGCTTGGTCTTGGTTTCGCCGGCGGTGGCGATATAAGGGACCAGCGTCAGGTGCATCAGCATCGCGCGCTTGGCGCCGACTTCGAACCGCAGCTGACGGATCGCTTCCAGAAACGGCTGCGATTCGATGTCACCGACGGTGCCACCGATTTCGACCAGGGCCACATCGGCATCGCCTGCGCCCTTGATGATGCGACGTTTGATTTCATCGGTGATGTGCGGGATCACCTGGATGGTCGCGCCCAGATAATCACCACGGCGCTCTTTGCGCAGGACGTGTTCGTAGACACGGCCAGTTGTGAAGTTGTTGTTCTGGGTCATGGTGGTACGAATGAAACGCTCGTAGTGCCCCAGGTCCAGGTCGGTCTCGGCGCCGTCGTGAGTGACGAACACCTCACCGTGCTGAAACGGGCTCATGGTGCCCGGATCGACGTTGATGTAAGGGTCCAGCTTGAGCATGGTGACCTTAAGTCCCCTCGCCTCCAGGATGGCCGCCAATGAAGCCGAGGCAATGCCTTTCCCCAATGAAGAAACAACACCGCCCGTGACGAAGATGTAGCGCGTCATGAAAAACCCTAGAAGTCTGCGTTAAAGCGGTCAGAGCCGCCGGGGAAAGCGAAGGAAGGCCGAAGCCCCCGATGACCTGCATGCTTCACAGTGCATTTCAGAATCTGCTGCGTTGAAAGCGACCGGCCGTATCCGGACCTGTCCATTACTCGCCACATTTTAAGAATCGCCCAGTAAAGACTGGCTGGTAATCGGCAACTTGCATCGTTCCGAAAGGATCGACATAAGCTGTATCAAGAAGGGAGCGTAGTCTACCGGAAACGGGCACTCATCTCAAACTGTGGTCGTTCGTCGGTGGCTGCCAGTGCAATCGCCAGTCGCCACCGGGGTCGGCATCCAGCCCGGGAAGGTTGGCAACCGCCAGCAGTCGCTCCCCGCGATACAACAGCGGCAATCGGCCGCGCAGAAACACCGGCACGCCCTTTTCATTGAGCAGGCGTTTGAGGTCGCGGCGCCCGCGATCAGGCACATCCAGCACTTCGCCGCCTTGGCGATAATGCACATGCAGCCCGCCGCGGGGAATTTCCCCAAAAATTTGCAACAGGCCGTTGCCCGGTAGATACAGCGGCTGTGAGGCTGTGGACCAATGCTGCGAACCGGCGACATCCCTGAGCCAGATGCCGGACAGCCACCAGATTCGCCCTTCGGCGCGATGCAACTGCCCGTCGGCAAGCCGCCATATCGGCCGGCCGTCGGGTCCGGCATCGCGCAGCGAATCCCAGCCTGCCCAGTGATCGCTGTCGGGTAAACGTGTCAACGCAGCCAGCCAATGACGCAGCGCATTGCGCTGGCGCGCGGCAGACAATCCCTGAAGTGGTGCCAGCTCCAATGACGGCAGACCCAGCCAGGACCATGGGCACGGTGTATCGGCGAGCGACAGATCCTGCAGCGCCAGTTCATCCAGCAAGCCTTGGGCCTCGGCCAGATGCGCCGCGCTTCGGGTCATGCTGGCGACGGCCTGCGGCCAACGACTGGTCAGCATCGGCAGCACCTGATTGCGCAGGTAGTTACGCGAAAAACGGCTGTCGCTGTTGCTGGGGTCTTCAATCCAGCTCAGCCCCTCCTCTTGCGCGTAACGCTCAAGCAGCGCCCGCGGCTCTTCCAGCAGAGGCCGGAACAGGCGTCCCTCGCCCAACGTCCGTTGCGCAGGCATCGCTGCCAATCCTCGGACGCCGGCGCCGCGCAGCAGACGAAACATCAGGGTCTCTGCCTGATCGTCACGATGCTGAGCTGTCAGCAGCACTTCGCCGGTCTGCAACAGCTCATTGAAGGCGGCGTAACGCGCATCCCGGGCAGCCTGTTCCAGACTCGCCCCGGGATGAATCTGAACGTCAATGACCTGCAGCGGCACACCCAGTATCTGGCAAACCTGACGGCAATGTCCCGGCCACGATGCAGCCACGGCCTGCAAGCCGTGATGAACGTGAACAGCAGTCAAAGGTGGAAGACGCTGGTGCCTGGTGAGCTCGGCCAGCAGATGCAGCAGAACGGTGGAATCAAGCCCACCCGAGAAGGCAATGCGCCAAGCGGCTGCGTCGCGCCAAGGCTCGAGGCGTGACAGCAGCCGAGTGGATAACGCTTTCTTGCAACTGTCCGGCTTGCTCATGCTGGGTAACCCTGGGCGTCAAGCTGGCCGGACCATCGAAAACCAGCGGTCAGAGGCCGTAGCTCATCAAGCGATCGTAACGGCGAGCCAGCAGCGCGTCGTTGTCAAACTGCTTGAGCATGGCCAACTGGCTGCTCAGTGATTCGCGGATGGAGGCCGAGGCTGCTGCCGGATCACGATGCGCGCCGCCCAGCGGCTCGTCGATAACCTGGTCTACGATACCCAGCCCTTTGAGACGCTCGGCGGTGATGCCCATCGCCTCGGCAGCGTCAGGCGCCTTCTCGGCAGTCTTCCATAGGATCGATGCACAGCCCTCGGGCGAAATCACCGCATACGTGGAGTATTGAAGCATGTTCAATTGATCGCACACGCCAATGGCCAGCGCGCCGCCCGAGCCACCTTCGCCGATCACAGTAGCGATGATGGGGGTCTTCAGACGCGCCATCACGCGCAGGTTCCAGGCGATCGCCTCGCTTTGGTTGCGCTCTTCAGCGTCGATCCCAGGATAAGCGCCCGGTGTATCGATGAAGGTCAGGATCGGCATCTTGAAACGCTCGGCCATTTCCATCAGACGGCATGCCTTGCGGTAGCCCTCAGGGCGCGGCATGCCGAAGTTGCGACGCACCTTCTCGCGCACTTCACGGCCTTTCTGGTGACCGATCACCATCACTGGCTGGTCGTCCAGCCGCGCGATGCCGCCAACGATGGCTGCGTCATCGGAGAAGTGGCGGTCGCCATGCAGTTCGTCGAACTCGGTGAAAATGTGTTCGATGTAGTCCAGCGTGTACGGACGACGCGGATGACGCGCCATGCGCGCGATCTGCCAACTGGTCAGGTTGCCGAAAATGCTTTCGGTGAGCGTATTGCTCTTCTCTTGCAGTCGAGAGATTTCATCGCCGATGTTCAGCGAGTTGTCATTGCCAACCAGGCGCAGCTCTTCAATTTTGGCTTGCAGGTCAGCAATCGGCTGTTCGAAATCCAGAAAATTCGGGTTCATAGGCATCCGTCTTGGGTCGACGGCCAAGAGGCCGGCCGGTTGATCCGTAAGCGCCATACCTTAATGGAGCGGGCGCCGTCCGGTCGAGTTTAAATAATTCGTTAGATCAGCTTTCAGCGATACTGCAGGAAGACGTTCTCTCGTCCGAACTGGTCACGCAGGGCCTGAATCAGGCTGTCTGCGGGATCGATCCGCCACGCTTCGCCGAACTGCAGCAAGGCGCGGGCATCCTGAGCGGTGTAATCGAGCGTGATCGGACACGCTCCCCGATGTTTCCTGCACAAGTCTCCCAACCAGCGTAGACGATCGCCCTTGAGCGCCTCGCTACGTACGGTCAGGCGCAAACTTTCAGCCAGGCCGGTCCGCGCTTCCTCCAGGCTCATCACCCGCTTGGCCCGCAGACGCAAGCCGCCGGAGAAGTCATCGGAGCTGACCTCGCCTTCCACCACAACCATCGCGTCGGTCTGCAACAGCGACTGCGCGGCCTGGAAAGAGTCGGCGAACAACGATGCTTCAATTCGGCCTGAGCGGTCATCGAGGGTGATGAAACCCATTTTGTCGCCCTTTTTGTTCTTCATGACCCGCAACGCAATGATCAAACCTGCAACGGTCTGGGTGTCGCGGGCCGGCTTCAGATCGACGATGCGCTGACGGGCGAATCGACGAATTTCGCCCTCATACTCATCGATCGGGTGACCGGTCAGGTAAAGCCCAAGGGTTTCCTTCTCGCCACGCAGGCGCTCCTTGAGAGTGACCTCCTTGGCAGCGCGATGGTTCGCGTAAACATCCGCATCGGCTTCGACGAACAGCCCGCCAAACAGATCGGCGTGCCCGCTGTCATGGCTGCGTGCCGTCTGCTCCGCGGCCTGGATCGCGCCTTCCAGCGCGGCCAGCAATACGCCGCGATTGCGGTCGATATTGGCCTGATACTGTTTAGGCTCATCGAAAAAGAATGGTCCGAGCCGGTCCAGCGCACCACTGCGAATCAGGCCGTCGAGGGTCCGTTTGTTGACGCGCTTGAGATCAACACGCGCGCAGAAGTCGAACAGATCCTTGAAGGGACCCGCCTGCCGCGCTTCGGTAATCGCCTCCACCGGGCCCTCACCGACGCCCTTGATCGCGCCAAGGCCGTAAACGATGCGACCTTCGTCGTTAACGGTGAATTTGAATTCGGAGTTGTTCACGTCCGGCGCATCGAGGCGCAACTTCATGGTCCGCACTTCTTCGATCAAGGTCACGACCTTGTCGGTGTTGTGCATATCCGCCGAGAGAACCGCAGCCATGAACGGCGCCGGGTAATGCTTTTTCAGCCACGCCGTTTGGTAGGACACCAGGCCGTAGGCCGCAGAGTGGGACTTGTTGAAGCCGTAGCCAGCGAATTTTTCCACCAGGTCGAAAATGTTACCCGCAAGGTCCGGGTCGATATTATTGGTCTTGCAGCCTTCGATGAAACCACCGCGCTGCTTGGCCATTTCCTCTGGCTTCTTCTTACCCATGGCGCGACGCAGCATGTCCGCGCCGCCGAGGGTGTAACCGGCCATGACCTGGGCAATCTGCATCACCTGTTCTTGATACAGGATGATGCCGTAGGTGGGGGCCAGTACGGGCTTGAGGCCCTCGTACTGATAGTCGACGTGCGGATACGAGAGTTCGGCGCGACCATGCTTACGGTTGATGAAGTCATCCACCATGCCCGATTGCAGCGGGCCGGGACGGAACAGCGCCACCAGTGCGATGAGGTCTTCCAGGCAGTCGGGCTTGAGCTTTTTGATCAACTCTTTCATGCCGCGAGATTCAAGCTGGAACACCGCAGTGGTTTCAGCTTTCTGCAGCAGGTCGTAGGTCGGGGCGTCGTCCAGCGGAATGAACGCGATGTCCAGTGGCTCCTCGCCTACCTTGGCACGGTCGCGGTTGATGGTCTTCATGGCCCAGTCGATGATGGTCAGCGTACGCAGACCGAGGAAGTCGAACTTCACCAGACCCGCCGCTTCGACGTCATCCTTGTCGAACTGAGTGACAAGGCCGCTGCCCTCCTCATCGCAATAAATAGCCGCGAAGTCGGTGAGCTTGGTTGGCGCGATGACCACGCCCCCGGCGTGCTTGCCGACGTTACGCACCACGCCTTCGAGCTTGCGCGCCATCTCCCAGATTTCCGCCCCTTCCTCGTCGGTCTTGAGGAAGTCGCGCAGGATCTCTTCCTGCTCGTAGGCCTTTTCCAGGGTCATGCCGACTTCGAACGGGATCATCTTCGACAGGCGATCGGCCAGGCCGTAAGACTTGCCTTGCACCCGCGCCACGTCGCGAACCACCGCCTTGGCCGCCATCGAACCAAAAGTGATGATCTGGCTGACCGCGTTGCGGCCGTATTTCTCGGCCACGTAATCGATCACCCGGTCGCGACCGTCCATGCAGAAGTCAACGTCGAAGTCGGGCATCGAAACCCGTTCGGGGTTGAGGAACCGTTCGAACAGCAAATCATATTGCAGCGGATCGAGGTCGGTGATCTTCTGCACATAGGCCACGAGAGAACCGGCACCCGATCCCCGGCCCGGTCCGACTGGCACGCCGTTGTTCTTGGCCCACTGGATGAAGTCCATCACGATCAGGAAGTAACCGGGAAAGCCCATCTGGATGATGATATCCAGCTCGAAATTCAAACGATCGACGTAGACCTGACGCTTGGCCTCGTAGTCGGGCGTGGTTTCCTTGGGCCACAGCACAGCAAGACGCTCTTCCAGACCTTCGAAGGACACCTTGCGGAAATATTCATCGATGGTCAGGCCATCGGGGATGGGGAAGTTGGGCAGGAAGTGCGTACCCAGCTTGACTTCGATGTTACAGCGCTTGGCGATTTCGACGGTGTTGGCCAGCGCGTCGGGCAGGTCGCTGAACAACTCGGCCATCTGCTCGGCGCTTTTGAGGTACTGCTGATCGCTGTAGTTATGCGAGCGACGCGGGTCGTCCAGCGCTCGGCCTTCGCCGATGCACACACGGGTTTCGTGGGCTTCGAAATCTTCCTGCTTGATGAACCGCACATCGTTGGTTGCCACCAGCGGCGCGCCATGACGCTCGGCCAGGGCCACGGCGGCATGCAGATGTTCCTCGTCATTGATACGGTTGGTGCGCTGGACCTCGACATAAAAACGGTCCGGGAACACCGCCATCCATTCCTTGAGCAGCTCATCGGCCTCGGCAGGATTACTGCCCAGCAGGGCCATGCCGATTTCGCCTTCCTTGGCCGCCGACAGGGCAATCAATCCTTCGCTGGCTTCTGCTACCCATTCGCGGTCGATTATCACCAGGCCGTTGCGCTGGCCGTCCATGAAGCCACGGGAAATCAGCTCGGTGAGGTTCAGATAGCCTCTGGGGTTCATCACCAGCAGACTCATGCGGCTCAGTGGAGCATCGCGGTCGCGGCCGGCCAGCCAGATGTCGGCACCGCAGATCGGCTTGATACCGGCGCCCATGGCGGTTTTATAGAATTTGACCAGCGAGCAAAGGTTGTTTTGGTCCGTTACCGCTACCGCAGGCATGTTCATGCCGGTCAGCGCCTTGACCAACGGCTTGACCCGAACGAGACCGTCAACCAGGGAATATTCGGTGTGCAGGCGTAAATGAACGAAAGAAGCCGGCATGGGTGATCCTATAGCGCACGGAAAACGAAGGCCGGATTGTACCGGCCGCTGAGCAAAACATCAGCCCGCGTTCAATTGAATGGCAATGGTGTAAAGCCGGTGGAAATCATCATGTCTTGCGCTTCATACGCCGCGCGCACCGGCGCAAAGGAGCGTCGATGAATCGGCGTCGGCCCCAGCCGCGCCAACGCTTCCAGATGAACCGGCGTGGGATACCCCTTATGACCACCAATGCCGTAGCCCGGATAAACCAGCTCCAGCGCGGCCATTTCCCGATCACGAGAGACCTTGGCGAGAATCGATGCCGCAGCGATGGCCGGCACCTGCCCGTCCCCTTGAATGACCGGCGCGCTAGGCACCGACAGCTGCGGGCAACGGTTACCGTCGATAAGTGCCAGCTTGGGCGTGATCAACAATCCTTCGACTGCGCGCTTCATCGCCAGCATCGTGGCGTGCAAGATGTTCAACTCGTCGATCTCGTGCACTTCAGCCCGCGCGATGTGCCAGCACAGGGCCTTTTCGCAGATCTCGTCGAACAGCTTTTCGCGCTTGGCTTCAGTGAGTTTTTTCGAATCGTTAAGACCCACAATCGGGCGCTTGGGATCGAGGATCACCGCAGCGGTCACCACAGCGCCGCACAGCGGACCACGGCCCACCTCATCGACACCGGCGACCAGTTCCTCGACCAGATTGAAATCCAGACCCATTTGCATTGATTACACACTCATCGTGAAGGCGATGGGCCAATCAGGCTCAATACCGCATCGGCGGCCTGATTGGACGCATCGCGACGCAAGGTACGGTGAATTTCGTCGAACCCGACAGTCTGCTCCTCGCCATTGTCGAGCAACGGCAGCAGGGTTTGCGCAAGGGTGTCGGCAGTCGCTGCGTCCTGCAGAAGCTCAGGAACCAGCAAACGCTGGGCCAACAGGTTCGGCAGCGACACATACGGACTTTTCACCATCCGCTTGAGTATCCAGTAAGTCAGCGGTGCCAGACGATAGGCAACCACCATCGGTCGTTTGTACAGCAACGCTTCCAGCGTCGCGGTTCCCGAGGCGATCAGGACCGCATCGCAGGCAGCCAAGGCAACATGGGAGCGGCCCTCGAGCAACGTCAGTGGCAGATCGCGGCCCTGTAGCAGTTGTTCGATTTGCGCACGACGCTGGGGACTGGCGCATGGCAGAACGAAACGCAGATCTGGACGTCGCGCCAGCAGACGCTCTGCGGTATCGAAGAACAGTGCGCCCAGCCGCCCGACTTCACCGCCACGGCTGCCGGGCATCAGTGCCACGACGGGGCCTTCGCCGAACCCCAGTTCGGCGCGGGCTGCCTGTCGATCGGCTTCAAGGGGAATGGTGTCCGCCAGCGGGTGCCCGACAAAGCGTACCGGCACGCCCTTCTCTTCGTAGAATCTTGCCTCGAAGGGCAGCAAGGTCAGCATCAGATCACAGCCTTCGCGAATCTTCAGCACGCGCTTCTGCCGCCACGCCCAAACGGATGGGCTGACGTAGTGCACGGTCTTAATCCCGGCTTGACGCAGTTTGAGCTCTATATTCAGGGTGAAATCAGGGGCGTCGATACCGATGAAGACATCCGGCTTTGCATCGATCAGGGTCTGGATCAGCAGCTTACGCCGCGCCAGCAACTCCTTGAGCCGGCCCAGCACTTCCACCAGTCCCATGACCGACAGGCGCTCCATGGGGAAGTAGGAGGCCATGCCTTCAGCTTCCATGAGCGGACCACCGACACCGATGAATTGTGCGTCAGGATGTCGGGCTTTGATGGCATGCATCAAACCCGATCCGAGAATGTCGCCGGAAGCTTCCCCGGCGACCAGCGCGATACGCAGTACACTCATGGTTAACGGGTGATGCCGCGGGTCGAGTTCTGAATGGACTCAAGGAACAACGCAACTTCCGTAAACCTTGAAGCGGGCTCGGCGAGTTCGACCACGGCCTGCTCCACCGTCAGGCCCTGGCGATAAACCGTTTTGTAGGCGCGACGCAGCGCGTGGATCGCATCGTCGGAGAAACCGCGACGGCGCATGCCTTCGAAGTTCATGCTACGCGCTTGTGCCGGGCTGCCGAATACGGTGACGAACGCAGGAACGTCCTTGCCGATGGCCGTGCCCATGCCGGAAAAGCTGTGAGCGCCGATATGGCAGTACTGATGAACCAGTGTAAAACCCGACAGGATCGCCCAGTCAGCCACATGGACATGGCCCGCCAATGCCGTGTTGTTGACCAGGATGCAGTGATTGCCGATGACGCTATCGTGCCCGATGTGGGCATAGGCCATGATCAGGTTGTGATCACCAATCGTGGTTTCAGCGCGGTCCTGAATGGTGCCACGATGGATCGTGACGCCTTCGCGAATCACGTTGTGGTCACCGATGACCAGACGTGTCGCCTCACCCTTGTACTTGAGATCAGGGGTGTCCTCACCTACCGAGGAAAACTGGTAAATGTGGTTGTGTTTACCGATTCTGGTCGGGCCGCGCAGGATCACATGGGGACCAATCACCGTACCCTCGCCAATTTCCACACCGGGCCCGACGATCGACCACGGGCCGACCTCCACATTGGCAGCCAGAACGGCCGTCGGATCGATGATTGCGCGAGGGTCAATCAAACTCATAGCTTACGTTCCGCACAGATGATTTCTGCGGAGCATACCGGCTTGCCGTCTACCGAAGCCTGGCAATCGAACTTCCAGATCTGACGCTTGCAACTGAGAAACTTCGCTTCAAGGATCAACTGGTCGCCTGGTAATACTGGCTGGCGAAACCGCAGCTTGTCGGAGCCCACGAAGTAATACAGGGTGCCGTCAGCCGGCTTCACGTCAAGCATTTTGAAACCGAGGATGCCCGCTGCCTGCGCCATCGCCTCGATGATCAACACGCCCGGCATGATCGGATGCTGGGGAAAGTGACCATTGAAGAAGGGTTCATTGATGCTGACATTCTTATAGGCACGAATGCTTTTATTCTCAACATCCAGCTCCACCACACGATCCACCAAAAGGAATGGATAACGGTGGGGCAGATATTCGCGAATTTCGTTGATGTCCATCATTTCGAGAGCAAGCCTGTAGTAAAGATTGGGAGTGCGCGACAAATGCGCAGCACTCCTCTAGCAAATCAAGGAGGCAGTTTATCGGCTGTGCACACTTGATAAGAAAAAGGTATCAGCCATCAGATGAAGCTTTACCGCCTGAGGTCACTGCCTCGACAATCTTTTCTAGCTGTTGCAGCCGCCGTGACATGTCGTCGAGCTGGCGAATCCGAGCAGCGCTTTTTCGCCATTCTGCAGCTGGCTGCATAGCGGTCCCGGAAGAATAGGAACCAGGCTCGGTAATTGAACGGGTCACCATGGTCATACCAGTGATGAACACGTTATCGCAAATCTCGATATGCCCGACCAGCCCGACACCGCCGGCGAGCATACAGTGTTTACCGATCTTCGCGCTGCCGGAAATGCCCACGCACGCCGCCATGGCCGTGTGGTCGCCCACCTGAACGTTGTGCGCGATCTGAATCTGGTTATCCAGCTTCACACCATTGCCAATGCGGGTATCGTCCATGGCACCGCGGTCGATGGCAGTGTTCACGCCGATCTCGACATCGTCTCCAATGGTGACCCCACCGATCTGCGCGATCTTTTGCCAGACACCTTTTTCGTTGGCGAAGCCGAAACCCTCACCACCGAGCACAGCGCCGGACTGGACCACCACACGCTGGCCGATCCGCACATCGTGGTACAGCGTCACGCGAGGCGCGAGCCAGCCACCTTCGCCGATCACACTGCGGGCACCAACGTAGCAGTGAGCACCGAGTGTGACGCCTGCTGCAACACGGGCACCGCTTTCGATAATCACGTAGGGACCGATACTGGCAGCCGCATCGACCACCGCGTCGTCAGCCACGACTGCCGTTGGATGAATACCGGCAGCAGCCTTGGGCTTCGGATCGAACAGGTGGGAAATACGTGCGTATGCCAGATAGGGATCAGCGATCAGCAGTGCATCCCCCGCATAGCCTTCGGCATCTGCAGGCTTGAGAAGCACCGCAGCGGATTGGCTGGTCGCGAGGAATTTTCGATACTGGGGATTGGCCAGAAAACTCACTTGGCCGGGACCCGCCTCCTGCAAGGTGGCGAGTCCGGATATTTCCTTGTCCGCCGGGCCACGTAGCGTGGCACCGAGGAACTCGGCCAGATGGCCGAGTGTGATGGGCGCAGTCATGAAATTACTTCAGCTGGTTCATGCGCTCGATAACCTGACGAGTGACGTCGTACTGTGGC
Source organism: Pseudomonas sp. UBA5706 (assembly GCF_002419965.1). Classification (GTDB taxonomy): domain Bacteria; phylum Pseudomonadota; class Gammaproteobacteria; order Pseudomonadales; family Pseudomonadaceae; genus Aquipseudomonas. Next base: position 30,105 of record NZ_DIHC01000054.1, read on the forward strand.
TTGACGTCAATCACCGCACCGCGCTCGAATACCAGGTCGAAACCGCCCTTCTTGATCACTTCCTCTACTGCCTGGTCCAGCTTTGGCTTCAGTTGCTTGAGCATTTCGCGGTCGGCAACGGCTTTGGCTTCGTTCAGCTCCTTGGACTGGAACTGGAAGTCACGGGCCTTCTGCTTGAAGTCCAGTTCCAGCTTTTCGCGCTCAGGCTGGGCCATCTTGTCGCCACCAGCCACCAGACGATCCTGAATGCCTTTAGCACTGCTTTCCAGCGCCTTGAGCTTGGTCAACTGAGGGCCGAATTTTTTCTCGGCATCGACTGCATATTTCTTGGCTGCATCCGACTCAAGCAGCGCCATTTGATAGTTCAGTACGGCGATCTTCATGTCGGCGAACGCGGGGCCCGCGATCAGAACGGTTGCCAGCAGTGCCAATTGGGTCAACTTACGCACGTTGTAACTCCTACAGAATCCGTTGTCGTGATCAGTGATCAGACCCTTAGAAGGTCTGACCGAGAGAGAATTGGAAGACCTGGGTTTCGGTGCTGTCGTCCGGCTTCTTGACTGGCATAGCCAGAGCGAAACTCAATGGGCCCAGAGCGGTAATCCAGGTTACGCCTACGCCGACAGAGCTTGCCAGACCTGAAAGATCAGGGCCGTTACACTCTACCTTTTCGTTATTCGCAGTGAACTTCGTGGACCCACAATTGGTACTGAATACATTACCCACGTCCCAGAACAACGACGTCCTCAACGACCGTTGATCTTTCACAAACGGGAGCGGGAAGAGAATCTCGGCGCCACCAGTGATCAGCACGTTACCGCCGAATGGGAGCGGATCCTGGTCCGGATCCAGAGCTGTACCTTTAGAAGTATTTAGCTTACTAGGCGTACTACGCGGGCCCAATGTGCTGTCCTTGAAACCACGAACCGAGTTGAAGCCACCCGCGTAGTAGTTCTCGTAGAACGGCAGGCCAGACGTCGAGCCGAAGCCGTCGCCATAACCCAGCTCCGAGTGCAAACGAAGGGTGGTGCTGTTGGTGATCGGGTGGAATAACTGGCCACGGTAGTCGAGCTTATAGAACGACAGGTCGCTGCCGGGAATGGTGGTTTCCAGCGTCAGGCTCTGCGAGTGACCACGTGTCGGTAGCGTGCCCTTGTTCAACGTGGACTCGGACCAGCCAACAGACGCTTTGAAGTTGGTGAAACTGTCGCCTTCTTTTTCCAGGAAGTCGAAAATTTCGTCAACGGTATAGGTACCGGTGTTGATCTCGTCCTTCTGTACCGACAGACCGAAGTTCAGACGCGCGGTTTCACTGATCGGGTAGCCCATGTTGATCCCGGCACCCAGGCTGTCTACCGAGTAGCTCGCCACGTCGACATCGAGGTCATCGTAGTTGGTCTTGCGATAGAACGCGCTGTAGCCCAGGCTCACACCGTCCGGTGTGAAGTACGGATCGACATAGCTGAAGTTGTAGCGGGTCTGGTATTCACTTTTGGTCAAGCCGATGCTGACCTTATTACCCGTACCCAGGAAGTTGTTCTGGCTGATCGAGCCGCCGAGGATCAAGCCCGCGCTTTGCGCGAAGCCCACGCTTGCGGTGATCGAACCGGAAGCTTGCTCTTCCACGGCATAGTTCACGTCAACCTGATCGTCAGTGCCCGGCACCGCAGGTGTTTCAACATTCACTTCCTTGAAGAAGCCCAGACGATCGAGACGGGTCTTGGACTGATCGATCAGGTAGGTAGAAGCCCAACCCCCTTCCATCTGACGCATCTCGCGACGCAGCACCTCATCCGCAGTCTTGGTGTTGCCGCGGAAGTTGATGCGGTTCACGTAAGCACGCTTGCCAGGATCGACAGCGAAGGTGATGTCCACGGTGTGGTCTTCATCGTTCGGCGTCGGTATGCCGTTGACGTTGGCGAAGGTATAGCCCTCGTTGCCCAGACGACGAGTGATCAGTTCAGAAGTGGTAGTCATGACCTTGCGCGAGAACACCTGGCCTGGCTTGACCAGCAACAGCGACTTGACCTGGTCTTCCGGCACCTTGAGATCACCGCTCAGCTTGACCGATTTGACGCTGTACTTTTCGCCTTCATGGATATTGACGGTGATGTAAACGCTTTTCTTGTCGGGCGTGATCGAGACCTGGGTCGAGGCGATATCCATATTGATATAGCCGCGGTCGAGGTAGTACGAACGCAGACGCTCCAGGTCGCCGGACAGTTTTTCCCGGGCGTACTTGTCGTCGTTCTTGAAGAAGGAAAGCCAATTGGTGGTTTTCAATTCGAACAGGTCAACCAGATCCTGCTCGGGGAACACCGAGTTGCCCACCACATTGATGTGCTGGATCGCGGCGACTGCGCCTTCGTTAATATTGATCTTCAGACCTACGCGGTTACGTGGCTGAGGAACGACTTCGGTGGCGACTTCCGCCGAATAGCGGCCTTGAGCGACATACTGACGCTGCAGTTCGTTACGAACGCCTTCAAGGGTTGCCCGCTGGAAGATCTCGCCTTCTGCCAACCCCGATTGCTTGAGCCCTTTCATCAAGTCTTCGGTAGTGATCGCCTTGTTGCCATCGATCTCGATGCTCGCAACCGATGGGCGCTCGACCACGGTGATCACCAGAACGTCGCCGTCGCGGCCCAGCTGGATATCCTGGAAAAATCCGGTTTTGAACAGTGCACGCGTGGCATCCACAAGACGCGCGTCATCGGCCTGCTCACCCACGTTCAACGGCAGCGCGCCGAAGACACTACCAGCGGACACCCGCTGCAGGCCGTTGACACGGATATCGGAGATAGTGAAGGACTCGGCGTGAACTTCGGCGATCATCAGTACGGCAAGAACCGCAGTTAGCAGCAGACGTTTCATGAAGTCCTTTCTTATTCCAACTGGCAATAAACAAACTGCCGCAAAATGCGGCAGATTCACAATTCGGCGTAGCTTTACAGTCGTCCCAGATCGTTGACCAGTGCGAGCAACATGACTCCAACCACCAGACTTATACCGATCTGAGCCCCCCAGCCCTGAACCTTTTCCGACAGGGGACGACCACGCGCCCACTCGATCAGATAAAACAGCAAGTGCCCCCCGTCCAATACTGGAATGGGCAGCAAATTGAGAACCCCCAGGCTTATGCTCAGATAAGCAAGGAAATTCAGGAAGTCACCCACACCTGACTGGGCCGAAGCGCCCGCCACTTTAGCAATGGTTATCGGTCCGCTCAAGTTTTTTACCGAGAGCTCGCCGAACAACATTTTCTTCAGTGAATCGAGGGTCAGCACGCTCATGGTCCATGTACGTTGCGCACCCTCTGCCACGGCGGCCACAGGGCCGTACCTGACCTCCCTGAGCATTTCAGGTGGCCAGGCGATAGCCTTGACCCCCGCACCGAGATACCCGGCGGCTGCCTTCCCCTCCCCGCGAGCGACCAGCGTGACCGGCACGTCGAGTTTCGCATCATCGCGCTCAATACTCAGCGAAATTCGGGTATCAGGCCGGACACGAACCCAGTCCACTACTTGCTGCCAGTCGCTGAGCGGCTGGCCGTCCAGCGCCAACAGGCGATCACCGGTTTTCAGACCAGCGGCCTGAGCCGGTCCCGCAGGATCGAGTTCGGCAAGCACAGGTGGCAGTGACGGACGCCACGGGCGAATCCCGAGTGAGCGGATAGGGTCCGGCTCGGCAGAGCCCTTGAGCCAGTTATCCAATACCAGAGAACGAGGCGTCTCGATCTCGGAGCCCTGATCGCGAACCTTCAGCGCAATGCTGCCGGTCTCACCCAGGCGACGAACGAGCTGCAGATTGACAGCCGACCAGCCGGTCGTGTTTTCGCCATCAACCGATACAATTTCCTGTCCGGACGTCAGTCCGGCCTTGTCTGCGATGCTGCCCGCCTCCACGCCGCCGATGACCGGCCGCACTTGCTGGCTGCCCAGCATTGCCAGCACCCAGAAAAATACAATCGCCAGCAAAAAGTTCGCAACCGGCCCGGCAATGACGATGGCGATGCGCTGATAGACTGACTTGCGGTTGAAGGACTGATCGATCAGCTCGGCAGGCACTTCGCCTTCGCGCTCGTCGAGCATCTTCACGTAGCCACCCAGAGGGATGGCAGCCACAACATACTCGGTGCCTTGACGGTCGCGCCAGCGCAACAGCGGCATGCCGAAACCCACCGAGAAGCGCAACACCTTGACGCCACAACGCCGCGCCACCCAAAAGTGACCAAACTCGTGAAAAGTCACCAGCACGCCCAGCGCAACCAGGGTGCCAACAATCATATAGAGCGCGCTCATCGCTGTTCTCCGGGTGTTCGTTTGGCGTTGCAGGCCGGTACCCAGCGCGTGCCTGCTCGCGTCGATGAACCTGTACCGAGTTGCACCTGCGGGCTAGCGATCATTACGATCCAGCCACTGATCAGCCAGCGCCCGCGCCCTTGCGTCGATCTCGAACACCGTCTCAAGCTCGTTCACTGCAACGATAGGTTCGAGATTCAGGACTTCGTCGATCATACTCGCGATTTCCGGAAAGCGAATACGCTGTTCCAGAAACGCCGCGACCGCGACCTCGTTGACGGCATTGAGCACTGCAGGTGCGCTGTCGCCGGCCTCGGCAGCTTGCCGTGCTAGACGCAGGCAAGGGAAGCGCACTTCGTCCGGCGCCTGGAAATCCAGGCGTGCAATACTGAACAGATCCAGCGGCGCAACCCCCGACTCGATGCGTTCGGGCCAAGCGAGCGCATGGGCGATCGGTGTACGCATGTCTGGATTACCCAACTGGGCCAGGACGGAGCCGTCCACGTAATCCACCAGGGAATGAATGACGCTCTGCGGGTGTATCACCACTTCTATGCGCGCCGGAGCGGTGTCGAACAGCCAGCAAGCCTCGATCAGCTCCAGCCCCTTGTTCATCATGCTGGCGGAGTCGACGGAAATCTTGCGCCCCATGGACCAGTTCGGATGCGCACACGCCTGCTCGGGCGAAACATGCTCCAGTTCCGGCAAAGGCGTTGCGCGAAACGGGCCACCGGACGCGGTGAGCAGGATGCGGCGCACGCCGACAGAGCCAAGACCGCCGGCGTAGTTGGCTGGCAGGCACTGAAAGATAGCGTTGTGTTCGCTGTCCAGAGGTAGCAGTACTGTGCCACTGCGTCGAACAGCCTGCATAAACAAGGCACCCGACATGACCAGGGCCTCCTTGTTAGCCAACAGCACCTTCTTGCCCGCTTCTACAGCCGCCAGCGTCGGACGTAGCCCGGCCGCACCGACGATAGCCGCGAGCACCGTGTCCACCTGTGGGTGAGCGCTGACTTCACACAGACCACCCTCCCCTACCAATACCCGGGTATCGAGGCCAGCCGCGCGCAGATCATCCTGCAACTGGCGCGCCGCAGCGGTGGTCGGCACGACGGCGAACTGCGGCGCATGACGAACGCAAAGCGCCAGCAACTCAGCCAGGCGCGTAAAGCCGGTGAGCGCAAACACCTTGTAACGTGAGGGATGCCGGGCGACGACGTCGAGGGTACTCAGGCCGACCGAGCCCGTCGCGCCCAGGACAGTAATCTGTTGAGGCTGACTCACATTACGCCCCAGTCTTTGGCAGCCCACAGCAGGAGGGCAAATACAGGAATCGCGGCGGTGAGGCTGTCGATGCGATCCAGCACCCCGCCATGCCCGGGCAGCAGATTACTGCTGTCCTTGACTCCGGATTTGCGCTTGAACATGCTCTCGGTGAGATCGCCCACGACGGAGATCAGCACTACGACCGCTGCTCCCACCAGAGCGAACAGGATTTCAGCCGCCGCCCAGCTCCGATACAAGCCGACCGCCAGGGTGATCAGCAGACACGCAACCAGGCCGCCGTACAAACCTTCCCAGCTTTTCCCGGGGCTGACTTTAGGCGCCAGCTTGCGCTTACCAAATGCCTTGCCGGAAAAATAGGCCCCAATGTCTGCGCCCCACACCAGCACCATCACCGAGAGAATCAGCCAGTTGCCCATGGGCTCAAGCTTGATGAGTACAAGGCCTTGCCAGGCGGGAAGCAAAATAAGAAGACCAATGACCAACTTGCAGAGCACGCTGGACCAGTGCTCGCTTGACTCCGGATAGGTCAAAACCAGCCAGGTCGCCGCGATCCACCAGATCAGCGCCGCCACCAGAATCCACGGCGCCAGCCCGGGCAGCACGTACAGCGCAAAGAGCAGCACAGCCACCACCACCGCGTACCCCATGCGAACTGACTGAGTTTCGAAACCGGCCAGACGTGCCCACTCCCAGGCGCCCAGCACCACCACGGCGCCGATGAACAGCGCAAAGCTGCCGCCTTCGAGCAGAAAGAAGCCACACAGCGCCAGCGGCGCGAGAATTAACGCGGTAATGATTCGTTGTTTGAGCATTAAGCACGGGCTCCAGCTTCTACCTGCTCGCTGGTTTTCCCGAAGCGGCGTTGGCGCGAAGCAAAATCAGCCAGCGCATGGCGCATGGCATCGTGTTTGAAGTCCGGCCAAAACAGGTCGGAGAAGTACAGCTCGGCATACGCCAGCTGCCAAAGCAGGAAGTTGCTGATGCGATGCTCGCCTCCGGTACGAATGCACAAATCCGGAAGCGGCAGGTCGCCGGTTGCCAGACACGTCTGCAACAGCTCCGGCGTAATGTCCTCCGGACGCAGATGCCCGGCTTGAACTTCACGCGCCAGGCGCTGTGCGGCTTGAGCGATATCCCACTGGCCGCCATAATTGGCAGCGATTTGCAGGACAAAGCGGGTATTGCCGGCAGTTCGGGCTTCGGCCTCGCGAATAGCCGCCTGAAGCTCGGGATGGAAACGCGAACGGTCGCCGATGATGCGCAGGCTGATGCCGTTCTCGTTCAGACGCTTGGTCTCACGCCGAAGAGCGGTAAAGAACAGCTCCATGAGCGCGCCCACCTCGTCGGCCGGACGCTGCCAGTTCTCACTGGAGAAGGCGAACAGCGTCAAGACCTCGACCTTGGCTTCGGCACACACTTCGATAACCGCCCGGACAGCGTCCACGCCAGCCTTATGACCCGCCACGCCGGGCAACAGACGCTTTTTGGCCCAGCGATTGTTCCCATCCATGATGATCGCGACATGACGCGGCACCGACGACGGCACTGCCAGCTTTGTCTTTTCCATGAAAGCTTCCTGACCCTTATACGGCCATCAGGTCTTTTTCTTTCTCTTCCGTGGCTTTTGTGATCTGAGCCTCGAAATCCTTGATCAGCTTGTCGATCTCAGTCGTGCCACGACGCTCTTCGTCTTCGCTGATTTCCTTGTCCTTGACCAGTTTCTTCAGATCGCCCAACGCATCACGACGAATGTTGCGCACGGCAACGCGAGCATCCTCGGCCGCGGCGCGTGCCTGTTTGGTGAAGCCCTTGCGAGTTTCTTCGGTCAGGGCCGGCATGGAGATCAACAGCAACTCGCCAAGGTTGGTCGGGTTGAGGTTCAAGCCTGCGCTCTGGATCGCCTTGTCGACCGCCGCGAGCATGTTGCGCTCAAACGCCACGACCTGCAGGGTACGGGAATCTTTAACCGTGACGTTGGCAACACCGCTCAAGGGGGTATCGGCACCGTAGTACGGGACCATCACGCTGCCCAGAATGCTAGGGTGGGCCTTGCCAGTACGAATCTGACCAAAAGCATGGCTCAGGGACTCGATGGTTTTCTGCATGCGCTCTTGAGCGTCTTTTTTGATTTCGTTGATCATTGCTCGCCTTCCTCGATCAAAGTTCCTTCCGCGCCGCCATGCACGATATTCAGCAGGGCACCGGGTTTGTTCATATTAAAAACACGCAGCGGCATCTTGTGGTCACGACACAGGCAGATAGCGGTCAGATCCATTACGCCCAGCTTGCGATCCAGTACTTCATCGTAAGTCAGATGATCGAACTTCTCGGCATGCGGGTCCTTGAATGGATCGGCAGTGTACACACCATCGACCTTGGTTGCCTTCAGCACGACATCGGCGTCGATTTCGATCGCACGCAAGCAGGCGGCCGAATCGGTGGTGAAGAACGGATTGCCAGTACCTGCCGCGAAAATCACGACTTCCTTGGCATTCAGGTGACGCATCGCTTTGCGACGATCGTAGTGATCGGTCACGCCCACCATGGAAATCGCCGACATCACGATGGCCGAAATATTGGCGCGCTCCAGCGCATCACGCATTGCCAGAGCATTCATCACAGTGGCCAACATACCCATATGGTCGCCGGTGACCCGATCCATCCCGGCAGCACTAAGTGCCGCGCCGCGGAACAGGTTGCCGCCGCCGATGACCAGGCCAACCTGAACGCCAATACCTACCAGTTGGCCTACTTCAAGCGCCATGCGATCCAGTACTTTTGGGTCGATGCCGAACTCTTCGGACCCCATCAGGGCCTCGCCGCTAAGCTTGAGTAGAATGCGTTTATAGCGAGCTTGATAACCACTGCCCTGCTGAGCCATTGCGAATCTCTCCTGCGGCGTTAAAAAAATCTTTCGAGTCTGCCAGCCGTTTTAAACCAGCGCTAACTCTAGGCTACTTCGTCAGGATTTCGCAGCCTCATGAGCCGCGCCTCCCGGAAAAACAAATTCCTTCTGCCGTTTTGACAAAGAGGCTGCGCGCGTGAGCGGGCAGCCTCTTGATCGACAGTGGGAGGACCGTCTTATTGCTTGCTTGCAGCTACTTGAGCAGCGACTTCTTCAGCGAAGTTGTCCACTGGCTTCTCGATACCTTCACCGACTTTGAAGTAGGTGAAAGAAACGATTTCAGCACCGGCTTTCTTGGCCAGCTCACCGACCTTGATGTCCGGGTTCTTGACGAACGCCTGCTCAACCAGGCTGGCCTCGGCCAGGAACTTGGTGATACGACCCTGGACCATCTTCTCGGCGATCTCGGCAGGCTTGCCCTTGATCTTGTCTTCGTTCAATTGCAGGAAGACATTCTTCTCGCGCTCGATCGCTTCAGGGGAGACGTCCGAAGGCAGCAGGAATTCAGGGTTGCTGGCAGCAACGTGCATCGCGATGTCTTTGGCCAGTTCAGCGTCGCCGCCTTTCAAGGCTACAACAACGCCGATCTTGTTGCCGTGCAAGTAAGAACCCAGCACGTCGCCTTCAATGCGAGCCAGACGACGAATGTTGACGTTCTCGCCTACCTTGGCAACCAGCGCAGTGCGCTCGACTTCCTGAGCCTCGATCAGCGGAGCGGCGTCAGTCAGTTTGTCAGCAAACGCTTTTTCAACGCTGCTGGCGACAAAGCTCTTGAAGTCGTCCTGCAGAGCCAGGAAGTCGGTCTGCGAGTTGACTTCGATCAAGACTGCGGCTTTACCGTCATCCTTGATGGCGATAGCACCTTCAGCGGCAACGTTGCCTGCTTTCTTGGCGGCTTTGATTGCGCCCGATGCACGCATATCGTCGATGGCTTTTTCGATGTCGCCGCCAGCCTTGGTCAAGGCCTTTTTGCAATCCATCATGCCTTCGCCGGTACGCTCGCGCAGTTCTTTGACCAACGCTGCAGTAATCTCTGCCATTTCAAAATCCTCTTGGATAGGTCTTCAACCATTCCACCCGCCGGGCGGGCGTTCAAATTCTTGAAACCATGGTGGCAGCTGCGCATGACGATAGGTCCATGGCAATGCCAGATGGTTTTCGAGGTGGCAAAAAGGGGGCCAAGCCCCCTTTTTGCGTACTGAGTAAACGCTAGGCGTTTGCTACTCAGCCTTCAACAGCTGCTGCTGGAGCTTCTTCAACGTAAACGTCGGTGCCGCCAGCGACATTGTTGCGACCACGGATAACAGCGTCAGCCATCGAACCCATGTACAGCTGGATGGCGCGGATGGCGTCGTCGTTACCTGGGATGATGTAGTCAACGCCTTCCGGGCTGCTGTTGGTGTCGACTACGCCGATGACCGGGATACCCAGCTTGTTGGCTTCGGTGATCGCGATGCGCTCGTGGTCAACGTCGATGACGAACAGTGCGTCTGGCAGACCGCCCATGTCCTTGATACCACCCAGGCTACGATCCAGCTTTTCCAGATCGCGAGTACGCATCAGCGCCTCTTTCTTGGTCAGCTTGGCGAAAGTACCGTCTTCAGCCTGAACTTCCAGCTCGCGCAGACGCTTGATGGAGGCACGGATGGTTTTGAAGTTGGTCAGCATGCCGCCCAACCAGCGGTGATCGACGTACGGCGAACCGCAACGTGCTGCTTCTTCAGCAACGATCTTGCCAGCGGAACGCTTGGTGCCGACGAACAGAATCTTGTTTTTGCCTTGGGCCAGACGCTCAACGAAAGTCAGTGCTTCGTTGAACATAGGCAGGGTTTTTTCAAGGTTGATAATGTGAATCTTGTTACGCGCGCCGAAAATGTACTTACCCATTTTCGGATTCCAGTAACGGGTTTGGTGACCGAAGTGCACACCGGCCTTCAGCATATCGCGCATGTTGACTTGGGACATGATAGTTCCTTGATAAGTCGGGTTAGGCCTCCACGTATCCCAATGACCAACCAGCGGCTTGAACCGAAGGCACCCAGGTCATCGTGTCGACACGTGTGTGGGTTTGGGCTTTCAGGGCGCACCCCGTAAAGCGGCGCATTTTATATCACAAAGTTTTGGATAACGGAACTGCAAACAAGATCCTGTTTTTCGATGCTTTTGCCGCTCCAGCGCGCCGTGCAGCACACGCTGTCGGCTTCCTATGGGGCGAAGCGATGATAACCCGCCCGGCGGCGGTCTGGTAGAATCGCATTTTTCCGTGTTTAGCTGCGGCCCCGCCGCGCCGAGAGAGCCTTGTATGACCGTTACCATCAAAACCCCTGAAGACATCGAAAAGATGCGTGTCGCCGGTCGCCTGGCCGCGGACGTACTGGAAATGATCGGGGCGTACGTCAAGCCCGGCGTCACCACCGACGAACTGGACCGCATTTGTCATGACTACATCGTCAACGAACAGAAGGCCATCCCTGCCCCGCTGAACTACAAGGGCTTCCCTAAATCGATCTGCACCTCCATCAACCACGTTGTCTGCCACGGCATTCCGAACGAGAAGCCACTGAAGGAAGGCGACGTGTTGAACATAGACGTTACCGTCATCAAGGATGGCTACCACGGCGATACCAGCAAGATGTTCCATGTGGGAAAGGTGCCGGAGTGGGCTGAACGGCTGTCGAAGATCACCCAGGAGTGCCTGTATAAAGGCATCGAACTGGTCAAGCCCGGTACGCACCTGGGCGATATCGGCGAGGTGATCCAGAAGCACGCCGAGAAAAACGGCTTTTCGGTGGTCAGGGAATACTGCGGCCATGGCATCGGCAAAGTGTTCCACGAAGAGCCGCAGGTCTTGCACTACGGCAAGACTGGCACCGGCATCGAGCTCAAGGAAGGCATGACCTTCACCATTGAACCGATGATCAACCAAGGCAAGGCCGACACGCGTCTATTGGGCGATGGTTGGACGGCCATCACCAAGGACCGCAAACTCTCGGCGCAGTGGGAGCACACCATCCTGGTCACCGCCACCGGTTACGAGATCTTCACCTTGCGCAGCGACGACACCATTGCCCGCACATCGGCCTGATAACAACGCCGCTACCCTGCCGATATAGATAGAAGGAAAGCAGTCCCATGCCGCAGGTAGATCCGGATTTGTTCGACCGTGGCCAGTTCCAGGCCGAGCTGGCATTGAAGGCGAGTCCTATCGCTGCTTTCAAGAAGGCCATTCGTCAGGCCCGTGAAGTGCTTGATGAGCGCTTCAGGTCAGGGCGTGAGATTCGTCGACTGATCGAGGACCGCGCCTGGTTTGTCGACAATATCCTGCAGCAGGCCTGGGAACAGTTTGACTGGAGCGAAGACGCCGATATCGCGTTGCTCGCGGTCGGCGGCTATGGCCGTGGCGAGCTGCACCCCTATTCCGACATCGACCTGCTGATTTTGCTGGACAGCGCCGACCACGAGGTTTTCCGCGACTCCATCGAGCGCTTCCTGACCCTTTTGTGGGACATTGGCCTTGAGGTTGGTCAGAGCGTGCGCTCGGTCGATGAATGCGCAACCGAGGCCCGCGCCGACCTGACGGTGATCACCAACCTGATGGAGAGCCGCACCATCGCCGGCCCGGAGCGTTTGCGCCAGCGCATGCTGGAAGTCACCAGCCCTGCCGAAATGTGGCCAAGCAAGGACTTCTTCCTGGCCAAGCGCGTCGAGCAGAAGGCCCGTCATCACAAGTATTTCGATACCGAGTACAACCTGGAGCCTAACGTCAAAGGCTCGCCGGGTGGTCTGCGCGATATTCAGACCATCCTCTGGGTAGCTCGTCGTCAATACGGCACGCTGAACCTGCATGCGTTGGCCGATCAGGGTTTTCTGCTGGAAAGCGAGAACGCACTGCTCGCCTCTTCACAGGAGTTTCTGTGGAAAGTGCGCTATGCCCTGCACATGCTTGCCGGTCGCTCCGAGGACCGCTTGCTGTTCGATTACCAGACCGGCATCGCCCGACTTCTGGGGTATCAGGACAGCGATGCGAAACTGGCCATCGAGCGCTTCATGCAGAAGTATTACCGGGTAGTCATGAGCATTGCCCAGTTGAGCGACTTGATCATCCAGCACTTCGAGGAAGTGATCCTTTCGGACGACGAAAATACCGTCACCGAATCGATCAACTCACGTTTCCAGCTGCATGACGGCTATATCGAGGCGACTCAGCCGAATGTCTTCACGCGCACGCCGTTCGCGATGCTGGAGATTTTCGTGCTGATGGCGCAACAGCCGGAAATCAAGGGTGTACGTGCCGATACCATTCGCCTGCTGCGCGAACACCGGCATCTGATCAACGACGATTTCCGCCACGATATTCGCAACACCAGCCTGTTCATCGAGCTGTTCAAATGTGAGATCGGCATCCATCGCAACCTGCGCCGAATGAACCGCTACGGCATACTCGGCCTTTACCTGCCGGAGTTCGGGCATATCGTCGGGCAGATGCAGCATGATTTGTTCCACATCTATACGGTTGACGCTCACACCCTGAACCTGATCAAGCACCTGCGTAAGCTTCAGTACACTCAGGTGTCAGAAAAATTTCCGCTAGCCAGCAAGCTCATGGGCAAGCTGCCCAAACCCGAACTGATCTATCTGGCCGGTCTTTACCACGATATCGGCAAAGGGCGCGGCGGCGACCACTCGGAGCTGGGCGCCGCCGATGCCCAGGCATTCGGCATTCGTCATCATTTGCCGAACTGGGACACTCAACTGATCGTCTGGCTGGTACAAAACCATCTGGTGATGTCTACCACAGCCCAGCGCAAGGACCTGTCCGACCCACAGGTAATCCACGATTTCGCCCAGTTCGTCGGCGACGAGGTGCATCTGGATTACCTGTATGTGCTAACCGTGGCCGACATCAACGCCACCAACCCAACCCTATGGAATTCCTGGCGCGCCAGCCTGTTACGCCAGCTCTACACGGAAACCAAGCGTGCGCTCAAACGCGGTCTGGAAAACCCGGTGGACCGCGAAGAACAGATCCGCCGCACGCAAAGCGCGGCGCTGGATATTCTGGTGCGCAATGGCACCGATCCGGACGATGTCGAGCAGCTCTGGTCGCAACTGGGTGATGACTACTTCCTGCGGCACACGGCTGGCGACGTCGCATGGCACAGTGACGCCATCCTGCGGCAGCCGGCCGATGGCGGGCCGCTGGTACTGATCAACGAAACCACGCAGCGCGAGTTCGAAGGCGGCACGCAGATCTTCATTTACGCGCCAGACCAGCATGACTTTTTCGCCGTGACCGTTGCGGCGATGGACCAGTTGAACCTGAACATTCATGACGCACGGGTCATCACCTCGACCAGTCAGTTCACCCTCGACACCTATATCGTGCTCGACAGTGACGGCGGCTCGATTGGCGAAAACCCGGAGCGCATCAAGGCCATTCGCGACGGACTGACCGAAGCCCTGCGCAATCCGGACGACTACCCGACGATCATCAAGCGTCGGGTGCCGCGCCAGCTCAAGCACTTCGCCTTCGCGCCGGTGGTGACCATTTCCAACGACGCCCAACGCCCGGTCACGCTGCTCGAACTCAGCGCGCCGGACCGTCCGGGGTTGCTGGCCCGCATCGGCAAGATCTTTCTGGAGTTCGACCTGTCGCTGCAGAACGCCAAGATCGCCACCCTCGGCGAGCGCGTGGAAGACGTGTTCTTCCTGACCGACGAGAACAATCAGCCGCTGTCCGACCCACAGCTGTGCAGGCGCTTGCAGGACGCAATCGTTGAGCAACTCAGCGTCAACGCAGAGCCTGCGAGCGAACTGCGCATCAGCATTTGAATCGACACCAGCACGCTATTCAATGGCGCCTGAACCCGTGCGGAAGGCGCCCCGTTCCTTGAGACCGATTGCCCATGAACAACGCTCTGCAACAGCTTCAGCCTTACCCGTTCGAAAAGCTTCGCGCCCTGCTCGCCGGTGTTACACCCAAACCGGACAAACGCCCGATTGCCCTGTCCATCGGCGAGCCCAAGCACCAATCGCCAGCATTCGTTGCCAAAGCCCTGGCTGATAACCTGGATCAGATGGCGGTCTATCCGACCACCGCAGGCATCCCGGCATTGCGTGAGGCCATCACCCAATGGTGCGAACGCCGTTTCAGCGTTCCACACGGCTGGCTGGACGCGAGCAAGCATGTGCTCCCGGTCAACGGCACTCGGGAAGCGCTGTTCGCCTTCACTCAAACCGTGGTCAATCGTAGCGATGACGCGCTGGTGGTCAGTCCGAACCCTTTTTATCAGATCTACGAAGGCGCAGCGTTTCTCGCTGGCGCCAAACCGCACTATCTGCCTTGCCTGGCGGAGCACGGATTCAATCCGGATTTCGATGCCGTACCTGCCGACATCTGGAAACGCTGCCAGATTCTGTTCCTCTGCTCGCCGGGCAACCCGACTGGCGCGCTGATCCCGCTGCAAACCTTGAAAAAGCTCATCGCCCTGGCGGACGAGTACGATTTCGTGATCGCTGCAGATGAATGCTACAGCGAGCTGTATTTCGACGAAGACACGCCACCGCCGGGCTTGCTGACCGCTTGCGCCGAGCTGGGCCGCGAGGACTTCAAGCGCTGTGTGGTATTTCACAGCCTGTCCAAGCGCTCCAACCTGCCTGGCCTACGCTCGGGCTTCG
Organism: Pseudomonas sp. UBA5706; assembly: GCF_002419965.1. Lineage (GTDB taxonomy): Bacteria > Pseudomonadota > Gammaproteobacteria > Pseudomonadales > Pseudomonadaceae > Aquipseudomonas. Next base: position 45,276 of record NZ_DIHC01000054.1, read on the forward strand.
TCGCCGGTGACGCCGATATCCTCAAGGGCTTCCTGCTCTATCGCACCTATCACGGTTGCGCCATGCCGGTTCAGACCCAACTGGCCAGCATCGCAGCATGGGGCGACGAGGAACATGTGCGCGCCAACCGCGATTTGTACCGCGAGAAATATGACGCGGTGCTGAGCATCCTGTCTCCGGTAATGGATGTGCAGCGCCCGGACGGCAGTTTTTATCTATGGCCCAACGTCGGAGGCGACGATGCGCAGTTTTGCCGCGATCTGTTCGAAGCCGAACACGTGACGGTGGTACCGGGCTCGTATCTGTCAAGGGAAGTCGATGGGTTCAACCCGGGCGCAGGACGGGTGCGGATGGCACTGGTTGCTCCGCTGGCAGAATGCGTCGAAGCGGCGCAGCGGATTCGCGAATTCATCACCCGGCGCCACTCGGCGTAACGCCAGATCCGCATCCGGCAGGCCCATGTACGCAACGCGTTGCGGGTCTGCCAAGTGCCTATCCTTTTGTGAGCTCAAGGCCGGTCCGGGTCATGGACATGGTCTTCTCACGCAAGGCGCCAAGTGCATGAGCGAGTATTCATCCACCAGACCATTCTGGACCGGCATGAGGCTGCAGACTTTTCCTATTCATGCCATCACCTGCAATCGGTGATGCGTGACAACGTGCCCTGGAGCACACCGTAAGCACCTTCTTCGTTGACGAGACTGGACGCATATTAATGAAAGGCACGTCGAACGCTTGAGCACGCTCTACCGCGATCGACAGCGCAGCCACAGACATCTTTGGTCGTTAAGGCGGAACAACGCAGTATTGAACGGCGACGGGTTGGTGATTTTTTCTCAGCAACTGCCCAGTCAGTTCAAGCCTACCCGTATGGATACGGTGCCCATGCAACTTTCTTGTACAAGAGCCAGTACCTGATTCAAATCAAATCTCAATCAGCAAAGACCAGCCTCTTTATAAATCATTCGAACGAATATAAAAAACCGTACGATCGGATAGATTTCCTTATTGTTCAATGCGCTGCAAAACTTGTACACGCCCTTCTATGCCGTCTAATAATAATCTGCGCGCTTTCTCTCCAAATGAATGTAAACACACTTCAGCTCAGTCAAGCATCTGCTGCAGCTTCTGGGGCTTAAAGCCCGGCGCAGAAGGCTTCCCGACAGCCGGTTGATTTCTGACGTCAAGTTTTCATAAGGCCACCAGATACAGAGGTACACGCAAATTCATACAGCATCTTGCTCTAATTGACGGAACGCCTATGACCGGTCATGGAAAAACATCTGCTGTCGGGATCCTCGGCCTCGGCATCGTCTGCGCAGTCGCTTCGTTTGCAATACTGTCGATGCAAGTTGTCGGCACGCTTTCCTGGCCGGCCTTGTTGTTGGGTATTCTGTTACCGGTGTTGGCGACAAGTTTCTTTGCAGTGTTGCGTATAAGAAAAAGTGAAGGCCAGGCCGCTTCCAAAGCAGAACTTTTATTACTGGCGCAGTCCATGTCGGACCGGGAAACATCGCGGCCGATCGCCGAAAGTCTGTTCCAGCAAACCTTGCCTATCTGGGTGCGGCAAATTGAGACCGCCGGGGCGCAGACCGAACAGGCGATCACCGACCTGACGGCACGCTTCGTCGATATCTCACAGCGCCTGGACCACACCGTCCAGGCCTCACAGGCCGCCGCGGGCAACGGCACCGAGGGCGCCGGTGGACTCAGCACCAGCGAGAGCGAGTTGTATCAGGTGGTGGACTCATTGCACGTGGCTCAGCAGAGCCGCGACGAGATGGTCAAGGAAGTCAGCGCGCTGACTGCCTACACCGGTGAACTGCGCTCCATGGCCGCCGATGTCGCTGCCATTGCTGCGCAAACCAACCTGCTGGCGCTCAACGCCGCCATCGAAGCGGCGCGCGCCGGTGACGCCGGGCGCGGTTTTGCAGTCGTCGCCGACGCCGTGCGAACGTTGTCGAGCCAGTCCAGCGAGACCGGCCAGAAGATGTCGGCCAAAGTGGACATCATCAACGCGGCCGTCAGTCGCCTGGTGCAAGTGGCAGGCGAGAGCAGCGAGCGCAGCCAGGATCAGGTCAGTGCCTCGCAGAACACGATCGAAAGCGTGCTGGGGCGTTTCAGCACGATCACCGGGCAACTGCGCGAGTCGGCCGACGGCCTGCTCAATGAGAGCGCCGGCATCGGCCAGGAGATCAATCAGGTGCTGGTCGCACTTCAGTTTCAAGACCGTGTGAGCCAGATCCTCGGCCAGGTGCGCGAACGCATGAGCGCGCTGCACGACCAATTGCAGCAAGCCGAGCACAGTGGTCAGCCGCTGACGCTGGACGTCAAGACGTGGATGGCCGACATGGAGCGCGGATACGCCATGCGCGAACAGCGCCAGAACCACCACGGCAAGGTTGTAAAAGCCGCCGACGAAAACGCAATCACTTTTTTCTAAGGAGAAAACAATGGCCAAGACCATATTGGTGGTCGACGACTCGGCAAGTATCCGCCAGGTCGTCGGGATCACCCTCAAGGGTGCCGGTTATGACGTGATCGAGGGCAGCGACGGCAAGGATGCACTGAGCAAGCTCACCGGGCAGAAAGTGCACCTGATCATCAGCGATGTGAACATGCCGAACATGGATGGCATCACCTTCGTCAAAGAAGTAAAGAAACTGCCAGCCTACAAATTTACGCCGATCATTATGCTGACCACCGAATCCCAGGAAAGCCGCAAACAGGAAGGCCAGGCCGCCGGCGCAAGGGCGTGGGTGGTCAAACCGTTCCAGCCGGCACAGATGATGGCTGCCGTGGCCAAGTTGATCCTGCCGTGATGACCGTCGACAGCCGTGAAGGCATCACCCACATGATGGTGCACGGGGAGATGACCATTTACACCGCGGCCGAGTTGGCGGCCCTGTGGATGCCCTGGCTAACCGACGCACAAAACTGGCTGCTGGACCTGAGCGAGGTTGCAGAGATCGATGGTGCGGGTTTGCAACTTCTGTTGCTGGCCCGACGAGAACTCGGCGCCGCCGGCGCAACGCTGCAACTGACTGCACAGAGCCCGGCCGTGGAGCAGGTGCTGCAACTGTGCCAACTCAGCGAGCAGTTCAGCTCCCGACACTAAGGACACCAAGGGCCCACAGCTCTTTGACAGAGGACAGTCGCCTTGAATATCAACCTCGACCAGGCCTTGCAAACCTTCATCGCTGAAGCGCGTGAGCTGCTGCAGGATATGGAGCAGTCCCTATTGCAGCTCGAGCACGCCCCCAAGGATGCGGATCAACTGGCCAGCATCTTCAGGGCGGCGCATACCATCAAAGGCTCGGCCGGCCTGTTCGGGCTCGATCCGATCGTCAGCTTTGCGCACGTGGTCGAGGATGTACTGGACCGCCTGCGTGACGGACAGGTACTCGCCGACCGGGATCTGATTGCACTGATGCTGGAGTGCAACGACCACCTGGTGGAATTGATAGAAGTGGTGGCGGTCCAGCGCTCGACACTGGCTGCGCAGGCCCTTGATCACCAAGCTCAGCTGCGCCAGCGCCTGGACAGCTATCGCCAGGCACAGGCACCGGTGCCGCCTGCGCAAGAGACCGCGCCAGCCCATGCAACCTGGCACATCTCGGTACGCTTTGGCACCGACATGCTGCGCAACGGCATGGACCCGTTGTCGTTCCTGCGTTACCTGGCGACCCTTGGCGAACTGCTGGGCGTGGTGACCTGCTACGAAAACCTGCCGGCGGCTGCGCAAATGGACGCCGAAAGCTGCTATCTGGGTTTCGAGATCAGACTGTTGTCCGACAAGGACGAGGCAAGCATCGCAGAAGCATTCGAGTTCGTACGGGACGACTGTAGGCTGTTCATTTTTGCCCCCGATACTCCCGCCCAACAGTACCGCCAATGGTTGCAGGACATGGGCGCCGAAGCCGCGTGGCTCGCCGACGCGCTTGTTCGTTGTGGCAGCGTTACAGAAGAAGACCTGCTGGAGCCGGCGGACGAAGCCCCTGCCGCAGCGACCGCAGCACCGGCGGCCGACAAAGTGGTTACCGAGAACAAAAGTCAGCGCTTCATTCGTGTGCGCGCCGACCAATTGGAAACCTTGATCGATCTGGCGGGCGAATTGATCACCGCCAGTGCCGGCGCCCAGTTGATGGCCCGGGAAAGGGCCGACGAAGACCTGATGGAAGCGACCTCAGTGGTCGCCGGGCTGGTGGAGCAATTGCTCGATGGCGCCCTGGCGATGCGCATGGTCCCTATCGGCGATACCTTCAATCGTTTCCAGCGGGTCGTGCGCGACGTCAGCGCAGAGCTGGGCAAAGACATCGAGCTGCTGATCAGCGGCGCCGACACGGAGCTGGATAAAGCGCTGGTGGAGCGTATCGGCGACCCGCTGATGCACCTTCTGCGCAATGCGATGGACCATGGCATCGAGCCGCCCGATGTACGCGTCGCTGCGGGTAAACCGGCACGTGGCACCCTGCGCCTGAACGCTTTTCACGACTCAGGCAGCATCGTCCTCGAATTGCTTGACGACGGGGCCGGCCTGAATCGCGCGCGCATCCTCGCCAAGGCGCGTGAACGAGGCTTGATTGGCGCTGCCGACCCCAGCGACCGTGACCTGCTCAATCTGATTTTCGAACCCGGATTTTCGACCGCCGAAGCGGTCACCAATCTGTCGGGACGTGGCGTGGGCATGGACGTGGTCAAGCGCAATATCACCAGTTTGCGAGGCACCATTGACCTGTACAGCGAGCCAGGCCAAGGCACCACGGTGCGCATACGCCTGCCCCTGACCCTGGCGATGATCAATGGCTTGTTGGTGGAAGTGGCAGGGGGCGGCTTCGTCGTCCCGCTGGATGTGGTGCATGAGTGCCTCGAACTTCCCCCGGGGCAGCGCGACATCCTGCGCCAGCGTGGCCATATCGATCTACGTGGCGAAGTCTTGCCACTGGTATTCCTGCGCGAGCAACTGGCGCTGGAAGGCAGCATTGCGCGTCGAGAAAACGTGGTGGTGGTCAAGGCCCAGGGCCAGACGGCAGGGCTGGTGGTCGATCACCTGATGGGCGAACACCAGACCGTTATCAAGCCGCTGGGGCCGCTGTTCGGCAGCCTGCGTGGCATCAGCGGGTCAAGCATCCTGGGCAACGGCAGTGTGGCGCTGATCCTGGATATCCCCGCACTCCTCAAGACCCTGATCGAAAAAGACAGCCAGCGTCGGCTGGATTCAATTGGACATTCATCGATTATTCGTAACGCCATCTAGGCCGGGCCAGTCCCAAGGAAGTCACCATGCAATGGTTCTACAACCTGAAAATATCCACCAAGTTGCTGACCTCGTTCGTTGCAGTGCTGTCGTTGAGCGTCGTCATGGGCGCGTTCGCCATCATTGAACTGGCCAAGGTCAATGACACCTCCACTGAAATGAAAGAGAACTGGATTCCGTCGATGCGCGCGGCCTCCGGCATGCGTTTCTACATGGCCGAATACCGCACTCGTGAGGCACGCCACGTGCTGTCAGAGGATCAGGAGAAGGTAGCTATCGAAGGACAGCTGGCACAATCGCGCAGTGACGCCGAAAAGCGCCTGGCCGACTACAGCACGCTGATCAGCAGCCCGGAAGAACAACAGCTGTTCGACACCATCAGCGCTGACATGACCGGCTATTTCAACTCCAGCAAGACACTGCTCGACTTCTCGCGGCAAAACCAGATAGATCAGTCGCGCATCCTGCTCAACGGCAGTTCGAAGACGGTATTCGATCGGATTTCTGCCAACCTGTCGCGCCTGGTACAGGTCAATAACGATGGCGCTGCAGCCGCCAGTGCCGAGGGTGACCGGGTTTATGCCAGCGCGCGCATTGCCATCATTGCGGTATTGAGCGGCGCTCTGATCCTTGGCCTGTTCCTGGCCTGGTTCGTGTCGCGCACCATTTCCCGTCCGCTCAAACAGGCTGCCGAACTCGCCCAACGCCTGGCACAAGGCGACCTCACCGCACAAGTCGCTGCCACCAGCCGGGATGAAACCGGCCAGTTGATGGGCTCGATGCAGAACATGATCGCCAAACTGGCGCGCATCATCGGCGAAGTCCGGCATGCCGCCGACGGCTTGGCCAGCGCCTCCGAAGAGGTCAGCGCCACCGCCCAATCGATGAGCCAGGCCACCAGTGAGCAAGCGGCAAGCGTCGAACAGACCAGCGCTTCGGTAGAACAGATCAGCGCCAGCATCAACCAGAACACCGACAACGCCAAAGTCACCGACGGCATGGCTAGCAAGGCCGCCCGCGAAGCCAGGGAAGGCGGCGAGTCGGTGGACCAGACCGTAGCGGCGATGAAGAAGATCGCCCAACGCATCGGCATCATCGACGACATCGCCTATCAGACCAACCTGTTGGCGCTCAACGCCGCGATCGAAGCAGCGCGTGCCGGGGAACACGGCAAGGGCTTTGCCGTGGTGGCCGCCGAGGTGCGCAAACTGGCCGAACGCAGTCAGGTCGCTGCTCAGGAAATCGGTGAGCTGTCTACCAGCAGCGTCGAGCTGGCGGAACACGCCGGCTCCCTGCTTGGCGAAATGGTCCCCTCGATTACCAAGACGTCCGACCTGGTTCAGGAAATCAGCGCCGCCTCCGAAGAACAGGCCGCAGGCGTCTCGCAGATCAATATCGCCATGGTTCAGCTCAGTCAGGTCACCCAGCAGAACGCTTCGAGCAGCGAGGAACTGGCAGCCACCGCCGAGGAAATGAGCAGTCAGGCCGAGCAACTGCAAAGCGCCATGAGTTTCTTCACCCTGGAGGCAAGCCAGGAGGAAACGGCCGTTGCGATGCTGCCTCGGGCCTCGGCCAAGACCCACCGGTCTACACCTGCTCGCGCTCAGCAGCGTCGCCCGCAGCCCGCGCTGGAAATCAACGAAGCCGAATTCACTCACTTTTAAGGACGCCGTCATGTCCACTGTAGAGAAAACAGCACCCAGCGACGGGCAGGACAATCAATACCTCACCTTTACCCTGGGCGAGGAGCTGTACGCCCTGGCCATCCCGGGCATCAAGGAAATCATCGAGTTCGGCCAATTCACCGTGGTCCCGATGATGCCTGACTACGTGCGCGGGGTGATCAACCTGCGCGGCGCCGTGGTGCCGGTCGTTGACCTGGCTGCGCGCTTCGGCCAGCCGCGCTCGAAGATCAGCCGCCGCAGCTGCACGGTGATCATCGAAGTTCACGGCGACGACGGTGAACGTCAGGTGTTCGGACTGTTGGTGGATGCCGTGTCAGCGGTGCTCGATATTCCTCCGGAGGCGATCGAGCCGCCGCCGAGTTTCGGTTCACGCATCCGTACCGAGTTCATCAGCGGCATGGCACGCATCGACGGGCGCTTCGTCATTGCCCTGGATGTCGATCATGTACTCAGCGTCGAAGACATGGTCGCCATTGCCAGCGTCAGTCCGGAACATGCCGCATGAACGGCATAGCCCTGAAGGACAAGGAATTCCAGCAGTTTCAGGCGTGGCTGCACGGTGTTGCCGGTATCCACATGGCCGAAGGAAAAAAGGCCCTGGTCGCAGGTCGCTTGTCCAAGCGCCTGCGTCACCATGACATGAACAGCTATGGCGATTACTTTCGACTGATCAGCAGCCAGGAAGGCGCCGCCGAATCCGTGGTGGCGCTGGACATGCTGACCACCAACGAAACCTACTTCTTTCGCGAACCCAAGCATTTCCAGTTTCTGCGCGAGCAGGTGCTGCCCCACGCCTCCAGCACGCGGCCGTTCCGCGTCTGGAGCGCAGCCTGTTCCAGCGGTGAAGAGCCCTACAGCCTGGCCATGACCCTGGCAGACAGCCTGGGCATCAGCCCATGGGAGATCCTGGCTTCGGACATCAGCACTCAGGTGCTGGCCAAGGCTCGCGCAGGCCACTACCCGATGGAGCGCGCACATAATTTGTCCCACGATCTGCTCAGCCGCCACTGCCTCAAGGGCGTAGGCCCGCAAGCCGGCACGTTGCTGGTGGAGCGGCGCTTGCGCGAACGGGTGCAGTTCAGTCGTATCAACCTCAATGAGCCATTGCCTCATCTGGGTGAGTTCGACCTGATCATGCTGCGCAACGTGATGATCTATTTCGATATGCCGATCAAGCGCAAGGTCGTGCAGCGTCTACTGCCGCATTTGCGCCGCGGCGGTTACTTTCTGGTCAGTCACTCGGAAAGCCTCAACGGCGTGTGCGAGAGCCTGGATGTCATTTCACCTTCGATCTATCGCAAACCATGAACAGGATCAAAGTCATGGTGGTCGACGATTCGGCGGTCGTCCGTCAGGTGATGCAGAGCATCCTTGAAGCCGAGCCGGACTTTCACGTCCTGGGCGCGGCCAGTGACCCGCTGTTTGCCATGGATAAAATGGCCAAGCAGTGGCCCGACGTCATCGTGCTCGACATCGAAATGCCGCGCATGGACGGGCTGACCTTTTTGCGCAAGCTTATGAGCGAACGGCCCACTGCCGTGGTGATCTGTTCGTCCTTGACCGAAAAAGGCACGCAAACCGCCCTGCAAGCCATGGCGGCCGGTGCGGTTGAGGTCATCACCAAACCGCGCAGCAGCCTTAAGGATTTTCTTCATCAGTCGGCGTCGGAGCTGGTCGGCGCGGTACGTGCTGCCGCCAAGGCCAATTTGAACGCCTTGAAAGCGCGTGCCCGTCCGGCAATAGCGGTGCCGCAACGCTGCGATGCCGATGTCATTTTGTCAGCCGGCAGCAAGGCCATGGCGCAGACGACCGAGCGCGTGGTAGCCATTGGCACCTCAACTGGAGGGACTCAAGCACTGGAACACGTGCTGACCCGATTGCCCCGGGTGTGTCCCGGCTTGGTAATCGTGCAGCACATGCCGGAGAAATTCACCGCGTCGTTCGCCGAGCGGCTGAACAGCCTGTGTGCCATCGAAGTGCGCGAGGCCCGCAACAACGATCGAGTGTTGCCGGGCCTGGCGTTGATTGCCCCTGGTGGCAAACACATGGTACTCAAGCGCGACGGCGCCATGTATCACGTCCAGGTGCTCGACGGCCCACACGTCAATCGGCACCGGCCTTCGGTGGATGTGCTGTTCCGCTCGGTGGCCCGGTTCGCCGGACGCAACGCCACCGGCATTATCATGACGGGCATGGGTGACGATGGTGCGCGCGGGATGAAGGAGATGTTCGACGCGGGCGCTGAGACCTACGCTCAGGATGAGGCCAGTTGCGTGGTGTTCGGCATGCCGCGCGAGGCGATAAAACTCGGCGGTGTCGATCACATTGTGTCCCTTGACGACATCGCCGCGAAGGTGGTGGCCAGCGGCAGAAGGCAGCCGGCCTGACGCTGAGGTCTGAAGGCTCCGCAGAGGCTGAGCAGACCCTCGGCGGCTTCTACTCATAGCACGTTGGCTACTTGCCCAACCCCAGATTGGCTTCGTTAAGGTCCAGCTCGGCCAAGACCAGGCGCAGCACGTCATCGCCGATCTGGCGATGGCGATGCAGGTTGTACAGTTCCAGCCGCTGGGCACGCAGGGCGCTGATGCGCATGCGTTTCTCCAGCTGATCCATCTGGAACGCCAGCGCCTGGGCCTCGGCAGTGTCGTTGAAAATTTCCAGGCGATGGCGGTATTCGGACATGATCCGCGCCTTCACCTCGGTGGCCAGCACTTCCTGGGCCGCATCGGGTGTCGCCGTGGTGTCGTTGAGTCCTTCGTTCTCCAGTGCGTGGATCGCTGCCTCGGCGGTCCGCTTCCAAGCGTCGCGCACTTCACGCTTCATGCGCAAATCCGGCTCGCTGGCGACGCCGCGCAACAGCAGCGGCAGGCTGATACAGGCCACTCCCAACGACAGCAAAATCACCCCGGCGGCGATGAAGATCAGCAGGTCGCGTTCAGGAAACGCCGCGCCGGCACTGATCAGGATCGGCACCGACAAGGTACCGGCCAGCGTTACCGCACCGCGTACGCCGCCGACCGTCAGCAGCATCGAGGAGCGCCGGGACAACTCCAGCGAATCATCGGCACGCCCGCGCCAGCGGCGTATCTGAACCATCAGCCGCCAGACACTGCGCACCCAGACATAGCGCAATGCCGCCAATACTACGAAAATCGCCAGCACATCCAGGCAACGCCACAGCAGGGTTGGCCACAGCGTGACCTCGTTATGGGTCACTGCAGTGACGATGTCAGGCAACTGCAGGCCCAGCAGCAAAAAGATCAGGCCGTTAAAGGCGAACTCCAGCAAGGCCCAGACGCTGCGATTGAGCAAACGGGTGGTGGTCTGACGCGGCAACAGATCGACCCAGCTTTGCATCATCCCCGCCGCCACCGCCGAGAGGATTCCGGACATCTCAAGCCGCTCCGCCAACACATAAGCGGCGAACGGCAACAGCAACATGAACACCACGTGGGTCGCCGGATCGTCCCAGCCGCGGGCAATCATCCAGCCGCGCAGGCGCCCCACCAGCCAGCTCAGGGCAACGCCCACCGCCAGGCCGCCACACGCGACCATGAGGAACGTGAGGCTGGCATCGGTGAGGGAAAAAATCCCGGTCATGGCCGCTGCCAGGGCAAACTTGAAGGTCACCAGACCGGTCGCGTCGTTCATTAACGCTTCGCCCTGAAGCATGCGCATGATCGGAACAGGCAACCGGTCTTCGGCAATCGCCGATACGGCCACGGCGTCGGTAGGCGACAGGACGGCCGCCAAGGCGAATGCGACCGGCAGCGGGATGGTCGGCAGCAGCCAGTGAATGAAAAAGCCGGCACCGACCACGGTGAAGATGACCAGGCCCACCGCCAGGGTCAGAATCGGTCCGCGATAACGCCACAGGTCCCGCTTGGGCATGCGCCAGCCATCGGAGAACAACAGAGGCGGCAGGAAAAGAAAGAGAAACAAATCGGGGTCCAGCGCCACATGCAAGCCCAGGCTGGGCCAGGCAAGCAAGGCGCCAGCAGCGATCTGGACCAGCGGCAAAGGGATGGGAATCACGCGGGCCATTAATCGCGAGACACCTACCAGCGTCAACAAGATAAGGACGGTATAGGCTGTCTGCATGGTGTTTTTCTCCAACGGCAACTTGAACTGACACCCGTAACGGACCCGGGTTGAGCGTCGAAGTGCCCTATTAACCGCCTAAAACTGTCGCTCGGATGGGTAACCGGGTCGTCATCGACACCAAAAATCCCGGCAAACTGACACAAAGCATCCCTGGCCTGCGCCAAGCGGCGTGTCCGTGGCATAATCCGTCACCGTTTTTTTGCGCCATCCCGGAGGAGCAAGCTCATGAGTAGTACCCACACGTTGCACCTGTACGGGATTAAAGCTTGCGACACCATGAAAAAGGCTCGCACCTGGCTCGATGAAAAGTCGGTGATCTACGATTTCCACGACTACAAGACACAGGGCATCGACCGCGAACACCTGACCCGGTGGTGCAATGAGCACGGCTGGCAGACGGTGTTGAACCGTGCGGGCACGACCTTTCGCAAACTGGACGAGGCGCACAAAGCCGACCTCGACCAGAGCAAGGCCATCGAACTGATGCTTGCCCAGCCGTCGATGATCAAGCGCCCCGTGCTGGAACTCGGCGACAAAACCCTGATTGGCTTCAAACCCGAACTGTACGCAGCAGCTATCGCCTGAACAGGCCGTTCGAAAACGTAGCGAGCGAAGGCAAGACAAGGCAAAAACGGGCGAAGAAGCGGAGTTTTGGTTTTCTAAATGAGCATTTTTCGCCCGTTTTTAACGCAGTATTGACCAGCGCAGCAGTTTTCAAACGCCTGTGATCGAGATAGCCATTAAAGAGGTATTCACATGTCCACTTCCCCCTTCAGCCTGGCCTTCGGCGTCGGCACTCAAAATCGTCAAGGCACCTGGCTGGAAGTCTTCTACGCCCTGCCACTGCTCAATCCATCGGCTGATATCGTTGCCGCCATCGCACCGATCCTGGGGTATACCGGTGGCAACCAGGCCATCGCGTTCAACACCGATCTGGCTTCGAAACTGGCTGACGCACTGAAATCGGTAGACGCCGACCAAGCCGCGTTGCTGACCCGTCTAGCCGAAAGCCACAAGCCGCTGGTGGCGACTGTGCTGGCCGAAGATACCGCACTGACGTCCACGCCTGAGGCCTACCTCAAGCTGCACCTGCTGTCCCATCGTCTGGTCAAGCCCCACGGCCTGAGCCTGGCGGGCGTGTTCCCGCTGCTGCCTAACGTAGCCTGGACCAGTCAGGGCGCAATTGACCTGGGCGAACTGGCTCAGCGTCAGCTGGAAGCGCGTCTCAAAGGCGAGTTGCTGGAAGTGTTCTCGGTGGACAAATTCCCGAAAATGACCGACTACGTAGTCCCGGCGGGCGTACGTATCGCTGACACTGCTCGCGTTCGTCTGGGCGCTTACATCGGTGAAGGCACCACCGTCATGCACGAAGGCTTCGTCAACTTCAACGGCGGCACCGAAGGCCCGGGCATGATCGAAGGTCGTGTGTCGGCTGGGGTATTCGTCGGCAAGGGCTCTGACCTTGGCGGCGGCTGCTCGACCATGGGCACCCTGTCCGGCGGCGGCAACATCGTGATCACGGTCGGCGAAGGCTGCCTGATCGGCGCGAACGCCGGTATCGGCTTCCCGCTGGGCGACCGCAACACCGTCGAATCCGGTCTGTACGTCACCGCGGGCACCAAAGTGGCGCTGCTGGACGAGAACAACGAACTGGTCAAAGTGTTGAAGGCCCGTGATCTGGCCGGTCAGCCTGACCTGCTGTTCCGTCGCAACTCGCAAACCGGCGCTGTAGAGTGCAAATCTCACAAGTCGGCCATCGAGCTGAACGAAGCGCTGCACGCTCACAACTGATAGAGCGATGCAAAGGACGGGCGCCCTCCCCGGGCTCCCGTCTCATTACAGAGTCTAATGTCATGTCCCTCATTTCCCCCTGGCGCGCTGACTTCCCTGCACTCGACGCCCTCGAACGGCAAGGCCAGACCTATCTGGACAGCGCCGCCACCGCACAAAAACCCCAGGCCCTGATTGATGCGATGACGCATTACTACGCCCATGGCGCGGCGAACGTGCATCGCGCTCAGCACCTTCCGGGCGCTATGGCGACTCAGGCCTTCGAGGACACCCGCGCTAAGGTTGGCGAGTGGCTGAATGCCGGACAATCCGGGCACATCGTCTTCACCCACGGCGCTACATCGGCGTTCAATCTGCTCGCCTATGGGCTGGAGCATATATTTAAGGCCGGTGATGAGGTCGTCATCAGTGCCCTGGAGCACCACGCCAATCTGTTGCCCTGGCAGCAACTGGCCAAACGTCGAGACCTGAAGCTGATTGTGCTACCACTGAATGCACAGGGTGTGATTGATCTTCAGGCGGCTGGCACTTTGATTACCTCGCGTACGCGGTTGCTGGCGGTGAGTCAGTTGTCGAACGTGCTGGGCACCTGGCAGCCCGTTGCTGAGCTGGTGGCGCGGGCTAAGGCCCATGGTGCGCTGACCGTGATCGATGGGGCGCAAGGCATTGTTCACGGCCGGCACGATGTGCAAGCGCTGGGCTGTGACTTTTATGTGTTTTCCAGCCACAAGTTGTACGGCCCGGACGGAGTGGGCGTGTTGTTGGGCCGCCACGAGGCGCTGTCGCACCTGCGCCACTGGCAGTTCGGTGGGGAAATGGTGCTGCAGGCGGGGTATTTCGATGCGACGTTCCGTCCGGCACCGCTGGGCTTCGAGGCCGGCACGCCGCCCATTTCCGGGGTCATCGGGCTGGGCGCGACGCTCGATTATCTGAACGCCGTCAATCACGCCGCTGCTGCCGACCATGAAGCCCGCCTGCATGATCTGCTGTGCACCGGGCTGAGGCTGCGCGAAGGCATACGGCTGGTGGGCAATCCGCAGGTGGCCCTGGCGAGTTTCGTGGTCGAGGGTGTGCACAACGCCGATCTGGCGTCCCTGCTGACCGAGCAAGGCATCGCCGTGCGCGCGGGTCATCATTGTGCGATTCCGCTGATCGGTAGCCTGGGACTGACGGGCGCCATCCGCGTGTCGCTGGGGTTGTATAACGATGCTGCGGACCTTGAGCGATTCTTCAACGCATTGGATCAGGCGCTGGAGTTGTTGCGATGAACCTGTCGGCAGAGGCACAAACCGCGCTCGACACGTTCAGCGCTTCGCTGAGCTGGGAGCAACGCGCGCGCTTGCTGATGCAATGGGGCGACCGATTGCCTGCGCTGGCTGACGAGGAGAAGACCGACGAGCACCTTGTGGACGGTTGCGAGAGCAAGGTCTGGCTGTTGGGGGAAATCGCCGAAGGTCATTGGCAGTTTCGTGCGGCCAGTGACGCCCGGCTGATCCGCGGCTTGGTAGCGTTGTTGCTGGCACGCGTGAACGGGCTGTCAGCACCGGAACTGCAGCAGGTTAATCTGGCGGACTGGTTCAATCAGCTGGGCCTGAGCCGCCAGTTATCCCCTTCACGCAGCAACGGCCTGAATGCCGTTCTGCAAAAGATGAGGCAGTTGGCGGCTCACAGGCGATAACGCTTCGGCCACTGGACGTAGGCGTTCAGCTTGCTGACGATTTGCCGGGGGCCGGCAGCCAATGCGGCTGGACTCGGTGGGGGGGTCAGATGTATCGAGGCGGCTGGATTGCTGTCGCTGCGCGACAGATCGCTGGCAAGCCGAGCTCCTACGGCCTTCGGCCAGAATCAAGAGCAATCGGCGGTCTAAGCCAGATCGGGAACGATTAGCCGCCCGAGCCAGAAA
>NZ_DIHC01000013.1 GCF_002419965.1 Pseudomonas sp. UBA5706
CGGACACTAGTGACGCAGAGCGTGGGAACGATCACCAGATCAAAGGGCAAGTAGTTGCGTGTGCGGATTCTCTACGAACCCCGCATAATCGACCCCGCGCGCTACACCGGGACATGATCGTTCCCACGCTCCGCACCGAGACATGATCGTTCCCGCGCTCCGCGTGGGAATGCCGTGTTAGACGCTCCGCGTCCCGGGGACGCAAAGCGTCACGCAATCCGTTCCCAACAATGGCAAGATCAAGGGCAAGTCGTTGCGCGTACGGATTCTCTACGAACCCCGCATAATCGACCCCGCGCGCTACACCGGGACATGATCGTTCCCGCGCTCCGCACCGAGACATGATCGTTCCCGCGCTCTGCGAGGGAAGGCCGTGTTGGACGCTCCGCGTCCCGGTGACGCAAAGCGTCACGCAATCCGTTCCCACGCAAAGCGTGGGAACGATCACCTTCCAGTTTCCATAAGAACTCCGAGGACACCGCTTTGCCCGTTACTGACGTTGTGATCATCGGCGCCGGCGCCGCAGGCTTGATGTGTGCATTCACCGCCGCCAACCGTGGACGCAAGGTGATGCTGATCGATCACGCGAACAAGCCGGGCAAGAAAATCCTCATGTCGGGCGGCGGACGCTGCAACTTCACCAACCTGTATACCGAGCCCGCCAACTTCCTCTCGCAGAACCCGCACTTCTGCAAATCCGCGCTGGCCCGCTACACCCAGTGGGATTTCATTGCACTGGTGAACAAACACGACGTGCCTTACCACGAGAAAAAACTCGGTCAGCTGTTCTGTGACAACAAGGCCAGCGACATCCTCAGCCTGCTGCTCAGCGAATGCGAAGACGCCGGTGTGAGCCTGCACATGGACACCTCGGTAGAGACCATCGGCAAGACCGAAAGCGGCTACTCGCTGCACACCTCGCTGGGCGGAATCACCTGCGAGTCTCTGGTAATCGCTACCGGCGGGCTGTCGATCCCCACCCTGGGCGCCACCGGATTCGGCTATCAGGTCGGCAAGCAGTTCGGCCATACCTTGCTGCCTACGCGCGCGGGTCTGGTGCCGTTTACCATCACCGACCAGCTCAAGGACCTGTGCACCGAGCTTTCCGGCACATCGGTGGATTGCCTGGTCAGCTGCAACGACACCAGCTTTCGCGAGAACATCCTGTTCACTCACCGAGGTTTAAGCGGCCCGGCGATTCTGCAGATTTCCTCGTTCTGGCAACCGGGCGATACGGTCGAAATCAACCTGCTGCCCGACCATGACGCGCACAGCTGGCTGACCGAGCAACAGGCCGAACGTCCCAATAGCGAACTCAAAACCCTGCTGGGCGAAATTTTCACCAAAAAGATGGCCAATCTGATCGCCGAGCAGTGGTTTGTTTCCAAGCCCATGAAGCAATACACCCACGCCGAACTGGCCGGCATCGCCGACAAACTGGTGAGCTGGCAGCTGGTTCCCGCCGGAACAGAAGGCTATCGCACGGCCGAAGTAACGCTGGGCGGCATTGATACCAAGGAAGTGTCGTCCAAGACGATGGAATCCCTGAAATCGCCCGGGCTGTATTTCGTTGGCGAGGTGCTGGACGTCAGCGGGCATCTGGGCGGGTTCAACTTCCAGTGGGCCTGGGCCTCGGCGTACGCGGCCGCGCAGTACGTGTGACGCTGGCAAGGTAGGCCCGGCGGTATTGAATTCATTCGCGATACGTCGACATACGCAACAGATAGGCGTCGGATGTACCGGCCGTTCGCGAATGAATCGCTCCCACAAAGATCAGAGCCGCCCGCCCGCCCCCCCGGAATAAATTTTGCGAACCGGATGTACAGCGCGCATCCGGCGCTGTACATATCCTTCAGCAGAATCAATCGCGAACAAGGCCGTCAGCGTTCATGGCATCGAAATCGTTGCGCAATACCTTCCGCCGCCTGTGGGCGCTGGACAAGTTTTCCTACAGTGTGCGGGTATTCATCGCACTGACCGGCAGCATGGCGCTGTGCTGGTACCAAAACGAGATGTCTCAGCTGATCCCGCTGTTTCTGGGGATCATCGCCAGCGCCCTGTCCGAAACCGATGACAGCTGGCAAGGCAGACTCAACGCGCTGGCAGTGACGCTGGTGTGTTTCAGCATTGCCGCGCTGTCCGTCGAACTGCTATTCCCTTATCCGGTTCTGCTCATCAGCGCCTTCGCCCTGGCCGCGTTCTGCCTGACCATGCTCGGCGCCTTGGGTGAGCGCTATGGCGCGATTGCCTATGCGACGCTGATCCTTTCGGTCTACACCATGATCGGCGTGGATCAGCGCGGCGGCGAGGTGACCGATTTCTGGCACGAACCGATGCTGCTGGTGGCCGGCGCCGCGTGGTACGGCCTGCTCTCGGTGCTGTGGCAGATGCTGTTCTCCAACCAGCCGGTGCAGCAGGCGTTGGCGCGGCTGTTTCGCGAACTGGGCCTGTACCTGAAAATCAAATCCGAACTGTTCGAGCCGATCCGCACATTGGATGTCGAAGCCAGGCGGCTGGACCTGGCGAAACAGAATGGCAAGGTGGTCGCCGCGCTCAACGTGACCAAGGAAATCATCCTCAACCGCGTCGGCAGCGGTCGGCCTGGTTCGAAGGTCAGTCGCTACCTCAAGCTGTACTTCCTGGCGCAGGACATTCACGAGCGCGCCAGTTCATCGCACTACCCCTACAACTCGCTGGCCGAAGCGTTTTTCCACAGCGACGTGCTGTTCCGCTGCCAGCGCCTGTTGCGTCAGCAGGGCAATGCCTGTCTGGCGCTTTCCGTGTCGATCCAGCTGCGTCAGCCGTTCATTTACGACGACAGCTTCGCCCATGCGCTGGACGATTTGCGCGCTTCGCTCGAACACCTGCGCATCCAGAGCAATCCCGCCTGGCGCGGCCTGTTGCGCTCCTTGCGCGCGCTGGCCAATAACCTGGCCACGCTCGACCGCCTGCTCAGCGATGCGAGTAATCCCGACGCCCTGGCAGACGCCTCCGACAGCAGCCTGCTGGATCGTTCGCCGCGTAATCTCAAGGACGTCTGGACTCGCCTGCGCCTGCAGCTGACGCCAACCTCCCTGCTGTTCCGCCATGCCTTGCGCCTGCCGCTGGCGCTGGTGATTGGCTGTCTGATGGTGCACCTGATCCACCCCTCACAAGGCTACTGGATCATCCTGACCACCGTGTTCGTCTGCCAGCCAAGCTACGGCGCGACGCGGCGCAAGCTGGGGCAGCGAATCATCGGCACCGCCATCGGCCTGACGGCGGGGTGGATTCTGTTCGACCTGATCACCACGCCAGTGCTGCAATCGATGTGCGCGGTGCTTGCCGGAGTGGTGTTCTTCGTCAACCGCACGACCCGCTACACGCTGTCCACGGCCGCGATCACGGTGATGATCCTGTTCTGCTTCAATCAGGTGGGCAACGGATACGGGTTATTCCTGCCGCGCTTGATGGACACCCTGCTCGGCAGCCTGATCGCCGGGCTTGCGGTATTCCTGTTCCTGCCGGATTGGCAAGGCCGTCGTCTGAACAAGGTGCTGGCCAATACCCTTACCTGCAACAGCATCTATCTGCGCCAAATCATGCAGCAGTACGCGCTGGGCAAAAGCGACGACCTTGCCTACCGGCTGGCTCGACGCAACGCGCATAACGCCGACGCCGCGCTGTCGACCACGCTGGCGAACATGCTGATGGAGCCTGGGCACTTTCGCAAAGAGGCGGATGTGGGCTTCCGCTTTCTGGTGCTGTCGCACACGTTGCTGAGTTACCTGTCGGGCCTGGGGGCGCACCGGGAAACACCGCTGCCGAGCGAGGTCCGCGAGCATCTGATCGAGGGGGCTGGCGCCAGCCTGTCGTCAAGCATCGAGGAGATTGCCCAGAGCCTGGCAACGCGTCAGCCAGTGGCAGTGCAAAGCGATGCCGAGGAAGCACTGGCGGCCGAACTTGAACAGATGCCCGAGGAAATCGATGAGGGTCAACGCCTGGTGCAGACGCAATTGGCACTGATCTGCCGCCAGCTCGGACCGCTGCGCACCCTGGCCGCGCACCTGATCAAGGAGCCGCCAACGCAAGCGCAAGTCACCGACCGTGCAGCTTGAGTATCTTGTCGTAAGTGCCATCGGCCTTCATGGCCGCGATGGCGTTATCAAAATCGGTGACGATTGTTTCGTGGTCGGGGTTCCTCAGGCTGACCAACATGTGCAGGCCATTTTCACTCAGTGAGTTGTGCACGAATTCGACGCTGTCGCGCACCTCGTCAGGCTCGCGAGTGAGGGCGAACCGCGCGGCATACTCGTCCTCGACCGTCAGCTCCACTCTCCCTGCCGCCAGCATGCGCACGGCGGTGGAGAAGTTCACCACCGGGACTGTTTTCAGATCTGCATCCTTGTCGAAGGCTGACGAGTACGCATAACCGCGCACCACCGCAATCGAGTAGGGGTGCAACTGGTCAAGGCTCTGGTAATCGATATCGCTGGATTTACGCTTGAGAAAGCGCACGCGATTGAGCAGATACTCTCCGGAAAACTGGCCGATGCGCGTGCGTTCCTCGCTGTACCAGGCGTTGATCAAAACGTCGTAACGCCCTTCGCTGACGCCATGGATCGCACGCGCCCAGGGGACTTGCTCATATTCGGTGGTGTACCCGGCACGGCCCAAAGCGGTGCGGACCAGATCGGTGGAGAGCCCGCCATTGAGCAATGACACGTCCGAATACGGTGCCCACGCATCACCAGCGATGCGCAGCTTTTGCGCTGACACGTCCTGCGCTACCAGCAGCATTCCCAGCAAGGCCATGGCTCGAAGCAAACGCGGCATGCTCAAGATCCCTTAGCAGGTAGAAAGCGTGCAACTCTCAGCGCCGATCAAGTGACGCAATGGCATCCCGGCAAGCACGAAGGCGGCCTGGGCAGCCAGATTTGAGGCAGTGTACGCGACAGTAGCAAGTGGCCTTCATTGAAGACCGCTTACTGACTTTCCACAACCGATAAACGGCCAATGTTTGTGCCGCAGTTCAAGAAATCGCGCAATATTCCGGCCGCCATCACACCTGCCATGACGTCACGACTTTGGGCTGGCGCCAATATGCGTTTAGTATCCGGGACTGACTACTTTCTCGTGAGCTGGCTTCATGTCTATCAACTGGATTTGCAAACACCATACCGCCCTCGACAAGGAACAGTTGTACGCCATTTTGCAACTGCGCGCGCAGGTGTTCGTGGTCGAGCAAAAATGCTGGTACCAGGACGTCGATGGTCAGGATTTGCTGGGCGACACGCGCCACTTGATGGCCTGGAAGGACGACGAGCTGGTGGCCTACCTACGACTGCTGGACCCCATCCAGCAGAACGGCGACGTCACCATCGGACGCGTAGTCACCGCCCCATCGATGCGCAACAAGGGCATGGGCCATGAACTGATGGTGCAGGCCCTGGAACACGCCGAGCGCAACTGGCCCGACCAGCCGATCTACCTGTCGGCCCAGGCGCATCTGCAAGGCTATTACAGCCGTTATGGGTTCAACCCGGTGGGCGAGATTTACGTCGAAGACGGTATTCCGCATATCGGGATGCGTCGGGACCTGGATTAAACCTGCGCCTGGCCGCACCGAGCTAAGCACGGCTTGGCGTAATGGCGGTCTTGAGTTCGTTGCCTCAGGAGCGTCATTAAGGACTTCAACAGCAATCCGATTCCTGGCCCTGATTCTGGCCGAAGGCCGTAGGAGCCTGGCTTGCCGGCG
>NZ_DIHC01000053.1:0-81047 GCF_002419965.1 Pseudomonas sp. UBA5706
CCCCGGACACTAGTGACGCAGGAGCGTGGGAACGATCATCATCCAACCAAAGCAAGCCATTTGGTAAACCGGGGTTCTCCAGGTGACTCGCCGAGGCGAAACGTCTCTGCCGTTAGGCCGTATCAACAAGCGCCCCGCGAATTACAGACATACACGCGAACTTCAGCGCCGCCAAAGCCCCAAAAACAAAGCGAACTTCCCGCCGATCTCAAAGCTCATACCTGACAAGTCCCCGAACCCGGTCATGCCCATGGATCTTGTCATCGCCCGCCCCGAAGGCCTGTACTGCCCACCGGGCGATTTCTATATCGATCCGTGGCGCCCGGTCGAACGCTCGGTCATCACCCATGGCCATGGCGACCACGCCCGCACCGGCAACCAGCACTATTTGGCCGCCGCGCCCGGCGAAGGTATTCTGCGCTCGCGCCTGGGCCAGGACATCAACCTGCAAACCCTGCAATACGGCGAGTCACTCACCCACCAAGGCGTGAAACTGAGCCTGCATCCTGCCGGCCATGTACTCGGTTCAGCCCAGGTTCGACTCGAATACCAAGGCGAAGTCTGGGTCGCCTCAGGGGACTATAAAGTCGAACCCGATGGCACCTGCGAACCGTTCGAACCGGTGCGCTGCCACACCTTCATTACCGAATCCACCTTTGGCCTGCCGATCTACCGTTGGCAGCCACAGTCGGAAATCTTCACCGGCATCAACGACTGGTGGCGCGCCAACGCCGCGGTGGGCAAAGCCAGCGTGCTGTTCGCCTACTCCTTCGGCAAAGCCCAACGCATTCTGCACGGCATCGACCCCAGCATCGGTCCGATCCTGGTTCATGGCGCGGTCGAACCGCTGAACCGCGTGTACCGCGAAGCCGGGGTGCGCATTCCGGAAACCCAATATGCAGGCGATTTCAAGAAAACCGACCCGGCGCTGCGTCAAGCCTTGATCGTCGCCCCGCCCTCGGCAGGCGGCAGCACCTGGATGCGCCGCTTCGGCGACTTCAGCGATGCCTTCGCCAGCGGCTGGATGATGCTGCGCGGCACCCGTCGGCGGCGCGGCGTAGACCGCGGCTTTGCCCTCTCTGATCATGCCGACTGGCCAGGCCTGTTATGGGCCATCGAAAATACCGGAGCCGAACGGGTAATGGTGACCCACGGTTCGGTAGCGGTACTGGTTCGTTACCTGCGTGAACGCGGCCTGGACGCTCAAGGCTTCAGCACCGAATACGGCGATGAAGAAGACGACGCGCCCGCCAAGGCCGACTCCGCGGCGCAGGAGACATCGTCATGAAAGCCTTCGCCGAACTGTACTCGCTGCTGGACGCCACCACCTCCAGCAACGCCAAGCTGGCGGCGATGCAGCACTATTTTGCCCATGCGGCGCCGCAGGACGCGGCCTGGGCAGTGTACTTCCTGTCCGGCGGTCGACCACGGCAGTTGGTCCCGACCCGTCTATTGCGCGAACAGGCCATGCTGTTGTCCGAGCTGCCCGAATGGTTGTTCGAAGAGAGTTATCAAGCCGTCGGCGACCTCGCTGAAACCCTGTCACTGCTGCTGCCTCAAGCCGAACACAGTTCAGACGAAGGCTTGGCGGACTGGATGGAAAACAAGCTGCTGCCATTGCGCGGCCTCCCCCCTGAAGAATTGCTGGAGCGGCTGCCGACCTTTTGGGCGCAGCTGGATCGGCAGAGCCTGATGGTCTGCCTGAAGCTGATTACCGGCAGTTTCCGCGTCGGCGTCTCGAAGCTTTTGGTCACCCGCGCCCTCGCCGCACTGGCCGACATCGACAGCAAGCGCGTGGCCCAGCGCCTGGTGGGTTACACCGACTTGTCGCATCGCCCGAGCGCCGAAGGGTATCTGAAGCTGATCGCTCAAGAGTCGGAAGACGAGCACGCCCAGCGCGGCGGTCAGCCCTATCCGTTTTTCCTTGCCCACTCGCTTCAACAGCCGGTAGACCAGTTCGAAACGCTGCTGGGCCCTGCCGATGACTGGCAGGTAGAGTGGAAATGGGACGGGATACGTGCGCAAGTGGTCAAGCGCGAGGGGCGGCTTTGGATATGGTCGCGCGGCGAAGAACTGGTGACCGATCGCTTTCCCGAACTGCATAGCCTTGTCCAGGGTCTGCCGGACGGCACTGTGATCGATGGTGAGATCGTTGTCTGGAAAGCGCCTGCTTCGCGCACTGACGAGAATTTTGAACTCAGCACACCTGTCCCAGGGACGCCCAATCCATCGGCACCATCGGTTCAACCCTTTGCTTTGCTGCAACAGCGCATTGGCCGCAAGACGCTGGGCAAGAAAATTCTCGAAGACGTCCCCGTGGTTGTGCTCGCCTACGACCTGCTGGAATGGCAGGGGCATGATTGGCGAAGTCGGCCGCAGCACGAACGGCGCACGCAACTGGAGAACGTCATTACCAGCGCCCAGAGCCCGGTGCTGATGCCCTCGCCGGTTCTCTCTGGCAGAGATTGGCTCGATTTGGGCCAACAACGAGAGGCGTCCCGCAGCTTGGGGGTCGAGGGCATGATGCTCAAAGCGCGCGATTCGCTGTATGGCGTCGGCCGGACCAAGGACATGGGCGTGTGGTGGAAGTGGAAAATCGACCCGTTCAGTGTGGATGCCGTACTGATCTATGCCCAGCGCGGACACGGGCGCCGCGCCAGCCTGTACAGCGATTACACCTTTGCCGTGTGGGACGGCCCGCCGCAATCGAGTGAACGTACGCTGGTTCCTTTCGCCAAAGCCTATTCGGGCCTGACCGACGAAGAAATGCGCAGAGTCGATGCAATCATCCGCAAGACCACGGTCGAGAAATTCGGCCCGGTCCGAAGTGTTACTCCGACACTGGTGTTCGAGCTGGGTTTCGAGGGCATTGCCCTGTCCAAGCGCCACAAAAGCGGAATCGCGGTGCGGTTTCCCAGGATGCTTCGCTGGCGGCACGACAAGCCGGTGGCCGAGGCGGACAGCCTGGCGACTCTACATGATTTGTTGTCCTAGGCACCTATTTGGTGCGCAGCGTAAAGATGCGCACCCTGCCTATGCTCCCTCAAGGAGCATGAGTTGGCGGGGGAGCTCATTTGCAATAGCTACTGATGTCCCAACGCATGGGTACAGATCCATGCCACCCCATTTAATCCGTTGAGCAACTTCATTTGTGCCAAGGAGAATTTCTGCACTACTTTCAGCCATTTCGGCTACTCTGCCCCGAGCTTGCGGCACTTGAAAAAAGATAAAAGATGGCCCGATGTCATCATTGCGACAACTCCGTACATTTAAAACGCACGTTCGTCTCTTTGGTTCGGAAATTGCTATCTTTTTGCGGTCTGGCACCTGCCGGTAGCAAGCCTTCGCGTGTTCCCAACGCTCAATTTGGTTTTAAGGACTGAACGATGAAAAAAGCATGGCTGACCCTTTCCGCACTCGCCATCTGCCTGGCCGCTGGTAACGCAATGGCCAAGGAGTACAAGGAGTTGCGCTTCGGCGTCGATCCTTCGTACGCGCCATTCGAATCCAAAGCCGCTGACGGCAGCCTGGTAGGGTTCGACATTGATCTGGGCAACGCGATCTGTGCTGAACTGAAGGTCAAGTGCAAGTGGGTTGAAAGCGATTTCGACGGCATGATCCCTGGCCTTAAAGCCAACAAGTTCGACGGCGTGATCTCGTCGATGACCGTGACCCCGGCTCGCGAGAAAGTCATCGACTTCTCCAACGAACTGTTTTCCGGTCCAACCTCGCTGGTCTTCAAGAAGGGCGCAGGCTTCACCGATGCAGCCAGCCTGAAAGGCAAGACCGTGGGTTACGAGCAAGGCACCATCCAGGAAGCCTACGCCAAGGCGATCCTGGACAAGGCCGGCGTGAAAACCCAGGCCTACGCCAACCAGGACCAGGTGTACGCTGACTTGGTCTCGGGTCGTCTGGACGCCTCCGTACAAGACATGCTGCAAGCCGAACTGGGCTTTCTGAAGTCGCCACAAGGTGCTGACTACGAAGTCAGCAAGCCAATCGAGGACCCGTTGCTGCCAGCCAAGACCGCAGTCGGTATCTCGAAAGGTAACAAAGACCTCAAAGCGCTTTTGGATAAAGGTATCAAAGCGTTACACGATGACGGCAAATATGCCGAGATCCAGAAAAAGCACTTCGGTGACCTGAATCTGTACAGCGGTAAATAAGTAAACAAACGCCTGTCCGTTTCAGCGATCATCCTTCGGCGCTGAAGCCCTCGGGCGTTTTTATTGACTGTATAGGTTCCACCATGCTCGATACTCTCCTGCAAAACCTGGGACTGTCCGCGTTCAGCCTCAAGGGTTTCGGCCCGTTGCTGCTTCAGGGCACCTGGATGACCGTCAAACTGTCGGTAATGTCGCTGCTGCTGGCCATCGTGCTTGGGCTGCTGGGCGCCAGTGCCAAACTCTCCCGGACCGCAATCCTTCGTGTCCCCGCGCAGGTCTACACCACGCTGATCCGCGGCATCCCGGATCTGGTGCTGATGCTGCTGATTTTCTACAGCCTACAGACATGGCTCACGAGCCTTACCGAAGCGATGGATTGGGATTACATTGAAATCGACCCGTTCGCCGCCGGTGTCATTACGCTGGGTTTCATCTACGGCGCGTACTTCACCGAAACCTTCCGCGGCGCGATCCTGTCAGTGCCACGAGGGCAAGTCGAGGCCGCTACTGCTTACGGTTTGAATCGTTCCCAGCGGTTCCGCTACGTGGTGTTCCCGCAGATGATGCGCTTCGCCCTGCCGGGCATTGGCAACAATTGGCAGGTGGTGCTCAAAGCCACGGCGCTGGTATCGATCATCGGTTTGGCCGATCTGGTCAAGGCATCTCAGGATGCGGGCAAAAGCACCTACCAACTGTTCTATTTCCTGGTGCTCGCGGCGCTGATCTATCTGGCCATCACCAGCGTCTCCAACTTTGCCCTGCGCTGGGCTGAGCGGCGTTACGCCGCAGGCAGCCGGGAGGCCCAACGATGATCGAATTGCTTCAAGAATATTGGCGCGCCTTCCTTTACACGGACGGGCAGAACATTACCGGGCTGGCCATGACGCTGTGGCTGCTTAGCGCCTCGATTGCTATCGGTTTCATCGTATCGATTCCACTGTCCATCGCTCGGGTTTCACGCAACCCGCTGGTGCGCTGGCCTGTGCAGTTCTACACCTACCTGTTCCGCGGCACGCCGCTGTATATCCAGTTGCTGATTTGCTACACCGGCATCTACAGCATCGCCGCCGTGCGCGAACAACCGATGCTTGGCGCATTCTTCCGCGACGCGATGAACTGCACCATCCTGGCCTTCGCCCTCAATACCTGCGCCTACACCACCGAAATCTTCGCCGGTGCCATTCGCAGCATGAACCACGGCGAAGTCGAGGCAGCCAAGGCGTATGGCCTGACCGGCTGGCGTTTGTATACCTACGTGATCATGCCGTCGGCGCTGCGCCGCTCGCTGCCCTACTACAGCAACGAGGTGATCCTCATGTTGCATTCGACTACCGTGGCCTTTACCGCCACCGTGCCGGACATCCTCAAGGTCGCCCGCGACGCTAACTCGGCGACCTTCCTTACGTTCCAGTCGTTCGGGATCGCCGCGCTGATCTACCTCACGGTGACCTTCATCCTGGTCGGCCTGTTCCGACTGGCCGAACGCCGCTGGCTGGCCTTTCTCGGCCCGTCTCACTAGGACCTGACCATGCAACACCAGACCCATGACGTGCTGTCGCCGGTGCCCGGCACCGCGCGGCAGATTCACAGCTTTCACTACGGCCCGGAAAACGGTGCTTGCAAAATCTACATCCAGTCGTCCCTGCACGCCGACGAAATGCCGGGAATGCTGGTGGCCTGGTACCTGAAGCAGCGACTGGCCGAGCTGGAGAACGCCGGCCAGCTGCTGGGCGAAATCGTCGTGGTGCCCGTGGCCAATCCCATCGGCCTGGAACAGGTGCTGATGGATATCCCGCTGGGCCGCTACGAGCTGCAAAGCGGGCAAAACTTCAACCGCTGGTTTGTCGACCTGACCGCGCAGGTGGGCGATGAGATCGAGTCGTTGCTCAGCGACGATCCGAAACACAACGTTGACCTGATCCGCAAACACCTGCGTGCGGCGCTGCTGGCGCATAAGGGCACCACCCAACTGGAATCGCAGCGGCTGGTCTTGCAGCGACTGGCCTGCGACGCCGACATGGTGCTGGACCTGCATTGCGATTTCGAATCGGTGGAGCATCTGTACACCACGCCCGAGGCTTGGTCGCAGGTTGAGCCACTGTCGCGTTATCTGGGCGCTCAGGCCAGTCTGCTGGCCACCGACTCTGGCGGGCAGTCGTTCGATGAGTGCTTCACGCTGGTCTGGTGGCAACTGCAGCAACGGTTCGAAAGGCGCTTCCCTATCCCGTTGGGCAGCTTTTCCGTGACCCTGGAATTGCGCGGCCAGGGCGATGTGTCTCACGCGTTGGCCAGTCGTGACTGCCAGGCAATCATCAGCTACCTGATGAAATACGGTGCTATTGCCGGGGATCCGGCGCCCGCCCCTGAATTGATTTACCCGGCGACGCAACTGGCAGCGGTCGAACCGGTGGCTACGCCCGTCGGCGGCCTGCTGGTGTTTTGCACCCTGCCGGGTGAATACGTCGAGGCAGGGCAACTGATCGCTGAGGTCATCGACCCGATCAGCGACACGGTGAAGCCGATCCACGCGGCCAACTCCGGCCTGATGTACGCCCGCTCTTTGCGTCGCATGGCGACCGCCGGCATGGTTATCGCCCATGTCGCCGGTACCGAAGCCTTCCGCAGCGGCTACTTACTTTCTCCTTAAGGATTTGCCAGTCATGTACAAACTGACCATCGATGGCCTGCACAAAAGCTACGGTGACCATGAAGTGCTCAAGGGCGTGTCACTGAAAGCCAACGTCGGTGACGTGATCTGCCTGATCGGCGCCAGCGGCTCGGGCAAGAGTACCTTCCTGCGCTGCATTAACTTTCTGGAACAGCCCAACGACGGCGCCATGAGCCTGGATGGCCAGCAGATCCGCATGGTCAGCGACGCCACTGGCATGAAAGTGGCCGACCCTGCCGAGCTGCAGCGCATTCGCACGCGTTTGGCCATGGTGTTCCAGCATTTCAACCTGTGGAGCCACATGACGGTGCTGGAAAACATCACCATGGCGCCGCGTCGCGTACTGGGCGTGTCCAAAGTCGAAGCCGAGGACCGCGCTCGCAAGTATCTGGAAAAGGTAGGGCTGCCGGCGCGGGTCGCCGATCAATACCCGGCGTTTCTCTCCGGCGGGCAACAGCAGCGTGTAGCGATCGCCCGGGCATTGGCAATGGAGCCGGAGATCATGTTGTTCGACGAACCGACGTCGGCCCTTGACCCCGAACTGGTGGGTGAAGTATTGAAAGTGATTCAGGGTCTGGCCGAAGAAGGCCGCACCATGATTCTGGTGACCCATGAAATGGGTTTCGCGCGCAAAGTCGCCAATCAGGTGGTGTTTCTGCATCAGGGCCAGATCGAAGAAATCGGTCGCCCGGACGATGTGTTGGGTAACCCGAAGAGTGAACGGTTGAAGCAGTTCCTGAGCGGTAACCTGAAATAACCCTGCGCTTGCGCTTCGGCCCTGCGCCCTGCACCCATCGCGTGCAGGTTGTGGAGGTTATGACAGTGGCAAAAGTAGTCTGCCCGACACGCCGTTCGCCACTGTCGCAACTGTCGCAAAGCTCAACAGAGCAAAACCAACCAAACTAAATCCCTCCTCCCACGGTCTCTGACTTAAACCCCATCAGAGGCCGCGCATGCCCAAAACCGTCAATTTTGCCCAGCGCTGGTTCGCTGGTCGTGGCTGGAAACCATTCGCTTTTCAGAAAGATGTATGGGCAGCGGTGGCGCGTGGCGAATCAGGGCTGCTGCACGCCAGCACCGGCGCGGGCAAGACCTATTCGGTGTGGTTTGGAGCACTCAATCGCTTCGCCCGAGCTGTTCCTGCCGCTGTCGATGACAAACCCCGTAAACGCAAGCCCCCCGCCCCGTCGCTGAGCGTGCTCTGGATCACCCCCATGCGCGCCCTGGCCGCCGACACCGCGCGCGCGCTGGAAGCACCGCTGTCCGACCTGGAAATTCCCTGGAGCGTCGGTCTGCGCACTGGCGATACCAGTAGCAGCGAGCGGGCGAAACAGGGCCGTCGCTTGCCTACCGCGCTGATCACCACGCCGGAGAGCCTGACGCTGCTGCTGACCCGCGCCGACGCACAGGCCACCTTCTCCACCTTGAAGATGATCGTGGTCGATGAGTGGCACGAATTGATCGGCAATAAACGGGGTGTTCAGCTGCAGTTGGCACTGGCGCGTTTGCGCCAGTGGAATCCACAACTGATCGTTTGGGGTCTGTCAGCCACCCTCGGCAATCAGGAGCATGCACAACAGGTGTTGCTGGGC
Source organism: Pseudomonas sp. UBA5706 (assembly GCF_002419965.1). Taxonomy (GTDB): domain Bacteria; phylum Pseudomonadota; class Gammaproteobacteria; order Pseudomonadales; family Pseudomonadaceae; genus Aquipseudomonas. The sequence continues at coordinate 8,427 of NZ_DIHC01000053.1, forward strand.
GATGGCGGCACAACCGTGCAAGGCAAGGTAGTCAAGGAACTGATCGTCGACACGTTGATCCCCCACGGCATCGAGCGCTTTCCGTGGGCAGGGCATATGGGATTGCGCATGTTGCCGCAGGTGCTGGCAGAGGTGGACAGCAGCACCAGTTGCCTGCTGTTTACCAATACCCGGGCACAATCGGAAATCTGGTATCAGGCCTTGCTGGACGCGCGCCCCGACTGGGCGGGGCTGATCGCGCTGCATCATGGCTCGCTGTCGCGCGAGGTGCGCGATTGGGTCGAACGCGCGCTCAAGGAGGGCCACCTCAAAGCCGTGGTCTGCACTTCGAGTCTGGACCTGGGCGTGGACTTTCTGCCTGTGGAGCGCGTGCTGCAGATTGGCTCGGCCAAAGGTGTGGCGCGCTTGATGCAACGTGCCGGACGTTCGGGTCACGCTCCAGGGCGGCCTTCGAGAGTGACATTGGTGCCAACCCACAGCCTGGAGTTAGTGGAAGCGGCAGCTGCCCGCGATGCAGTGAACGCTCGCCTGATTGAGCCCAGGGAATCACCCCACAAGCCGCTCGACGTTCTCGTACAGCATTTGGTAAGTATGGCGCTGGGTGGAGGCTTCCTGCCTGATGAATTGCTTGGCGAAGTTCGCACCGCATGGGCCTATCGCGATCTAACCGATGAAGAATGGCTGTGGGCACTCGCCTTCGTGAGGCACGGCGGCTTGTCGCTCACTGCTTACCCCGACTACCGACGCGTGGAACCGGATGATCAAGGCATCTGGCGCGTACCCGATGCTCGCCTTGCCCGTCGCCATCGCATGAGCGTCGGCACCATCGTCAGCGACGCCAGCATCAATGTGAAGTACTGGAGCAAAGGCGGCGGCGGTGGCTCGCTGGGCAGTGTGGAAGAAGGCTTCATTGCCCGGCTGAAACCGGGGGACGGCTTTTTGTTCAGCGGTCGGCTGCTGGAATTGGTGCGCGTAGAGAACATGACCGCCTATGTGAAACGGGCTACAAGCAAGAAAGCGGCGGTTCCCCGCTGGAACGGCGGGCGCATGCCGCTCTCCAACGAATTGGCTGACGCGGTAGTCGAGAAATTCGACGCCGCAGCGCATAACCGCTATGACAGTCCTGAAATGCACACGGTCAGCCCCCTGCTCGAAGTGCAGCGCGAGTGGTCGGCGTTACCGCGCAAGGACACACTTTTAGCCGAAGTCCTGAAGTCCCGCGAGGGCTGGCACCTGTTTCTCTATCCCTTCGCCGGACGCCACGTTCATTTGGGTCTGGCGAGCCTTCTGGCGTGGCGGCTGAGCCGCGATACGCCGCTGACCTTCTCGATCGCTGTTAACGACTATGGATTCGAACTGCTCAGCGCAACGCAAGTGGACTGGTCCCAGCGACTGAATGCAGCGTTGTTCAGCGAAGAAAACCTGTTGGCGGATATTATCGCCAGCCTCAACGCTGGCGAACTGGCCCTGCGCCGCTTCCGCGAGATCGCCCGTATCGCTGGACTGGTGTTCTCCGGCTACCCCGGCGCGCCCAAGAGTAATCGCCAGTTGCAAGCCTCAAGCGGGCTGTTCTTCGAGGTGTTCAAACAGTACGACGCAGGTAATCTGCTGCTCGGCCAGGCGCAGGAAGAAGTCATGCGCCAGGAACTGGATGTCGGCAGGTTGGAACAGACGCTGCGACGCATCAACGGGCGTACGCTGGATGTGCACCTGATCAAGCGCCCGACACCTATGGCTTTTCCCCTGTTGGTCGAGCGCATGCGCGAAAGCCTGAGCACCGAAAAACTCTCTGATCGCATCGCTCGCATGGTGCGAGACCTGGAAAAAGCCGCTGGCCCTGAGGTATCCGTTTGAAACCCTATTTACCGATTCAACTGGCCGGCGCGCAATTGTGGCTGCTCGCCGACAAAGCCGTGTACTACCCCGCTGAGCGTGCGTTACTGATCGCCGACGCGCATTTCGGCAAGGCAGCGGCCTATCGCAAATTGGGGCAACCCGTTCCGCGTGGCACAACCGACGACAATTTGCGACGCCTGGATAACCTGCTCGCAGGCTACCCCTGCGACCACCTGATCTTTTTGGGCGACTTCCTGCATGCGCCGGAATCTCATGCGGCGGGTACGCTGTCGGCGATACAAGCCTGGCGCGAGCGACACCATTCGCTGAATATCACTCTGATTCGCGGCAATCACGACAAGCGCGCCGGCGATCCTCCCGCCCATCTGCACATTCGGGTAGTGCCGGAGCCTCTGTTACTCGGACCCTTTGCCCTGCAACACGAGCCAGATCCGCACCCGACCCATCACGTCCTGGCCGGTCACGTGCACCCTGCCTATCGGATTTTTGGAAAAGGCCGACAACGTCTGCGTCTACCCTGTTTTTACCTGCAGTCGGACATAAGCCTACTCCCAGCATTCGGCGCATTTACTGGCGGGATGAATATCGACAGAGCTGACAACAGCAGAGTGTTCGTGGTGGGCGAGGGGGCCGTCTGGGAGGCGGGATAGCAGGGCTGCCAAGGCAGTCTGGGCGTAACTCTCAAGAGAGACGCCTGCCGATGCGTTAATACCGGCAGGCGACGGGATCACGCGACCGGACTGGGAGGTGGCTCATCCGGGATCGTAGGAATGCCTTTCTCATCGGGCTCGGGAAATTCGTTGGGAGTATCAGGATTTGGCTGGCCCGGAATGCCGCCCGCGACCATATTGTTCATATGAGGATGCGCTAACAGCGACCACGCCAGCAATCCGACCTGATTGTGTCCCGGGTCGGCTTCCTTGTTGCTGGTTTTGACTTGTATCTTCATAGGGCACTCCTGAGCGTTGGCCCCATCCGCATGGTGCGGATGGGAACAGTTCAGTCAATAGAGTGCGGTTTTCGAGACTAATTCAGTTTTGAAATGACCAACGGTGCAATCAGGTGCGTGGCAGCGTAACGCCGCGCTGTCCCTGGTACTTGCCGCCACGGTCCTTATACGAAACTTCGCACTCCTCATCGGATTCGAGAAAAAGCATCTGTGCGACGCCTTCGTTGGCGTAGATTTTCGCTGGCAGCGTCGTGGTGTTGGAAAATTCCAGTGTCACGTGGCCTTCCCACTCCGGTTCCAGCGGTGTGACGTTAACGATGATGCCGCAGCGCGCGTAAGTGCTTTTGCCCAGGCAAATGGTCAGCACGTTACGCGGGATGCGGAAATATTCAACGGTGCGGGCCAGCGCGAAGGAGTTTGGCGGGATGATGCAGACATCACTCTTAATGTCGACGAAGCTTTTCTCATCGAAATTCTTCGGATCGACGGTCGCCGAATTAATGTTGGTGAACACTTTGAATTCGTCGGCACAACGTACGTCGTAGCCATAGCTGGAGACGCCGAAAGAAATCAAACGGTCGGCGCCCTCGCCTCGCATCTGGCGCTCCACGAAGGGCTCGATCATGCCGTGCTCTTGCGCCATGCGGCGAATCCACTTGTCCGATTTGATGCTCATGGCGGGTGTCCTGAATAACGAGGTGAAAAAGATGTCCGGCATCTTACCGGGCGACGGCCCCGGGTTCAAAGACTGTGCACGGCCCGCGCCCGACGCTCTGACCCTTCTGTGGAAATAAACGGAAAAAGCCCATTGGCACATCCAAAAAAAACGGTTAAGGTGGGTCCACTGTGTTGCTTGTGTCACTGAGAATCTCTACACGATGTTGAATTTCGATCCAACCATCTCCAAGAATTTTTCCTGCTCTTTGCACTCAGTCTCGGCCAGGGTTCTTCCTGAGTCGCAGTTAACTTTGTCCAAGGAGATACACCATGTCTAATCGCCAAACCGGTACCGTTAAGTGGTTCAACGATGAAAAAGGCTTCGGCTTCATCACTCCACAATCCGGTGACGACCTGTTCGTTCACTTCAAAGCTATCCAATCTGACGGCTTCAAAAGCCTGAAAGAAGGCCAACAGGTTTCTTTCATCGCTACTCGCGGTCAGAAAGGCATGCAAGCTGAGGAAGTTCAAGTTATCTAACTTGTACTGAATCGCTCAAAAACCCCGCCCTCAAAAGCGGGGTTTTTTTATGCCTGAACATGCTTAATATGGCTCGCAACTCTGTGACGTGCTCCAGTTGAAGGATTGTCTGGCCGACACGCTGCCAGCCAGACGTATCGCTAATCGCTATAGGTCAATCATCACTCACGGAGATGTTCGGCATCGATGGGGAAGCCGCTTCCTGCAAGACAATACGCGCACCCACGTGACGGGCCAGCTCCTGATAGACCATGGCAATCTGGCTTTCGGGCTCGGCTATCGCGGTAGGTCTGCCACCATCAGCCTGCTCACGAATCAACATCGACAGTGGCAGCGACGCCAGCAACTCCACACCGTATTGCGACGCAAGCTTCTCGCCCCCGCCTTCACCGAACAGGTGCTCGGCATGGCCACATTTGGAGCAAATGTGCACGGCCATGTTTTCCACCACCCCCAATACCGGAATGTTCACCTTGCGGAACATTTCCACACCCTTCTTTGCATCCAGCAATGCCAGATCCTGCGGGGTAGTGACAATTACCGCACCCGCAACGGGGACCTTCTGCGCCAGTGTCAGCTGGATGTCGCCGGTACCCGGCGGCATGTCGATGACCAGATAATCCAGGTCATTCCAGGCGGTCTGGGTAATCAGTTGCAACAACGCACCAGAAACCATCGGACCGCGCCAGACCATCGGCGTGTTGTCATCGGTGAGGAATGCCATGGACATTACCTCGATACCATGGGCTTCGACCGGCACGAACCATTTCTGATCCTTGACCTTTGGCCGCGTGCCCTCAGCAATTCCGAACATCACACCTTGGCTAGGCCCATAGATGTCGGCATCGAGCATACCGACCCGGGCGCCCTCCCGCGAAAGTGCCAGCGCAAGGTTGGCGGCGGTGGTGGATTTGCCCACCCCACCCTTGCCCGACGCCACGGCGACGATGTTCTTGACGTTGGCCAACCCGGGAATCTGCCCCTGAGCCTTGTGTGCAGTGATCCGCGTGGTGATTTGGACCTTGGCGGATGAAACCCCGTCCAGACCCTCAATGGCCAATTGCAGCAGTTGAGCCCAACCGTTTTTGAACAGGTCGGCGGCATAACCCAATTCCAGCTGCACGCTGACGCGATCAACTTCGATATCGATGGCACGCACACAACCGGCGCTGACGGGGTCCTGGTTCAAATAAGGATCGGTGTACTGGCGAAGGACGGCTTCCACCGTTGCGCGATTTACAGCGCTCATGGGTTACTCCCGATAAAAAGACTGAGCAAAACAGGCGGCTATCCTACCGCGTCTGCCGGGTCGCAGGGGGCGGCTTTATCGAAGTCTTCGCGCGAATCCGCGCCCGGTCTGTGGCGCCCTGCAGAATTTACGCGCACAACATTCAACCCATTCGTACAGCACAACCAGACACTGCGGGATGAAAAAAAAACCGCAGACCTTTATAGTGGCCGATCTTCGTTTCACTTCAAGTAGCCGAGCCCCATGTCCGAGCCACGCAAGATTCTCGTCACCAGCGCCCTGCCCTATGCCAATGGTTCCATTCACCTTGGCCACATGCTGGAGTACATCCAGACCGACATGTGGGTGCGCTTTCAGAAGCACCGCGGCAATCAGTGCATTTATGTGTGCGCAGACGACGCGCACGGCTCGGCCATCATGCTGCGCGCGGAAAAGGAAGGCATCACCCCGGAGCAGTTGATCGCCAACGTTCAGGCCGAACACAGCGCCGACTTCGCCGATTTCCTGGTGAACTTCGACAACTTCCACTCGACCCACTCCAGCGAAAATCGTGAGTTATCGAGCCTGATCTATACCCGTCTGCGCGACGCCGGGCACATTGCCACCCGCTCGGTGACGCAATATTTCGACCCGGAAAAGAAAATGTTCCTGGCCGACCGCTTCATCAAGGGCACCTGCCCCAAATGCGGCACCGAGGATCAATACGGTGACAACTGCGAGAAATGCGGTGCCACCTATGCGCCGACCGACCTGAAGGATCCGAAATCAGCGATTTCCGGCGCGACACCGGTGCTGAAAGATTCCAAGCATTTCTTCTTCGACCTGCCCGCCTTCGACGCCATGCTGAAAAGCTGGACCCGAAGCGGCACCCTGCAGGACGCCGTAGCGAACAAACTCTCCGAATGGCTGGATTCCGGGCTGCAGCAGTGGGATATCTCCCGCGATGCACCGTATTTCGGGTTCGAGATTCCGGGCGAGCCAGGCAAGTACTTCTACGTCTGGCTGGATGCGCCGATCGGCTACATGGCCAGTTTCAAGAACCTGTGCGATCGCACGCCGGGCCTGGAATTCGACGCGTTCTGGAGCAAAGACTCGGCCGCCGAGCTGTATCATTTCATCGGCAAGGATATCGTCAACTTCCACGCGCTGTTCTGGCCTGCAATGCTCGAGGGCTCGGGTTTCCGCAAGCCAAGCGGCATCAACGTCCACGGCTATCTGACCGTCAACGGCCAGAAGATGTCCAAGTCCCGTGGCACCTTCATCAAGGCGCGCACCTACCTCGAGCATCTGTCGCCGGAATACCTGCGCTACTACTACGCAGCCAAACTGGGCCGTGGCGTAGACGACCTTGACCTGAACCTCGAAGACTTCGTGCAGAAGGTCAACTCCGATCTGATCGGCAAAGTAGTCAACATCGCCAGCCGCTGCGCCGGTTTCATCCATAAAGGCAACGCCGGGGTCCTGGTGGCAGGCAATGCCGCGCCGGAACTGACCGAGGCTTTCCTTGCCGCCGCGCCGAGCATCGCCGAAGCTTACGAAGCCCGTGACTTCGCACGCGCCATGCGCGAGATCATGGCTCTCGCCGACCGTGCCAATGCGTGGATCGCAGACAAGGCCCCATGGTCGCTGGCCAAACAGGAAGGCAAGCAGCAAGAGGTTCAGTCGATTTGCGCGCTGGGCATCAACCTGTTCCGCCAGCTGGTGATTTTCCTCAAACCGGTACTGCCGAACCTGGCGACCGATGCCGAGCAGTTTCTCAACGTCGCGCCCCTGAACTGGAACGATCACCTGACCCTGCTCAGCGATCATTCGTTGAATCCTTTCCAGGCGCTGATGACCCGTATCGACCCAGCCAAGGTCGAGGCGATGACCAACGCTTCGAAAGAAGACCTGACAGCCAGCGCCACCGATACCGGCACAGCTCAGGGCAACGGGGAGCTGAGCAAGGATCCGTTGTCGCCGGAAATCGATTTCGACGCCTTCGCCGCCATCGATTTGCGTGTTGCGCTGATCGAGAAAGCTGAACACGTCGAAGGTGCTGACAAGCTGCTGCGCCTGACCCTGAACATCGGCGACGAGCAGCGCAATGTGTTTTCCGGCATCAAAAGCGCCTACCCAAACCCTGCCGAGCTGGAAGGACGCCTGACCATGATGATCGCCAATCTCAAACCACGGAAAATGCGCTTCGGCATTTCCGAGGGTATGGTGATGGCCGCAGGTCCTGGTGGCGAAGAGATCTACCTGCTCAGCCCTGACAGCGGCGCCAAGCCGGGCCAGCGCATCAAGTAACCGTAAGCATGGCCGACGATCCTTCGGGATCATCGGCCTCTGGTCAAAGCATGAGCCTGATTCAGCGTATCGACGACCTGCTACCGCAAACTCAATGCGGCAAATGCGGTCACTCTGGCTGCAAACCCTACGCCGAAGGTATCGCCAACGGCGAAGCGATCAACAAATGCCCCCCTGGCGGCGACGAAACCATCGCCGCTTTGTCGTACCTTTTGCAACGTCCCGTCATTGCCCTGGACACCGAACGCGGCAGCGCGCCTGCGCAGGTGGCATTCATCCGTGAGGCGGAATGCATTGGTTGCACCAAATGCATTCAGGCCTGCCCTGTGGATGCCATCGTGGGTGCCGCAAAACTCATGCACACGGTAATCGCCGATGAATGCACCGGTTGCGACCTGTGCGTGGCGCCCTGCCCGGTCGACTGCATCGATATGCTTGCTCTGCCGCCGACAACGGTGCCGATTGTGGGTGGACTGGCGTTCGACGAGACGCAACGACTGGCCCGCGCCGGGAAACGCGCTCATGCACGCAAGCGTTTCGAGGCCCGCAATACGCGCTTGTGGGCCGAAGAGCAGCAAGTACAGGCCGAACGCCTCGCCCGTCAGCGCAAGGCAAAGGCCCCCCCGCAATCCGATACCGACGCCGTACCGACTGCGCTGAATCGACTTCGCTCGCAAAACGCGATCGACATTGACGCAGCGCTCAAGCAGGCGCGGATCCGCGTCACCATGAGCCGCGCACATCTGAATAAGTCCCTTAAGGCCTTCGGCCACCCGCCCGTTGCCGAACAGGCCGCAAGACTGGTGGTGTTGCAGAAAGAGTTCGAGGAGGCCGAGCAAGCGCTGGCGACCCTCCAGATGGCCGTGCCTGCAAGCCTCTCTGCGGCTGAAGAGACGTCGGCGAACAGTAAAGCCGGTTCCAGGCCAGACAAGGCAACTGTGAGTCGGGCCAAAATACATTTGGCCATGTGCCGCGCTGCATTGAAAAGGGCTCAGGCAGCCGAGTCGCCCCCTGAGCAAATCGCAGACTTGGACAGTGATATCTACCAGGCCGAGCAGGCATTGAACGCCCTTCAAGCTCCGCACACTTAACAACCCAGCCATCAGGCTTGATGCGACATTCGATCCGACCGTTTCTCAGGGAAAGCGCACTTCATGAATGCAGCCAAACGTCTGGAAATCTTTCGCCGTCTTCACGAAGACAATCCCGACCCCAAAACCGAACTGGCGTACACCAGTCCTTTCGAACTGCTGATCGCTGTGATCCTCTCAGCCCAGGCTACCGATGTCAGCGTCAACAAAGCGACAGCGCGGCTATACCCGGTGGCCAATACGCCCCAGGCCATCTACGCATTGGGTGTAGAAGGGCTCTCGCAATACATCCGAACCATCGGCCTGTACAACAGCAAGGCCAAAAACGTGATCGAAACCTGCCGTATGTTGATTGAGCTGCATGGCGGCGAGGTGCCGCAGACTCGTGAGGCCCTCGAAGCCCTGCCAGGCGTAGGTCGCAAAACCGCGAATGTCGTGCTCAACACCGCTTTTCGGCAACTGGCGATGGCGGTGGACACGCATATTTTCCGCGTCAGTAACCGAACGGGTATCGCTCCCGGCAAGAACGTGGTTGAAGTTGAAAACAAGCTTATGAAGTTTGTGCCCAAGGATTATCTGCTCGATGCCCACCACTGGCTAATCCTTCACGGCCGCTACGTATGCGTGGCGCGCAAACCTCGGTGCGGCAGTTGCAGGATCGAAGACCTGTGTGAATATCGGGACAAAACTTCAGACGATTGAGCGATAGGCCGTAGCGAGATCGATCGATTGAAAAAAACTTTTTTACCCCGTCCAGGTTTGTCGCTATAAGGTGCGCCGAGGGTAGCCCAAGCTGGAGTCAAGGTAATGAGCACTGACAAAGAGCAATTGGACGTAGATGACGACTTCGTCTCTGGAGACTCCGACGAAGCCGCGCAAGTGACCGTGGAAACTGCGAAGAGCAATCTCAGCAAGCGTCGCACCATCGACAACCTGCTGGAAGAGCGTCGTCTGCAAAAGCAGTTGGCAGACTACGACTTCGACCTCTGATCCGCTCCGTCAAAGCCTCTCTTTACTTGAGAGGCCTTAGCCTGTCGGCATGAATTCGAGTGAAACGACCTGCACTATTTCTAACAATGTGGATCTGCATTGGCGCATGCAGCTGCTTTCAAACCAATCCGTTACGTTGCGCAAGTTCTATGAGATCCACCAGCGAGTGAGCATTAAGCTTCAGCAGCAGGCGCGTTTTGTAGGTGCTTACCGTTTTATTGCTGAGAAACATTCCATCGGCAATTTCCTTGTTGGTCTTGCCCCGCGCCAGTTGCTGCAGCACCATCATCTCGCGTCCCGACAACCGGTCAACCATTTCCGCTTCACTGGCGTTGCCCAGGCTTGAACGGACGGTATGCAGCGCCTGATTGGGAAAATAGCTGTAGCCCGACAACACCGCCTTGATGGCACTCAACAGCTCTGTGAGGTCCTGCTGCTTGCAGACATAACCTGCTGCACCGGCCTGCATGCAGCGCATCGAAAAATGCCCCGGCGCCTGGGATGTCAGGATCAGCACTTTGAACGGGAGCGTCATCGCCGTTAGCCGCGCAATGACCTCCAGACCGTCCAGCTTGGGAATGCCGATGTCCAGGATGACTATATCCGGCAGGTGCTCGCGGGCCAGTTGCAGCGCATCCACCCCGTTATCCGTTTCCGCAATGACCTCGTAACCGTGCCGCTCCATCAGCATGCGTACGGCGAGCCGAATGACAGGGTGATCATCCACGATCAACACTTTATTCATGTGCAGTCCATTCTTTAGCTGTTCGAATTTTCAGAGCCCGCACAATAGCTTAGTCGTTTAGTGCTTTGCATGGCGCTCCTCCCCGCGGAATAGCAGGCAGAGACCTTTCCCACTCAAGCAACAGAAAGATCCTACAAAACCTGCCTTATCCACCTTCACTTTCAGGCGTGTCATTCACTTTCGGGGCAACGAAGATCTGGCTCGCCTGTCGAAAATGAGGATTTACCCTCCTTGAAGTTTCTGAAATCAATCATTACATCCTGATCTTGCGTCCAACGTTAAATACCTCGCCGGTTCGCTCCTAGCGCCACTCACTGAGCCAACGCCAGCCTGTTGGTACGCCTGAGTTTTGCTGGACGGGCGCTCACGGTCTTCGAATACACTGGATAACCATCCGTTAACCCGATCTTTCAGCATCACGATAATAATGAGGCGTCGTCCTACATGAAGATGTCACCCTCAGAATAAGCCGATCTGTCAGACATGCCATACAACATCAATCATAAAATATTGCAAATCACAACCCGCCCATCAAAAGGCAAAGGCGTCGTTGAAAAATACGCATTCAAAAAAAATATTTTCCATATATATATATTTCGAGAATTATCTTACAAGACAATCGGACCTTTCTGAATCTCTGGGGCCTAGCGCTGGCTATCTGGCCCACGATAAGCCGCACAGATGCACTGCTCTGCGCACCTGACGAAAATGCAACTATCAAAAGACAAAATAAAAATACGCTTTTTATTAATACAATAAGTCAAAGCTCTTCCGACTTTCAGGTAATACCATCTTGACCTGCAAATCCAGCAAACTTCCTGTAAAGCAGAAAAATACTACATCACTAACAGACCATAAGCGCACCCATGTAAGACCTGAAAAAAACAACAACAGCAAATTCACAAAATCTGAATTTTCACTTGCCAAACCTATTTTCAATCGTTACTTTTTTCTTCAACCAGCCACTCAATTGTGGCAACTATGAATCCCATACAACGTCTTCAATTAACTAATTGATACTTGTCACAATCGCTGTATCAATAGTGCCTGGACTTCCAGCACGTAGTCGGACTCGGCTGAAATGAACATATCTTTTCTGACGCACAAAGTTATGCGAACAAGGACGTCGCCCTCGGGCGGGTCATGTATATCAACACGTTCAAAGGAATTAGCCATGACTAAAAAAGCAGGAGTCTCAGCAACCGATCATCCTCCCCTTCATTTAGCCGAAGCCATTGAGGAATATGTTGCGCAGGGCGGGGTTATCAACATCGTACCGGAGGGAGAGACGGGCGACAGCAGCCTGGAAGCGCAGGGAAAACCGCTGGACAGTGATGCAGACGCCTTGATGCACGCGAAACTCGAGCAGCTTAAGGGCCTGGTAGCCAAGGGCGCAGGCGTGTCAGCCCTTCAGTACTCGTTGCGAATGAACCGCAAGGAAATTAAACGTCTGGCAAACGAAAACGGACTGAAAATTCTCTACAGCCGACCGGTGAGAGGATCGCGACTACCGCGCGGTCGTGACACGCCCATGATCGATGACACCGTAGCCGGGCATGCCATGCATTATTCAAGTCTCGGTTATACAGTGGCCGAAATCGCTCAGCTGTTGGATTTGAGTGTGCGAGAGGTCTGGAACATCGGTAAGGCATACCGCTTTGAGTTCAAGAACGAACCTATGGTCGACTCTTCTACTTATCCGTTTACCGACGGGCCGGGTACATAAACATAGACCGGTCAACGCCTTGCGAAGCTAGCCATACCCAACGGTAGAACCGAGAGGAACCCTCTGCGAATGCAAAGAACCGTAGGATAAAGGCACTCACTCTGTATGGCTTCGAGCCCATCTGACTCAGAAGCGGAGAGTATAAGCATTGGTGCAGCCCCCGACGGGACTGCACCAGAGCGCATCTGCGCTTTGGGGTGTCTTACTGCGTTTAGAACAACTTACGGTTCTTGTTTGCAGCGATGCGCATGCGCAGGGCGTTGAGCTTGATAAAGCCTGCCGCGTCCGCCTGGTTGTAAGCCCCACCGTCTTCTTCGAAGGTTGCGATGTTGGCATCGAACAGCGAATCATCAGACTTGCGCCCGGTAATGATCACGTTGCCCTTATACAGTTTCAGGCGTACGACACCGTTAACGTGCGCCTGCGATGCGTCGATCATCTGTTGCAACATCAGACGCTCAGGGCTCCACCAGTAGCCGGTGTAAATCAGGCTGGCGTACTTGGGCATCAATTCGTCTTTCAGGTGGGCGACTTCACGGTCCAGGGTGATCGACTCGATAGCACGGTGTGCCTTGAGCATGATGGTGCCGCCAGGCGTTTCGTAGCAGCCCCGGGACTTCATGCCCACGTAGCGGTTTTCCACGATGTCCAGACGGCCAATGCCGTGCTTGCCGCCGATACGGTTCAGAGTGGCCAGCACCGTCGCCGGACTCATCTCGACACCATCCAGCGCAACGATGTCGCCATTGCGGTAAGTCAGCTCGAGGTATTGCGGTGTGTCTGGCGCGTTCTCAGGTGAAACGGTCCAGCGCCACATCTCTTCTTCGTGTTCGGTCCAGGTATCTTCGAGCACGCCGCCCTCGTAGGAGATGTGCAGCAGGTTGGCATCCATCGAGTAAGGGGATTTTTTCTTGCCATGGCGCTCGATCGGGATCGCGTGCTTCTCGGCGTAATCCATCAGCTTCTCGCGCGACAGCAAGTCCCATTCGCGCCATGGGGCAATAACTTTCACGCCCGGCTTGAGCGCGTAAGCGCCGAGCTCGAAACGAACCTGGTCGTTGCCTTTGCCGGTTGCGCCGTGGGAAATGGCGTCCGCGCCGGTTTCATTAGCGATTTCGATGAGGCGCTTGGCGATAAGCGGACGTGCGATCGAGGTGCCCAACAAATACTCGCCTTCGTAGACGGTGTTGGCGCGGAACATCGGAAACACGAAATCACGTACGAATTCTTCGCGAAGATCGTCGATGTAGATTTCCTTGACGCCCATGGCTTGCGCCTTGGCGCGTGCTGGCTCGACTTCTTCGCCCTGACCCAGGTCAGCGGTAAAAGTCACCACTTCGCAGTTGTACGTATCCTGCAGCCACTTGAGGATTACCGAAGTATCCAGGCCACCGGAATACGCGAGAACTACCTTGTTAACGTCCGCCATGCCATCACTCCAACGCGTTGTACGGAAAACCGCCGATTCTACCGTTCAACCACGTGAATTTACAGTGTCGCGACAGCTTCTGACGACGAAGCGACAGAAGCTGTCAAACATACGACCATTAAAGACTTTTCAGGAGGCCTTGGTCGCGGTCGCTGCAGCCGGTGCCGTGGGCACGGGCGCGGTGGCAGGTGCTGGAACCGGCGGGACTGGGGTTGGGGCTGGGGTGACAGCTGGAATTGGCGCCGCCGTGGGTGCTTCGGCTGGCCGTTGTTCGGCAACGCGGTCCAAATGGATATTCACCCGGCGGTTGCGCGCACGATTGGCGTTATTGGTGTTCGGCACCAGCGGATACTGCTCGCCATGGAAGCGCACCGTAATCTGCTCCTCGGGCACGCCCTGGGCCTTGAGGTAATCCATGACGGCGAGCGCGCGCCGGCGCGACAGATCACGATTGGTCAGGCGATTGCCGCTGTTATCGGAATGCCCATCCAATTCCACACGATTAACGCTAGGATCGGCCTTCATGTAAGCCAGTACGGTATCGAGGCGACGACGGGCCTGTGCATCCAGATCGATGCCGCCGCCGGGAAAGCCGACGTCCGATTGGCGAACCTGCTCGAAATTCATGGGAAGCAGCTTGGCGGTGCACAGCTGAAAGTCGCCATACGCCTTGTTGAACTTGACCGGTAGCAAGCGCACTTCCATTGCCCCACCGCCGTCGCGCAACGCATGACGAATCACCGGGCTACGGCCTTCCATCAACCCGGCAATCAGGCGCCCAGCCTGAGCCTGGCTGGTATTGAAAGGAGTCTCGCCGTTGCCGACTCTCACAGCGCCCAGATTAAGGTCGCCCCTGCCTGGTTGCCACGGCGCTGCCGCTGCCAGCAGCGTCGCCGACCCCGAAGCGAGGCTGTAACCGCTGGCCTTTAATCGGAACGTCGCTTGCTCCCCTGCGCGACGCACGAATTCGCCCGCACCAAAATCCGTCACTGCCTGGCTAAGACGGCATTCGAACTGGTCGCCTTCTACCTTCCACTCGATGTTCTCCAGACGCGTCTGGAATGTGAGAGCCATGGCCGGCAGGCTGGCAAACACGCTGAGCAGGGCTAGATATCGCTGGCGCACGGGAGGCTCCACAAAAAAGTCATCGCATAACAAATTTATTGCTTACACGTGTCTATCGGTTCCTTGCTGTAAAACTTGATACCGAGTGCCTGGATGAGTGTTTTCCGGTAGCATTCGCAACGAGTTTGCCCGCCTGGAAATCCCCCCAATGTCCAACCGCCTGACCCTCTTGCGCCCCGACGACTGGCATATCCATCTTCGTGATGGTGCAGTTTTGCCCCATACCGTCGCTGATGTTGCGCGCACCTTCGGCCGCGCCATCATCATGCCCAACCTCGTGCCGCCGGTACGCAACGCCGACCAAGCCGATGCCTATCGTCAGCGCATTCTCGCCGCCCGCCCACAAGGCAGCCGCTTCGAGCCGTTGATGGTGCTGTACCTCACCGACCTGACCCAGCCAGAAGAAATTCGCGCTGCCAAAGCCAGCGGCTTCGTGTACGCCGCCAAGCTGTACCCCGCCGGCGCCACGACGAACTCCGACTCAGGCGTGACCAGTGTCGATAAGATCTTTGCGGTGCTTGAAGCGATGGCCGAGGTCGGCATGCCGCTATTGATCCACGGCGAAGTGACGCGCGGTGACATCGACGTGTTCGACCGCGAAAAAATCTTTATTGATGAACACATGCGCCGCGTGGTCGAGCGGTTCCCGACACTTAAAGTGGTGTTCGAACACATCACCACCGCCGATGCCGTGCAGTTCGTCAGCGAGGCGTCGGCCAACGTCGGAGCGACCATCACCGCGCATCATTTGTTGTACAACCGCAATCACATGCTGGTTGGCGGTATCCGTCCGCACTTTTATTGTCTGCCGATTCTCAAGCGCAACACCCACCAGGTCGCGCTCCTCGACGCCGCGACCAGCGGCAGCAACAAGTTCTTCCTGGGCACCGACTCGGCGCCTCACGCGCAGCACGCCAAGGAAGCCGCGTGCGGTTGTGCAGGCTGCTACACCGCCTTCGCTGCAATCGAGTTGTACGCCGAGGCGTTCGAGCAGCGTGACGCGCTGGACAAACTGGAAGGTTTCGCCAGTCTCCACGGCCCGGCGTTCTACGGCTTGCCGCCCAACACCGATACCATCACCCTGGTTCTTGACGAATGGACCGCCCCTGCCAGCCTGCCCTTTGGCGAGCTGTCCGTAATCCCGCTGCGCGCCGGTGAGAAACTGCGCTGGCGCCTGCTGGAGGAACACGCGTGAGTGAAGACCATTACGACGACGAACAGGAAAACGCTGGTGGCGGTACAGGCTCCAGGCACCCTATGGCGGCACGCTTTCGTGGCTACCTGCCCGTCGTTGTCGACGTTGAAACCGGTGGTTTCAACTCAGCCACCGATGCGTTGCTGGAGATTGCCGCGACCACCATCGGCATGGACGAAAAAGGCTTCGTGTTCCCCGAACACACTTACTTCTTCCGTGTCGAGCCATTCGAAGGCGCCAACATCGAAGCGGCGGCACTGGAGTTCACCGGCATCAAGCTTGATCACCCGTTGCGCATGGCGGTGAGTGAAGAGACCGCGCTGACCGATATTTTCCGCGGCGTACGCAAGGCACTGAAGGCCAACGGTTGCAAGCGGGCGATCCTGGTCGGGCATAACGCCAGTTTCGACCTCGGCTTCCTTAACGCTGCCGTGGCGCGGTTGGACATGAAGCGTAACCCGTTTCACCCTTTTTCCAGTTTCGATACGGCTACCCTTGCCGGCCTGGCTTACGGTCAAACCGTGCTGGCCAAGGCCTGCCAGTCAGCGGACATCGATTTCGATGGCCGTGAAGCCCACTCGGCTCGCTACGATACCGAGAAGACAGCGGAGCTGTTCTGCGGGATCGTCAATCGCTGGAAAGAAATGGGCGGCTGGCACGACTTCGACGATTGAGGTAGCTCAGCTTCTGCAAGCACCGGTCCTTGTGGCCGGTTTTGTTATTCCGCATTTTTGATAGCGCCCCATCCCTTGCCCACTCGCCTGTCGGCCGGCACGTCCCGGATTTCATCGTTGATGAACCCGACTTTACGCACCATGCGCCTTGCGCAACTCGCTTGTCTTCTGACCGCTCATCGGCCTTCAGCTGATGTCCAGGAAGTAGTTTTGACAAGCATTCTCATTAACATTAGTATCCGTCGCACATCAGCAAATAACTCAGCGACGGTCATTTATATGTATGTCTGCCTTTGCCAAGGTGTTACCGACGGACAGATCCGCGAAGCCATCATGGAAGGATGCTGCAGCTATCGTGAAGTGCGCGAGACCCTGGGTGTCGCCAGTAAATGTGGAAAGTGTGCCTGCCTGGCAAAGGAAGTGGTACGCGAGACCCTGACCGAACTGCAAACATCGCAGGCCGCTCTGGCTTATCCCGCAGAATTTTCTGCCGCCTGACTCATCTTATTTCAAGGAACCGGACCCAGTGTCCGGTTTTTTTATGCCTGTAATTCAAGCGCTTAGCGATAAGATGCGGAACACAAACATTCTTATTCCTATTTATTTTCACTTATTATTCAATAACTTAGGTTTGACAGGTGTTTATTGGAAGCTCAGACTTGCGGCCTATATACAAACACCTTCGACAGGACCTCGATCATGAAAGGCGACATTACAGTCATCCAGCATCTCAATAAGATCCTCGGAAACGAGCTGGTCGCGATCAATCAATATTTTCTGCATGCACGCATGTATGAGGATTGGGGGCTGAACAAGCTAGGCAAGCACGAGTACCACGAATCCATCGACGAGATGAAACACGCTGACAAGTTGATCAAGCGCATCCTGTTTCTGGAAGGCCTGCCAAACCTGCAGGACCTGGGCAAGATCCTGATCGGCGAGCACACCAAGGAAATGCTGGAGTGTGACTTGAGAATCGAGCGCAAAGGTCATGGGGATTTGAAAGCCGCGATCGCTCACTGCGAGACCGTTGGTGATTTCGGTAGCCGCGAGATGCTGGAAGACATTCTCGAGTCCGAGGAGGAACACATTGACTGGCTGGAAACGCAGCTGGGCCTGATCGACAAGGTCGGCATCGAGAACTACCTGCAATCGCAAATGGGTGAAGAAGACTGATACCAGTCTGCCCAAAAAGCCCTGCCCGGCGCTGAGTCGGGCGGGGCTTTTTGTCACGGATATATACGCCCAAACAGCGCCACCCCGGCGAACGGATACCCTGAAAAACCCAGCGCCAACATTGTCCCTAAAAGCACAACCCATAAAAAAGCCCCGAATCGTCGAAGAGATCGGGGCTTTTTCGTCAACGGCCAGCTTAGGCAGTCGCGTTCTTCTCGACCGCATCCTTGACCAGCTTTTGCAGCGAGCCATCAGTATGCATCTCGACAATAATGTCGCTACCGCCCACCAGCTCACCAGCAACCCACAACTGCGGGAAGGTCGGCCAGTTTGCATACTTCGGCAGGTTCGCACGGATTTCGGGGTTTTGCAGAATATCGACGTACGCGAACTTTTCGCCACACGCCATCAATGCCTGGGACGCCTTGGCCGAGAAACCGCACTGCGGGGCATTTGGCGCGCCCTTCATGTAAAGCAGAACGGTGTTTTTGGCAATCTGGTCTTTGATCGTTTCGATGATATCCATGGAGCACCTCGGCTTAACTTTACGACTGTATGAGTCGACACGGTGGCGCATTCTAACCGATTCCCTAGCGTAACGCTCGGTCTTGGCTTTGATCGCCCCCATAAACAGGAGGATCGTCATGCCGCCACGACTGTCACCGGCACCCCGTTAAGTGCAGCATTGCCGGACACCGCATCCATCTGCCGTTCGTCTGTGAGGTCGTTGGCGCTCTCTCCCGGTTGTGCACGGGCAATGGCCATCTGCACCCCAGGGCGACCATGCCCCCACCCATGCGGCAGGCTCACAACACCGGGCATCATGTCGTGGCTGCCGATGACTTCCACCTCGATCATCCCGACTCGCGAAGTCACTCGAACCCGCTGGCCATCGCTCAAGCAGCGGCTGGCGAGGTCGTCCGGGTGCATCAGCAATTGATGCCGTGGCTTGCCTTTCACCAGGCGATGGTAATTGTGCATCCACGAGTTGTTGCTGCGCACGTGACGGCGCCCGATCAGCAGCAGTTCGTCGGCCTGCGGTCGCACAGCCGTAATGAAACGCTCCAGATCGGCCAGGATCAACCCCGGCGCAGCCTGTACACGTTGATTGGCGGTTCGCAGTCGCGACGCCAGATTGGGCTTGAGAGCGCCCAGATCCATCCCGTGCGGATGGCCGTATAACGTGTCCAGCGATAGCTTGAAATCGGAGGCATCGCCATACAATCCCGCGCGCAGGCCCCGGTCAACCATGTGCGCAGGGGCAATGGTCGGCTTCAGCTCGCGCCCGGTTTTCAGCGCAAATGCTTCGGCCAGGCCGACGAAGATTTCCCAGTCATGCCGCGCACCCTCGGGTTTGGCGAGGATGGCGCGGTTGAAGCGCGTGACATTGCGCACCGCAAACATATTGAAAGTGGAGTCGTAGTGATCGTTTTCCAGCGCTGAGGTCGAGGGCAGGATCAGGTCGGCATGACGCGTGGTTTCATTGATGTACAGATCCACGCAAACCATGAATTCCAGCCCGTCCAGCGCTTTATCCAGCCTGCGCCCATTCGGCGTCGACAGCACTGGGTTGCCCGCGACGGTGATCAGCGCCCTCACCTGCCCTTGGCCTTCGGTAAGCATTTCTTCGGCCAGCGCCGAGACCGGCAGTTCGCCGGCGTACTCCGGGAGCCCGGAAACGCGGCTTTGCCAGCGGTTGAACCCGCCGCCTGAAGTCGATGCGACCAGGTCCAATGCTGGCTCGGTGCACAACGCACCGCCTACGCGATCGAGGTTGCCAGTCACCAGATTGATCAATTGCACCAGCCAGTGACACACGCTGCCAAAAGCTTGCGTGGAGATACCCATGCGCCCGTAACAGACGGCCCTTTCAGCGCTGGCAAAATCTCTCGCCAACTGTTTGATCTGTTCAGCCGGTACGCCACAGCGCAGGCTCATGGCCTCGGCATCCATGCTTGCAATCGCAATCCGCACTTGCTCAAGGCCATCGACCGGCAGGTGACTGTCTCGGGTCAGGCCTTCGGCGAACAGCGTGTGTAACACGCCAAGCAGCAGCGCGGCGTCGCCACCGGGCCGGATGAATACATGTTGATCGGCAATGGCTGCGGTTTCACTGCGCCGCGGATCGACCACCACGACTTTGCCGCCACGTGCCTGAATGGCCTTCAGGCGCTTTTCCACGTCCGGCACGGTCATGATGCTGCCGTTGGAGGCCAACGGATTCGCGCCGAGGATGAGCATAAAATCCGTATGATCGATGTCAGCAATAGGCAGCAACAGGCCGTGCCCATACATCAGGTAGCTGGTCAGGTGCTGGGGAAGTTGATCCACAGAGGTCGCCGAAAAACGATTGCGGGTCTTGAGCAGCCCAAGAAAATAATTACTGTGGGTCATCAGCCCGTAGTTATGAACGCTGGGATTGCCCTGGTACACAGCGACAGCGTTCTGCCCATGACGCTGCTGGATGTCGGCCAGACGCTCTGCCACCAGGTCGAACGCCGTCTGCCAGTCGATTGGTTGCCACTGGGAGCCTATCCGAAGCATCGGCTGGCGCAGGCGGTCGGGATCGTTCTGGATGTCCTGCAATGCCACTGCCTTGGGACAAATATGCCCGCGGCTAAAGGTGTCCTGGGCATCGCCCTTGATCGAGCTGATATGCACCGTAGCATCGTCTTGCAGAGTAGTTTCGATGGTCAGGCCGCAGATAGCCTCACACAGATGACAGGCGCGGTGATGGATAGTCTTGGTCATCGCCAGTCTCATGTTTTTGTGGCGCGACCCGTGTGATCGCGGAGACAAAACTATGGAGCCTGCCGCAGGACTTGGCCATAAACGTCAGCGCCGTGAATCGGACGGCATCAGGTGAGCCAATAGCTCACCGGCGGGATGAATCGGGTGGTCAGGAAGCCGAACCACCTATGGGCGTGACAACTTTGTGTTGCAACTGAATTTCATGGACGGTTTCAACCTGCTCCTGGGAGACCTGCACGCCCGTCAGCTCGCCAATCAAGCGCCAGTGATCGTCGAGGCCGGCGCTGATGGTTGCCATGCGATCGATCATGCGTCGACCTGCAGAGCGGGTCACTTCATCTTCGCTGCGCATCAGCTCGAACGACATTGACGTCATGGACGCTGTGAGGTGTGTAAGGGTACGGGCCGTGAGCCCGAGCAGTTCCGTCAATTGTTTCTCTTTTGAATCCATTCCCCACCTCTTTTAGAGGACATAAGCGGCCTTTATAACCCACGCCACAGGTTTCGGAAACGTCCGGGTTTCGACGGCGTGAAGCGTGTCGCAGAAGGTTTCAGCAGCATCTTGAAACTATTGCAAAATGAGCATTGATTGCCATCGCCATACCGCCGGTGTAAACCTCCGCCCGGCTGATCGCATGAGGGGTGGCTAATTGCCTTTGCTGCGTATCGAACTGTAGCACTTCGTTACATGAAAAGCGTCTCAAACACATCGCATTGACGTGCCAGGAGAGATGGCAGAGATTTTCAAACACGCCAGGCCTTGGCACGAGGCGACATTTTCTTATACCCTCGCGCCTTCCCTATTCGTCGCCCCGTGCGGCTTTTGCCGCAGGTCTCGCCCGTTTTCCCGATAAAACCCGGCATTGAGGATCTGCGGTCTGTTGCAGACAAGGTAGTTAATGATGAGCGCAAGGCACTTTCTCTCGATGATGGACTACACGCCAGATGAACTCGGCAGCGTGATCCGTCGAGGTATTGAGCTGAAGGACCTGCGAAATCGTGGTGTGCTGTTCGAGCCGCTGAGAGGCCGGGTGCTGGCCATGATCTTCGAGAAATCTTCGACTCGAACCCGGGTTTCCTTTGAGGCGGGCATGATTCAGCTCGGCGGTCAGGCTATTTTTCTGTCGCCCCGGGACACCCAACTGGGCCGTGGCGAACCGATTGCCGACGGTGCACGCGTCATGTCGCGCATGGTCGATGCGGTGATGATCCGTACGTTCGCCCACAGCAACCTCACCGAATTCGCCGCCCACTCACGCGTACCGGTCATCAACGGCTTGTCCGACGATCTTCACCCCTGCCAATTGCTTGCGGACATGCAGACCTTCCTTGAGCACCGCGGCTCGATCAAGGGTAAAACCGTCGCCTGGGTCGGCGACGGCAACAACATGTGCAACAGCTATATAGAAGCAGCGATCCAGTTCGACTTCCAGCTGCGCATTGCCTGCCCGCAAGGCTATGAGCCTGATCCGCGGTTCCTCGCGCTGGCGGGTAATCGCGTGACACTCACCCGCGACCCGCGTGAAGCCGTCAAAGACGCACACCTGATCAGCACCGACGTGTGGACGTCCATGGGCCAGGAAGAAGAAGCGGCCAAACGCCTCGCGTTGTTCAAACCATTCCAGGTCACCCGGGCCATGCTCGATCTGGCCGCCGACGACGTCCTGTTCATGCACTGTCTGCCGGCGCACCGAGGTGAAGAGATCAGCCAGGATTTGCTCGACGACGTGCGTTCGGTGGCCTGGGATCAGGCCGAGAACCGTTTGCATGCGCAAAAGGCGCTATTGGAGTTTCTCGTCGCGCCGGCTTATCAACCGGCATGAGCGAGCCGATGTTGCTTCAACTGCACAACCTCGCCTGCGGGTATCAGCAACAACGGGTCGTGCAGGGCCTCGATCTGCAGCTAAACGCGGGCGACATCGGCTGCCTGCTGGGCTCTTCGGGCTGCGGCAAAACCACGACACTGCGGGCCATTGCCGGTTTCGAGCCGGTGCATGAGGGCCAGATCGTCCTTGCAGGTCAAGTGATCTCTAGCCGCGGCTTTACCCTGGCGCCCGAAAAGCGCCGGATCGGCATGGTGTTCCAGGACTACGCACTGTTCCCGCATCTGAGCGTGGCCGACAACGTTGCTTTTGGCATCCGCCATCATCCGCGCCTCTCCAGGGTGGTAGAGCAGATGCTCGAACTGGTCAATCTGGGTGCACTGGGCAAGCGTCATCCCCACGAACTCTCCGGCGGACAGCAGCAGCGGGTGGCCCTAGCTCGCGCGCTGGCGCCCGAACCACAGCTGCTGCTGATGGACGAACCCTTTTCCAACCTTGACGGCGAGCTGCGTCGGCGCCTGAGTCTTGAGGTGCGTGACATTCTCAAGGCCCGTGGGACCAGCGCCATTCTGGTGACCCATGATCAGGAGGAGGCCTTCGCAGTCAGCGATCACGTGGGCGTGTTCAAAGAGGGGCGACTGGAGCAGTGGGATACGCCGTACAACCTGTATCACCGACCGGCTACACCCTACGTGGCCAGTTTCGTCGGTCAGGGCTATTTCGTGCGGGGGCGTTTGATAGACGGCGAATTGGTACAGAGTGAGTTGGGGACGCTGCGAGTCAATGGCTCGGACGCAGGCGTCGCCGGGACATCGGTCGACGTGCTGTTGCGCCCTGACGACATCGCATTTGCACCTGACAGTCCGCTGAAGGCCAGCGTCACGGGCAAGACATTCCAGGGCGCCGCGACCTTGTATCGCTTGCAGCTGCCGAGCGGGACGCCGCTGCAAGCGCTGTTCCCCAGCCATGCTGACTTGCGCGCCGGGGATGAGGCGGGGATTCGCGTAGCGGCAGAACGGTTGGCAGTGTTTGCGGCTCAGGAACATGTGCCTGCGGTGTGACCGGATTATCTGAATCCCAGCGCTGTTGCAGCATGGCTTGCCGGCAGTGGCGCATGCGATTCGTCGCCGACGGCCAGTCGCGCTGCTACACAAATCCACACTCGCCGAAGTGCGTGATCATCCCAGCGTCAACACCCCGCTGGCCACCAGCGTCGCAGACCCGCCGATCTTTACCCTGTCCCCTTCCAGGCGGCAGAACAACTCCCCGCCCCGAGCCGAACTCTGATATGCGGTGAGGCTGAACTTGTTCAGCCGCGCCGACCAATAAGGAATCAGGCAGCAGTGGGTCGAGCCGGTTACCGGGTCTTCAGGGATGCCGATCGCCGGGGCGAAATAGCGAGAGACGAAATCATAGCGTTCAGCGTCCCCCTTGGCGGTCACGATTACGCCGGGCCAGGGCAAGCATGCGATGGCTGCGAAATCGGGCTTGCAGTCACGCACTGCCTGTTCGGACTCCAGCACCACGAGCAGTTCCGCCGAAGCCAGCACGTCAACCACCTCGGTATTCAGTGCGCGTTCGATATCGACGGTCACGCCCATCTGAGTGGGCGGCATGGCGGGGAAATCCATTAGCAGCCGGCCATTTTCCCGCGTCACGCTTAACGCACCCGATTTGCTGACGAACTCAAGGGTGTCCGACGTCTCGCCGTACTTTTCAAACAGCACAAACGCACTCGCCAGCGTCGCATGCCCGCACAGCGGTACCTCGCTGCTGGGCGTGAACCAGCGAATGTGCCAACCCTGAGCCTCACGCACGACAAATGCAGTCTCGGAGAGGTTGTGTTCGGCGGCTATACGCTGCATCAGCTCATCCGACAGCCAGCCATCGAGGCGATAGACCATCGCCGGGTTGCCGGAAAACGGCCGGTCAGTAAAAGCATCGACTTGATGATATTCAAGCAGCATGAAAGGCACCCCGGTTTTTATTGTTCACCAGCATTTGGCTGCCAATGGCCTGCGCATGACTGGCGCAGGTACGTTAACGGCACACACGAATCATTCACGACCAATCGGCGCGAACGTTCCTTGAGTGTGTTCTGCGAGCACCGTAGCCGACAGCTCGACCTCAAGCCCGCGTCGCCCGGCGCTGACGAAAATCGTCGCGAACGATTGAGCGGAGAGGTCAATGAAAGTTCTCAACCCTTTCTTTTGCCCCAGCGGGCTGATGCCGCCCAGCAAATAACCCGTCGCACGCTGTGCGGCAGACGGATCGGCCATTTCCGCCTTTTTCACGCTTGCCGCGTGCGCCAGCGCCTTGAGGTCCAGCGACCCTGCGACAGGCACGACCGCGACCAGCAACTCGCCCTTCTCGGTGCTCGCCAGCAGCGTCTTGAACACTTGGGCAGGCGCCAGGCCTAGCTTTTCGGCTGCCTCCAGACCATAAGACGCGGCCTTGGGATCGTGTTCATAACTGTGGATATGGTGTTCGGCGCGAACCTTTTTCAGTAAATCCAATGCGGGGGTCATGCAACACTCCAGACGACCAAGCTGTTTGTCGTTAATTGCCGTTACTTTAGGCGATCTGCCATCGAAACGCTTCTGCGACGGGCATAGGAATCAAGATCAACCGGCGGGCTGAAATGACCTCTTCGTTCACTTTCGACCTTTGACAATGTTCATTTACGTCTATATTTTTTCGAATACGAATATCCAGCCCCCACCCGCAACGCCATCTGCGCAACGCAAGCGCTTTCCCACGTAGACTGATGGCAGTTTCCGGATACCCGCTTTATCACCAGGCTATCGACATGACCGACAACGACAACAAAAACTACATCATCGCCCTCGATCAAGGTACGACCAGCTCGCGCGCGATTATCTTTGACCGGGACGCCAACGTGGTAAGTACCGCCCAGAGTGAATTCGTTCAGCATTATCCACAGCCTGGCTGGGTCGAACATGACCCGATGGAGATCTTCGCCACGCAGACCGCCTGCATGACCAAGGTCCTGGCCCAGGCTAACCTGCATCACAACCAGATCGCCGCGATCGGCATCACCAACCAGCGCGAGACAACGGTGGTCTGGGAAAGAGACAGCGGTCGGCCGATCTACAACGCTGTGGTCTGGCAATGCCGTCGCAGTACCGAGATTTGCCAACAGCTGAAGCGCGACGGCCTTGAGGATTACATCAAGGAAACCACCGGTCTGGTGATCGATCCTTATTTTTCCGGCAGCAAACTGAAGTGGATTCTCGATCACGTCGAAGGCAGCCGTGAGCGTGCCCGGCGTGGCGAGTTGCTGTTCGGCACCATTGACAGCTGGCTGATCTGGAAATTTACCGGCGGCAAGGTTCATGTCACCGATTACACCAATGCGTCGCGCACCATGATGTTCAACATCCACACCCTCCAATGGGACCAGCGGATGCTGGACGTGCTCGATGTACCACCGCAAATGCTGCCTGAGGTGAAATCCTCGTCCGAGGTTTACGGCCACAGTAAAAGCGGCATCGCCATCGCCGGTATCGCAGGTGACCAGCAATCGGCCCTGTTCGGGCAGATGTGCGTAGAGCCCGGGCAGGCCAAGAACACCTATGGTACCGGCTGTTTTCTGCTGATGAACACCGGCGAGAAAGCGGTGAAGTCCAATCATGGCCTGCTCACTACCATCGGTTGCGGTCCGCGAGGTGAAGTGGCCTATGCGCTGGAAGGCGCTGTGTTTAACGGCGGCTCAACCGTGCAGTGGCTGCGTGACGAACTGAAGATCGTCAACGATTCCATGGACACCGAATATTTCGCTACCAAGGTCAAGAACAGCAATGGGGTGTATCTGGTCCCGGCATTCACCGGACTCGGCGCGCCTTATTGGGACCCTTACGCACGAGGCGCGCTGTTCGGGCTGACCCGTGGCGTGAAAGTCGATCACATCATCCGCGCTGCGCTGGAGTCGATCGCCTACCAGACCCGCGACGTGCTTGACGCCATGCAGCAGGACGCAGCCGAACCTCTCAAGGCGTTGCGCGTAGACGGCGGCGCGGTGGCGAACAACTTCCTGATGCAGTTCCAGGCAGACATTCTCGGCACCCAGGTCGAACGCCCGAAGATGCGCGAGACCACAGCGTTGGGCGCAGCCTATCTGGCGGGTCTGGCGATTGGTTTCTGGAGCGGGCTGGACGAGCTCAAGGACAAAGCCGTGATCGAGCGCAAATTCGAACCGCAGTGCGACGAAGTCGAGAAAGAAAAGCTGTACGCAGGCTGGCGCAAGGCGGTTGAGCGTACGCGGGACTGGGAGCCGCACGAAGACGTGGAGGAAGGTTTGTCGGTATAGCAGTCCGGCGTGCCAGCGGCAGCGGTGCGTCAGTTAATGGAGAGCTGACTGACACACCACCGCTGCAAAGCCGTGCTGCTTGCCGGACTGCGTATCAGACAGGAGATTCTTTTTCCGGCTGACAGGTAATGGCTGCCTGCGGCATCATGGGCGCCCTTGCCCGAAGGAAGAAAAATGAATCTGCCACCCCGTCAACAGCAGATCCTCGAGCTGGTCCGTGAGCGCGGCTATGTCAGCATCGAGGAAATGGCCCAATCGTTTGTCGTGACCCCGCAAACCATCCGGCGCGACATCAACCAGCTGGCGGAAATGAACCTGCTGCGCCGCTACCATGGGGGTGCCGCCTACGATTCCAGCATCGAGAACACCGCGTACGCCATGCGTGCCGATCAGATGCGCGATGAGAAACAGCGGATTGCCGAGGCGATTGCCGCCCAGATACCAGATCACGCCTCGCTGTTCATCAATATCGGCACCACCACCGAATCCATCGCGCGCGCCCTGCTTAATCACAATCACCTGAAAATCATCACCAATAACCTGCACGTGGCCTCGATCCTCAGCGGCAAGGATGACTTCGAAGTCCTGCTGGCCGGTGGCAACGTACGCCGCGACGGCGGCGTTGTGGGTCAGGCGAGCGTGGATTTCATCACCCAGTTCAAGGTCGACTTCGCGCTGGTGGGGATCAGCGGCATTGACGAAGACGGCAGCCTGCTGGATTTCGATTATCAGGAAGTACGGGTTTCCCAAGCGATTATCGCCAATGCACGTCAGGTGATCCTGGCCGCCGACTCCAGCAAGTTTGGCCGCAACGCTATGGTAAGGCTCGGACCCATCACTTTGATCGATTGCCTGGTCACCGATCAACCGCCAGTGCCCGCGCTGGCGCAACTCTTGACGCAAAACAAGATTCGGCTGGAAGTGGTTTAAGCACCCCTGCTTGCATCCCAGCGCAGTTTGATCCGGCGATACGGGTTCTGTAGCAGTCAGGTTTGGCGGTAGCAGCGGCTTGAAATCGCAGGCGCCAATAAGCCGGCCGGCGAGACAGGTTCACCCTGCCCCCTCCCCCCTTGCAACTTCCAAAAGCGAGCTCATGTTCGCTTTTTTTCCTTTCTGTTCTTCTCA
This sequence comes from Pseudomonas sp. UBA5706, assembly GCF_002419965.1. GTDB lineage: Bacteria > Pseudomonadota > Gammaproteobacteria > Pseudomonadales > Pseudomonadaceae > Aquipseudomonas. The sequence goes on from NZ_DIHC01000053.1 coordinate 36,148, forward strand.
ATCGTTATTTTCAATCGAAACCGGCTAGCTGGGTGCCCGCTATTGCGTTACTATTTTCGAAAATGAACATACATGTTCGGATTCGCCTTTAATCCTCAGATAGCCAAGGCGGGTTCAGCTACCTGACAGGAGGCCCCCATGGCCCATTCCGCCTTGCCAACCCCACCCATTTCCGAGGTTTACGACATTGCTGTGATCGGCGGTGGCATCAATGGCGTCGGCATCGCAGCGGATGCTTCGGGCCGCGGGCTCTCGGTGTTCCTTTGCGAAAAGGACGACCTGGCCAGCCACACCTCCTCAGCCAGTAGCAAGTTGATCCACGGCGGCCTGCGTTATCTGGAGCATTACGAGTTCCGCCTGGTGCGTGAAGCACTGGCCGAACGGGAAGTCCTGCTGGCAAAAGCGCCGCATATCGTTAAACCCATGCGCTTCGTTCTGCCCCATCGCCCGCACCTGCGGCCAGCGTGGATGATTCGCGCCGGTCTGTTCCTGTATGACCACCTGGGTAAACGTGAAAAACTTCCGGCCTCGAAAAGCCTGCGCTTCGACCGCAACAGCCCTCTGAAGCCGAACATCACCCGCGGTTTCGAATATTCCGACTGCTGGGTCGATGACGCGCGTCTGGTGGTGCTAAACGCGATGGCGGCGCGTGAGAATGGTGCCCATATACATACCGGGACGCGCTGTGTGAGCGCGAGTCGAAATGCCGGGCAATGGCACCTGAACATGGAACGTGCAGACGGCAGCCTGTTTTCGATTCGCGCCAAGGCGCTGGTCAACGCGGCCGGACCCTGGGTGGCGAAGTTCATTCGCGAAGATCTGAAGCTGGAGTCGCAATACGGAATTCGTTTGATTCAAGGCAGTCATTTGATCGTGCCCAAACTGTACGAGGGCGAGAACGCATTCATTCTGCAAAACGAAGATCAGCGCATCGTATTCGCTATTCCGTATTTGGAGCGCTTTACCATCATCGGCACCACTGACCGCGAATACACGGGCGATCCGTCGAAGGTGGCGATTACTGAGGGCGAGACCGATTACCTGCTGAAGATCGTTAATGAGCACTTCAACAAGCAACTCAGCCGGGCCGACATCGTTCGCACTTACTCAGGCGTGCGTCCGTTGTGCAATGACGAATCGGATAACCCGTCAGCGATCACCCGCGACTACACCCTGTCGCTGTCCGGCGACGCCGGCGAGGCACCTATCCTTTCGGTTTTCGGCGGCAAGCTGACGACTTATCGCAAGCTCGCTGAATCGGCCATGCAGCACTTGGCGCCGTTCTTTACGCAGATGAAACCTGCCTGGACTGCCAAGGCCAGCCTCCCCGGCGGGGAGAATATGACTACGCCTGCGGCACTGGCGACCGAGTTGCAACAGCGCTGCCCGTGGCTTGCGGCCGAGACAGCCACGCGCTGGGCAATCACTTACGGCTCTCGCAGCTGGCGCATCGTCGAGGGCGCACAGGCGCTGACAGACCTGGGCGAACATCTGGGCGGTGGACTGTACGGCCGTGAAGTCGATTATCTGTGCGACGAGGAATGGGCAAGTACCGTCGAAGATATCCTGTGGCGCCGAACCAAACTGGGCCTGTCACTGGCCGAATCCGAGCAACAGGCGCTCAAGGATTACCTGCAGCAAGCCCAACTGCGTCGCTCGCGCGTGCAAGCCGCCTGACTCAATGAGCCGCCCAAGGATCCGCAGGCCAGCGGTTCTTGGGCGGCCTCAAACGTCGCCTTTGTCAAATCGGCAAGCGTGCGTACGCCTCTTCAGTCAGCGTCAGTAGCAGTGCCCGCTCGGCAGCGTTCATTTCCTGCATCAACCTGTTGCTCTGCTCTACATAAGCCTGCTCTCCAGATTGCGCTGATGCTTCCTCGGCCAGTGCAAGGCGGGTGTGGAAAGGTTCCGTCATGGCTTCGAAGCGTTCCGGATAGCGGTAATGAAGGTACTCCTGCCAGAAGTCACGTTCAGCGAGCGACTCGCAGACGCTTTCGCGGGTCTCGGCGCGGAACACGGCCAGCCGGGCATTATTGATGTCTTCTGACGTGACCCCGCTGAACATTTCATAGTGCAAGCTACTGGGTTGTGCGGGCAACCCGAGCGGTCCTGCCAGGCGGACCCTGTATGTCAGGTAGACCTCGATGTCATCGATGTTGATCCTGTTCTGACGACGCATCAGCTCTATGTGCCGGGATGCGGCACGGTCCACTTCATCAAGGCGAAACAACGAGCGGCCGACGCGCATCAAATATTCCTCTTGCTCGGCGAGCGGCAGCCCGGCTGTCACGGTGTTTACATAGATGCGGGTTTCGAGGTGGCTGAGCATCAGCAGCAGGCGGTCCTGACAGGTCCGCGGGCCGGAAACCTGGGTAAACAACAGGTTGCACAGCTCTTCGTTCTGAGCGCAGGCCTCCATGATCGTCCAGATGCGAGCCCGGTAATACACAGGATGGGCATGGAAATCCGAGGTATCGGCGAAGTCGGCAAGGAAACGAAAGAAGTCGTCCGAATTAGCCACATCCCGCAACGTCGCCCAGTAACCCTCACGTGCAGTGCGCAACTCGCCCACAGAGTCGACCAACCACTGTTCGCGGGCGACTTCATCGACAGCTCGATGGCTGGATAAGGTCACGCCGCCGGAAGCGTCGTCCTCTGAGACGTGCTCCCCGCTTGCAGTGTCCGTTTCAATCAGCGGATTGTCATGCACCGCCCTCCCCTGAAGACGGATTCGCAGACTGTGCACGTCCTGACGCAGATGACGCAGTCGATTGTTGCGTAAATCGGTCATGCCGCCCCACGGCAGGTTCTGCGCCCCAACGGGTAGCTCGGTCAAACCTGTGAACCGCAGCGAAACCTCACGCAGGCACAATAGGCGTTGCAACTCCGGAGCCTGGCCAAGAGGGTTGTGGCTGAGGTCAAGGTGTCGAAGACGTGTCAAGGTTGCCAGTCGGCGATTGCCTCCTGCGTCCATGACGATCTGATTATTGTTCAGGTGCAGTTGCTCAAGCTGTGCAAGATGCTCGATGCCTGAAGGAATGGATCTGAGTCGATTGTCGCGCAGGTCTAGTTCGACGAGGTTTCTGAAACGCTGAAGAAAGTCGGGGTTCAGTGCCGTCAACGACATATTGCGAAGCCTCAGACGGGTAACGTGGGGAAACTCCAGACCTGTCGGGAGTACCGGAAGGTTGCCCACGCGTTCGCCATCGATGGTCAACGCGAATCCGCCATTCAAGTGTTCTGGTATCTCGCGGCGCCAGCAACGGCGCAGGGCATTGGCAACCCTTTGCCGCCGCAGCCGATCGAACACGCCGGTATGCTGCCCCTGCCACTGCTGCAAGCCCTCGCGCAGGCTGTCCAGGTGTTCATGAAGTTGATGGGTGTGCGCCCATAAATCGGTGTGTTGCGACGAAACCTCGAGCAGATAATGCTCGATGTCATTGTCGCTCATGCCCGGGAACACCTCCCTGATGCTTCGTCTGATCGCCTGTCGACTGCTCTCGGCGCGGCCGCTGAGCGGATAGCCAAGACGTCCGTCACCCCACCGGACCGGCGGCCGCACCCCTATGCCCACCGGCGTCTGGCCGATCAAGCGCGACGCCAACTCGCGTTGACTGCCAGCCTTGTGCGCCAGCACATTGATAAGTCCGGCTTCGTCCAACTCAACGCTGCCCAGCAAGCGTTTTTGCCTGTCGTCCAGACACAGAAGCAATGAAGACATCAGGCTGTCAGCGCCTGACGAAACGGGTTGCGCATGCCCCGGTGCAAGCATCGTGCGATAACCACGCCCACGTCTATAAATGTACAAAACCTGCGAAGCCCCCAAGGATCCCGTTTGCGCTTTCAAGGCGCCATCGGGCGAACCTTCGCGCAGCTCCACCCGCACCGTCGCCGGCCAAGGCGCCAGGTTTTCAATAAGGCCCAACGCAAGCTTTTCGGTATCAGCGGTCACCGCGGACGCCTGCCGCAAGCCGGCACACGCCCGATCCAGCCGGCTGTCGCGTGACAACCAGCGCGCCTGCTCGGCCAATGCCAGCGGCACGCGATGGTTTGCCAACATCTGCTCAACCTGCTCACCACTGGCCCGCTCGACGATTTCCTGCGCGCCGCGTGCCGTCAGCCCCGTGAAATCGCGCCTCAATAGCCGTTGCGCTTCGTCAGGGACGACCTGGCGCGAAGCGAAAACTTCCTCGAAGGCGTCATCGCGCAATGCAGGGAATTGCTCATGCAGTTCGTAACGTTGCGCAGCATCCAGCAGACGTGCAGGCGGTGGCGCATTCTCGACGTGCAGACGGCGCAGGCGTCCTACGGTAAAGCCGGTGCTTTGCAGCACAGCGCGGGCGCCCTCATCGGACAACGCGCAAAAGCGTCGCCCCAGCCGCCGAAGCGCATGCCCCTCCCCGGTCCAGTAATGCGGCTGTTCCATTGCATGACGCCAGCCACCCGCGCCGTTATGTTCGAGCAGCGGTTCATGGGCGCCGCCACGCTGCGGGTGGACGATCCGTGTCGTGCCTTTAAGCTCATCCGTTCTGATCTGATACGTGGCATCGTGCAAGCGCAAGTGGGTGCGCTCGTCGACCCTGCCCTGTTGTCCCACCGCCAGCCCTGTGTCTTGCACCTCATAGGCACCAAGGTCATCGGCACAGAGCTTGAACCGCCCAGCTTCTGTGCATATCGGATACAGGCCATCGACGAATCGCGAACGCTCCAGCACGCGGCCGATCACCGCACCGCCGGCAGAAAGGGCAGCAGTTGCGACCATGTTTTCAACAATGCCGAACAGGTGGCCCAGGGCCGCCTGCCGGTCGCCCAGTTGCCAATCCTGATAGCCTTCATACACCTCATCGGCAATCTGCACCGCCGCCACGCCCAGCATGGCCAAGCCCAGCCCAGGCACGACAAACCCCGCAAGATTGAGCAGGCTCAGACCGGCATCCAGGTACGCCTGCTGCCGCTCGACTTGCGTCTGGCGGTTTTCATCGTCGGTCGGTACAGCCAGCACCCTGGCATCATCGAAGATCGTGTCGATGCGCTGTTTACCCAGGTATTGGAACAAAGGCTGTTCGATGGCGCGATGACGGCCATCGAGTTGCAATGCGGTCGATGGAGCGGTCATGGCGGCCACTTGATTCAACGTCATTACGAAGGCAGCACGATCGCGCTCGCCTATGAAGCGCATGAAGAATTCGCGGTACTGCGCCTTACGCAGTCGTAAGCCTAATGCCAGGTAAAACGCTGACCAGGAACCGTGCAGTTGCAGGGCGCCAATCGGGTCATCGGGAATCCAGACGATCAGGCTTTCAATAGAGGCGTCGGTCGGACGTGCTCGAACCTCGAAGGCGATGACACCAAAAATCGTCTTGCCCAGCAGCATGACCTGGCGGGGCGTCAGAACCGCCGGGTCGCTTGGCACAATCGGATCGCGGGCCGCGACCGGCAACAGGCGCCGATAAGTACGCTGGCTTATCTGCCCCTTCAATGCTGCCAGCCGAATCGTCACATCCAGCTGCGCACGCGGCGCTTCTTCGAGCAACGCCAGCACCGCCTTGCGCGCAGCCTCATCGGGTGTACCGTCAGCGCGCTGCGGCCGCAGCCTCTCGCCAAGGATCCGCTGGTACTTGCCACCCAGGTCAAGCTCACGACACAACCGAGCAAACTCCTCGAACCCGACCTCCAGCGCTTGATTGGATGCCGTGCGTAGCGTTGAACGGACAAACGCATTTTGTTTCGTCTCATCTACGGTGAAGTTCAGCAGGGCCGCCGTGAGCAGGTTTTGCTCGGTGGTAAGGGTCCGATAGGGTGGGGAAAGGCTGGCCACTACTGGGGGTTGTGCAAGCCTGCGCACAGACTGAACAGCGCTGCGGCGGGCGTCGACCTCCACGGCAAATCGATCCTGCATGGCCTTTTCCAGCAGCGGGGTGGCGAAGGCCTCCAGCGTCGGGACGAATTGGATCAGCTGACGCAGGTGCTGCGCATTGGTTTCCTGCTGTCGGAGTGCGCGATGCAGCGCTCGCAACTTTTCGATAGAGGTGTTTCGCATCCAGGCAGGCACCTGCTTGGCGATAAGTGCATCGATGGAGTCCATCGGAATACTGGAGTTCGTCATTCTGTTCACCGAATTTAAATATTCGGCGAGGTTCCACAAACGGCCGGACGCCAGTGCGGTATATAAATCAACTACCCATAGACACATCTATGCGATGCGGACGCGTTCGGAGTTCCGAACATCCCGCCCTCTTGCAGTCGGTATCCCGGACAACAAACTGCTCAAAGGCCCAGGATTTTTAAAAAATTTCCAGTATAAACAGAAGGTTATATATGGCTTCCTTCCTGGCATGACTCATGCTCTACACTGATCACGATTGCTTCGATGTAGCGAGTCGCCTTATTGGGCCGCCGTTGTAGCGTTCTGAAACGAAAGGGCCGACCGGCCCCATAAAAAAAACAAAGTCGAGGATTACTAGATGCGTATCGTTCCCCACATTTTGGGCGCAGCCATTGCTGCCGCCGCTTTGATCAGCACCCCAGTGTCCGCCGCCGAGCTGACTGGCACTCTGAAGAAAATCAACGAGTCGGGCACCATCACCCTCGGTCACCGCGACTCGTCGATTCCGTTCTCTTACATCGCCGACGCTTCCGGCGTCCCGGTCGGCTACTCCCACGACATCCAGCTGGCTATCGTCGAGGGAATCAAAAAAGACCTGAACAAGCCTGACCTGAAGGTCAAGTACAACCTGGTAACGTCGCAAACCCGTATCCCGCTGATTCAGAACGGCACTGCAGACATCGAGTGTGGTTCCACCACCAACAACGCCGAACGTGCCCAGCAGGTCGATTTCACGGTCAATATCTTTGAAATCGGCACACGTCTGCTGGTCAAGAAAGACAAAGATGGCAAGCCGACTTACAACGATTTTGCTGACCTGAAGGGCAAGAACGTCGTTACCACCGCCGGCACCACCTCCGAACGCATTATCAAAGCGATGAATGCCGACAAGCAGATGGGCATGAACGTCATCTCCGCCAAAGACCACGGCGAATCCTTCCAAATGCTTGAGAGTGGCCGCGCTGTCGCCTTCATGATGGACGACGCCCTGCTGGCGGGTGAAGAAGCCAAGGCCAAGAAACCCGACGACTGGGTTATTACCGGCACTCCACAGTCCTTTGAAGCCTACGCGTGCATGGTTCGCAAAGAGGACCCGGCTTTCAAGAAAGCCGTGGATGACGCCATTGTCGGTCTGTACAAATCCGGCGAGATCAACAAGATCTACAGCAAGTGGTTTGAAAGCCCGATTCCACCTAAAAGCCTGAACCTCAACTTCCCGATGAGCGAAAAGGTTAAAGAGCTGATCGCCAATCCGAGCGACAAGCCGGCTCCAGACGTAAAAATCTGATTCCTGACTAACCTTGCGCCTGAGGGAGCCCTCTCCCTCAGGCGTCTGTTACTACCTGCTGGTTTGTTTGGAACACTCGACCGAGCGGTTTTCGAGCTGATCGTGTGTGCCTGAGGTTTTCGACGTCAGGCGGAAAAGGATCTTCCCCAAGCGGGTGTCTGTACATTGATCGATCTCGAGGGGAGACCCTGATGAATTACAACTGGGACTGGAGCGTGTTCTTCAAGTCCACTGGCGTTGGCAGCGAGACCTATCTGGACTGGTACATTTCCGGTCTGGGCTGGACCATCGGCATCTCCATCGTCGCCTGGATCATCGCATTAACCCTAGGCTCGGTGCTCGGCGTCATGCGCACGGTGCCCAACCGCATCGTGTCTACGATCGCCACGGTCTATGTGGAAATCTTCCGCAACGTGCCACTGCTGGTGCAGCTGTTCATCTGGTACTTTCTGGTGCCGGACTTGCTGCCCGACAACCTTCAGCAGTGGTACAAGCAGGACCTCAACCCGACGACCTCGGCCTTCCTGAGCGTGGTCGTGTGCCTGGGCCTGTTCACCGCGGCGCGGGTTTGCGAACAAGTGCGTACCGGTATCGAGGCGTTGCCTCGCGGCCAGGAATCTGCCGCGCGCGCCATGGGCTTCAAGCTGCCGCAGATCTACTGGAACGTGCTACTGCCGCAGGCTTACCGGATCATCATCCCGCCGCTCACGTCCGAATTCCTCAACGTGTTCAAGAACTCGTCGGTGGCGTCGTTGATCGGCCTGATGGAGTTGCTGGCGCAGACCAAACAGACCGCCGAGTTTTCCGCGAACCTGTTTGAAGCTTTCACCCTGGCGACGCTGATCTACTTCACGCTGAACATGAGCCTGATGCTGCTCATGCGTCTGATCGAGAAGAAAGTCGCAGTGCCGGGCCTGATTTCCGTGGGAGGTAAATAATGGACTTCTCTGGCGTCATTCCGGCCATTCCGGGCCTGTGGAACGGCATGCTCATGACCTTGCAACTGATGGTCATGGGCGTGGTAGGCGGCATTATCCTCGGTACGCTTCTGGCGCTGATGCGGCTGTCGTCGAGCAAGTGGATGTCACGCCTCGCCGGCGCCTACGTCAACTACTTCCGCTCGATTCCGCTGCTGCTGGTCATCACCTGGTTCTACCTGGCAGTGCCGTTCGTACTGCGCTGGATCACAGGGCAAGACACTCCGATCGGAGCGTTCACGTCGTGCGTCGTGGCATTCATGATGTTCGAAGCGGCGTACTTCTGCGAAATCGTGCGTGCCGGAGTGCAATCGATCTCCCGCGGCCAGATGGGTGCTGCGCAAGCGCTGGGCATGACCTACGGGCAGATGATGCGCCTGATTATCCTGCCGCAGGCATTCCGCAAGATGACCCCGCTGCTGCTGCAGCAGAGCATCATCCTGTTCCAGGACACCTCGCTGGTCTACACGGTCGGTCTGGTCGACTTCCTTAATTCGGCCCGCTCCAGTGGCGACATCATTGGCCGCTCCAATGAATTCCTGATCGTCGCCGGTCTGGTGTACTTCACGATCAGCTTCGCCGCTTCGCGTCTGGTCAAGCTCATGCAAAAAAGGTTAGCCGTATGATTTCCATCAAAAATATCAACAAGTGGTATGGGGACTTCCAGGTGCTGACCGATTGCAGCACCGAGGTCAAGAAAGGCGAAGTGATCGTGGTGTGCGGGCCGTCCGGTTCCGGCAAGTCGACCTTGATCAAATGCGTTAACGCCCTGGAGCCATTCCAGAAAGGCGACATCGTGGTCGATGGCACCTCGATCGCCGATCCAAAAACCAACCTGCCCAAATTGCGCTCCCGGGTGGGCATGGTGTTCCAGCATTTCGAGCTGTTTCCGCACCTGACCATCACCGAGAACCTGACCATCGCGCAAATCAAGGTACTGGGTCGCAGCAAGGAAGAGGCCACCCAAAAAGGTCTGCAACTGCTAGAGCGCGTAGGGCTTTCGGCCCATGCGCACAAGCACCCCGGTCAGCTTTCCGGCGGGCAGCAGCAGCGTGTGGCGATTGCCCGCGCGCTGGCGATGGACCCGGTGGTGATGCTGTTCGACGAACCGACCTCGGCCCTGGACCCTGAGATGGTCAACGAAGTGCTTGATGTGATGGTGCAACTGGCCCACGAAGGCATGACCATGATGTGCGTGACCCACGAGATGGGCTTTGCTCGCAAAGTGGCTGATCGGGTGATCTTCATGGACAAGGGCCAGATCATCGAAGACTGCGTCAAGGAAGAGTTTTTCGGCGACGTCAGCGCACGTTCCGAGCGTGCCCAGCACTTCCTCAACAAAATCCTGCAGCACTAATTGATTTAGCCTCACGAGGGCGAAAAACCCACCGGCCGTTCGTGTTCGCGATCAATGACACGAGCGGCTGGCCGGTCCAGGATGACTGTGATGAAATGCGATCCACCTCTTAGCGCGCCGCCATCACTTGCCGTGAAACCCCGCCTGATCCGCCATCTGTTTCTGCCGCCGCTGGTCATCCTGCTGATGATCGCGCTGGGCTATGTCACTTATCTTTACAGTGAAAACCACGGCATCAAGGCCCTCAGCGAAAATGGCGAGCGACAGCTGGAGCTGCATGCCCGTACCGTCGAAAGCGAAATCAACAAGTACAACTACTTGCCCAGCGTACTGGAGCTCGAATCCAACGTCTCCGAGTTGCTCAATGACCCATCGCCTGAACTGCGCGGCAAGGTCAACGACTACCTCGAAGGCCTTAATCGCCGTAGCCGCAGTCGCGCGATCTACGTGCTCGACACCACAGGTCGCGTGCTGGCGACCAGCAACTGGCGCGACGCCGACAGTTATCTGGGTGAAGACCTGTCCTTCCGCGCCTATTACCAGGACGCGATCCGCGGCCTGCCGGGCCGTTTCTACGGCATCGGCAGCACCACCGGCGAGCCAGGCTATTACCTGGCCCATGGGCTTGAAGAAAAAGGCAAGATCATCGGCGTCGCCGTGATCAAGGTCCGCCTGGAAGCCCTCGAAGAACGCTGGCAACGAGCGCGCCTGGAAGCCTTCGTCAGTGACGAAAACGGCATCATCATTTTGTCCAGCGATCCGGCACGACGCTTGAAATCTGTGCGCCCGCTGACGCCGCAAATCAAGGAACGCCTGGCCCGCAGCCTGCAATATTACTGGTGGCCGCTGAACGAACTAGTGCCCCTGGAGCGCGAGTCGATTGGCGAGGGTGTGGAAAAACTGACCTTTCCGGCCAACAGCAGCGTCGACCATGAACACACCGTGGTCAGTTACCTGGCGCAGAGCCGCAACCTGGCCGACACGCCGTGGCACCTGACCCTGCTAACGCCGCTGGAAGATTTGCGCCGCGAAGCCGCCAATCAGGGCATGCTGGTGGCGGTGGCCTGTGCGCTGGCAATGTTCCTGTTGATCGCCTGGAACGAGCGACGCAAGGTGATTTCTACACGTCTGGCGGCGCGCGAAGCGCTGGAGACAGCCAACAACGAACTGGAACGGCGGATTGCCGAACGCACGACCGACCTGCGCGCCAGCAATGAACGCCTGAAGGGACAGATTCGCGATCGACGCCAGGCCGAAGAAACACTGCGTCAGGCCCAGGACGAACTGGTTCAGGCCGGCAAGCTTGCAGCCATCGGGCAGATGTCGACCAGCATCGCCCACGAGCTCAACCAGCCGCTGGCGGCGCTGCGCACGCTCTCCGGCAATACCGTGCGCTTCATAGAGCGGGGCGCGCTGGACACGGCGAGTGCCAACCTGCGGACCATCAACGATCTGGTGGACCGCATGGGCCGTATCACCGCCAGCCTGCGTGCATTTGCCCGGCGCGGTGAAGACAAAGGCCAGGCATCGCTGACCAAGGCCGTTGAAGCGGCGCTGCAGCTGCTGGCCGCGCGTGTTGAGAGCAGCGCGCTGGATCTGCATCAGGCGTTCGATGATGTCGAGTTGGCGATCGATCAAACGCGACTGGAGCAGATTCTGGTCAACCTGATCGGCAATGCGCTAGACGCGATGCAAGCACAACCGCTGCCGGTGCTCTGGCTGCAAGGTGAGGTGTTCGAGGGCCGTTACCGGCTGCGAGTGCGCGACAACGGCCACGGCATCAACGCCGAAGCACGCAAGCATCTGTTCGAGCCGTTCTTCACTACCAAGCCCGGTGAACAAGGGCTCGGCCTTGGCCTGACGTTGTCCGCGAGCCTGGCCGCAGCGGCCGGTGGCAGCCTCAATGCAGAAGACCCGGCCGAAGGCGGCACGATATTCGTGCTGGTTTTGCCCTTGGCGGTCGCATGAACGACTTCAAGCTGCCAGTTCAGTTGCCTTTGTTCCCGCCTCTGGCCGAAAGCCATGGGAGTCCAGCTTGCTGACGCTCTGCCGGGAACCGGCAGTAAAACCGCACCATCTCGCCGGCCCGGGCACATCCCATGCGCATATTCGCGGGCGCTTGGCATCAGATCCTCGGCAAGCTGAACGCCCACGCTCTCAGGGCAGAAGCGATACCGCCATGCAAAACGTATTACTGAAACAACGTTCGATGAGGAGTTTCGAATGAACACTGAGCTGACCGTCCTCATCGTCGAAGATGACCCTCATGTTTTGCTGGGCTGCCAGCAAGCGCTGGCGCTGGAGGACATTCACAGTCAAGGCGTGGGCAGTGCCGAGGAGGCACTGGCGAAGGTGGGCGACAACTTTGCCGGGATCGTTATCAGCGATATCCGTCTGCCGGGCATCGACGGGCTGGAATTGCTCAAGCGCTTGAAAGAGCGCGACCGCACCCTGCCGGTGGTGCTGATCACCGGCCACGGTGATGTGTCCATGGCGGTCGGGGCCATGCGCGATGGCGCTTACGACTTCATGGAAAAGCCCTTCTCTCCCGAGCGCCTGGTGGAGGTCGCCCGTCGAGCGCTGGAGCAACGCGGGCTGGCGCGGGAAGTCTGGTCGCTGCGTCGACAACTGGCCGAGCGTGATTCACTGGAAGGCAAGATCATCGGTCGCTCGGCGGCCATGCAGAACCTGCGCGCCCTGATCGCCAATGTCGCCGACACCTCCGCCAACGTGCTGATCGAAGGCGAAACTGGCACCGGCAAGGAGCTGGTTGCCCGCTGCCTGCACGACTTCAGCCGCCGCCATGCCAATCAATTCGTCGCGTTGAACTGCGGCGGGCTGCCGGAAAACCTGTTCGAAAGCGAGATCTTCGGTCACGAAGCCAATGCCTTCACAGGGGCCGGCAAGCGCCGCATCGGCAAAATCGAGCACGCTCACAACGGCACGCTGTTCCTCGATGAAGTGGAAAGCATGCCGATCAGCCTGCAGATCAAACTGCTGCGGGTGTTGCAGGAACGCACTCTGGAGCGACTGGGTTCCAACCAGAGTGTGGCGGTGGACTGCCGGGTGATCGCGGCCACCAAGTCCGACCTCAGCCAACTGAGCAAGGCGAACCAGTTCCGCAGCGACCTGTATTACCGCCTCAATGTCGTGACGCTGGAGCTGCCACCGTTGCGCGAACGTCGCGAAGACATCCTGCAACTGTTCGAGCACTTCCTGCAGCTGTCGTCGCTGCGTTTCGATCGCGAACCGCCGCAACTGGACTCGCACACCCTGTCATCGCTGATGAGCCACGACTGGCCGGGCAACGTTCGCGAACTGCGCAACGTCGCCGAGCGTTACGCGCTGGGCCTGCCTGCGTTCAAGAAATCCGGCACCACCGTCAGCGCTCAGAGCCTGGGGTTTTCGGAGGCGGTGGAAGCATTCGAGAAAAACCTGCTCAGCGAAGCCCTGCAACGCAGTGGCGGCAACCTGAGCCAGGCCAGCCAGGAGCTGGGCATGGCCAAGACCACACTGTTCGACAAGGTCAAGAAGTACGGGCTGGGCTGACCTGCTTCTGCGCCCAACCGGACTGGGTGTACTTCGCCCCGAAACGCCACTGTGGCACATGAGCCTGCCGAACGCTGGAGCCAAGGCGACATCGCCCGCAACGCCCGGACCAATGCGGCGTTGATCGCACTGTTCGAGGCATTGTTTCCAGGACCCTGACCGTTGTGCTGTTGACTGCGTTGTCGATCCCGCTCGACGTCATCGCCGCACTGCACGAAACCAATGGCGTTCAGGTCGCCGCCGCGCAATTGATCGGCATCTCCGAGCGCAGCTTGTGGTACCGGCTGAAGAAGCTGGAAATTCATGTGGACAAGATTGTGCGCTGAGCAAGACCAATGCTTACGTTGCCAAAGGCGTCGAATCCCACACGCCGTCGCGTTTGATTCCGGGCAGGCCGTGGCACCTGGCGCGCCAGGCTACCCACCTTGACAGGCAATAGTCGCTCAGGCACCTCTCCCGGTCTTTAGCAACTCATCCACTTCATCGGTCTTCGGCGCCGTTGCAGGCCCCCACCGGGTGACGGCGATGGCTGCCGCCGCGTTGGCCCGCAATGCGGCCTGTTGCGCCGAAAGCCCCGCCGCCAACCCGGCCAGCAGCACACCCGCATGGGCGTCGCCCGCGCCATTGGTATCGATTGCCACGACCGGAAAACCCCGAACATGCTGCGTGTCGCTGCCCTGCCTGATCCAGCAGCCCTGCGGCCCGTCCCGCACGACGATCAAGGTGTCACTGCGCATCCATTGCGCCAGACGGTCCAGCGCATCGGTAACGGCCTCACAACCGGTGAAGCGCAACGCCTCTTCGCAGTTGCTGGTCCACAGTGTGATCAGCGGCAGCACCGCCTGCATCTCGGCCCCGTCCGGTGAATTCACCAGTGGCCCCGGATCGAACACCACGCCCACCCCGTTGGGCAGATCGCCCAGCCACGCCAGCAGCGTCGACACCTTATGCACGTGCAGCAGGCTGTAGCCACTGACGAACACATAGTCCCCAGGCTGCACGGTGACACACTGCAAGTCCGCGCGAGACAACCCGCCCTCGGCGCCGACGTAGGAGATGAACGAACGTTCAGCGGACGGTTCGATCAGCGCTACGGACACGCCCGTGTCTTGATCATCCGAGGCGGGCATGGCGGTCTCGATGCCTTCGTTCGCCATCGCCTGGCGGGCCAGGTCGCCAAAGCGACCCTTGCCGTGACGGCCCAGATAAACCGTCTGCATACCATTGCGACAGGCAGCGGCCATCACATTGAAACCACCGCCGGTCTCGAACTTCGCCGAGCGGGCAAGCACATCACCGCCCGAACGCGGCAAGGCATCAAGGCCCATGACCAGGTCAACCACGACCTGGCCGGTGTACAGCAATCTAGCGGGCATGAGCGGCCTCTTCAGTGACGACACGGCGGTCGCGGGAGCCTCCGAGAATGGCATACAGGCCGCCTGCGACCACGAAGGTCACGATCCAGCCCAAGCCGTTATGGCCGAACCAGGAGTCGGAAAGAAAGCCTTTAAACACCACGTTTTCCGGCGTGGTCGCGACCGTAGTGAAACTGAATCCCAGCACGATGGCCAAGGCCCAGGCGCCCAGCGCGCGCCATTCCACGCCGCTGCTGTACCAGTAGGCACTGCGTGGCGAAACGTCCATCAGGTCCCTGGCGGAGTAAACGTGGCGATGAATCAGGTCGACGACGAAGATGCCCACCCACGCGGTAATCGGCACGGCCAGCATCGAAATGAACGTGATGAACGGACCGTAGAAACTGTCGGCGATCAACATGAAGTAAATCGAACCGGCGAAGATCGCCACGATGTCGACGATCACCGCGTGCACGCGTTTGATTTTCAGGCCCAGAGTCAGGGTCGTCAGGCCCGCCGAGTACACCGACAGGTTGTTCGACAGTAAAAGGCCGCCGAAGGCGGTGATCAGATACGGTACGGCCATCCAGGTCGGCAGCAGTTCGCGAATGGCAATGATCGGGTCGGTAGCCGAAGCCAGATGATCGTTGCCCACCGACAGCAGACCGCCGAGGGTGATCAGCAGCACCAGCGGGATACCCGCACCGAATGCTGCCGAAGTCACGAGCGCTGCAGCCCTGACGCTGCGGTGCTGATAGCGCGACATGTCGGCGCCTGCGTTGGCCCAACCAATCCCGGTGCCTGCCGCCATGGTACCCACGCCGATGATCATCGCGCTCACCGGCGCTGGCGCGGCATTGAACACGGCACTCCAATCGATGTGGGCAATCAGGAAACCGCCAACCACGATGTTCAGTGCGCCGAAGATATAGGTCGCCCATTTCTGGATGACCAGCAGGGTCGCGTGGCCCAAGCCCGAAACACTCAGCGTCATCAGCACGAAAATGGCGATGAACACCAGCGTCAGCCCCGGCGCGCTTTTGGCTTCGACCGGGGTGCCGAACAGGATCGAGCATAATGACAGCAACACGAACGCAGCGGTCGTGGTGTTGACCGTTTCCCAGCCCAGGCGCGACATCAGCGAGACGACGGTCGGACCGATGTTTCCGCGTACGCCGAAAATGGCGCGAGAGAGTGTCAGACTCGGCGCGCGACCACGGCGCCCGGCAATGGAAATCACGCCTACCACAGCAAAGGAACCCGCTGCTCCGAGAATCGCCACGATAATGGCCTGCCCGATGGACAGCCCGCGGAAGGCCACCAGCGTGGCGCCAAGGGGAAGCCCCAGAATGCTGATATTGGCCGCGAACCAGACCCAGAACAGTTGCAGCGGATGGCCGTTGCACTCGTTTTCCGGAACCGGCTCGATGCCGCGTGTTTCAAGTTGCCCTGCGCCTTGAGTGGCGTTGGATGACGTCATGTAAATGCTCCTGTTGCCGTTTGTTCTGGTTGTGGGCAGTACGCAAAGCAAGTGACGTCCGTGTCGGATGGGGTTCTTTCGATTTACCGAGCGAACGAACCCCCGATCGCCACTTTGTATCAAGGCGATGAGTGGATCTCTTTATTCGATTTGGCACAGCACTGCCAGCGTCAATCAGACCGCGCGCAAAGACAGCAATTGCTCGACCAGCGAGCAAAGCCGCAGGCCATTGACGGTCTTGATCTGTTCGATCAATGCGACCGGCCAGGCTGACATGCCTTGAGAGGCACCCAGCATCGCGCCGAGAATGGCCGCGATGGTGTCCGTATCGCCGCCAAGACTGGCCGCCATGCACAGCGCGTCGAAAGCCGGCAATTGGCCGCAAGCGACCTGATGCGCCAGCGCGAATGCGGCAATGACCGACTCCTGGGACGCCACCGACGTACCGATAACGTCATAGATCAAGTCGGGTAACTGTTCATTGCTGACCCCGGCGCAAAGCTTCTTCGCCCAGAGGATCCGCGCCGAAATTCTCGCGCCTGCTATCCAGTGGCCATGGCGCTCGGCATGCACAGCGATACGGGCGCCGATGTCCAGTGCCTCGCCAAGGCTGATGCCGTTGATCCCTGCCGAGACCACCGCGGCAACGGCTGCCGCGCTGGAAATGCCCAGTGTGGTGTTGTGTGTGACCTGGCAGGCCTGCATGACGGCCTCGATGAACGACTGCTGGTTAGACACGTCGGCCGCGATCCCCACCGGGGCAATGCGCATGGCCGCGCCATTGGTGGTGCCATAGCGCCCCGCTTCTTCAGGACTGTGGCCTGCCAGAATCATTTCAATCGCGCGCTTTGTCGACGGGCCAAGCAAATCCTGCGAACCCTTGGCCTGCATGACCGCTTCCCAGTCGATCAGGCTCTGCGCCAACTCCGAAGGCTGGATCAGCCCCGCTCCAGCGACCAGCAATTCAGCGACCAGCACGGCCTGCTCGGTGTCATCGGTGATCGATCCGGCGGGCATGCCCGGCGCAATCGGCTGGTCAGCATCGGCGGCGGTCAGTGTCGTGATTCGCCCAAATTGCTGCTTGATGCGTTCGCGACTGAGCGATTGCGTGGGCATACCCAACGCATCGCCCAAGGCCAGGCCATAGAAAGCGGCCAAGGCGCGGTCGCGGATGTCGATCGGTGCAGTCATGTAGTCGATCCAAATGCCAGATGCAGTCGAAAATGCACGGGGTCGAGAAGGCTTTCCACGTGCTCCATAAAACGTTCGCGGCGATCGAAGGTGGTGCGGATCGCCTTGAGAAACACCGTACCGGGTTCGCGCAGTGTCAACGCCGCATCGTCGGTGTTCAGCGGCTCGGCGCCAATCCATTGATCACCGCGATCCCCGACAAAACCGTGCGCAGCCAGGGTGACGGTCAGCGAATCGTCGATCAGCCCATCGCGCGGCAGGTTTTCCAGGCCATCGATGGCCGGAATCAGCACCCGCTCCAGCGACACCACGTTGCCATCAGCCGCCGTACGACGACGATCCAGCGCGATGAAATCCGCCGTACCGAAACGCCCTCCCAGGTCGGGACGCTGCACTGCGACCAGCCGCAAAATCTCGGTGCTGACTCTGGCACCCGTGTCGGCCAACGCTTGGGCCCAGCCTGCGTGCTGGTCCAGGGAAATACCGTCATAGGTGACGATCGAACCGACGCCGGTCTGGGTTGCGATGTAGTTACGGCGCTTGAGTTCAGACAGCGCTTCACGCAGCGTGCCGCGACTGACATTGAATTCCTGAGCCAGCAGGTTCTCGCCCGGCAGCAATTCCCCCGAGCCCATCTGTCCGGTTTCTATCCGCCGGACGAGTTCGTCAATGACACGTTTCTTTTTATCGAATCGAACCTGTTTAATCATGTACAAATTGATATCCGAAAAGAGTTGGAGAGAGCAAGTAATTTTTAACTTGCAACCGAAAATTTGTTACATCTGTTACGCCACGTTGCAAGCAAGCTGCTGCCGCCGCCCGCGTTAAAACTGTAGCAGCCACGCCCGCAGGCGCAGCGCCGTATGCGCCAGGACGGATCACTCGTCGGGATTAACCACACTCGACTGTTCGCCGATGATCTGACGAATGGCGCTGACGAAGACATCCACCGGTTGCCCGCCAGACACGGCATATTGGTCGTTGAACACCATCGTCGGCACCGAACTGACGCCCCGGGAGACCCAAAGCTGCTCCAGTTCGCGCACCGCTTGAGCGTACTCACCGGATGCCAGAACTGCTTCAGCGCGTGTGCGGTCCAGCCCGACCTTTTGTGCGATATCGGCCAGTACAGAGTGGCTCGACACATCGGCGAGCTGGCTGAAATACGCCGTGAACAGCGCTTCTTTCAATGCGTGCTGCTTGCCGTCAGACCCCGCCCCGGCCAGTCCGGCGCCCTCCACTTGCGCCCAATGCAACAATCGGTGGGCGTCAAAAGTGTTGTAGATGCGCCGTTCGCCAGGGGTGAACACGAACCCCAATTCAGCGCCGCGCTGGCGGATGTTTTCGGCGTTAGCCTGAAATTGTTCGCGGGTCGAGCCGTATTTCTCAGCGATATGCTCGAAGATGTCCTGACCTTCCGGGCCCATTTGCGGATTGAGCTCGAACGGCTGAAAGTGAATGTGCGCCTGGACTTCATCGCCCAGGTGCTGCAGCGCCTGATCCAGCGCACGCAAGCCGACGATGCACCAAGGACAGGAAACGTCGGAAATAAAGTCGATTTTCAGTGCAGTACTCATGACAGCCTCGTGCAGAAGAGGGAAAAGTGCACGATACGCCGAAGCCGAGACGAAGGGGATACGCGATAGGCGCATGAGGCGGCGTGTCGTCTGGGCAGCGCCAAGCGGTAACTATCGAGCCTCAAGCCCGGCGCGAGTTGAACGACGTTGGACTTAAGGCTTGACGCTTGCTGCTCGAAGCGGCTTCGCAAGGGTTGGCCGCGCTGGAGGCGCCCTCGCGATGTTCGCCAAGCGACGGCAATAGCGCCGCTGGCAAGAGCGCCTTCATAGGCGTGCTAAAAACGCTGAACCCATCCTGCAGTCAGCTTCCTCAGGGTTACGCGTTACGCCAGTTCGCTACGCAACTGCCGAGCGGCCGCTACCATGTTGATCAACGCCGCTTCGGTTTCCGGCCAGGCGCGGGTCTTCAGGCCACAGTCCGGGTTGACCCACAGGCGGTCGGCGGAAATACGCTGCACCGCCTTGCTCATCAACTTGACCATCTCGGCCTTGTCCGGCACGCGCGGTGAGTGGATGTCGTAGACGCCCGGGCCGATGTCGTTCGGATAATCGAACGCCTTGAAGGCTTCCAGCAACTCCATGTCCGAACGCGAGGTCTCAATAGTAATCACGTCAGCGTCCATTGCCGCAATCGACTCGATCACGTCATTGAACTCGCTGTAGCACATGTGCGTGTGAATCTGCGTTTCGTCCCGCACGCCCGAGGCACACAAACGAAAGGCCTCCACCGCCCAGTCCAGATACTCGTTCCACTGCGCGCGACGCAGCGGCAAGCCCTCACGGAAGGCCGCTTCGTCGATCTGCACGATCTTGATTCCCGCGTTTTCCAGATCCACCACTTCGTCGCGAATCGCCAGCGCCAGTTGCCGGGCCTGCACCTTGCGCGAAACATCTTCGCGCGGGAACGACCACATCAGCATGGTCACAGGGCCCGTCAGCATGCCCTTCATGACCTTGTCGGTCAGGCTTTGGGCGTACTCGATCCAGCTGACGGTCATGGCCTGCGCACGGCTCAGGTCGCCAACGATCACCGCCGGTTTCACGCAACGCGATCCGTAACTCTGCACCCAGCCGAAACGGCTGAACACGTAGCCGTCCAGTTGCTCGGCGAAGTATTCGACCATGTCGTTACGCTCGGCCTCGCCATGTACCAGCACATCCAACCCAAGACGCTCCTGAATCTGCACCGCATGGCGAATTTCGGCGCGCATCGCATCGTTGTAGTCGTTGGCCGACAACTTGCCCTGTTTCCACGACTGCCGCGCCAGACGAATCGATGCTGTTTGTGGGAACGAGCCGATGGTAGTCGTCGGAAAGGCAGGCAGATTCAAACGTGCGCGCTGCAGTTCAATACGCTGACCAAAGCCGGACTGGCGTTGACTGTCCGCCGCCGTGATGGCCGCCAGACGCGCCTGTACAGCCGGTTTGTGAATGCGCGGCGACTGTTGGCGGCTCAGCTGCACGGCACGGCTTTCGGCCAGCGCGGCCTGTACATCAGGCGCGCCAGCATCATTAAGCGCTGCAACCAGAAGCGATATTTCCGTGCATTTCTGCTTGGCGAAGGCCAGCCAGCTTTTCAGTTCGGCATCGAGCGTATTTTCCCGCTCCAGATCGACCGGGCTGTGCAACAGCGAGCAGGAGGCGGCAACCCACAGGTTATCGGCGAATCGCAGCTGAGCCTCGGTCAACTGCTTAAGCACGGCCTCGAGATCGCAGCGCCAGACGTTACGCCCATTGACCACGCCCAGGGACAGCACTTTGTAGGTGGGCAGGCGATCCAGCAGCGCCGGCAGTTGCTCAGGCGCGCGCACCAGGTCGACATGCAAGCCGTCGACCGGCAGGGAAGCCGCCAGACCGAGATTGTCTTCCAGACCACCAAAGTAGGTCGCGATAAGCTTTTTCAGCGGTGAGTACTGCAGGCTGTGATAAGCGCGCTCGAAAGCGCTTTTCCACGCCTGGGGCAGATCCAGGCAAAGAATCGGCTCGTCGATCTGCACCCATTCCACGCCCTGCCCGGCCAGGCGACCGAGAATTTCACCGTAGATCGGCAGCAGACGTTCGAGCAATTCCAACTTGTCGAAGCTGTCGCCCTTGGCCTTGCCCAGCCACAGGTACGTCAGCGGCCCGATGATTACAGGCTTGACGTTGTGCCCCAGCGCCCGGGCTTCCTCAACTTCGTCGAACAGCTGTTCCCAGCTCAGTTTGAACGTCTGATCCTGAACGAATTCCGGGACCAGATAGTGGTAGTTGGTATCGAACCACTTGGTCAGCTCCTGAGCATATTGCGCCTTACCGTGGCCTGCGCTGCAGCACGTGTTGCTGGCACCGCGCGCCATGGCGAATAGCGTGTTCAGGGTGGGCAGGCCTGTGGTGTCGCACACGTCGGCGAACCGCTCGGGAATAACACCAAATGCCAGCGAATGGCTCAGCACTTGGTCGTACCAGGCGAAATCACCGACAGGCAGCAAGTCAATGCCGGTGTCTTTTTGCAGCTGCCAGTGAGCGGCCCGCAGGTTGCGCCCTACGGCTTGTAGGGCAGGCTGATCGATATCGCCCTTCCAATAGGCTTCGAGAGCTTTCTTCAGTTCACGATCAGCGCCGATGCGCGGAAAGCCTAAGGTGTGGGCCAGGGCCATGACGACTACTCCATTCAAATAGGCCGCCATTGTCGACATCCCAACAGACATGAGACAAACTCATTGTTTTCGCGTTGATCACAAAATTCATTCATGGAGCGCTGAGGTGCTGGAAATACGTCACCTGAAAACCCTGCACGCATTGCGCGAGGCTGACAGCCTTGTTGATGCCGCTGACCGGCTGCATCTGACCCAGTCCGCCTTGTCTCACCAGTTCAAAGAGCTGGAAGAACGCATGGGCATGCCGTTGTTCGTACGCAAGACCAAGCCGGTGCGCTTCACCAGTGCCGGTCTGCGCCTACTTCAACTGGCCGACTCGGTGTTGCCACAGTTGCGCAGTGCCGAGCGTGATATCTCGCGCCTGGCAGGCGGCGTGGCCGGACGCTTGCACATGGCGATCGAATGCCACAGCTGTTTTCAGTGGTTGATGCCCACCATCGACCAGTTCCGTGATGCCTGGCCTGAAGTGGAGCTGGATCTGGCGTCGGGGTTTGCCTTCGCTCCCCTTCCCGCCCTGGCGCGGGGTGACCTGGACCTGGTCGTGACGTCCGACCCGGTGGATCTGCCAGGGATTACCTATGTGCCGCTGTTCACCTACGAAGCGATGCTGGCCGTCGCGAATCAACATCCACTGGCAGGCAAATCGTTTGTCGTGCCTGAAGATCTGGCCAGCGAGACGCTGATCACCTACCCGGTGGAGCGTGACCGTCTGGATATCTTCACGCGGTTTCTGGAACCCGCCGACATCGAACCGGCGCAGGTGCGCACCTCTGAGTTGACAGTGATGATGATGCAACTTGTCGCCAGCGGTCGTGGTGTATGTGGGATGCCGCACTGGGCGCTGCACGAATACAGCTCACGGGGCTACGTGAAAGCCAAGCGGCTGGGTGACAAGGGTCTGTTCGCCACGCTGTATGCGGGCATCCGCGCCGACATGCTGGATGCGCCGTACATGCGCGACTTCCTGCTGACGGCCAAGGACACATCGTTTTCGACGCTCGACGGGGTGAGCGCGGTTCGTTGAGGGCCTTTGCCGAAGGCAAGAGGCGTGACGTGTCGACGATCAGCCGGAACCGGCAGCAAACCCGGCGTGCCGCGTTTATCTGACGTCACCGGGGTGTGCGGTTTTACCATCGCTGCGCGGCAGGTTGTTTTAACCGCCTCAGGCCAAAGTCAAAGGCTCACACCGTCAGCGAGCGATACAACGGCAAGATCGAATCCCGCGTCAACGGCGCCAAGTGCAGATGGTCAACGGCCCCGGCATCGACCCAGACGAGCTCCTCGATCTCTGCCGCTGGCACCACGTCCTGGGCAACGTCCAGCCGGTACAACTGGCAATTGACCTCGAATCCCGGTTCGTTGGCAGCCAAAGCGCAAAACTCTCCGAGAAACTGCGCCTGCTCCGGCTCGATCAGCAACCCCAACTCTTCGTGCAGTTCGCGAGCCAGTGCCTGGGGGGCGGACTCACCTGCGTCGATCTTGCCGCCTGGCTGCATGAATGCCTGAGTGCCACGCTTGCGCACCAGCAAGGTTCTGCCGTCGGCCCCTATCAGCAGAGCGGCGGCGATACGGATCACCTTCACAGCACCACCTCGGTCTTCAGCCCGCGCATTTCCTCGGCACGCTCCAATGCCAGCACGATCAGCCGGTCGATCAATTGCGGGTAGCTCAAGCCGCTGGCTTGCCAGAGTTTCGGGTACATGCTGATGGAGGTGAAGCCCGGCAGGGTGTTGACTTCGTTAATGATGATTTCCCTCGCCTCGGTGACAAAGAAATCCACCCGCGACAAACCGGCGCATCCCAATACGCGATAGGCCCGCAGCGCAACTTCGCGGACTTCGTCGGCCAGGTCAGGGGGCAACTCGGCCGGAATCGCGATGCGCGCCTGGCCATCGTTCAAATACTTGGTGTCATAGGCGTAAAACTCGTCATTGGCGACCACCTCGCCACAGACGCTGACCTGCGGCTCGTGATTGCCCAATACCGCGCATTCCACTTCACGCCCAACGATGCCCTGCTCCAGCAAGACCTTGTTGTCGTAATCGAACGCCAGCTTCAAGGCCGCAGCATAGCTGGCTTCGTCGGTCACTTTGCTTACCCCGACCGAGGAGCCCTGGCTGGCTGGTTTGACGAACAACGGCAGGCCCAGTTGCGCGGACACGCTGACGAAATCCACCGATTCACCCCGGTGCAGCACGGCGAACGGCGCCACGGCGATGCCGGCATCGCGCAGCAGGCGTTTGGTGACGTCCTTGTCCATGCACACCGCCGAGCCCAGCACGTCGGGGCCGACGCAGGGGATGTCGAGCAAACGCAGCAGGCCCTGCAACGAACCGTCTTCGCCGGAACTGCCGTGTATCAGTGGAAAGACAACGTCAATGCGCGGGGCTTCCAGGCCGGTGTCGACTTCGACGAACTGCGGGCCCTTGGTACCGGGTATCAGCGACAGCAGTCGGCCCGATTCGCTGAGCTTAATGTGCGCGGGATCGTCGGCATTCTGCAGGTAATCGCGCTCGTCGAAACGCAGCCAATGGCCCTGTTTGTCGATGCCGATGAGGGTGAGGTAGCAGTGATTGCGATCAATCGCGTTGACCACATTGCGCGCCGATTGCAACGACACTTCATGTTCGGAGGATTGCCCACCGAAAACGATGGCGACTGACTTTTTCAAAGTGGGGAGCTCCTGGATTTCAGGTCGCAGAGCTAAAAGCAATTTGCGTCGTTAGTCCAGTCCCCAGGGCAACGGGTTGACGGAATGCAGCAGGAAATGAGGGGCGCGCACGCTTGGGTCTGGATAGGGGAAATATCCGCTCATAGGCGGTCGGGCCGATACCGGCTCGTCCTGACGTACCCGCAAAAAAACTGTAGCAGCACGGCTTGCCAGCAGCGAGGCGTTTGAATTCTGCCGCCGGCAAGCCGGACTGCTACAGAGGACAGTGATGCGCAACCACTCCGGTCAGCTGTACAACCGGTGGCAGGTGAAGCCTTCTTCAGTCCTTCTTCGCGCCAGACCCAAAGCTGGCGAAACGCTTATTGAACCCCGCGATACGACCCTCGGTGGTGGTCTTGCGCTGCTGCCCCGTGTACATCGGATGCGACGCACTGGAGACATCCAACGCGACATAGGGGTAAGTATTGCCATCGCTATGCTTGTGAGTGCGATCGGTATCGACCGTCGACCCAATCAGAAAAAACACATCGGCAGCAGTGTCATGAAACAGCACCTGACGGTACTCGGGATGGATATTGGCTTTCATCGCGCTCTCCAGATGTAAGTAATCATGTAATACGTTATACAGTAACAAATGGTAAAAGTTCAAACGCCGCTTTTTTGTAACAGTTACAACTTTCGCCTTTGCTCGCGACGCAAGGGTCGCTAACGTTCGCGCCGCCGACAAACGCACCGCCCGACGCCCATCGGGAATGGAGTAACGAACTCACCAGGAGGTTGTGCAATGCAGATGATAGATCGCTACGAAATGACCCTTCCCGGCCACATGCGGCTGGTAGATGCCCGAAGCGCGCTGAATTACCTGGAGCGCTTCATCCAGAGCATTGACGGCCCGGTCGACAGCCAATTGCTGGAAGAGAAGCTGGAGCCGCTGGTAGAGGCCCTTCACGACGCCGCCGATGACGCACGTCCGGTGAGCGGCGACGAAGCCTTTCAGCTCAAGGCCTGTGAATGGGGTTACATCGCCCTGTCGCCCAAGGAGCGGGAAATGTTGCACCTCATCCGCTGCTGCAACGAAGAGGGTCAAGCGGACATCCTGCGGATGATCACCGAAACCCAGCAACGCAAGTCTCAACCTGACCTGAGGTAGGAGTGGCGAACGCCGCGGTGGGTGATGCCCATCGATCGGACAAGGAGGCCCTCGCAGTCATCAGGCGCGCCATTGCAGCGCGCCTTGCTTTGCCTCATGCGGCTTCGTGAAAATCCATTTCAGGCGGTTGGCGACGGAAACCACCTGTGAGCCAGGCCAGGTAGATGCAACCTATGGCCAGCCAGCTCAGGCCCAGGATGATCGCCATCTTGTCCAGGCTGATCATCAACCACAAGCAGGCCATTGCACCGATCAGCGGGAAGATCAGGAACAACAATGCTTCGCGCACTCCACGATTTTTGGCACCTATCCAATAGTGGAAAATCACCGAGACGTTCACCAGCGTGAATGCCAGGAAGGCGCCGAAGTTGATGAAGGAGGTCGAGGTCGTGACGTCCAGCTTCAGTGCCATCAGGGCCACGACGCCACACAACACAATGCTGTTGACCGGTGTGCCAAAGCGCTCGCTGACCCGGCCAAAGAATGACGTGGACAGTACCCCGTCACGGCCCATGGCATACAACAATCGCGACCCGCTCGCCTGTGCCGCCAAGCCCGACGCAAATTGCCCCACGACCATGCCTATCATGAAGAAGCTGACGAACAGATCACCCCCTATGTTCTTGGCGATTTCATAGGCAGCGGAATCCGCGTTATCGAAAACCGTCGTCGGGTGCGCCAACTGCACGAAGTAGGACACGACGATGAAGATCAAGCCGCCGATCAGGGTAATCAGCATGATCGCCCGAGGAATGGTGCGTACCGGATCCCGGGTCTCTTCGGTCAGGGTACTGACCGCATCGAACCCCAGGAATGAATAGCAGGCAATCGCTGAACCGCCCATGATCAGCGGCAGTTTCATGTCGCCCGAAATAAACGGCTTCAACGTCCACAGCGGCGTGCTCGCGTCCCCGCCGATGTAATGAATGCACAGCACCACGAACGCGACGAGCACCAGCATCTGGATGAGCATCAACAGCGCACTGACCTTGTTCGCCAACTTCAGGCCAATAATGTTGATGACACTGGTAATGAGGATGAAGGCAAGCACCCAGACCGGCTGCGGCACCGAGGGAAAGGCTGAACCGAGGTAGGCCGCCCCGATCAACCAGATGGCCATGGGCAGGAACAGGTAGTCGAGTAGAACGGCCCAGCCGGCAAGGAAACCCAGTTTCGGGCTGATGGCCTTACGTACATAGCTGTAGGCCGATCCGGCAACGGGGAAGGCCGCTGCCATATGTCCATAGCTTAACGCGGTAAAGAACATTGGGACCAATGCCGCAAGATACGCCGCAGGCACCATGCCTTGAGTGGATGTGGCGAGAATGCCAAACGTTGCGAGGACGACCGTCGGGGTCATATAGGCGATGCCGAACAGCACCACCGCCCCCAGTGAAAGCGTGCGTTGAAGACGAGCCATGAGCTATTACTCCGGATTATTGGTTTTATGGCAGAGAAAACTTCGGCAGAAAAAACATTGTTGTTATGGGTACAGGCTGACCGCTCCAGCGCCAGGCAACGGGCGGTCACTGGGCATCAGGGGATCAGCAGCTCGCGCAGGCCGTCGGCATGCTCGATCACACGGCCCGGCAGTCGGATGCGCTGATCATCCAGATAGCGGTAGTCCTGCCGCGCGGCCTGCAATTGGCTGAAATCAAGCTCGACGCTGAATTGGCATTCCTCGCGTCCGGCTTCATGCAACAGCGTGCCGAATGGATCGACCAACGCACTACCGCCAGCAAACACCAGAGCACCCGTACCGGCACCGACCCGGTTGACCATGACCGCCAGCGCCTGGTTTTCCTGGGCTCGGGCCATGATGGCGGTGCGGTGGGTTGGGCCGTAGGGGTCCATGTTGCCGTTGGTGACGATGAGCAAATCGACGCCCAACTGGGCAAGCGCGCGCGCCGTTTCGGGAAATTCGATGTCGTAGCAAATCAACAGGCCAATACGCACGCCGTTCCACTCACAGGTCGCGAACCGATCACCCGGCTCGAACACGCCGCGCTCCGAGGGCCAAAGGTGGGTCTTGCGATAACGCAAAGCGATGCCCTCGGGCGTGATCAGCAGCGTGGTGTTGTAAAACCGGCCACCCGCGTTTTCCGCAAAGCCAATGACCACAGCAATGTTTCGTTCATGGGCCAGACGCTGCACGGCCTGCACAGTCGGCCCGTCCAGGGGTTCTGCAACGGCGGCGACCGTATCGACGGTTGGAAAGCCCATCAGATAGGTTTCCGGGAATACGACCAGCCGAGTATCACTGTCGCAGGCGGCAATCGCTGCAAGGGCGCATTGCAGGTTATGGGCGGTATCGCTGTCGCGGCCTGCCAACTGCGCGAATTCGACCTTCATGGGCTCTCCTTATCGAGTCACGTTGCCAATCAGCCACAAAATTGCTGGCCTGATCATTGGCTCTGCGGGCAGTATGCGCATCGACAAGTGTTGCGGGGTATTACGCAGCTGTAGTAACCCAAGAGGGGTAGATCAATGACAATCGCACTTGGGGACATCGCCTGGCATCGCTCGGTCGCGCAGCTGATCGAAGCGCTGGACCGGCCGAATTTCTGGGCCCAGTTGGTGCGCCTGCTTAATCAATACGTCGGTTTCGATAGCTGGGTGGTGCTGCAATTCAGCTCCCGGCAACGTCCTCTGGTGTTCGCCGAATGCCCCGGCGAAGACGGCAGCCCCGACCCGCTGTTTCAGGACTATCTCAAAGGCCTGTATTTGCTCGACCCGTTCTACATCGCCAGTCGCGAGCGCTCACAAAGCGGCCTGTTTCGCCTGGCTGAAGTGGCGCCCGAGCACTTCGAGCTAACCGAGTACTACCAGCGGTACTTTCGACTGAATGTCGTGGCCGACGAAATCCAGTTCAACTGTCAGCTCGACAGCGATCGTACCCTCTGCCTTTCGCTCGGCTCGACCCAACGTTTTAGCCCTGAGCAGATCGCCGTGCTGTCACTGATCCAGCCCTGGGTGATCGCGCTTGTGCGTCAGCGGCTGCCTTTCGAGCTGGCCGAGCCCGTTTCCGATGGCGAACCGACAAGCCCTCTGCTCCAGGCCCCGGACTGGCGCATCCAGCTCGAAGCTTCGGTGCTGATGAGCCGCGGCGCTCAGCTGACCGCGCGGGAGCTGGATGTCGGACGGCTGATGCTCAGCGGCTGCTCCAGTAAGGAAATCGCGCGCAAGCTGGACATTTCTGCAGAGACCGTGCGCGTCCACAAAAAACACATTTACAGCAAGCTGGGGATCAAATCGCAATCAGAGCTGTTTTCGATTTTTCTTCAGGCGCAGAGTGTTTGAAGCTCAGAACCTCTTTTGCAGACAAAGGCGCGGTACACACAGGATCCCGCCGAAGCTGCGCAGTGCCCTAATTGCCGCGTGTTCCAGAGGCTGATCGACATGATGGGCTTCATCCGACGTGCTTAATGGGTCTGGCAGCCTGCTCCGTTTGGCACAGTTTTCCCCACGTCCGTGTCATACAGGCGCAGTCGGTTAGCGTCCGTCTTGAACGTCTCGCGAAGCTGCCAATGGCAAGGCATTGCACGCAGCGTATCGGGATCCGTGAGGCCGTCCACCAGCCACACCCGCGAAGTACCGGCGGGCAAGCCAGCCAGCCGATCGATGTAGACCGGCGCCTTGTCGGCGTAGTAGAGCGCCCTGAATCTGTCGTACACCTCACGCCTGGGCGTATTGCCAACGTCGGGTGAATAGAGAAACGGCCGCGCAGCAACTGAGTTGTAATAAACGATAGTCGGGTACCAAAGCTCATCCAGGACAATGATCTGGTCACCAGCCCGGTAGTGACCGCTAATGACATCGGAGAGCAGCGGAATCTGCCGCTTATCGCCGCCATCTTCCCGCCCTACGCTGATGCCGACGGCTTGCACGGCAGTGAACGCAATGAAAATCGCGGCGGCCAGCCATCGATAAACGCGGACCAATTCGTCCAGCGCAATGCCCAGCAACACAGGCAAACTCAATGCCGAAAACAGAAAGTACCGGGGCACGACCAGCGGGACTTTCAACGACATGACGAAGACGATCAGCAGCGGCGCCCAGAGGTATATCACCAGTAACCTGCAGAACCGCTGCGGCGTTTTATCGCGAACCATGCAATACCAGGAAAGCGCCATGATTGCTGGGACGAGACCCCACCAGATACCGGCCATTGGAGCCGCGTTGTTACCGGGTGAGAGGTATTGCGCGAAAACATAGGGTAAGGAGCGCAGAGTGATCGGCGCAATCCAGCTCAAGGTGGAAGAGTGGCTCAACTGCTCGAGCAGGGTCGGAAGCCAGAACGCAAACAGAATGGCTGATGCGAGGTTCGCTGCCCACCAGGAAGGTTGAAAGATCAGCCGACGCCCACCGTGGACGGCGGATTGGCGCAGCGTCAGCAGGTATAGCCAATGCGCCATTACGGCCAGAATCGCGAAGTAGTGGGTATAGAGCCCGGCTGTAATCAACGCCGCGTAGACCGCCAGAAATGCAGACTGCCGTGGATTTTTGACCCAGTACACCAAGGCGATCTGAGCACCGGCCATCCAGATACTCAGCAAGGCATACATCCTGACTTCTCGGCTATAAACCACCGCAATCGGTAGCATCGCCAAAAATATGCCCGACAGCACAGCAGCGCGTCGGCCCGCTATGAGCAATGCCAGCCACATGCCCAATCCCACAGCGATTACGCCTGCGCATGCACTCAAGGCCCGCATTGCGAAAACCGTGTTGCCGAACATCCCTATCCACCCCTTGAGGGCGAAGTAATACAGCGGTGGATGTACGTCGCAGGCGGCCAGGGACCAGAGCCGGGAATACGCATGTGTGCTCATGACGAAGCTGAAAGCCTCGTCGTACCACAGTGCCGCCGAATCCAGGCGGTAGAAGCGCAGCACCGCGGCGATGCCCAGAATCATGCCCCATGTGCAGCGCATCTGCACCTGACTGCGGCGGCACGAAACCGTCGAGCGTGCGTTACTCATCCAGCTCTCCATGCCGGAAGACCTGCTTGACCACATACCGCGGCCGGTGCTTGCTCTCCAGGTAAATCCTGCCGATGTACTCCCCCATGATGCCGATGCCAATCAGTTGCGTGCCGCCCAGAAACAGCACCGACACCATCAGCGAGGAATAGCCCGGTACCGGATTGCCGTTGATGGCGTACTGCAGCATCAGGTATGCGGCGTACATCAGCGTGAACAAGGAAATGCTGCCTCCGATGTAAGTCCATACCCGCAGTGGCACAGTGCTGAACGAGGTGATCCCGTCCAGCGCCAGATTCCACAATTTCCAGGCGCTGAACTTGCTGCTGCCCGCAGCCCTCGGGGCGCGGTCGTATTCAATGGTTACCGCATCGAATCCCGCCCATGACAGCATGCCCTTCATGAACATCTGCTGCTCGGGCATATCCTTGATCACCTCCACCACCTTGCGGTCCAGCAGGCGGAAATCGCCGACGTTTTCTTCGATCCGGGTAGCCGAAATTTGCCGCAGAAGCTTGTAGAACAGCGATGCCGAGTGACGCTTGAAGAAGCCGTCTTCGCTGCGATGACGGCGCTTGGCCAGAACGATGTCGGCGCCTTCCCGCCAAGCCTCGATGAGCTGCGCGATCACACCGATCGGGTCCTGAAGGTCGACATCCACAGGAATCACCGCATCGCCCGTGGCGTATTCCAGGCCAGCAAGCAAGGCCGCTTCCTTGCCGAAGTTTCGCGAAAAGGTCAGTAAAGAGACCAGGTGATCGGCGTCGACGATGGACCTGACGATCCGGTTCGTCGCGTCCTGGCTGCCGTCATCGACGAAGACGATCTCGATCGGCCAGCGCCGCAGTTGTGAGTCGTCCCGGATAGCCCGATGGAACGTTTCCACGGCCTGTTCTTCGTTATACAGAGGCACCACCAGCGAGACCTTCACGACGCCGTCCCCCGAAACACCACGCGGCTGGCGAAGGTGTAGCCCAGCACCAGGCTGACGGCGGTGAACACCAGTAGCGTCGCGATCGGCGCCCAGGCCAATGCGTCTCCAGCCGCGCCGACGCATAGACTCACCAGCCCCATGAACGCGCAGTAAATCCAATAGCGGCGCCAGGACCGGTAGCTCTGGAAGGTAAAGCGAGCGTTGAGGCAGAAGGAAAGGGAGACGGCCGCAAGAAACCCGGCCAGGTTGCTGATGGTCTGAGACACACCCCACAGCGAGTGGAACGACAGGAAAACCGCGGCATGAAAGCCGGTGTTGATCAGCCCCACCAGGCAATAGCGGGCGAATCCATGAAGCAATGTCATGAGCGACAATCCTTGTCGGTGACCCTCTTGGTCAACTGCAGACCCGGTTCGGCGCCGGGTCATAACCTCCTTGATAGAAGTTAAGTTGGCGCAGCCGGCTTACGCACGACCACCTGTCGGGTTGAACCATTTCCGCCAGCTCACACCTGGAGATATTCTGTAATACCCCTCCTTTGCATTTTGGTTACGAAAGCGCCACCCTGCGCGCCGCCGATCAGCCCCCCCTGACGGCGTGGAACCAAGGTCAGATATGGCCCTCTTCTCTACACAGACTTTCTAAGAGCTCACCGTCATGACGAACGGACGCGACCATCGAATCGACTTCTTTCGAGGTCTGGCGCTGATTTTCATTTTTTGGGATCACGTACCGGAAAACCCTTTCGCGCAGCTCACCTTGCGCAACTTCGGCTTCAGCGATGCTGCCGAGGTCTTCGTGTTCCTGGCAGGTTATGCCGCTGTGCTGGCGTATGGCCGAGTCGCACGACGTGACGGCTATGTCGTCGCTTGCGTGCGGATTCTGCGCCGCACATGGGTGCTGTACGTCGCGCACATCTTCCTGCTGACGCTTTTGATGGGCATTGTTTTCGTCGCTAATAACCACGTCGAAACCCGCGATATGGTGCGTGAGATGGGCCTTGAGTATTTCGTCGGCAATCCTCAGCAGGCGCTGGCGGACGAGTTGCTGCTGCGCTTCAAACCCAATCTCACCGACCCGTTGCCGTTGTACATCCTGCTGATGGGCGCCCTGCCATTGATGCTGCCGATCATGCTGCGCAACGCGGCGCTTGCAGTCGCGCTGTCGATCGGGCTGTACCTGATGGTGCCGTTGTTCGGCTGGAACCTGCGCGCGTACGAAGGCGGTGGCTACTGGTATTTCAACCCGGTGGCGTGGCAGTTGATCTTCGTACTCGGTGGCGCATTTGCCATGTACACGCAGCGCCCTGCTGCGCCTGTAGCCCACTGTCGTCCCGTCTGGCAGCAACCGCTGTTCCTGATCGCGGCGGTGTACATGCTGATCGCAGGCACCATCGCCTTCCTGTGGAAATTCCCCGCAGTTCATGACGCGCTGCTGCCCAAAGCGTTTACCGACCTCATCTACCCGATCAGCAAAACCGACCTGTCCCCTCTACGCCTGCTGCACTTCGTGGCGCTGGTCTACGTCGTGGCAAAAATCCTCCCTGCGTCCCATGCGTGGCTCAACAACTGGCCCGCTCAACAAACCTGTCGCATGGGCCGTTACTCGCTGGAAATCTTCTGCCTTGGCGTGCTGCTTGCGCCACTAGCGGATATGGTCAACGCGCTGGCCGATGATGTGTGGCAGATGCGCGTGATCACGGCGTTGCTGGGGCTTGGGATCATGCTGCTGCTGTCCAACTGGCTTGAGTTGAACAAACGCCTGGGTACGCCGAAAGCGGCGCAGGTGGTCAGCGCTTAATCGAGCTTCAACACTGTGCCCTGTAGCAGCACCGCTTGCCGGCGGCGTCCACCAGAGCGTCGCCGCTGCACGCCTTGCGGCGACCGGCTCCGCCTTTTCAGCATTTGGTTCGCGACGAGGTTCGTACAACTCGTTGACAAATTCCTCACCCGCCCCACCCAACGTCTAAGCTTGTAGTCAGGTGCGATTAACAGGTTTAACCGGGCCAACGATATGGGCGCTTTGTGGCACTGCGATGCGAAGAATGCTGCGGTCGATGCTGGCAGCCGGGGGAATGTTTCGGTGCCTGCACGCCGCGGGTATTGGCGTTATGTCTGGCGGGGCTTGCTGGTACTGGTGCTGATAGCAATGGTGATCCTGGGCTATGCCATTTCGTCGGAGATTCGCAGTTCAAAGCTGCAGGCCCGCGAGTTCGGCGGGCTGGCCCATGACCTGACTTACGCAGTTGCGCCCGGCGCCAGTGACGAGATTGTCTATCCCGGTGACGGCCCGTTCGACAAGCGTTTGGGCTATTCGACGCTGGGTGAATTCCTGCCACGCTTACTCAAGCGTGATTATCGCATCAACGCGCAATCACGATTTTCTTCCGCGCTCATTTCCTACGCCAAACACGGCTTCTTCGTGCCCTATCAGGAAAAAAGCCAAGCCGGGCTAACCATCACTGACTGCCGCGGCGAGGCGCTTTATCAGTTCATTTATCCTCAACAGCTTTACCCCGCGTTCACGTCGATTCCGCCGGTGGTGGTCAATAGCCTGCTGTTTATCGAGAACCGCGATCTGCTGGACCCGCGGCAACCGCTGGCCAATCCTGCGGTGGACTGGCCGCGTTTTATCAAGGCCGCGGTGTCGCAAGTGGCCAAGCTGGTGGGGTTGCCTGGGCAATCGGCAGGCGGCAGTACGCTGGCAACCCAGCTTGAGAAATACCGCCACTCCCCTGATGGCCTGACGCAGTCCGGTAGCGAGAAAATCCGGCAAATGGTTTCTGCCAGCGTGCGCGCCTACCAGCCGGGGCCGCAGACGCTGGAGGCGCGTCAGCGCGTGGTGCGTGATTACCTCAACAGCGTGCCGCTCTCGGCCGTGCCGGGGCATGGCGAGGTGCATGGCATGGCCGAAGGCTTGCGCGTCTGGTACGGCGCCGACTTCGATCACACCAACCAATTGCTGGCTTCCTCTGCCCGCGACGCAAAAAACCTGCCCGCGCAGGGCCTGGCATTGCGTGAAGTGTTGTCGCTGGTGATTGCCCAGCGGCGACCTTCCTATTATCTGGCCAAAGGGCGCAAGGAACTGGCCGACCTCACCGACAGCCACATTCGCTTGCTGGCGCAGAACAAGGTCATCGAACAGTCGCTGGCCGACGCCGCGCTGGGCGCGACGGTAACCTACCGCGATTGGGCGCAGCAGCCGACCCTGCAACCCATCGAGACCAATAAGGGCATTACCGTCGCACGCACGCGCCTGTCCAACCTGCTCGACCGGCCGCTGTACGATCTGGATCGCCTCGACCTGTCGGCCACCAGCACGCTGCAGAACGATCTTCAAACCAGCGTCGGCCACTACCTGCGCGACCTGGCCAATCCCGACCAGGCTGCGAAATTCGGTCTGCTTGGCGAGCACTTGCTCACCCCGACCAGTACCCAGGCGGTGCGTTACAGCTTTAGCTTGTTCGAACGCGATATCGACGGCGCGCGGGTGCGGGTGCAGACCGACAGCACCGATCAGCCGTTCGACATCAACGAAGGCAGCAAGCTGGAACTGGGCTCCACCGCGAAAATGCGCGTACTGACCACTTACCTGCAAATCATCGCTGAGCTGCACGATAAGTACGCGGGCATGAGCAACGCCGACCTGAAAAAAGTGCCGGTCGAGGAGCCTGATCGGCTAAGCCGATGGGCGCTTGATTACCTGATGCAGAACCCCGACCGTAACGTGTCGAAAATGCTCGGTGTTGCGCTGGATCGCAACTATTCGGCCAGCCCCGGCGAGAACTTCTTTACTGGCGGTGGCATGCACCACTTCAACAATTTTCGCCGCGAAGACAATGAGCGTAATCCGACGCTGCGCGACGCCCTGCGTGAATCGATCAACCTGCCGTTCATTCGCCTGATGCGCGATCTGGTGCGCTACACCACCTACCAAGGCCCCAACAACAGCGCTGTGTTGCTCAGGGACGACAGCGATCCTCGACGTCAGGAATACTTGTCCGGGTTTGCCGACCGTGAGGGCACTTCCTTTCTGCTGCGGTTCTGGAAGCGTTACAAGAACAAAAGCACACTGGATCGCCTCGACACCTTCCTCGACGGCGTTCACCCCTCGGCCAGCCGCATGGCGGCGGTGCATCGCTATCTGGTGCCGGACGCCAGTCAGGATGTTTTCAATGCCTTCGTCCGGGCCCACTCGGCGGCGGAAAAGAGTCAGCCGCCGCTGAGCGAAAAACGTCTCGATGATCTGTATTACGCCTACGGGCCTGGCAAGTTCGACTTGCCGGATCAGGGCTACATCGCTCGGGTTCACCCGCTGGACCTGTGGCTGGTCGGCTATCTGTTGCACAACCCCGACGCCACCTTCAAGGACGCAGTGGCCGCCAGCCGTTTCGAGCGCCAGGAAGTGTACAGCTGGCTGTTCAAGAGCCGACACAAGAGCGCGCGCGACAGTCGCATTCGCACGATGCTGGAGATCGAGGCATTTCTGGATATCCATCAGCGCTGGCAGCAGCTGGGTTATCCCTTCGATCACCTGGTGCCTTCGTTGGCCACGGCAATCGGCAGCTCGGGGGACCGCCCGGCCGCGCTGGCCGAGCTTATCGGCATCATCCAGAACGATGGCATCCGTCAGCCGGTGTTGCGCATCGACAACCTGCACTTCGCCGCCGACACGCCCTATGACACCTGGCTTGCCAACAACCCTGAACGGGGCAAACGGGTACTGAGATCTGAAGTGGCCACGGCGATGCGTGAGGCATTGTCGCAAGTCGTGGATGCAGGGACCGCACGGCGTGTCTCCGGCAGCTTCAAGACGCAGGACGGCACCGCGCTGGCCATGGGTGGCAAGACCGGGACCGGCGACAACCGTATTGAGAGTTTTGGTTCGGGCGGACGAATCCTGGCGTCCAAAGCCATCAATCGCACGGCAACCTTTGTGTTTTATATCGGCGACGACCACTTTGGCACGCTCACCGCGTATGTCCCCGGGCGGGCGGCAGAAGCGTTCAAATTCACCTCGGCGCTGCCTGTGCAGGTTCTCAAAGGGATGGCGCCCATTCTTAACCGGTATCTTGAGCCAGGCGCCTACACCCAGTGCACCGCTCCTGCAGCGGTTCGAGTCGCCAGTCGTTCGTATTAGCAACCGCTACGCATCCGGACAGCACCACGACTTGCCGCCGCAGGGCTTGTCACGTAGCTAGCGCCAGCCAGCCACGATGCTAAGACGTCGCCCAACTCAACCCCCTTCGTGATCGCCAAACGAGAACCGTTCGTCTTAACCCCTCTTGCGGCAACATTAAGATATATCTTAAGGTATATCTAACCTGTAACGAGAGATGAAAAAAGATGAGAGACCACTCACACGATCACCCCCATCCGCATCGCCCGCACTTTGCCGACCATGGCGACGGTCGCGACGGTTTTGAAAAACGCACAGGCCGGGAGCGCGGTGGGCGCGGGCCACGGGTGTTTGCCCCCGGCGATCTGAAACTGCTGCTGCTGGCGCTGATAGCCGACCAGCCCTGCCACGGCTATGACCTGATTCGCCAGATCGAGGGTTTGTTCGACGGCGCCTATAGCCCCAGCCCTGGGGTGATCTACCCAACCCTGACCTTTCTGGAAGAAAGCGAGCTGATCGCAGGCGATGCCGAAGGTGGCAAGAAGCGTTACCGGATCACCGAAGCCGGCCAGCAATTCCTGAAAGAGCAGGCCGTCGCGCTGGATGGCGTGAAGATGCGCATCGATGTCAGCAAACGCTCACTGCGCGGCCATGATCGTCCGCCGGAAATTCACGAGGCGGTGCACAACCTGCGCCATGCCCTGCAGATGCACCATGGCCGCTGGAGTCCGGAAGAAATTATCCGCGTTCGCGACCTGCTGAACGAAACCGCCAAAGCCGTCGTCGATGGCCCACACAATCCGTCGGAGCAGTCCGTATGAATTCACAGCAATCGATCCACCGCGTCAGCCACGAAATCAAACGTCGCAAGCTGCAGGTGTTGCGTGTCAGCGACGTTACCCCACGCATGCGCCGTGTGACATTGCACGGTCCTGAACTGGCCGGATTTATCAGCCTGGGCACCGATGACCACGTGAAACTGCTGTTCGCCACGACGCCAGAGGAGCAGGCCGCGCTGGACAACTTCGTGCCCGGCCCAAACGCCGAAGGCCCTCGACCGGCGATGCGCGACTACACCCCGCGCCGCTATGACGCCGAATCGGGCGAGCTGGATATCGACTTCGTGCTGCACGGCGATGGCCCGGCCGCGACCTGGGCCGCGCAGGCTCAAGCCGGGCAGTTCCTGCATATTGCCGGGCCACGCGGTTCGATGATCGTGCCGGACATGTTCGACAGCTACCTGCTGATCGGCGACGAAACCGCCCTGCCCGCCATCGCTCGCCGTCTGGAGGAGTTGCCAGGCAATCGTCGTGCGTTGGTCGTCGTTGAGATCGGGGATGAGGCCGAGCGCCAGGCGCTGATCAGCAAGGCACAGGTTCAAGTGATCTGGGTGGTCCGAGGCGAGCAGGATCTGCTGGACGTAACCCGCCAGCTGACACTGCCCGAGGGCAATCTTTATGCGTGGGTGGCGACTGAATCGGCACTCTCGCGCAAGGTTCGCAGGGTGCTGCTCGATGAGCTCAAGCTCGATGAAGCCCAGGTCAAGGCAGCCGGATATTGGCGCCTGGACGGCACGGACGAGGAGTAACCGTCAACCGCGACCCATCGTTAGCAGAACACCGCTTGGCCGTTCTGCTAACGGAGGTGCCAGCGCCAGGAGATTCAGGTCTTCGAGCCGCGCAATCGATCAATCAATATAACCACCAGCCCGATCCCCACAAACCCCGCCAGCACTCCGAATGCGTTGATCAACGCGCCTTGGACCCCGAGCGTGCCGATATCCAGAAACGGATACAGGTAATCGCCAAACACATGCCCGCGCAACAGCAGCCAGAGGAAGTAAAGCACCGGGTACAGCATCCAGGCCAGAAGATGCCTGAGACCAAGCACGCCCTTGGGTACGAACAGCCACCAGTAGCCGAAAAACAGCAGCGGCATGACGTCGTGGAGCAGCTCATCGGCAAGCAGTTGCCAGCCTTGCGGGCTCCACAGAGGCCGCAGCAGCAGGTTATAGGCAATACCGACCAGCAGGATGCTGGTGGTGATCCCGGCGCAGACCACAGGTGATCTGAAAAACCGATGGCCTGCCGAACGGCGCTCAGTGAGCGCGCAGCTCAGTGCCACGGCCACCAGGGTGTTGGTGACCACCGTGAAGAAGCTGAAAAACCGCACCAGCCCGCCCACCACGCTGGCCTGATCGGCCCACCGTCCCCAGAGAATCAGGTACAGCTGCAGCGCCAAAGCGAACCAGCCAAGCAGCGCGCCGACGGTCGCATAGCGCTGCTGGCCGGGGGTCAGTTGCTGCGATGGGCTAAGCATTGCAGTGGATCCTTGATCACGTTTAAAGGCGGCTCGATCACCAGCGCTTGGTGCGGGCGAGCTTGACGTACAACGCTTCGACCTTCTCCCGCGCCCAAGGGGTCTTGCGCAGGAAAGTCAGGCTGGACTTGATGCTCGGGTCGCTTTTGAAGCAGCGAATGTCAATGCGCTCCGCCAGCCCCGACCACTCGTAGTGCTCGACCAGCGCGTTGAGGATCTGCTCCAGCGTCACGCCATGCAGCGGGTTGTTGTTGGGTGTGGTCATGCCAGGCCTTTGCTTCTGATGAAGGGACGTTCTCGCGAGGTGCGCACCATAGCGGAGCGGCGAATGGGTGTGAAGGGTTCAGCCTACAGACGGCCCCATCCTGCAGCGATCCGGGCTTCGTCAAAGCCTGCTGATCCATTAGGCCCGACGCGGTTGAACTCCAAAATGATTGCATTTTTATTGTTATGTTATAACACTAACAAGCTAAACCTTTGAGTCTTACCCTGCCAAGGAAAATGCTGCATGTCCCGTCCATCCAAATCCCGAGTCCGGCGCCTGACGCCGCTGGCCGCTGCCTTGCTGATCGCTTCCCCCGCTCACGCCATCGAACTCGAACAACAAACCATTACTGCCAACCCGCTGGGCAGCGACCAGTTAGCGTCGCCCAGCACGGTGCTGAGCGGTGATGACCTGACGCTGCAGCAAAAAGGCAGCCTGGGTGAAACCTTGAATAAGCAGCCGGGCGTGTCCTCTTCGTATTTCGGGCCGGGCGCCAGCCGACCGATCATTCGCGGTCTGGATGGCGATCGCATTCGCCTGCTGCGCAATGGCGTGGGCGCGCTGGATGCTTCGGCGCTTTCTTACGATCACGCGGTGCCGCTGGATCCGGTCAATGTCGACCGCATCGAGATCGTCCGTGGCCCAGCAGCCCTGCTCTACGGCGGCAGCGCTATTGGTGGTGCGGTCAACACCTTTGACAACCGCATCCCGACCGAGGCCGTCGAGGGCATCCACGGCGCTGGAGAACTGCGCTACGGCGGTGCTGACACAACGCGCAGCAGCGCAGGCAAGCTGGAAGCGGGTGACGGCACGTTTGCCTTGCACCTGGACGCCAACGCCCGCGAATTTAATGACCTGAAAATCCCCGGCTACGCTCGCACCGCCGACCAACGCGCCCGCGATCCGGACGGCGACGACAGGAAACATCGCCTGGGCAACAGTGACGGACGCCAAGACGGCGGCGCCCTTGGCGGTTCGCACACTTGGGAAGACGGCTACGCCGGGCTTTCCTACAGCCGCTACGATGCCAATTACGGATCACCCGCCGAGCAAGGCGTGCGCACCCGCATGAAGCAGGATCACTACGCCTTCGCATCGCAAATCCGCAATCTCCCTGGCCCGTTCAGCTCGGTGAAACTCGACGCCGGGTACACCGAATACAAGCACATGGAAATCGAGGACGGCGAAGTCGGCACCACTTTCAAGAACAAGGGTTACGAGGCACGCGTCGAAGCGCGTCACCAGCCCGTCGGGCCGCTCAATGGGGTGATGGGCGCACAGGTCATGCGCAGCGAATTCTCGGCGCTGGGGGAAGAAGCTTTTGTGCCGCAGACCGATACCGACGCAGGGGCGCTGTTCATTCTTGAAGAGTTGCAGGCAACCGACCTATTGAAACTGAGCCTGGGCGCTCGTCTGGAGCACACCACTGTCGACCCGGACGGCAAAGGCAACCTACGCTTCGCCAACGCCGATCGCGCCAACAGCTTCACGGCGGGGAGCCTGTCATCGGGCGTGGTCTACACGCTGACCCCGATCTGGTCCCTCGCCGCGACACTCGGCTACACCGAGCGCGCGCCAACGTTTTATGAGCTTTACGCCAACGGCGCCCATGTGGCCACCGGGACGTACGAGGTGGGTAATGCGAGCCTGTCGAAAGAAAAAGCCGTTTCAAGCGATCTGGCGCTGCGCTTCGACAATGGCACGCACAAGGGCAGTCTCGGGGTGTTCTACAGCCACTTTTCCAATTACATCGGGCTGCTGGGAAGCGGTCGCACGCTTAATGACGACGCCGAGGAAGACCCGGACGGCATCCCCGAATACACCTACTCCGGCGTGCGCGCGCGCTTTGCAGGTTTCGAGGCGCAGGACCACTGGAAACTGGGCGAAAGTCGCTACGGGAAACTTGCACTGGAGCTGTCGGGCGATTACACCCATGCCACCAATCTCGACACCCGAGAGGCCCTGCCGCGCATTGCCCCGTTGCGCATGAACAGCGGGCTGCTGTGGGAGTTGGACAAATGGCAGGCGCGAATCGACGTTGAGCATGCCGCGTCCCAAGGACGCGTACCGGACAACGAAACCGGCACCCATGGCTATACCACGCTGGGCGCCAGTGCCGGCTACACATTCGACCTTGGCGGCAGCCAGTGGTTGGCGTTCGTCAACGGTGAGAATCTGACCAACCAAACCGTACGCTATGCCAGTTCGATTCTGCGCGACATCGCTCCGGCTCAAGGTCGCAGCATCGAAGTAGGGTTGCGGACGACGTTTTGACG
Organism: Pseudomonas sp. UBA5706; assembly: GCF_002419965.1. GTDB lineage: Bacteria > Pseudomonadota > Gammaproteobacteria > Pseudomonadales > Pseudomonadaceae > Aquipseudomonas. Next base: position 77,376 of record NZ_DIHC01000053.1, read on the forward strand.
TTGACGCTCTAAACACTCCAAGGTCCGACTGCCGCGAGTACGCGCGCGACTTGGCGAAAGTGGCATTCTCGGGAATGCCACCGCCGAAGAATTGCGCAGCCATAACGTTTATCGAGTCTCGTAAGTCCACCCAAAAACTTATCCCGCCCCTACAACACTTCAACATTTATCTGTGCATAACCTGCAATGATTGACGTCCGCCTTCCCGATCAAAACTGAATCTTTTCCTTATAAACATTAAGGGATAGCGCTATCCCGCGCGCTCATCACTATTACCAACGCCGCAACTGTTCATCTCGCTTTTTCGTCTTTTTAAAAAATAGTTAGGGTCCTATCATCGTCGCCTTAAACGTCTAACCGTTTAATCCGTTACTAAGTTAGATCCTTGCTGCCGTTTTCAGGCCTGCCAGATCAGGCCAACGACGTCGGCGATTCAACGACCCGGCGTTGGTGCAGGACACCGATTGCAACAGCCGAGCTGAACTACGGTGTGCACCTCGTCCATTGGCTCAGGGTACGTCCCAACCGGCCAGTCATCCGTCATCGGGGCGGCGTGAAGCAGGTTAGCCACGCGCAGGTGCCAGCGTGGAGCGCCAACCTTCGATCTGATCGACTTATTTAACCTTTCTGTATCGCGTTTCCGGAACTAGCGTTCATCAAGCGGATTCAAACGGTTCGAGTCGACAAAGCGAAAACAACAAAGCGTCAACCACTTAATCGTTACGGAGTACGACACTATGAGCACTGACGGTGCTTTCGGTAAGGGTCGCCTGCTGCCGAGCTTGCTCGGGCTGGTGATTCTGGTCATGGGCCTGGCCTTATTGGCTGGGGGTTTCAAACTGCTGACACTGGGCGGGTCGTTGTATTACCTGCTGGCCGGCATCGGCTTCGCCATCACTGGCGTGTTGCTGATCCTGGGTCGCCGTTCGGCCTTGGGTGTGTTTGCGCTGGTGCTGTTCGCAAGCACGGTCTGGGCGTTGTGGGAAGTCGGCCTGGACTGGTGGCAGTTGGTACCCCGTCTGTCGCTGTGGTTCGTACTGGGTATCGTCATGCTACTGCCATGGTTCCGTCGCCCTGTGCTGCGCGGCCAGCCTGGCGGTCTGCCGACCGTTGCGCTGAGCATTGCGGTGGTGCTCGCCGGCCTGACCGCGATTGCCAGCCAGTTCACCAGCCCTGGGGAAATCAAAGGCACGCTGGATCGCGATGACGCGGGCGTGGCTTATGATCCTCAACCGATGCCTGACGGCGAATGGCAAGCCTATGGTCGCTCCGAGCATGGCAATCGCTACTCGCCGCTCAAGCAGATCACGCCGCAAAACGTCGGCAAGCTGCAGGAGGCCTGGCGCATCCGCACCGGCGATCTGCCGACCGCCGAAGACCCGGTCGAGCTGACCAACGAGAACACCCCGCTGAAGGTCAACGGCATGATTTACGCCTGTACCCCTCACAGCAAGGTGCTCGCGCTGGATCCTGATACCGGCAAGACAATCTGGTCGTATGACCCGCAAATCTCCAAGGAAGGCGCCAAGAACTTCACCGGTTGGGCGCACATGACCTGCCGTGGGGTTTCGTACTACGACGAGGCGACCTACGCCAAATCCGATGTAGGCGCACCGGCTGCCGCACTGTCGGCTGCTGGCACTGCCATCGCCACCTCTTGCCCGCGTCGGCTGTACCTGCCGACGGCCGATGCGCGTTTGATCGCGTTGAACGCCGACACCGGTAAGGCCTGCGAAGACTTCGCCAACAAAGGCGCGATCGACCTGCGTGCCAATATCGGACCGTTCACCGCAGGCGGCTACTATTCCACCTCGCCGGCGGCGATCACACGCAACCTGATCATTATCGGTGGCCACGTCACCGATAACGAATCGACCAACGAGCCGTCCGGGGTGATTCGCGCCTATGACGTTCACGACGGTCATCTGGTATGGAACTGGGACGCGAATAACCCGGACGCTACGGCGCCCATCGCAGCCGACCAGTTCTACTCGCGTAACGCGCCGAACATGTGGTCGCTGGCCAGCGTCGATGAGAAGCTGGGCCTGGTGTTCCTGCCTCTGGGCAACCAGATGCCTGACCAATACGGCGGCGACCGTACTCCTGGCGCCGAGAAATTCAGCGCGGGTCTGGTGGCATTGGACGTGAACACCGGCAAGGTCCGCTGGAACTATCAATTCACTCACCATGACCTGTGGGACATGGACGTACCAAGCCAGCCAACGCTGGTCAACCTGAAAACCAAGGACGGCGTGAAGCCGGCCGTGATTCAGCCAACCAAGCAAGGCAGCCTGTACGTGCTGGACCGTCGCGACGGTACGCCGATCGTGCCGATTGACGAAGTACCTGCACCCACTGGTGCGGCGCAAGGTGACCACACCTCGCCGACTCAGGCACGTTCGCAACTGAACATGCTGCCTCCCAAACTGACCGAAAAAGCCATGTGGGGCGCCACCGCGTTCGACCAGATGCTGTGCCGTATCCAGTTCAAGGAGCTGCGTTACGAAGGTCAGTACACGCCTCCGTCCGAACAGGGCAGCATCGTCTATCCGGGCAACGTCGGCGTGTTCAACTGGGGCGCCGTGTCGGTCGATCCGGTGCGTCAACTGCTGTTCACCAGCCCGAACTACATGGCCTTCGTGTCCAAGCTGGTGCCACGCGCCAAAGTGGACGCCGACAGCAAGCGTGAAAGCGAAACCAGTGGCGTGCAGCCAAACACCGGCGCGCCCTATGCCGTGATCATGCACCCGTTGATGTCGCAGATCGGCATGCCTTGCCAAGCGCCTTCGTGGGGTAACGTGGCCGCTGTCGACCTGACCACCAACCAGGTGGTGTGGAAGCACAAGAACGGTACCAGTCGTGATAACACGCCGGTGCCAATCGGTCTGCCGGTAGGTGTACCGAGCATGGGCGGTTCGATGGTGACCGCAGGTGGCGTTGGCTTCCTGGCCGGCACGCTGGACCAGTATCTGCGGGCCTATGACGTGAAGACCGGCAAGGAGCTGTTCGCGGGTCGTCTGCCGGCTGGGGGACAGGCAACACCGATGACCTATACCGGCAAGGACGGCAAGCAGTACGTGCTAATCGTCGCGGGCGGCCATGGTTCGCTGGGGACCCGCATGGGGGACTACATCATTGCCTACAAACTGCCGGAGTGATTTGGCCTGTCAGGCTTGAATCTAAGGTAGTGCGGTAAAACAAAAGGCAGTCATCGCGAGGTGACTGCCTTTTTTGTGGTCGGTGGTTTTTTGTAAAGACCTCGGCTGTGTGTATCCGTTGCCTGCATTGACGCAGACATCGGTTCCGCTCCGACAGCGGGCCCTTTTTACAAAGGTAGAACGCCACACGGCTTTTGATTCTGCCCGCAGGGCGTAGGGGCGTATCGACTTAGTCATCAGACCATGAGCGAGCGCCAGGCAGGCAGATCGCCACATGGCTTTTGATCCTGCCCGCAGGGCGTTGGGGGCGTATCGACTTAGTCATCAGACCATGAACCATGAGCGAGCGCCAGGCAGGCAGACCGCCACATGGCTTTTGATTCTGCCGAAGGCGTAGGAGCGTCGATTGCCCGCGATCTGGCGCGAAGCGGCAGTAAAACCCGCCACCTCGTTTGTGCCAGACACACCGCATTCTCAGACGAGGCTGCCGGTTCCCGGCAGATCGTCAGCAAGC
>NZ_DIHC01000053.1:81109-81591 GCF_002419965.1 Pseudomonas sp. UBA5706
GATCGTCAGCAAGCTGGACTCCTACGCCCTCCGGGCAGAATCGAATGCGAGGCGCATCTCCATGTCGGGGGTCGCGCGGGCAGGATCGAAAGCGATGTGCATTTCCTTTGCCGGGAGTGGCGCGGGCAGGATCGAAAGCGATGTGCATCTCCAATATAAGGGGCGTGCGAAAGGAATCGAAACCGCTTGAGGCGTTCGTTCCCACGACCATGTTTGGTGTGGGAAAACGACCAGACGTCAAAGCAAGACCACTATCCGCGGCACCCCAGACAATGGAGATGCACATCGACTTAGTCATCAGACCATGAGCGAGCGCCAGGCAGGCAGACCGCCACATGGCTTTTGATTCTGCCCGCAGGGCGTAGGAGCGTCGCTTGCCCGCGATCTGGCGCGAAGCGGCAGTAAAACCCGCCACCTCGTTTGTGCCAGACACACCGCATTCTCAGACGAGGCTGCCGGTTCCCGGCAGATCGTCAGCAAGC
>NZ_DIHC01000057.1 GCF_002419965.1 Pseudomonas sp. UBA5706
CAATGGCTGCATCGCCATGAAAAACAGTGACATTCGTGAGGTATGGGATCTGGTCAAGGACGGTACGATGATTGAGATCCGGCCGTAGCTGTGGACCAGTTAGATACCAGTTACGCGCCAGGGTCACCCGCCGCCGGTTGTTTTGCCCACACGGCGTAGGGTGCAGTGTGCTCGCGATCCGGCACGAAGTGGCAGCAACCCCAGGCATGGGACTTGCCTGGCGCGCCGAATGCGTCTGGTCTTACTGCCGCTACGCGCCAGATCGCGAGCAAGCTTCGCTCCTACGGCCTTCGGCCAGCGTCAAAAGCTGATCGCGATACGGCAGCTCAGTCGCGGGCAAGCCTACGGCCTTCGGCCAGCGTCAAAAGCGGGTCGCGATACGGCAGCTCAGTCGCGGGCAAGCCTGCCGCCTACGGCCTTCGGCCAGCGTCAAAAGCTGATCGCGATACGGCAGTTCAGTCGTGGGCAAGTCTGCCGCCTACGGGCTTCGGCCAGCGTCAAAAGCGGGTCGCGTTACGGCAGTTCAGGGGTGGGCAGCGCCTGCGGGATTTACTCGTCACCACCCCGTGACGAAAAAAACCTCCTGACTGATACCACTTCCATTGACGTGGTATGCAAGTGGTATTACTTTCGGCCCTATCCTCCGAACGTAATAACCATCACTTCGGTCCTTGCTCATGAATTCACTGCTTTCCCTGCGTCCAGACGACAGCCAGCCGACGCCGCTTTACCTGCAGTTGGCGCGTAATCTGGAAGCGGCGATCCATGCAGGTCTTTGGAAGGCCGAGCAGGCATTGCCCTCCGAGCGCAGTCTTAGCGAAACCCTGAACATATCCCGAGTGACCGCCCGCAAGGCGCTGGAGATTTTGCTTGCACAAGGGCTGATCCGCCGCAGCCAGGGTTCGGGCACGTTCATTACACCGCGCCTGGAACAACCGCTGTCACGCCTGTCCAGTTTCAGCGAAATGCTTCGCCTTAAAGGCTTCACCCCAACCTCCCAGTGGCTTGAGCGCGACATTACCTTACCGACCCACGAAGAATTGATCCGGCTGAGCCTGTCGCCTACCGAAAAAGTCGCGCGGCTCAAGAGGCTGCGCAAAGCCGATGGCATCGTCATGGCAGTTGAACTCAGCGCCCTGCCCGCCGCGCTGCTGCCACAACCGCAGGCCATCGGCGATTCGCTTTACGCCCACCTCGACTCGATAGGTCGGCCGGTGGTGCGTGCCCTTCAGCACATTCGCGCGATCAACGCTTCACCGCAAATGGCCGCACTGGTCGGCCTTGAAACCGGCACCGCCATGTTGCTCATGACCCGTATCGGTTATCTGGCCGACAACACGCCCATCGAGCTGACCGACACTTACTGCCGTGACGATTACTACGATTTCGTGGCAGAGCTGCGCAGGTAAAGCGCTGCGCAGCTCTAGCGAATCCACCGAATACAACGGAGCCTGCATGTCCGATTTCAACATCCTCACTCCCGACGGCTGGATTCGCGGCCAGCTGCAGCACCGCGACGGTCGGGTGACCAGCGTTCAGGGCGCCCCGTGCAACCCGCAGGACAACGACCTGCCCTACCTGCTGCCAGGCTTCATTGACCTGCACGTTCACGGAGGCGGCGGCAGCGACATCATGGAGGGCGCCGAGGGGTTCGCCACCATAGCCGGCACCCACCTGCGTTTCGGCACGACCTCGCTGCTTGCCACCACCATGACTGCCCCCGCCGTCGAGATCCGTCAGATCCTTGAGCAACTGGGTAGCTATTGTCGGGACCGCGCGCCAGACACCGCCCGCGTACTGGGCGTGCACCTGGAGGGCCCTTACATCAATCCCGGAAAACTTGGCGCGCAACCCAACCATGCGCACGCTGCGCTGTTAAGCGAAGTTGAAGATTACCTGGCCATCGCGCCAATCAAGGTGATTACCATCGCCCCGGAAATCGCCGGCCATGTGGCATTGATCAAAGCCTTGTCGTCCCGAGGCGTGCGCTTGCAAATCGGCCACACCCTGGGCAGTTATGAAGAAGGCGTCGAAGCCCTTAAAGCTGGCGCCACCAGCTTCACCCACCTGTACAACGCCATGAGCGCGCTGCATCACCGCGAGCCGGGCATCGTCGGCGCAGCACTGGCCCATGCCCGGTACGCCGAGTTGATCCCTGACCTGCTGCATGTGCATCCCGGTGCGATCCGCGTCGCCCTGCGCTCGATTCCCTGCCTGTACTGCGTAACGGATTCCACGGCCGCCACCGGCATGCCCGATGGTGAATACAGGCTGGGCAGTCACACCGTCACCAAATGCCTAGGTGGAGTGCGCCTGGCCGACGGCACGCTGGCTGGCAGCACGCTAACCATGGATCAGGCGCTGCGCAATCTGGTGAAGATCGGCGTGACATTGGCCGAAGCGTCCCAGCGCCTGTCGCAATTTCCCGCGGACTACCTGGGCATCGAAGAGCGCGGTCGCCTGCGACAAGGCAGCTGGGCCGACGCTGTGTGCCTGGATCGCGACCTGAAAATCACTGCCGTCATGGTCGAAGGAGAGACCCTTGAACTCAAAAATGCTCGATGAGGCGCTGGCCTCTGCCGATGTGATCCGGCGTCAACTGGAGGTGCTTGAGCCTCGCCTGATCGACCTGGCGCAACGCCTGCGCGAGGCCGAGCCGCACGTGATCCTGTCAGTCGCCAGAGGCAGTTCCGACCATGCTGCCAGCTACTTCACCTATCTGGCCATGCAGCTCACTGGCGTGCCGGTGGCCTCGCTGCCGATGTCAGTAGTGACCCTGCATGACTCAGCGATGCGCGTGCTGGGCCAACCGGCCATTGGCTTTTCGCAGTCGGGGCAAAGCCCTGATCTGGTGGACAGCCTACGCACACTGCGTAAGCGCGGCGCGCTGAGCATCGCCATGGTCAACGCCGAAGGCTCGCCCCTGGAACAGGTCTGCGAATACACCCTGCCCCTGAGCGCCGGACCGGAATTGAGCGTTGCGGCCACCAAAAGCTTCATCGCAACGCTGAGCGCGAGCGCACGTTTGCTGGCGCATTGGCAACAGGATGGGCCGTTATTGCAAGCCGGTCAGACGCTACCCGAGCGGTTGCATGAGGCGGCGCGTCAGGACTGGTCGGCGGCCATCGACGCGCTGCGCGACTCTCAGCGACTGATGGTGATCGGTCGCGGCACGGGCTTTGCGATCGCTCAGGAAGCGGCACTCAAGTTCAAGGAAACCTCGGCTATTCAGGCCGAGGCCTTCAGCAGCGCCGAAGTACGCCATGGCCCGATGGCGTTGGTGGACGATGAGTATCCGTTGCTGATCTTCGCCACCCGCGGCACCGAACAGGCCAGCCTGCTTACCCTGGCCGCGGACATGCGCCAACGCGGGGCCAAGGTGCTGCTGGCTGCCCCCGACGATATCGCAGAACGCGACCTGACCCTGACCTGTGCCGATCATCCGGCCCTCGATCCAATCCTCGCCATCCAGAGCTTCTATGTGATGGCGGCCGCCTTGGCCGAGGCGCGAGGGTTGGACCCGGACCAGCCGCGACACCTGAGCAAAGTCACCAAAACCCGTTGATGCCACGCCGCTTCAACCCACGCCTGCAAGGACGAAGTCATGCATAACAATAACCAAATGACGTTCAGCGCTCCGTTCAGCGGAGCGGTATTGAAACTGGCAACCGTTCCCGACCCGGTATTCGCCGGCGGCACCATGGGCGATGGCTTGGCCATCGACCCGTTGGATGACGTGCTGCACGCGCCGTTTGGCGGCGTGGTGATCAACATCGCGCGCAGCCGTCACGCCATCAATCTGCGGGCCGATAACGGCAGCGAGTGGCTGCTGCATGTGGGCATCGACACCGTGGCGCTGGGGGGCGAGGGATTCGAGGCCTTGGTCAAGGAGGGTCAAAGGATCAAGGAAGGCCAGCCGCTGCTGCGTTTCCAGATGGACCCTGTTGCGCGCAACAGTCTGAGCCTGGTCAGCCCACTGATTCTGCTTAATGGCGACCGCTTCAGCCTGACGCCGGTTCATCACTCAGGCTCTGTCAATGTCGGCGAGCCGCTGCTGACCATCAGCGCACTCGGTCCCATCACCGCAGACAAAGCGAGCAGCGACCAGTGCATCGAGCCATCTCGCGGCAGCACGCGCGTGGCACATAGTGGCGGCCTGCATGCGCGTCCTGCGGCGCTGATACGTCAGACCGCGCGCCAGTTCGCAAGCAATGCCGAACTGCACTTCGCCGGCGCCAGCGCCTCAACCGAAAGTGTGACCGCCCTGATGGGGCTGGGCGTCGCCGAACAGGACGAAGTGGAAGTGGTATGTCTGGGCCACGACAGTGAAGTGGCGTTGCAGGCGTTGCTCAAAGCGTTATCGACAGCCTCGCCGAATGAAAAACCGCCAGCAGCCGTCACACCTCGAACCGGCCCTCATCTGGCCCCTAAAAGTGACGTGTTGAACGGCGTCATCGCCTCTCCCGGACTGGCCAGCGGCCCGCTTTTCCGCCTCGACGCCCTTGAACTGGAGGAGGACCAGGGCGGCTATAGCCCCGGAGAGCAACGACAGATTCTGAACGAAGCACTGGTGCAGGTGCGTACCGATATCAGCAGTTCTCTGGATCATAATCAACACGAACAAAGCGCAATTTTCGCCACCCACTTGGCGATGCTCGAAGACCCGGCCCTGCTAGACGCCGCCTACGATGCCATTGATCAGGGCCACAGCGCGGCTCATGCCTGGAGCAACGCGGTACTGGCGCAGTGCTCGATGCTGGAAAGACTCGACAACCCGTTGCTCGCCGAACGTGCCAACGACCTGCGCGACCTGCGCCAGCGCGTGCTGCTGACCCTGCTGGGCGACCGTCGCGATGTGCAGGTTCCGGCAGGCGCGATTGTCGTTACCCGCGAGCTGACACCTTCTGACTTGCTGATGCTGGTTAAGTGCGGGATCGGCGGCATTTGCATGGCCGACGGTGGCGCCACCTCTCACCTCGCCATTCTCGCCCGCAGCAAGGGCGTGCCTTGCGTGGTGGCGTTGGGCGCCGGGGTTCTTGCTCTCCCAGCGGGCCAGGAGGTTGTGCTGGACGCCGACCAGGGACATCTTGAGCTCAAACCCGATGCGGCGCGCCTGCAACACATCCACAGCCTTCGCGCGCAACGCTTCGACCAGCGCAAGCGTCAGCAACAACACGCGCATCTTGCAGCGCAGACACAGGATGGCGTGGGCATCGATGTCGCGGCCAACATCGGCTCACGCGCCGATGCTGAAAACGCTCAACTCAATGGCGCGGACGGCGTCGGCCTGCTGCGTACCGAGTTTCTCTTTGTTGGCCGCAGTACAGCGCCCACCGAAGACGAGCAGCTGTTGGCCTATCAAGCAGTGCTCGACGCCATGCCCGGGAAACCGGTGATCATCCGCACTATTGACGTCGGCGGCGACAAGCAGCTCGACTACCTGCCATTGCCTGCCGAGGCCAACCCGGTGCTGGGCCTTCGCGGTATCCGTCTCGGTCAGGCGCGCCCTGAACTGCTGGACCAGCAACTGCGCGCGCTGCTTCGGGTCAAGCCGCTGGCGCGCTGCCGCATTCTGTTGCCGATGATCACCGAGGTCGGCGAATTGCTGGACGTTCGGGCGCGGATCGACGCCTTGGCGCAGCAGACCGGGATCAGCGAACGGCCGCAGCTGGGGGTGATGATCGAGGTACCTTCCGCCGCCCTTCTGGCCGGGCAATTGGCCGAGCACGCTGACTTCCTGTCCATCGGCACCAATGACTTGTCGCAGTACACGCTGGCCATGGACCGCGATCACGCTGGGCTTGCCGCGCGCGTCGATGCTCTGCACCCCGCGCTGCTGCGCCTGATCGCCATGACCTGCAGCGCCGCAGAGAACCACGGGCGCTGGGTCGGGGTCTGCGGGGCGTTGGCATCGGACCCTTTGGCAACGGCTGCGCTGATCGGACTGGGCGTACGCGAGTTGTCCGTAAGCCCGCCCCAGGTCGCCGAGATAAAAGCGCAGGTGCGTGAACTCGACACCCGGCAGTGCCAGGCCCTCGCTCAGCATCTGCTGGGGCTGTGCAGCGCCGAAGATGTACGCGCAGCCTGCGCCACGTTTCGGGCGCAAGTCCCTCCGCACATCGCAGGCGTTGCACAGCACACCTGACAACTGACATTAAGAACAAGAACAACAGACCAGAGATCAAGGAGAGACGCCGTGTATCAACATTTCATCGAAGGGTTACAGCGACTGGGGCGGGCGTTGATGTTGCCCATCGCGATCCTGCCCATTGCAGGTCTGCTGCTGCGCCTGGGCGACACCGACCTGCTGGACATCGCCATCATCCACTCGGCCGGCAACGCCATCTTCAGTAACCTGGCGCTGATCTTCGCCATCGGCATCGCCGTGGGTTTCGCCCGCGACAATAATGGTACTGCCGGGCTGGCGGGGGCGATTGGCTACCTGGTGATGACCTCGACGCTCAAAGTGCTCGACCCACACATCGACATGGGCATGCTCGCCGGGATCATCGCGGGGCTATTGGGCGGCGCGCTGTATAACCGTTTCAAGGAAATCGCCCTGCCGGAGTACCTGGCGTTCTTCGGGGGGCGGCGATTCGTGCCTATCGTGACGGGCTTGTCGGCGGTGGCGCTGGGACTGCTGTTCGGCCTGATCTGGCCGCCGGTTCAGCAAGCGATCAATTCGCTGGGCCAGTTGATGCTGGAAAGCGGCAGCATCGGTGCGTTCTTCTTCGGCGTGATGAACCGCATCCTGATTATCACCGGGCTGCATCACATCCTGAACAATCTGGTCTGGTTCGTCTTTGGCAGCTTCACCGATCCGCAAACCGGGCGTGCAGTCACTGGTGATCTGGCACGATATTTCGCTGGCGATCCCCACGCGGGCCAGTTCATGACCGGGATGTTCCCGATGATGATCTTCGGCCTGCCGGCCGCGTGCCTGGCGATGTACCGTAACGCGCTGCCGCAGCAACGCAAGCTGATCGGCGGGATTCTGCTTTCGATGGCGCTGACCTCAGCACTGACCGGCGTGACCGAGCCCATCGAGTTCGCCTTCATGTTCCTCGCACCGATGCTGTACGTGCTCCACGCCTTGCTGACCGGGCTTTCCATGGCGCTGGCGAACATGCTGAACATTCACTTGGGCTTCACCTTTTCCGGCGGCGCGATCGATATGGCGCTGGGTTGGGGCAGGTCCACCAATGGCTGGCTGGTGTTCCCGCTGGGCCTGGCCTATGCGCTGGTGTATTACGTGGTGTTCGATCAGTGCATCAAGCGCTTCAACCTGAAAACCCCAGGGCGCGAGCAAGTTGCCAGTCAAGCGTCTCAGGTGGGGCAAAGCGACCGGGCGGGTGCGTACATCCAGGCATTGGGCGGCGCTGAAAACCTGTTGGGCATCGATGCGTGTACCACACGGCTGCGCCTGCAACTGGCGGATCGCAGCAAAGCACTTGACGTGGAGTTGAAAGCCCTGGGCGCCATGGCCGTGGTGCGTCCGGGCAATGCGAGGAGTTTGCAGGTAGTGGTAGGGCCGATGGCCGATGGGCTGGCGGACGAACTGCGCAACGCCCTGCCCCATGCAGCGAAAGCGCCTGTTGCGCAGACGCCGATGAACACACAAACCCATCGGCCTGTGGATACTGGCCAAGCTGCGCAGTGGTTCAAGGCATTGGGTGGGAAGGATTTGATGGACGTGGAATGCGTAGCCCTGACGCGCTTGCGGGTCCAGCTCAAGGATGGGCAATCGCTGGCGGCAAGTCAGTTGGAGGCGCTAGGGTCACAGGGAGTCAGAAGCCTGGGCAATGGGGTCTGGCATGTATTGGTGGGGGACGGTGCTCAGGGGTTGAGCGAGGCGTTGCGAACCATGGTGCGAGCGCGGTGACACAAACACCTGTAGCCGAATGGCTTGCCGGCGGTGACGTCCTGGAGAACGCTGCCGCCGTCACGCCGGACGGCTACAAAAGATTTGCGTTGGGCACTAAATGTCTTCCAGCTTCCACACTTCATAAGCCGGTGTTTCATAGGGGTGGCTGCTTTTGAGGGCAGCCACCGCTGGCTTAATCAGTTCATCGGCGACGACCAGCTCTACTTTCCATTCTTCGACGTACTCGATCTCACCCGCCTGTCCAATGAACGGCTGACTGCCGTCCAGTGGGCGAAACTGGCCATGACCGAGCACCTGCCATGAGCAGTTGTCGTAAGCACCGATTCGCCCCGCACCGGCGGCGAATAATGCTTGCTTGACCTGCTCCACATGGCTCTGAGGAACGAAGAAGGCGAGCTTGTACATCTTCGATCAGTTCACCCAGACGCGAGCGTTACGGAACATCCGCATCCACGCGCCGTCTTCGGCCCACTCATCCGGGCGCCACGAGTTGTTCACGGCGCGGAACACGCGCTCAGGGTGCGGCATCATGATGGTGACACGCCCGTCGCGCGTGGTCAGACCGGTGATACCGCGCGGCGAGCCATTCGGGTTGGCCGGGTAGGTTTCGGTCACCTTGCCATGGTTGTCGACGAAGCGCATGGCCACGGTGCCGGACACATCGCTTTGCAGCAGCGCTTCAGGCGACTTGAATTCCGCATGCCCCTCGCCGTGAGCAATAGCGATCGGCATGCGCGAACCGGCCATGCCTTGCAGGAAAATCGATACCGACTTCTGGATCTCGACCATCGCCACGCGACCCTCGAACTGCTCGGAGCGGTTACGCACGAAATGCGGCCAGAACTCGCTGCCCGGAATCAGCTCGCTGAGGTTGGACATCATTTGGCAACCATTGCACACGCCCAGGGCGAAGCTGTCAGTGCGCTGGAAGAAGCCCTGGAAGGCATCGCGGGCGCGGCTGTTGAACAGCGCGGACTTGGCCCAGCCTTCCCCGGCGCCCAGCACGTCGCCGTAGGAGAAGCCACCACAGGCGACCAGGCCTTTGAACTCATTCAGGTCGACACGACCAGCGAGGATGTCGCTCATGTGTACGTCGACCGAGGCGAAACCGGCACGGTCGAAGGCTGCGGCCATTTCCACCTGACCGTTCACGCCCTGCTCGCGCAGAACGGCGACCTGTGGACGCACGCCTTTCTTGATGTAAGGGGCGGCGATGTCGTCATTGACGTCGTAGCCGAGCTTGACGCTCAGGCCCGGATTGTCTTCTTCGAGCAGGGCATCGAATTCCTGATCGGCGCAGTCGGCGTTGTCGCGCAGGCGCTGGATCTGATAGCTGGTTTCGCTCCACTGACGTTGCAGCAGGCGACGGTCGCCCTTGAATAACGCTTCGCCATTGAGGCTGATCTTCACTTCGCTGTTGTTGATCGGCTGGCCGATCACTGCCACACAGTCTTCACCCAGGCCAGCGGCGCTGAATTGCTTGAGGACGACCGGCGTCGCGTCCTGACGCACTTGAATGACCGCACCCAGCTCTTCGTTGAAGAGAATGGCCGCGACTTTTTCAGGCTTGCCTGTCAGGGTGTCGAGTTCAAGATTCAGGCCACAGTGCCCGGCGAAGGCCATTTCCAGCGCCGTGGTCATCAGGCCGCCATCGGAACGGTCATGGTAGGCCAGCAGGTGGCCGTCGGCATTGAGGCCCTGGATGACCGCGAAGAACGCCTTGAGGTCTTCAGCGTCATCGACATCCGGCGCGGCGCTACCCAGTTTGCCGTGGGTCTGCGCAAGGATCGACGCACCCATGCGGTTCTGGCCACGACCCAGGTCGATCAGAATCAGGTCGGTAATGCCCTTGTCCATACGCAACTGCGGGGTCAGGGTGCTGCGAATGTCAGCGACCGGAGCGAAGCCGGTGACGATCAGCGACAGCGGCGACGTCACGGTTTTTTCCGTGCCTTCATCGCTCCAGCGGGTCTTCATGGACATCGAGTCCTTGCCCACCGGAATGGTGATGCCCAGCTCAGGGCACAGCTCCATGCCGACCGCTTTGACGGTGTCGTACAGACGCGCGTCTTCGCCCGGATGACCGGCTGCGGACATCCAGTTGGCCGACAGTTTGATGTCGGACATTTTCTCGATACGCGAGGCGGCAATGTTGGTCAGGGTCTCGCCAATCGCCATGCGACCGGATGCCGGGGCATCCAGCAGCGCCAGCGGTGTACGCTCGCCCATGGCCATCGCTTCACCGGTATAGACGTCGAAGCTGGTGGCGGTCACGGCAACGTCGGCCACCGGCACCTGCCACGGGCCAACCATCTGGTCGCGATTGACCAGACCGGTGATGCTGCGGTCGCCGATGGTGATCAAGAAGTTCTTGCTGGCCACGGCCGGGTGGTGCAGTACGCGTTGTACGCTCTCTTCGAGGTCCAGGGTGCTTGGGTCGAAGTCGTCACCCAGTTCAGCCTCGCGAGTGGCCGACCGGTGCATGCGCGGCGCCTTGCCCAGCAGCACTTCCAGCGGCATGTCCACGGGGCTGTTGCCGAAGTGACTGTCGGTTACGGTCAACTGCGGTTCTTCGGTGGCTTCACCGACCACCGCGAACGGGCAGCGCTCACGTTCGCAGATCGCTTTGAAGCGTTCGAAATCAGGGGCGCTGACGGCCAGAACGTAACGTTCCTGCGATTCGTTGCTCCAGATTTCCAGCGGCGCCATGCCGGGTTCGTCGTTGGGCACGTTACGCAGTTCAAAGCGCCCGCCACGGCCACCATCGTTGACCAGTTCCGGGAAGGCATTGGACAGACCGCCCGCGCCAACGTCATGGATGAAAGCGATCGGGTTGTTGTCACCCAGCTGCCAGCAGCGGTCGATAACTTCCTGGCAGCGGCGTTCCATTTCAGGGTTTTCACGCTGGACGGAGGCGAAATCCAGGTCCGCCGAGCTGGTGCCGGTGGCCATGGACGAGGCCGCGCCGCCGCCCAGCCCGATCAGCATGGCCGGGCCGCCGAGCACGATCAGCTTGGCGCCAATGGTGATTTCGCCCTTCTGCACGTGCTCTTCACGGATGTTGCCCATGCCGCCAGCCAGCATGATCGGCTTGTGGTAACCGCGCACTTCTTCGCCGTGAGGGGTATTGATGGACTGTTCGAAGGTACGGAAGTAACCGGTCAGCGCCGGACGACCGAATTCGTTATTGAACGCGGCGCCGCCCAGCGGGCCTTCGATCATGATGTCCAACGGGGTGACGATACGCTCGGGCTTGCCGTAAGGCTTTTCCCAGGGTTGCGCGAAACCGGGGATATTCAGGTTGGACACGGTGAAGCCGGTCAGGCCCGCTTTCGGCTTGGCGCCACGGCCGGTTGCACCTTCGTCGCGGATCTCGCCACCGGAGCCAGTGGAAGCGCCCGGGAACGGAGCGATCGCCGTTGGGTGGTTGTGGGTCTCGACCTTCATCAGAATATGCACCGGCTCCTGCACCGCGCCGTACTGGCGGGTCTCAGGGTCCGGAAAGAAGCGACCGGCAACGCTGCCGACGATTACCGAGGCGTTGTCCTTGTAAGCGGACAGTACGCCTTCGCTGTGCATCTGATAGGTGTTCTTGATCATGCCGAACAGGCTTTTTTCCTGGCTCTGACCGTCGATGTCCCAACTGGCGTTGAAGATCTTGTGGCGGCAGTGCTCGGAGTTCGCCTGGGCGAACATCATCAGCTCGATGTCGTGCGGGTTACGTTTGAGGCCGGTAAAAGCACTGACCAAATAATCGATTTCGTCTTCAGCCAGGGCCAGGCCCAACTCGACATTGGCCTTTTCCAGAGCAGCGCGACCGCCACCGAGCACATCGACGGCAGTCAGCGGCTTGGGCTCGGCGTGGCTGAACAACCCGGCGGCCTCTTCCAGCGCACCCAGCACCAGTTGAGTCATGCGGTCGTGCAGGCTGTCGGCAATGATTTGCGCATCAGCGTCGCTAAACTGGCCTTCTACATAAAAGGCAATGCCGCGCTCGATCCGCTGAACGCTGGTCAGGCTGCAATTACGCGCGATGTCGGTGGCCTTGCTCGACCAAGGCGAGATGGTGCCCAAACGCGGCAGCACCAGAAACAGACGACCGCGAGGCTCTTGAACCGGCACACTCGGGCCGTATTTCAACAGACGGGCAAGGACCTGCTGCTCATCCTCGGTCAGGACGCCAGTGACCTCAGCGAAGTGGGCGAATTCAGCGTACAGGCCACTGACAGCTGGAACTTTGTCGCTCAGCTGTTCAAGTAATTTCTTGTGGCGGAAGGCAGAAAGGGCGGGAGCACCACGCAAGATCAACATCGTCGGGACAGCCTCGGGGAAGGGGGTGTGCTTTGAGGCCGTGCATTCTAGACTAAACACGATCTTTGGGCACCCGAAACGAAGACCTGGACGCGTCCGAACGTCGGTGCGAGACCGTTTCTTACACTGATGGGTAAAAAACTTCGCGCTCTATCAGACGCAACCCGTGCTGTCGAGATATGGCGCTCAGCACGCTTTGCGTATACTGCACCGATGTTTTCCCCATCGGATTTCCGCCCACGCTGTGCCAAGTGGCTCATCGCAACCGGAATCTTCCTGCTGCTCGGTGCCTGTGTTGAAAAACCCAACACGCTGGAACGAGTCAAGGAGGATGGCGTCTTGCGCGTCGTCACCCGCAACAGCCCGGCAACCTACTTCCAGGACCGCAATGGCGAGACCGGCTTCGAGTACGAGCTGGTCAAGCGGTTCGCCGACGACCTGGGCGTCGAGCTGAAGATCGAAACCGCCGACAATCTCGACGACCTGTTCGACCAGATCAACAAACCCGGTGGACCGGTGCTGGGCGCGGCGGGTCTGGTCAGTACCGAAAACCGCGCCAGACAGGTGCGCTTTTCCCACTCGTATCTGGAAGTCACCCCGCAAGTCATCTACCGCAATGGCCAGTCACGCCCTACCGATCCGGGCGATCTGGTGGGCAAGCGTATCCTGGTCCTCAAGGGCAGCAGCCATGCCGAGCAACTGGCGGCGCTGAAGGTCAAGTACCCCGGGATCAATTACGACGAATCGGATCAGGTCGAAGTCGTGGACCTGCTGCGCATGGTGGACGAGGGGCAGATCGACCTGACCCTGGTGGACTCCAACGAGCTGGCGATGAACCAGGTGTATTTTCCTAATGTGCGCGTGGCGTTCGACCTGGGTGATGGGCGTGATCAGCGGTGGGCCGTGGCGCCGGGCGATGACAACAGCCTGCTCAACGAGATCAATGCCTATCTCGACAAGATGCAAAAGAACGGCATGCTGCAGCGGCTCAAGGACCGCTATTACGGGCACGTTGACGTGCTTGGCTACGTGGGCGCCTATACCTTCGCCCAGCATTTGCAGGAGCGCCTGCCCAAGTACGAGAAGCACTTCCAGTCCGCCGCCAAGGAAGAACAGGTGGACTGGCGTCTGCTGGCGGCGATCGGCTATCAGGAGTCGCTGTGGCAACCGGGCGTGACGTCCAAGACCGGCGTTCGCGGGCTGATGATGCTCACCCAGAGCACGGCCCAGGCGATGGGCGTGTCCAACCGGCTGGACGCCAGGCAAAGCATTCAGGGCGGCGCCAAGTACTTCGCCTACGTCAAGGATCAGCTCGATGAAACGATCAAGGAGCCGGATCGCACATGGCTGGCGCTGGCCTCCTACAACATTGGCACCGGCCATCTGGACGACGCACGCAAGCTCGCGGAAAACGAAGGGCTGAACCCGGATAAATGGCTGGACGTGAAGAAGATGCTGCCACGCCTGTCGCAGAAGAAGTGGTACAGCAAAACACGATACGGCTATGCACGGGGCGGCGAGCCGGTCAGTTTCGTCGCCAACATCCGGCGCTATTACGACATTCTTACCTGGGTAACCCAGCCGCAGCTGGAAGGTAGCCAGGTGGCCGACGGCGCGCTGCATGTACCGGGCGTGGACAAGACCAAACCGCCGGAAGACAAGGCGCCGCTGTAGCAGGGATGATCTTGCCTGCGCTGACGTACCCTGTAACAGGCCGACCTGGCGCGGACACGTCCAGATTGCAGCCACCCGCAAGCCGGACGGCTGCAGGTCATGCACGTGCCTCAGCCCTTCGCTCGGCGCATCCTGAAGAACTCACTTAGCATCGCCCCGCACTCCTCGCCCAGCACCCCGCCCTCGAACAGCACCCGGTGATTGAGAAACGGCTGAGTGAAAAACTGTCCCTGGCTTTGCACCGCGCCCGCCTTGGGCTCAGTCGCGCCATACACCACGCGACCGACACGCGAATGCACGATCAACCCCGCGCACATGCTGCACGGCTCCAGGGTCACGTACAACGTGCTGCCCGGCAGGCGGTAGTTGCTCAACGCTCGGGCCGCTGCACGAATGGCGACCATCTCGGCGTGGGCGCTGGGGTCGTTGCCGCTGATGGGGCAGTTGTAGCCGCGGCCGATGATCACGCCGTTCTGCACCAGTACCGCACCCACCGGCACCTCGCCCAACCTCGCCCCTTCGGCGGCCAGCGCCAGGGCTTCACGCATGAAATGTTGATCGCCGCTGCGATCAATGATTTGCGGCTGCCGCATTACGAAACCTCGATAGCTGCCATAAGACCGGTTTCCATGTGATCGATCACATGGCAGTGGAACATCCACACGCCGGGATTATCCGCTACCAGCGCCACGCGTGCCCGTTCGTTCCTGCCCAGCAGATAGGTATCGGTGAAATAAGGGATGATTTTCCTGCGGTTGGAGGCGATGACCTTGAAGCTCATGCCATGCAGATGGATAGGATGCTGGTATTGGGTCATGTTCTTCAGCTCGAAGATATAGCTCTTGCCCTTTTCAAGCCGGGCAATCGGCCGCTCGGCGCAGGTCCTGTCGGTGATGTCCCAGGCCTGACCGTTGATCTGCCACAAACTGGCTGGCTTGCCGTTTTCGACATTGACCGACACCGCCCCCGCCCACTCGAAATTGAAGTTAAGCTTTTCGGCGTTGGCCAGATCTGGCTCGGCCACCGGGTTGGCGGGCAACGCTGGCGGCCATTCACCCGGCGCGTCGTGGCTAGCCACCGAGCGCAACGTGCCCAGGCGTACGGGCCCGTTGCGCAGGGACAGTTCTTCACCCGCGGCCGGGGCCTTGATTGCCAGACAGATGCGCATCCCCGGCCCCAGCCAGTAATCCCTACCCAGCGGGCGCGGCTCGACCGGATTACCGTCCAGGGCATAGATCATTGCCTCGGCACCTGGCAGATTGAGGCGGTAGGTCACGGTGTTGTCGAGATTGAGAATGCGCACGCGGGTAATCTGTCCTGCGGGCAACTCAACCACGCCCTGGGCGACACCGTTGATTGTCGATAACCGCCCCGCCGTACCTTCCCGCGCAGCCTCGCGGATCACGCTGAACGCAGTGAAGGCCCCTTGCTCGTCCACGTGCCAGCTTTTCAGGCTGACCGTGCGCTCATGGGCGAATCCGGTCGGCTGGCGCTCTTCGACGATCAGCGGCCCGACCAGTCCACGCCCCAGTTCTTCGCTGCTGCTCACATGGGGGTGATACCAGTAGCTGCCCGCGTCGGGCACACGAAACTTGTAATCGAAATATTCGCCGGGCTTGACCGGCAGTTGCGAGACGTACGGCACGCCGTCCATTTCCAGAGGCAGACGAATACCGTGCCAATGAACGGTGGTCTCCACCGGCAACCGATTGATGAACCGCACTCGCAACCATTCACCCTGACGGACCCGCAACTCGGTACCCGGTGCCGAGCCGCCAAAGGCCCAGGCCTGTGTCTGGTGCCCGGCAACCAGTTCGACATCCAGCGGCGCAGCGATCAGTTCAAAGTCGTGCCCTTCTCCGGGCCCACGTTTGCCCAGCCAGTACCGCGAAGCGCCATCCGCGCCCAGCCCTACCACGGCAAGGCCGGCTAAACCTCCGAGAATTTGTCGACGGGTAAAGGACATGCGCGCGAGCCCTCGAAAAAAGACCGCCACGATACGCGCGCAGTTACAAAACCTTAAGCGAGAGGCCCTGCTGATTTGCTTCAACACATTACAAACGGCAGATGCCCCCCCCCTGCAGTCGCCATGGAAAACATCAAGAACGACGAATATCGGTTTTTCACCCTCGCGCTCCGCAAAGGTTTGTTAATGGCTGAGTCAGGTTGGCCAGGATGTCGTGCCACCGACAACGCCACGCTGCTGAGCCTTGAGCTTGAACAGCCGCCCGGAAGCGGGGGCGTTGGACAGCATTTCCATGGGCACGTCGTGGCGCGCGCTGGTGATATACAGGGTGTCGTGCTGCACGCCACCGAATGCAAGATCGGTAGGACCGGGAATCGGTAAGCCGACCATACGGTCGATACTGCCATCGGCAGCGAACCGCACCAGACTCCAGCCGTCGCGAAGGGTGGTCCAGACGCCGCCGTCGCGGTCCAGCGCCAAGCCACTGAGCCGCCCGGACCCCTTCGGCAGCGAGGCCAGACGCCTGACGTTCGGGCTGCCCGCAGACATGACATAGACCGTGCCGCTTTGCGGGCCGGTCGCGTACAGCGCCTGCCCTTCCTCGTCCCAGCACAGTGATGTGATGGGCTCCTGAAACTCCCACGGTGCACGCAGATCACCGTGGTGGCTGAGTTCACCGACCTTGCAGCCGCCAGCGGTGGCCAGGCACGCCCAAAGACTCCCGCAAGGGTGGGCCGACAAGCCCTTGAGCGACTTGCCAGGCCACTGAGGCAAAGGGTGTTCGATGCCAGCGAAATCAAACAGCGACCAACCGTGGACATGCGCGATCAGCAAGCCATGACGATGCAACTCCATCGCCACGATGGGCGATTCCAGCCGTGCAAAAATCCGCTCACCGTCGGCCGTCAGCATATGGATGGCGGGCGCCAGGGTATCTGCCCAAAACAGTGTGCTGCGATCCTTCGACCAGCGCGGGAAAGCGCCATTGAATGACCATGGGCAGTCGACCATTTCCACGTCTGAATCCCCAAGTCGGACCCGCGGCTCGTTAAGCTGCGCACCGACACGCCGCGCCGCATCACTCAATTCCGGGCCGAGCAGTTCCAGGCGCTGCAACGTCAGCCGGTACGCCGGCCCCGCTACGCTCAACGCGCCGCGAACGTTACCGGCATTGTCACGGATGCTGGCCGCCACGCAGCGCACACCCATGACGATCTCCTCGTCATCGATCGCATAGCCTCGAGCACGGGTTATCTGCAGTTCGGTGTGCAAGCGACGGCGGTCGGTGATCGTCAACTCGGTTAGCGGCGTCAGCGTCAAACCCTTGAGGATGGCCTCGCGGCTCACCTCGTCCAGCGCCGCCAGGATCGCCTTGCCCTGCCCGGTGCAATACAACGGCTTGCTCTGGCCCAGTGTGGCTGCCGAGCGGGTGGAATGCGCACCGTCGCATCGCTCCAGCGACCTCACCTGATTGCCATCGAGCACGGCCAGATAGGAGGTTTCCCCCGTCAGGTCACGCAGCGCTCGCAGCTCGAAGCTCGCAGCCGCCACCAGATCCGGCATCAGGTAGGCATTGCGCACCAGCTCCAGGTAGCGAAAACCGAGCCGGTAGACCTTGCGCACCGGATCGCGCCGGATCATGCCCCTGTCCACCAGGCTTGCGATGATTCGGTACAGCGTCGTCTTGGGCAATGACAAACGCGCCGCTAGATCAGCCTGCATCACGCCGCCGGGCGCAGAGCCGATCGCCTCCAGAACATCTAGCGCTTTCTCCAGCGCCCCTGTGCCTTCACCCTTACTCATCAATAATTCCCACCATATGGAACATGTACAGGCTTTGAGCATACGAGCTGTGTTGCAAGCGTCAACAAATCTCTAGGATCAGGACAAAACCCATGGCTGCCTGACGGTTTCTTCCCAAAATATGGGAATACGCAGCGCTGGCACACGCTAAGCCCGGAGAACAGGAATGACGCAGATCCATCAGTACGCGGACACACTGACCAACACCCCCGAACGTAACGTCGCCATTACCGATGAGGTATTGGCCAGGCTGGCCCGCTGCAGCAGCGGCTCGCTGACAACCCAACTGTTCAAACTGGGGTTTCGCCAGCCAGCGCTAGTGGGCCTGCGGGCGCTTAACAGAGATATCCAGCCGTTTGCCGGCCGCGCCTTCACCATGCGTTTCATACCGGCGCGCGAAGATATCGACACCTACGGCACCATGACCACCAAGCCCAACCAGGACAATCTGCAATGGCAGGGCGTGGAGCAAATCCAGCCGGGCGACGTATTGGTGATCGACAGTCAGAACGACCCCCGCGCTGCGTCGGCAGGCAACATCCTGGTCACACGGCTGTTGGCCCGTGGCGCGCGCGCAATCGTCACCGACGGCGCGCTGCGTGACGGCAGTGAAATTGCCGCGCTGCCCCTTCCGGCTTACGCGCGTGAAGTCACCGCCACCACCCGTATCTCTTATCACCACGTCGCCGACCTGCAGGTTCCGATTGGCTGCGCGGGCGTTGCGGTGTATCCCGGCGACGTGATCGTCGGTGACGGCGATGGCCTGACCGTGGTGCCAGCGCACCTGGCCGAGGAGTTGGCCGACTACTGCCTCGTTCAGGACGATCTGGAGGCTTATCTGGCGATGCGCATCGCGGCGGGCGAGGCATTGTGGGGGGTGTACCCACCGAGCCCTGCAGCGATTTCCGATTATCATGCCTGGGTTGCTTCGGGCCGCCCGGCCATCCCGAGCATCATCAAAAAGGCGGGTGAGCAATGAGCAAGCAAGCCGACTATGCCGCGCTGATTCGTCGTTATTTCGCTGCATGCAACGCCGCTGATCATGCCGGGCTGGTGTCGTGCTTCACCCCGGATGCCGTGCATTACTTCCCTGCCGGCCTGCCGGAAATCCCGTGGCGCGGCGCCCATACCATTGCCTCCAAATGGGTGTGGTGCGTGGAAAACCTGGGCTCTCAATGGACCATCGAGAAGATCCTGGTCAGCCATGACAGCCCTGAAGCGGTGATCGAGTGGACGCACTGGAAAGGCAAACTCGGCACGGCGCTGCGCGGTGACGAGTGGTACATCTTCGATGAGAAGACCGGCCTGATCAAAGAGATCCGCGCCTACTACGCCTCACCTGCCGACCAGCAAGTGGCAATCAACGAGCTGGTGGATTTCGACTATGTCGCTCGGGGCTATCACCTCGAACCTGCAACAGGGGACAAGTGATGAGTTCGGATATTCAAGCAATCGATCAGGCAGTAGAAGCCGCGGCTTGCGTGGCCGGTTTCTGGGCTGAATCAAACAGCGCAGTGCGCGCTGCCTTGCTGCGCGGGCTGGCCGCCGGACTTGAGCAACAGCAGCAGGCGTTGGTGGCGGTGGCCGATGAAGAAACCGGTCTTGGCACACCACGCCTGAATGGCGAGGTTGCGCGCACGGCCTTTCAATTGCGCGGGTTTGCTAACGAGGTCGAAGCAGGGGTGCCGTATGGCGTCGTGGATGATCAGGCCGTGGCTGGTGCGCCCCCTGCAGGACGGCCCCACCTGACGCGGGTGCAGCAACCGCTGGGCCCGGTCGCGATGTTCAGTGCCAGCAACTTCCCGTTTGCCTTCTCGGTGTTGGGCGGCGATACCGCCTCGGCACTCGCAGCCGGCTGCCCGGTGGTGGTGAAGGCGCACTCGGGTCATCCGCGGCTGTCCCGCGCCGTGCATGAAGTGGCCCAAGGTGTACTTGCGGCGCAAAAGTTGCCTGCCGGTCTGCTCGGCCTGGTTGACGGCGCGTCACGCGCTGGCGGAGTGCATCTGGTTGCCCATCCGCAGATTGCCGCGGTGGCGTTCACCGGCTCTTACCAGGGCGGCGTGGCCCTGTGGAAAGCGGCCAACGAGCGCCCGCGTCCCGTTCCGTTTTTTGGCGAGCTGGGCTCGATCAATCCATTGGTCGCACTGCCGCAGATTCTCGAGCACGACGGCGCAGCCCTGGCGACAACACTGGCTGCCTCCATCACAAGCGGCACAGGGCAGTTCTGCACCAGCCCTGGCGTCATCGTGCTGCTCGAACATCCGGCCAGCGATCAGTTCATCGCCCAACTGAGCGACGCGCTGCAACCGATCAAGACCCACCGGATGCTCACGCCCGGTATGCGCAGCGGCTTCGACAGCGGTGTCGCTCAGCTCTCGAAGTCCGCGTCTGCAAGGGCGCTTTTCATGCCGTTGACTGACGGCGACGGACCTGCCCCGCGCCTGTTCGAAGTCGACGCACAGGCCCTCATCAGCGACGCGCACTTGCGCGAGGAGATGTTTGGGCCTGCTGCGGTGGTGGTCAAGGTCAGGTCCGTGAGCCAGGCGATCGAGGTATTGCACGCCATTGGAGGCAGCCTGACAGCAACGTTGTGGGGCCTTGAGCAAGACTGCGCCGACAACCGCGCACTGCTGCGGGCCGCGCGCCAAATCGCAGGCCGCGTGCTGTTCAGCGGCGTTCCAACCGGCGTCGCGGTCACCCACGCGCAGCAGCATGGCGGGCCATGGCCAGCCTCCACGCAACCCCACACCACGTCGGTGGGATACGCAGCACTTGCACGCTTCGTACGCCCGGTGGCGCTGCAGGATGCGCCCTCCTGGGCACTCACCGAAGGGAGTCTCCAGCCATGATGATGCACATCGTGATGTTCCGCCGCCTGCCTTCGGTGCCGAAAAACGACGAGCTGGAAAACCATCTGGTGCAGTGGATGAAAGACTTGCATCAGGACATCGACTTCGCGCGCAGCTGGAAGGTCTCGGCCAACGAACTGGATCGGCCTATCTGCTGGGACTACTTGCTGGAGACCTCCTTCGACAACGCCGACGCAGTCAACCGCTACCTGCCTCATCCGGCGCACATGGCACTGGTTACCGAATTGAAGAAGTACTTCGAGTGGGCAGCAGTCGACTACACGCAGACAGACGCACCAGCGGTTTGATACCGACCAGGGCATTGGCGGCTCTCGCCCGCCAACGCCTCAGCACTCCACAACAATAACTAGACGAGGCACACATGAACAATAACGAGCGTTATGCGCTGCAGGGTCCTGCGCCCAGCCCTGCACCACTCCCCGCTGCCTCGGTCAGGGCGCAGGCGGGGGCTGCAACCGCAAGCAAAACCCGCTACCGCTTCCTGATCCTGGCAATGATCACCATTGTCCTGGCCCTGAGCACCGGCGACCGTGCGGCACTGTCGGTTGCCGGTTCGGACATGGGCAAGGAGCTGGGCATCAGCTCGGTGGAAATGGGCTACCTCTTTTCCGCGTTCAGCTGGGCTTACGTGCTGTTTCTGATTCCGTCCGGATGGCTGACCGATCGCATCGGCTCCAAGCGCTCCATGATGCTGGCCGTGGTGGTCTGGTCCTGCTTTACGGTGATGATGGGCATGGTGCACTTCATCGGCCTGGTCGTCCCGTTGCTGCTGGCGCTGCGTTTCATGCTGGGCGCTGCCGAATCGCCGGTGGGACCGGCTTCGGGCCGGATCATCGCGGCGTGGTTCCCGTCGTCCGAGCGAGGCATCGCCGGTGCGATCTTCAACAGCGCGCAATACCTCTCCCTGGCCCTCTTCACCCCCGTGATGGGTTGGCTTTGCTACAGGTACGGTTGGGAATACGTGTTCATCATCATGGGGGCGATCGGGCTGGTCATCGCCGCAGCGTGGTGGAAATTCTACTACCTGCCAGTCGATCACCCGGCAATGAACAGCGAAGAGCTTGAATACATTCGCGCCGGCGAAGGCCTGGTGGATCTGGAAAGTCTGAAAGACAAGGCGGCCAACACCGGCGGCGGCATGAAGATGCGCCAGATCGGCCAATTGTTCCGCAGCCGCATGCTGGTCGGGATTTTCCTGGCGCAGTACTGCATTACCTCGATCACTTGGTTCTTCATGACCTGGTTCCCTATCTACCTGGTCAAGGAACGCGGCTTCGATATCCTCCAGGCGGGCTTCATCTCTGCGATACCGGCGCTGTGCGGCTTGGTGGGCGGGGTCTCGAGCGGCTTCATTTCCGACCTGATTCTGAAGAAGACAGGCTCGCTGAGCCTCGCGCGTAAAACGCCGATCACCATTGGCTTGCTGCTCAGTGCCAGCATCATCCTGTGCAACTACGCCGATAGCGCGACGATGGTCGTGGCCCTGATGAGCCTGGCCTTCTTTGGCAAAGGCTTCGGCTCGATGGGCTGGACGATCGTTGCCGACACTGCGCCCAAGGAGCTGATCGGCACCACCGGGGGCGTATTCAATGCGTTTGGCAACATGGCGGGCATCGTCACTCCCGTGGTCATCGGCTACATCTTGCAAACCACCGGTTCGTTCGACGGCGCACTGCTCTATGTCGGCGCCCATGGCCTGGTGGCAGTGGCCAGCTACTGCCTGATCGTCGGCAAGATTCAACGTTTCAAGCTACAGCCCAAGGCCTGAGTCAGGCTTGGCTTTTACGTCTAACAACGCTTAAGAGGCATCAACCATGAAGATGATTTTTCGCTGGCACGGGCCCAAAGATCCAATCAGCCTGCAGTACATCAATCAGATTCCGGGACTGTACGGCATCGTTTCTTCTCTTTACGACACGCCGCTGGGAGAAGTCTGGACGCAGGACCAAATTGGCGCGCTGCGTGATGCTGCGTCAGGCTACGGACTGAAAATGGATGTGGTGGACAGCTTTCGAGTGCATGAGGACATCAAGCTTGGCAAACCCACTCGCGAAGCACTCATCCCGAATTACATAGAAACGCTGAAAAACCTCGCCGCCAGCGGCATCAAGATCGTCTGCTACAACTTCATGCCGGTGTTCGACTGGACGCGCACGCAAATGGAGTACGCACTGCCGGACGGCTCGAATACGCTGTCATTCGAGGCCTCGCTGGTCGATCGGCTGGATGTGTCCAAGGGCGTGATTCCGCTGCCCGGCATCGGCACGAAATACCCCGCGGAAAAACTGCAGGCGCTGCTGCAGGAATACGAGAACGTAAGCACCGAGCAGATGTGGCGCAACCTTGAATGGTTTCTCGCCAAACTGGTTCCGGTCGCCGAGCAACTGGGCCTCAAGCTGGCCTTGCATGCGGACGATCCACCCCGCTCGGTATTTGGCCTGCCGCGCATCATCAAAAACATCGAAGATCACCGCAGGGTGCTGAACATCATTGATTCGCCGGCCAACGGGTTGACCCTGTGCAGCGGCACGCTGGGTTCGGATCTGAACAACGATGTGCCGTCTTTCATCAATGAGTTCGCCGCTCGCCAACGCGTGCATTACGTGCACCTGCGCAATGTCAAAGTATTCGAGAACGGTGACTTCTATGAAAGCGCCCATCCTACGCAATGCGGTTCGCTGGATATGGCGGAAATCCTTAAAGCGCTGCACGACGCGCAGTTCACAGGCTATGCGCGCCCCGACCATGGCCGGATGATCTGGGGAGAAACGGGCGTGCCGGGCTACGGACTTTACGATCGAGCGCTGGGGATCATGTACCTGCAGGGCTTGTGGGAAGGCATTGGCAAGGAAAAGGCCAAGGCGGTCATACGCCAACAGGGATCAAAAGCGGTTGCGTGACTCAGGCCTAACTGACGGTGCTGGCCGCGGGTGCCCGCACCTGACTGCTCGTTCAGGGACATGCGAGCAGCGCAGGCGGGGCCGAAACAGACCGCCGGCTCAGTAATGACCGGACCTTCAGAACTCATTATAAAAGCAGGACCCAAGCCATGACTTCCCGTGAAATCAGCCCTGTCATCCGCCTCGACCCCGCCGACAACGTGGTCGTGGCACGCGTTGAAATCAGCGCCGGGACCGCCGTACCCAGCGAACACCTGACGACCCTGCAGAACGTTCCCGTGGGTCATAAAATCGCTGCGCGCCTGATCGAGAAAGGCCAGCCAGTGCTCAAGTACAACACCGTCATCGGCTACGCCAGCGACGACCTCCCGGCTGGCACCTGGATGCACAGCCATAACATTGCATTCGGTGAAACCGCCCGCGACTATCGCTACGCTCAGGATTACGTACCTACCGACCTGCTGCCGGCCGAACAGCGTGCGACCTTTCAGGGCATTGTCCGCGCCGACGGCCGCGTCGCCACGCGCAATTACCTGGGCGTTTTCGTGGTGGGTAACTGCGGCGCCACCGTCGCCCGCAAGATCGCTAATCACTTCGATGAAGAGCGCCTTGCCGCATACCCGAACATCGACGGCGTGGTGCCCTTCGTCCACGAGATCGGTTGCGGCATGGAGATGACCGGCGAGCCGATGAACCTGCTGCGCCGGACCATCGGCGGGCACGTCAAACACGCCAATACCGCAGGCGGCCTGCTGATCGCGCTGGGCTGCGAACGCAACAACATTTATGGCTTCATCGAGCAGGAACAACTGGCGCTGGGCGACATGCTCAAGTCATTGGTGATTCAGGATGTCGGCGGCGTGAAAAGCGCGGTCGAGCAAGGCATCAGGATGATCGAAGCCATGCTGCCTCAAGCCAATGCCGTTCAACGTGAAACGGTGTCGGCCGAACACTTGATCGTCGGCATGCAGTGCGGAGGTTCGGATGGGTTTTCCGGGTTGTCGGCAAACCCGGCGCTGGGCGCGGCGGTCGACATTCTGGTGCGCCACGGTGGCACCGCGATCCTTTCCGAGACCTCGGAAATCTTTGGCGTCGAACACACGCTCACGGCGCGCGCCGCGACCCCGGAAATCGGCCGCAAACTGATCGAACGCATCGAGTGGTGGCTGGAATACAACCGCGGCCGCGACACGCAGATCAACGGTCGAGTGAGCCCCGGCAATAACGCTGGGGGCTTGGCCAACGTGCTAGAAAAATCCCTGGGCGGCGCCAAGAAAGGCGGCAATGCTCCGCTGATGGAAGTCTACGAATACGCTTACCCGGTTAACACCCATGGGCTGGTGTTCATGGACACCCCTGGCTACGACCCGGTGTCGGCTACGGGTCAGATCGCAGGCGGCGCCAATATGATTGCCTTTACCACCGGGCGTGGGTCCTGCTTCGGTTCGGTACCGGCGCCGACCTTCAAACTGGCGAGCAACTCGCCAATGTTCACTCGCATGAGCGATGACATGGACATCAACTGCGGCCAGATCATCGACGGCGACAAAACCATTGGCCAAATGGGTCAGGAGATCTTCGAACGCCTGCTGGCGCACGCCTCTGGCGACAAGACCAAAAGCGAGTTGAATGGACTGGGCGAGGACGAATTCTGCCCTTGGCAAATCGGCGTGCTTGCCTGAGTGACGCCCCACTACCCTGCCGCGCACCGCCGCGGCAGGGAGCTGACCCAATATCGCTGCGAACGCGCGGAACGCCCCCTATGCGAGGGCGAATGCGGTTCCTGAATAGGGAGCAAAACAAGCAGGCACCGGGTGCGGTACATATTTAGTACCCATTAAGTCAGGCAAATCGGGAACCTCAAGGCTCATTTATCAAGGACGACGAAGATGCCTTCCCTCATTGCCAACACTTTGGATCTCAATGCCGATCGAACATCGCTCGAAGCCATCAGCAAGAAGCTGGTCGCGAACTGCCCCGACATGCGGGAAATGGCGCGGGCTGCCGCGTCCGAACTCCTGCGCAAGCACTGCATCGACCACCTGGAACCTGACGCCGTCTACTGGCATCGCTTCGATGTCGCTGACAGCAGTGCTTTTACCTTTAGCGGTTGGCGGCACCTGGCCAAACCGATTTCATCGCTGACCTTGCCGCAGCTGGTCATGCATCGCTTTAACGCAGCCGACCAAGAGCAGGCCGACACCCTGCAGGTGATGAGCGGTTTCTACACAGCAGGACCCGACGCCGAGGTTTTCGATGAATCCAACCAGGTGTGCCTGCTACCCAAAGATGCGATGGACGCCTTTTGGGCCCTGGACTTCAAACGCCAATTCACTTTCAAGATGAACACCTTTTGGCAGAACCGTGCGCACGATTTCAGAACCCTGGCCAAGGCCAGCTTCATCGCCAGGGCCGTGGAGGATCATCGCAGCGGCGCCCTGGACACCGAGCAATTTGGCACACTCATGGCCGCCGTAGGCGTGGATCCGGGCAAACCAATCACCTTGGCCATGCTGCAATCCGAAGTACCGCTGGGGGTTGGGATACGTGTCGCAAAGCTAGACATCGCCGGGTATGAATCCAGTGACCTCCTGCGAATCGTCGAAGACAGCGGTCGGCAATTTCTTTATGTGCCCGGGGAGGTCAACGCGTTCCACGTCTTCGATACCCCTGACGCACTGCAGTGGTGGCTGATGAATCACTGCAACGAGGTCCACAATCGGGCGCAATTAATGTCGCACTTTCCGCTATCCGTGCATGCACAGGGCGATCAGCAGATCGGCTTGAATCATGCGTTGGACCTGATGTTCAGCAACTGGGGCACGCATGCTCAATCGGTCATCAATCGGGACGACCGCTCGGTCAGCGGCGATCCATTCACACACCTGCGCGATGCCGCCCGAGCGCGCATGAAGGCCGACGCCGAATTTGCCCTGTACTCGAACAACGAGATGCGCAGGCAGATGTGGATCGGTTACTTGCAAGCCTTCGGACAAACCTTTGGCGCCCTGGCGGCATTGGACTGGCCTATTGCTTTGGCGGCGGTGGGCGCAGGCTTGGTCGACGTTGGCTTGAACGTCGATGAAGCGATACACGGGCACACCACAGCGGATCGCAAAAGTGGCGTGATTGGCGCCATCCTCAGTGGCATCGATGTACTGTTCAACGCGGCCTTCCTGGCACAAGGCGCAACGCCTGAACTTGCCGACATTGCGCCTGAAGGTGAGTCGATCGCAGCAGTACCGGATGTCGAGATTGAAGCGCCGAGCGCGCCCTCTTCCGCGCAGCCGCAACCTGCGATGGCAAATCCGACAGACACTGATGAATTAGCCGACCTGCTGAAACCCTTCGAGACCAATGAAGTGCTTGAGGACTATCCCCAGCCGCCGACCAGCGGCCGGATGCGTAATGTCTATCAGACAGACCACGACACGACGCTTATCTCGATCGAAGGCATCGGCTATCAGGTGCGCTATGTCAATGAACTGAACAGCTGGGTCATCGTCGATCCACAGAATCCTTTCTCGTTTCACCGCAACCTGCCCGTGCGTTTGAACGCTGCGGGAAACTGGGAACCTGTCCAGCAGGGCCTGCGCGGCGGCGGTGGCGCATTACGCACGTTATCGGCGAGAACGGATTCAGTAGGGCCTATCCTCGCGGCCCCGCCAAGCCCCTATGACCTGCCTCAGAGGCTGCGAGAACCCTTGCGCGCGCGGGTAGAAAACCCCAGCAACAGGCCGTTTGAAGGGAATTACATGTCGCTGGACCCCAATGATCCCATCCAGGATTTTTTCGCTATGCGTCGTCGCCTGGCCAGCGATACGGACGCTTTTTATGCACACTTGCAACTCCCCGAGCGCCCGCCGATACCCGTCATCGCGTCTGAATCAACGCCAAAAGTCGCCCTCAAGCAATTTTATGAAACCGCGCCCGGACTGGTAATCGGCGAGAGTCACAACTGCGTCGCAAGCAAACAATTCTTGATCGACAACATGGGGCAGCTGGCCAAACAAAAGGTCAGGACGCTGTACATGGAGCACCTGCTGACCGATCTGCATCAGGCGGACCTGGACACCTTCGCTAGGACCGGCGCGATGCCCGCCAAGCTGGAAGCGTACCTGGAGCAATTGGACTGGGGTCACCTAACCGACTCGACCGGTCGCTATACTTTCCTCAATCTGGTCAAAACGGCCAACAGACACCGCCTCAACATACGCGCCATCGACTGCATGAGCAGTTACAGATTCTCAGGGCTGCCCGACCGCGACAGGACAGTGCGCCTCAAGCTCATGAACTATTTCGCACATACGGTCATCAACGCCGATCAAGCCGCTTTGGGCCGTGGGCGGTGGGTCGCGCTGGTAGGCAACGCACACGCCAATACGTATCGTCAGGTCGCAGGAGTTGCTGAAATCGAGGGGGTCGTCGGGCTGCGCATCGTCGACGTCAACCCAGGCGAAGCGACCGGTTACGACGTCGATCCCGGTGCAAATGTGAACGACGCAATGGGCAGGCCCGTCGGCAGCGTCAAAAGTGATTTGAGGCTACGTATGGCGGTCAAAGGGCGTAGAGCCCACTTTGTCGAAGCCCCTAATCTGGTCCATGACCGCCTGCCCCATTCAGGCGAGTTCGCCATCATGCGAACAGGTGATACTGCCGAGCTCGTCCACCGCAGCCGAGACGGACTTCTCCACTGCACACCCATCAAGCAAGACGGCACGCAGCTCTATATCCAGCGCCCGGAATGGCCAGCAGTGAGCGGACGCCGCTATGGCGCACTCGCCGAACTGACCGCCGCCTTAAAGCTGACAGGCTTGAGACAGAGCATCTGAAACAACAAAGCCGGATGCGTCCATCGAGGGCGCATCCGGCTCTGTGGGGGAATTGCGGAAGTTCTGGAAGAGGCTTTAGCGGGGTATGGAGATCATTCCCACTCTATTATCAACAGTAGATCAAATCACATTTAAATCAACTACTTATAAATCAATCAAATTCGGACACCATAAAATATACCATCCAGTGTATGACTGATGCTCGCATGTCTCCAAATCAGAAACGCCTGTCGATTGGCAAGGCTCATGATCACCTCTCAACGTCCGACAGCCAAGCACATGTCGGACTGGCAATTCGAGCTGAAATTCAGTTAGTGTTCTGACCTAAATTTCTGAAAAGCAGGGAGCTAAGCATGTCATTTGATGCATTTATGAAGGTTGATGGGGTTGAGGGCGAGTCGCTGGACGATGGGCACAAAGGTTAGATTGAGCTGCTTTCCTATCACTACGACGCCGTGCAGTCGATCAGTCAGACAGCAAGCTCCAGTGGTTGCGCTTCCGCTGGAGGTGTTTCCCTCGGGGATTTTCAGATCAGCAAGAACATTGACCGCGCCACCCCTAAGCTATTTGAGCTTTGCTGCAGAGGCTCACATATCAAGACCGTGACGATTCGAGTCCATCGTGCAGGAACTGAAAAATTCAAGTATTTGGATATCGTGCTTGAAGAGGTGCTGATCGCATTGGTCAGCGGACAGGGCGCAGAACAATCCGGCTTCCCTGTCGAAGTCGTGACCCTGAATTACGGGCGCATTAAATTCGAATATTCACAGCAGCGGCGTGCCGATGGTGGGAGTGCGGGCATCGTTTCTGGTGGTTGGGACAGGACCGCTAACAAACCATTTGCGTAAGGAAACGCATGATGTCTGACGATGGAAGCTTTCGCGTAGTCCTCAATTTTGCTCAGATGGCTGCAATACTCACGCACGAGTCACTGACACCCGCTGAGATTATGTCCAATCGTATATTTGGAAGCCTTCGGCTTGTCGGCGGAATTATCGAGCTTGCAGGTTCAGGTGTGCTATGTGCGTTACCTGAGCCAACGATGATTTCAAAAGTCGGGTGCGTTGCAATGGGGGTTCACGCTTCTGATCAACTTTCAGCTGCCTCTACGCAGATTGTGACAGGCCAGCAAACTGACTCATATGCATTCAAAGCTGGAGCGACGGCGGCCGAAGCTTTAGGTGCCTCTCGAGCAACAGGCCAGGTTATTGGGTTAGCTACCGAATTCGTAGTGCCTTTAACTACTGCATCTATGTACAACGCTTTTCGAGTTTCCTCGGTACGTGCTGGCAGGATGAGCATTGCTGTAAGTGAAATGCCTCTCCACGCACCCAGAAAAGGAATTGGTGGTCACACTTTAAGAGACCATTATCAAAAAAATATCTCAGACTTGCAAAAACGATTACGTAAAGTAAGAACCGCTCAGGCAATGACAACATTTGAAAATATGGAAATAGCCGAATGGGCGATCAGCCAGGCATTGAAGACTAACAAGCTGAAAATCATAATGTTTTCTAAAATAAAATTCTTGCGCACAAAAAATCGACTGACGCTAGTGAGCGAGCTAAATACCGACATTGGCTGGGGCATTATGAGGTCCGCGCAAACGACACCTGTAAGAATGACTAAAGTGAGAGTTGTCATTGAATTTGCTGAATTTAATCACATGCCAGCTTATATTGTCACAGCGTTTCCAATTTCTTGAGGTGTCCATGCGTGGCTACATGCAACTGATTGATTTTATGCGTGAACTAGGTGATGGAATTCTTGATCATCTGCCTGAAGAACAAAGAATAGGGATTCTCGACACTGAAAAAATAGTTGAGAATTGGATGTTGCGGAAGTCTTATCTCCAGGCCCTTTCTTTGAAAAAAGATATTACTACCTATGCTGACCTGTATAAAACAGGTGACTACGCCGTTGATGAGATTTTGGCAGACTATGATTTATGCTTCATCCCTGAGAGGTTTGGTGTTGAAGAACATATTTTTCTTACTAGCGTCCTCGGCTTGATTGATTTTCATATTGAGAAAAAGAGAAAAACTTTCTTTATTAAGTGCTTTGGCTGGCTAGGCTACAAATAGAGATTCTGCGTGTACAAATGATACTCACGACTACATAAATCATGAGAGCGGGCAGGAAAGAGTATTTAATACTGGCAACTCAGTTCCTGACTGACATCTCCAGGCGTAGCACTCTCGATACCATGCCGGCATTGCTAATGCCGGTTATGGTATCGAGGCACTTGTGCTGATGCCAACCATCCGCGCCATGAAAAACGCCATTGATGACACAGTAAAAGTCACTATCTATACTTATTTTTTACAACTAAATCAGATAGTTGCGAATACCCCCTACTCCCACTCAATCGTCGCCGGCGGCTTGCTCGACACGTCGTACGTCACGCGGGAGATGCCTTCGATTTCGTTGATGATGCGGCCGCTGACGGTTTCCAGCAGTTCGTAAGGCAGGTGTGCCCAACGTGCGGTCATGAAGTCGATGGTTTCAACGGCGCGCAGGGCGACGACCCAGGCGTAACGACGACCATCGCCTACGACGCCTACCGACTTCACGGGTTGGAACACCACGAACGCCTGGCTGACCTTGTGGTACCAGTCGGCTTTGCGCAGTTCTTCGATGAAGATGTGGTCGGCGCGACGCAGCAGGTCGGCGTACTCTTTCTTCACTTCGCCAAGGATGCGAACACCCAGGCCCGGACCCGGGAATGGATGACGGTAGACCATGTCGTACGGCAGGCCCAGTTCCAGGCCCAGGCGACGGACTTCGTCCTTGAACAGTTCGCGCAGCGGCTCGACCAGTTTCAGGTTCATCTCTTCCGGCAGGCCGCCCACGTTGTGGTGCGACTTGATCACGTGAGCCTTGCCGCTTTTGGCGCCAGCGGACTCGATCACGTCCGGGTAGATAGTGCCCTGTGCCAGGTACTTGATGTTGTGCAGCTTGTTCGATTCGGCATCAAAGACGTCGATGAACGTGCGGCCGATGATCTTGCGCTTCTTCTCAGGGTCGCTTTCGCCCGCCAGATTGTCGAGGAACTGCGCTTCGGCATTGGCGCGGATCACCTTGACGCCCATGTTCTCGGCGAACATGGCCATTACTTGCTCGCCTTCGTGCAAACGCAGCAGACCGTTATCGACGAAGACACAGGTCAGCTGGTCGCCGATGGCCTTGTGCAGAAGGGCAGCAACCACGGAAGAGTCAACACCGCCGGACAGACCCAGCAGCACGTTATCGGTGCCGACCTGAGCGCGGACCTGAGCGATGGCGTCCTCGGCGATCTTCGACGCAGTCCACAACGCTTCACAGTCGCAGATGTCGAGGATGAAGCGCGACAGGATGCGACCGCCCTGCTTGGTGTGGGTCACTTCCGGGTGGAACTGCACGCCGTAATAGCCACGAGTGTCGTCGGCCATACCGGCAATCGGACAGCTTGGAGTGCTGGCCAGCACATGAAACTCTGCAGGCAATTTGGTGACCTTGTCACCGTGGCTCATCCATACGTCGAGGCCGAACAGGCCGTCCGCATCGATGTGGTCTTCGATGCCATCGAGCAGGCGGCTTTTGCCGACGACGTCGACTCGGGCGTAACCAAACTCGCGCAGCTCGGAGCCTTCAACTTTGCCGCCGAGTTGTTCAGCCATGGTCTGCATGCCGTAGCAGATACCGAAAACCGGGACGCCCAGGTCGAATACGGCTTGCGGGCAGCGCGGGCTGTCGGCTTCGTGCACGGACTCGGGGCCGCCGGCGAGGATGACGCCTTTTGGCGCGAATTCGCGAATCGCTTCGTCGTCCATGTCGAAGGGGTGCAGCTCGCAATACACACCGATTTCACGCACGCGGCGGGCGATCAGTTGGGTGTACTGGGAACCGAAGTCCAGGATAAGGATGCGGTGGGCGTGAATATCGAGGGCCATGGAAAACTCTCTGGAGCAGCTGCGAGCGTCAAGCTGCAAGCTGAAAGATTAGCGATATCTGAGCGGTAGCTGCATTGTGCAACTACCGCTTGAAGCTTGAAGCTCGTAGACGAAGGCTTTAGCCGACCCGGTAGTTCGGCGCTTCCTTGGTGATCTGCACGTCATGCACATGGGACTCGGCCATGCCGGCGCCAGTGATGCGTACGAATTCAGGCTTGGTGCGCATTTCCTGAATGTGGGCGCTGCCGGTATAGCCCATGGAAGAACGCAGGCCACCCATCAACTGGTGAATGATGGCGGCCAGCGAGCCTTTGTAGGCAACGCGACCTTCGATACCTTCCGGTACCAGCTTCTCGGCGCCTTCGGACGAATCCTGGAAGTAGCGGTCCGAGGAGCCTTGCGCCTGGGACATCGCACCCAGCGAGCCCATGCCGCGATAAGCTTTGTACGAACGACCCTGGAACAGTTCGATTTCGCCCGGCGCCTCTTCAGTACCGGCAAACATCGAGCCCATCATCACGCAATAGGCACCGGCCACGATGGCCTTGGACAGGTCACCGGAGAATCGGATGCCGCCGTCGGCAATCAGGGGAACGTCGGTGCCTTCCAGCGCCGAGGCGACGTTGGCGATGGCGCTGATTTGCGGCACGCCGACGCCTGCAACGATACGGGTGGTACAGATCGAGCCAGGGCCGATACCGACCTTGACGCCGTCAGCGCCGGCTTCGACCAATGCACGAGCGGCCGCGCCGGTGGCGATGTTGCCGCCGATGACCTGCACGTCGGGGAAGTTCTGCTTGACCCAGCGAACGCGATCGATCACACCTTTGGAGTGACCGTGAGCGGTATCGACGACGATAACGTCGACGCCTGCAGCGACCAGTGCGCTGACGCGCTCGCCGGTATCTTTACCAGTGCCCACCGCAGCGCCGACACGCAGGCGACCTTGGTCGTCCTTGCTGGCCAGCGGGTAGGCCTTGGATTTCTCGATGTCCTTGACGGTCATCATGCCCTTGAGCGCGAACTTGTCGTCGACGATCAGGACTTTTTCCAGGCGATGCTTGTGCAATAGCTCGCGGACTTCGTACTTGTCGGCGCCTTCGCGAACGGTGACCAGACGCTCTTTGGGCGTCATCACTTCACGCACGGGCACATCCAGACGGTTTTCGAAGCGAACGTCGCGGGAGGTCACGATGCCGACGAGTTCACCGTCGTGCAGGACCGGAACGCCGGAAATGTTGTGTTGACGGGTCAGTTCGAACAGGTCCCGAACCGTGGCGTCGGCCTCGATGGTGATCGGGTCCTTGACCACACCCGCTTCGAACTTCTTGACCTTGCGCACTTCGGCAGCCTGCTGCTCGACGGTCATGTTCTTGTGGATAATGCCGATGCCGCCTTCCTGAGCCATGGCAATGGCCAGACGGGCTTCAGTGACGGTGTCCATAGCGGCGGAAACGAGGGGGATGTTCAGTTCGATGCCACGGGTCAATCGGGTTTTCAGACTGACTTCGTTGGGAAGCACCTCGGAATAACCGGGCACAAGGAGAATGTCGTCGAATGTAAGGGCTTCTTGGCTGATACGCAGCATCGCTGGGCTCCCGAGCGGGAAAATGGAAGCGCGCCATTATACCCAGACAGGTCTCCTTGCTCAATGTAAAGATCAGGCTATTTGCGCACCACCATGATCGACTCGATTGAGCATCAAACCCCTCTTTTTATAGCCGCACTTTGACGAAAGACACCGGGCGGTCCAGACGTTCGGCGAACTCTTCTACGAAACGGGCCTTGAAGCCTGCGTCCAGCCAGTTATTGAAGATAAATCCCAGGTTGGAAAAGCCGCAGGGATCGAGAAAAAGAAAGCCATTGATGTCGTCCTCATGGCGACATTCCGGGCAAATGAAGTTATCGGTATGGCCCGGCATCCATTCTTCCAGACTGTCGAACAGCGCTTCGCCAATCTCGCGACGACATTCGGGGCAACCGGCTTCCTCCTTGAAACCCTGCTGCGGCGTATAGATACAGCGCTTGAGCACGATTTCCAGGCCATTGACCGGCTGGCCGTAAGGCAACGCATCAGGGTTTTCGACAAAGCGTCGGGCGCCGGGCGCAATCGCGTAGGCCATGCGATTGAAACTGCGGCCGCACGTGGTCAGCGTTTGCTCGACGACATCGAGCTTCACCAGCCAGCGCAGAATCGCCCGCGCTTTGGCCTCATGGGCCGGAAAGCTGGATATCTGCGGGACAATGATGCTTTGGGTATTCATGTCGGGCCTGCCTGACGCTGGATCGGGGGACGGCAGCTTAATACCACCGCCGATCACGTCAAGCAGCACGTTTTCAGCTTGTCAGGTAACGACCGATCAACGTGATGCCACTGATCAGCACCAGCCAGGTGACCAGCCGCACGAATGTCTCGCGGGACAGGCGCATGACCAGACGCCGGCCAACCCACGAGCCGATCATCATCGCGGGTAACAGGCACACGGCCAGCAGCAGCAACGACATTTGCGCGTAGACGCCGGTGATCACGAACAGGCTCAGCCGCACCAGGGTACTGCAACTGATTAGCGCATTCTGCGTGGCGCGCGCCTGGGTTTTATCGGTCAAGCGCCCGTTGAGGTAGATCGCATACAAAAAGCCGCCGCTACCGAACAGGGCGCCAAACAGTCCACCTATAGTCCCCATGGGCACCGACCAGATGGCCGACAGCTGGGTAGGCCGGACTTTAACCGCGAGGCTGTAAAGCGAGTAGCCGACCAGAAACAGCCCCATCATTAATAGAAGCACGTCGGACTTAAGGTTCAGCAGGAACAGCACCCCCAACGTACAACCGATGGCCATGCACGGCACCATGCGCAGCAGCTCGGCGCGCACCACCGACTCGCGCGATGGCAGCAGGTGACTGAACGCAGCGATGAAATCCAGCATGACCAACAGCGGAATGATCCGCGACAACGGCATGAAATGAATCAGCACAGGACCGGCCACCAGCGCCGTGCCGAAGCCGGCGATGGCGAAGACCAGATAGGCCGCGATGACCCCGCCTTCGATGAACAACCAGTCCATTGGGGTCAACCCCAATTGATTGAAAACGTCCGATAGCTCGGCGAGGGTAGTGACCATTATTTCCTCCTTGGATGGGCGGCGGCGCACAGCATACTCGAAATGGCGTCCCGCTTCGCCTGTAGCAACCGACAAGCCTTGCACCTGCAGGTGCGAGTACACGACAACGTGCCCCAATGCCTTTATCATGCCTGCCATGATCAAAGACCCCTTCGCAAGACTCGGCCTTGACCGGGAAATCCTCACCGTCAGCCAGCTCAACGGCCGTGCTCGCGTGCTGCTGGAAGATGTGTTTTCCAACATCTGGGTCGAGGGTGAGATTTCCAACCTGTCGCGACCGGCTTCCGGTCATGTGTACTTCACGCTTAAGGACACCGGCGCGCAGGTGCGCTGCGCCCTGTT
Organism: Pseudomonas sp. UBA5706; assembly: GCF_002419965.1. Taxonomy (GTDB): domain Bacteria; phylum Pseudomonadota; class Gammaproteobacteria; order Pseudomonadales; family Pseudomonadaceae; genus Aquipseudomonas. The sequence goes on from NZ_DIHC01000057.1 coordinate 35,639, forward strand.
TCGCAGCAACGCTGCGCGGGTGCGCCAGGCACTGAAGGACGGGCTGGCGGTCAAAGTGCGTGGCAAGGTCTCGCTGTTCGAGGGGCGCGGCGACTATCAGTTGATCCTCGACACCGTCGAGCCGGCCGGTGATGGCGCGCTGCGGTTGGCTTTCGATGCGTTGAAAGAAAAACTCAACGCCGAGGGCCTTTTCAGTGCTGAGCGCAAGGTACCCCTGCCCCTGCATCCGCAGCGCATCGGTATCATCAGCTCGCCCACAGGCGCGGTGATTCGCGACATCATCAGCGTGTTCCGCCGCCGCGCGCCGCGGGTCGAACTGACGCTGATCCCGACCGCGGTGCAGGGTCGAGAGGCAATTAACCAGATCGTTCGCGCACTGAAACTGGCCGATTCCCGTGGCTTTGATGCGCTGATCCTGGCCAGAGGCGGAGGTTCGCTGGAGGATTTGTGGTGCTTCAACGAAGAGGCCGTGGCCCGCGCCATCGATGCCTGCGTGACGCCGATCGTCAGCGCCGTCGGCCATGAAACCGATGTTTCCATCAGTGATTTCGTGGCCGACATCCGCGCACCGACGCCCTCCGCTGCTGCCGAACTGCTGGCTCCTGATTCCAGCGACCTGCACCGTCGCGTGGAGAGCCTGCAACGGCGCCTGATCAGTCGCATGCAGGATCGGCTGATGCGCGAACAGCTGCGGCTGGACGGCATCTCTCGCCGCTTGCGTCATCCAGGTGAGCGCCTGCGCCAGCGTGCCCAGCGTCTGGACGATCTGGACATGCGCATGCGCCGGGCGTTCGAACAGCAAATGCACAAACGCCAGGTGCGCATGAGCCACCTGCAAAGCCGTCTGGCTGCACAACATCCGGGACGCACCCTGGCGTTCCTGCGTCAGCGCCTGACCGTGCTGGCCGAGCGCCTTCCCCGCGCCATCAAGGAAGACCTCAAGACCCGTCGCTTGCAATTGCAAAGCCAGGTGCAGACGCTGAACGTGGTCAGCCCGCTTGCCACATTGGGTCGCGGCTACAGCATCCTGCTGGACGAGCGCGGCAGGGCAATTCGCGCAGCCGAACAGACCCACACAGGCCAACGCCTGACGGCAAAGCTGGGCGAAGGCGAGTTGCAAGTGCGGGTCGAGGACAATCATCTGACACCCGTCACCCTTTCTCTTCTGGACTGATCGATGCCGCTTCTTACCTTCCGTTCTCTGATCGGTGCCGCGCTGGCCCTGTGTCTGACGCTCCCGGCATATGCCGACAGTTACATCGCCCGCCTTTTGAACAAGCCCGTACCCGGCGGCGTCGCGGTGATCGACCTTGGCCCGGCTGTTCAAGCACCGAAAGCAACCTTTCAAGGCAAACCGGTACTGGTGGTCAAGGATCAGGATGCACGGTGGCTGGCGGTGGTGGGCATTGCGCTGAGCATCAAACCCGGCACTTCACAGCAAGTCAGCAGCGCAGGCCGCAATCTGCCGTTCACGGTGGGCAGCAAGAAGTACCCTGAGCAGCACATCACGCTGAAGAATCAGCGTCAGGTCAATCCGAACCCCGATGACTTGAAACGCATCGAGCAGGAACTGGATGTGCAAGTGCGCGCCTATCGCAGCTTCAGCCCGGTTACGCCGAGCAACCTGCTGCTGGATAAACCCGTCGATGGTCCGCTCTCCAGCAAATTCGGTGTACGGCGCTTCTTCAATGGCGAAGAACGCAATCCCCACGCAGGTCTGGACTTTGCCGTTCCGGCGGGCACGCCCATCAAAGCCCCTGCCGCTGGCAAGGTCATTCTGATCGGCAATTATTTCTTTAACGGCAACACGGTGTTCGTCGACCACGGGCAAGGCTTCATCAGCATGTACTGTCATATGTCGAAGATTGACGTGAAAGTCGGCGATGCGGTGCCTCGTGGGGGGGTGGTGGGGCGCGTTGGCTCGACGGGGCGTGCGACGGGGCCGCATATGCACTGGAATGTCAGCCTAAACGATGCACGGGTCGATCCGGCGATCTTCATCAACGCATTCCAGCCCTGATCATTCAGGGTGTGCCGACTTCCGGCAGCGCATGGCCCGGTAGCAGCGACAATGCGGGCCGGGACCCGCGTTTTCGCCAATCGACAACGCTCCGCAATAAAATTTCACATACGCATCGCCGGACGCCACGAAATCCTGTAAATCCGGCTTTACCGAGATCATCTCCCAATTTTTTGCAAGTGCTTGTCAGCTTTCACCCCATTGGTTACGTTGCACACATGAAAACTGCTCACACCCTCATTCTGCTGCGTCAACATCGTTGCCTCCGCCTCGTCAGTGCTCGACTGCCAGGCTAAATCGCGGTGCCTTGACCCTGTCTGTCCAGTAAATCGGCTGGCCGCCCTCCCCCGGCCCTGAGTACAAAAAAGGATTATTAACATGACCATGCTCAACGATCCCTCGGCGAAGTACCGCGCGTTTCCGACCATCGACCTGCCTGACCGTACCTGGCCTTCCAAGACCATTACCGAGGTGCCGATCTGGTGCAGCTCCGACTTGCGTGACGGTAACCAGTCGCTGATCGAGCCAATGGATTCGGTCAAAAAACTGCGCTTCTGGAAAACGCTGGTGCAGGTTGGCGTAAAGGAAATCGAAGCGTCGTTCCCGGCCGCATCGCAAACCGATTTCGACTTCGTGCGTACCTTGATCGAAGACGGTCACATTCCGGACGACACCACCATCCAGGTGCTGACCCAAGGCCGTGAAGACCTGATCGCCCGCACCTTCGAATCCCTGCGCGGCGCCAAGAAAGCCATCGTGCATCTTTACAACGCGACGTCTCCGTCGTTCCGCCGCATCGTCTTCAACCAGGATAAGGATGGGGTCAAAGCCATCGCGGTCAACGCGGCCAAACTGTTCGTCAAATACGCCGCCCAACAGCCGCAAACCCAATGGCAGTTCGAGTACTCGCCGGAAACCTTCAGCGCCACTGAGCTGGACTTCGCCAAGGAAGTCTGTGACGCCGTAATCGAAGTGTGGAATGCCACACCGCAGAACAAGGTGATCCTCAACCTGCCAGCCACCGTCGAAGTGGCAACCCCGAATATCTACGCCGACCAGATCGAGTGGTTCTGCCGCAACATCAACCGTCGCGACAGCGTGATCATCAGCTTGCACACCCACAACGACCGTGGCACAGGCGTGGCCGCGACCGAATTGGGCCTGATGGCCGGCGCCGACCGCGTCGAAGGCTGCCTGTTCGGCAACGGCGAGCGCACCGGCAACGTCGACCTGGTGACGGTTGCCCTGAACATGTACACCCAGGGCCTGAACCCGCAGTTGGATTTTTCCGACATCGACGGCGTGCGCAAGGTCGTCGAAGAGTGCAACCAGATTCCGGTGCATCCGCGCCACCCGTACGTCGGCGACCTGGTCCATACCGCGTTCTCCGGCTCGCACCAGGACGCTATCCGCAAAGGCTTTACCCAGCAAAAAGACGGCGCGCTGTGGGAAGTGCCTTACCTGCCGATCGATCCGGCGGACATCGGCCGCAGCTATGAGGCGGTCATTCGGGTGAACAGCCAATCCGGCAAAGGTGGCATCACTTACCTGCTGGAGCAGGAATACGGAATCTCCCTCCCACGTCGCATGCAGATCGAGTTCAGCCAAGTGGTTCAGGGCGAGACCGATCGTCTGGGCCTGGAAATGACCGCGCAGCAAATCTACTCGCTGTTCAAGACCGAATACCTGCAAGCCAACAAGCCCTATGCCCTGGTCAGCCATCGTCTGCAGGAAGAGAACGGTCACAGCGCTGTTGAAGTCGAAGTCACCGGCAAGGGTGATAGCGAAAGCAATCTGCATTGGAAAGGCCGCGGCAACGGCGCGCTGGAGGCACTGGTGGCGGGTCTGCCGGTCAAGGCGGAGATCATGGATTACAACGAGCATGCTATCGGCGCAGGCACCACGGCCAAGGCCGCAGCCTATATCGAACTGCGTGTAAACGGTGAGCGCGCCGTGCACGGTGTGGGCATCGACGAAAACATCACCACCGCCAGCTTCAAGGCACTGTTCAGTGCATTAAACCGCGCGCTGATCCAGGCCGAAACCGCGCAGGCTGCTTGATCGTTAGGACGCGGCAGGATGGTACACGGTGTAGCAGCGCGGTTTGTCGGCCATAGCGTTCTAAAGATAGCTATCGCCGGCAAGCCGTATTGCTAACAGGGGTTCAAACCCGGTGAAAGCCTACACCTCAATGCGATATCCCTAAAAAAGGCCCTGGAGCATAGGCTTCAGGGCCTTTTCATTTCCTGGCGTTGGGCTCAAGCGGTGGTGCTGACCGTGCCTTTCATCAATTCCAGCAACGCCGCCTGCTGAGCGTTTAACTGTGCCATGGTGCTAGCAATCTGCTGCTGGACCGCCATCACCTGCTGTGCTTTCTCTTCGTCGGGCGCTTTACTGTTCTGCGCGACTGCCAGTTGAGCCTGCTGTTGCTGCAGTATCTTCTGGGTCTGCTTTATCTGCTCCTGCAACTGCTTAATCGCCTGGTCGGTCGGCGACGCGGGCTCGTCACCGGCCTTGTCGGCGCCTTTAGCCTGAGGATCATGGTAGACGTTGCCTCGCAGACTCACATTGGCGGTAGTCGCATCGCTCTTGGCGGACTCGTCATTCTTGAACCCAGCCGTGAACACGCTGGAGTAAGCACTCAACGAACTCGTATTGATTGTGGTCATGATGAACTCCTGTTCTGTGCACTTTGTATCGGCCAGTGTACAAAGAACTGAAGAGCATCGTTTCGCGCACGCAAAAACGCCCCATAGCCAATGGCCGTGGAGCGCTTGCGAGTAAGAGGATCAGGCGGTGGTGTTGATGCTGCCGGACTTCTCCAGCTGCACCAATGCAGCTTCTTGCGTAGCAAGCGTGGCAGCAGTAGATGAAATCTGGCCTTCGATGGCCATTGCGCGCTGCGCTTTTTCTTCGTCCGAACCTTTGCTGACCTGAGCGGCCGCCAGTTGCTGTTCCTGTTGCTGCAGTTGCTTCTGGGTTTCCTTGATCTGGGCTTCAAGCTTCTCGATCGCCTGCTCGCTTTCGCTGGAAGAACTGGAGCTTGAGCCCGCGCCACCTGCTGCGCTGGCACCGCCAGCTTGCGTGGTGGAACTGGTGGCAGCGGCCGCCGTGGTCGAGGTATCGCTGTCGGTGCTGGCAGTCGTGGTGGCGTCTTTCTTGACCGCTACGGTAAAGCTGCTGGCGTAAGAAGCAAGTGAGGACGTGCTGATGGTGGTCATACCGATCTCCTGTTTTGGTACAACGCTATCGACCGCAAACCCCGTAAACTCTATGACTTTAGTGTATCTCGAATGTATCAGCGTCGAGATATGCCGGGAATTTCTGCCGATAGCTCGCCAGGCTTTCGGCGGACAGGCTGACGTGAAACACGCCATCGGCCTCGCCGCTGTTCAGCAGGCTCTCGCCCTGAAAATCCAGTACCTGACTGTCGCCGGTATAGCCCAGGCCTTTGCCATCAATGCCGATGCGATTTACCGCTGCCACATAACACAGGTTCTCGATGGCCCGTGCCGGCAGCAAACGGTTCCAGTGCAGACGTCTGGCCCCTGGCCAGTTGGCCGTGTACAGCAGCAGATCGGTGCCCTGCGCGCCCCGGCTCCACACGGGAAAACGCAGGTCGTAGCAGATCAACGGGCGAATTCGCCAGCCTTTGAGTTCGAACTGCACTTGCCGCTCGCCGGGGCTGTAATGCTCGTGTTCGTTGGCCATGCGGAACAGGTGGCGCTTGTCATAGTGCAAAAGCTCGCCATCGGGACGCGCCCACAGCAGACGGTTGCGGTGACTGCCATCGGCAGCACGAATGATCACGCTGCCCGTCACCACCGCATCAAGGCGCCTGGCCTGCTTCAGCAGCCACTGTGAAGTGATGCCGTTCTCGGGCTCGGCCAGCATCTGGGACGCCATCGAAAACCCTGTGGTGAACATCTCCGGCAGAATCACCAGGTCAGCGCCCTCCGCTTGAGCGAGCAGTTCTTCGAAGTGCGCGTGGTTAGCCTTGCAGTCATGCCAGACCAGAGTGGTCTGCACCAAGGCGATGTTCAGGCTTTGCAGCGGGCTTAGATCGCGCATAGTTTTTCCGCTGCCTGAAGCAACGTCTCCTCACGCTTGGGAAAGCACAAGCGAATCAAACGCTGGCCTTCAGGCGGGTTCTGGTAGAACACCGATGGCGGAATGCTCGCTACCCCGTGTTCACGGGTCATCCATAGCGACATCTCGACGTCGTTCAGATCAGGACGAATCCCCGAGTAATCGACCAGTTGAAAATAAGTCCCGGCAGCGCGCGTGAAGGTGAAGCGCGAGGTTTGCAGCCGGTCGCAAAAGAAATCACGCTTGGCCTGATAGAACGCTGGTAATTCTTCGACATGTTCCGGGCACGCCGCCATGAAGTCGGCCAAGGCCCATTGCAACGGAGTAACACCGCAGAAAGCAACGAACTGATGGACCTTGCGCATTTCGGCAGTGAGCGCGGGGGGCGCTATCAGGTAACCGGTTTTCCAGCCAGTCACATGATAGGTCTTACCGAACGAACTGATCACGAAAGCACGTTCATAAAGCTCTTCATGCGCCAGGACGCTGACATGCTTCACGCCGTCGAATACCAGATGTTCGTACACCTCATCACTGACGAGGTAAATGTCCCGGTCGCGGATCAGCGCTGCCAGTCGGTCCAGTTCCTCACGGGTGATCAGGGCGCCACTGGGGTTGTGGGGCGTATTGATCACGATCATGCGAGTCTTGGGACTCAGCGCCGCGCCGAGCTGTTCCCAATCGATGGAGAACTCGCCGTCCTTGAGTTGCACATGCACGCAACGCCCGCCTGCCAGCTCGACCGAAGGCGCGTAGCTGTCATAACACGGGTCGAACACGATGACCTCATCGCCCGCGCGCACGACGGCCTGAATCGCGCAAAAGATTGCGTGGGTCGCACCGGGCGTGATGGTGACTTCGGTGTCGACATTGACCTGACGACCGTAGGAGCGCTCGATCTTGGCAGCGACCTGCTGTCGTAATGCGGGCAGTCCGGCCGACGGCGCATATTGGTTGAACCCGTCCATGGTGCGGCGGCAAAGGGCTTCGCGCAGCGCGTCGGGCCCTTCGAAGTCGGGAAAACCCTGAGACAGATTGATCGCACCGGTATCGGCTGCAAGCTGGGACATCACGGTGAAAATAGTGGTACCAACGTTCGGCAATTTGCTGGTGATCATGGGGTTTTCCTGCTCCACACCCAGCTCCAGAACGGCACGGGGACTCGCAGAATAGCCCAGACGACGCTCACAAAAAAAGGCGCTACTTGCGCCTTTTCAAAGAAAGTCCGTTACACGATTAACGCTTGTCGCGTCGTTTCTTGTCGGCTTTCTTGTGGTGCGACATCAAGCGACGCTTCTTGTTGACCTGGCGGTCGGTCAGCGTGTTCTTATTGCCTTCGTACGGGTTTTCACCGCCCTTGAACTCAATGCGGATCGGGGTACCGACCAGCTTGAGCACACGACGGTAGGTGTTTTCCAGATAACGCACGTAAGACTTCGGAACCTTCTCGACCTGGTTACCGTGGATCACGATCAGCGGTGGGTTCGCACCACCCAAGTGAGCGTAACGCAGTTTGATACGACGGCTACCGACCATCGGTGGCGCGTGCTCACTGACCGCGTCTTCGAGGATCTGGGTCAGACGGCTGGTCGGCCAGCGCGTAACAGCTGACTTGAACGAGTTCTGCACTGATTGATACAGGTTGCCGACACCCGTGCCATGCAACGCAGAGATGAAATGGATATCGGCAAAGTCGACGAAGAACAACCGACGTTCCAGCTCGGTCTTCACATAATCGCGCTCGCTCGGCACCATGCCGTCCCACTTGTTCAAAGCAATGACCAGCGCACGACCGGCTTCCAGGGCGAAGCCCAGCAGATTCAGATCGTGGTCGACGACACCTTCTCGGGCGTCCATCACGAAGATCACCACGTTGGCGTCCTTAATCGCCTGAAGGGTTTTGACCACGGAGAATTTTTCGACTTCTTCGTGGATCTTGCCGCGCTTGCGCACGCCGGCGGTGTCGATCAGCGTGTACTTCTCGTCGTTACGTTCGAACGGGATGTAGATACTGTCGCGGGTGGTGCCGGGCTGGTCATAGACGATGACGCGGTCTTCCCCGAGCATGCGGTTAACCAGCGTGGACTTGCCGACGTTCGGGCGACCGATGATCGCGATCTTGATGCCATCTTTTTCGCTCGGGCCAGGGATGCGCTTGGCTTCTTCGCCCTCGGCAACGTCTTCCTCTTCACCCTCTTCCACTTCATCGGCGTCTTTGGGAAAGTCGCGCAGGGCGATTTCCAGCATCTGCGTGATGCCGCGACCGTGAGCACCGGCGACCGGGATTGCATCGCCCATGCCCAGTGGGGCGAACTCGGCGCGAGCCATGTCAGGGTCAATGTTGTCGACCTTGTTGGCAACCACATACGAGGTTTTGTTGCGCTTGCGCAGGTGCTCGCCAATCATCTGGTCGGCGGCGGTAAAGCCCGCTTTGGCGTCTACCAGAAACAACACGACATCGGCTTCTTCGATGGCCAGCAGCGACTGCTCGGCCATCTTTTCGTCCATGCCGTGCTCATCACCAGAAATACCGCCGGTGTCGATCAGGATGTAGGTACGCCCTTGCCACTTGGCCTCACCGTATTGGCGATCACGGGTCAGACCGGACAAGTCGCCGACGATGGCGTCGCGAGTCCTGGTCAGGCGATTGAACAAGGTGGACTTGCCGACGTTCGGTCGACCCACCAGGGCGATTACGGGAACCATGCGGCTCTCCACTTCGTTATTTCAGAAAATACAAAAGCCGCTGCAAGGCAGCGGCCGGAGTTCGGAGCGACACCAAAGTGCCGCAAGCCCCGTCAGAGCGGGGCTGCCGGAGAGAGCCGTTGAAAGGCCTTCCCCAGCATAGACAGCCATCACTTGATCGTCAGGGCTTCCAGCTTGCCGCTGTTACCAAAGACGTAAATGGTGTTGCCCGAAACCAGCGGGCGTGCACGCAGGCCATCGCTGTCGATCTTTTCACGGCCAACGAAGTGACCGTCGACCTGGCTGAGCAGATGCAGATAGCCTTCCATGTCGCCAACCGCTACGTAGCTGGAGAACACTTCAGGCGATCCCAACTGGCGGCGAGCCAGCGAGTCATTGCTCCACAGCGCAGTGGACGAACGCTCATCGACGCCTTCGACGGTGCCGTTGGCCAGGGAAACGTAGACGCTACCAAAACCCTGGGCGACGCCCGAATAGCTCGACGCATCACGCTGCCACAGCACACGGCCGCTCTGCAGTTCCAGACCCGCAACGCGGCCCTGATAGGTTGCGACGTACAGCGTACTGCCGGACAACAGCAGCCCGCCGTCGATGTCGACCACGCGATCCAGCTCCGAGCGGCCCTGTGGAATCGCTACGCGCTGCTCCCAGACCGGCACGCCGTTGGTGGTGTCCAGCGCCACGACCTTACCGGTCGACAGGCCAGCAAGGGCCAACTGAGAGGTAACGATCGGTGCACCGGTGCCACGCAAAGTCAGGACCGCAGGCGTGCTTTCGTAGATCCAGCGTTGGCTGCCGGTGGCGGCATCGTAACCGATAACCTTGTCGTCCTGTGTCTGGGCAACGACAACATCACCATTGGTGGCTGGCGCGGAGAGTACTTCGCTGGTCGCCTTTGCCTTCCACTTCTGTTCACCGGTGGCTTCGTCGAGAACGATCACTTCGCCACGCAGGGTGCCGACCATGACCAGGCCAAAACCCACACCGACTGCGCCGGAGACAGGCTGTTCGAGCTCTTTCTTCCAGACCACATCACCGTTGCCGCGGTTGATCGCCATGATCAGACCGTTGGCGTCGGCAGCGTAGATGTTCTCGCCGTCGATGGCGGGAACCAGCATGTTGTAGATGTCGCCCTGGCCGTCACCGACCGAGCGGCTCCACAGCTTCTGCAGAACCACTTCTTCTTTGAAGTCGGTCAACTCGGCCGGAGGCAATTCCTTTTTGCTGTTGCTGCTGCAACCCGCGGCCAGAATGGCCAGAGCCAGCAATGCTGCATGTTTCCAACGAATCACGTCACGCATCCCCTTTCGCCAGATCGTCGAGCTTCATTTGCAGACCGCCCACCGCCGATTGTTCGGACAGCGCAGCCTTGGCCTTCTTGTATGCAGCGTAGGCATCATCAGTACGACCCAACTGAACCAGCAGGTCGCCGCGCAGCTCTTCACGAGCGGCCTCGAACGACTTGTCGACCTGACCGTCGAGCAGCTTCAGCGCATCGTCAGCCTTGTTCTGCGCAGCGAGCACGCGAGCCAGACGTTGACGGGCGATTTCGCCAAGGGTCGGATTGACCGGTTTGTCGCTGACGGCCTTCAGTTCGTTTGCAGCGTCGTCCAGCTTGCCAGTATCGACCGCAACCTTGGCCACGAACAGGCTGCCGTATTGAGCGTAGGCCGTACCACCAAACTCGCTTTTGAGCTTGCCGGCGATTTCAGCCACTTGACCGGCATCTGCCTGACCGCTTGGGGTCAGCGCCGTTTCCAGCAACTGCTGGTACAGGGCCGATGCACCTTGTGCCTGACTGTTCTGATGGCGATGCCAGAACTGCCAGCCCAACACCACGATCACCGCAAGCAGAGCGCCGGTGACCAGAGGCTTGCCGTTACGCTGCCACCAGTCCTTGACCACGGCCAGCTGTTCATCATCAGTACTCGACACCCCAATACTCCTATCCAATTCGGCTGTTTATTAGCTTCATGCCTGCACAATGCAGGAGGCCAGGTGCTCGGAAAGAGCATCCCAGGCAATATTTTGTTGTTCGCCCTGACCGCGCAAAGGTTTGAAGCCCACTTCCTTGCGAGCCAGCTCTTCATCACCAAGAATCAGCGCATACGGCGCACCGCTCTTGTCGGCCTTCTTGAACTGGCTTTTGAAGCTGCCAGCCCCAGCATTGACCTGCAGACGCAGATTCGGGGAGTGATCGCGCAAACGCTCTGACAGCGCCAGTGCAGCCAATTCGGCGGCTTCGCCAAAGGCGCAGACGTAAACATCGACAGTGCGCGAAATTTCTTCAGGGACCTGCTCCAGCGTCTCCAGCAGCAGGACCAGCCGCTCGATGCCCATGGCAAAACCGACACCGGCAGTGGGTTTGCCGCCCATCTGCTCGACCAGACCGTCGTAGCGGCCACCTGCACAGACAGTACCCTGGGCACCGAGCTGATCGGTGACCCATTCGAAAACCGTCTTACTGTAGTAATCCAGGCCACGCACCAGCTTGGGATTGATCACGTAGGGAATCCCGGCGGCGTCCAGACGCGATTTCAGACCCTCGAAGTGGGCACGCGACTCCTCGTCAAGATAATCGGCGAGCTTCGGCGCATCCACTAGCACGGCCTGGGTTTCAGGATGCTTGGTGTCGAGCACTCGCAGCGGGTTTGTCGTCAGACGGCGCTGGCTGTCTTCGTCCAATTGCTCCAGGCGGGCCGACAGGTACTCGACCAGCGCTTCACGGTAGCGGGCGCGCGCCTCACTGGTGCCCAGGCTGTTCAGTTCCAGCCTGACCGCGCTGCGGATGCCCAGCAGGCCCCATAGGCGCCAAGTCAGGACGATCAGTTCGGCATCGATGTCTGGCCCATCAAGGTTGAACACTTCGCAGCCGATCTGGTGGAACTGGCGATAACGGCCTTTCTGCGGACGCTCGTGGCGGAACATCGGACCGATGTACCACAGTTTCTGCACCTGGCCGCCGCCGGTGATGCCATGCTCCAGCACCGCACGTACGCACGCAGCCGTGCCTTCGGGGCGCAGTGTCAGCGAGTCACCGTTGCGGTCGGCAAAGGTGTACATCTCTTTCTCGACGATATCGGTAACTTCGCCAATGGAGCGCTTGAACAGGTCGGTGAACTCGACGATCGGCATACGGATCTGGCGGTAACCGTAGTTATCCAGCAAACGCGAAACGGTGCCTTCGAAATAGCGCCACAGCGGCGTCTGATCCGGCAGGATGTCGTTCATGCCACGAATGGCTTGCAGAGACTTACTCACAAAAATTCCTTGGAAACTGGTTAGCCGCGAACGATAAGCGCTGCATCGGCCTGGGCCTTTTGGGCCGCTTTCTCACGGATCAAGCGTTCGAGCTCGTCCACGAGATTGTCATTGGTCAGCTTTTGCGCCGGCTTACCATCTATGTAGATCAGGTTCGGCGTGCCACCGGTGAGGCCGATATGGGCCTCCTTGGCTTCCCCAGGACCGTTCACTACACAGCCAATCACCGCGACATCCAGCGGGACCAGCAGGTCCTCAAGGCGCCCTTCCAGCTCGTTCATGGTTTTGACGACATCGAAATTCTGCCGCGAACAGCTCGGACAGGCGATGAAATTAATGCCACGGGAACGCAGATGCAGCGACTTGAGAATGTCGTAACCGACCTTCACTTCTTCAACAGGGTCGGCGGCCAGCGAGATACGAATGGTATCGCCAATTCCTTCGGCCAGCAGCATACCTAGGCCGACGGCCGATTTCACCGTGCCTGAACGCAAACCACCGGCTTCGGTGATTCCCAGGTGCAGTGGCTGGACGATTTGCCTGGCCAGAAGGCGATAGGCTTCGACGGCCATGAACACGTCCGAGGCCTTGACGCTGACCTTGAAGTCCTGGAAATTCAGGCGATCAAGGTGCTCGACGTGACGCAACGCCGACTCCACCAACGCAGCCGGAGTGGGTTCGCCGTATTTCTTCTGCAGGTCCTTTTCCAGTGAACCGGCATTGACGCCGATGCGGATCGGGATGCCGCGGTCACGGGCTGCGTCTACCACCGCGCGCACACGGTCTTCACGACCGATGTTGCCCGGATTGATGCGCAGGCAGTCGACGCCCAACTCCGCCACGCGCAAGGCAATCCGGTAATCGAAGTGGATATCGGCGACCAGCGGCACCTTGACCAGTTGCTTGATGCGACCGAATGCCTCGGCGGCGTCCATGTCCGGCACGGAGACACGAACGATGTCCACACCGGCCGCTTCCAGGCGATTGATCTGGGCGACGGTGGCCGCCACATCATTGGTGTCGCTGTTGGTCATGCTTTGCACCGCAATCGGTGCATCACCGCCAACCGGCACGGAGCCGACCCAGATTTTACGAGATTCGCGACGTTTGATTGGAGATTCGCCGTGCATGACTTATTGCCCCAGCTTCATGCGAGCCGTCTGGCCCGATGTGAAAGGTGTGACGTCCACCGGCTGACCGTTGTAGCTGACCTGCGCAGCATGGGCGACACCCAGGCGCACCGCCAGCGGCGGTTTGCCACTGACATCGACGCTGTCGCCGGCACGCTTGAGGCCGCTGGTCAGTACCTTGCCATTGCTGTCGGTGACCTGGAACCAGCAATCGGCAGTGAACTGTAATTGCACCCGACCGAAACCGGCCGCAACCGGCGCGGCTTCAGCAGCGGGCGCCGGCGCGGGTGCAGCCGTGGTGGCCGGACTCGTGGGGGTGTGAGCAGGCACTACCGGGATCGCCGGGGCGCCGTGAGTCGGGGCTGCCCCCACTGCAGGCGCGGTGGTAACCGGGGCAGGCGCGGTTGGCGCAGCGGAAGTCGTCGGCGCTGATGCGGGAGAATCGGCGTTGTTCAACGGCAATGGCGCCGTGTTGCTCTGCCCTTCAACGACCGCCTGATCTTCCGGCTCGTCCAGCGGATGAATCTGCGTGGTGCCATCGGCGCTTTCGACTTCGACGTGCTCCATGCCCAGACTGGTCGGTTCCTTGCCGCGCAGTGTCGCCTGGTCCTGCCACCAGACAAAACCGCCGCCAATCAATGCCACCAGCAGCAACAGGCTGACGATGCGCAGGATGTTATGGGACAGCCGCACGGGCTCTTCTATACGGCCTAAAGCATGCACGTTGCTGCCTTTGCCGTCGGTGCCGGTGTACTGGTCGAACTGGCTGACCAGCGCGCCTTGATCCAGGCCCATGAGTTTCGCGTAGGCACGGATGTATCCCCGGGCAAAGGTATGACCGGGGAGCTTGTCAAAATCTCCTGACTCGACATAACCCAGGGAAGTCGCGGTGAGGTTCAGCCTCAGAGCCACATCTGGCAGCGACCAGTTTTTACTCTCGCGTGCCTGGCGCAACGTTTCTCCAGGATTCGTACGAGTGGCTGCTACAACTTCGGGATGCGCCGCTTTCATCATTGCTCCGACAGGTATTGCTGATATTCCGGCGTACCGGGATAGAGTCTTTTAAGTTGCAGACCATAGCTGGCTGCCTTGTTGCGATCGTCATAAATCTTCGCCAGACGCGTACCCAACAACAGACTACGTGCATTCTGCTCGCTAAGCTGGCTGAAGCGTTCGTAATAGTCACGCGCCGGCACATAATGCCTGTCTTCGTAAGACAACTCAGCCATTTCCAGCAAGGCGCGCGGTTGCTGACGGTCGAGCCGCAAGGCCTTGCTGAACTGTTCCCCCGCCACATCACGGTTGCCCAGCATCAGCGAGGTCATGCCCAGGTTCTCGAAAACCCTTGCTCGTTCAGCGTAGAGGTTATCGTCGGCGGCCTGCTCAAAGCGCTCGTAAGCTTCCTTGTAACGCTTCTGCTCGTAAAGAAAACTGCCATAGTTATTGAGGATACGAGCGTCCTTGGGGCGGGAGGACAGTGCCTTTTTGTAGTACTGATCGGCCAGCTCGGGCTCGGCCTCGGCCTGAAATACCAGGCCCAGCGCCGAATTGGCGTCGGCATCGGAACTGTCCAGTTCCAGCGCTTTTTTCAGCGGCGCCTTCGCGCGCTCCATCTGCCCCTGCTGCAGATAACCCAGACCCAATTGCACGTAGGCCTGACGAGCCTCCTCACGTCCCTTGCCGGTACTCAGCGGATCGACGTTGCCCGTGGAAACACAGCCCACCAGCAGCGTGGCAAAACACAGCAGCAGCGCAGCGCGCAGAGACATAGAGATCCTCTCAGTCAAATTCGCAGTCAGGTTCGAGCCGCAGCCACCTGAACCCCTTCGGTCTCGGCACTGAGTTCGCGCACAGCGATATAGCGTTCGCTGCGGCGAGTGCGGTCCATTACCTGCCCGACCAGCTGGCCGCAGGCCGCATCGATATCTTCACCACGGGTCGTGCGCACGGTCACGTTGAATCCGGCCTGATGCAGCAGGTCCTGGAAACGACGGATCGCATTATTGCTAGGACGCTCGTAACCCGAATGAGGGAACGGGTTGAACGGGATCAGGTTGACCTTGCAAGGCGTGTCCTTGAGCAACTCGATCATCTCGATGGCGTGCTCGGGCCTGTCGTTGACATCCTTGAGCAACGTGTACTCGATGGTCAACACGCGCTTTTCGCCCAGTGCCGACATGTAGTTGCGGCAGGACTCGAGCAGCATCTTCAACGGATACTTCTTGTTGATCGGTACCAACTGATTACGCAGCGCATCGTTCGGTGCGTGCAGTGACAACGCCAGCGAAACATCAATGTGCTTGGCCAGTTGATCGATCATCGGCACCACGCCCGAGGTGGACAAGGTCACCCGGCGCTTGGAAATGCCATAACCCAGGTCATCCATCATCAGATGCATCGCCGAGATAACGTTGTCGAAGTTCAGCAATGGCTCGCCCATCCCCATCATCACCACGTTGGTGATGGCGCGGTCGATGGTGGCCGGGACACTGCCGAAGGATTTGTTGGCAATCCACACCTGGCCGATGACTTCGGCGGCGGTGAGATTGCTATTGAAGCCTTGCTTGCCGGTAGAGCAGAAACTGCAATCCAGCGCACAGCCCGCCTGGGAGGACACGCACAACGTGCCGCGCTTGCCCTGCGGGATGTAGACGGTCTCGACGCAGCTGCCGGACTCTACGCGCACGACCCACTTACGGGTGCCGTCGCTGGAGATGTCCTCGCTGACAACTTCGGGACCACGAATTTCGGCACGGCGCTCGAGCTTTTCGCGCAGCGCCTTGCCGACGTTCGTCATGGCTTCGAAATTATCGACGCCAAAATGGTGAATCCACTTCATGACCTGACCGGCACGGAAGCGTTTCTCCCCGATGGACTCGAAGAATTTTTCCATTTCCGGCTGGGTCAGACCCAGCAGGTTGATTTTGCCAGTTGTATCAGTCATGGATTCACCCTCACTCGCAGCAGCAGCTTAGCGAGTGGTTACCTCGGTAGCAGCGAAGAAGTAAGCAATTTCGCGAGCAGCAGCAGCTTCGGAATCCGAGCCGTGAACAGCGTTGGCATCGATGGAGTCAGCGAAGTCAGCACGGATGGTGCCGGCAGCAGCTTCTTTAGGGTTGGTCGCACCCATCAGCTCACGGTTCAGCGCGATAGCGTTTTCGCCTTCCAGAACCTGAACGACAACCGGACCGGAGATCATGAAGGCAACCAGGTCACCAAAGAAACCACGAGCGCTGTGTTCAGCGTAGAAACCTTCTGCTTCGGCTTTAGACAGTTGCTTCAGCTTGGAAGCAACGACGCGCAGACCGGCTTTTTCAAAGCGGGTGGTGATCTCGCCGATTACGTTTTTTGCAACGGCATCGGGCTTGATGATCGAGAAAGTACGTTGAACAGCCATGGTGGAACTCCAGAAACGGTGATTATTGCGAAAAATTAAACCCGCGAATTATACGCGGGTTCTGGTGTATTGCCTAACGTGCAAAGATGATCAGTCTATTTCATCGGCCCAGCGGGTCTGGACCGCTTCCAGTACCTTCTCGCCTACCCTGCCGGACGTATCGTCGAACTCCGGCAACTGGAGGATCATCTTCTGCAGTTTGGTGAAACCTACCGAGTAGGGATCGACTCCAGGGTGGGCTTCGGCCAGCTCTTCGGCGATGCGCTGGACATCATTCCAACCATAGCTCATGACAATCCCTCGATCAGTGCGGCGCTTCAGCGGCGTGGTTAAGCGAATACTTCGGGATCTCGACCGTCAGGTCTTCGGTACCGACCTTGGCCTGACAGGCCAGACGCGAAGTGGGCTCCAGCCCCCACGCACGATCAAGGTAGTCCTCTTCCAGCTCATCGGCCTCCTCCAGCGAATTGAAGCCTTCGCGAACGATGCAGTGGCACGTCGTGCAGGCACACACTCCGCCGCACGCACTTTCCATGTCGATGTGGTGTTCGTGAGCCAGTTCCAGAATCGATATGCCTGGCTCAGCCTCCACGACCAGCCCCTCCGGACAAAACTCCTTGTGGGGCAGAAAAATCACCTGCGGCATCAGTTATTCCTCAATCTCATTCAGGTTGCGTCCCGACAAGGCGGCCTTGACCGTCGAGTCCAGGCGGCGGGCTGCGAACGCATCGGTCACCTGCGACAGACGCTTGGTCTGCTGCTCGATAGCCGCACCGTCGCTGCCCTTCATCAATTCACGGAGTTGCTCGACCTGCATGTCAATGACTACGCGCTCTTCGGCGTCGAGCAAACGTTCACCGTCGGCCTGCAGTGCGCCTTCGACGGCTTCGATGAGCCGCTGGGCGTCGACCTGCTGCTCGCGCAACACGCGGGCGACCTTGTCATCACCGGCGTACTGGAACGAGTCCTTGAGCATGCGGGCGACTTCGCCATCGGTCAGGCCATAGGAAGGCTTGACCTGGATGCTGGACTCCACGCCGGACGCCAGTTCGCGAGCGGACACACTCAGCAGGCCATCGGCATCGACCTGGAAAGTGACGCGAATCTTCGCCGCACCAGCGACCATCGCCGGAATGCCGCGCAGGTCGAAACGCGCCAGCGAACGGCAGTCGCTGATCAGCTCACGCTCACCTTGCAGGACGTGAATCATCATCGCCGACTGACCGTCCTTGTAGGTGGTGAACTCTTGCGCGCGAGCCACGGGAATCGTGGTGTTGCGCGCAATCACCTTCTCCATCAGCCCGCCCATGGTCTCAAGCCCCAAGGACAGCGGAATGACGTCCAGCAGCAACAGTTCGCCACCCTCGCGCTTGTTGCCGGCGAGTGTGTCGGCCTGAATCGCCGCGCCGATAGCGACCACCTGGTCCGGGTCGATCTCGGTCAGCGGCTGGCGACCAAACAAGTCGGCGACCGCTTCACGCACACGCGGCACGCGAGTCGAGCCGCCGACCATCACCACCGCTTCCACCTCATTCATCTCGATGCCGCAATCACGTACGGCACGACGGCAAGCCTTGAGGCTGCGAGCGATCATCGGCTCGATCAGTGCATCGAAAGAAGCGCGAGTCAGCACACCGCGCCACTGGCCATAAACGACATCGACCGAATCGGTATCGGTCAATGCCTCTTTGGCGGCGCAGGCGGTCTGCATCAGGCTGCGCTGGGCAGAGGGATCCAGATCATTCGACAGACCGGCCTCAGTGATGATCCAGTTGGCAATGGCGTGGTCGAAATCGTCCCCACCCAGCGCGCTGTCGCCGCCGGTGGCCATGACTTCGAAGACACCACCCGTCAGGCGCAGAATCGAGATATCGAAGGTGCCGCCCCCCAGGTCATAGATCGCCACAACGCCTTCGGCATTCTGATCCAGACCGTAAGCCACCGCGGCGGCCGTGGGCTCGTTAAGCAAGCGCAGCACGGTGAGGCCCGCCAGCTTGGCGGCGTCCTTGGTGGCTTGCCGCTGGGCGTCGTCGAAATAAGCAGGAACAGTGATCACTGCACCGACCAGATCGCCACCCAGCGTCGCCTCGGCGCGCTGACGCAGCACCTTGAGGATGTCAGCGGACACTTCGACCGGGCTTTTTGCCCCCTGCACGGTATCGATGAAGGGCATGTGCGACTCGCCGCCGATGAAGCGGTAAGGCAGTTGCTCACCCAAGTGTTTCACATCGGAAATGCCACGCCCCATGAGGCGCTTGACCGAAATGATGGTGTTCAGCGGGTCGGTTGCGGCGGCGTCCTTCGCGGACTGTCCGACTTCGACACGGTCGGCGTGATAACGCACCGCCGAAGGCAGGATGACCTGTCCGTGCTGATCGGGAAGAGGCTCACTGATGCCGCTGCGCAGGGCAGCGACCAGCGAGTTGGTGGTGCCGAGATCGATCCCGACGGCCAGACGACGCTGATGAGGTTGTGGACTTTGGCCGGGTTCGGCGATCTGCAGTAGAGCCATTGCTTTTCTGATATCACTGGCGCGCCGCCCAGGAGGCGGCGCGGGGTTAATCGTCGAGGCGCTCTTCCAGCTGGCGCACTTCGTAGGAGAGCTTGTCGAGGAACTGCATGCGGCGCATCAGCCTTTCGGCCTGCTCGCGCTGTGCAGCATCGTCCCAACAGGCTGCGAAGCTTTCGTTCAGTTCTTCCTGCGCCAACTTGAGACGACGCTTGAAGGTCGCCACACCGTCCAGGTCCGCTGCATCCTGCAGGTCTTCGAGTTCCTCGCGCCACTGCATCTGCTGCATCAGGAACTCGGGGTCGTGCACGGTGACTTCCAGCGGAACTTCGCCCCTGAGCGCCAACAGGTAACGCGCCCGCTTCGGCGCGCTCTTGAGGGTCTGGTAGGCATCGTTCAGGCTCGCCGAGCGCTCCAGCGCAACACGCTGCTCACGCGCGGAGGCGTCAGCGAAGCGGTCGGGGTGCACGCTACGGGCGAGCTCGCGATAACGCGTGGCAAGCAGATCCAGATCCAGGCGAAAGCCCGGTTGCAGATCGAATAAAGCGAAGTGACAAGGAGTACCCACAATAAGCCTCAGACGTTGAAGCTTTCGCCGCAGCCACATTCACCGCGCGAGTTGGGGTTATTGAACTTGAAGCCTTCGTTCAACCCTTCCTTGACGAAATCAAGCTCGGTGCCGTCGAGGTAAACCAGACTCTTGGGATCGATGATCACCTTGACGCCATAGTGCTCGAACACTGTGTCTTCACTTTCCGGCTCGTCGACGAACTCGAGTACATAAGCCAGGCCGGAACACCCCGTGGTGCGAACACCCAGGCGAATGCCATCACCTTTGCCGCGCCCTTCGAGGGAGCGACGCACGTGGTTAGCGGCAGCTTCGGTCATGCTGATAGCCATCGTGACTCCTTACTTGCAAGCGGGATGAAGACTGCTCAGAGCAGGCCTTTCTTCTGCTTGTAGTCGTGAACGGCAGCCTTGATAGCGTCTTCGGCGAGTACGGAGCAGTGAATCTTCACCGGCGGCAGCGCCAGTTCTTCAGCCAGCTGAGTGTTTTTGATGGTCTCTGCTTCGGCCAGCGTCTTGCCTTTCATCCACTCGGTTGCCAGGGAGCTGGAAGCGATGGCCGAACCGCAGCCATAGGTCTTGAACTTGGCGTCTTCGATAATGCCTTGCTCATTGACTTTGATCTGCAGGCGCATGACGTCGCCGCAAGCTGGCGCGCCGACCATGCCGGTGCCAACATCAGGATCTTCCGCGTTCATCTTGCCGACGTTGCGCGGGTTCTCGTAGTGGTCAATGACCTTTTCGCTGTAAGCCATGGTGCATTCCTCATCAGGTTCGTCGCTCTCGCGACACTTTGAAAACTAACGAATCCGGTTTTAAAGTGCCGCGTCTGTGGCGACTTTAAATTAGTGCGCCGCCCACTCGATCTTGGAGATGTCGACGCCGTCTTTGAACATGTCCCACAGCGGCGACAAGGCGCGCAGCTTAGTGACCGCCTCGCAGACTTTCTGCGCAGCCCAATCGATTTCTTCTTCAGTGGTGAAGCGGCCAAAGGTGAAGCGAATCGAGCTGTGTGCCAGCTCGTCGTTGCGGCCCAGGGCGCGCAGCACGTAGGAAGGCTCCAGAGAAGCAGATGTGCACGCTGAACCGGACGAAACCGCCAGATCCTTGAGCGCCATGATCAGCGACTCGCCTTCGACATAGTTGAAGCTCAGGTTCAGGTTGTGCGGCACGCGGGCCGTCAGGCTTCCGTTGACGTACAACTCTTCCAGATGCTCGACCTGCTGGTAAAAACGGTCGCTAAGCGCCTTGATTCGCACGTTCTCGGCAGTCATGTCTTCCTTGGCAATACGGAAGGCTTCGCCCATGCCGACGATCTGGTGAGTCGCCAGGGTGCCGGAACGCATGCCGCGCTCATGACCGCCACCGTGCATGGTCGCCTCGATACGTACGCGAGGCTTGCGGCTGACGTACAGCGCGCCAATGCCTTTGGGGCCGTACGTCTTGTGGGCAGAGAAGGACATCATGTCGACTTTCAGCTTCGACAGGTCGATATCAACCTTGCCGGTTGACTGTGCAGCGTCGACATGGAACAGCACGCCGCGCGAGCGGGTCAGCTCGCCAATGGCTGCGATATCGTTGATCGTGCCGATTTCGTTGTTCACATGCATGATCGAAACCAGGATGGTGTCGTCACGCAGAACAGCTTCGATCATCGCCGCAGTGATCAGACCGTCTGTGGTCGGCTCCAGGTAGGTGACTTCGAACCCTTCGCGCTCCAATTGGCGCATGGTGTCCAGAACAGCCTTGTGTTCGATCTTGCTGGTGATCAGGTGCTTGCCCTTGGTGCCGTAGAAATGCGCCGCACCCTTGATCGCGAGGTTATCGGACTCGGTGGCACCGGAGGTCCAGACGATTTCACGCGGGTCGGCATTGACCAGATCGGCGACCTGACGACGTGCGTTCTCGACCGCTTCCTCGGCTTTCCAGCCAAAGACGTGGGAGCGAGACGCCGGGTTGCCGAAGTTGCCATCGACCAGCAGGCAATCGCTCATTTTTTGCGCAACACGCGGATCGACCGGGGTCGTCGCGGAATAATCGAGGTAAATCGGCAATCTCATTGAATATCTCCTATCGGGCAGGCGCGCCGCGCGTTCATCTGCGTTCACTCAACGGCGGATGTTTCAATCTTGTCCAGAAGCTGCGTTTTGTTGTTGCAGCGACGCAGATCCTGACGTTGGGCGACTTCCTGCACTTCACGGCGAGTGACGAGGTCGGCCAGGCTGATACCGCTCAGAAATTCGTGAATCTGCTGACTGAGATCGCACCATAAATGGTGTGTCAGACAGGTATCGCCAGCATGGCAATCACCGAGACCCTGGCAACGTGTCGCGTCGACCGATTCATTGACCGCATCGATCACCTGTGCCACCTGAATCCCCTGCATGGTGCGGGACAACTGATAGCCGCCACCGGGTCCACGCACGCTGGACACCAGATTGCTGCGGCGCAGCTTGGCAAACAGTTGCTCAAGATAGGAAAGGGAAATCCCTTGCCGCTCGGAGATGTCGGCCAGGGACACTGGCCCATGCTGCGCATGTAACGCCAGGTCGAGCATGGCAGTTACGGCGTATCGGCCCTTTGTAGTCAGTCGCATGACATGTACCGCGGAGGTTCGGAATAGTGGCGAGTATGCTATTCCCGAGTATTTAAGTCAACTATAAGACCTAGTGAATTAGTCGGGATTACCCGCAAAAGCGCGGCGGAATGATAGCAAAGCCAAGGCCGAAATAGCACGCGCGGGTTTTGCCTCGCAGCGCCACAGGCTTAATCCTGAATGACCCTGCCCTCATTTCGCTCATCGATGCAGTCGAACACTTCTTTGCGCAGCTCAGGAAGCTCCTTTTCGCGGTACTCGCAGCCCAGGCTCTTGAGCGCTTTGCCCATGTCCTCCATGCGCAGGTCCACGGCCTGCAGATGATCAAGCAGCTGACCGATCGCCCTGGCAACTGGATCCGGCATGTCTTCGCTGACGCCGTAGGCATCGAAGCCGATCTTCTCTGCCATGGCCTTGCGCTTGGCTTGGGCGCTGTTTTGCTCGGAAGCGGCCTCGTCAACCTTGACGATAATCCGGCCGGGAATACCGACTACGGTTGCGCCCGCTGGCACAGGCTTGGTGACCACTGCGTTGGAACCAACCTTCGCGCCCGCACCTACCGTAAACGGACCGAGCACCTTGGCGCCCGCCCCCACCACTACACCGGACTCCAGCGTCGGGTGGCGCTTGCCTTTATTCCAGCTGGTGCCGCCCAGGGTCACGCCTTGGTAGAGGGTCACGTCGTCACCAATCTCAGCCGTTTCGCCGATGACGATGCCCATACCGTGATCGATGAAAAAGCGTCTGCCCACCTTGGCGCCGGGATGGATTTCGATCCCCGTCAGCCAGCGACCGAAGTTGGACACCATGCGCGCCAGCCATTTCAGATCCTTGCGCCATAACCAGCCAGACAATCGATGCAACCAGATCGCGTGCATGCCGGGGTAGCAGGTCAGCACTTCAAATGCATTTCGCGCCGCCGGATCACGGTGAAACACGCTTTGAATATCTTCTCGCAGACGCTCGAACATCACTGATCCTTCCGCTTGTAGGGCTCACCGTTGGCCGCTTTCTGGGTTTCGGTGAGGATGCCACGCAAAATGCTCATTTCAGATCGGTTGACAGCGCAACGTCCATAAAGCCGACGCAACCGCGCCATCAGGTGCCGAGGTTTCTCCGGGTCGAGGAAGCCGATGTTCACCAGGGTGGCTTGCAGATGATCGTAGAACTTCTCCATCTCATCCATCGTCGCCAGTTCGGTACTGCGCACCGAGTTCACCTCGAACTTCTCGACCTTGCTCGCCTGTCCTTCGCTCGCCAGCCACGCCATGCGCGTTTCATAGCTGAGCACCTGCACGGCGGCTGCAAGGTTCAGTGAGCTGAATTCGGGGTCGGAGGGGATATGCACGTGGAAGTGACAGCGTTGCAACTCCTCGTTGGTCAGCCCGGCGTATTCACGGCCGAACACCAACGCGATCTCTTCCCCCTGCGCGGCATGCTCTATCGTCTTGACGCCAGCTTCACGGGGGTCCAACAACGGCCAGGGGATGCGACGGTCCCGGGCGCTGGTGCCCATCACCAGGTTGCAGCCGACCAGGGCATCTTCCAGGGTTGCAACCACCTGGGCGGTTTCCAGGATATCGCTGGCCCCCGAAGCGCGGGCATCGGCCTCATGGTGGGGAAACAGTGCAGGGTCGACCAGCACCAGACGTGCAAGTCCCATGTTCTTCATGGCACGCGCCGCGCCACCGATATTTCCCGGATGGCTGGTTCCGACCAGGACAACACGAATATTTTGCAGCACGGGTGAAGTCTCGCTAGCAGGTGAAAAGGGGGTCGAATCTTACAGAAGCGCCCGGCCCAAGGCTATGAACCCTTGCGCTCTGCACCCTACATACACCCTAAAACAGCAACGGGCCAGCCGCCTTGCAGTGGGCATGAGGTGATCAGACGCAGGGGCAAACGGTTGAGTTGCGCTGGAAATCGTCGACAAGAACCCATAGAATGCCCGGCTCTCTTTAACGACCTAGGTGATACATCCATGCAGCCCATGCTGAATATCGCGCTGCGCGCCGCCCGCAGCGCCAGCGAATTGATTTTCCGCTCCATCGAGCGCCTGGATACCATCAAGGTCGACGAAAAAGACGCGAAAGACTACGTAACCGAGGTCGATCGCGCGGCAGAAAAAGTCATCATCGATGCGCTGCTCAAGGCCTACCCCACCCACGGCATCCTCGGCGAAGAAACCGGCCTGAAAGAAGGCAGCGGTGAAGGCGCCGATTACCTGTGGGTCATTGACCCGCTGGACGGCACCACCAACTTCGTTCGCGGCGTTCCGCACTTCGCGGTCAGCATCGCGTGCAAATACCGTGGCCGCCTGGAGCACGCCGTTGTCCTGGACCCGGTACGCCAGGAAGAGTTTACCGCCACCCGTGGCCGTGGTGCTCAACTGAACGGTCGTCGTCTGCGCGTCAGCCCACGCAAGAGCCTGGAAGGCGCGCTGCTTGGTACAGGTTTCCCGTTCCGCGAGAACCAGCTGGATAACCTCGAAAACTACATGAACATGTTCCGCTCGCTGGTTGGCCAGACCGCAGGCATCCGTCGCGCCGGTGCAGCCAGCCTGGACCTGGCCTACGTGGCCGCAGGCCGCTTCGACGCGTTCTGGGAATCGGGTCTGTCCGAATGGGATATGGCGGCAGGCGCTCTGCTGATTCAGGAAGCAGGCGGTCTGGTCAGCGACTTCAACGGCGGCCACGACTTCCTCGAGAAGGGCCACATCGTTGCAGGCAACACCAAGTGTTTCAAAGCAGTCCTGACGTCGATCGCTCCGTTTGTGCCAGCTTCGCTGAAGCGCTAAGTTTCGCCGCTGCAAAAAAACCGGCCATGTGCCGGTTTTTTTATGCCTGCCGTACAAAGGAAAAACACAGCCACTGTACGAACCCGTTGCATCAGGTACGTGCGCGGCGACTGACCTCTCGCGTTCGCTGCCGTCGTAACCTCCGACGTCTCCAACAGGACAGTCGACTGCCACGCCTTTGACTTTGCCAAATAGCGGCGCGAAGCAAGCCAAGTTCGATAAAACAACGCGCACGGGTGTTAGCGCAGTGTGATTTTCCGTCCGCTCAACTCTCGGGAAAGATCAATGAAATTCCCCAGAGGCGGTAGTTGATTGAAGCTGCGACAGACCAGCGTGATGGGCGCGTGCAGGCGAGGTCGGGCATTGCCGATCCTGCAGTAGACGACGCTTTGCTTGTGCACATCCTTCATCGAGGCAGGCACGATGGAAATCCCCGCCCCTGCAGCCACGAGACTGACATTGGTGAGCATGCGTTCGACCTCGAAAGCGATCTTGGGGTTGAAGCCTGCGTTCTGGCAGGCCTTGATCAGATTGGCATACATCCCCGGTGCGCCTGGACGACGAACCAGAATGAACTGTTCGTCAGCCAGATCCGGCAGAGCGATGACAGGCGCTTGATCTCCCGTCACATACCCTGCCAACAAGCTATGGCCCACCGGCAATGTCAGCAACATTTCTTCATTGAGCAGTCGGTGAAACTCGATGCTCTGATGACGACTGACCGGCGCGCGCAAGATACCGACATCCACGCTGCCCTCGAGGGTCGCATCCGTCAGTTGTTGAGCACTGCCCTCCTTGAGCGATACGGCCACTCCCGGAAAGCGCTCGCGGTAGGCGCGGATGATGCGAGGGATCAGCGGATGGGCCGCCGCCGAGCTGGTAAAGCCAACGCTGAGCTGTCCCTCGATACCGTGGGCTGCGCGTGAGGCCTTGAGTGAACCTTCCTTGACCCGCTCGAGAATGTCTTGCGCCTCTTGCAGGAAGACCTGCCCGCCCGCTGTCAGATCGACGCCCTTGGAGTGACGCTTGAACAACTCGAAGCCCAGCTCGCCTTCCAGCGCACGAATCTGTTGGCTGAGTGGCGGTTGCTGCATGTTCAGTCGGGCAGCCGCACGGGTGAAGTGCCGCTCTTGGGCCACCATCACGAAATAGCGCAGATGACGAAGCTCCATGGTGGTCTATCTCGCAACGAGGTTCTATGATTGCCGCCGATCGATGCGACATTGGCCGTCCAGCGTGCCCAATCGCCATCCCGCAGGCAAGACACACACATAACAATAAGTACGCCCACTTCGGACACCCGATGCCTATCAGGCTTCTCAACAGTACGACGCTGCAACTTTTCCTGGCCATTGTCTGCGGCGCGCTTCTGGGCGTCTTCGATCCCAAGCTTGCCGTCGAGATGAAACCCTTGAGCGACGGATTTATCCGCGTCATCGGTTGGCTAATGCCGTTGATGATGTTTTTGCTGATCGCGTCCGGCGTCGCGGGCTTGCAGGTGCGCCAGCGTGGACTAGCGGGCAAGGCACTGGTGTATTTTCTGGCCATGACGTTGCTGTCATTGTCCCTGGGCTGCCTGATTGCCGACCTGACTCATCCAGGCATCGGCACCGCAGCTGGCGCATCGGGTCAGGTGCCAAACCTGGCCAACGCACTGCCTTCGTCTCCAACGTTCTCATGGGCAGCAGTCACGTCGATGCTTACCCGCGCGCTCACGCAGAACCCCATCCTGCAGGTAATGCTGGCGGGGCTGCTGACAGGCGCATTGATGGCCAGAGCCAGGGGCCATCGGCATGCCGATGCGTTACGCATCCGCCTGGAAAAAATCGTAGAACTGCTGTTCAAGGGTTTGAGGCTGATCCTGCGATTCGCCCCCCTCGCCGCTTTCGGCGCCATAGCCTTCACCATCGGCCGGTTCGGCCCATCCTCGGCACTACCGCTGTTCAAATTCGTCGCGGTCATGTACCTGGCGTGCGGAGCATTCGTGCTGCTGGTATTGATGCCGATCGCCCGGGCGTCGGGCGCTTCACTGTGGTCGTTGGTAATCCACATCAAGGATGAGCTGCTACTGGTCGCTTTCACCGGCTCCTCGGTAGCAGCACTTGCAGGGCTGATCGAGAAGATGCAGGCCTTGGGTTGCGACCGGCAACTGGCCCGCCTGGTCCTGACCACCGGCTACACCTTTAACCTTAGCGGCTCGAACATCTACCTGATCACGGCAGTGCTGTTTCTGGCGCAGATGTCGGGCATCGAACTGACAGGAGCCGATTTACTGACCCTGCTGCTGATTTCCCTGGCGACGTCCCTGGGTTCTACCAGCATGGCGGGGTCGGCGTTCTTCACCCTGATCGCAACGCTGAATCTGCTGCACGTCGTGCCGCTGGAAGGAGTGGGTTTGCTGCTGGGCGTTGAGCGCCTGATGAAGTGTCGCGTGTTGACCAACGTGCTGGGCAACTGCGTGGCGTGCCTGGCGATTGCGCGCTGGCAGCAGGGGCTTGCGTTTGATCCTGTTCGCAGGGCGTAGCAGGGTTTACTGCGGCGCAGCCGCTTGTGAGCGAGCTGCATGCCTACGCCTTTTGGGCACGCGCAGACCATCGTGTTTTTGCCGCCCGGTCAGAGGCAAGACCGTGTAAAAGCGCCTTGCCGCGCCGGATCGTATTTAACCTTTGGACGACAATAACTTCTCGAACGCCCGATCCAGATTTCCTTCAGCTTGTGTCAGCTTTTCCCGGCGCTCACGCAGCCACGCCTGATCGGCATCCAGCGTCTTATGCGCTTCGACCAGCATGCGCTTGACCTCTTCCGGTTGCGGGCCGCCAGTTCCTTTGCGCGTTTTGACCATGTTTTCAGGCGACAGCGATGCGCGGAACGTCGCCTCGTCCAGCGGCAGGGTATTTTGCTTCCACTGATACTTGTCCGCTGCCTTGGTGTAAAGCTTCTGCGCATCGGCGTAAGGGAAGGTTTTCGGGGTCAGGCCCTGATCACGGGCCTGCTCGACTATCAGCGACGCGAAGCTATGGCCGATACGGAATGGTACCTTCTGCGTACGCTCCAGGGTGTCAGCCAGTTCCATAGAAGTGGTCCACTCGTTCTCCAGCTCCTCCCGGGCGCGCTGGGGATTGACCTGTAACGCATCGAGCACTGCATCCATCGCACCGAACATGTCCTTGGTCGAGTCGAAGATACCGAGCGAGTCGAACGCGAATTTGTAGTCGGTCATACCGGTGGTCACGTTATGCGCACGCAAGGTCACTGTCTGGGCCAGCCCTACAACATCAGAAGCGGATTCACGCGCACGCATCAGCAGACCGGGGTTGCGCTTTTGCGGCATCGCACTGCTGGTGTAGGTCTTTTCCTCATCCAGCAGCAACCAAGGACGAATCTGGTGGTACTGGGTATGAATATCGCCAATCAATGCGCCGACGCGAATGGCCGATGAGGACGCAATGTTCGCCGCCTCGATCGGGATGTCATAGGTCGACACCTGGCTGGAATCCAGCGAGTTTTCGCGCACACCGTCAAAGCCCAACAGCTCGGCCATGCGTTCACGGTTCAGCGGGTAGGCCGAGTTCGCCAGCACCGCCGTGCCCATGGGGCTTTGGTTCAACCGCTGATACAGCTCGCGAATCCGCTGGCCGTCCCGATCGAACGCCGCTTCATACGCCAATAGATAGTGCGCGTAGGTGATCGGCATTGCCTGCACGCCGTTGGTGTACGCCGGGATCAGCGTATCGACGTTCTTCTCTGCCAGCTCCAGCAGACGCTTTCGGGTCGCATTCATCGCTTCGCTATAGGCCAGTACGTCCGAGCGCAATTTAGCCAGGCGGTAGGTGGCGAGCATGTCCTGACGGCTGCGACCAGAGTGAATCAGCGAGGCTTCAGGGCCGATCTTGCTGGTCATGATGTCTTCAAGCTGGAGCACGTCGCTGGGGCGTTTGCCATTGGGTTGATCCGCCTGATCGATGGCGAAGCGCACGCCGGTGGCAATCTTCTGACCCATCTCGGGTTTGACGATGCCCTCTTCGGTGAGCATGACGATCGAAGCCTTGTTGATCCGGTTCAGCCAGGAGAACTGGCTTTCGGTCTTGCTGCCTTGGGTTTTCGACTTGTCGACCGTCGCACCAATCTTCGCGGCCTGCGCGGCGCACTCTTCAGTGGTCTTGCAGGGTAGATCGGCGGTATTGGCCGCATAGGCGCCATAGCCGTTGAACAGGGCAAAGGCCACGGCCAGATGGATAAGATTTTTTCTTGTTGGCATTTCAGGCTCCAATGCGGCAATGGCCGAAGGTGGGCGTTGTCGGGATGTTGCTGAAAACCTGACGCATCACAGTAGCGGCAGGGTGTAGCTGACAATCACGCGGTTTTGGTCGATGTTGTTGCCGCCGTTGCTGCGATAACTGCCGTTGCGCCACTTCAACTCGAGGTTTTTTAATGCGCCGCTCTGGAACACATAGGCAATGTCGGTGTTGCGCTCCCACTCGGTGCCCTCCTCTTTGCCGCGCGCGAAGTTGTCGCCTTTGAGATAGCGGGTCATAAAGGTCAGGCCCGGCACACCGATGGCGGCAAAGTTGTAATCGTAGCGAGCCTGCCACGAGCGCTCTTCGGGGTTGGCGAAATCGGGGGAGATCATCACGTAGTTGACGAGAAACGAATCGGTGCCCGCCAGATGAGGGAAGCCGGTCTCGCCATTCATGCGCTGGTAGGCTAGGCCGAAACCATGGCCGCTGACGTTGTAGGTGAATTTGGCGCCGATGGCGGTATTGTCGACATTGGTGTTGCCATCCTTTAACGAGCGCGCGTAACGCAGGTCACTCTTGATTGACTGCGACCCGCTCAAGGGAAAGCTGTGCAGCAGCGTGACGATGTGCTGTTTGTAATTGTTTTCAAGGCCGCCGTAGTTGTACGACGTGGTCAGGCCCTTGCTCCAGTTGTAACTGGCGCTGGCGAAGTCGAACTTGTCGCTGGGACGACCGCCCTTGATGCTTTTGCCGGTGGCTTCAATGTCCTCGTGACCGCTATCGTTGCGCTCAGTGTTGCTGGTCAGACGCCCGACATTGAGGGTCATGTCGTTGATGTCTTTGGACGTCAGTTGAGCACCGCGAAACGTTTGCGGCAGCAGGCGTCCGTCATTGGGCAAAACGGTCGGCAATTTGGGCATCAGCGTGCCAACGCGCAACACACTTTTGGAAATCCGGGCCTTGGCGGTCACGCCCGAACGGCCATAGTCGTCCGGCGCTTTATCGTCACCGACCGGCAGCAGACCGGTGTTGCGCCGGTCAGGACCCGAGTCCAGCTTCAGCCCGAAAAGCCCAATGGCATCCACGCCAAAACCCACCGTACCTTCGGTAAAGCCGGATTCGTAATTAAGGATCAGGCCCTGGGCCCACTCATCGCGTTTGGACTGGCTCGCGCCGTCCTGCCGGTAGTCACTGTTGAAGTAAAAGTTGCGAAATTCGAGGTCGGCTTTGCTGTCTTCGAAGAAATCGGCTTCAGCGAAGCCTGGACAGGTCAGGCTCAAACCCAAGGCGGCAGACTTGATTCCTAGAGATACAGGGCTTTTAGGCATTTTTATGTCCCACTTGGTATCGCTGATTTTTATTAGACTTGTGCATTCGGTTCAGTGGGCGCAGGCGCCTTGGACCGTCTGAAAAAGCTTACGCGGCGGGAGTGGGGATTAAAAATATATAGTTACTACCGACATGAGACTTATAACGTATCGACATTCTGATCAGTGGCTGGCCGACCTGCGACGAGCGATTTGAGATCCCTACCGCTGGCAACAAGGCTGAGACAGAGCAGGATCAGAGCATCACAATTCTCAAGCTCATGAATCCCAGGCAAAAAAACACCCCTGCGTGAGGGGTGTTTTCAACAGCGTTCAAACCAGGGCTTATTGGCCCGCCTGACTCAACTCCAACTGACCGTCCTTGTTAACCGGAATCTGGCTGCCTGGATCACGGTCCATGCGCACCTGACCGACCTTGTCGTTGAGCTTGTACTTCACGTTGTAGCCAACAACCTTGTCGCTGATGTCATTAACGGTGTTGCAGCGCGTTTCGGTGGTCGAGTAAGTATCGCGGTTCTGCATGCCTTCCTGAACCTTGTTACCGGCATAACCGCCGCCTACAGCACCCGCAACGGTCGCGATTTTCTTGCCATTACCACCGCCCACCCGGTTACCCAGCAAGCCACCCGCCACGGCACCAATGACGCTACCCATGATCTGGTGCTGGTCCTTGACCGGAGCGCGATGGGTGACCGCGACGTCCTTGCACACCTGACGAGGGGTTTTGATCTGCTCTTTGACAGGCTCGACGGCGAGTACATCTGCGTACTCAGGGCCGTTTGATTTAACGAGGCTATAGGTGGCCAAAGCACCGCCGGCGGTGACACCGACGGCACCCAATACTGCACCAACTAGCAACGATTTGTTCACAGTGAACCTCCTGACCAAATTCAGCGCGATTGCTCGCGCTACTCCCAGCCTTGGAGCACAAAAAAAGGCGCGAGTTCACACTCGCGCCTTTTCACCTGATGACCAGGTCAGAAGACATCGTTACGGACGATCGTCGACCTTTTCAGTGGTCACCGGCGGCAGCAGGTCTTCGGAACGCAGGTTCAGCCAGATCAGCACTACGTTAGCGATGTAGATCGACGAGTAAGTGCCCGCCACAACACCAATGAACAGAGCAACGGAGAAACCGTGCAGGCTGTCACCACCGAAGATCCACAGCGCGCCGATCGCCAGCAGCGTGGAAATCGATGTCGCCATGGTCCGCAGCAGGGTCTGGGTGGTCGAGATGTTGATGTTCTCGATCAGCGAAGCCTTGCGCAGCAGGCGGAAGTTCTCACGCACACGGTCGAAGACCACGATGGTGTCGTTGAGCGAGTAACCGATGATTGCCAACACGGCCGCCAGTACGGTGAGGTCGAAGGTCACCTGGAAGAACGACAGGATACCCATCGTCACCACCACGTCGTGGATCAGCGAAACGATGGCACCGACCGCGAACTTCCACTGGAAGCGGAAAGCCAGGTAGATCAGCACGCCACCCAGCGCCAGCAACATACCGATGCCGCCTTGATCGCGCAGTTCTTCACCCACTTGCGGGCCGACGAACTCGACGCGCTTGACCGTTACCGGGTTATCGGCACCGGTCTTGCGCAGCGCTTCGGCCACCTGAGCACCCAGCTGGGGATCTTCACCCGGCATCCGCACCAGCAGGTCGGTGGTCGCGCCGAAACTCTGCACGATGGCTTCGTGGTAGCCCGAAGACACCAACTCCTCGCGCACCTTGCCAAGATCGGCAGGATGCTCGTAAGTCAGCTCGATCAGCGTACCGCCAGTAAAGTCCAGCCCGAAGTTGAGCCCTTTATGGAACCAGCTAAACAGCGCCAGCACGGTAAGAAGCATGGTAACGGCGAACGCAACGTTGCGAACGCCCATGAAGTTGATCGTACGTTTCATGTCAGCCCCTTAAATCCACAGCTTCTTGACGTCACGACCGCCATAAATCAGGTTGACCATTGCGCGGGTCACCATGATGGCTGTGAACATCGAGGTAAAGATCCCGAGGGACATGGTCACGGCGAAACCTTTCACTGGCCCTGTGCCCATGGCATAAAGAATGCCGCCGACCAGAAGCGAAGTCAGGTTGGCGTCGAGAATCGCAGTGTAGGCGCGGTCGAAACCTTCGTTGATCGCACGCTGCACGCTCATGCCATTGGCCAGTTCCTCACGAATCCGCGAGAAGATCAGCACGTTGGCGTCCACCGCCATACCCATGGTCAACACGATACCGGCGATACCCGGCAGGGTCAGCGTTGCACCCAGCAGCGACATCAGCGCCAGCAGCATGACCATGTTGAAGGCCAGTGCGACGGTCGCGATCAAACCGAAGAAACGGTAGATAGCGATAATAAAGATCGACACGAACAGCATGCCCCACAGGGAAGCGTCGATACCTTTGGTGATGTTGTCGGCACCCAGGCTTGGACCGATTGTGCGCTCTTCAGCGAAGTACATCGGCGCGGCCAGACCACCGGCACGCAGCAACAGCGCAAGCTCGGAAGACTCACCCTGGCCGTTCAGACCGGTGATGCGGAACTGAGCGCCCAGCGGCGACTGAATGGTCGCCAGGCTGATGATCTTCTTTTCTTCCTTGAAGGTTTGCACCGGCACATCTTTCTCGACACCGTCCACAACCTGTTTGGTGTAGGTAGTGGTCGGCTTCTGCTCGATGAAGATCACCGCCATGCTGCGACCAACGTTGGCGCGGGTCGCGCGGCTCATCAGATCGCCGCCGTGACCGTCCAGCTTGATGTTCACCTGCGGGCGGCCGTGCTCATCGAAGCCGGCCTTGGCGTCGGTCACCTGGTCACCGGTGATGATCAGGCCACGCTCGACCGCTGCAGCAGGACGACCGCCTTCGCGAAACTCGAACATTTCGGTGGTGGCCTTGGTGTCGTCCGGGCCTGCGCCGAGACGGAACTCAAGGTTGGCGGTCTTGCCGAGAATACGCTTGGCTTCGGCGGTGTCCTGCACGCCCGGCAGCTCGACCACGATGCGATTTGCACCCTGACGCTGAACCAGTGGCTCGGCCACGCCCAACTCGTTGACGCGGTTACGTACCGTGGTCAGGTTCTGCTTGATCGAATATTCACGGATTTCGGCAATCTTGGCCTGAGTCATCGCCAGACGCAGGATCGGCATTTCGCCACGATCGGTCGTGGTGATATCGAAATCGCTGTAATCCTTGCGGATCAGGGCACGGGCCTGTTCGCGGGAATCGGTGTCACTGAAGCCCAGTTGAATGGCGTTGCCATCCTGCGGCAGGCTGCGATAGCGCAGTTTTTCCTTGCGCAGCAGGCTTTTCACTTCGCCTTCGTAGACATTCAGACGGGCGCTCAGGGCCTTGTCCATGTCGACTTCAAGCAGGAAGTGAACGCCGCCGGACAAGTCCAGACCCAGCTTCATCGGGGTTGCGCCAATGCTGCGCAGCCACTTGGGCGTAGTCTGTGCCAGGTTCAACGCCACGACATAGTCATCGCCCAACGCCTTGCGGGCGACATCCTTGGCGGGCAGTTGGTCTTCCTGTTTGCTCAGACGCAACAAACCGCCCTTGCCATTCTCGGCAAGAGACGCGCCCTTGACCGCGATACCAGCATCGGTAAGCGCTTTGCTTACGCGATCCAGATCAGCCTGATTGACCTGCAGCGCAGTGCTTGCGCCGCTGACCTGAATGGCCGGGTCATCAGGGTAGAGATTGGGTGCGGAATAAATAAAGCCGATCGCCAGCACTGCCAGGATCAGGATGTATTTCCACAGAGGGTATTTGTTCAACATCACGCCGCCTGCTTATAACGCGGGGCGCCTTGCGCGCCCCGTCGATTGGTAAAGGACTGGAATCAGATGGCTTTCAGGGTGCCCTTAGGCAGGGTGGCAGCGATGGCGCCCTTCTGGATCTTCAGTTCTACAGTGTCGGAAACTTCGATCACCACGAAGTCGTCGGTCACTTTGTTGATCTTGCCCGCGATGCCGCCGGAAGTGACGACTTCATCGCCCTTCTGCAAGTTGCCCAGCAGGTTCTTCTGCTCTTTGGCACGCTTGGCCTGTGGGCGCCAGATCATCAGATAGAAGATGACCAGAAAGCCGACCAGGAAGATCCACTCGAAGCCGCCGCCCATGGGACCTGCCGGGGCAGGTGCAGCCGCGTCCGCAAAAGCGGAAGAGATGAAAAAGCTCATTTAACACTCCAGTTGCATAATTTTAATAATAAGAAGCGGTACGACCGGCTGTCATTCAGTCCAGCAGCGGCGTTGCGAGCCCGCGTTTGGCATAGAAGGTGTCGACAAAGGCGGCCAATGTACCTTGTTGAATAGCCTCGCGCAAACCAGCCATAAGCAGCTGGTAATGCCGCAAATTATGGATCGTATTGAGCATGCTCCCCAGCATTTCGCCGCACTTGTCCAAGTGATGCAGATACGCGCGGGAGAAGTTCTTGCAGGTATAGCAATCGCAGGTCGGATCCAGTGGCGAATCATCGTGGCGATGAAATGCGTTGCGAATCTTCAGCACACCGGTGTCGATGAACAGATGACCGTTGCGAGCATTGCGCGTCGGCATGACGCAGTCGAACATATCGACTCCGCGGCGCACACCTTCAACCAGGTCCTCGGGCTTGCCTACACCCATAAGGTAACGAGGTTTGTCAGCCGGCATCCGGCCTGGCAGATAATCCAGGACCTTGATCATTTCGTGCTTGGGCTCGCCCACCGATAGACCGCCGATGGCCAGGCCGTCGAAATCCAGCTCGCTCAAGCCTTCCAGCGAGCGCATGCGCAGATTCTCGTGCATACCGCCCTGAACGATGCCGAACAGCGCCGCGGTATTCTCGCCATGGGCGATTTTCGAGCGCTTGGCCCAACGCAGCGACAACTCCATCGACGTACGCGCGACATCTTCATCAGCCGGGTACGGCGTGCATTCGTCGAAGATCATCACGATGTCCGACCCCAGGTCACGCTGCACCTGCATCGACTCTTCAGGACCCATGAACACCTTCGCGCCATCTACCGGAGAGGCGAAGGTCACGCCCTCCTCCTTGATCTTGCGCATGGCGCCCAGGCTGAACACCTGGAAACCGCCGGAGTCGGTCAGGATCGGGCCTTTCCACTGCATGAAATCGTGCAGGTCGCCGTGGCCCTTGATCACTTCGGTGCCCGGGCGCAGCCACAGGTGAAAGGTGTTGCCGAGGATGATCTGCGCACCCGTGGCTTCGATATCCCGAGGCAGCATGCCCTTGACCGTACCGTAGGTCCCTACGGGCATGAACGCCGGCGTTTCGACCACGCCACGGGGAAAGGTCAGACGACCGCGACGCGCCTTGCCATCGGTGGCAAGCAACTCGAAAGACATACGACAGGTGCGACTCATGCTTGATCCTCTGAGGCCGAGTCCTTGGGAGCCGTCGGCGCGGGATTGCGGGTGATGAACATGGCATCCCCGTAACTGAAAAAGCGGTAACCGTTGTCCACCGCTGCCGCGTAGGCCGCCATGGTTTCCGGATAACCGGCGAATGCCGAAACCAGCATCAACAGCGTGGATTCAGGCAAATGGAAGTTGGTCACCAAGGCATCGACCACATGAAATGGTCGCCCCGGATAGATAAAGATATCGGTGTCGCCACTGAACGGTTTGAGTACGCCATCGCGAGCTGCACTCTCCAGCGAGCGGACACTGGTCGTACCGACCGCGATCACCCGACCCCCGCGCGCGCGACAGGCAGCAACAGCATCGACCACGTCCTGAGTGACTTCCAGCCACTCGTTGTGCATGTGGTGATCCTCGATCCGCTCGACGCGCACCGGCTGAAACGTCCCCGCCCCCACATGCAGGGTGACGAACGCTGACTCGACACCCTTCTTGGCAATCGCATCCATCATCGTCTGATCGAAATGCAACCCCGCCGTCGGCGCCGCCACCGCACCGGCACGCTGCGCGTACACCGTCTGGTATCGCTCACGGTCGGCGTCGTCATCCGGGCGATCTATATAAGGAGGCAATGGCATATGCCCCACGCGCTCCAACAACGGCAGAACCGGCTCTGCAAAACGCAGCTCGAACAACGCATCGTGACGCGCGACCATCTCGGCTTCGCCACCGCCATCGATGAGGATTGTCGAACCCGCCTTCGGCGACTTGCTGGAACGCACATGAGCGAGCACACGATGCTGATCCAGCACCCGCTCCACCAGAATCTCCAGCTTGCCGCCCGAGGCTTTCTGCCCGAACAGACGCGCCGGAATCACCCGGGTATTGTTGAAAACCATGAGATCGCCAGAGCGCAAATAATCCAGCAAATCAGTGAATTGGCGATGAGCCAGCGCGCCGCTCGGCCCATCGAGGGTCAGCAAACGGCTACTGCGACGCTCCGCCAACGGATGGCGAGCGATCAATGCATCAGGGAGTTCGAAGGTAAAGTCGGCGACACGCATGATGGGGTTCGTCTAGCAGGGCCGCGAAGTTTAGCCGAAAA
Source organism: Pseudomonas sp. UBA5706 (assembly GCF_002419965.1). Lineage (GTDB taxonomy): Bacteria > Pseudomonadota > Gammaproteobacteria > Pseudomonadales > Pseudomonadaceae > Aquipseudomonas. The sequence continues at coordinate 72,749 of NZ_DIHC01000057.1, forward strand.
CCTGAAAATTGACCATGAAACATGATTGACCAACGGTAATCTCATCTCTATACTTCGCCGCCATTGAGCCCTGATGGCGGAATTGGTAGACGCGGCGGATTCAAAATCCGTTTTCGAAAGAAGTGGGAGTTCGATTCTCCCTCGGGGCACCAAACAGTAGGACCTTCAAGAGGTTGCATAGCTTGGAGGAAAAGAAAACCGGCCATATTTGAGCCGGTTTTTTTGTGTCCGTCATTCCAACCTCGCTCTACCTGCTTGAGGGAGTCCTTAAAAGCTCAACGCCCACAGTCAGCTATCGCACCGGCAATTTGTCGCGCACCAACAAACACATTCACACATTCGAATATGTTAATGTGTCGGCCTCTTCCTTGAACTGCCCGGATCCGAAATGACCGACTCAAGCTTGTTTGAACCGCTGTCCTTTGCTGGCTTCACCCTCAGAAACAGAATCGCGCTACCGCCGTTGACTCGCTCCCGGAGCACGCAGCCCGGTGACATCCCCAATGCGTTGATGAGCGAGTATTACAAGCAACGTGCCAGTGCGGGCTTCATGGTCACTGAAGGTACGCAGATCGAGCCACGGGGCCAGGGTTATGCCTGGACCCCCGGTATTTATAGCGAAGAACAGGTAAAAGGCTGGAAGCAGGTAACCCGCGCTGTTCATGGGCAAGGCGGCGTGATTTTTTGCCAGCTTTGGCACGTAGGTCGGGTTTCGCACACCAGCTTGCAGCCTGAATCTCAGCCTCCTGTCGCGCCCTCTGCGATCAAAGCGACGGCCGTTAAAGTGTTTATCGAGACCGGCCCGGCATCCGGTGCTTTGGCGGACCCAAGTCAGCCCCGTGAGCTGACTATTGAGGAGGTTAGGGAGTTGATCGAGCTCTATCGGCTGGCGGCGGTGAATGCGAAAGAGGCGGGTTTTGACGGAGTGGAATTGCATTCGGCTAATGGCTATCTGCTCAACCAATTCATTTCCGAGCACACCAACCTCCGTACTGATGAATATGGCGGATCGCTGGATAATCGCCTGCGTTTCTTACGCGAAGTGACCGAAGCCGTTATTTCTGTTTTCGGGGCCGAGCGTGTAGGTGTGCGGTTCTCGCCGCTGTTTGAAACCACCACTGAGGCTCGTGTTTATCTGGGTCTTGTGGAAAGCGATCCGCACGCCACTTACATTCAGGCCGCGTCCATGCTCAATGGCTTGGGCATCGGTTACCTGTCCATCGCTGAAGCTGACTGGGATAACTGCCCTGACCTGCCGCTATCGTTTCGTAAGTCGCTGCGTGAGGTTTTTACCAGGCCAATCATGTACTCCGGGTGCTACACCGAAGAGAAAGCCAAGCGAATGCTGGCTGACGGTTATGGAGACCTGTTCGGTTTTGGGCGCACGTTTATTGCCAATCCCGATCTACCTTATCGATTCAAAAACGGCTTACCGCTCAATCCAGTGGATCACGCGACGCTTTATGGTGGCGCAAAGGAAGGCTATATCGACTATCCATTTAGTAAGCCATAAACTGCCGCCCTCAATGGCGAGACTGTCTCGTCGGCAAGGGACGGGTATCGAAATGCAGGAGTTGAACGAGACGCTCAAAGTGCTCACCAACCCGACACGGCGAGCCGTGCTGGGTTGGCTTAAAGACCCGCACGAGTCCTTTAAAGGTTGCCTGCAGCTGTATGACTTCAGCGTGTACGGGGTCTGTGCGAGCCTGATTCAGGAAAAAAGCGGGCTCTCACAACCCGCCACGTCGATTTGCTTGAAGTCCTTACATGATCAGGGTCTGGTAAAGGCCAGCAAGGTCGGCAAATGGACGTATTACAAGCGCGATGAAGACCGGCTGGCCGCAGCGATTGCCGGACTCTTGGAAGATATAGGGGTCGATCTTAAAAAGTGATTCGATGGGTTTGGCTCATCGGCTCGATCAGGAGGATTTAAAAGCGACGAGCCCCCGCTTTACTTCCGTCATCGCTTCCCGCTAAAGTCCGCGCCTGGGCGTTTGCTGCGCCTGCGGTCCGCGCGAAGGGTTACCCCAAGCATGCTTCCCACATTCTCATTCCAGCTCCTGGCTTGTCGGCGGACCGAGCCCTGTAAGGAGTTGGCATGCCTGCCACTAACGCTTCCCATCATCACGGTCTTCCAGATTTACCCTCCCTGCGTAAACGCGCCAAGCGTCTTTTAAAGGCACTGAATAACGACCAGGCTGACGATGCTCGTGCGCAGCTTCGAGCACTGGGTTTGTCGGGCCCTGACTATCGACTGGCCGACACGCAATGGCTACTGGCTCGCGAAATGGGCTTCGCCAGTTGGCCCAAACTGATTTCCCACGCTGACAGTGTCGCGTTCGCAGCACGCCATCCCGGCTTCGCTGCAACGCACGAAGCCTCGGTCCAGCATTGGCGTTGCGGAAACGACATCGAGCACAGCCTGCGAATCACCGGTTTCTCAGGCTCGTTTCACATGTTCGATGATCCGATGGTCATGGGTCCGGTCCCCGCTCTACCTGACGACGAATACTGGGCGGTACGAGCGGCTTTCGCAGAGCAGGCATTCGGGTTGTCTTCCCGTGATATCCAACAGCGCCAGGCCGTGCAGCGTGAGGCATTGGCGCAACTGACTACCGATAGCGAGCTGGTGCTGTGGTGCGAGGCAGATGCCTACGATCAATTGTTTCTGGTGCGGCTATTGGCAAGCCTGCCTGCCCTGCCACGCCGACTTGAATTGATTGAAATCAATCACGTGCCCGGCGTGGAACGGTTTATAGGCATAGGCCAACTGGCCCCGGACCTGCTCGCTTGGCTCTGGCCGCAACGGCGCCCGCTCGGTGAGGACGCGCTGATGCTGGCCCGTAAGGTCTGGGCCGCCTACACCGCGGCAGACCCAAGTGACTGGGCCCGGCTTGCCAATCAACAGCATGCGGTACTGCCGCTGCTGGGGCCTGCTCTGATGCGCCAGTTGCAAGAGCTTCCCGGCGCGGTGGATGGCCTGAGCCTCACCCAGCGCCTGACACTGCGCATCCTCGCCGACCATGGTGAGCTGCCCGCGGGCAAGGTCTTCGGCCACCTGATGATGAGCTACGAGCCGCTTCCCTATTTGGGGGATTTGATGTTCAACGCGCTGCTCCACCCGCTGATTCATGCGCCGCATCCGCTGGTGCATGAACAGCCGGGAAGCGAATGGCAGAAGCGCGCCGTTCGAATCACCCCATTGGGCGAGCAAATTCTGCGAGGGCACGCCAACTGGCTCGATCATGCGCCGGCCGAGCGTTGGGTGGGCGGGGTGTGCATCGTGGCTGATCACGCGCCTTGGGTGGTGAGTGACGAAGGAAGGGTATGGCGTCGCTAGGCCAAGTCTAGCTTGGGTTCGTAGCCACGAGATCAGGCACTGTGATAGCGGTAAGCGCTGGAAGCGCTGCAGGCTTCCAGCGCTTACCGCACTGATCAAAACAAGTCTGTTAAATCAGGCGTCCCGTTTCGCCGTCACGGAATAATCGAAGACACTCAAGGCATTCGATTCAAGCGACGCCGCGGGAGAACGGGCGAAACACTGAAAGGATGGGTCAGACTCACCCTAGAGCGCTACGGAACGCCTCTGCATCCAATTGCGCAAGGTCCGAAGCCCGGCTGCCAGGGTGTTCCGAGAGGAATCTGCCAACCAACCGAAACCCCAGGGAATACCCCAGCCACTTGGGTAAACCGGCGCTCCCGAAAAACCACGCCGCGTGGTCATGATCGGACCGGCTCCATTGCGTCTGGGCAGTGGCAATGTAAGGCTGAATCTCGCATGCACCGAGTTGCTCCCAGGGTTCCGGCGAACCGCCACAGACCTGCAGCGCAAAATGCCCTGCCAGCCCCTCCGAAACCAGTGACTCACCTAATGTCTTCTCATATCCGGGACCTTGCCAGCGAGCTGCGTGATGAAGCTCGTGCGCGAACATGCGCTCAAGGGACGCATCGGCGTTGTCCCTGAGCACCGGGCTTGCGGGATCGACAGTCAGATAAATGACCCCTGCCTCAGCCGCATACCCCAGATGGCCTTTCTCAGGAATCACGTGAGTGCCAGCCTTTACCACAACGTCGAGCGGCGACAACGCCATCAACGAACCGGCAATCTGGTGAGTCCGGGACAAGGCCGTACGAAGCCATTGGTTGATGTCGGTCAACGTGCCGCGAGCGTCGAGCAGATGAAGATTCAGCGCTGCCATGGCATGCCTTTTGTTGTGGATTGCACTCAATTTGTGGATTGCACTCAATATCGGCGAGGTTACCAGAGAGCAAGGAACGTGCACCCGCTCATCCCCTCAACCACGCGGCGCGCCAGAGCCCTGAAAATCGACTGGGTTTTCGCTCGCCCCTCGTATCAACTGGCTTTGCGATCAGCTCCGGCAGATCCCTAAACCGCACCCAGTAATCACTCTGCCATTCCAGTAATCCGACCGAACTACCGGACCACCTCATCGAACTCATGCTCGGCAAAGCCTGCTCGGTCTTGTCACGCAGGGTCGGCAACACCTCGTGAGTCAGCCAATGCCTTAGCGCTCGATTCTCGGGAACGTAGTGGTGGACGAGCATGGCAAACAGGCCGGATTCGCTGATGAGGAGTTGCTGGGTGCACTCCCCGTTGGCGTTGAGCCAGGCGGTTCGGCGTTGATCGGGGTCCAGCTTCCAGGTGGCGCGTTCGTCGAGCGCTTTGCCCATGAGACGGGCCGTGTCCTGAAGGCAGAACCAGGCCTGATTTTCCAGCAGAAGCGCGCGAAGTTGGCGGTGGTGGCGGATGAAGATTTGGGATTTGTAGCAGCCGGTCATTGCCTAATCTCCGGTTGGCAGATAGGTGAGACGGACTGAGTGTATTGAGATTGCGGTGCCTGCATGGGTAAGACTCCTTGGTTACGGCCACCCTATGTCGTCAAACATTAGGGTGGCGGCTGTGCGAAGGTTGACGAATCGGCCCAAGAATCCGGCAGACCCGGAGGTCTCCGACGCACAGCCGCCATAGCACGAACCTCAAGCAATAGCTTAAGTCATGTAGAGCAATGCTGATGCACCTTGAGAACAGATCGTCAAATCCGGTCGCCACAATGAACGACGGCAGGGAGACTAGCGTGGGTGTTTTGTGTGGACAACCCGCAGGCAGCAATTCAGAAAGGTCCTACACGCCAGCCGCTTTGGTGACTAGCAGGCCCTCCCGTTACCTTGGTCATCGCGGTGTGTCAGCGGGAATCGAGTTGAATGGATTTGCTGCCGGTTCCCGGCAGATCGCGAGCAAGCTTGCTCCTACGGCCTGCGGCCAGAATCGAAATAGCGGACGTAATCGCTTCCATTCTGAATCGAAATAGCGGACGTAACCGATTCCGTTCTGAATCGAAATAGCGGACATAATCGATTCCGTTCTGAATCGAAATAGCGGACATAATCGATTCCGTTCTGAATCGAAATAGCGGACATAATCGATTCCGTTCTGAGTCGAAATAGCGGACGTAATCGATTCCGTTCTGAATCGAAATGGCGGACGTGGCCGATTCCGTTGTGAATTGAATCTGTCTGCGGATGTAAGGCAGAAGATGCGACTTATTGATCTGTCTATAAAACGCTTCCTTTTTCTCACCACTTCGGATGACCCCGCCTTCTGCAACTCGCTATGCTGGCGTATCCCATCAGCGCCTCAACCACCGCCTAATATCGTCCAGAACAGATCGTCTTTGAACAGCCATTCTTTTTTTGATGATCAACAGCGCTAAAAGTAGCAACTCAGGTCCGTCGCAGCCAAATCGTTCGGGGATGAATAGCAGGTCCTCAAGCTCCAACAGTTCGTCAACCGAATAGTCACCCGCAGCGAATTTCTTCGCGTATGACAATATATCTTTCTCCAGGGAACGGATGGCGAGATACGACTTTCTCGCGACCCACCGGTCCACTATTTCATCCAGGGTGAGCGGAGCCGCTCTTAGCTCTTCAGGGAGGTGGTCTTGCATCACTTCCGACAAATCGCCCATAAAATCTATTAACTGTACGTAACTACGCATATAACTCTCACGGAATAGGATAGGCGGTGAATATATAAATAGGCTTTTTGTTAAATTCATTAAACTAAACGATCACTTCAACCCTGCTCATTTTAACGGAAACTTCCGGCGACCTCCGCTTAGGCGCAAGCTGCAATAATCCGGTTTGTCGATATTTCATAGGGTGATAGCGATTCGTGTTCCAGAATCGAGGCCAATTGGGCAAGGTCAAGCATGACGCGGAATTCGTCCTGATCAGGCAAAGCGTATTCCTTATGTGAAGCAGTTCTTCACGCTCTGTATACCCAGGCATTAGAGAGATGCGTGTTAACCAAAGCCGCGCGTAGATAGATGCAAATGTAAGTTGTGATGTGGGGGTCGAAAACTAGCGCGGGCTGTGTTGCTGAACAACCCAACTATCGAAATTCAGAAGATTCCTACACGGTAGAGCGCTCCGCCTTTCGAATGAAAAGAGGCTATTGGGTACCGTGGCTATGATGTTGACAGAGCGGCCTGGTCTGCATCTGCAGTCAGGTGCACGCCCGTCCCTGCATGCGCCTGCGGCTCGGCATCGCGAACGCAGCGATCCCCCGATAAAAACACGAGCAGGCAACGCGATAGAACTGTTCGCGCCCCGATTCGGTCGAACGGCATGCCTTCCGCTGGATAACCCGGCGGCTGATTCACCTTTTCGGGGCCGCCGGTTCTTATGTTTGAACATCTCGACATCAATTATCTGCTCGTCAACTACGGCTATTGGGCCGTGTTCGTGGGTTGCCTGCTCGAAGGCGAGACCATTCTGATTCTCGGCGGCCTTGCGGCTCACCAAACGTCCCTGCGGCTGATCGATGTGATTGCCGTCGCCACCTTGGGCGGGATGGTGGGTGACCAGATTCTGTTCTGGATCGGCCGCTATTTCGGGCCGCGGATATTGCCGCGCCTGCATCGTCAGAAAGCGGCGATTGACCGGGTCTCCGGGCTGATCGAACGCTACCCGACGGCGTCGATTTTCTCCGTGCGCTTTCTTTACGGCATGCGTTTGGTCGGGCCACTGGTGATTGGTGCCAGTCGCCTGTCGCCGATTCGCTTCTCGCTGGTCAATCTGCTCGGCGCGGCGGTGTGGGCCACGCTATTCGTGATGGGCGGTTATTGGGCGGGCGAGGCGTTGGAGAATCTGTTGGGAAATCTAAAACCTTATCGTCTGCCGATCTTTATCGGTGTTGTGGTCGTTGCGGCAGGGGTGGCGTTGTACCGCCATCGCCGGGCGAAGGTTCGCGCCGCACGGCCGTCGACGAAGTAACTCGTACACCGGCCGGGGTTATCGCTTTCGCGACGCCGGCCTTGCTCTGCAACTCAAAACCTGCCGAAGATCTGTCTTGCCAACCCTTCCCCAGTGCCCCGCTCGCCTCTATAACGACAACCCGGCTCATTGATTCACAGGATCGACAGCATGAACACATGCATTACCGCCAGCCTCCTGCTGGGCGTGTTGGGCGTAGCTCAGGCGCAGGCCGCCGAGCCGATTTCGCATCTGGATGCGGTTCAGCAGCGGGGCGAATTGGCCGTCTGCACGACGGGCGATTACAAGCCTTATACCTTTCTCAAGCCCGACGGCCAGTACGAGGGCATCGACATTGAGCTGGCGCAGTCGCTCGCACAGGGTCTGGGGGTGAAGGTGAAGTGGGAGCCGACGACCTGGAAAACCCTGATGACAGACTTCACCGCGGGTAAATGCGACATCGCAGTGGGCGGGATTTCGGTGACGCTGGACCGCCAGAAGAATGCGTTTTTCAGCGATACCCTCGATGTCGACGGCAAGGTGCCGCTGGTGCGCTGCGAGGATCAATCGAAGTACCAGAGCGTTGCGCAAATCAACCAACCCAACGTGCGCGTGATCGAGCCGCAAGGTGGAATCAACGAGGCATTTGCCCGGGCTTATCTGCCCAATGCCAAGCTTGAATTCCATGACAACAAGACGATCTTTCAGCAGGTGCTGGACAACAAGGCCGACGTGATGATCACCGACGCTTCTGAAGCCTTGTACCAACAGAAGCGCATGCCGGGGCTGTGCACGGTGAACCCTTCGCGCTATATGCAATATGGCGAGAAGGCGTACCTGTTGCCCCGTGACGATGTGAGCTGGAAGTCGTATGTGGATCAGTGGCTGCACCTGTCGAAGGCCACGGGGGCGTATCACAAGGTGGTGGCGCAGTGGCTGGCGGTGCCGCCGCAGTAAACGAATCCCTCCGTCGGTCCGGCTTGCCGGGGGGTGGCGTCATTGATAGCAGCCCGCTGCACGGCACGATTTAAGCGCTTGTGCAGTGCGCTGGCGATTGAGCATCATGCTCGCACGTCACCTCGGCGAAGGACCCTGCCGCATTCATGAAGACCAGCAAGAGCATCACCCGCGCGTTTTGTGTCGAATTGCAGCAAGAACTCTCGATCGTTGCTGCGCGGCGTGAGTATTTCTCCCAGGAACCGCCTCGGGCGCGCTTCAACTTTCTGTGCTCGACAGAGGCCTGTCGCGCGCAGGGCGTGAAGATCACGGGCGTGCGTTATGACGTGAAGCCCCAGGAGCATCCAACCTTCGTCGCGGCGCACTTCAGGGCCAACCCCAATTACGAGCACCACGTCGATTGTGAATGGGTCGACGAGGGCGCGCCTGACGAAGAAACTCCCGCGCTTCAGGAAACCGAATCGCAGAGCGCGCTGCGCAAGGTCAAACGCAAACTGGATGATTACATCGATGTGTTTGACCCCGCACTCAGGGAGCGCGTGAAATCAGAACCCGCTGCGGCTCCTGCGCCCGACAAGACTCCAGATGAACAAACGACCGATGTAAGGGCTGCGTCTGACACGCCGAAAAACAAACAGCCTGCGCAAACCCGCACCAATAATCTGGAGCGGCTGGTGGACAGCTTCCGTCAGGCTCAGGCGCAGCTCACCAAGGAAGAGTTCGCCCTGCTGACTCTGCGCGTTCCGGGTCAGGGTGAGGTTTCGCTGCGTGCGTATTTTCGCCATATCAAGTTCGCCCAATTGGCGGACCCGCGCAGGGTGCTCTACGGCGGCGGGCTGGTGGAGCGCTATGGCACCGGGTTCAAGTTCAAATTCTTCGATCGGCTGCAAGGCAAGCAGGTGACGCTGTACGTCTCACCTGCCCAGATGCAGGCCTATCGTTCAAGCCGCTATATCAGTGAGCTTTTGAGTCACGCCAATGAGGTGCGCTTCTTTACCGTGTTTGCGTTGGGGACGCTCAAAGCCAGCCCTTCGGGCAAGAGCGTCAGCGTGGAGATCGAGGATTTGCGACATCTGGCGATTGTGCTCGGCCCGGCAAAAACCCCAGACGAGCACCAGTCGCAGTGAGCCGCCTGTCATCCTTCAGAAAGGGTCAACCGGAGGCTCAGCATCACGCCGCGTTGCGCGACGTGATGTAGTCCAGAAAGGTGCTCAGGTCCGAACCTGAGAGCATTCTGGCGACAGATTTGACCTCTTCCATCGGCCAGTCCCACCACGCCGCACGCAGCAGTTGCTCGCGAACCTCTTCGTCGAAGCGCCAGCGGATGAATTTGCAGGGATTGCCGCCGACCACCGCGAACGGCGGCACGTCTCGGGCGACTACCGCTCCAGCGGCCACGATGGCACCATGCCCGATGGTCACGCCGGACAGGATGGTGGCACCGGCGCAGATCCAGCAATCGCTGCCGATGAGTACATCGCCTTTGCTCGGCGCGTAATCCTTGATGTCTTCCAGCCCCTTCATCATCGCCGGGAAGGGATAGGTGGTGAGCCAATCAGTACGGTGCTCGCCGCCGAGCAGGACCTTCACCCCGGCGGCAATCGAGGTATAAGAACCGATGCGCAGCACGGTGTCGTCACCGAACTCGAACACTTCCGGAATGCCATAGGTGCCCGTGCCCACGACGTAGTGCGGATAGCGCAGGCGGATTTTCTCCGGCGCACGTTCGAGCTTATCCAGGCTGCGCAGGCGCTTTCTGGTTTTGCGGGTCTTGAGCAGTTCGAGGAGTTTCATGCAGTTGTCCGTAAGCGAAAGCAGGCGCGCCGGTGATCGGTTCAGCTGCCTTGGCGGTGCAGCAACAGACGCTTGAAGCGGCGGAAGGTGGTTTTGTTGAACTGTCGGAAGGGGATCGAGCGCAGCAATGTCCAAGCGTACTTTTTATCGCTGACCACTGCGTACTTCAAGGCTTTGTTGATGATCGCAGTCAATCCGCGGTTATACGCCGGGTGCGTTCGATAGGGGGCGATGGTGCGCATGTCGGCGTCTAACAGCACCTTGTAGCGCCGCGACAGGTTGTTGGGGTGGCGGCGGTAGCGGGTGACGCTCACCGGCAGCACATGAACCTCATAGCCTTTGCAGGCGATTTTGAGGGTCATTTGGAAATCCTGGACCCTGATGTCGGGGTCGTAAAAATCAACGCTTTTAAGCGCATCCATGCGGTATAGCGACACCGGGGCACCGACCACGACCGCGTCGCCGAGGATTTCATCGAAGGTAAGCTTCTTGATCCCTGAGAGCTTCTGGATCTTGGTGTCGTTGCCGTCCGAGTCCATGTAGATAATCAGCGCGCCGACACAGCCGACTTCTGGGTGCTGGTTCAGGTACTCGGCGCGCAGACGCACGGATGAGGGCAGCATGATGTCGTCCAGATCAGGCGTGCAAACGTAGTCACCCCGAGCGTACTTGAGCCCGTGGTTCAAGGCGGCACTGACGCCGCCGTTGGCCTGGGAGTACAGCTGGAAATCGTATTTGCCTTGCAGCGCCTCAAGCATCGCCACGCTGTTATCACTGGAACCATCGTCGACGATGATGACTTCGAAGTTCTGATAGTCCTGGGCGAAGATGCTGGCAATGGCGGCGTCCAGATACCTTTCTGCGTTGTAGCAGGGCGCGATGATCGATACGAGGGGCATCGAGTCATGCTGGGGCCGCAGTTCTGGGGTGATTTGGTCAGTCATAATTCTGTTTGTTGTGTCTCTACGACCGGATCAGATGCATTTCGCTACGATCCCTGTACAAAACAGACACATGATGCGGCAAAGCGATGGCTTTTGTCATGAATGATTGGCGGTTGGGATTGGAAAAAACAGTCAGGCCCTAGCGGGTCGAGGGTGTATTCAATGCAATCCATGGATGGCAGCCAATAAAAAACCCCGCTGCTCATACGAACAACGGGGTCTTTTTTGTTGGGTTCAGGCGATCAAGGCGCTGCGTACGTTACCAGCAGTTCCTTAGTTACCTGAAAATCCAGCGACATTGCCACGCTCAAAGCTGTGATAGTGAAGATGGAGAACACGAACAGCTTGCGTGCCCAAACGATGTCGTCTTTGGCCTTGTAGCCTGTCCACGCCATGTATAACCAGTACATGCCCATCGCAGCAGCGACGGCCAGATAGTTGAGCCCGGCGTAACCGCCGAACGTCAGCATCAACGTCGCCAACAGAAACGCCAGGATGTAGATCAGGATATGCCGCTTGGCCACCCGAATGCCGCGCTTGACCGGAAGAACCGGAATCGAGGCAGCCAGGTAGTCGTTGAAGCGGAAAATCGCGATGGCGTAGGAGTGAGGCATCTGCCACAGGCTGAACATGACCAGCAAAGTCAGCGCAGCAAGGTCGAAGCTGTTACTCACTGCGACATAGCCAATGACGGGAGGCATCGCTCCGGAGAGACTGCCGACCAATGTTCCGTGAACGGATTTGCGTTTCAGGTACAGGCTGTAGAAGCCGACGTAAATCACAAAACCGATCACTGCAAACAGTGCCGCCAGGGCGTTGGCCTTGAAGTACAACAGGCCAACACCGATCACACCCAGCACCGTGGCATAAGCCAGCGCCAGTTTCAGGGAAACCAGCCCCTGAACCAGCACACGGTTCTTAGTGCGTTCCATCTTCAGATCGATATCGCGGTCGATGCAGTTGTTGAAGACACAACCGGACGCTACGACCAGCGACGTACCAATCATCGCTACGAGGAACAGGCCGAAATCGACATGCCCCTTGGACGCCAGAAAAAAGCCACCAGCCACCGAAAGCACGTTACCGAAAATGATCCCCGGTTTGGTGATTTGGATAAAGTGCTTCAGTGACATCAGGTTTTCCTCACTTCGCCATCATGGCGGTGTGAATGCTGAACATGATCCAGACAGTCAGGCCCACCAGCAGAAGGATAACCAGCGTTGCGAACGCGAAAGCGACCACGTTGTTGCGCTGTCCAGTCGAACGATCCAGGTGCAGGAAATACACCAGGTGAACCAGAACCTGAACGACTGCGAAGATCAGCACGACCCACAGGGTGGCGATTTTCGAGATTGTCGGGAACATCACCAGACCGAAAGGAACCGCGGTCAGGATGATCGACAGTACGAAACCGACCATGTACGACTTGTAGCTGCCATGGCTGGAGTCGTCATGAGATTGATGTGAATTCGCCATTTAGATGGTCCCCATCAGATAGACAACGGTGAACACGCAGATCCAGACCACGTCCAGGAAGTGCCAGAACAGGCTGAGCATGCTCAGGCGGGTCTGGTTGGTCCCGGTCAGGCCGTGCTTGTTGACCTGGTACATCAGGATCGCCATCCAGATCAGACCGCTGGTTACGTGCACACCGTGGGTGCCTACCAGCGTGAAGAACGCCGAGAGGAAGCCGCTGCGGTTAGGACCGTAGCCTTCGGAGATCAGCATGTGGAACTCATTGATCTCCATGCCGATGAAGCCCAGACCGAACAGGAAGGTCACGAACAACCAACCCAGCACGCCCGACTTGTTGCCTTTGTGCATCGCCAACATGGCGAAACCGTAGGTGATCGAACTGAGCAACAGGCAGGCGGTTTCGCCAAGCACGTAAGGCAGTTCGAAAATGTCGTGGCCCGAAGGACCACCTGCGACGTTGTTAACCAGCACTGCATAGGCGGCGAAGATCGACGCGAACAAAATGCAGTCGGTCATCAGGTACAACCAGAAGCCGAAGATTTTCATCTCGCCGGCGTCGTGATGACCGTGATCATGATCATGGTCATGCGCGTGGTCGTGACCCTTCGCACCATCAAATACTAAGTTCGACATTGTTTATGCCTGCTCCAGCTTGTTGACAGGAGTGTTTGCCTGAGCATTGCGGACCGAGTCCAGGATCCTGTGGTGTTCGCCTTCGATACGTGCCACTTCGGAAGCAGGAACCATGAAGCCCTGATCGTCACGTGCAGCGTGAATGACGAAATAGATGATCGTGCCGGCGAGGCTCGCGATCGACAGCCACCAGATGTGCCAGATCATTGCAAAACCGAAAACGGTAAGCAGCGCACCCATCACCAGACCGGTTGCCGTGTTGTTCGGCATGTGGATGTCGGAGTACCTGGCCGGAACCTTGTACGCTTCGCCATCACGTTTGGCTGCGTAGAACGCATCGATCTCTTCAGCCTTCGGCATTTCTGCGAAGTTGTAGAACGGAGGTGGCGAGGAAGTCGACCACTCCAGGGTGTGGCCATTCCAGGGGTCACCGGTGAGATCGCGGTTCTGATCACGGTCACGGATACTTACGTACAGCTGGATCAGTTGGCAGGCAACACCCACCGCGATCAGCATGGCGCCCCAGAAGGCAACGTGCAGGTAAGGAGTCCAGTCCGGGTTATCAGTTGTGTTCAGGCGACGGGTCATGCCCATGAAGCCCAGCGCGTACAGCGGCATGAATGCCACGTAGAAGCCAGAGATCCAGAACCAGAACGCTGCCTTGCCCCACTTTTCGTTCAGCTTGAAGCCGAACGCTTTCGGGAACCAGAACGCGAAGCCCGCGATGTAACCGAATACAGCACCACCGATGATCACGTTGTGGAAGTGCGCGATCACGAACAGGCTGTTGTGCAGTACGAAGTCAGCGCCCGGCACTGCCAGCAGTACACCGGTCATACCACCAATGGAGAAGGTGACCATGAAGCCCAGGGTCCACATGACGGGTGCAGTGAAGCGCAGACGTCCCTGGTAGATCGTGAACAGCCAGTTGAACAGTTTCACACCCGTCGGGATGGAGATCAGCATCGTCGCCAGTCCGAAGAAGGCGTTGACACTTGCACCCGAGCCCATGGTGAAGAAGTGGTGCAGCCAGACCATGAAGCCCAGTACGGAGATCGCACCCGAGGCGTAGATCATCGAATGGTGGCCGAACAAGCGCTTGCCGGTGAACGTCGAGATAACCTCGGAGAAAACACCGAACGCCGGCAGGATGAGGATGTAAACCTCAGGGTGACCCCATGCCCAGAACAGGTTCACGTACATCATTGGGTTACCACCCAATTCGTTCGTGAAGATATGGAAGTCCAGGTAACGGTCAAGAGTCAGCAGCGCCAAGGTCGCGGTCAGGATCGGGAATGAAGCCACGATCAGGACGTTGGCCCAGGTGCAGGTCCAGGTGAAGATAGGCATGTCCATCATTTTCATGCCAGGCGCACGCATCTTCAGAACGGTAACCAGGAAGTTAACGCCCGTCAGTGTCGTACCCAAACCTGATAGCTGAAGTGCCCAGATGTAGTAATCCACACCCACGCCCGGGCTGTAGCCCAGTTCAGACAGCGGTGGATAAGCAACCCAACCTGTACGTGCGAATTCGCCGACACCCAGGGACACGTTCACCAGAACCACACCGGAGATCAGCAGGTACAGGGACAGGGAGTTCAGGAACGGGAACGCAACGTCGCGAGCGCCGATCTGCAGAGGCAGAACGATGTTCATCAGACCGGTGAAGAATGGCATCGCCATGAAAATGATCATGATCACACCGTGAGCGGTGAAGATCTGGTCATAGTGTTCAGGCGGCAGATAGCCAGGCGACCCTTCAGTGGCCAGGGCCAGTTGGGAACGCATCATCACGGCGTCAGCAAAACCGCGAATCAACATGACCATGGCGATGGCGATGTACATCACACCGATTTTCTTATGGTCAACCGATGTCAGCCACTCGGTCCACAAGTAGGTCCATTTCTTGAAATACGTGATCAGACCGAGCACCGCCACACCGCCAATAGCGATCATGGCAAGCGTGATCATGACTATCGGTTCGTGAAACGGTATCGCGTCCAGACTTAATTTACCAAACATCGTTTACTCCTCTGCCTGCGCAGCTGAATGCTTACCCATGTCCATCCCTTCCGTACCGGCCACTTCTTTCTTCTCGTGAACAATCTTGCCCGGCTTCATACCTTCATACTTATCGATGATAGTCTGGAACAGGTTTGGAGCGACTGCAGAGTAGAGTTCAACGGGGTTGCGTTCGCTAGGTTTGGCCAATGCAGCGTATTCAGCCGTTCCCAGCTGTTTAGGTGAACTCTTGACTTCGGCAACCCAGGCATCGAAGTCTGCCTGTGAAGTGGCGGTTGCCTTGAATTTCATGCCGGTGAAGCCCGCGCCGCTGTAGTTGGCGGAGATACCGTCGAATTCGCCATTTTCATTGGCGATCAAGTGCAGCTTGGTCTGCATGCCGGCCATGGCGTAGATCTGGCCGCCCAGTGCCGGGATGAAGAACGAGTTCATGACCGCATCGGAAGTAATGCGGAAATTGACCGGCGTGTTGGCCGGGAACACGATCTTGTTAACGGTGGCGATGCCCTGTTCCGGGTAGATGAACAGCCACTTCCAATCCAGCGCCACTACCTCGATGGTCACCGGTTTGACGTCGGACTCAAGCGGACGGTAAGGGTCCAGCGCATGGGTCGACTTGTAGGTGAAGTAACCAAGAATGGCGATGATGATCATCGGGATCACCCACACGATCAGTTCGATTCGGGTCGAATGCGCCCAATCGGGGGTGTAAGTGGCCTTCTTGTTCGACGCGCGATACTTCCAGGCGAAGATGATGGTCATGCAAATGACCGGCACCACCACTAGCAGCATGAGCAAAGTAGCCGTGACGATCAGGTCACGCTCTTGCACGCCAATATGGCCCTTGGGATCCAGCAGGGTGTAATCGCACCCGCTGAGCAGGAGCATGCTGAAAAGGGCCAAGAAGCCAAAAAACCTGGGGTACCTTTTTTTACTCATCTCACGACCTCTAAAAGCAGCTTTCGCATCGCAGTTGGGTTTCGATCGCCAACACTTCACCCTGCCAGGTGCTGGCAAATTCTTTGGATTGAACAGGGGCCTGTCAGGAAGCGTGCGGCCTCGTAACAAATCCAGGTGCTGCAGTGGTTTCTTATTCGAATGGTGGCAACCGCCATGCGGTCCAAATCCCTTTGCGCAGACATTCGGAATTTGACTCAAGAGGCCATCCAGACGGCGTCTACAAAGGCGTAAAAAACGCTTTCCGACCTCGATTTACGCCGCCTCCAAGAGAAGGGGGCGTTAAGTGGGGGCGATTGTAGATACGTAAAGTTTTATTGACTATGAGTTTCTGCGCAACAGTTAATTTCCGGATCGGTAAGAATGCGCGCATATGCCGCACCCGAAAAAACCGCAAAGGCCCTAAATTTACTAAGGAATTCGGGGCCTTTTTTTCCGCAACACTTTGTAATCAACGTGCTTTCAGACGGTTGCGGACGATACCGACTGGTACCAGAATCACGGTGAGAACGAAAGCGATCAATGCCCACTGAGCAAGCGACAGTCCGAAAACTGGCGGATATGGCGTCTCGCAGAAGCCAGCCACCTGAAAGCCAAGGGGAAACAGGGAGGCCAGTGGCAGGCCATCGACGATCGGCTGCAACACATCGATACCGCAGCTTTCGGTGGGATGGCTCTGAATCCACACATGGCGCCCGGCAGCAATCACGCCTCCCACAGCGCTGAGCGTGACCAGTACTTCACAGATGCTCAGGCTCAAGCGACCCGGCATGGCCGCGCCAATGAACGCGAAAATGGCAATGAACAATAGTGCGTAGCGTTGCAGTATGCACAGGGGGCAAGGTGCCTCGCCCAGCACGACCTGCATGTAAAGCGCCCCGCCGATCAGTGCGAGACAGATGATCCCTAGCAGGGACAGGAACTGCTTTTCGCGTCGCAGGTAAACAATCTCGTCAGTCATTCACATACCCTTTGAATGTGGTGTCCTTGCAGATCGACAGATCCACCTCGTTGCGTGCCACGCAGTGCCCGCAAAGCCGACAATTCTACCATCGTCGCAGCGGCCCGCCGGAGCAGATGGTGAGCACGGGCGCATTAGCCGGATATTAACCGTGTCACGTAACACCGGCGGGCACCAGAGACGACCCTTCCCTATATAGGAACATGCGACCCTTTGCCGCGGTAGCTGGTCGAGCCACGCTTCTTATATATAGAAGGATGCGTCCATTTGTCGCAGCCCCTGCATCACTTGAATACTCACTCCAGTGCTGACGCTGGTCCGAAGAATTCATAATGCATTTGCTTGTCCGGCACGCCTGCCGCTCGCAGTTGGCGTTTGACTGCGGCCATAAAGCCCTTCGGCCCCAGAAAGTAAGCGTCCAGGTCACGATTGGCTGGCAGCCACTGCTCCAACTGCGCCTGATCCAGCAACCCTGCTGCATGAGCCGCGGGGCTAATGCCGTCATCTTCGCTGTAAAGGTAAAAAAGTTTGAGCTGTGGATGCTTGCCCGCCAGCTCTTCGACCCAGTCGCGGAAGGCGTGAACCGCGCCATTACGTGCGCAGTGGATGAAGTGAACCGGCCGCTGGGTTTCCACTGCTGCCTCCAGCATCGTCAGCGTAGGTGTAATACCCACGCCCCCGCTGATCAGCACCAGAGGCTTGTTGCTAGCCTCAAGTGTGAATTCGCCCGAAGGCGGAAACAAATTGATGCTGCCTCCGACTTGCAGTTGATCGTGCAGATAGTTGGACGCCCGACCATCGGGTACGCGCTTGACGCTGATGCGGTACTGGTTATTCCTCGCTCGTGCCGACAACGAATAGTTGCGCCGAATCTCTTCGCCATCGAGGAACAGTTGCAAACCAATGTACTGGCCCGCGGTGAAGTCAAGGATCGCCTGGCCATCGACCGGAGCAAAGTAGAACGAGGTGATCTCGGCACTTTCCGGCATCCTGGCCACCACCTTGAACGCACGGGCACCGCGCCAGCCACCGGGGGCGCGGGCTTTTTCGTCATAGAGGGCGGTTTCATGGCCGATGAGGATGTCGGCCAGTTGCTGGTAAGCGTTGCCCCAGGCACCGATGACCTCATCGGTGGCGATATCGGCACCCAGCACTTCCCGGATCGCTTGCAGCAGACATTCACCCACGAGGGGGTAATGCTCGGGCAGAATCTGCAAGGCGACATGCTTGTTGATGATCCTGGAAACCAGATCGCCCAGCTGTTCGAGCTGATCGATGTGCCGTGCATACATCAGTACGCCATTGGCCAACGCTCGAGGCTGATCACCGCTCGCTTGATGGGCTTGGTTGAACAACGGCTGGACCTGGGGATAGGTGTTGAGCAGCTTGCTGTAGAAATGAGTAGTCAGCGCCTCGCCGCCGCTTTCCAGCAGCGGCACAGTGGATTTGACGATGGCACGATCCGATGCATTCAACATGGGGATTCCTTGAACATGATTGAAAAATGAATGCCTTGTCTGTATCAGGAAGCGTGCCACAACAAATAGTCTTAAAAATCAAATCGATATGATATTAAAGTCATTTTGACTACAGATATGTGCAGTCATAAACACCTCCAAGGAGTCTTTTTGACAGCGATCGCAGCGCCTGCGCTTTCCAGTCCACACCAAAAAGGTTAAAGCCAGCCTGCTGAGAGTCGATACACCGTTATCGACGGCTGTTTGCGCGCTCTGGCGCATTCAGACACTGCATGAAAGAAGGTTAATATGTCCAAAAACGCTCGAGCAGATTCGCTCTCGCTGCTGCTCTTCACGCTACGTAGCGGAAAGTTGATGGCGATCAACCTGCTCAAGGTCAGTGAGATCATTCCCTGCCCTCCCCTCACCCGGCTGCCCGAATCGCACCCGCACGTCAAAGGCGTGGCGACATTGCGCGGCAACTCGTTATCGGTAATTGACCTGAGCCGCGCGATTGGAGAACGTCCGCTGGTCGACCCCCACGGCGGCTGCCTTATCGTGACCGATGTCAGCCGCTCCAAGCAGGGGTTGCACGTGCAGGCGGTGAGCAAGATCGTCCATTGCCTGACCACGGACATCCGTCCGCCGCCCTTCGGCTCGGGCAACAAGTCGTTCATCACAGGCGTCACCCAGGTGGATGGCACGCTGGTGCAGGTGCTGGACATCGAGAAGGTCATTCATGGTATCGCTCCAGCGCAGATCCTCGCCGAATCCACAGAACTCAGCACCGCAGATGCCGAGGTCCTGACCAAGGCGCGGATTCTGGTCGTCGATGACAGCCAGGTCGCGCTGCAACAGTCGGTCATCACCCTGCGCAACCTGGGGCTTGACTGCCATACCGCGCGCAGTGCCCGCGAGGCGATCGACCAGCTGCTGGACCTGCAAGGTACGGCGCAGCAGATCAACGTGGTGGTCTCCGATATCGAGATGTCGGAGATGGACGGCTATGCGCTCACCCGCACCCTGCGCGAGACTCCGGACTTTCAAGAGCTCTACGTATTGCTGCACACTTCGCTGGACAGCGCGATGAACGCCGAAAAAGCCAAGGCGGCGGGCGCCAACGCGGTGCTAACCAAATTTTCCTCGCCCGAGCTGACACGATGCTTGATCGAAGCCGCACGTACGGTCGAAGCCCAAGGGATCTGAGACCCGCCCCGGACGACGCATCCAGCGCTCACTACTGGCTGATGCGTCGCGACCTCACTCAGCCCCTTCGCGCAGGGACCTGGCCGCAGTCACTGCGCACAGTGCCCGTCAGCGCCGAAAACGCCAGCGCCGTCCACCAATTGCTGATGCTGGGGACCGAACTGGGTGGCGGGCGCGTGCCAGCGTTCGAAACGTGGCTGAGCGGCTTTGAGAACGATCCGGAATTCGATCCGCGGCTGTGCTTCGTCGTGCACGATCCGTTTGGCGTGGCAGCAGTGGCGCAATGCTGGACCAGTTCATTCATCCGCAACCTGGTGGTTCATCCTCGTGCTCAGGGACGTGGCGTGGCGCTTGCCGTACTGCGTCGGGTGTTCGAGGCCTTTGCCGAACGTCACGAAAGACAGGTCGATCTCAAGGTCATGGAGAGCAATCTGACTGCCCGCCGCGTATATGAGCGCGCCGGTATGCAGTATGTGGAACGCTGCGAACTGGAACCGCGCTGAACCAGTCAAACTGACGGTCATTGAACTGATAAAGAACCGATAGAGATGCGCGTGAAACGAATCATCCTGCTGTTACTGGGCCTGACCGCAGTCGTCGGTCAAGCCAATGCCTCGAGTGCGGATGCCTGGAAAGCATCCAACAAGGCGCTGCTGGACGGATGCATTGCTGCCAGTTCATTGAAGAACGCCAAGCCCGCCGGGGCAATCGCGATGTTCGATGACAGCGTGGGGTACGACGCGCTGTTGATCAAGGGCCAGTACAAGCAGGCGTTCATGAAGAACAGGCCCGGTACCGAACTGTGCCTATACGACCGCAAGAACAACAAAGCGCTGATCACCGAGTGGGATAACGTGACGACGTTGCCTAATAAGTAGTTTTTCGACGCGACCCTTGTCGGCGAGTAAGAGGCATCCATGACAAGCGTCGCGGTCGTGCTTTTCCCCCATGTCCAGTCTTTGGCGCCGCCGGGCCTCTCGACGTGTTCGCCGAAGCCAATCGTTTCGTAGCCGAGGAAGAAGGCCACCGATAGTCACCATCGGCGCCACGCGCTACCCGATCATTGCCGCGCGGACGCGGCTGGTCTTCAGTCAGCGCCTGGGGTGACGCCAACACAGTATCGGGACAGCTTTCGCAAGCAGGGTTGAACAGGGAGCGCCTGTGGAAGCGACCACAGGGTAAGTGCCCGGGCAGCAGATTTGAGCACTCTGCCCCGCACCGACAGTTATCCGGCTTTCGCGCGCAGTCGGTCAGCGCTTGCCCATCGAGCGCCGAGTGCCCGATGGCGCGGCGCCGGGACGCTTGTCGTGGTTCGACTTGCCCGGCCCTTTGTAGTGCGCCGGTTCTTTCTTGGCCTGCAACAGCTCGCCCGGTTTGAACGGAAAACTGAACGATGCGATCACCGGTTTCTTCTCCCCGCCCTCAGAAGTAGCAACTTCGGTTTCGACGGCAATGTCGGGAGCTGGCGTGTGTTCGGGAGTGGTCATGGAAGCTCCGTGATCGCAAACGGTCGATGGGTAAACAGGCCGAGCCCGCAAGCCGCGCAGCATACCTCAATCCCCACGCAACCGCCTGTGGCAACCGAGCGATGGTTTACTTATAAAACAGATCCACCATCACTTGCGCCGAGAAAGGTCCAGCCACTGGCGTGCGGGTCTGCCACACCAGCTCGGCGTTGAAATCAGTGGTACCTGAATAGGTTTCATCTGGCAGGTCGATGAGGTGGAAAGGCTCGTTGAAACGAATGGGGCGATGCGCCGGTGCGCGGGTAATACGAATGCCGATGCTGTCGTTGCCCACCGGCACCAGCACATCGCCTAGCAGCTTGCCAGACACAGGCGTAAACCGCGCGTTGAGACTGTACGGAGAATCGCAGGTGCGACTGGTCGCCAATGCAAATTGCCGAACGGTCGCCACCTCGCCTGCGCGAACATTCTGGATTGGCACGATACCGAACTCGACCGTCTCCGGCAGTACCCGCAGTTCGGCGTTGCAAGCGACGAAGCGCAGTCCGGAAAGACTGTTGATGATGTAGTTGAGGTTATTGTCAGGCAACGGATTCATGCCCTGGGCGCTGTCGATTTGAAACACTCGATAATCGAGCAGGTCACTGGCCACGCCCGAGGGCGGCGTAGGCCCGAACTTCTCGATGAACACTGAAAACAACAGGTTGAAGACGGCCTTCGGGCACGCCGGGCCATTACCCACGCCCTCCATACAAGCCGGGAGCACGTGCTGCGTCGCAACCGGGCCACTGCCGTGCACATAATCGACGCCATTGAGCGTGATCCCGGCCCGGATCCCCTCGCCGATGCGTTGTTTATCAGGGTTTAGGTACAGCACCACATCCTCTGCCGGCCCGAATCGTTCGCGGGAACATTCGACGACGAGGTGATGCCGCTCCGAACGCCACGCCGCGCGGCCGTCGGGCAACGTCGCGGGTATGGCGACGGTGCTGCTCAGATCAGCGTAAATCGCAGCCTCGCCCGCCCCCTGGGTCTTGCAGGTCATGGCCATGCCGGTGACCGGGAGCAGCAACAATAGAGCGAACGTCGAATACCCGCGCCAGAAAGACAAGGTGGCCATGGTCAGCATTTCCCTATGGATGAGCCGGCGGACGGCCGCAATCGCGCTGTGAACGGCGTGTGGTATTGGGCCGGTGCACAAAAGTCGCGCAGCCCGCCGTAGTCGGTCAGCGCGCTAAAACTCAGGCCTGTTTCACCTGTGCCTATTGTCGGCGTTGGCTGCAACGGCAGTGAACGCGCGGAAAAAGGCGCGAGCATCAAGTCTTCTGCGACTTCGACCTGGTTGAACGCAAGCTTATGCAGCGCCACATGGAACGGCGTCGGATTACGCACTCTCAGCACCTGGTGATCGTCGCTGTCCCACTGCCAGGCAAGATGCTGCGCCGCCTCGGCAGCATCGCCTTCCAGCCCGGCCGGTCGATAGAACACGTTGATGCGCTGGCGTACGGCAATGTTCAACTGCTGGCTGGGCGCGCTGCGACGCGGCACTTCCAGCACGTACAGATGCAGCAACGACTCGCGGTCCTGGGGCATGCCTACGCCTTGATAAAGCACGCGCAAGGTCTGCCTGCCCTGGGGCGGCAACTGCGCCAGGTGCGGAGTGAGCACAAACGGCAGGTCGGCCGCCGCCTCATTGGCACCGGCGTCCGTGAGCCAGGCCTGAATCAGCACTTGAGTGTGACCAGGGTTGCGGATCTCGATTTTCGCCTCAGCAAACCGACCATCGAATACCAGACGCGTGCCCGCCAATGTCACCACGGCCTGGGCGTTATGGCAGAGCAATGTTGCCAATACGAACATCACGATTGCGATTGCCCCCTTCACAGGCAGACCACCTTGACCCGGTCATAGGTGCGTTGTGGGTCTCGGGGAGGGAGATCGAACTGCGCGCGGCAGTGTTGATCGGACCACTTTATGACCAACTCGCCACTGTCCTGCTCACTCAAGACCAACGCGCGGCCAGAGGGGTCCACGGCAGCCAGCAGCTTGCCTTGCTCATCCTCGACCATCGCGCCCAACGGCAGATGCCCGCCGTCATGGTGAAGCAACTCGAACTGCACGCGCCGCCCCACCGTGGCCTTGAAACTGACCACAGGCACGGCCCCACGACGCGGGATAAGCTGAGTAACGGCGTTTTCCAGTTCGACATCGGCGCCCAATTGCCGAGTATCCAGGCTAACCCAATTGGCGCGGTAAGGCTGGGTGTAAGGAAGAATGGCGTAGCCGTTGCTTGCGGTTTCGACATTGCTGAAATTGCTCAGGCGGGCCCCCGTGACATCCGCGACCTGCACCAGCGCGAAGGTTTCGCCTAACGGCTGTCC
Source organism: Pseudomonas sp. UBA5706 (assembly GCF_002419965.1). GTDB lineage: Bacteria > Pseudomonadota > Gammaproteobacteria > Pseudomonadales > Pseudomonadaceae > Aquipseudomonas. The sequence goes on from NZ_DIHC01000057.1 coordinate 96,278, forward strand.
GAAATTCACCCCGCCGCCGTGGGCGACCACCGACCCTGTCGCCCCGAGGCTGAAACTGTGATAGTCGCGGCCCTGACCGTAACCGGCGTCGAAGCGTCCGAACGGCGTGGTGGTATTGAGCTTGCCGGAGCCGCTGGCCCCTGACCGGCTGTCGTGTCCGGCCTGCAGGGAGTAGAACGTGTTACGGTCATCGAAGACCTGCCCGTTGAGACCGCCCTGCACCGTGGCGTCGCCGGAGCTGTCATGCACGGCGTTGAAAAACGCCCGTGACGAGGACGGACTGTCGCCCAGCGGCAAGCTTAGGGTCAGTGCGATGCGGTTATCCGAGCGGCTCTGGCCATCGCGCTGGAAGGTCTGATTGCGCTCCAGCGAAACGCCATAACTGAGGCTGCGCCAGGCAGCGCTCCAGGACAGGTACAACTGCCGGGTTTTGCCTGTCGAGTTCCAGTAACGTTGCTCGGAACCGGTCAGGCTAAGCGACGCCGACTGTTCGGCCAGGGCCTGGGTCAGGTTGAGCTCGACCCGATCCTTTGCGCGGCCAATGGCGCGATCGAAGGCGGGACCGCCCAGGGCCTGCAGTTCGTCGACATGCTCTTCGAAGGTGCGGTATCTATCAGTGGAGTGGCGATAACCGGCCACCGCGAGCGTGGTGTTGGTCAGCTCCAGCGTATTGGCATAGCGCATACGTAAGCTTTGCCCGGTGTAGGATTGGCGCTGTGGCTGGCTGATGGATTGAGTCAGGTCCAGGGAAACCGCGCCCAGCCCGGTATTGATGCCTGCCCCGATGCTAGCTGCCTGAAAATCCTCGGCCACCTGCGCGCCGCCGAAGGCAGTCACATGCTCCGTCAGCCCGTAAATCAGCGTCGCGCTGGTGAAGAATGGCGACTGCGCGCGCTCATCGTGACTGTCGTAATGGCCTGCGGCGAGGCTAAAACGCGACGCACCTTTGGGCACCATGATGGGCAACGACGCATAAGCCTGCACGAATACCCGCCTGCGCCCGTCAGCTTCGATCACGGTAATTTCCAAATCACCATTAGAGCCGCTGGGATAGAGGTCGGAGATCTCGAACGGCCCCGGCGGGACGTTACCGCTGTAAAGCATGAAGCCGCTTTGGCGCACCTCCACCGTAGCGTTGGTGTCGGCAATCCCGTGAATGATCGGCGCGTAGACCCTTTCGCTGTCAGGCAGCATGCCGTCATCCGAGGCGAGCATTGCGCCGATGAAACGCACGCTGTCGAACACCTGCGAATCGGTGAAGGTTTCACCCAGGGTCAATTGGCTCTTGAAGGCGGTGATGTCGCGCTGCACGAAGGTTCGGTTGCTGCGAAAACGATAGGGCTGGGTGCTGCCGTAAACCAGCGAAGATTCATTGCGCAACCGCCACGCGCCCAGATTCAGCCCGTTGCGCAGGCCCAGAAAATACTGGTCCTGCGTCTGGCCGGACCGGCTGCGGCGTGCAGCGCTGAAGCTGTAATTGGCGAATGCAGCCCTCTGGCCCTCGTCCCACAGCTGCGGCGACACATAGCCACGAACCCTGCGTGACATCATCGCCTGGGGAATGCTGACGTTCAGCCGCAGGCTGGTGGGCTGGTACTCGACATGGGCAAACTCGACCCTGGCAGGCAAATCGAAACAATGACCGGGCGTGCTGCCACTTTCGTCCAGACCCGAGGTGTCCATGCCCAACTGCGCGAGCAGGTCCAGGGTCAGGCAGGCTTCGACCACGCCGCTGGCAGGGTTGGCCGCGAAGTCAAGGTCACGCCGGCCACTCAAGGTGCGGTTGACGTAGATATCGACCCGGTAGGTGCCCGGCGCCACGCTGTTGCCTTGAAGAAAGGCTTCCAGATCCGCTGGCTGGTCCGTGCCCTGGATGAACGCGGTGTTGAATTTTACCTCCGCAGATGCCAAGCGCTGGCCAGTACTGCCGCTGCTGCCGTCGGCCATCGCGACTGCACTGGAGCCGACCACCCATGCGGCGGTGGCGGCGATACAGATGGATAACGGGTGACGCCCCGCAGTGGTGTGCGGTCGCGATGCGGACCTGCGTCTCCACGGCAGGACGGTATTGGAAATACATCTTTTTATGTGCCTGTCTCGCCGTTCCATTAGCTAGCTCACTCGTGCGCTGAGTGCCGATGCGCTGCAGAATCGTTTCTCACAGGCGTGCGACGCAGTAGCCGAACACGCATCCGGCTCAAAAAATGGGTCAACGAAAATGCCCGCCCAGCGCTACTCAGGAGCTGATTCGACTTTGCTGGCTTGAGTCACTCGCTCGCCTGAGACCTTGGCGCGGTAAGGCTCCTGAGCACCAAAGTCGTTGATGCTGATGAACGCCAGGTCCAGGGGCCCGCGCGAGTTCACCGGCTGCAGCGGCAAGCGCAGGCGTGTCTTGGGCGCCAGCATCCGACTGTCTTCCTTGAGCAGTACCTGCCCGTCATGCGTGACCTCAAGCTTGATCGTTGAGACGTGATAAGGCCCGGGGTTGGTGACCTCCAATTGCCCGTCTCGCAGCTGCCACTGCAGTGCTTGCGCTGCTTGGAGCGGATTGTCCGTGAGCCCCTGTGGCCGGTAGAACAGCTTGATGCGCTGGCGGATGGCGATCTGCAGCTCGTTGTCGCGGGCGGTCTGGGGGATTTCCTGCACATTCAGCCAGAGCACCGACTCGCGGTCGCTCGCCAGTCCTTCACCGGAATAGATAATGCGGATCAGTTGCTTGGCGTTTCCGGCCATCCGCGCCAGCGAAGGGGTGATCGCGAACAGCGGACTGATCGCCGACTGGATCTGGCTTTGGTCCTCCAGCCAGGACTGCGCGAGGATTTCGCCCGTCCCGGTGTTGTGCACCTGCAGGCTGGCCTCCCTGTCGGCGCCCTGATAAATGACACGCGTAGTATTGAGCACGATGCCCGCGTGGGCATGGGCAGCCAGGGTCATCGCCAGTACCGCGCACAACCCGCGCAGCGAGCGCCCAAGGAGAGAAAAACACATGATGGAAGCGTCTCGAAATCGGAGGGTAGCGGGACGAGCTGTGCTCACCCCGCCGGTGGCATCACTGATAGTCCATCACGAACGGCAAGAAGCCATCTGCGTTACCCGGATTGGTGGCCGCACCATTGAGCACGTAGACCGCGCCGAAGTTGAGTTCTGCGGTAGCGCCGCCAGCCCCATCCTGTATCAGGTCGGCGCTGATGGTTTCGTTGCCGGAAAGATCCATCAACTGGTACGAAGCGTTGAGCATACCGATGCCTACACCGTCGGCAGCACCGGTGGTGCGCAGCAGTCGTTGGTCTCGGTTATCCAGGCCGCTGCCTTGGCGTGCGACGAAGCGCATGTCGACAGTGTCGTAGGCTGAAGCGCCCCCGGTGCAGTTGACCAATAGCTGGATAGGCGCGGCGGTTTCGAGCCGGTTATCGGCAAAACGGCCGATATCAGCGAACGATACATTGCCAAGATCGACGTTGATGTCGCCTGGGTTGGTCCCGGCGCTTGCACCGGTACCGGCATTTATGTCGCAGGTAATGTCGGTCAGCGTGCCGTTGAGTACCAGTCGGCCATTGTTCGCCGCGCTGGCAGTGCCCGCCAGGCTCAGGCCCAGTGCCGCCACGATAGCTATAGAGAGAGAAATGTTGTTCATCTTAACGACGCTCCTTGTGTCAATTCGTATGTGCCCAATAGGGCGGCAACGACTATATGCGGGCGGCGCAGGATCAGATGTCAGGCTACCTACCTCGCGCATGCAGAAATGACAGTGGCGCCTGCAAGAACTTTCTGCAGGAGCTGACAGACTGAATCCTAAACCGCCGAATGGCGTGGCTTTGCGGACAACCACCCAAAGGAAGGTTGGCCCAACCTATCTGCGAGGTGGTGAGCCATCGCCTGATGAGGAATACAAAAAAACCGCCTTGGCCGGAGTCGGCAGGGGCGGTTCTACGCACGCGAAACGGGGCACGCGCGTTGTCACTGGTAGGTCAGGGTTACGATGCCGCTGCGCGGCCCGAATACAGTCGATGTGCGCTCGATATAAAACGTCGACACCGGTATCGCAGCGCCCTCACAGGCGTCGTCGTGCTTAACCAACTCGAGTGTCAGGTACGCATTCAATTTGAGGGATTTGTGTTCGTACGAATGCGTAGGGGCAGTCAGCACCCTGGCCTCGCACCCCGCGTTGACGAGCCGCCCGTGGAACACCACCGTGTTTTTCTTTGCTGAGGCTGCTAAAACATCGGGGGCGAACAGTACGAAAGCTTCAATTAACGCCATCGACGAAAGCGTCGAGAAAGCCTGTTTGCTTTTCATCGCCGCAGTGCGGCGTGAAGCCCACCTGTCACTGCTTAGTCGACCCGCCGACAATCGACAAAAATTCATCAACATCCTTATAGGATTTTCCGCCTCCGGATTCGGTATTGTGCTGCTGCACCTTCTCTTTATGCCTGTTCATCCTCGGCCCTTCATCCACCTGACAATATTGACAGGTAGCAGTCATGCTGCTGACCGGGTCAAAGGTTTATAAAGAACGCTGTCGATTATCTGCCCTCCACACTTTCGATGGCGTTATCTCTGTATGTCCCAAAAGAAAAAATCTGTGCTAGCCATCGCCGTTCTTGCTGTGCTGCTTGCTGTGGGTGTCTGGGCAATCAAGCGTCCAGTCGAGAAAAAGACCAGTGAGCCGGCGGCGGTGCCGGTTCAGGTGATCCATGTGGTCAAGCAGGATGTCCCGCGATACGTCACCGGTATCGGTTCGGTGTTATCGCTGCAAAGCGTGGTGATTCGCCCGCAGGTCGATGGCATCCTCACTCGCCTGCTGGTCAAGGAGGGACAACAGGTCAAGACCGGAGACCTATTGGCGACCATCGACGACCGCTCCATCCGCGCGGCCCTGGATCAGACCAAGGCGCAACTGAGCCAGAGCCAGGCGCAACTGGATGTGGCCGAACTCGACCTCATGCGTTACAAACTGCTAACCGTCGACAACGGCATCTCCAAGCAGCAGTACGACCAGCAGCAAGCGCTGGTCAACCAGCTCAAGGCCACCGTGCTGGGTAACCAGGCGTCGATCAATGCCTCGCAGGTGCAGCTTTCCTACACTCAGATTCGTTCGCCGGTGACCGGCCGCGTCGGTATCCGCAATGTCGATGAAGGCAATTTCCTGCGAGTCAGCGACGCAACCGGGCTGTTCTCGGTGACCCAGATCGACCCGGTTTTCGTGGAGTTTTCCCTGCCGCAACAGATGCTCCCGATCCTCCACGGCCTGCTCGCCGCCCCGGCGCCGGCGAAGGTCAACGCCTATGTCGGCGAAGGCACCAACGGGACGTTGCTGGGCGAAGGCAAGCTGATGCTGATCGACAACCAGGTGGCAGCCACTACCGGGACCATTCGCGCCAAGGCGGTGTTCGACAACGCGGCCGAGAAGCTATGGCCCGGCCAGTTGGTGACCGTGCGAATTCAGACCGCCATCGACCACGATGCCTTGAAAGTGCCACCGCAGGTTGTGCAGCGCGGCATGGACCAGCATTTCGTGTATCGGGTCAAAGGCGACAGCGTTGAGGTAGTCCCGGTCAACGTGCTGTATCAGGACAGCGACCTGGTCCTGATCAGCGGCGTCAATGCCGACGACGCACTCATCAGCGATGGCCAGTCGCGGCTCAAGAACGGCTCACGTATCGAGGTGGTAAAGGCTGATCCGGTAGACAGCGTGGCCGACGCCGCGACCGCGTCTACGGGAGCGGTGAAATGAAGGTGCGTGGAGGCGTATCCGCGTGGTGCGTGAATCATCCGATTGCCACCGTCCTGCTGACCTTCGCCCTGGTTCTGCTGGGCTGCATTGCGTTTCCACGGCTGCCGGTCGCGCCGTTGCCGGAAGCCGAATTTCCCACCATTCAGGTCTCGGCAACCCTGCCCGGCGCCAGCCCTGAAACCATGGCCTCATCGGTGGCAACGCCGCTTGAAGTCCAATTCAGCGCCATCCCGGGCATGACCCAAATGACGTCGAGCAGCGCGTTGGGGTCAACCAACCTGACCCTGCAATTCGTCCTGAGCAAGAGCATCGACACCGCGGCTCAGGAAGTCCAGGCCGCGATCAACACCGCATCGGGTCGGCTGCCTGCAGACCTGCCTACGGCGCCGACCTGGCGCAAGGTCAACCCCGCCGACAGCCCGGTACTGATTCTCAGCGTCAGCTCCGATCTGATGCCGGCCACCGAACTGAGCGATGTCACCGAATCCCTTCTGGCCCGTCAGTTGAGTCAGATCAACGGCGTCGGCCAGGTCTCCATTACCGGTCAGCGGCGTCCGGCCATTCGGGTGCAGGCGGCGCCGGAAAAGCTGGCTTCTCTCGGCCTGACCCTGGCCGACTTGCGCGGCACATTGCAGCAGACCAGCCTCAACCTCGCCAAGGGCGCGCTGTACGGCAAGGACAGCGTCTCGACCCTGGCGTCCAACGACCAGTTGTTCCAGGCCAAGGACTACGAGCAGTTGATCGTTTCCTACAAGGATGGTGCCCCGGTTCACTTGCGTGACGTCGCTCACGTCATTAACGGCTCGGAAAATGCTTACGTCAACGCTTGGTCGGGGGATCAGCAAGGCGTCAATATCGTGGTCTTCCGCCAGCCGGGCGCCAACATCGTCGAGACCGTGGATCGGGTGCTGGGAGAGCTACCGCGCTTGCAGGAAATGCTCCCCGCGTCGGTTGACGTCACGGTACTCAGCGACCGCACCAAGACCATTCGCGCGTCGTTGCACGAAGTGGAAATGACCCTGCTGATCGCTATCGCGCTGGTGATCGCAGTAATGGCGCTGTTCCTGCGTCAGCTGTCGGCAACGCTCATCGTGACCGCAGTGCTGGGCGTGTCGCTGGTGGCCAGTTTCGCCCTGATGTACGTCCTGGGATTTAGCCTGAATAACCTGACGCTGGTCGCAATCGTGGTGGCTGTTGGCTTTGTGGTCGACGATGCGATCGTGGTGGTGGAGAACATCCACAGGCATCTTGAAGCGGGCGAAGACATGCACGATGCGGCGATCAAGGGCGCGGGCGAAATCGGATTTACCGTAGTCTCGATCAGCTTCTCGCTGGTTGCCGCGTTCATTCCGCTGCTGTTCATGGGCGGCGTGGTCGGGCGGCTGTTCAAGGAGTTCGCTCTGACCGCGACGTCGACCATTCTGATTTCGGTCATGGTCTCGCTGACCCTCGCGCCGACCCTGGCCGCGCTGTTCATGCGTGCGCCACAACACGACCCTCATGCCAGCCCCGGTTTTGGCGAGCGGCTGTTGGCGCACTATGCCCGAGGGGTCCGCTTTGCCCTCGCCCACCCACGCATGATGCTGGGTATATTCGGCATGACGCTGGTGCTGGCAGTGGCTGGCTACGTACTCATTCCCAAGGGCTTCTTCCCGGTTCAGGACACCGGCATGGTCATGGGAACCAGTGAGGCCGCCGCGGATATTTCTTACCCCGACATGGTGGAGAAACACAAGCAACTGGCGAAGATCATAGGCGCCGATCCAGCGGTCAAAGCCTTCTCGCACTCGGTAGGCGTGAGCGGCAGCAACCAGACCATCGCCAATGGCCGGGTATGGATCGCGCTGAAGGACCGGCAGGATCGCGACGTATCCGCCAGCCAGTTCATCGACCGCATCCGACCCAAGCTGGCGAAAATTCCCGGCATCGTGCTGTACCTGCGCGCAGGCCAGGACATCAATTTGAGTTCCGGTCCCAGCCGCGCGCAGTATCAATACGTGCTCAAGAGCAATAACGGTGCGCTGCTCAATGAATGGACGCAAAAGCTTACGCAGAAGCTGAGATCGATCCCGGCCTTGCGCGACCTGTCCAACGACCTGCAGCTGGGCGGCAGTGTCACCCATCTGGACATCGACCGCAGCGCCGCCGCGCGTTTCGGCCTCACCACCGCCGACGTCGATCAGGCCCTCTACGATGCATTCGGCCAGCGGCAGATCAACGAATACCAAACCGACATCAATCAGTACAAAGTCATTCTTGAACTCGACCCTTCACAGCGCGGCAAGGCAGAAAGCCTGAACTACTTCTACCTGCGCTCGCCGCTGACCCAAGCCATGGTGCCGCTGTCGGCACTGGCCAAGGTTGGCGCGCCGAAGATGGGCCCACTGTCGATCAGCCACGACGGCATGTTCCCGGCCGCCAACCTGTCATTCAACCTGTCGCCGGGCGTAGCCCTGGGCGATGCGGTGCAGTTGCTCGATCAGGCCAAGAACGAGATCGGCATGCCGGCCTCGATCATCGGCAACTTCCAGGGGGCCGCCCAGGCGTTTCAGAGCTCTCTGGCCAACCAGCCATGGTTGATCCTTGCCGCGCTGGTGGCGGTTTACATCATTCTGGGCGTGCTGTACGAGAGCTTCGTGCACCCGCTGACGATTATCTCGACCCTGCCCTCGGCCGGCATCGGCGCACTGTTACTGTTGTGGCTGATGGGCCAGGATTTCTCGATCATGGGGCTTATCGGTATCGTGCTGCTGATCGGCATCGTCAAGAAGAACGGCATCCTGCTGGTGGACTTCGCGCTGGAGGGCCAGCGTCATCGTGGCCTGTCGCCGCAGGAGGCCATTTATGAGGCGTGTATTACCCGCTTCCGGCCCATCATCATGACCACCCTGGCGGCGCTGCTCGGTGCGCTGCCACTGATGCTCGGCTATGGTGTGGGCGCCGAGCTGCGTCAGCCGTTGGGGATCGCGGTCGTAGGTGGTTTGCTGGTGAGCCAGGCGCTGACGCTCTTCACCACGCCAGTGATTTACCTGCAACTTGAGCGAATCTTTCATCGCAGGCATCCGACACAGACCCCGACCACCCCTGCAACGGGTAACCAACCTGCGGCAATGCTCGCGACTGAAAAGTAAGCACAAAAAAGTGAGAGTGGTCCCATGCGCGTCCTGATTATCGAAGACGAAGAGAAAACCGCTGACTACCTGCACCGTGGTCTGACCGAACAGGGCTACACCACGGACGTTGCGCGCGATGGCATTGAAGGTCTGCACATGGCGCTGGAGAGTGAGTATGCGGTGATCATTCTCGACGTCATGCTGCCGGGCCTGGACGGCTATGGCGTGCTGCGTGCCTTGCGCGCCCGCAAGCAGACACCGGTGATCATGCTCACGGCCCGGGAAAACGTTGATGACCGCATCCGCGGCCTGCGCGAAGGCGCGGACGACTACCTGGGCAAACCATTTTCCTTCCTTGAGTTGGTCGCGCGCTTGCAGGCGCTTACCCGTCGCAGTGGCGGACATGAGCCGGTGCAGATCAGCATCGCCGACCTGTGGATCGACCTGATCAGCCGTAAGGCCACGCGCTCGGGTTCGCGCCTTGACCTGACCGCCAAGGAGTTCTCGCTGCTCAGCGTGCTGGCCCGCCGTCAGGGGGAAATTCTTTCCAAGACGTCGATTGCAGAGATGGTCTGGGATATCAATTTCGACAGTGACGCGAACGTGGTCGAAGTGGCGATCAAGCGCCTGCGCGCCAAGCTCGACGGGCCTTTCGAGCAAAAACTGCTGCACACCATTCGCGGCATGGGCTACGTGCTGGAGAGCCGTCGTGGCGAGTAACTCCATCGCCCTGCGCCTGAGCGGCATGTTCGCGCTGGTAGCATTGCTTGTGTTCCTGCTGATCGGCTGGGCTTTGTACCTGCAGGTGGACAAGGGCTTGGGCCTGTTGCCAGCCGCCGAAGTCGACGCGCGTTACAGCGTGCTGGAATCGGCGGTACAGCGCTACGGCAATCCCGAGCATTGGGCGAAGATCACCGCCAAGCTCAAACTGCTCAGTGAGGAAGACAAGCGTCTGCACTTCTGGGTCGTCAGTGATAACCCCGCCTATGAGTTCGGCAATCCCGACGCACAGATCCGCGCGTTCGCCAACGGCCCGCCGGGCATGCGCGATCTGAAGCTGCGCGGTCACGAATATCCGCTCAAGGTGCTGGTCAGTCAGTTCCCGGCCAAGGATCAGCGTCCTCCCTTGCGCTTTCTGACCGCCATCGACACCGAAACCTTCTGGCAGACGCAGCACTCGCTGTTGATCGCCTTGATCAGCCTGGCCGCCATCGGTATCGCCCTGGCGTCGGCCTTGGGTTACTGGGTGGCGCGGATCGGCCTCAAACCTCTGCTGGACCTGTCCCTGGAAGCGCGCAAGCTGGCGCCGCCGCGGTTGTCCGGGCGCCTGCGCTTGTCATCGTTGCCGCCTGAACTGGATCAGTTCGTAACCTCGTTCAACTCCACGCTCGAACGCGTCGAGCAAGCGTATTCGCGGCTGGAGTCGTTCAACGCCGACGTTGCCCATGAACTGCGCTCGCCGCTGACCAACCTGATCGGCCAGACCCAGGTGGCACTGACACGGGGGCGTTCGGCCGAACATTACTTCGAGGTGCTGCAATCGAATCTGGAAGAACTGGAGCGGCTGCGCTCGATCATCAATGACATGTTGTTTCTGGCCAGCGCCGATCAGGGCAGCAAGGCCACCGAGCTGACGGAGTCGTCACTGGCCGAGGAAGTCGCCACTACCCTCGATTATCTGGACTTCATTCTGGAAGACGCGCAGGTGCTGGTTCAGGTGCGCGGCGATGCCAGTGCGCCCATCGAAAAAGCTCATCTGCGACGCGCACTGATCAATCTGCTGCACAACGCGGTACAGCACACCACGCCCGGAGAAGTCATCCATGTGGATATCGCAGAAGAGGAGGATCACGTGAGTATCGGCGTGGCCAACCCCGGCGCGCAGATTTCCGGTGAGCACTTGCCCAAGTTGTTCGAGCGCTTTTACCGGGTCGACGCCTCACGCAGCAACAGCGGCGCCAATCATGGCCTGGGGCTGGCGATCGTTAAAGCGATCGCACTGATGCACGGCGGCACGGTATTCGTGCGCAGTGAAGACGGTGTGAATACGTTCGGGATGAATTTGCCGGGGGTGAGCGACTAGCCGCGCGCAGCTGCTGCAAGGCTTCAGCCGCTCGCATAGGTCTGGGGCGGGCCAGGACGATCACCAAAGCAACCCACGGGCTATCGTGCATCGATGCTGTCGTAAAGGCAGTGATGGTTCCGCACGCTCGGCGTGGGAACGCAGCCTTCAACGCTACGCGCCGCCTTGAGTGGACGCAGAGCGTCCAATGCGGTGTTACCACGCGGAGCGTGGGAAAAATCATGAAAGGCAGTGATGGTTCCGCACGCTCGGCGTGGGAACGCAGCCTTCAACGCTGCGCGCCGCCGTGAGTGGACGCAGAGCGTCCAATGCGGTGTTGCCACGCGGAGCGTGGGAACAATCATCATGCTGTCGTAAAGGCGGAGCGTTGGGAACAATCATTCGTGGGCAAGCGCGCTCCTGCAAATGCGTGCTTCAACCCTTTTTCACGAACTCCGATTTCAACTTCATCGCTCCAATGCCGTCAATCTTGCAGTCGATGTCGTGGTCTCCGTCCACCAAACGGATGTTCTTGACCTTGGTGCCGACCTTGACCACCAGCGAAGAGCCCTTGACCTTCAGGTCCTTGATGACGGTCACGGTGTCGCCGTCCTGAAGGGTGTTGCCGACGGCATCCTTGATGATTTTCACGTCATCGGCGGTTTCGGCCACGCCGTCAGCGGACCACTCGTGGGCGCATTCCGGGCAGACCAGCTGGGTGCCGTCTTCGTACGTGTATTCGGAATTGCATTTTGGGCACGGCGGTAAGCTCACGGCGGATCTCGCATCAGGAAGAAATAGGCGCAAGATTATAAGGGTTTTTAGGGGCCGGCGGGCAATGCGGATGAATTGGCCGGAAACCCTGAGTGTTTTGGCAGTCATAAAATGTATGCGCTGTCGCTGCCGGCGCCGATGATGCGGGAGGCTCCAAATGAACGATCAATACGACCTGCAACGTTTTCTCGATGCGCAACAACCTGTCTACGAAACCGCCCTGTCGGAGCTGCGCAATGGCCGCAAGCGCAGTCACTGGATGTGGTTCGTCTTTCCCCAATTGAAGGGGCTCGGTCACAGCGAAATGGCGCAGCGTTATGGCATTTCAGGACGCGAAGAGGCGCTGGCGTATTTGCAACACCCTTGTCTGGGCGCGCGGCTGGAAAGTTGCAGCGGCGCTCTGCTGCAATGGCGGCAGCGCAGCGCTACCGAGATCATGGGATCGCCGGACGACCTGAAGCTGCGTTCGAGCATGACGTTGTTTGCCAGCGTCGCGCCGCAGCATCCGCTGTTTCAAGAGGTGATTGAAGCGTTCTTTGGCGGCAAGCCGGACAGCGCGACAGTGTCCAGGCTCGGCCAGCGTTAAAAACGTCCGGCAACTGCTGGAACCTCTCCGACCGCTCCGTGCGCTTACGTAGCAAATACAGTGCCTGTAGAAGTGAATTCATTCCCGATTGGCCAGTACAGCCGATAACCTCGGCCCGCTTAACCGCCGCTTCGCGAATGAATTCGCTCTCACAGGTCATCCAAACTCACGCCAATGCCGTGTCCATCACCATCATCAGGCAAAAACCAATCAGCAGCCCGAGGCTGGCGATCTTGTCGTGCCCGTTGCGGCGCGATTCGGGGATGATTTCGTGGGTGACCACCAGCAGCATCGCCCCGGCTGCCAATGCAAGGCCGATCGGCAACAGCCAAGCGGCGACCTCCACCAGCCAGGCACAGAGCACGGCAAAGACTGGCTCGACCAAACCCGAAGCAGCGCCGATCAGAAAGGCATTGAGCCGCGACATACCGGCCGCAGCGAGCACCAGGGCAATAACCAGGCCCTCAGGCACGTCCTGCAACACGATGCCCATCGCCAGGCTGTCGGCATGGGCCAGACCGCCTCCCGCTGACACGCCAACAGCCATGCCTTCGGGAATGTTGTGGGCAATGATGGCAATGACGAACAGCCAGATATTGGGGGGGATCGTCGGTTTTTCCGCCACGTCGGCCAGCTGCGGACCTTGAGAAACCAGCGTATCGACAGCGAATAGCCCGACAGCCCCGCACAGAATGCCAAAGCTGACCAGCGCGCCAGCGCCCCACTGCGTGAAGCCCAGGCTTTGAGCGGCATTTAGCCCCGGCACGATCAAGGAAAACGCGGTCGCGGCGAGCATGATCCCGGCGCCAAAGCCCAGCAAGCCATCGGACACCGCCACCGGCATCCCGCGAATCACCAGCACCGGCACCGCGCCCAAGGCAGTTCCCAGCGCGCAGATGGCACCGCCCTCCAGCGCGGGCAACATCCGAGGCTCAAGACTCAAACACGAGAGCCCTTGGGCAATCAGTAACCCTGTACCGGCCAGTAACAGAACCGAACCCACGGCCAAACGCAACAACCGTCCACTGCTGATGGTGAGAAACGCCGAGCGCATAAACCGCCTTACTTGTTGTTATGAGTAGGTCAACCAATAGCCGACAGATAGCGCCTGGCGACTTCGTCCCAATTCACGACGTTGTAAAACGCGGCGATGTATTCGGGGCGGCGGTTCTGGTAGCGCAGGTAATAAGCATGTTCCCAGACGTCTAGACCAAGAATTGGCGTGTTGCCATTCATCAGCGGGCTGTCCTGGTTGCCGCTGCTTTCAACCACCAGTTTTTTCTCAGAAGTAACGCTAAGCCAGGCCCAACCACTGCCGAAACGCGTCAGCGCGGCTTTGGTAAACGCCTCCTTGAACGCCTCGATACCGCCCAGTTGTGCATCGATGGCCTTGGCCAGCTCGCCTGTTGGCAGACCTGCGCCCTTAGGGCTCATGACCTCCCAGAACAGCGAGTGGTTGGCATGACCGCCGCCTTGGTTGATGACCGCCGGGCGCAGCTTTTCCGGCAACTGACCGACGTTGGCGACCAGCTTTTCGATCGGCCACTCAGCGTACTCAGTGCCTTCGACGGCAGCGTTGAGGTTGTTGATGTAGGTCTGGTGGTGCTTGGTGTAGTGGATTTCCATGGTCTGCGCATCAATGTGCGGCTCAAGGGCATCGTAGGCGTATGGCAAGGCGGGCAAGGTATATGGCATGTCAATGGACTCCAAAGGACAAGGTGCCGGCGGCAGCGGCGTTGCGCTGTAGCGCCGAGCGTGAGTGTTCGCTGCTGCTGTTGAGCAGGCGCAGGGTGCTTGGGTATTCACCGTGTTCACTGATGAAGCCCAACAGTTCGCTGTAGGTTTTGTTGCTGTGACGAAACGCGGCCTGACGCAACGCAGGCGTCAGGCGCAAACTCTGGATCACTTGCAGCAGCCGTTGATGCGCCGAACACAGGTATTCGGCGCTCTCCTGCGGCTGATTCAGGCTCAGGTGCAAATCCGCGAGGTTGTGATGGGAGATCACGAATGCCGCTACCGCCTCGTCAGGGTCGTGCCAGCGCTCCAAAAGCACCTGAGCCAGCGCCAACGCTTGGAGATAAAGCTTGCGAGCGTCGACCAGATCGCCACGGTTGAAACAGCTGTTGCCTTCCAGGATGGTGGTTTTCCAATGCTCCATGGCGCGCCCTCCACAGGCGGTAACGGGGACAGAAACGACGTCGGTCAGATGCCGCCGGCAGTGAGTTTTTCCGGATCAAGCAGCGATTCCAGCTGAGCGCGATCCAGATCGGTGTGCTCCACTGCCACGTCGATGATCGGCCGACCTTCCTTGTAGGCGGTCTTGGCGATATGCGCGGCCTGCTGGTAGCCGATGATCGGGTTCAGCGCGGTGACCAGGATCGGGTTACGCGCCAGGGCTTCCTTGAGTTTGGCCTCGTTGACCTTGAAGGTCGCAATGGCCTTGTCCGCCAGCAGGCGGCTGGAAGTGGCCAGCAGCTCGATGCTCTGCAGCAGGTTGTGGGCGATGATCGGTAGCATCACGTTCAGTTCGAAGTTGCCCGACTGGCCCGCTACGGTGATTGCGGCGTCGTTGCCGATCACCTGAGCGGCGACCATGGCCGCGGCTTCCGGAATCACCGGATTGACCTTGCCCGGCATGATCGACGAGCCCGGCTGCAAGCCTTCCAGCTCGATTTCGCCAAGGCCCGCCAGGGGGCCCGAATTCATCCAGCGCAGGTCGTTGGCGATCTTCATCAGCGACACGGCGCAGGCCTTGAGCTGACCGGAGACGGCAACGGCGGTGTCCTGAGAACCGATCAGGGCGAACAGGTCCTTGCCCGGCACGAAGCCGACATGGCTCAGACGGCTCAGGTGTGCAGCAAAACGCGAAGCGAATTCGGGGTGCGCATTGATCCCGGTACCTACCGCCGTGCCGCCTTGAGCCAGGGCCTGCAAGCCTGGCAGCAGGTTTTCGATATGCTCGACGTTAGCCTTGATCTGCTGCGCCCAGCCGTTGAGCACTTGGCTCAGACGCACGGGCATGGCGTCCATCAGGTGCGTGCGGCCGGTTTTGATGAATGGGTGAACCTGCGCGGCCTTGTCTTCGATCACCTGAACCAGATGCGCAAGTGCAGGCAGCAGTTGCTCATGAATGGCCAGGGCGGCGCTGACGTGAATGGTAGTGGGGATGATGTCGTTGCTGCTCTGCCCGCAGTTGACGTGATCATTAGCATTTATCGGCTCACCCAGCCCGCGGCTGGCCAGGGTGGCGATCACCTCGTTGGCGTTCATGTTGGTGCTGGTGCCGGAACCGGTCTGGAACACGTCAACCGGGAAATGCGTCATGTAATCGCTGGACAGCAGTTGCTGGCAGGCGCTGACGATGGCGTTGCTCTGGCCTTCGGAAATCTGCTTTAACTCAAGGTTGGCCTGGGCTGCCGCAGCCTTGGCCAGCAGCAGCGCACGAATGAACTGGGCGGGCATGCGCAACTGACTGATCGGGAAATTGTTCACCGCACGCTGGGTCTGCGCGCCGTACAAGGCCTCGGTCGGGACCTGCAACTCGCCCATGCTGTCGCGTTCAATACGGGTATTACTCATCGGTAGATCCTTGCATCAGTTCAGCGAGAGAAATCGAGGGCTGCAACACACAGGTCGCCAGCTGATGGGAGAACGCCTGCCAGCGCTGGCGTTGCGCCGGGGATTGCGCGAGGGTTTGCAGATCGCGCAAAGGGCGCCAGGTCTGATCCAGGCACAAGCAACGCCAGTGCCAGGGCAATGCGGTGTCGCGGGCAGTATCGATCAGCAGGCGAAAGGTGCTTTCGGCGATCAACACCTGCGGGGTGGCGGTAAAACGGGCGAGGTAACGGCCTTCGGCCAGGTAATGCTCGATGACTCGCGGCTCGTCGGGGTCCAGGGCACAGCGAATCCGCAGACTCAGCGCACGCCAGTTTTCCAGATAAGGCGACTCGTGCAGGACAGTACCCATAACTTCAGGCTCGTTTAGCGAATGATAGTCATTATTAAATGAGTTTAAGAATCAAAACAACCCCGACGAATGGCGGACTGATCTCAGCCTTGGCGAAAGCGGTCGATCGTCCGCACGCTCTGCCTGGGGATGCAGCTGAAATGCCAGGCACCTGCTTGCGATGGACGCAGAGCGTCCAGAGAGGTGTTACCACGCACAGCGTGGGAACAATCATCAATGGAGGTAGGGCCTCAGCGCTGGCGGAAGCTGTTGATCATTTCGCCCGCTCTGCGTGGGATTGTAGAAACGCCAGGCACCAACTTGCGATGGACGCAGAGCGTCCGGGGAGCTGTTACCACGCGCAGCGTGGGAACAATCAATGAGTGGGAACAATCCAGTCCTCGGTGGGAGCGTCCGGAGGCTACGACGGTGGCGAATGTGCTTTATCTGACACTCCGCCTTCGCCACCGTCGTAACCTGCGCAAGCTCCCACGAGCGTTTAGGATGGGCCGGTTAATGCGCAAAAAAAGGGAGTGCATTGATGGTAGGGAAACTCAGCTGCCCGCCACCATCATCTTCTCGATCAACACCGAACCGGTGCGAATGTTACTGCGCAGTTCCAGATCACTGCCAACGGCGACGATCTGCTTGAACATGTCGCGCATGTTGCCAGCAATGGTCACTTCCTGAACGGGGAACTGGATCTCGCCGTTTTCCACCCAGAACCCCGCCGCACCGCGTGAATAATCGCCGGTCACCATATTCAGCCCGCTGCCCATCAGTTCAGTGACTAGCAGGCCACGCCCCATTTGGCGGATCAGCGCCGCCTGATCTTCGGTGCCATGGGAGACGAACAGGTTATGCACGCCGCCCGCGTTCGCCGTGCTCGGCAGGCCCAGCTTGCGTCCCGAGTAAGTGCTGAGGATGTAAGACACCAGTTCGCCGTTTTCAACGAAGGGCTTGGCGTAGGTCGCCAAGCCATCACCGTCGAACGCCGAGCTGCCCATGGCACGCATCAGATGCGGGCGCTCATCGATGGTCATCCATTCTGGAAACAGACGCTGACCGATGGCACCTTCCAGAAACGAAGACTTGCGGTACAGGTTGCCGCCGGAAATCGCACCCAGGAAGCTGCCGAACAGACCGCCCGCCAGTTCAGCCGAAAACAGCACCGGGACCTCGCAGGTCGGCACCGGACGGGCACCCAGTCGGCTTGCCGCGCGCTCGGCGGCTTTCTGACCAATCAACCGGCCGTCCATCAGCAGTTCGCCCTGGCGGCTGACGTCGTACCAGTAATCGCGCTGCATCTGGCCGTCTTGCTCGGCGATCATCACGCAACTCAGGCTGTGACGGGTCGAAGCGTAGCCGCCGATGAAGCCGTGACTGTTGCCATACACGCGGCAGCCTTGATGCACGTTCAACGTGGTGCCATCGGCGTTCTTGATCCGGCTGTCAGCATCGAACGCTGCCGCTTCACAGGTCAGCGCGCGCTCGATCGCTTCTTCCGGGGTGATACTCCAAGGGTGGAAGAGGTCAAAGTCCGGTTGTTCCTTGGCCATCAACGCGGCGTCGGCAAGACCTGAACTCTCGTCTTCGGAGGTGTGTTTGGCGATGGCCAGCGCAGCGGCGACGGTTTCACGAATCGCGTCAGGACCGCTGGCCGAGGTGCTGGCAGAGCCTTTGCGCTGGCCAACATACAAGGTGATGCCGAAACCCTGATCGCGATTGAACTCGACCGTTTCCACTTCACGCTGGCGAACCGAGGTCGACAGCCCCTGATCCACCGATACGGCGACTTCGCAGGCCGTCGCGCCCTGACGCCTGGCTTCGGCGACGATTTGCTCAACCTGCTGTTGCAGTGCTGGCAAGGCCTGCGGGCCGACGCTTTCTGATGCACTCATGACTTACTCCATCAAATTCCGATTTCGGCAGCCGGGCCGGACAAGTGGCCCCTGACTGGTTATCATGGCGGCGTTTATTTGCGGACTGCCCCCATGGTTGATTCTTACGACGACTCCTTCGACGGAGAGAAAAGCAAAACCCAGATCAAAAAAGAGCTGCACGCTCTGGTGGATCTGGGCGAACGCTTGACGACATTCAAGCCCGATGTGCTGGCCAAGCTGCCGCTGACCGACGAATTGCGTCGGGCACTGGCCGATGCTCCAAAGCACACCGCGCACATCGCGCGCAAACGCCACATCTCGTTCATCGGCCGGCTGATGCGCGATCAAAACCTGGACGAGATCCTGGTCCTGCTCGATCAGCTCGACGCCTCCACGCGCCAGTACAACGAGCGCTTTCACAATCTGGAGCGCTGGCGCGATCGTCTGGTAACCGGTACTGACGAGGTGCTTGAACAGTTCGTCGTCGAATACCCGGAAGCCGACCGTCAGCACCTGCGCTCGCTGATCCGTCACGCCCAGCATGAGGCCAGGCAGAACAAGGCCCCAACCGCGACCCGAAAAATCTTCAAATACATCCGCGAACTGGACGAAACCAAGCGCGGACTGCGTTAAAGCTGCTGCGCCGGGTGACGTTCACCCGGCGCCAGCCCATCACTACCCGATCAAGCGCCTGTGCCACCGACGGTGATCGCATCGATCTTCAAGGTCGGCTGGCCCACCCCCACCGGCACTGACTGCCCGTCCTTGCCGCAAGTGCCCACGCCGCTGTCCAGCGACAGGTCGTTACCGACCATCGACACCCGGCTCATGCATTCAGGACCATTGCCAATCAGCGTCGCGCCTTTGACCGGCGTGGTGATTTTGCCGTCCTCGATCAAATAGGCTTCGCTGGTGGAAAAGACGAACTTGCCGCTGGTGATATCGACCTGACCGCCACCCAGGTTGGCGCAGTAGATGCCCTTCTTCACCGAGGCGATGATTTCCGCAGGATCGCTCTGGCCGCCGAGCATGTAGGTGTTGGTCATCCGCGGCATGGGCAGATGAGCGTATGACTCGCGGCGACCGTTGCCAGTGCGGGCAACGCCCATCAGCCGCGCGTTGAGCTTGTCCTGCATGTAGCCCTTGAGAACGCCGTTCTCGATCAGGGTGGTGCATTCGGTCCGGGTGCCTTCGTCGTCCACGCTCAGCGAACCGCGGCGACCGGCCAGGGTGCCGTCATCCACAATGGTGCAGAGTTTGGAAGCGACCATCTCACCCATGCGGCCGCTGTATGCCGAACTGCCCTTGCGGTTGAAGTCGCCTTCCAGGCCATGCCCGACGGCCTCATGCAGCAGCACGCCGGACCAGCCCGACCCCAGCACCACCGGCAGCGTGCCAGCTGGCGCGGGAATCGCCTCAAGATTGACCAGCGCCTGACGCAATGCCTCTCGGGCATAGCCCATGGCGCGGTCTTCGCCAAGGAAATAACGGTAATCGGTACGCCCGCCACCGCCGTGCCCCCCGCGCTCGCGACGACCGTTCTGCTCAACGATCACGCTGACGTTGAAGCGCACCAGTGGGCGAACGTCGGCAGCCAACCCGCCATCGGTGGAGGCGACAAGAATGCGCTCCCATACACCGGCCATGCTCACGGTAACCTGCTGAATGCGAGGGTCCAGCGCGCGGGTGGCGGCGTCGACACGCTTGAGCAACTCGACCTTTTCGGCACGAGTCATGACTTCCAGCGGATTATCCGGCGCATACAGTTGGGTGACATCTTGAGTAGTAAAGGCCTGCACGCGTCCATTCTGCCCGGCGCGGGAAATCGAACGGGCAGCGCGTGCTGCCTGGCTCAGTGCGTCGGGGGTGATCGCGTTGCTGTAGGCAAACCCGGTTTTCTCACCGGACTGCGCACGGACACCCACGCCCTGGTCGAGATTGAAACTGCCTTCCTTGACGATGCCGTCTTCCAGCGCCCAGGACTCGGAAATCTGGCCCTGGAAATACAGGTCAGCGGCGTCGATCCCGGGGCCGGCAAGCTCACCGAGCACCGATTGCAGGCTGTCGATGCTCAGGCCGCCTGGCGCCAGAAGGGGTTCGCTGACAGAGGACAAGTCGCTCATATTCACTCCGGGGTATTGGCAGGCCGCAAGGCGTCCTGCAAAAAAAATCGCCGGTGATTCGATACCGGCATTCGCGCCCGTATGGACGCTTGTTCTTCACTGTCTCGTTCGGCCAGCAGCACGGCTTCACCCTGCGCCTGCTCGGCCAACACACGGCCCCATGGATCTATGATCGCCGCGTGTCCAAATGTTTCTCTGGGTCCGGGGTGAACCCCACCCTGCGCGGCCGCCAGCAGGTAGCACTGGGTTTCAATGGCCCGCGCCCGGAGCAGAATCTCCCAGTGCGCCGCGCCGGTGACAGCGGTAAACGCCGAAGGCGCGGTAATCAACTCGGCCCCGGCTTCACGCAGGGCGGTGTACAACTCGGGAAAACGCAGGTCGTAACACACGCTCAGACCCAGTTTGCCCACCGGCGTGTCGGCGACCACCACATTGCTGCCATGAGCATAGTCATCGGACTCACGATAACGCCCACGCGCATCGGCCACGTCTACGTCGAACAGGTGCAGTTTGTCATAACGCGCCACCTGTTCGCCCTTATCGTCGACCAACAGCGAACACGCCGTGACTTTACCCTCTGGCCGGTCTTGGGGCGGCAGCGGCAACGTCCCGGCGACTATCCATAACTTGAGGTCGCGGGCAGCGAGTTTCAACCACGGCAGGATCGGTCCTTCGCCCAAAGCTTCGGCTCGGCCGATGGCCGCGATGTCGCGACGGCCCATGGCGGCGAAATTTTCCGGCAATACCGCAAGCGCAGCACCCGACGCTGCAACCTGTTCCAGCAGCCCACGAGCCTGGGCCAGATTGCCCTGCACGTCACTCTGGCTGACCATCTGAATCACAGCGAAGGACATACGTGCTCCTTGATCGATAGAACTGCACTGTGCGCAACAGACCACACCTGCTGCTGGCCGACAACCGCAGGAGTAAAGCTTGCTGACGATCCGCCGCGAACCGTCAGCAAACCCGACGTCGGGGTGGCTTCAGAAATACCGACCGCTCCAGGGTTGTTGCCGCCGCGCACCAAATCGTAGCCAAAGTGGAGCATCACTCCGGCAGCTTTCACGCCCTCCGGGCCGAAGCCACGTCAATGCATGACCGCGCTTCACCGGCCAGCCCCAACTACTGCGGTTTCTCGAACGGCTTGTCAAAGGTGATCTTGGGTTCTTTCCACGGGCCCTCGACCTTGTATTGCACGCTGGCAAAACGCGCCACGCGATCACCCAGCAGCTTGTCGACCAGGAACAGCGCGCCACCAATCGCCGGTGCGCCGACGATCAGCGCGGCGATCGGCAGGTTGTTGGTCACCGGCAGCGTCACCAGCAACTTGGCGTCGACGCGGTCGCGAACCATATCCAGCGTACCGTTAAGCTCCAGATTGCTCGACGGGCCGGTCATCGTGATCGGATCGCGGGTGACGTAGACCCCGTTGCTGGCAACGAGCAGTCCTTTGACCCGGTCATAGCTCAGGCCCTTGTCCAGCAAGTCCGAAAAGTCCAGGCGCAAGCGGCGGCCAATGGAGTTGAAATTAAGCAACCCGAACACCCTAAGGGCCTGGGCGCCGCCTTCCACTTCAACGAACTGACCGTTCTTCAGCGTCGCATCGAGACTGCCGGAATAACGCTTCAGTCCCACCCAAGCAGGCGAACCCGGCCAGCGGCCATCGGCGTTCATCTCGAACTCGCGACTGGTCACGGTGGGGGCGAAACCCCAGGCCTTCAACACGTCCCCCAGATTCTTGCCCGCCACTTGGCCCTTGAACCAGCTGCCAGTCGAACCCGGGGCGCCTTCCCAGCCGCCGCTGCCGATCAGCGAGATGCCCTTGAGGCCAAGGTCCATGTCATTGAGCTGAATACCTTTAGCGGTCGGTCGGACCTTGAGCGACCAGGCACCGATCAACTGGTCGCCCTGAAACAGCTGAGTGATTTTGACGTTCAGCGCCGGAATATTGCGCGGGTCAACGTCGGCCAGAGGATCAGGGGCATTCTCCACGACAACGGGTTTGGGGTCCGCTGCGGGCAAACGCACATACAGCAGATTGACGTCAGCCGGTGTGGTTTTGTTATCCGGCAACGTCGCCGTGCCCTTGAGCTTGGTGCTGTCCAGCGACAGGCCCCAACCGGCATCGCTGCGCTTGAGCTGGACATTGGCTTGATCCAGCGTCGTGCCCATCGCAGTCAGTTTGCCGATTTGCAGATCGACGCTGTTGACCAGTTGCTTGGCACTGCCGCCCGGATCATTACCCGCATAACGCTCGACCATCGCCTGCCACGGCGCGATGTCCAGAGCGGCGAGCGAACCGCGCACGCGCAGCCCCTTGCCGTCAGGAACGATCGCCCCACCCTGGCCCAGGAACAATTCGCCGCGCCCGTCGCCCATCTTGTTAGCGGGTGCCGCGAAGGCAAGATTTGCCAGATTGCCGTAGCCGACCGTGATGCGCCGCTCGGGGCCTTGCAAATTCATGCGCAAATCGGTGTCACGGGTCTCACCGGCGGTTTTGCCGAAAGGCGCGGGCAGATCGACCGCTACGCCTTTGAGGCTGGAATTGATCTGCAACGGGCTGTCTGCGCCATTGAGGGTCAATTGCAGTTGATAAGGCAGGTCACCAGACACTGGCAGCGGCTGGGTGACATTCAACCAGTCGGTCAGGCGCTTGGTGGCGATCTGGCTGCTGGCGTTGATACGTGTCACCGGCGCACCCGGTCTGCCTTCGGCAAATATTTCGGCAGAGACCGGTTTGTCGAAGGCCGTGGCCTTGATGTTCTTGCCGCTCAGGCCCTTATCGTAGTCAAAGCGGAAATTACCTTTGAGCTGAGTCAGGTCGAGCACCGGGTCAGCCAGCTTCAAACGCGCGCCGTCGGTGTTGAAATCCACTACGACCTTCGGCTCCTGGCCCTTGACCAGTGGAATGTCCAGGTTGATATGCCCCTGCAGCGGCCCCTCGGCCTGCCACCCAGCAAACGTCTGCGCGGTACCGATGGGCGCCTCCTGCAGAATCTTCATGCCGTCCTTCAGGCTGCCGTCGAAGTCACCGTCTACCAATAGATGACTGGCCTGCCCGGTGGCGACATGAGGCACATCCACGGCGACGTCATGCACTTGGGTGCCCAGCAACTGGCCTTTGCTAGCACGGATGCGCACGCCGCTGTTTTCCACGAACACATTGCCGTCCACACCGGTCAGCTGCGGCCAGTCCGGCTGGAACGCGAGATTAGCATCGCGCACTTTGAAGAACAGGCTGATCACCCGCGCTACATCCGGCGCATCGTGATTAAGCGAGCCCTGATACTGGAAAAAGCTCTGATCGACATGACCACTGAGAATCGCGGTGCGCAGCCACTCGTCCAGCGCCGGGCTGAGGACTGAGGGCAGGTACTTGGAGGTGTAGCGACCGTCGGCATCGACCAGTCCGACGCGCAGGTCCATGTAGTCCTCCTGGCTCTGATCGAAGTGCAGGCGGATCAGAAAGTCGCTGGCAATCTTGCCCTCATCACCAACCACCTTGATGTAAGGGGCGATGAGGGTGAAACCCTGATCATCCAGGGCCCAGGTCAGACGTGCATCGGCATGGTGATAATTCCAGGCGTTCTTGAAGATCGGGTCAAGATGCAGCATGAAGTCGTCGGTGTTCAGACGCAGTTCGCCTTGGCCCAGATCGCCACTGATCGCTCCGCTGACGTTTCCAGCGGCAGGCGCACCGTGATAAGCGTGAAATCCCACCTTGTCCAGGTTGGCCGCGAAGCTCAGGCGCTTGGCGCCCTCGGCTTGCGGGCGGTAATCGACCAGAACATTGCGCATGCCACCCGTGACTTTCAGGTGATCGAGCACCACCATCAGCTTGTCGGGCAGTGGCGCCAGCGAATCCAGCAATGGCGTAACCGGCGTCAGATCCAGTCGATCGGCCTGTGCGTGCCATAACTCTTCGCTATTGCTGATAGCCGCCGTTTGCTTGAGTTGAAGGCGGGTTTCCCAACGCTTGCTGGCGATGTCCATCGCCAGAGAATCCAGCGACAAGGTGAACCCCGAGGCATCCCGCTGAAACCAGGCGTTTAGCGCTAGATTGTCGATTTTCGCGGCCTTGCGATCGGCGTACGCACCTTTGAATTGCGGCGCGTTGACCCGGGCCGCTGCCGATTGCAGATTGCCCTTGCCCCAGGTCAACCAGAATTCCCCGCCGGCCTTGAGGCTGTTGATTTTCCAGTCGCGGGTCACGCTCTTTGGCAACCACTTGGACCATTCGCTCTGCGGCAGGCTCAGATACGCCTCAGCCTCGGCATCGCGCCAGGCCTCTGCGCGTATTCGAGAACGCACGTTCAGCGACAGCGGTTGGCCATCGGGTAGCGTCACTCGCGCATCCAGACGCTGATGAAAACGCCCGGTCTTGAGCGTCATGCTGGCGTAAGTCAGGGTCAGTGGCGCTTGTTCATAGGGCTCAAAGGTGATCTGGCTGTCGAACAATGACAGCGTCGAGACCATTTGCATCCGGGTCAGAATCTGTTCGGGGTCAAACGACTGGTCTTCACGCACTGGCATGCCCTGCAGCGCCCAATGGCCATCCTTGTCTTCCTTGAGTCCCACTTGCAGCCCATCGAGTTCGAGCCGGGCGATGCGCACTTGACGCGCTTTGAGACTGGCCCAGAGGTCGGGCACCGCGCGAACCTGATCAAGGCGCACGGACGTCGAGCCCTGGCCGACCATCACGTCGCGCGCCACGAAGATCGGTGCAAAACCGCTCCAACTGCCTTCAAGGCGACCGATGCTGACCGGCATGCCGACGGCGGCCTGTGCCTTGCTTTCGATGTCGGCGCGGTACTCGGCGACCATTGGTGCCAACTGACGCCCAACGCTGACGTACAGCGCGATCAACACCAACGCCAGCGCACACAGACTCAGACCCCAGCGTGTCAACGGGCCGAGGATTCGCATTACACGCTCCATGTCGCCCAGCCTCCAGGCAATGAGCCTGCAGACAGCATCCGATTCATTCGTGCAGTCAGGGGAAGGTCCCGGAAAAGCTCAATTGCCACGCATCATTCTCTTTGGAGGGCATCGCTGCCGTTGGCCCCTCGGGCTCTTTTCTATCGGTTCGATAACGCACGAAGCACGGCGCGGTGCTTTCAGGCAACGTTTTGAGCAAAATCAGAGCAGCACGACGTCATATTGTTCCTGCGAATACATGGTTTCGACCTGAAAGCGAATGGTACGACCGATGAACACCTCAAGCTCGGCCACGTTGCCGGACTCTTCATCCAGCAGCCGGTCGACCACTTTCTGGTTGGCCAGCACCCGATAGCCGATCGCCTGATAGGCGCGCGCCTCGCGCAGAATCTCGCGAAATATCTCGTAGCAGATGGTTTCCGGCGTCTTTAGCTTGCCGCGCCCCTGGCAACAGCTGCACGGCTCGCACAAGACCTGTTCGAGGCTTTCACGGGTGCGCTTGCGGGTCATCTGCACCAGACCCAGCTCGGTGATGCCGATGATGTTGGTCTTGGCGTGATCGCGCTCCAGTTGCTTTTCCAGCGTACGCAAGACCTGGCGTTGGTGCTCGCCGTCTTCCATGTCAATGAAGTCGATGATGATGATCCCGCCCAGGTTGCGCAGGCGCAGCTGGCGGGCAATGGCAGTCGCCGCTTCCAGGTTGGTCTTGAAGATGGTCTCTTCGAGATTGCGATGGCCGACGAACGCGCCGGTGTTGACGTCGATGGTGGTCATCGCTTCAGCCGGGTCGATCACCAGATAGCCGCCGGACTTGAGCGGCACTTTGCGCTCCAGAGCCTTCTGGATTTCGTCTTCGACGCCATAGAGATCGAAAATCGGCCGTTCGCCAGGGTAGTGCTCCAGGCGGTCGGCAATTTCCGGCATCAGCTCGGCGACGAACTGGGTGGTTTTCTGGAACGTCTCCCGGGAATCGATCCGGATCTTTTCGATACGCGGGGTGACCAGATCGCGCAGGGTACGCAGGGCCAGGCCCAGGTCTTCATAGATGACGCTGGCCGGGTTGATGGTTTTGATCTGCTCGCCGATCTGATCCCACAGGCGACGCAGGTAGCGGATGTCCATCATGATCTCGTCAGCACCGGCGCCCTCGGCCGCCGTGCGCAGGATAAAACCGCCCTTCTCCTTGATCCCTTCCTTGGCGACGCAGTCGCTGACCACCTGCTTGAGCCGCTCGCGCTCGGTTTCATCCTCGATTTTCAAGGAGATCCCGACATGCGCGGTGCGTGGCATGTACACCAGATAGCGCGACGGGATGGACAGCTGCGTGGTCAGGCGTGCGCCTTTGCTGCCGATAGGGTCTTTGGTGACCTGCACCACCAGGCTCTGACCTTCATGCACGAGCGAGCTGATGGTCTCAACCGCAGGCCCCTCGCGCATTGAGATTTCCGAGGCGTGGATAAAGGCCGCGCGATCCAGGCCGATGTCGATGAATGCCGCCTGCATCCCAGGCAGCACGCGCACAACTTTGCCTTTGTAGATATTGCCGACGATCCCGCGACGCTGGGTCCGTTCGACGTGCACTTCCTGCAAAACCCCGTTCTCGACGACGGCCACGCGCGACTCCATCGGCGTGATGTTGATCAGAATCTCTTCACTCATGGCTTGTCACCTTCCAGGCATTGCCAACAGGGTATGCCGAAACGCTGCAAGATTTCTGCGGTTTCGCACAACGGCAAGCCGACCACGGCGGAATAACTGCCAGTAAGGTTTTCCACGAACACCGCGCCCAGCCCCTGAATGCCGTAACTGCCTGCCTTGTCCTGGGGCTCGCCACTGGCCCAGTAGGCGCGGGCTTGCGCCGGAGAGATCGCACGAAACCGCACGCGACTGCTGACCACACGGGTTTCGCAATGGCGCTCGTCAATGACGGCGATGGCGGTCAGCACCTCATGTTCGCGATCGGACAAGGCGGCAAGCATGGCCAGGGCTTCGGCTTCGTCGGCAGGTTTGCCGAGAATGCGGCCATCCAGCACCACGGCGGTATCGGCGCCCAGCACGCAGGCGGTGGGGTAGGCAGGATCGTTTGCCAACTGGAGCAGACCGGCATCGGCCTTGCCACGGGCCAGACGCTCGACATACGCGGTCGGGGTTTCGTTCTTGAGCGGGGTTTCGTCGATATCCGCGCTCAAGGCAGTGAACGGCACGCCGATCTGGGTCAGCAATTCACGACGGCGCGCAGAGCCGGAGGCGAGAAGAAGTTGGGGCATGGGACGTCTCCGTGTCAGTAATCACAAGCTTAGGCGAACCTGAAAGTTGTGGATGCCTTGCCCTGTGGCCGCACGGCTTGCTGGCAGTGGCAACCTGGACATCGCCACCGCCGGCAAACCGGACTGCTACAGGTTTCGCTGTGCGCCAGCGGGCCGAAATCCAGTGGCTCAATTTATCCTCAAACGCGACCGCAATCCGCGCAGCCCGTAACTGACCCACGGCCAGAGCAGCGCGCTGACCAAGGCCGGCAGTACCAGCGCCAGGGTCGGCTGACGGTTGCCGGTCAAGGCACTGAGCCACAACTGGACCAGTTGCGCGA
Source organism: Pseudomonas sp. UBA5706 (assembly GCF_002419965.1). GTDB lineage: Bacteria > Pseudomonadota > Gammaproteobacteria > Pseudomonadales > Pseudomonadaceae > Aquipseudomonas. Next base: position 124,024 of record NZ_DIHC01000057.1, read on the forward strand.
GACCAAAGATCACCAGAATCACCAGACATTGCTGCCACATCGGGAACATGCGCAAACGCTGTTGCAGCGACAGCACCAGAAAGGTAATCAGCGTCAGGATCAATGCATTCTGTCCCAGCAACGTGCCATAGAGCACATCTTCGGCCAAGCCCAACATCCACGCAGTGACCATGCCGATCTTGTGCGGCAGTGTCAGCGCCCAGAATGCAAGTAGCAGCGCGAGCCACAGCGGACGGAAGATTTCCATGAACTGCGGCAGCGGAGAAACGCTGAGCAGCAGGCCGATGGCAAAGGTCAGCCAGACCACCCAGCCATTTCGTGCAGGAGCATGACGAACCATTATTCCTCCCTCTCACGCGGGGCCGCTGGAGCAGCCACCGGTTTAGTCGCCGCGGGCTTTGCCTGCGGCCTGGCGGCGGGCTTGCTCACGGCAGGCTTGGCAGGCGGCGCGGCCGGTGTTGCGGCAGGCGCAGGGGCAGCCGCCGGAGCGGATGAGGTGCCGTGACCGGTCGTGCCAGGTTTGGGCACGGTGGCAGGGACGACCGGTTTGTTGGGGGTCGCCGCAGGGGTTGCGCCGGGCACCGTCGCCGACGGTACTGCGGAAGGGTCGGCGGCCTGACGGTCCAGCGACTCTTGCTGCTGCGCGGCGTCAGCAGCGCGCTCCTCGGGCGAGCGGCCATCAGAAAAGACCAGCAACAGATAACGGCTTCGGTTCAGCGCGGCAGTCGGCACCGCTCGCACAATGGCAAAGGGTTGGCCGGAATCGTGAATCACTTCCTTGACCGTCGCCACTGGATAACCCGCCGGGAAACGCTGCCCCAAGCCGGAACTCACCAGCAGGTCGCCTTCTTTGATGTCTGCGGTATCAGCCACGTGGCGCAACTCCAGACGCTCCGGATTGCCGGTGCCGCTGGCGATCGCCCGCAGGCCGTTGCGATTCACCTGCACAGGGATGCTATGGGTGGTGTCGGTGAGCAGCAGCACGCGGGAGGTGTAGGGCATCAACTCGACGACCTGCCCCATCAAACCGCGCGCATCGAGCACCGGCTGACCCAGTACTACCCCGTCGCGCTCACCCTTGTTGATGATGATGCGATGGGTGAAGGGGTTGGGGTCCATGCCGATCAATTCGGCCACTTCGACCTTCTCGTTGACCAGCGCGGACGAGTTCAGCAACTCGCGCAGCCGTACGTTTTGCTCGGTCAATGCCGCCAGTTTTTGCAGGCGGCCCTGGAGCAGCAGGTTCTCGGTCTTGAGTTTTTCGTTCTCGGCGGCAAGCTCGGTGCGACTGCCGAACTGACTGGCAACGCCCTGATACAAGCGCTCGGGCAGATCGGCGATCCAGTAGGACTGCATCAGCACCAGTGACATCTGGCTGCGTACAGGCTTGAGCAGCGTGAAGCGCGCGTCCACTACCATGACGGCCACGGAAAGGACGACCAGCACCAGCAGACGAACGCCCAGCGACGGGCCCTTTGAGAAAAGCGGTTTAATGGGCCGCTCCTTCCAGGAAGGCTTGTGTTTGGCTGTGCTTATTCATGCGACATGAAACCGGCCTGGTGCGGATTGATGGAAATAAGGAGTGCCAGACTTGCAGCATCGAGCTTTCAGTACAGCAGCAGGACATCAGCAGATCAAACACGAGCAGGCAGCACCGCAAAGTGCCGCCCGTTCAGCTCAACACAGTAGCAATCCGGCGACTTATTCGCTGGAGAGCAGGTCCATGGTGTGCTTGTCCATCATTTCCAGCGCACGACCACCGCCACGCGCAACGCAAGTCAGCGGGTCTTCGGCGACGATCACCGGCAGGCCGGTTTCCTGGGCCAGCAGTTTGTCCAGATCACGCAGCAGCGCGCCGCCACCGGTCAGCACCAGACCGCGCTCGGCGATGTCCGAGGCCAGCTCCGGAGGCGATTGCTCCAGCGCGCTCTTGACCGCCTGGACGATGGTTGCCAAAGATTCCTGCAACGCCTCCAGCACTTCGTTGGAGTTCAGGGTGAAGGCCCGTGGCACGCCTTCGGCCAGGTTACGACCGCGTACGTCGACTTCACGCACTTCGCCGCCCGGGTAGGCCGTGCCGATTTCCTGCTTGATGCGCTCTGCGGTGGACTCGCCGATCAGGCTGCCGTAGTTACGACGGACATAGGTGATGATCGCTTCGTCGAAGCGGTCGCCACCGACGCGAACGGACTCGGCATAGACGACGCCATTGAGCGAGATCAGAGCGATTTCGGTGGTACCGCCACCAATGTCGACGACCATCGAGCCGCGGGCTTCTTCTACCGGCAGGCCGGCGCCGATGGCAGCAGCCATTGGTTCTTCGATCAGGAATACTTCACGTGCGCCTGCACCCAGCGCCGATTCGCGAATGGCGCGACGCTCAACCTGAGTGGATTTGCACGGTACGCAGATCAGCACGCGCGGGCTTGGCTGCAAGAAACTGTTTTCGTGAACCTTGTTGATGAAATACTGCAGCATCTTTTCGCACACGCTGAAGTCGGCGATTACGCCGTCTTTCATCGGGCGAATGGCCGCGATGTTGCCCGGGGTACGGCCCAGCATACGCTTGGCTTCCATCCCGACAGCAACAACGCTCTTCTGATTTCCGTGGGTCCGGATGGCCACAACCGATGGCTCGTTCAGGACAATACCGCGCTCACGCACGTAAATAAGGGTGTTGGCAGTGCCCAGGTCGATGGAAAGATCACTGGAAAACATGCCACGCAGTTTCTTGAACATGGGAAAGGGACCCTAGGGAACGCGTGGGTAAAAAAGTGCGGCAAACTCTAACAACGACAGGGATTTTGGGCAAGGAGCCAATATGCTAAATTGGCGGTTTTCCGAGCGCTACCCTCGACGATCGCGGCGTTATGACCGTTTAAATCGCGTAGTGTTCCGCAATCTGACGTACGGCGCATTCCGTATGCATTCCACTGGAGAACCCCATGGCGCTTGATCGCTCCGACGTGGAAAAAATCGCTCATCTGGCCCGACTGGGCCTCAATGACGCCGATATCCCGCGTACTACTGAAGCACTGAACAGCATTCTCGGGCTGGTCGACCAAATGCAGGCGGTCGACACCACCGGCATCGAACCTCTGGCGCACCCGCTTGAAGCCTCGCAACGCCTGCGTGAAGACGTGGTCAGCGAGGCCAATCACCGCGAATCCTATCAAGCCATCGCACCAGCGGTCGAAGACGGCCTTTATCTGGTTCCGAAAGTCATCGACTAAGGGAATGAGCCTGCAATGCATCAAATGACTCTGGCCGAGATCGCTCGCGGACTCGCCGAAAAAAAGTTTTCTTCCGAAGAACTGACCGGCACCCTGCTGGCGCGCATCGCGCAGCTGGACCCACAGGTCAACAGCTTCATTTCCGTGACCGAGGACCTGGCTATTACCCAGGCCCAGGCTGCCGACGCCCGCCGTGCGGCAGGCGAGAACGGCGCACTGCTGGGCACCCCGCTGGCGCATAAAGACCTGTTCTGCACCCAAGGCATCCGCACCAGCTGCGGCTCGAAGATGCTCGACAATTTCAAGGCGCCGTATGACGCCACCGTCGTCGCCAAACTGGCTGCTGCAGGCACAGTGACGCTGGGCAAGACCAACATGGACGAATTCGCCATGGGTTCGGCCAACGAGTCCAGCCACTATGGTGCGGTAAAAAATCCGTGGCACCTGGAGCACGTTCCGGGCGGCTCATCCGGCGGTTCGGCTGCGGCTGTCGCTGCGCGCCTGCTGCCTGCCGCGACCGGCACCGACACCGGCGGTTCGATTCGCCAGCCTGCTGCGCTGACCAACCTCACCGGTTTGAAGCCGACTTATGGCCGGGTTTCACGCTGGGGCATGATTGCCTACGCGTCGAGCCTGGATCAGGCCGGGCCGATGGCACGCACTGCCGAAGACTGCGCGCTGCTGCTGCAAGGCATGGCCGGCTTCGACGCCAACGACTCCACCAGCATCGACGAACCGGTGCCGGACTACAGCGCCAGCCTCAACGATTCGCTGCAAGGTTTGCGCATCGGCGTGCCGAAGGAGTACTTCGGCGCGGGCCTGGACCCACGCATCGCCGATCTGGTCATGGCCAGCGTCGAAGAACTTAAAAAGCTCGGTGCGGTGGTCAAGGAAGTCAGCCTGCCGAATCTGCAACACGCGATCCCTGCCTACTATGTGATTGCTCCCGCAGAGGCCTCTTCCAACCTGTCGCGTTTCGACGGCGTGCGCTTCGGCTATCGCTGCGAAGACCCCAAAGACCTGACCGACCTATACAAGCGCTCCCGTGGCGAAGGCTTTGGTCCTGAGGTGCAGCGCCGGATCATGGTCGGTGCCTATGCCCTGTCTGCCGGTTACTACGACGCTTATTACGTGCAGGCGCAGAAGATTCGTCGCCTGATCAAGAACGACTTTATGAACGCGTTCAAGGACGTCGACGTGATCCTCGGCCCGACCACGCCGAACCCGGCCTGGAAGATCGGCGCCAAGAATGCCGATCCGATCGCCGAATACCTCGAAGACTTCTACACCATCACCGCCAACCTCGCAGGCCTGCCGGGCCTGTCGATGCCAGCCGGCTTCGCCGACGGCTTGCCGGTGGGCGTGCAGTTGCTCGCGCCGTACTTCGAGGAAGGCCGCCTGCTTAATGTCGCTCACCAATATCAGTTGGTAACCGACTGGCACACCCGCTCGCCGGCCGGCTTCTAAGGAGAAAACATATGCAATGGGAAGTCGTCATCGGGCTGGAGATTCACACCCAGCTCACCACCCAATCGAAGATTTTCTCCGGTAGCGCCACCACGTTCGGCTCCGCGCCCAACACTCAGGCCAGCCTCATCGACCTGGGCATGCCCGGCACGCTGCCAGTGCTGAACAAGGAAGCCGTGCAGATGGCGGTCAAGTTCGGCTTGGCCATCGACGCCGAAATCGGCCAGCACAACGTGTTCGCCCGCAAGAACTACTTCTACCCGGATCTGCCGAAGGGCTATCAGATCAGCCAGATGGAATTGCCGATCGTTGGCAAAGGCCACCTGGACATCACGCTGGAAGACGGCACCATCAAGCGTATTGGCGTGACTCGCGCGCACCTTGAGGAAGACGCCGGCAAGAGCCTGCACGAAGACTACAGCGGCATGACCGGGATCGACCTGAACCGCGCTGGCACGCCGCTGCTGGAAATCGTTTCCGAACCGGAGATGAGTTCGGCGAAGGAAGCGGTTGCCTACGTCAAGGCCATGCACGCGCTGGTGCGTTACCTGGGCATCTGCGACGGCAACATGGCCGAAGGCTCGCTGCGCTGCGACTGCAACGTGTCGATTCGGCCAAAAGGCCAGGTCGAGTTCGGCACCCGCTGCGAGATCAAGAACGTCAACTCATTCCGTTTCATCGAGAAGGCGATCAACAGCGAGATCCAGCGCCAGATCGACCTGATCGAAGACGGCGGCAAGGTCATCCAGCAAACCCGCCTGTACGACCCGAACACCAACGAAACCCGCGCCATGCGCAGCAAGGAAGAAGCCAACGACTACCGTTACTTCCCCGACCCTGACCTGCTGCCGGTGATCATCGAGGATTCGTTCCTGGAGCAGACCCGCGCCACCCTGCCGGAATTGCCGCCGCAGAAGCGCGAGCGCTTTCAGTCGCAATTTGGTCTGTCGCTTTACGATGCCAGCGTGCTGGCCTCCAGCCGCGAACAGGCGGATTACTTTGAGAAGGTAGTAAGCATCGGCGGTGACGCGAAGCTTGCCGCCAACTGGGTCATGGTCGAACTGGGTTCGCTGTTGAACAAGCAAGGCGTGGAAATCGACGAATCGCCAGTCAGCGCCGAGCAACTGGGCGGCATGCTGCTGCGCATCACCGATAACACCATCTCCGGCAAGATTGCCAAGATGGTGTTCGAGGCGATGGCCAACGGTGAAGGCAGCGCTGATGAAATTATCGAGCAGCGCGGCCTGAAGCAAGTGACCGACAGCGGCGCCATCGAGTCGATTCTCGATGACATGCTGAAAGCCAATGCCGAGCAGGTCGAACAGTACCGCGCGGCTGATGAAGCCAAGCGTGGCAAAATGTTCGGTTTCTTCGTCGGGCAAGCCATGAAAGCGTCCAGAGGCAAGGCCAACCCGCAGCAGGTCAACGAGTTGCTCAAGCGCAAGCTGGAAGGATGAGGCAGGTCGCCTTGGACTGAACTGTAGGAGCGTGGCTTGTCCCGCGATCGGCTGCATCGCAGTCGCAAGATCGGTAAACGCGCTACGTCTGTACGTCGTGCATATGCCGATTTTGCTGCCGCTTCGCAACCGATACGGGACACGCCGCGCTCTTACAGGGCTATGCGAACTTTCCTACAGGACTTTGACCCATGCGGCGGCTCCTAGGCGCTTTTGCGCTGCTCTCTTTGCTGGCCGGTTGCGCCAGTGACGGCATCATTGATCCTCACGGCTACAATGCCACCGGCACCGCGTCGTATTACGGCTCGCGTCATCAAGGCAAACGCACCGCCAGCGGTGACCGCCTGGACCAGAACGCCCTGACTGCCGCCCATCGCCAGTTGCCATTCGGCACCCGCGTGCAAGTCACCAACCTGGACAATGACCGCAAGGTGGTTGTCCGCATCAACGATCGAGGCCCGCATACGCGCGGACGATTGATCGACGTATCCCGTGCAGCCGCCGAGCAATTGGGTATGCTGCGTAGTGGAACCGCCCAAGTGCGCGTTCAAGCTCTTGACTGAAAGGTGCCCTGAATTCTCGCCCTATCGACCCTGCCACTGCCCACGCTAATCGAGCTGACCGGTGGCCTGCTGCTGATGATCATCGGTGCCGAACTCTCGGTGCGTGCTGCCGTGGTGCTGGCCGTCCTGCTGAAAACCCGCCCGTTGTTCCTCGGCCTGACCGTCGTCGCCCTGGGCAGTAGCGCGCCGCAGATGGCCGTCGGCTTGCAGGCCGCATTGACCGACAGCACCGACATTGCCGTCGGCAGCGTGATCGGCAGCAACATCTTCAATATTCTGGTGACCCTCGGCCTGTCGGCGCTGATCATCCCCTTGCGCGTGGCCCGGCAACTGGTACGGGTTGACCTGCCACTCATGATCGGCGCCACGGCGCTGGTCACCGGGCTGGCCTGGAACGGCGTGCTGAGTGTGGTGGACGGAGTAATTTTGCTGATTGCCATGGCCTGCTACCTGGCCGTCGTGGTGCGGCAGTTTGCCCATGGCGCGCGGCATTTCAGCACGCCTGAGCCCAACCTACGGCGCAGGGCGAGGCCCATCCTTGGGCGCCTGGCGTTGATGGGCTGTGGGCTGGCGCTGTTGATCCTGGGGAGCCACCTACTCGTCGGGGCTGCGGTGATGGTCGCGCAGGACCTGGGATTGTCGGAACGCGTGATCGGCTTGACCGTGATCGCCTGCGCCACCTCCCTCCCCGCCTTGACGACTTCGCTGATTGCCGCGCTTCGCGGGGAACGGGATATCGCCGTCGGCAACATCATCGGCAGCAACCTGTTCAACTTGCTCGGTGTGCTCGGAATCACTTCGCTGATCGCCTCCGGACCGCTGTCTATTTCGCCCAACGCGCAAGACTTCGACCTGCCGGTGATGCTGGGTGTCGCTGTGCTGTGCCTGCCGCTGTTTTACTCGGGGTATCGGATTACCCGGCTGGAAGGACTGCTGTTGCTGGGGCTTTATGCGGTATATGGGCTGCACATCGTCTCGTTCACCACCGGCATGCCATTGGCGGGGCGGCTGGAGCGGTTGATGATTCATTACGCGTTGCCAGTGCTGGCAGTGGGGGTTTTGATCAGCACGTTCAGAGCATGGCGGCGGCAGCACTGAGCGAGTTGCTTTCGATTTTGCCCGGAGGGCGTGAGAGCCCTGCGTTTGAGCGGCGTGCTGAGAGGCAGCAGTCAACTCATACACCCCGCTGCGTCAGCCCTACCACAATGTCAGCGATTGCAGCCGGTCTCCGGCAATAAGTCCTGCAACCTCGGTACATCTGAATAAACGAAGTCGGATGGTTTGCTGCCGCTGCGCGCCAGATCGCGAGCAAGCAACGCTCCTACGCCCTGCGGGCAGAAGCGATGGGCGTGGTGTTCGATGCGCATGTCACCGCAAGTCCGATGTTGCCGCCGCTGCACGCCAGGTCGCCGGCAAGCAACGCTCCTGCGCCCTGCGGGCAGAAGCGAGGGGCGTGGTGTTCGGTGTGCATGTCACCGCAAGTCCGATGTTGGCGCCACTGCACGCCAGATCGCGAGCAAGCAACGCTCCTACGCCCTGCGGGCAGAAGCGAGGGGCGCGGTGTTCGGTGTGCATGTCACCGCAAGTCCGATGTTGCCGCCGCTGCACGCCAGGTCGCCGGCAAGGCCGCCAAGGGCTGCAGGGATCGCCTTTGATTCTGGCCGTTCGCCGCGGGCAAAGGCGTCTCGTCCGGCGGGTGGACTTAAATCCAACCGCCCCACTGCAAAATGAAGATCCCGATATTGGTGGTCACTGCGGCCGCCAAAGTGGTCATGACGATGATGGATGCCGCCAGCGCGTGGTTGCCTTCTGCAGCGCGAGCCATGACGAAGCTGGCCGATGCCGTCGGCGCGCCAAAGTACAGAAACAAAATGCCAAGTTCGGCGTGACGGAAACCCAATAACCACGCGCCGAGGGTACAGAGAAGCGGCAGCCAGACCATCTTCATCATGCTCGCGCTGATCGCCAGCCCACCGCTCTCACGCAGCGACTTCAACGACAGCGTGCCGCCGATGCACATCAGTGCCAGCGGCAGGGTCATTTGCGCCAGGTAGCTGCCGGACGTGTCCAGCCATTTCGGCAGGCCGATACCGAAGTACGCAAACGGGGTCGCCGCCACGATGCTGATGATCAGCGGGTTGGCCAGCACGCTTTTGCAGATGCTCCACGGGTCTGACTTGATCACCGGGCTGTAGACCGCCAGCACCACCGTGGAGAGGGTGTTGTAGAACAGGATCACCAGTGCGGCGAGGATCGCTCCAAGGGAAATGCCGTAGTCGCCATACATGCTCGCCGCCAGCGCCAGGCCGATGACACCGTTATTACCGCGAAACGCGCCCTGTACGTAGATGCCGCGCTCGATGAAAGGCACACGATAGATCGCCCAGCCCCAGACCAGGGCGAAGCCCACCAGCGTTGCGATGATGAAATAGATCAATACAGCCGGCTGCAGCGCCGCATGCAGGTCGGCGTGGATGATCCCCAGGAACAGCAGCGCAGGCATGGTGCAGTTGAACACCAGCGAGGAGGCGGTGTGAATGAAGCTATCGTTGATCCAGCCCACCCGCTTGAGCACCACGCCCAGAAACAGCATGGCGAATACCGGTGCGGTGATGTTCAGCGTTTCCCAAAAAATTGCCAGCATGCACGCCAAACCCTGAGCCGTCGTTAGGTGGCTAATGATAGGCCAGCGACGGGGCAAGTGTTATCGGCAAATGCAGAGTTATCGTACAACTGCCCGATTATTACCCTTGCAGAAGCGCGCTTGCCGGCGATCGCGGCGGGTCAGCGATGGTTCTGTTGGGTGACCAAACGCATTCGCGGGCAAGCACGCTGCTACGGGATCACGCGGTGTGATCCGAGGGTGCCAGCTTCTTCTCGAATACCGACACCCCGTCCAGATCCCTCAGGGTCACGGTCATTTCTCCGCTTTGCCCGTCGATGTTCACCTCGCCGAAAAACTGGAACCCGGCAAACGGCGACGTGTTCTGCGCAGGTGGGGCTTTCTGAAACACCAGTTCCGGGCCGAACGTCTTGTCCAGTGTGTTGGGTCCGAAGCTACCCGCATTCAAAGGCCCGGCAACGAATTCCCAGAACGGATCGAAATCCTGAAACACCGCCTGATCCGGGTGATAGTGATGGGCCGCGCAATAATGCACATCGGCGGTGAGCCACACCGTGTCGCGGACCTTTTGCTGACGCAAAAAGCCGAGCAATTCGGCAACTTCCAGCTCACGACCTTTTGGCACGCCGTCATCGGCGTTGGCGATAGCCTCCCAACGCATCACGCCGGGGCGGACTTCGCCATCAGGCACGCCCAGTCCGATCGGCATGTCCGCGGCGATGACTTTCCACTGAGCATTCGATGCCTGCAATTCACGCTTGAGCCAGTCCAGCTGGACACGCCCGAGGAACGCCGTGGTCGGCCCCGGTGTGTCTGCCAGGTTGGCATCGTTACCGTCGCGATAGCTGCGCATGTCGAGCACGAATACATCCAGCAGCGGCCCGTAGCTGAGCTTGCGGTACACCCGACCACCGTTGTCGGCGCTCTGCAGGCGCATCGGCGCGTACTCCAGAAACGCCTGACGCCCACGCGCGGCCAGCAGTTGAATGTCCTTGACCGTGTAGCGCTCGTCCAGCTGTTTGCTCGGCGACCAGTTATTGCTCACTTCATGGTCGTCCCACTGCCAGATCTGCGGGACTTCGGCATTGAAGCGGCGCAGGTTTTCGTCCATCAGGTTGTAGCGATAGGCGCCGCGGTATTCGTCGAGGGTTTCAGCGACCTTGCTCTTTTCTTCGGTGGTGATGTTGCGCCAGATGCGCCCGCCTTCGGTGACCACTTCGGCAGGCACCGGGCCGTCGGCGTAAATGGTATCGCCGCTGTGGATGAAGAAGTCCGGCAGGCGCAGGCGCATGGCTTCGTAGATACGCATCCCGCCGATGTCCGGGTTGATACCGAAGCCCTGCCCTACCGTGTCGCCACTCCACACGAAGCGGATGTCTCGGCGGGTCTGCGGCACGCTGCGCAAATGGCCAAACCACGGCTCACTGGCAACTCCGGTTTGCGCGTCTTCGAAAAACACCCGGTAGAAAACCGCCTGATCGGTGGGCAGTCCGGTCAGCTCGACGCGTGCCGTATAGTCAGTACGCTGATCGGCCAGCAGCGAAACGGCGCGGCGCGGTTGGGTGAACATGCTGCGGGTGTCCCACTCCACGACCATGCGTGTAGGCCGATCGCTGCGGCTCCAGACCATGGCGCGATCACCGAGCAGGTCGCCGGACTGCACACCGTCGATCATTTTCGGTCGATCCATGACCGACGCGATAACCGCAGGCGCCAGGCCCGGTAGCAGTAATCCGGCGCCAGCGGCCTGGATGATGCGGCGGCGTGTCAGGTCGAACTGAGTCATTTTTATCCCTCTCAAGCGAATGCCAAAGAAGGAAAACTAACAATGGATTGTTGGGGGAATGTGACAACCGACTCACGCAGATGCTTCTGGCCGCAGGCCGTGGGAGTCCGGCTTGCCGGCGATCTGGCGCGAAGCGGTAGCAAAGCCGGAACACGCGGTGTGACAGCCCTGCCGAGTCAGCCGACCCCATTCGCCAGCTCTGCGGGCTGCCACGCCCTTTGGGCAGAAGCCGGACATCAGGCTCCCGCGGGCACCGCGTCCAGTTCAATCACCTCGGGCCGCTTCAACAGCGCGTACAACACGCCCGTTATCACGCTGCCGACCACGATTGCCAGCAGATACAACAGCGCGTGGTTGATGGCGTTGGGGATCAATAACACGAACAGTCCGCCATGAGGCGCCATGAGTTTGCAGCCGAAGTACATCGACAGCGCCCCGGTCAATGCGCCACCGACGACGCTGGCCGGGATCACCCGCAGCGGGTCTTTCGCCGCGAACGGGATCGCGCCTTCGGAGATAAAGCACAGCCCCAGTACCAGGGCCGCCTTCCCTGCTTCGCGCTCGCTTTGGGCGAACTTGCGGCGGGCGATCAGTGCGGCGATGCCCATTCCGATCGGCGGTACCATGCCTGCGGCCATGGTCGCAGCCATGGGTGCGCCGCTGCTGGAGGCCAGCAATCCCACCGAGAATGCGTAGGAAGCCTTGTTGATCGGTCCGCCAAGATCGACGCACATCATCGCCCCAAGCAGCACCCCCAGCAACACCGCGTTGGCGGTCCCCATGGTGTCGAGGAAATGGGTCAGGCCTTCGAGCATGTCCGCCACGGGTTTGCCAACCACATAGATCATCACCAGACCGGTGAACAGGCTCGCCAGAAGCGGAATGATAAGGATCGGTTTGAGGGCCTCGACACTGGCTGGCAGTCGCGCATAGCGATTGACCAGCCAGGCGCTGTAGCCGGCCAGGAACCCGGCGATGATCCCGCCAATGAAACCCGCCCCCAGCGTGGTCGCCAGCATCCCGCCAATCATGCCCGGCGCAAGCCCTGGGCGATCGGCGATGGAATACGCGATGTATCCAGCCAACAGCGGCACCATCAGCTGAAACGCTGCACCGGCGCCGATCTGCTTCAACGCTGCGGCCAGGGTGCCCTGCTCATCTGCTGCATGAATCCCGAACACGAACGACATCGCGATCAACAAACCGCCTGCCACTACCATGGGCAGCATGAACGAGACGCCGGTGAGCAGGTGTTTATAGACGCCGGTCTTTTCTTTTTTCACAGATGCCGATGAGGTGGTCGCCGCGGACTCGACCTCGGCTTCGGCCAGCGCCTTGGTCAGCGTCGCCTCTGCCTGCTTGAGCGCGACTCCGGTGCCACAGCGATAGATGCGCTTGCCGGCGAAACGCTCGGTAGCCACCTCGATGTCGGCGGCCAGCAACACCACATCGGCATCGGCAATCGCCTGGGCACCGAGCGGGTTACGCGCGCCGACCGAACCCTGGGTCTCCACGTGCAACTCATAGCCAAGCTTTTTCGCCGCCTGCTGAATCGCCTCGGCCGCCATGAAGGTGTGGGCAACGCCCGTTGGACAGGCTGTCACAGCCACCAGTCGGGGCACCGTAACCGTCGTCGTGGCAGGTGCCGGCTGACGCTCTTCGACGGCAGCGTATGGCTTCGCCAGCTCGCAGGCCGAACGCATGAAACCGTCTATATCCTGCAACGCGCGGGAAGGCGTGGCCTGGTACAGGCGCTTGCCCGAAAAGCGCGAAAGATCCAGCGGCCCGGTATTGACCACCAGCACCCAGTCGGCGCTTGCGATCTCTTCTGCCGAGAGCTGCTTTTCCGGCTGGCGTGGGTCATGCACTTCGACCACGGCATTCCACCCCTGGCGCTGCGCCGCAGCGTCGAGCAAGCGGGCGCTAAGCACACTGCTGATCTTGCCGTTCGGGCATGCCGTGACAATGGCTAACTTCATCACACTTCCTCTCTTGTTGTTCGATCGCGACGCTATTGGGTCATGGGGCGAAGGTTGACGCCGCCTTCCAGCCGTTTGAGTTGCACAGAGTCGTTGATGCCAAAACCGATCTGGGTCACGGCCATGGCGGCAATCGCGGTGGCTGTACGCAGGGTCTGCTCGGGTGCATGGCCGCTGAGCAAACCGTGAACCATCCCCGCCAGTAACGAATCTCCCGCGCCCACAGTGCTCGCCACGCTGACCTTGGGCGGCAGGGCCTGCAGCGCCACGTCAGCGCTGAACCAATGCACGCCTTCCGAACCCTGGGAGATCACCACATGCTCGATGCCGCGCTGACGCAGGTTAGCGGCGGCTTGCGCCTGGGCCGCGATGGAAATGATCGGCGCATCCAGCGCATCGGCCAGCTCTTCGGTGTTGGGTTTGATCAACCAGGGCGAGGCTTCCAGGCCTGCGCGCAGCGCTTCGCCACTGGTGTCCAGCGCAACTTTCAGGCCCATGGCGTTCAGGCGCAGCAGCAGCGTCTTGAGCCATTGCGCATCGACCCCGCGAGGCAGACTGCCTGCCACCACCACGGCGTCGAAGTCGCCAGCGATTTGCTCAATGCGGGCCGCCAGCGCCTGTTGCGCCTGAGAGCCGACCTGCGGGCCAGGGCCGTTCAGATCGGTGATGCGTCCCGTGCTTTCCGCCAACTTGATATTGCTGCGGGTTTCTCCCGGCACGCGGACGAACTCATCGATAAAGCCACGCTTGGCGAACAGCGACTCGAACGGTTGTTGATTGTCGACACCGAGAAAGCCCGCCACGGTCAGGGTGTGTCCAAGGTCGGCGAGCACCTGGGCGACGTTGATGCCCTTGCCCGCCGCATGGCAGAGCAACGCTTCGCTGCGGTTGACCTGCCCCACTCGCAACGGGCCCAACTGCACGGTCAGGTCCAGCGCCGGGTTGGTGGTCAATGTCAGAATCTTTGCCATTACAGCCCCTCCACAAGGGCGCGCACCTGCGCGGCGCTTCCCACAGCCAACGCGGCTTGCGCAAGCTGCCGGGCACCGACCATATTCAATTCGCGGACGCAGGCTTTGACTTCGCCAACACTGCGCGCCGCTACGCTCAACTCGTCCACACCCAGCCCTACCAGCACCGGCACCGCCAGCGGATCGGCCGCCAGCTCGCCGCAGACCCCCACCCATTTGCCGTGGGCATGGGCCGCGCGCACGGTGATGTCGATCAGTTGCAGCACCGCTGGATGCAGACCATCGGCCTGGGCCGACAGGGTGGGGTGCCCACGGTCGATGGCCAGAGTGTATTGCGTCAGGTCGTTGGTGCCGACGCTGAAGAAGTCCACCTCTCTGGCCAGCACCGGCGCCAGCAGCGCGGCCGAGGGCACTTCGATCATGATGCCCAGTTGCAGGTCGGCCACCGGAATTTCCGCACGCAGGCGTTCGGTCATGTCCCGCGCCAGACGCCATTCCTCGACGGTGCCAACCATGGGGAACATGATTCGCAGCGCACGGTTATCAGCCGCACGCAGCAGTGCACGCAACTGGCTCTCCATCACCTCGGGACGTTGCAGGGTCAGACGAATGCCGCGCACGCCCAGGAAAGGATTTTCCTCCTTGTCGATCGGCCAGTACGGCAACGGTTTGTCGCCCCCGACATCAAGGGTGCGCACTACCAGCGGACGTCCTTGAAGGTCGTCCAGCACGCGGCGGTATTCGGCTTCTTGCGTGGCTTCGTCAGGCGCCGAGCTGTGAGCCATGAACAACAATTCGGTGCGCAGCAGGCCGATGCCTTCTGCACCGTGCTCGACCGCAGCCGGTGTGCCGGCGCTGTCGCCGATGTTGGCGAACACTTCAACCGCGTGGCCATCCCGGGTGATCGCCGGTTCCATGCGCAAGGCAGCGGCAGCTTTGAGGCGTTGCTCGCGGATGTCGCGGTCGAGCAACGCGCGCTGCAGGGTCGGTTCGTCCGGCGCCACGTCGAGACGACCGCGCTGGCCATCGATCAACAGTACGGTGCCGGACTTGATCAGCAGCACCGCATCACCGGCCCCCACCAGCGCCGGAATACCCAAGGCCCGCGCCACGATCGCACTGTGCGCCGTGGCGCCGCCGCGCGCAGTTAGAATCCCGGCGACGCGCAGCGGATCAAGCCGCGCAACGTCCGAGGGGCCGACTTCATCCATGACCAGAATGTAGGGTTGCTGCGGCTCGACCAGATCGTCGACGCCGCAGATTTGCGCCAATACGCGGCGACCAATGTCACGCAAATCGGCAGCACGTTCAGCCAGCAGTGCGTCCTTGAGTTGTTCCTGTTGCCGGGCGGCAGCGTCGATCACATGCGCCCAGGCGGCAGCAGCGCTTTCGCCTTGCTTGAGGCGCAGCACCACCTCGTCCACCAACTCGGGGTCGTCGAGCATCTCCTGATGAGTGATGAATATCTCGCGAATTGCCTTGGCGGTACTGCGCTGGATCAGCCCCTCAATGTCATCACGCACCTGCGCCAGCGCCCCATGCAAACGCTCGCGCTCGGCGTGGTGGGACTCGCCCATCAACGGGTAGTCGAACACCGGGAGTACATGCACATGAGCAGGTCCCGTAGCGATGCCGGGGGCAGCAGGCACGGCGTGGATCTGCGATCCGGCGGCGGGAGCGATCAGGTGTTTTTCCACCGCCGCGGCAATGGGTGTGGGCGCAGCTTGCGTCGGCAGCGGTTCGATGTCCTCGCCCAGGCCGTCACGCACAGCGGCGACCAGCGCGGGCAAGGCATCATCGGCGACAGCCGGATCAACGATGAACTCCAGCACCTGACCCCGTCGAACGCCCAGGCTCAGCAGCTTGCTCAGGCTTTTGACCGACACAGGGTTCTCGTCACTGTCGACGATGCGCACGCGCACTTCGCCTTCGAAATTTTTTGCCAACTGCGCAAGGATTTTTGCAGGACGAGCATGCAGCCCGTGGGCATTGGCCAGGGCAACACGTTCGCTCGGCCAGTCCGGCGGCACGTCACCTCCCAGTGCCTGCAACACCGCGCGGCTGCTGGTAGCCTGCCCGAGTTCCTGACCCCGGCCCTCGATCAGCAGTGCGCAGAGGCGCTCCAGCAGCGCCTGATGGGATTCGCCCAAACTGGCCAGGCAGAACAGGCCGTTGAGCGGCTGCCCCAGATGCCGCATCGTTTTATCCGGCGTGACGAACGCCAGGCCCGGCTTGTTGACCATCTGTTCGCTGTGCAGCCACCACAGACCATCGCCCAACGGCAGCGGCTCGACCTGTTGCAGCACCGCGGCAAAACCGTTATTCACGCATTCAGCCCGACGCAACAGCCGCGCGCCGCGCCACACCAGCTCTTCGAAATCATCGACCGATGCACCGAGGCTGATCATTTGCGCATCCAGGGCCAACTCCTGCGGCGCGCCTTGCAGTAACTTGAGCAGTGCCTCGGGGGTCTTGGCCTGACGCAATGCCTCGCCCAGATCGGTCTCGCCGAGGGCGCGCGTCAGCAGTTGCAGCAAGCGCAGGTGTTCATCGGATTTGGCAGCGATGCCGATGGCCAGATAAACCATCTGCCCGTCGCCCCAATCCACACCCTGTGGAAACTGCATCAGGCGCACGCCGGTGGCATACACCTGATCGCGGGTCTGCGCAGTGCCGTGAGGAATCGCGATACCCTGCCCCAGAAAGGTCGAGCCCTGCTGCTCACGCGCTTGCAGCCCCTGAAGATAACCGGCCGCCACCAGCCCGTCGGCCACCAGTAGATCGGCAAGCGACTGCAGTGCGGCGGATTTATCCACGGCCGTTTGGTTCATGGAAATTTGCTCAGTGGTCAACTCGAGCATCGCGTTCTCCTGATTCTTGTTTTAAGGCCGCAGCGGCCATCGGCTGCATTGCCGGCACTGGGTGTAAGACCAGCAATTTGGCCTCGGTGCAGCATAAAATGACTTGCTGAATCGTTTAATCTAACTCGGCGGGCACGTTACTCGATATTGTTCGCCGAATGAAGCACTGCCGGTCGATTGATGACTGAAGGTAGATCGCTCCAGCAGTTGAGGGAAAAAGCCAAAAGTGACAAGAGTCTGCTGTAATGATGGCCCTGAATTGGTGAAAATCACTCCGCAGTCGTCCGAGCCCAAGAATAAAAGGAACGTTCGCTTGAAACTCAGTGATATTGCGCGCCTGGCCGGTGTCTCGGTCACTACGGCCAGTTATGTGATCAACGGCAAGGCTGAACAGCAGCGCATCAGTAATGCCACCGTCGAGCGCGTGCGCGCGGTGGTCGAGGCCCATGGCTTTCGGCCAAATCCGCAAGCTGCCGGCCTGCGTAGCCGCCACACCCGCACATTGGGCTTCATCCTTCCGGATTTGGAAAACCCCAGTTACGCGCGCATTGCCAAGCAGCTCGAACAAGGCGCCCGCGCTCGTGGCTATCAGTTGCTTATCGCCAGTTCCGATGACGACCCCATCAGTGAATTGCAGTTGTTACAGCTATTTCGCGCCCGTCGCTGCGACGCGCTGTTTGTCGCCAGTTGCCTGCCCGCCAGTGATGACAGCTACCGCGAACTGCAAAAGCACGGCATTCCGGTCATCGCCATTGACCGCGAAATGGACCCCGAGCACTTCTGCTCGGTGGTCAGCGATGACCACGACGCCAGCCAGCAACTGACTCGCAGCTTGCTCGAAACCCATCCGCGGCATATCGCGCTGATCGGTGCCCGTCCGGAGCTGAGCGTGAGCAAGGCCCGCGCGAGCGGTTTCGAAGACGCGCTGGACAGCTTCACAGGCTCGGCGCTCGTCGAGCACGGTGAAGCCTTTAGCCGCGAATGCGGGTTGCGCATTGCTGGTGAAATGCTGGACCGACTGGGCTACTTTCCCGACGCTCTGATCACCACCTCCTATGTTCTATTACAGGGGGTCTTCGACCTGCTGCACGCCCGCAGCCTGAACCCCGACCAGCTTCACCTGGGCACGTTCGGCGACACGCAGTTGCTGGACTTCTTGCCGCTGCCCGTCAATGCCATGGCGCAGCAACACCCGTTGATTGCCGAGAAAGCACTGACACTGGCGCTATCCGCCATCGAGCAGGATCAATACCAACCGGGCGTACACGCCATCGTGCGCACCTTTAAAAAGCGCATCCACGAGGCCTGAGCGTGGCGTTGATCGACACCCACACGCACCTGGATTTCGAGGACTTCGACGCCGATCGCCAGGCCGTGCTCATTCATTGCCGAGCGCTGCAAGTAGATCGCATCGTGGTGCTGGGGGTTCATCAGCGCAATCTGCAACGGGTGTGGGATCTGGCAATCAGCGAACCTTCCATTTACGCAGCGCTGGGCCTGCACCCGATCTATCTGGATGATCATCGACCCGAGCACGTGGAGGATTTGCGTGACCGACTCGCCAGGTACGCGGGGCACCCCAAGCTCTGTGCGGTGGGCGAAATCGGCCTCGACTACTTCGTCGAGTCACTGGACAGAGCGCAGCAACAAGCGCTGTTCTATAGCCAGCTCGAGATGGCTGCTGATTTCAACCTTCCAGCCCTGCTTCACGTGCGTCGCAGCCACGCCGATGCCATCGCCACGCTAAAGCGCTTCAAACTCAAGCGCAGCGGGATCGTGCACGCTTTTTCCGGCAGTCGTGAAGAAGCCAGGGAGTACATCAAACTGGGGTTCAAACTGGGATTAGGCGGAGCCGCAACCTGGCCTCAGGCGTTACGCATGCACAGGGTTCTCGCCGAGCTGCCGCTGGACAGCGTTGTGCTGGAAACCGATTCCCCGGACATGGCGCCGGCGATGTTTCCCGGCCTGCGCAACAGCCCCGAACATCTGCCGAACATCTGCGCGGCACTGGCCGGCATCATGAACGTTTCGGCCGGGCGATTGGCCCAGGCCAGCAGCGAAAATGCCTGCGCAATTTTCGGCTGGTTGTGAAGTCATCCGCAGATTTCATGTTGTAAAAAGAAATTTCACGCACGCTCAGCGGTCCCTTGCTTATCAACCCCGATAGCTAAGGACACTGGCAATGAAATTCTCCAAATTCGCGCAAGCGTTGTCGAAATGGACCGGGAGCCCCCGTACCTTTCTCGTCGCGATTCTGTTGATTTGCGTGTGGGCTGCAACGGGTCCGCTGTTCCATTACAACGACACCTGGCAGTTGATCATCAATACGTCGACCACCATCATCACCTTCCTCATGGTGTTCCTGATTCAAAACACTCAAAACCGCGACACCGACCAGATGCACATCAAGATCGATGAGCTGTTGCGTGTGACCAAGGACGCGCAAAACGCCGTGTTGAGCCTGGATAACCTGGATCAGAAAGAACTGCACGAGCTGCGCAAGAAATACAGGGCGATGGGTGAAAAGGAGGAAATAGATCACACCAAGCCATTCCCCGAGTGCGAAGCCGATGCCGCTCACAGCGTCCTGGCGCAGACCCCTACCGCCGATCAGCCGTCGAGGAACTCTACGGTTTAGTTCTCTGGCTACCTGACAAGCTTGCGCGAGGCTTATTCCCATAGCCGAATAAATAGCTCAAGCAAAAAATTGCGAATCTCACTAACACCTCTCTCGACGGGGTGTTTTTTCGTGAAGGGGCATTGTCCATGACCGACAGACCGATGCCCCGACGAAGTCCAGAGTGCTGATCATCAGAAGTTCGGCTCAGCACAAACCGCAGACGTGGCACGAAGTGTACGCAGGCCCAAAAGCACGATCACCACCATAAACAGGCCCGCCACAATCGCAACACCGAACCCTGCCTGCGCGCCATAGGCGTCGATGACCAGCCCCGCCAATACGCCACCGAGCGCTACGCCGATACTGATGCCTGTCGTCATCCACGTAAGTCCTTCGGTGATCCTGGAAGGTGGAACAATGATCGTACCGAGATTCATGACGACGACCATCGTTGGCGCAAATGACATACCTGCCACAAACAGCATCCCGGAAAGGATGTAGACGTCCGGTGAAAGAATGGGCAGCACGGCAGTGGCTGCCGTTATCAGCACCCCGATAAAGAACTGCTTTTCAATCGGCAAAGAAATTCTTAAAGCGCCGAACGTCAGACCCGCGATCATTGAGCCGAGCGCATAGGCTGCCAGGATGAAACTGGCTGACGCCGGCCAGCCTTGTGCGTTGGCGAAGGCAACAACCGCCACGTCGACGGATCCACCAATCACACCCATGGCCAACAGCGCCAGCACGATAGTGGGGACGCCGGGAATAAGCAGCGTTGAATTTGCGCTCCGCTTAATGCCCAAGACCACCTTTGGCTCTGTCTGCCGCTGCATAAGAAAAGCAGTCATGCCGACAACCAGCAACAAGACGGCTACAAGAGGCCCGGCTTCGGCGAAAACGTTGACGCTTAAACCAATGGCAAGCGGTGGGCCAATGATAAAGGCGAGTTCAGTTAGAACCGTGTCCAAAGAAAAGGCCGTGTGTAACTGTGGCTTGCCACGAAAAAGCTGCGTCCAGCGTGCTCTTATCATGGCGGGCATGCTTGGCATCGTGCCCGCCAATACCGCAAGTATAAACAGCAGTGTGGCGGGAGCCCTCATGTAGACGGCAATGATCAGCGCAAGCAACATACCAATGCTGAAGGCCGTCACAAAGGGCAGAACCCGGCGTTGCCCCCGCATATCAACAAGTTTCGACACCTGTGGACCGATAAGCGCGTTCGCCAAGGTAAAAGTACCGGCGACCGAGCCCGCCAGCCAATAAAGACCCGTCTGTTGCACCAACATGGTAATGATGCCGATGCCGATCATTGCCTGTGGCAGACGGGCAATGGAACTTGCGATCACTAACCCCATCACACCCGGAGTGTTGATAAGTTCGCGGTAGGGATTCGCCATAATTGCTCCTTTTTATAATTTAACGCTGATGAATAGCCCGCTGCAGGCGACGCACTAATGGAGCAGTAGACAGGCGCCTGAGTGGTCACTTGAGCAAATACACAAGTGGGCAGTGACAAGCCCACCTGCACGTAAATGAGCGAAACGCTCAATCATTACCGCTTACACAGTGCTCGATTCAATGCTTCAGCCAAGTACTTGCGATTACCGACGTCCTCCATCATGGAGACATGCCCTCCAGGAATAGAAACATGATTAATCGCCAAGTCAGGTAAACGCTCTCTCCACCCACCTGCCATATCAACCTGCGGCAGAGAGGTGCGCTCACGGTCAGCCGCGTAGAAATGATGGATATTGATCTGCAATGGAGAGGGTGTATAGGCGCCAGCGATCTGCGAAAAATGATAAATGGCTTGCCATTTGACTGTTTCCACCGAGATGTCGGCATTTAAATCATAGCCTCCCAAACCCTGTGCTTTCTTAAGCAACTCAGCAAAATCATCCCCGGGATTTAAAATATCGAATTTAGGACGCTCCGCCTCAGGCGCCACAGCCTTAACATGCTCGATAAAGTAGTGCTTAATATCCTGATTCTTATAAAGCAACTTATGCGGCGCAGGAACATCAATAAAGCCTAAAAATTCAACGCTGGCCCCTTTGCACATAAGCGCATGGACGATGGCATAAGCAAGAATCCCTCCAGAGGAATATCCCGCGATGCGATAGGGCCCTTCAGGCTGGATCGCCCGGATGAGCGGTATCATTCTTTCGGCCATGTCCTCCATTGAATGAGGCAGGGAATCGCCAATGGCCGACCACGGCAGTACATGGACCGGGCAGCTGGCGCGGATATTTTGGGCCAGCGATATAGCATACGAATAATCGGCTAATCCCGAGGGCACGAAAAAGACCGGGGGCTCAGTCCCGCCAGCGCGCACCGTGATCGCTCCGTTCTGCAGGTTGAGCACAGGAGACTGCGCAATCTGAGTGGCAAGGTTAGCCAATCGAGGGTGTTCAAAAATGTCGCTCAACGAACACTCCAAACCATAACTCCTGGCTTTCTGCATCAGTTGGACGGCCATGAGCGAATGGCCGCCGAGGACGAAGAAGTTGTCATGGCGACCGACCTGCTCAAGCCGAAGCAATCCTGACCAAATCGCAGCCAGGATCGTCTCGATCTCACCTTGCGGTGCCTCATACGCCTCATGGGCAAAGGCCTCGTCCTCGGGAACAGGCAATGCTCGCCTATCAAGCTTGCCATTCGGGGTTAGCGGCAAGCGTTCAATCAGTACAAAAGCAGACGGCACCATGTAGTCGGGTAGACGTTCACTCAAGTAATCACGCAGTCGTCCAGCTAGCGATAGACCCACCCCCGAGTCGGCGCTGAGTATAAAGGCATCATTTACCCAGGCCTCTGGCCGAGCCACCACGTAAGCAACCAGTCGCTTGTCCAAGTCCACCCCTTGTACCTCTACAACCGCCTCGCGGATGAAAGGATGCTCGGTCAGTCTGGCCGCAATTTCACCCGGCTCGATCCGCAAACCGCGGATCTTGATCTGGTCGTCATTGCGGCCCAGGAACACCAGGTTCCCGTTCGGCAGGTAACGAGCCAAGTCCCCCGTCTTATACATTCGCGCGTCGGGCTTGCCGGCAAATGGATCGAGCGAGAAGCGCTCATCCGTCAGTTCGGCCAAGTTCAGATATCCACGCGCAACGCCCATGCCCCCGATGTACATCTCACCCACCGCACCCAGCGGAACAGGCTCGCCATACGCGTCCAGAAGGTAAATTCGTGTGTTTGAAATCGGACGACCTATCGGAACCGGATCAACGTCATCAGAGGAACAGCGATGGACCGCCGCCCAGATTGTCGCCTCCGTAGGGCCGTACTCATTGAATAATTCAACCGCAGTGAATGCTGAGGTCACTTCCTGGACCAACTTCGCAGGACACACTTCACCTGCCACGATTACCTGACGCAGTTGTCCATATCCAAGTATGGCGACTTGCGGCAAAACCAATCTTGCGAGAGACGGCACCAGTAGCACTGAGGTGACTTTGTTTTCAATCAAAAGGCGGCTGATGATGTGTGGGTCTACGACAGCTTTACTGCCTGGTAAACACAAGGCCCCCCCGGTTGTTAACGTTCCGAAAATGCCTGCCGCTGAACTGTCAAACGCCATGGATGACAGCAGTAAAAATACAGTGCCGAAACTTGGCTTGTATACCGTGGTTCTTGCCAATGTCGATGCGACTAATCCACGATGTTCAATCATCACGCCTTTGGGTTGTCCGGTTGAACCCGAGGTATAGATCAGATAAGCGAGGTTGCGGGGTGTCAAGCCGGTCACCTGGAAATTAGCATCAGCCTTCGTCGAGATCTCATTGGGATCAAGCACGGTATAGGGCTGCAATGCCTCACCTAGCACCTGCCGCCCGGCCGCATCGGCCAGTACCAGAACCGGCACCGTATCGGTAAGAATGTAAGCCAGTCGATCTCCCGGATAAGCCGGATCAAGCGGTACATAGGCGCCGCCTGACTTAAGGATCGCCATAAGCCCAACAACCATCGCTGTCGAGCGCTCGACACAGATCGCCACCCGTTGGTCTGGCCCGACGCCCCGCTCAACCAGTTGATGTGCCAGTCGATTGGCCCTGGCATTAAGCTCAGCATAACTGAGCGCCTCGCCCTCAAAGATCAGCGCCGTTGCCCTTGGAGTGCGCGCCACCTGCGCCTCAAACAAATGATGAATGCACAGATGATCCGGGCTGGATGCATCCGTCGCGTTCCACGTATTGAGCAACACCGTACGTTCGGACGCAGGCAAAATATTCAGCTGTCGAACCGGGCGGTGCGGCGAGCGCTCCAGAGTCTGCGCCAGGCTGTGCAACGCCTGCTCCATGTAGCCACACACACGATCAGAATCGAACGGTGTGACTACTTGAGCGGTCAACCCTAAGGAGTGACCGAAATCTTCAACTGACAATGTGAACGGATAATTGGTCCGCTCTTGTTCACTCAGGAACTCAACACCTGGCATTTGCTCCATGGTCTGGACAATGTTGTCTGCACCCGCCAGGTCATTGTGCCGATAGTTGAGCAACGCGCTGAACAGCGGCGTGCCTGTAGCGACCCCACTGCACCTTTGTGCCAGCGCCAGCGAAGCATGCTCGTGAGCGAGCAACTCAGCCAGACAGGCATGAGCCTGCTGGACACTCCCAGCGGTATCAATGCCGCTTGAGTCAAATCGGATCGGCAGCGTGTTGATGAACATGCCCATGGCTCGATCTGACCCGTGGCCCGCTTGCATGCGTCCAAACAGTACAGTACCAAACACGACCTTTTCCTGGCCGCTGGTGCGCACCAGTACCTGGGCAAAAGCAACGTGACACAGACTGGCGAGACTCACATTCAATCGCCTGGCCTGCGCCCGCAACCGGTCATTGAGCTCAGCCGAAATCATGCGGTGGGTCTGCCCCACCTGCGCGCCGTCCAAATGCACTTCTGCCAATCCAAAGGGCAACGTCGGCTCTTCTAAGTCAGCCAGCATAGACCTGAAGAAACATTCATGTTCGGCCACGCTTTTACCCGACCGCACCTGACCGATCAGGTTGCGGAACGGTTGAGGCGACGGCAGTTTCTCACCGCGATCGGCGAGGAAAGCCTGCACTTCGTTATAAAAAAATTGCAATGAAGAAGCATCGTCAATCAAGTGATGCTGCAGCTGCATCAGAATGAAGCGGTCTGTAGCAGGGTCATGGGTGACGATAAAGCGCAGCACCGGCGCCTGGGTCAGGTCAATCCGGTGCCGACAAGAATCAAAGCGCCGGGAAAGTTGCTCGGTAACGGGGCCGTCCGCCGGATCAAGAACAATATCAGTGATAGAGATTGGAGCCTGTCGCCAGACAACTTGCGCGGCTCCAGACAACCCATCCCACACAAAGGAGGTACGCAAAATGTCGTGACGGTCTACCACCTGCTGAACCGCGCAGAGATAGCGTTCCAGAGTTTCACGATCAGAAAAGGCCATCTGGGCAACCAGCAAATAGGGGTCACCCTCTTTTGCCAACATGTGGTGGAACAGAATGCCGTCCTGCATGGGTGAGAGCGCGTAGATATCCTGGATGTTGGCTGCCCCTCCAGGTACCTGTGAAACGATAACGTCGATATCCGATTGGTCGAGATCGATTAATGGCAGCAGGTCGGGCGTGATTCTACATGTCTCGGGCTTGATCAAATTGGGCGGCACTACCACCTCGCGGTGTTGGCCAAGCGTGCTAGCCAGCACCGATAACACCGGCGTCTGAAATAGATCACGCACAGCAAGGCTCAAGCCCTGCCGGCGCAACCGCTCGATTAACCGCACCGCCAAAAGTGAATGGCCGCCAAGGGCAAAGAAGTTGTCATGGCGACCAACTTGTTCGACGCCAAGCAATTCTGACCATATCAAGGCAAGGGTGACCTCGATCTCGCCCAACGGCGACTCGTAGACCGCATGCGCAAAATCATTGCCCTCCGGAACCGGCAACGCCCGCCGATCAAGCTTGCCATTGCCTGTCAGCGGTAAACTTTCCATCCGCACAAAAGCAGAAGGCACCATGTAGTCAGGTAAACGGCTACTCAGGTAATCACGCAGCGCGCCCGCTAGCGCAACGCCAGACTCGGAGTCTATCGGCGTATCCTGAACTTCGGACTCCGCCACCACGTAAGCTACCAGACGCTTATTGGCATTCTCGCCTTGCGCTATCACCACCGCCTCGCGGATGGAAGGATGCTCGGCCAATCGGGCTGCAATTTCACCCAGCTCAATCCGGAAACCACGGATCTTGACCTGGTCGTCATTGCGGCCCAGAAACGCTAGATTGCCGTTCGGAAGATAACGCGCCAAGTCCCCCGTCTTATACATCCGCGCTTCAGGTTTGCCGGCAAAGGGGTCGTGCAGGAAACGCTCTGCCGTCAGCTCGGGCCGGTTCAGATAGCCACGCGCCACACCGGCGCCTCCGACGTACATTTCGCCTGTGGCCCCCGTCGGAACAGGCTGGCCAAACGCATCGAGAAGATAGAGATTCAAATCCGGCAGACGCTGACCGATCACGCTCGCGTCTTGTAGCGCATCCGATGAGCTCAGGGGGTAATAGGTAACGTGAACCGTGGTTTCGGTAATCCCGTACATATTCACCAGTTGCGGAGCAGATTCGCCACGCACGCCATACCAGTCGCGCAGGGTCGACGGCTGCAGCGCTTCGCCGCCAAATATGACATAGCGCAGCCGGTCCGATGATGGTTGTACATACTCCATCAAGGCGGTAAAGGCGCTAGGAGTCTGGTTCAGGACAGTGACGCCTCGCTCACAAATCAGCTGGTAGAACGCTTTCGGTGAACGGGTAATGGCATGCGGAACCAACACCAGCGTGCCGCCATAACGAAGGGCCCCCCACAGTTCCCAGACCGAGAAGTCGAAGGCAAAAGAATGGAACAGGCACCAAACATCACTGGCCTCAAAACCGAAGGATGGGTGTGTGGTGTCGAACAGGCGCACCACTTGAGCATGTTCGATCATCACCCCTTTAGGCTGTCCGGTTGAACCGGAGGTGTAAATGACATAAGCGAGATTTTCAGGAGTAAGGCCTGAAACTTCAGGGTTAGCGTCCGCCCCGATCAATGCTTCAGCGGGGGCCTCATTGGGATCGAGGACGGTACGAGCCTGCAATGCGTCCCCAAGCGCGTGACGCCCGGCCGCATCAGCCAGCACCAGAGCCGGCGCTGTGTCGCCCAGAATGAAGGTCAGTCGCTCACCGGAGTACTCAGGGTCGAGCGGTACATAGGCACCACCCGCCTTCAGGATCGCCATCAAGCCAATAACCATCGCCGGGGAGCGTTCGACACAAATCGCTACTCGCTGGTCAGGCCTGACACCCAAGGCAATCAGCCGATGCGCCAACCGATTCGCCCTAGCGTTGAGTTCGCCATAGCTGAGCACCTGGCCTTCGAAGACTAGCGCTGTTGCCTCAGAATTGCGCGCAACCTGCGCTTCAAATAGTTGATGAATACACAGATGAACAGCGTATTCAGAAATAACTTGGTCGTGCATCCTTGCCTCCAGAAGTGAACATGGTCACTTCTATAAATTGATTGCACCTACATCAGGTAAGTGCATGTTCATGAAACACTCTCTATTGACCCCTTCTGCTATTTGTCTCGAACCATACCAGCGACAAGTTATCGATCACCAGAATAATCACTATCAATTATAAAGGTCAGGCATATGATGCCGAAATCATCCTGCCACGGCCATTACACCTCACCAATATTCACGTCTGCTGATCACTGCAGACAGATTGCAGTTAAAAATCTTGTTATTTTCCGGTTATGAAAAGCAATACGCACTGCAAGACAAACCAATGTTTTTTTTGCGACAGATATAAAAATACGCTTTGAGCATCTTTAGAAAAACAATTTCTGAACCGATTACAGCTCTGAACCCCATCGATTCCAAGAGTCTACCCCTGACACATCAAAGTCAATACCGGCCGAAAACTGGCGCCCTGGTGTGCTGCTCTCAAAACATCATTTCCGCGATCCTGGCTATACTCCAACGTCATCCAGCATCCGGCGAAGCGGTTGTGAACACCCTCTAAATCGCCTTCAGCCCAGTTGAAACCGCACCGACCTGCACTTTAAAACTGTCCACTGTTCTGCAATTCGAAGAGAAGTTATGGGATGTGATCGGGCTGTATCTCAACCCACCCGACACGACGTTTCACCCTGACTTTCGCTTTTGGATGAATATAGTCGAGCACTTCTTTCGCGGCATCACGTGAGTACCGTTTCAGCTCGGTGCGCACATTAGGTTTTGTACGAAAAGTAT
>NZ_DIHC01000056.1 GCF_002419965.1 Pseudomonas sp. UBA5706
ATGTCTTGCATGAACGGCCTGCTACCCAGGAATTCAAGGACCGACGACGGCAAGAACAGCAAGAGCTGAAGGTTGCCCAAGGCAGCCTTCAGCTATGACAAATTTTCCCCGGACACTAGTGATGCTCTGCGTGGGAATGCACCTTCTGACGCTCTGCGTGGTGCAGATACTCGACGTGAAGCGTCAGACAAGCGTTACCACGCGGAGCGTGGGAACGATCACATACTCTGCGTGGGCACAGTCACAGTCACAGTCACAGTCACACAGTGTGGGCAGCATCGGCACGAACTCGGCGTGTCTGGCACCACCTCGCAAACGCTCCAGAACCAAACACTCTCACAATACGAAAACGCCCCGAATCACTCGGGGCGCCCTCGTTTTATACCTCGACCTCAAATCTAATCAATGGGAAACCGCCCCACTGGCCCCAAGCCCTGTCTGCGACCGTACAAACTGCGGGAAGAACAGCGCACGCTCACCTTCGGCCGCTTTCGACTTATCCGTCACCGAGAAGAACCAGATCCCGACGAACGCAATGATGATCGAGAAAAACGCTGGATACTCATAGGGGAAGATCGCCTTCTCATGATGCAGAATCTGCACCCAGATGGTCGGCCCGAGAATCATCAGCACCACCGCGCTGATCAGCCCCATCCAGCCGCCGATCATCGCGCCACGCGTGGTCAGGTTCTTCCAATACATCGAAAGCAGCAACACAGGGAAGTTACAGCTGGCCGCGATCGAGAACGCCAGGCCAACCATGAACGCAATGTTCTGACTTTCGAAGGCGATACCCAGCAGGATCGCCACGATCGCCAGCGCAATGGTGGTGATCTTCGACACCCGGATTTCATCTTTCTCGTTGGCTTTCCCGGCCTTGATCACACTGGCGTACAGGTCGTGCGACACTGCCGAGGCACCGGCCAGGGTCAGGCCGGCAACCACCGCCAGAATGGTCGCGAACGCCACCGCCGAGATGAAGCCCAGGAACAGGCTGCCACCGACCGCGTTGGCCAGGTGCACCGCCGCCATGTTGTTGCCACCCAACAGCGCACCCGCTGCATCCTTGAACGCCGGATTGGTGCTGACCAGCAGGATCGCGCCGAAACCGATGATAAAGGTCAGGATATAGAAGTAGCCGATGAAGCCGGTCGCATACAGGACCGATTTACGCGCTTCCTTGGCATCGCTCACGGTGAAAAAGCGCATCAGGATATGCGGCAGGCCCGCGGTGCCGAACATCAGCGCAAGCCCCAGCGAAAACGCCGAGATCGGGTCCTTCACCAGGCCGCCAGGACTCATGATGGCTTCGCCTTTGGGGTGCACTTTCACCGCTTCGGAGAACAGCACGTTGAAGTCGAAGTTGACGTGTTTCATGACCATGAAGGCCATGAACGTCGCGCCGGACAACAACAGCACCGCCTTGATGATCTGCACCCAGGTGGTGGCCAGCATGCCGCCGAACAATACATAGAGGCACATCAGGATGCCGACCAGCACCACCGCAACGCTGTAATCCAGGCCGAATAACAACTGGATCAACTTGCCGGCGCCGACCATCTGCGCAATCAGGTAGAAGGCCACCACCACCAGCGAACCACAGGCGGACAGGGTGCGAATTTCCTTTTGCTTCAAACGGTATGAAGCCACGTCGGCGAAGGTGTATTTGCCCAGGTTGCGCAGGCGCTCGGCGATCAGGAACAGAATGATCGGCCAGCCGACCAGAAAGCCGATCGAATAAATCAGGCCGTCGTAACCGGAGGCGTACACCAGGGCAGAGATACCCAGGAAAGACGCCGCCGACATGTAGTCACCGGCGATGGCAAGGCCGTTCTGGAAACCGGTGATCTTGCCGCCTGCGGCGTAGTAATCCGCTGCCGATTTGTTTTTCTTGGCCGCCCAGTAGGTGACACACAGCGTAAACCCGACAAAGACCACAAACATGATGATCGCGGCGACGTTGAGCGGTTGTTTCTGCACGGCGCCAGTCAGGGCATCCGCCGCCCAGAGTGTCGGTGCGAAAGCCGCAAAACCCAAGGCTGCAAACAGGCGTCGGCTCATTGTTGGGCCTCCTTCAGGATCGCGTTGTTCAGCGCATCGAATTCACCGTTCGCACGACGAACATAGATGGCGGTCAGCACGAAGGCCGAGATGATCAGCCCTACGCCGATGGGCATCCCCCAGGTAATGGATGACGTGGCGCTGAGTTTGGCGCCGAGAATCTGAGGCCCGTACGCAATCAGCAGGATAAAGGCGGCATACAGTGCAAGCATGATCGCCGAGAGAATCCAGGCGAATCGTTCCCTTTTCGAGACCAGCTCCTTGAAACGGGGGCTGTTCTGAATCGAGAGGTAAATGCTGTCGTTCATTGTTTTTGTCCTCGCAGCACAGATGGATGTCACGTCTGGCACTTTAGTCGGCTCTGGAGCGCACTCCAGACGACCTTAGTATTAGAACGACATTAGTTGATGCACGCGGGGTTGCACTTTTATTAATGAAAGGAAAAGGAGCGGCACGTCTGGCGCAAGAAGCGTTGAATGTATCGACCGAAGCCGTCCATACAAGGTCCAGCCGCCGCACACTGGATTTTACCCAGCAGCAGGCCATCGCTCCTTGTTGCCTGCGATCTGGCGCAAAGCAACAGTAAATCGGCGTCACGGTGCGTAAGAGGTGTAAGTCCTCTGGGTAGGAAGCCGTTTTGCAGCAGATCGGCAAGCCCGCGCCCAGACCCTCGGGACAAGCGAGCGGGCGCAGGCCAATACAAAACCGCCGGGTAATCGCTCACCCGGCGGTTTCTTTGAACGATGAAATCTTTCGCAACTTACTGACCGGTCCACTCCTTGACGCGATCCGGGTGCTTGGCGACCCAATCCTTGGCGGCGGCTTCAGGTTTGGCGCCGTCCTGGATGGCGAGCATGACTTCGCCGATCTCATCCTTGCCGCTCCACTGGAATTTCTTCAGGAATTCGATGACTTCCGGCGCCTTGGCTGCAAGATCCTTGCTGCCGACGTTATCCACGGTCTCAGCTGCACCGTAGACGCCCTTGGGGTCTTCAAGGAACTTGAGTTTCCATTTGGCGAACATCCAGTGCGGCACCCAGCCGGTCACGGCAATGGATTCTTTCTTGTTTTCAGCGCGAGTCAGCTCGGCAATCATGCCGGCACCGGAACTGGCCTGCAGTTTGTAACCGTCCAGGCCGTAGTCCTTGATGGCCTGATCGGTCTTGATCATCACGCCTGAACCGGCGTCGATGCCAACGATTTTCTTCTTGAACGACTCGTCGGTTTTCAGATCGGCGACCGAGTTGGCTTTCACATACTCGGGCACGATCAGGCCGATCTTGGCGTCCTTGAAGTTAGGACCGTAGTCGGTGACCTTGTCCTTGTTCTTCTCCCAGTATTCGCCATGGGTCACTGGCAGCCAGGCGGATAGCATCATGTCCAGTTTGCCGGTGGCAACGCCTTGCCACATGATTCCGGCGGCAACGGCCTGCAGTTTCACCGGGTAGCCCAGCTTTTCCTTGATCACTTCAGCGGCCACGTTGGTGGTCGCAACGCTGTCGGACCAACCGTCCACATAGCCGATGCTCAGTTCAGGCTTGTCGGCGCCAAGGGCCAGCGTGGAACTGATGGCAAGGGCCATAACGGCACCCGCACCCAGGATATTTCGCATTTTCATCGTTACTTCCCCGGTAGTCCTGCACCCGACGGCGGTCGGGTATCGTTGACGTTTTTTTAAGCCTGCTGAACTTGCCCGCATTTGGCGCACCGCACGGCTTTCACGCTTGAACCACATGCCTGCTCAGCAGCATGGGCTGAGTGGACCAAACGATCATCAACCCCTGCCCACCTTGTGCCTTTCCTGTCAACGACACTCAGGCAGCGGGAAACGACATCACTGCGCCATCAACGACACCCAGGTCGTAAAAAGGGCCGTAGTCCGTCCGAAAATTGCATGCCTTGAAACCGTTGTGAATGTTTGAGCCATGGGCCGTAAACGCAAGCGAGCGAGCAGCATGCTGATTCGCCGCGTGAGGCTTATAGCTTAAGCCTGCTGCTAAGCTAAGATGCCGGCCTTCTGCACTACTTTGGCTCGATCATGTCCGGCACTTCCCGCTTGCCTGTTTTGACTTACCTTTGCTCTTTTTTGTTGGCCGTGCTCGCCGTATGCGGCTACTGGTATAGCCTCGGCAAGCCGGTGGTTCTTCCAGATGCCGCCACGCCCAGTCACAAGCTTCAATGCGCCTCCTACACGCCGTTCGACAAGGATCAGTCGCCGTTCGACCAGCCGTTCACCCTGCGTCCGGCGCGGATGGATGCCGACCTGGCACTGCTGGCAACGCGTTTCGACTGTATTCGCACCTACTCGATGACGGGCCTTGAAGCCATTCCACAGCTGGCCCGCAAACATGGCCTGAAGCTGATGCTTGGTGCCTGGGTTAACGCCAATCCAGTGGATACGGCCAAGGAAGTCGATGCGTTGATCAAGGCAGCCAATGCCTACCCGGATGTGGTCAGCGCCGTGATCGTCGGCAACGAGACCCTGTTGCGTAAAGAGGTGACGGGCGCACAGCTGGCGAAACTGATTCGTCAGGTAAAAGCCCAGGTCAAGCAGCCGGTGACGTATGCCGATGTCTGGGAATACTGGCTGCAATACCCTGAAGTGGCGCCTGCGGTGGATTTTCTGACGATCCACCTGCTGCCTTATTGGGAAGATGATCCCAAGGGGATCGATGACGCGCTGGCCCATGTCGCGCAGATCCGCCAGACCTTTGGCAATCAGTTCGCGCCCAAGGACATTCTGATCGGCGAGACCGGTTGGCCCAGCGAAGGACGTCAACGCGAAACCGCCCTGCCGAGCCGGGTCAACGAGGCGAAATTCATTCGCGCTTTCGTCGCCATGGCCGAGCAGAAAGGCTGGCACTACAACCTCATCGAGGCGTTTGACCAGCCCTGGAAGCGTGCAGCCGAAGGTGCGGTAGGAGGTTATTGGGGGCTGTTCGATGCTGACCGTCAGGAAAAAGGCGTGCTGGCAGGCCCCGTGTCCAACCTGCAGTACTGGCCGTTATGGCTGACGGTCAGCGGGTTGATCAGCCTGCTGGCATTGGCGCTGGCCGGCCCTGTCCGCCAGCCGCACAACGCGCTGATCCTGCCATTGCTCGCGGCATTGGGCGGATGCTGCATCGGCACCTGGGGTGAACTGGCGCGGGTGACCAGTCGCTTCGCCGGCGAATACGCTTGGGCCTTGGCATTGGTTGTGCTGAATGTGCTGGTGCTGGCCCATGCGGCGCTGGTGTTGTCCGACAGGCAAGGATGGCGTAGCCGTGGGTTCATCTGGTTCGAAGCCAGGGCGGGCTGGTGGCTGAGTGCCGCGGGGTTCGCAGCGGCCGTGATGATGCTGGACATGGTGTTTGACCCCCGCTACCGCAGCTTCGCTACGCCGACATTGTGGCTGCCTGCCCTGTTCTATTTGATGAGGCCGGTCAGCGCACCTCGCCGTGAGATCGCGCTGCTGGCGTTAATCGTCGCTGTTGGGATCGTCCCCCAGTTATACCGCGAGGGTTTGGGTAATCCCCAGGCCCTGGCTTGGGCAGCGGTCAGCGTACTGATGACGCTGGCGCTCTGGCGAAGCTGGCAAGTCAGCGCGCGCTCGCCTGTGGTTCAACCGACCCCGCCCCCTGAGCCAAAGCACACGCCGAGGTAACGCTTCGCGCAACCCATTGTGTTACCGCTGACAACATTCGAAGACAGAATACGGGTAACACGGAAACAGATTGTGCAGATTTCCGGCCAGCTCCATTTCATCTGATTGCGCAAGATGCTGATTTAAAAGGACTTATAAAAGTTGGCACGGCACCTGCTATATCTCTTGCATAACAAGAACAAAATGTGAAAAACCAATAAAAATAAGATGAATCGGCTCTGACATAACAAGAACAACGGCACAGAGACGTAGCCAACAGATTTTTTTGGAGTAGATGTGCTTTACAGAGGCCCTGGCCTCGCAGCCCGACCGAGAACAATAAAACTACCCTCAGGTAGCGTCCAAAACGGGTTGGATCCTCGCCACTGGCATAGGATCGAAGCGGATTAGCGCTCAAAAAAATACGTTTGCTCTTGTATCCCGGATGGGGATCATTGAAAAACGCTGTAAAGGGAACGGTTGCCAAAAACAATAACAGACCGCCCAAAATAATAAGAAAGAGCACGTGCAACGATTTAAAGGGGAGCCTCGGCTCCCCTTTATGCTATCTGCGGTTTGAGTTGAATGGAGGTGGGTTGCGATCAAGAGCTGCAGAACCGCGGCGGATACAGCTCCCCTGCGCACTCCGGGCAGAAACCTGTTCAGGCAGCCCGCACTAACCGCACCCCCGCAATCACCACTGCGAACACCGCCAGGCTGGCCGAGTACAACACCAGCGCCAGTATCCCCAGCAGCAGCCCTAAAACAGCCAGCACTTGCCCGACCTTGCGGGGAATGAAAAACGCAATCAGCGAGACGATCAGCGCGCTCCAGCCAAACACTCCAAGGTAGATCAGCAGCCCAAGGTTCGAACGCACGACGCACTGCCAGCGCAACGCATCCTCGGCACAGGCCCCTACCCACTTCACGTCTTCCATCAACCCATACCTGAGGCCATAGCCAAGGACGAGCCACAGGGCCAAGGCTCCAATCAACAACAGCAACGACAAACGACGTGGCACGGAATGTTCCAGATCTGGGAAAATGGCGCCCAGCATATCCGCAGTCAGCCCCGGACAAGAACCACAACACATAAAAAGCACAGGCTGCCACGCCGAAAGCGGCAGAACGTGTATTGTCGCCTACGATTTGTACGGGGCTGCGCAAAAATAATGTAAAAATGCCACTATGGCACTTTTTTCATTCACCCTGTGTCATAGCCTGCGTATCTCAACAGCACTTCTTTCCCAAGGGATTTAGTCATGCTTCGTTTTCTACGCCTCGCCGCCCTCTCAGGCGGCTTGTTCTTGAGTGCGTCCGTGATGGCGGTCGATATCGATCCGTCCAGCTATGGCTTCCCTCTGACCAACCCGTTCGAAGCGACCATCGCCACGACGCCTCCTGATTTGCGAGCCAAGGTCCCGGATGACGCAGACATCGATCAGGATGATTACAGCCTGACCCTGCGCCCCGACCGCGAGTTCACCCTCCCGGACAACTTCTGGGCCGTGAAGAAACTCCATTATCGCCTGGCCAGGCAGGACCATCCGGCGCCGCTGATCTTCCTGATCGCCGGCACCGGTGCCCCTTACAACAGCACCCTCAATGAATACCTCAAACGGCTTTACTACGGAGCCGGGTATAACGTCGTACAGCTGTCGTCTCCGACCAGCTACGATTTCATGAGCGCTGCTTCACGTTTTGCTACCCCTGGGGTCACTTCCGAAGATGCCGAAGACCTTTATCGCGTGATGCAGGCAGTGCGTGCCCAGCAGAACAAACTGCAGGTCACCGATTACTACCTTACCGGCTACAGCCTTGGGGCGCTGGACGCAGCGTTCGTCAGCAAGCTGGACGAGACCCGTCGCAGCTTCAACTTCAAGAAAGTGCTGTTGATCAATCCGCCCGTCAACCTATACACCTCGATCACCAATCTGGACAAAATGGTCCAGACCGAGGTGAAGGGCATCACCAACAGCACCACGTTCTATGAACTGGTGCTGCAAAAACTGACGCGCTACTTCCGCGAAAAAGGTTACATCGACCTTAACGATGCGCTGCTGTATGACTTCCAGCAATCCAAGCAGCATCTGTCCAACGAACAAATGGCCATGCTGATCGGCACCTCGTTTCGCTTCTCCGCCGCCGACATCGCCTTCACCTCGGACCTGATCAACCGCCGCGGCCTGATCACCCCGCCAAAGACCCCGATCAGCGAAGGCACCAGCCTGTCACCTTTCTTCAAACGTGCGTTGCAGTGCGACTTCGACTGCTACGTCACCGAGCAAGTCATACCGATGTGGCGTGCACGCACCGACGGCGGCAGCCTGCTGCAGCTGGTCGATCAGGTCAGCCTGTACGCGATCAAGGATTACCTGAGCAACAGCAAGAAGATCGCGGTGATGCACAACGCCGATGACGTGATCCTGGGCCCTGGTGACCTCGGATTTCTGCGCAAGACCTTTGGCGATCGCCTGACGATTTACCCGTACGGCGGTCATTGCGGCAACATGAACTATCGCGTCAACAGCGACGCCATGCTGGAGTTTTTCCGTGGCTAAACGTCTATTGCTTATTGCCGCCCTGCTGTGCGCAGGCGCCGTGCACGCGGCCGATGCGCCGATCGTTTCCCAGGCAGCTCCCGTGCAGCGGGTCGACACCCCGGATGGCTTTACCGAGCCTCTGAAGTCGCTGAAATTCAACCCCGGCCTGGACGCCCAGGAATTCGAACGCGCCTCGCTCAACGCCCTAAACGTCTACGACCCGCTGGAGTCGTGGAACCGTCGGGTGTACCACTTCAACTATCGCTTCGATGAATGGGTCTTCCTGCCGGTGGTCAACGGCTATAAATACATCACGCCAAGCTTCTTGCGCACCGGCGTCAGTAACTTCTTCAGCAACCTGGGTGACGTACCCAACCTGCTCAACAGCCTTCTGCAGTTCAAGGGCAAGCGCTCGATGTCGACCACCGGCCGCCTGCTCATCAATACCACGCTGGGCATTGCCGGGCTGTGGGATCCGGCCACGATGATGGGACTGCCCAAGCAGAGCGAAGACTTCGGCCAGACCCTGGGTTTCTACGGCGTGCCTGCCGGCCCTTACTTTGTACTGCCGATCCTGGGTCCGTCGAACTTCCGTGACACCGGCGGCCTGGTGTTCGACTTTGCAGCCGAATCGCAGATCAACTTCCTGAACGTCTCGCAGGTCAGCGAAGACCATCCTGAGTTGTATCTGCTACGTGCGATCGACCGTCGCTACACCACCAGCTTCCGCTACGGCCAAATGAACTCGCCGTTCGAGTATGAAAAAGTGCGGTATGTGTACACCGAAGCGCGCAAGTTGCAGATTTCGGAGTAAGTCATGTTTACCTGTAGCGGCATGGCGTGCCGCTACAGGCAGCTCTCCCTGCAAAAATCATCTAACAACCCGATCAATCCCCCGCAAAAACCTCATCCATCCATCGCTGCGACAGGCATACCATAGGCGCCATTCCCCTCTTCAGGAGTGAGCCCCGTGTCTCAATTTCGCCAAGTCCTTCAGATCCACGCCGGTCAGCCCACCTCGGATGGCGCGGGCGTCAAGTTGACGCGGGTTTTTGGTGGCCGTGGTGTCGAACTGTTCGATCCGTTTTTGATGCTCGACGAATTCGGCTCGGACAAACCCGACGACTACATCGCCGGCTTCCCGCCGCATCCGCACCGCGGCTTCGAAACGGTGACCTACATGCTCGAAGGCCGTATGCGCCACGAAGACCACATGGGCAACGTTGGCTTGCTGCAGGGTGGTGGCGTGCAATGGATGACCGCCGCCCGTGGCGTGATCCACAGCGAAATGCCAGAGCAGGAGCAAGGTGTGATGCGCGGCTTTCAGCTGTGGCTGAACCTGCCGGGCAAATCGAAGATGGGCGACGCCGGTTACGACGATATCCAGCCGGAGCGCATCGCGCGAGTCACGACGCAGAACGACGTCGAGGTGGTTGTCATCGCCGGACAATTCGATGACGGCCAGGTGCGGCAAGCCGGTGTTGTGCAACGCCCGGACACCGAGCCGCAATATTTCGACTTTCACATGCCAGCGGGTACGAAGATCAACCCGAAGGTACCCCAGGGCCATCGCGTACTGTTGTACGTATACGAGGGCGAAGTCGAGATTGCCGGGCATGGCCAGAAACTCGGCAAGAGTCGTCTGGCGCGGTTGTCGGAACATGGCGAGCTGCAACTGAGTACGACGACCGGCGCCAATGTCTTGCTGATCGCCGGTAAACCGCTGGGCGAACCCATCGTGCAATACGGGCCGTTCGTGATGAACACCCGCGAGGAGATCGAACAGGCACTGCGTGACTTGCGCAATGACACGTTGACAGCGTAATCGTCGGCCCCTCTGGCCGACGCAATTACAGGTCAATCCGGTAAAGCCGCGACGCCTAAAAACTTCATCAACTGGTCCTTCTGGGCCATTGCATCGCGGCGACCTAACTCGATCAGTTCACTGCAGTAGCCCGATTCAAACAGCAAATAACTCAACACGCCCGCCCCGCTCGTCTTGGTCGCACCCGGTCCTCGCAAGAACGTACGCAGGGCCGGCGGCAGTTCGCGGCGATGGCGGGCAGCGATTTCGTCGAGGGGCTGGCTCGGTGAAATCACCAACACTTCAACCGGCGCCAGGGACTGAGCGGGAGTGGGCTGTTCCGAGACCCGAGGGGAAGGCTCGGGCGGCGCAGGCAGCATCCGGCTCAACAGATTAAGCCGCTCAAGTAACTCGATATCGCTCTCCAGGCTGTCGATGAAGGTGCTATTGAGCATGTGCCCGCTGATCTGCGCCAGGCTCGGCTGGACGCCGCTCACTGCGCGCTGCACGGGCTTGTTCGCACCCGGCCCGCGTGGGTTGCCGCTGACCCCGACCACCAACACCCGGTTGGCCCCCAGGTGCAGGGCCGGGCTGATTGGCGCTGACTGACGCACCGCGCCGTCGCCGAAATACTCGTGCGCCAGTTTTACCGGGGCAAACAGCAGCGGAATCGCGGAACTGGCGAGCAGGTGATCCACGGTGAGTTGAGTCGGCAAACCGATGCGCCGGTGCCGCAGCCACGAATCGATGGTGCCTTTGCCCTGATAGAAGGTAACCGCCTGTCCCGACTCGTAACCAAACGCCGTGACCGCAACCGCGCGCAAGTGCCGGGCCTCGATCGCCTCTTCGATTCCGGCCAGGTTGAGGCGCTCGGTCAGCAGATCCCTGAGCGGAGAACTGTTAAGCAACGCCACGGGCACCTGCTTGCGCCCGATGCCCAGCAAGCTGCGCCCGAAGAATCTGGCGGCCTGGCGAATAACGCCGGCCCAGTCGCTACGCAATACCTGATGACTGCGAAAGCTCTGCCAGAAAAGGGTCAATTCATGAATGGCGGTGCGAAATTGTGCGGCGCCGCTGGCCAGCTTCACCGCGTTGATGGCGCCGGCCGAGGTGCCGACGATGACCGGAAAAGGATTTTTTGCACCCACCGGCAGAAGATCAGCAATCCCTGCCAGCACGCCGACCTGGTACGCAGCCCTGGCACCACCGCCGGAAAGAATCAACCCGGTAACCGGCTCCACGCCCACCGCGACCGTTGAAGCGCCGGTGATTGGTTTTTGTTCGATTGCGCTCGTCGTCATAAAGGCTCAGCCCTCGGTGTCAGCCACGCTTTTTATACAGTTTCGGCTCGCCCGGCGGTCGACTTTTGAAGCGCCGGTGAGCCCACAGGTATTGCTCGGGACAAGCGGTCACTGCGCGCTCGACCCACTGATTGATGCGCACGCAATCGGCCTCATCGTTTTCACCGGGGAAATCGCTCAGCGGCGGATGAATCACCAGTTTGTAACCGCTGCCGTCGGCCAGACGCTGCTGAGTGAACGGCACCACCCGTGCGTGCCCAAGCTTGGCGAACTTGCTGGTGGCGGGCACGGTGGCGGCCTGGATGCCGAACAGCGGTACGAACAGACTCTGCTTGGCGCCGTAGTCCTGGTCGGGGGCGTACCAGATGGCGCGCCCCTTGCGCAGTTGCTTGATCATGCCGCGTACGTCTTCGCGCTCGACCGCGATGGAATCCAGGTTGTGCCGCTCGCGACCACGGCGTTGCACGTAGTCGAACAGTGGGTTCTTGTGCTCGCGGTACATACCATCGATGGTGTGCTGCTGGCCGAGCAAGGCGGCTCCGATCTCCAGGGTCGTAAAGTGCAGAGCCATGAGAATCACACCCTGCCCCTCAAGCTGCGGTTGCTTGAGATGCTGCAACCCTTCGATATGCGCGAGCCTGGCCAGACGCGGTTTGCTCCACCACCAGCTCATGGCCATTTCAAAAAAGGCGATGCCAGTCGAAGCGAAGTTCTCCTTGAGCAGGCGCTTGCGCTCGGCCTTCGAGTACTGCGGGAAACACAGCTGAAGATTGCGCGCGGCGATGACCCGGCGGTCGGTGGCGAAGTAATACATGACCCGGCCAAGCGCACGGCCGATGACCACCAGCATTCGGAACGGCAACTGCACCACCAGCCAGAGCAGACCCAGGCCCAGCCAAAGCGGCCAGAAGCGCGGATGAAGAAATTGAGCTCGAAAACGCGGGCGTTCCATTACAGCTTCCGTCAAGGCAAAGGCGGGCATTCTACATCGGTTCGGCGCGTTTCGTGACGCTTCGTCGGATGCGGCTCGCTTGCGACTCGCGGGCGTTCTCGTTATAAGTCTCGGCACTTTTAGTGACAAGCCGCTGTATGCCGACATGAGCCAAATCGAATTGCAAGACAAGGAACCGGTGTTCCAGTTGAAGGGCAGCATGCTGGCCATCACCGTGCTGGAACTGGGCCGCAACAACCTCGAAGCGCTGGATCGTCAACTGGCGGTCAAAGTCGCCCAGGCGCCGAATTTTTTCAGCAACACCCCGCTGGTACTGGCACTGGACAAGCTGCCAGCTAACGAAGGCGCGATCGATCTGCCGGCGATGATGCGCATCTGTCGCCAGCATGGTTTGCGGACCCTGGCCATTCGCGCCAATCGCATCGAAGACATCGCCGCAGCCATCGCCATCGACCTGCCGGTCCTGCCACCCTCGGGCGCACGGGAACGGCCGCTCGATCCGACGGAAGGCGAGATCAGGAAAAAGCCCGAAATTATTGAAAAACCACCCGAGCCGTTGATCAAGCCGACCAAGATAATCACTGCCCCCGTGCGTGGCGGCCAGCAGATCTACGCCCAGGGTTCGGACCTGGTGGTGATTTCCTCGGTCAGCCCGGGCGCGGAACTTCTCGCCGATGGCAACATCCATGTGTATGGCCCGATGCGAGGCCGGGCACTGGCGGGTATCAAGGGCGATACCAAGGCGCGGATTTTCTGTCAGCAGATGGTCGCCGAACTGATCTCCATCGCCGGGCAATACAAGGTTTCCGAAGACTTGCGCAGAGATCCGCTGTGGGGCGCAGGGGTCCAGATCAGTCTGTCCGGCGACGTGTTGAACATCACCCGTCTTTAACGGATACTGCGCCATTTTCAAAGCCATTCTGATTCGTCGCAAAAACGATGCACAGGGAAAGGAAATCCGGGAAATTCATTTGTTTTCTCGAACCATGGGCCTCACAAGGCGCTCGCCTGCACCCTTGCTCGAACCACCGCTACGTTCCGAGTGGCTAATCAGGGACTAAAAATCCTTTTCCTCTAGGGGTGATACACCTTGGCCAAGATTCTCGTGGTTACATCCGGCAAGGGTGGTGTGGGCAAGACCACCACCAGCGCCGCTATCGGTACCGGCCTCGCTTTGCGCGGCCACAAAACAGTCATCGTCGACTTCGACGTCGGCCTGCGTAACCTCGACCTGATCATGGGTTGCGAACGCCGGGTAGTGTATGACTTCGTCAACGTGGTCAACGGCGAAGCGAACCTTCAACAGGCGCTGATCAAAGATAAGAAGATCGAAGGCCTTTACGTTCTAGCCGCCAGCCAGACTCGCGACAAGGACGCGCTGACCAAGGAAGGCGTGGAAAAAGTCCTGATGGAACTCAAGGAATCCTTCGAGTACATCGTCTGCGACTCCCCGGCCGGTATCGAGACGGGCGCTCACCTGGCGATGTACTTCGCCGATGAAGCGATCGTGGTCACCAACCCTGAAGTGTCGTCGGTGCGTGACTCGGACCGCATGCTGGGCCTGCTGGCCAGCAAATCCCGTCGCGCCGAACGTGGCGAAGACCCGATCAAGGAGCACCTTCTGCTGACCCGCTACAACCCCGAGCGGGTCAGCAAGGGCGAAATGCTCGGCGTCGAAGACGTCAAGGAAATCCTCGCGGTGACCCTGCTGGGCGTGATTCCTGAATCCCAGGCAGTGCTCAAGGCTTCCAACCAGGGCGTGCCGGTCATCCTCGACGACCAGAGCGACGCTGGCCAGGCATACAGCGATGCAGTGGACCGCCTGTTAGGCAAAGACCGCGAGCACCGTTTCCTGGACGTACAGAAAAAAGGATTTTTCGAACGTCTGTTCGGGGGTAATTAATGAGTATTTTTGACTTCTTTCGTGCCAACAAAAAGCCAAGCACCGCGTCGGTAGCGAAAGAGCGTCTACAGATCATCGTGGCGCACGAACGCGGCCAACGCAGCACTCCGGATTACCTGCCAGCCTTGCAGAAGGAATTGGTCGAGGTGATCCGCAAATACGTCAATATCGGCAACGATGACGTGCATGTCGCGTTGGAAAACGACGGCAGCTGCTCGATTCTGGAACTCAATATCACCCTGCCTGATCGTTGATCGAAAAGGCAGTCGCCACGGCGGCTCTGTTGCCCGGATCCTTCGCAGGATCCTGGGTGATCGAGCCGCCGTTGGCGTTTGTTACGAAGCCGTTTTGTGCCCTGGGCGTGTTGACGCTGGGGGCGTTTAGCTACGAGGCTGTTCGATGCCGCTGTCCAATGTTCATATTCTCCATCAGGACGACGCCGTTCTAGT
Source organism: Pseudomonas sp. UBA5706 (assembly GCF_002419965.1). GTDB lineage: Bacteria > Pseudomonadota > Gammaproteobacteria > Pseudomonadales > Pseudomonadaceae > Aquipseudomonas. The sequence continues at coordinate 14,636 of NZ_DIHC01000056.1, forward strand.
GGTGAACAAGCCTACCCTGCTGCTCTCGGTGCCTGGTCGTGCCGATGACAACAAGGATTGTCTGATTACCCGCCTGCAGGAAAACGGCTATCCCGAGGCGCGTATCGTCCACCGCCTGGATTGGGAAACGTCGGGGATCATCCTGCTGGCTCGCGATGCGGACACCCATCGGGAGTTGTCCCGGCAGTTTCACGATCGGGAAACGGAAAAGGCCTACACCGCACTGGCCTGGGGGCAACCGACGTTGGACAGCGGGAGCATTGACCTGCCTTTGCGCTACGACCCGCCTACCAAACCGCGGCATGTGGTCGATCATGAGCTGGGCAAGCATGCGCTGACGTTCTGGAAGGTGCTGGAGCGCTATGACACTCATTGTCGCGTCGAGCTGACACCGATTACCGGGCGCTCGCATCAGTTACGGGTGCACATGTTATCGATCGGGCATCCGTTGCTGGGGGATGGGTTGTATGCACATCCTGAGGCGTTAGCGGCTTATCCGCGGTTGTGTCTGCACGCGAGTATGCTGGCGTTTACCCATCCGGCGACGGGTGAGCGGATGCGGTTTGAGTGTCCTGCACCGTTTTGACAGGCCGTAGTGGCGCTGACTTGGGATCGGGATCGTTCCCACGCTCTGCG
>NZ_DIHC01000045.1 GCF_002419965.1 Pseudomonas sp. UBA5706
TAGTGACGCTCTGCGTGGGAACGCATCCTCTGACGCTCAGCGTCATGCCCCGGTCGATGGCTGACGCACACCATTTGAGACGGCGTTACCACGCGGACGTGGGAACGACCAATTTGACGACTGCCTGGCACTGCCGCACTCACACCGGCGGTTGTACCGGGACGATCGCTCCCACGCTCTGCGTGGGAACGCATCCTCTGACGCTCAGCGTCATGCCACGTCGACGGCTGACGCACACCATTTGAGACGGCGTTACCACCCGGACGTGGGAACGACCAATTTGACGACTGCCTGGCACTGCCGCATTCACACCGGCGGTTGTACCAGCGCTCTGCTCGGCGCGGCGATCTGCACCTTGGGGTTGACCGGCGCAGCGTTCGGGGTTGCGAACTGCTGCTTGAGGTGGCCGTCCTGATCCAGCAACCAGGCGTCCAGAATCTGCCGCACCACAGGCCCCGCCACCCGACCACCCGCCTCGCCATTCTCGATCATCACGGCCACCGCGATCCTAGGGTTGGCCGCCGGGGCGAAGCCGACGAACAGGGCGTTGTCGCGATGCCGTTCCAGGGTCTTGTCACGGTTGTAACGCTCGCCCTGCTTGATCGCCACCACCTGTGCCGTACCACTTTTACCGGCGATACGGTACTGCGCGCCCTGGGCCGCCGCGCGAGCGATACCACGGGGATCATGCATCACCGCCTGCATCCCCGTGTTGACCTGATCCCACTCGCGGGAATCGCGCAGCACGATATTGGGCATCGGGTGCTCGTCCACCGGCGCCACGCCGCCGATTTCCTTGGCCAGGTGCGGCCGGTTCCATACGCCCTTGCTGGCGATCAAGGTGGTGGCTTGCGCCAGTTGCAACGGCGTGACCTGCATGTAGCCCTGGCCAATCCCGAGGATCACCGTTTCGCCGGGGAACCACGCTTGACGCCGGGTGATGCGTTTCCACTCCTTGGACGGCATAAGCCCTGCGGACTCCTCGAACATGTCCAGAGAGACCTTTTGGCCGATGCCGAACATGGTCAGGTAATCGTGCAGGCGGTCGATGCCCAGCTTGTGCGCCAGGTCATAGAAGTAGGTGTCGTTAGAGCGCATGATCGCCGCGTAAAGATCGACCCAGCCGTCGCCGCTGTGGTTCCAGTTACGGTATTTGTGGTCGAAGTCAGGCAACTGAAAATAGCCCGGGTCGAATACCCGGGTCGAGGGCGTGATGACCCCGCTGTCCAGCCCGGCAATCGCCACCTCGGGCTTGATGGTCGAACCCGGCGCGTAGAGGCCGCGCAGCACACGGTTGAACAGCGGTCGGTCCACCGAATCACGCAGGGCGGAGTATTCCTTGAAGCTGATGCCGGTGACGAACAGGTTCGGATCGAAGCTGGGCTTGCTGACCATCGCCAGCACTTCACCAGTGGCCGGATCGATTGCCACCACCGAGCCACGGCGGTCGCCCAGCGCCTGCTCGGCGGCTTCCTGCAACTTGATGTCCAGGCTCAGGGTGATGCTTTTCCCCGCCACCGGGTCGTGATGGTTGAGCACGCGCAACACACGGCCTTGCGCGTTGGTCTCGACTTCTTCATACCCGACATGGCCGTGCAGTTCGTTTTCATAGAAACGCTCGACCCCGGTCTTACCGATCGACTGGGTGCCGCGATACTCCACCTGATCCAGCTGGGTCGCTTCTTTTTCGTTGATCCGCCCGACATAACCGACTGAATGCGCGAAGTGCTCGGCCAGTGGGTAGTGCCGCACGAATTGCGCTTCGACATCCAGCCCCGGCAGGCGAAACTGATTGACCGCCAGCAAGGCGATCTGCTCCTCGGTCAGTTCATAAAGCAGGGTGACCGGCACGAAGCGGTGCGGCGAATTCTTCATCGCCTTATCGAAGACGATGCGGTCCTCGTCGGGCAGGTTCAGAAGCTGCATAAGGGTATCGATCACCGCGTGCCAATCCCCTGCCCGCTCGCGCGTCATGGTCAGGTTGAAGCTGGGGCGGTTGTCGGCAAGGATCACACCATTGCGGTCATAGATCAGGCCGCGTTCCGGCGGAATGGGCAGCACGTGCACGCGGTTGTTTTCAGAAATGGTGGAGTGGTAGGCGAACTCGGTGACCTGCAGGAAATACATCCGGCAGACCAGGGCAATACTAAGGACAACGACAAAGAGCGCACAGGCGATCAACCGTTTGTTGACCAGCCGGGTCTCCTTCTCATGGTCTTTTAACGGTATGGGATCAGGCATTTCTACAGCTACTCGGTGAAGATGTGAACGACATGCGGCGCGTCCCCTAGGGTTATCCGGACGCAAATGGCGTGCACCATACCAAGAAGCGCCCGGGTTCATGGGCCGTTCTTCATGAAAATCCTGTCATCTTCACATATCAACCCGATTGGGAGCGCGCCACGATTGCTGGCCAGTTGGTAGATCGGTCAGGCAATTTGTTGCAGAAATGCTCGCAATCGTCAGATGGCCAGCAGTGCACCCGCCCGAAGGAAAAACCATTACAGATCTGTTCCGGGTTCTGACACAGCTTTCTCACCACGCCAAAAACCCCATGGCGCCGCCTTCTCAGCCTCGCAGCACTTTTTTAAACGCCAGCAGTCCATACTTGCGAACCAACGCGCAAACATAGGATTGTTACGGTATCGACAACAGTTATTTACCGAATCTACTGGATGCAACAGCCGGTAACACATCTATGATTGCCAGTGGCGTGAAAAAGATGACAAGCGGTCATGGTTGCTCCCCGCCTAGCGTGCGCCTTTCGCTGGCTGGCCTGCCAGAGACCCGATGTCACACCCCATGCCCCGCAGACGCCTGTTCGACATATGGCTGTCGAGCCAAACCGTGAAACACACTTACGAACCCGCCTGTTCCCAGACCAAGCTCGCCCTGGCCCTTTGAACAGTCGCGTTCGCAGGAGCCTTGAATGACAGACAGATCCAAAGGCCTGACCCGCCGCCAGTTGCTGAAATCCTCAGCCACCACACTGGCCGTTGGTGCGGCCGCCACGGCCCAGGCTGCTACCGTAGTCGGCGTTCCCGCGTGGGTGCCGTTCGACCATAACGGTCCCATGCACTATGACACCCCAGGCTGGCAGTTCTTCACCGACGCCGAGGCCAGCGCCGTGGAGGCCATCGTCGCGCGACTGATTCCTGCCGATGACTTGAGCGTCAGCGGCAAGGACGCTGGGTGCGCGGTGTTCATTGATCGCCAACTGGCCGGGGAATACGGCACCTTCAGCCGCCTTTATATGCAAGGCCCCTTCACCCAGGGCACGCCAATGCAGGGCGACCAGTCGCAGCTGGTGCCACGCCAGCGCTATCGCCTGGGCCTGGCCGGTCTTGAGGGCTATTGCCAGAAGCAATACCAAAAGAGCTTCAGCGCCCTGGCGCCGGAGGAGCAGGACAAAGTGCTGACCGGTCTGGATAAAGGCGAGATAGCGCTGGACGGTATCGACGCCAGGCTGTTCTTCCAGCAAGTGCTGGGTAACACCATGGAAGGCTTCTTCGCCGACCCGGTCTACGGTGGCAACCGCGACATGGTGTCGTGGAAGATGATCGGATTCCCCGGTGCCCGCTACGACTATCGCGAGTACATCGGTCTGCACAACCAGAAATTGAACCTGGTGCCGCTATCCATTTCCGGCAGCTCCGCCTGGACCAAGAAGGGTTAATTCGACATGGCCAAAAAACTACCTTCCACGGATGTCGTGGTTGTCGGACTCGGCTGGGCCGGATCCATCATCGCCAACGAACTGGCCGATGAGAACCTCAAAATCATCGGTTTTGAACGCGGCCCCTGGCGTGACACCGCGGCTGATTTCAATATCGCATCGGCGGCTGACGAGTTGCGCTATAACCGTCGCCAGGACCTGATGCTGCGCACCCGGCAAAACACCACGACCATGCGTAACAGCGTCAACGAAACCGCGTTGCCCATGCGCACCTGGGGATCGTTCCACCCCGGCAACGGCACGGGCGGTGCGGGTAACCACTGGGCGGGGATCACGTTTCGCTTCCAGCCCCACGAATTCCGGTTGCACAGCTACCTGACCGAGCGCTACGGCAAGGAGCTGTCGCCCGAACTGACCCTGCAGGACTGGGGCACCGACTGGGAGGAAATGGAGCCGTTCTACACCAAGTTCGACCGTCTGGCTGGCGTTTCTGGCAAGGCCGGCAACATCAAGGGCGTGATTCAGGAAGGCGGCAACACGTTCGAAGGCGCGCGCTCGGAAGAATATCCGAACCCGCCGACCGAACAGACTTACGCCCCGGTGCTGTTTGCCGAAGCGGCGAAAAACCTGGGCTACAAGCCGTTCCCGGTACCGTCGGCGCTGGTCTCGCGGCCGTATGTCAACTCGCTGGGCGTGGCCATGGGCCCTTGCACCTACTGCGGGTTCTGCACCAACTACGGTTGTGCCAACTATTCCAAGGCCAGCGCCATCACCACCGTCCTGCCGGTGCTGATCCGCAAGCCGAACTTCACTGCCATGACAAACTGTGAAGTGCTGCGCGTGACCATGGACCCCAGCGGCAAACGCGCCACCGGCATTGTCTACATGGACGCCAACGGCCAAGAGTGGGAACAGCCTGCGGAACTGGTGGTCATCAGCGCCTTCATCTTCGAAAATGTGCGCTTGATGCTGCTGTCCGGCGTCGGCCAGCCTTATGATCCGGTCACCAACACCGGCACCACCGGGCGCAACTATGCCTACCAGACCGCCAACAGCGTGCGCATGTTCTTCGATGACAAGAACTTCAACCCGTTCATCGGCGGCGGCGCCATCGGCATGGGCATCGACGAGTTCAACAACGATAACTTTGACCATTCGGGTCTGGGTTTCGTTGGCGGCGGCAGTACCCGCGTAACGCCCATCGGCGCTGCGCCCATCGACTCGCGCCCTCTGCCGCCCGGCACGCCAGCCTGGGGTTCGGAGTGGAAAAAGGCCACGGTCAAGAACTACGCCAGCACCATGTCCATTGGCTGTGAGGCGAGCAGTTATGCCACCCGCACCAACTACCTGTCGCTGGACCCCACTTACAAGGACCCACACGGTCGTCCGCTGCTGCGCATTACCTTCGACTTCCCGGAGAACGATCGCAAGATGGCCGCGTACGTCACCGGCAAAGTGACGGAAATCGCCAAAAGCATGAACCCACGGCAAATGGTACCCAGCTCGCAAACCGGACACTGGAACAGCGCGCCGTACCAGTCTTCGCACATCGTTGGCGGTTTCATCATGGGCGCCGATCCGAAGAACAGCTCGGTGAACAAATACCTGCAGGTCTGGGGCGTGCCGAACCTGTTCGTGGTGGGTTCGTCGGCGTTTCCGCAGAATCCTGGCTACAACCCGACCGGCACCGTGGCGGCGCTGGCCTTCAAAGCGGCGGATGCCATCCGCACCCGCTACCTCAAGCGTCCAGGGGAGATGATCAGCGTATGAAGACTCTTCTGACTGTTTGTGCTGGCGTAATCGGATTGTCCGTGTCGATGGCTCACGCCGCGACTGGCGCCGATTCCTACAATCTGGTGGAAAAAGGCCGCTACCTGGCAACGGTCGGCGACTGTACCGCGTGCCACACCTTGCCCGGCAAACCGCTGTTTTCCGGCGGCGTCGTTCTCGACACGCCGTTCGGCAAGCTGCTCGGCGCTAACATCACCCCTGACCCGGCCAATGGCATCGGTCGCTGGACCTTCGAAGACTTCCAGAACGCCATGTCCAAGGGCCACGGCCTGGACGGCAAACGCCTGTATGGCGCGATGCCGTTTACCGCCTACACCAAGGTGCTGCGTGAGGACAACCTGGCCATTTTCGCCTACCTGAAAACGGTCGATCCAGTGGACACCAAGGTCGAAACTAACCAGTTGCCCTTCCCGTTCAACGTGCGCACCAGCCTGATCGGCTGGAACTTGCTCAACTTCAAGGAAGGCGAATTCAAGGCCGACCCTCAGAAGTCCGAGCAGTGGAATCGCGGCGCATATCTGGTCGAAGGCCTGGGCCACTGCGGCACCTGCCATACGCCGAAAAGCCTGACCGGGGGTGATAAAAGCGATCAGTTCCTGACGGGTGCAAATCTGCAGAACTGGGTGGCACCGAACATCACTTCTCAGGGCCACGATGGTCTTGGCGCGTGGAACGAGGACGACATCGTCAAGTACCTGAAGACCGGCGCCAACCGCTTCGACATCGCCTCAGGGCCGATGGCCGAAGAGGTCGAGCACTCCTCGCAACATTGGAACGACCAGGACCTGATGGCCGTTGCGGTCTATCTGAAGGACGGCGCCAAGCCTGTGGAAGACGCCAAGCCGATTGCGGCCAGCGATGCGTCAATGGTGGCAGGCAAGGCGATCTATGCCGACCGCTGCTCGGCGTGCCACACGCCAAACGGTGAAGGCGCCCCCAACCTGTTCCCGAAACTGGCCAAGGCACCGCTGATCAACAGTAACGACCCGTCGTCGCTGATCCGCGTGGTGTTGGCAGGCAGTCGTGCCGGCGCCACGGACGCTGCGCCTACCGCACCGGCCATGCCTTCGTTCGGCTGGAACCTGTCCGACGAGAACGTTGCAGACGTGCTGACCTACGTGCGCAACACCTGGGGCAACGCCGCACCGGCGGTGTCCAGCGCCGATGTCAAAGACGTTCGCGAGGCGTTGACACCCAAGTAATCGGCCTCGACAGGAAAAATGCCCGGCCCCGTGATGGGGTCGGGCATTTTTATGGACGGCGTTCAGAAGTGTAGGAGCGGTTAACCCTGCGAGCTGTTGAAAACTAACTTGTACGATGTCCTATCAGAAGGTATTACTAGCGACCCGTAAAAAAACAATTCAACGGAGATCACTATGAATTCATCACCTTGCGGCAACACGCGCAGGAGCTTTCTCAAGCAATCACTGGCTGTCTCGGCCACGCTCGCCACCCTGAGCAGCACTGCCCTGCCCCGCGCGGCCTCTGCGGTCGAAACCCTGAGCCAACGCTACCCGGATCCGCTGATTCACATTCTCGACGACAGTTTTCTTCAGCTACGCGTCTTTAACGCCAGCGTCGAAAAACTGGCCACCGGCATGCGCTGGGCTGAAGGCCCGGTCTGGGTAGGCGACGGTCGCTACCTGCTGGTCAGCGATATTCCCAACAATCGCATCATGCGTTGGGATGAAATCACCGACACGTTCTCGGTGTACCGCGAAAACGCCAACTTCTCCAATGGCATGTGCCGTGATCGCCAGGGTCGGCTGATCGTTTGCGAAGGTTCGACGACCACCCGTGAAGGGCGACGCATCACGCGTACCGAACCCAACGGCACGATCACCGTGCTGGCCGACGGCTTCGACGGCAAACCCTTCAACTCCCCGAACGACATCATCTGCAAGCGTGACGGCTCGATCTGGTTCAGTGACCCGCCCTTCCAGACCGCCAATGACTACGAAGGCCACAAAATAACGCCCTCGCAGCCACACGCGGTCTACCGCATCGATGGTGCCAACGGCGCGGTTACCCGGGTTATCGATGACCTCAACGGTCCCAATGGCCTGTGTTTCTCGCCCGACGAAAAAATCCTGTATGTCGTCGAGGGGCGCGCCACGCCCAACCGCCTGATATGGGCCATCACTGTCAACGATGACGGGTCGCTGGGCGCACGACGCAAACATATCGAGGGGCTGGAGTACGCCGCCATCGATGGCATGAAATGCGATGAGGCGGGCAATCTGTGGTGTGGCTGGGGTGGTAACGGCGACCCCAAGGCCGATCTTGAGAAGCTCGATGGCGTACGGATCTTCAACACGCAGGGCAAGGCCATCGGTCATATCTCATTGCCTGAGCGTTGCCCGAACCTGTGCTTCGGCGGACGTGAAGGCAATCGCCTGTTCATGGCCGGCAGTCACTCGATCTATTCATTGTTCGTTAATACCCGCGGCGCCACATTGGGGTTTGGGGAGCAGTGGAACCAAAAACCAACGTAAGCCCTACCACCTCCGCTCAGAGCCCTCTTCCCAGGCATCCGCCTTGAAAAACCATTGCGCATCTCGGCCTCTTGGCTGATCTCGGTCAAGGGGGACCAACGGAGCAGACAATGCACTTGAGCTCGGACAACCTGCTTTCACGACCTGACCACAGACTTACCTGACCGGGCCTTTCACCGAACCGCCTATAGCTGGCAGACCTAAGTTAGAAATATTCCGTAAAGATTTTCGACAACTACCTACAGTGCGACTGAAACCCTTGCTATAGGATGTCCGGCTGACTAAAAAGGAGTGTCACGTATGGCTAACCACGGTTACATGACCATCACCGGCAAGGCTCAAGGACTGATTTCGGCGGGTTGTTCAACCCAAGATTCTATTGGCAACAAGTGTCAGACAGGGCATTCGGACGAAATCATGGTGCTGTCTTACAGCCATAATATGGCAAATGTTGGAAATATTAATAAACCAACACATCATCCAATTATCATAACCAAAAACGTTGATAAGTCCTCGCCGCTTCTGGCTCAAGCACTCTCATCTAGAGAAGAAATAAACTGCACCCTCAGTTTTTATCGCGTGTCCTCTTTTGGCCTGCAGGAAAAATTCTATTCTATCTCTATCAATGGTGGAATTATTGCTGACCTGACACTTGAAATGCCCCACGCTATTTTGCAGAACGACGCCGAACCGCAAGAACATGTCGCCATCCGTTACCGAGACATCACGTGGGCCCACCACTCTGCTGGCACCAGCGGATATAGTACGTGGGGAAATAGTGAATGAAACCAACAAACGGAAGTTGCATGCCGGGTAGCTGTGACTACTGGATGGTCAGTGCCGCGGCTGAAAAACTTGGAAGCCAAGCCAGCACACTGGGTATTAGATACATCAAAGACGGCACGCTGCGTTTACAATTCAACCGCGAAGTCGCTTATTATGCCAAAAGCATTGTTAATGATGTCTCCCAGGGCAAAAAAAGCCCTGAGCAGGGCCTGCAGGACCTCAAAAACGAACAGAGCAGCCTGCTGAGCCAGTCATTTGAGATTGCTCAAAAGGCGTGGGAGCAATCGCCGGGGCATTTCAAATTGCAACAGGGGCCGGAATCTGCTACGGCTCAGCCGGTACGCTGTGCCTATTCGCAGGTGCCCCGATGATGGTCCATGGCGCTAATAATCTCTATGAGAACGGACGTAACCTCTTAGAGAATCGTTCTGACACCCAAGGCCCCGTCAGGAAGGTTTATCAGGAGGGCGCTAAACTACTCGGCGGCGGCGCACTTGAAGGGAATATGGCTTATGGTACTGTTGACTTAGGACTTTCTGCATATGGCGTCGGAAGAATGGTATTAAAGCCAGATGCTTGGCGCCTGTATAAATATATAAACACTGATTATATAAAATCATACAAGGCAATGGGCAGCAGTGCACTTATATTTGAAGGAGTCAGCGATAGCGTGACAGGTAGATCGATGTACCTGGAGTACAAAGGTAATGACAAATAATATTATAGTTTCAATTGCATATCTAGCGTTATCTTTGATAGTGCTGTCTTCTTTATATTTCTTGTCGAGATTTTTTTCTGGTGCAAAATTCAAGTGGAGATGGTTTTTTATATGTTTATCTCTAACTATTTTTTTTGGATCATTTCATATGAGTACCGTAAAATACGGATATGATATTATTTTCCCTGCACTAAAACCGGTCCTTCAAGGTAACGATGCAGTTGGATGGATCGCATTTGTAAGTATTTTCCTCCACACATGCTGTGTTCCCACCCAATATGAGCCGAGACGCTGGTTTTCACGAAAGTAAACTCACATCTAATCAGTCCCGCCCAGAATGCCCCACCCTGATCAATAAAGGGCATGACTGCCCCTACCTGCGCACCTAAATATCGTCGTCCGGATTACGCAGTGGCCGCAGCTCACCTCGGGCGACCTCTTCCGGTACCGCGAAGGAGTACCGTCCCAGCATATTGATGTGCTCGAAGATCAGCGGCGACAGCCGAGCCAGATCTTCGTCCAGCACCGGGTAGCCGTGCTGCTTTAGCCGTTCCACGGCCGCTGTCATGTAGAGGGTGTTCCACACCACGATGATGTTCACCACCAGGTCCAAGGCACCGAGTTGATCCTCCTGACCTTCGCGGTGCGCTGACGAAGCTCGCCGCGTTTGCCACGGAACACGGCACGCGCCAGGCTGTGCCGGCCCTCGCCGCGATTCAGCTGGGCCAGGGTGGCGCGGCGCTTGGACTCATCATCGATGTAGGTCAGCGTGTGCAGAGTTTTTTCTATCCGCCCAAACTCTGCCAGCGCTTGGGCCAGGCGGGTCGGACGCTCACCCGTTTGCAGCGTGCGCATGATGCCGGTCGCCGGTACCCGACCGAACTTGAGCGATCCGGCCAGGCGCAGCAAACCATCCCAGTGGTCGGCGATCAGGTCGAGTTTGACCGACTGGCGGGCAAGTCCGTTGAGCTTGCCGTAATCCGCTTCTGGGTGCGTGCGCCAGAATCGGGTACCACCAACATCGGCCAGGCGCGGGTAGATGTGATAACCGAGCAGACGGAACAACCCGAACACCACGTCGCTGTAGACCCCTGTATCGGTCATGATTTGTGTGGGCTGCAATTCGGTCTCTTGTTCCAGCACGACCGCGAGCAATACCAGGCTATCGCGCAGGGTACCGGGCACCGTGATGGCGTTTAGACGGAGAACTGGTCGGAAACCAGGTTGTACCAAGTGACGCCGCCAGTTCCAGTTGGCTTTGCGCAGCCGCCAGTATGGCGTTGTCCGCTGACAGACTGTCGTCACGGAGGTAGTTCTGGCTGACCCAGGGCAATCGGTCACGGCGTAGTGCTTGGTTGTCGTTGCGGATCAATGGTTCAAAGCCGGTGTTGCAGGCTCCCCCCCCAGGAGCACCGCACACAGGCTCGTCACCAGATTGTCGGCCCGCGCATTGCGTTCGGACACATGAGTGAACGCTTCAGCGAAGCCGGTACGCGCGGCGATTTCCAATAGGATTTCCGGCATATCGACACGCGGCATCAAGTCGGCCAAGGCTGCACGCAGTTGCAGCAGCGAGTTGGGTTCTTCCAGCTTCTCCAACGCTCCAAGGGACAGCTCGGTTTTGCCCTCTGTATTCTCGCTCAACTGGATCGCAGGTTTGTCGGGCAGGCGAGCGGCGACTGCGTGCCAAGTCGCATCCAGCTCGGCAGACAAGGCGTCCAAGGTGGTTTTGGCGTCGATGGTCAAGCCCAGTGACCGACAGATGATCGGTCGCGCCGACAGCCATTCAGCACCATCGAGCAAGCCGATACGCGGGTCGGCATAACGCCAACTGAGTGAAACAAACACATGGCGGCGGCGTAGGGCGGTGCGCAGTGCATCGAGCGTGCAGAATACATAGGCGCCCATGTCGAGGAAGCTATCTTCGCGGGTGATATGTTTCTGCCAAGCCTTAACCACGATCTCCTGCGGCGCGTCATCCTCCGGTTTTGTACGAGGCAGGTTCAGTTGCAACCAGTCCAGACTGGCCGCCATTCCCCTGCCAGCGGGGCTGAAACCGAAGCGAATATGTTTCAGTAACCAAGGTGTACCAGAGACGCTCTTCAACCCGGCTGCGCAGGTGGGCAATGAAACGCTCTAACTGGGAAACTCGGGGCAATAGAACTTTCTGTGTGAGCAGCCATGAGGTAGCTCGTTCAAACAGCACGCCAGGACGATCAGTGCCCGTCCAGCACAGGGCATACAGCCATCGGCTCAAACGAAAGCCGCTAGCAGGGTCAGTAAAATGACGATAGCCATAGCGCTCTTGAGCGACGATGATCGCTATAACGTGTAAGACAGTCAGGGCAGTGATCGCCAGCTGCCGACAAAGTACATGCAGGACTTCCACCGGCACAGCCGCGGGCTTGTCCGGCAGAACACCGACGAAGCGGACGGTGGTCAGCAGAACGTCATAGCCCAAGCGGTTATGGTTACCCCGCAGCACCTGGATGGCTTCACGGTCTTCGTCGCTCAGGTGGAAGTAACGCTCCAGCTCTTCACGGCTGGGCAGATCGACATACCGACCAAAGCCGGCGCGTTGCTCCTGAGTCAGAAAACCAACCGGCATCGATCACAGTGCCTCGGCGCAGAACACGGCGGGGGTAACAATCCGCGTGCGTTCGATATGTCCGCGCTGCAAAAGGCCAGCAGGCCGATCACCGGTTACCAGGTAGTCCGCATTACCCGCCAAGGCCATGGCCAGCAGAAAGGAATCATCTGGATCATCGGCTTCAATCTCGATGGTCAAGCGCTCCAGCACCATCGCCCCTTGCAGGTTATTGATCATGGCCCCCACTTTGGCACGCTGAAGAATGGCCTGAAGCTGGGGGTAACGACTGGCACGACGAATTTCATCGAGCTGTGCTCGTGAGGTCACAACCTCGAAACGGGCCGCACGCCAGGCCCGATAGATTGCATCAGGAGCACCATGTGGTGAGATCAGCGCACTGAACAGGATGTTGGTATCCAATACAACCCGCATCAGCGCTTACGTGCCTAGTCGAGTGCTTCTTCAACCGCTTCGGTCAGTTCTGCCTCACTCAGATGGGCATTGGAAGCCTTGGCCTGTTCGGCGCTCAGTTCCAGGATGTGTGCCCGCACCGCTTCTTCGATGAAGCGCGACAGGTCGCCCTTACAGCCACCCCCTTGGCTGGCCAGAAACATGCGAAGCGATTGGTCGGTGTCGGTCGAGACGGCGACGTTCCAGCGAGTGGTGCTCATGGCTTTTTCCAACAATAGGTGTTTGTGTGTTTAGACACTCGATTCTCACTGCGCCGCAATAGTTCGATAAAACCCTCGTTTTATAAACTTTAACGAAAGACCTGCTCAGCTCTGAGTGAGAGCTCATTATGGTTGTAAATACTGATATCGTTAATCAACGTTCCATTTTCAATTTCTCTATTGAGTAAACGGTACTTTTGATGAAATTGGCTATGCGCGGGTGAGCACTCGGGCTCAGAGCGCCGACCTCCAAATCGATGCCCTGCAAAAGGCAGGGTGCGAGCGGATCTATCAAGATGTTGCCAGCGGCTCAAAAAGCGCACGTCCGGAACTGGATAAATTATTGGTTCATGTTCGGGCCGGAGATGCTGTGGTAATTTGAAAGCTGGATCGTCTGGGACGCTCACTCAAGCACCTGGTCGAACTGGTCGGTGAATTAGCCGCTCGAAACCCTGGACTGCAAAGTCTGAATGACCCCATCGACACCACTCACGCGCAAGGCCGCTTTGTGTTCAACCTGTTCGCTTCGCTGGCAGAGTTCGAGCGCGAATTGACCCGTGAGCGCACACAAGCAGGCTTGTCTGCTGCACGGTCACGTGGTCGAGTCGGTGGCCGTCCGAAGGGGCTACCCGCTCAAGCTGAAGCGACGGCTATGGCTGCGGAAACGCCGTACCGCGAGGGTCGGTTAAGTGTGAGCGCCATTGGCAAGAAACTGCACATATCCAAAAGCACGCTTTACCGCTACCTCCGGCATCGAGGCATAAAATCGGCGCATCCGAAAAAATCTCCCAGCAGCTCGGCATCACAGTCAAACCGGTGGTGGACGATGCCGAACGAGTCGCGACGGTCATATTGCGCCTGGCCGTAGAGAACAACAGCAAGTTCGTGCGTGGCAAAAAGCGGGTGCGCCGCTGGATCGTGCCGAATACCAGATCGCCTACCTGACCACCTGGAGCGAAATGGTCGGTGTCGACGAGCAGTTCAACATAATCGTCGAGAAGACACTGTTGGGTCCCGAGGTCGACGCCGAGTCGCGTACGGCGGCGACGCGGAGTGCCCGCGAGCTGGCTGCCACGTTATGAGGATTCGCCAGTGTGGGCGATACGAGCCTGTCGTGCGTCGATGATGCGCGTCAGGTTCTGTTCGATCCATGTCGTCAGGCCATCGACCTGCAAGGCAATCTCCTCGCCCATCGGCGTCAGGCTGTATTCGACATGCGGCGGCACTACGGGCAGCGCCCTGCGATCAACGAAGCCGTCCAGCTCCAGGCTCTGTAACGTCTGCGACAGCATTTTCTCGCTGACCCCGCCGATCTTGCGGCGTAACTCGCTGAAGCGGTGCATCCCGTCCAGCAGCACCACCAGAACCAGCACCCCCCAACGGCTGCAGACGTGATTGAGAATCTCCCGCGAGGGGCAATCTCGTGCAAGCACTTCGCCCATGCGTATGCGTTCGAGCAGTGAGACGTTTTCTACGGAAGCTTTGGAAATATCACCCATGACACTTACCTTTTTGTGCGTACTTACTAAAGGTTAGCACAAGCTCTATGCTTGGCCACACATTCAAAGCACGGAGAGACACCATCATGATCGTCATCACTGGAGCATCGGGGCAACTGGGTCGTCTGGTCATCGAGCAGCTGCTGGAGCAGGTGCCCGCTTCGCAACTCATCGCTGCCGTGCGCAACCCTGACAAGGCGCAGGCCCTGGCCGCCCTGGGCGTGCAGGTGCGTAAGGCTGATTACGCCCGGCCCGATACGCTGAAGAGTGCCTTCGCCGGCGCGCAGAAAGTACTTCTGATCTCCTCCAGCGAAGTAGGCGCGCGGGTGGCCCAACATAAAGCGGTGATCGATGCTGCCGCACGCGAGGGCGTCGAGTTGCTGGCTTATACCAGCGTCCTGCATGCAGACACCTCGCGCCTGGGACTTGCTGAAGAACATCGCCAGACCGAGGAAGCGATAAAGGCATCCGGCATTGCGTCAGTGATCCTGCGCAATGGCTGGTACCACGAAAACTACACCGCCGGCATCGCCGCGGCCCTGATCCATGGCGGGCACCTCGGCAGCGCCGGTGACGGGAAGATCAGTTCAGCGGCGCGCGCCGATTATGCGGCAGCCGCCGTTGCCGTGCTGATGGCCAGCGAACCTCAGGCGGGCCAGGTGTACGAACTGGCAGGCGACGCGGCTTACACCCTGAGCGAGTTTGCCGCCGAAGTTTCGCGTCAGTCTGGCAAGACCGTGACTTACACTGATCTGCCCGAAGCGCAGTACAAAGCCGCGCTGCTGCAGGCAGGATTGCCGACGTTCGTTGCCGAGTTGCTGGCAAACTCCGATGCCGCTGCTGCCAAGGGCGCATTGTTTGATGATGCGCGCCAGTTGAGTGCTTTGATGGGTCGGCCCACTACCCCTCTGGCAGCAAGCATTACAGCCGCGTTGAAGGCGTAATCCGTTACCTGCGGCGCCGGTCGGTGGCGCTGGCGATTGCCGCCACCGCGCGTTGGTGCTGCCTGTATTTGGGCCTTCCTGCGCTTCTGTTCGTCGCAAGTCGACTGAATGATCGGCCCGAATCATGGTCGGAACCTATGACAGCGCATCACGCACTGGATAAGGAGCTTCGAATGAACAGCAAATCGCTCATCGCGGGCTTGGCAATTCTGGGCTGTGTTTCGCTCAGCAGTTTCGCCGTGCACGCCGAAGATGCACCCGCGCAGACTATCCAACCGTCGAAGGACAATAAGGATGAACTCGAATTAGGCTCTCGTGTACCTGAAAAGTATCAGCGCAAAGGCGATGTAATCCATAACTGGAAAGCCAAAGGGCTTCACGAACCCGCCAAGGAAAGCCAGTGGGTACGGATCAACGACAAATATGTTCAGGTGCAGACCACCAACGGCTATATCACTGACATCGTCCCTGTAAACAAAGCCTCGGAAAAAAAATAACGCTGCCCGTAGACAGCGAACTGGCCCCCAAGCGGGCTGACCTAATAAAAGCTGAAGGAATGCATCATGAACCTGAAAATGCTGATGGCCTGTGCGGCCACGATCACCTGCCTGGCCGGCACCAGCCTGACAATTGAGGCTGCCGAGTCGACCTCCAGCAAAGCCGTCCAGTCGGAAACGACGAGCCATAAGGAATACAAGGTCGGGGAGATTGCGCCGGACCTTTACAAGCAGGAACGTGTAGGCATCAAGGACTGGCAGAAAAAAGGCCTCAAGGCGCCGCAGGAAAATAGCCAGTGGGTGCAGATCAGTAACAAATACGCGCTGATAGAGACCGACAGCGGCAAGATTCTCGACATCGCGCCCGCCAAGAAGTAACTGACTTATCCCCGCAGTGCCCGACCTCGTTCGGGCACTCGTATTTTCTGCTTTCCCGTCTGCGTCCCGCCGCTCTGGAGGGGCCTGCCAGACACCTTGGCCTAGATGAACATTCACGCCTGTCGGCGAGAAAGATTGGACGCTAACGATTTCTGACCTTACTCTTTGCCGCTTGTTACAAGTTGTGTCGCTCATCTGCTACTTTTCCTTCGCTTTATCCTCCAACGCCAAGGCCGAGATTCGATGTCTCCCGTTTTCAATGTTCTGGTGCCGATTTTTGCCTTGATCCTGGTCGGTTACCTGTGTCGTCGTACCAACCGCCTGGGCGCTGGCGCGGCCTCTGAAATCAACCGGATGGTTGTCTGGCTCTGCCTCCCCGCGCTGTTGTTTACCGCCACCGCTACCGCCACTTGGGAGCAGATCTGGCACCCCGGCTTCGTGCTGGTGTTCACCCTGTCGACGATGGTGATGTTCGTGGTCACCCTGCTGTTGCGGCGCAAAAAAGCCGGGCATTTTGCCGATGCGAGCATCGATGCCCTGAGTGCTTCCTACGCCAATACCGGGTACATCGGCATTCCGCTGTGCGTGATGGTGCTGGGTCAGAGCGGGCTGGAGCCTGCACTGATCGCCTCGCTGCTGGTGGTTTGCGTGCTGTTCGGCATCGCGCTGGTGTGTATCGAAATCGGCTTGCAGAGCGAAGCGCGTGTGCACCGCATCGTAATCAAGGTGCTGGGGGCGCTGGCGAAGAACCCGCTGGTGGTGTCGCCGATTCTCGGCGCGTGCTGGGGCTCGACCGGGATGCCATTGCCGGGTGCGCTGGACAAGTTTCTGGGTCTGTTGGGCGCCGCGACCACGCCCTGCGCGCTGATCTCCCTGGGATTGTTTCTGGCACAGAAACAGCAAGGCCCGCGCCACGGCACGAGCCTTCTGGTGTTGATCAAACTGATCGCGCATCCGCTGCTGACCTGGTTCCTGGCGTTCAAGGTCTTTCATCTGCCACCGTTGTGGGCCAATTCGGCACTGCTGCTGAGCGCCCTGCCGACCGGCACCGGGCCGTTCATGCTCGCCGAGTACTACCAGCGCGAGGCCTCGGTAGTGTCGAGCACCATCCTGATTTCGACCCTCGGTTCATTGCTGACGCTTTCGCTGTGCATTTATTACATCAACGGCTGACAGACCCAGGGCCGTCTGCGTCACTCGCAGCGGGCTGCCGTGGCTGAGTGCTTGTCGGACTTGCCGCACCATCAGCGGTACGCAGGCCCGGTCTCAAACAAACATCCCGCCCGACGCTTCGATGCGCTGTGCGGTGATCCAGCCGCCCCCCTCGCCCAATAGCATCGACACTGCCGCGCCGATATCATCCGGCAGGCCAGCACGGCCCAGCGCGGTATTCGACGAAATCCAGGCGTTCACATCGGCGTTGTCCCGAACCGTCCCGCCGCCAAAATCCGTCTCGATCGCCCCAGGTGCCAGCGAGTTCACGGTAATGCCGCGAGGCCCCAGCTCATTGGCCAGGTAACGGGTCCAGACTTCAATGGCGCCTTTCATCGACGCATAGGCGGCATACCCCAATGGCGAGAAGCGCGCCAGGCCCGAGGAAATGTTGACGATCCTCCCGCCATCGGCAATCAACGACAGCAGTTTTTGCGTCAGGAAAAACGGCCCTCGGAAATGCACCTTCATCACTTGATCGAACTGAGCCTCAGTGGTCTCGGCGCAGCTGGCGTACATCCCAATACCGGCATTGTTCACCAAAAAATCGAATTTCTCGGCCTTAAAGTAGGCACTGAGCAGCGCCGACACCTGGGTCGCGAACACGTCGAAACCACGGCTGTCACCCACGTCCAGTTGCAACATTTTTACCTTGCCACCCAGCGCCTCAATGTCGTCGATGACACCCTGCGCTTCTCGTTCACGGCTGTGATACGTTCCGATGATGTCCACGCCCTGACGTGCCAGGTGCAGTGCGGTGCTCTTGCCCAGGCCCCGGCTGGCTCCGGTAATGATCGCGATTTTGTTGCTCATGCTGGCGCCCTCGATTTGGCTGTTTTCAGTCAGTAAGCGTCATTGTATTGTTCGCCACCGACCCAAATAAACTCATCTCATTCGACATGACTGATCGAAAGAACCGAACAATGGATGACCGATCTTGAACAAGCTCGATTTGCTGAAAACGTTCGTGCGGGTGGCCGAGCTCTCCAGTTTCACCCTCGCCAGCGACGCATTGGGTTTGCCGCGCTCCAGCGTATCGGAGCAGATTCGCGCACTTGAACAACTGCTCGACACGCGCCTGCTGCAGCGCACTACGCGCAAGGTTCAGACCACCCCGGATGGACAAGCGCTGTACGAGCGGAGCAAGGATCTGTTGGCGCAAATGGATGAACTGGAAAGCCTGTTTCGTCAGGACGACGCCGTACTCAGCGGACGCTTGCGCGTCGACATGCCGACCGCCGTGGCCCGCAGGCTGGTACTGCCCAGGGTCAGCGAGTTCATTGACCGGCATCCGCTTATCGAGCTGGAAATCAGCAGCAGTGACCGCAGGGTCGATCTGGTGCGCGAAGGCTTCGATTGTGTGATGCGCGTCGGCGAGTTGCGCGATACCTCGCTGGTGGCGCGCAAGGTCGGCCACGTACGCATGATCAACTGTGTCAGCGCGGAGTACGCGCAGCGCTTCGGGATTCCGCAGGCGCTGGAGGACCTGCAGCAACACCGGATCATCAACTACGTTTCGGCGTTTGGCGTCAGCAATCCAGCGTTCGAATATCACCGCGATGACAAGGATCACCAGGTGCCAATGCCTAGCAGCATCACGGTCAACAACATCGAAGCGTACGAGGCCGCGTGCCTGGGAGGGCTGGGCATCGTGCAAATACCGCGACTGGCACAACCCTATCACCTGCTCCGCGGCGAGCTGGTCGAAATTCTCCCCGATTACCTGCCCGCGCCGATGCCAGTCTCGCTGCTGTATGCCCACCGCCGTCATCTGCCGCAGCGCTGCAGGGTGTTCATGGACTGGCTGGAAAGCCTGTTGCTCGAATACGGGGTGATCGCCTGATTTTTCCGTCCGGAAAATGTGTGCAGAATTTTCTCGCGTTTTCTCTCCTGTGAGACGCGTCCTGGCTCTGAGGCCCGGCAAGATTGACGTGCAGGTGGCAGGTTGCCGATGGGTGAGTCGCCTTGGAAACAAAATGGCACGACAACACACTCGCGCTGATTTGCGACGCCAACTAACGTTCGGACCTGTCGCACAGCGTGCCCCCACGCAGGTGCCGCAAACGTCCTTAATCAAGTTATTGGAGACACCCCATGAACCACCTCAAACTCGCTACCGTCGCCTTGGCGTTCGCTTCCATCGCCACCGGCGTCAACGCGGCTGAATCCGGCTCGGCCGCCACCATGGAAAAATGCTACGGCGTGGCCCTGGCAGGCAAAAATGACTGCGCAGCCGGCGCTGGCACCAGTTGCGCAGGCACCTCCAAAACCGACTATCAGGGCAATGCCTGGAAAAATGTTCCCGCGGGCACTTGCACCTCGATCAAAACGCCGAACGGCAACGGCTCGCTGACCCCGAAGTAATGCGCCGGCGCTAGCCGAACCGTAAACCCGTTTGCAAGGGCAGGCGTCGATCATGAACATTCCCCTTACCCTGGGTGCCGGAATGGGCCTCAAGGCCGAGCACTACGAGGCGGCGTATGATTGCGCAGCCGATGAGATGTGGTTCGAAGTCCACCCGGAAAACTACATGGTCGACGGCGGCCCCCGACTGGCGTGGCTGGAGACGATCGGCAGTCGCCATCCGCTTTCACTGCATGGTGTTTCGTTGTCGCTGGCGGCCGATTGTGCGCCCGACAGCGAACACCTCAAGCGGCTCAAGGCCCTTGCCGATCGGGTTCAGCCAGCCCTCATTTCCGAGCACCTCGCCTGGTCCACCTGGCGGGGTCAGTACCACCCCGACCTGCTGCCCTTCCCTCGTACGGAACAAGCCCTGCAGCGCATCGTCGACAACGTTGAGCGTACCCAGACTTTCCTCGGGCGCCGAATCGCCATCGAAAACCCCAGTCACTACCTGACACTGCCCGGCCATGGGTTCGGTGAAATCGAGTTTCTTGCGGAGCTGAGCACCCGTAGCGGCTGTGGCCTGCTGCTGGACATCAACAACGTGTTCATCAGTGCCCACAACATGGGCTACGACGCCACCGCCTACGTCGACGCGTTTCCCGGTGCTGCGCTCATGGAAATCCACCTGGCCGGACACAGCGTCGACCCCGGCGGCGCTTCGCTGCTGATCGATTCCCATGATGCGCCGGTCGCAGAACAGGTATGGGCGCTGTATCAGCGGCTGATTCAGCGCGTGGGCCGACGGCCGACACTGATCGAGCGTGACGGCCATATCCCGCCCTTCGCCGAACTGCTGCTGGAACGCGATCGGGCACAGTCGCTGCTGGAGGCGCAGCCATGAACCTGCGCGCGTTTCAGGACACGTTCGTCGAGGCGTTGTACGACCCCCAGGCAAACTGTCTGCCGATACTCACCGAACAACCCGGCTTCACGGTGTATCGCAATACCGTGATGAGGGGCGCGGTGGATGCGCTTCACGCCAACTTCCCGACCGTGGAACGCTTGGTTGGCAAGGACTGGTTCGCTGCGGCCGCCGCTGTCCATGCGCGACAGTCAACGCCTCTGGACGCACGGCTTATCTATCACGGCACCGGGTTCCCGGACTTCTTGGACCAGTTCGAACACGCGCAAGCGTTGCCTTATTTGGGCAACGTCGCCCGACTGGATCTGCTGTGGACGCAGTGCCACACCGCAATGGAAGAAACCGGCATCGACGTGCCGCGAATTGCCAGCCTGGTTCCCACGCAGTTGGCATCACTGCGGCTGACACCCAAGGCGTCAACACGCTGGGCGTGGTTTGCCCATCAGCCAGTGTTCAGCATCTGGCGCCACAATCGTGAAGGGATGCAAATGCCTGAACACCTCTGCTGGCAAGGCGAAGGCGCCTTGCTGGTGCGCAGCGGCGGCGTCGTCCAATGGCATGCGCTGGACATCGGCGACTGTGCATTTCTCGATGCCTGCGCGGCCGGCAAGCCGCTGGCGCAGGCCGCTGTACACGCCAGTGATGCTCAAGCGTCGCTGGATATTTTCGGACTGCTTACCCGACTGATCAGCGCGCACGTGTTCGCCGCGCCCGATCCGTAATGACCCACCGGAGAACATCATGGACACCCTACCTAACCAAGCCCCTTGTCACCCTCAACGACGCGCAGGATGGAACCGTCTCGCCGATCGCCTCGGTCATTTGATCAACGACTCAGTGCTGTCGTTGGTGGCCCGCGTGGCCATCGCCGGTATTTTTCTGATGTCGGGAAGAACCAAAGTCGAGGGCCTTTTGAGCCTCACCGACAGCACGTTTTACCTGTTCAGCACTGAATACACACTGCCATTGATTGCCCCGACTATCGCCGCCTACCTGGCCACCTATGCCGAACACCTGTTCCCGATGCTGCTCATCCTGGGGCTGTGTTCACGGCTGTCGGCCTTGGCGTTGTTGGGCATGACGCTGGTGATCCAGACATTCGTCTACCCGGATGCATGGGCCACCCATCTGAGCTGGGCCGGATTATTGCTGTTCATCATCGCCAAGGGCGGCGGCAGGTTTTCACTGGACCGTCGCTTGGGAATCAAATAAACACCGCTCGGCACCGCTTTGACTGTGAGCGGATGGACCTTTGGTAAATCTCTGTGAAGCGCTTGGCAGATACCAGCTGCGGCACTGCCAAGTGCTCACTTCAACTCGGCGACCACCGCATCGAAGAACGCCAGCGGCGCGATGAGGTTTCTGCGCAGCGGTTTGGGCTGGGCACCGAAGGTGACGATCACCACATTTTCGGCCGGATTAACGTATATGTTCTGTCCCTGCATGCCAACCGCCGAATACGCGCCGTCCCTGATCGAAGGTTCAGTGCGTGCGGGCCACCACATGTAACCGTAATTCAGCGCCTGACCGTTCTTGAGAACAGTCACTGAAGTCGCCTGTTTGATCCAGTCCTCAGGCAAGATCGATTTGCCGTCGGTCTTGCCTCCCTTCATGAAGAACAGTCCGAACCGACCAAAGTCGCGCAATGTAGCGCTGATGCCGCTGCCGCCGATTTCGATGCCGTCGGGCGAATCCAGCCACCATTTGGCGTCGTGCTCCATACCGAACGGTCGCCATATCTTCTGCGTCAGGTAATCGGACAATGGCATCTTCACGGCGCTGCGGATCACCTCGGCGAGCACCTGTGCCTCCCCAGTGCTGTAGGTGTTGACCGTACCCGGCTCCGCAGCCCTCGGCAGGCTGGCCATCAGCGCCAGGGTCGAGCCCGGTCGCTGGGCTATCTGCGCCTTGAGCAACGCCCGGCGGTCGGAGTCAGGATCGGTGTAGGCCTCCTTCCACTTCACACCTGATGACATCATCAGCACGTTGCGCACGGTTACGCCGTCATAAGCGCTGCCTTTGAGGCGCGGCACGTAATCCACCACCTGCGCGTCCAGACTGCTGATTGATCCATCAAGGATCGCGGCGGCCGCCAGGGTCGAAGTGATGGATTTAGCCATTGACATCGACATCCAGCGGGTTTTCTCAGTGTTGCCGCGCTGGTAGGTTTCGTAGGCGACTTTGCCATCCTTGATCACCAGCATGGCAGTGACGCCGTCCAGTGCGAGGTAATCGAACAGGTCGTATTGCTTGTCCTGGTAGGTGAAGTGCACGTTTTCCAGCTGCCGGCGTGCCTTGGGCAAGGCGTACGGATGGCGGCCTGATCGAATAGTGCGGGTCGGGAATAGCCGGTCGATGTTGCGGTAGGTGCTGACGGCCAGGTCCGGTAGCATCGTGCCTTCGTACATCTGCTCGACGGTGCCGATGGGCTCATGTGCATGAGGGTATTCATAGCCATCTGCCGCCCTCGCCTCACAGGCGGTGGCGAGGGTCAGCACGCTCAGGGACAGGGTCAGCGGCGGGATGCGCTGGCGAGGACGGAACAAGACTTGGGCGAGCATCGAACATCCTTGCTTTGCCAATGAAACCGGACGGCCGCCCGCCTGGAGATTGATGATTGGGGTGTAACACGATTGGCAGGGGTATTCCAACTGACGCTGAACCTGGAGCTGCTGTCGCTGTGCGACGGATAGGGTCGTGATTGGAACAGTGCAGTGGCTCAGGCCAATAGTCTGTGAATGTCCTTCGCGTTCGCTGTCGTCGTAACCTCCGACGTCTCCCACAGAATGTGTGAGAACCTCAGTTGCCCGGGCCAAACCGGGAGCAAAGGGTTGTGGTTACTTTTTCTGAAAAAAGTGACCCGCTGTAAAAGTGGAACCGATCTGCGCGCCACCCGGAATAACGGATACTCACCCGAACCCAAGCGCCGACGCACACGCAAAAAAAACCACCGCACAAAGGCGGTGGTTCTTCTAACAAGCGATCAATCCCGACTAAACCTTCACAACCCACCCAGCAGGGCCTTCGATCTCGCCGAACTGAATCCCGGTCAGCTCCTGGTACAACCGTTGAGTCACCGGCCCGACATCGGTCTCGCTATGGAACACATGCAATTTGTCCTTATAGCTGATCCCGCCAATCGGCGTAATCACAGCCGCAGTACCACAGGCACCCGCTTCTTTGAACTGATCCAGCTTATCGATAAACACCTCACCCTCGGTGACTTTCAGCCCCAGACGACTCCCGGCCAGCTCGATCAGCGACTGACGGGTAATGCCCGGCAGGACCGACGGCGACTTCGGCGTAATGAACTGATCATCATGGGTAATCCCGAAAAAGTTGGCCGACCCCACTTCCTCGATCTTCGAATGCGTCAGCGGATCCAGATAAATTGCATCGGCAAAACCGTGCTTCTTGGCCTCGCTGCCCGGCATCATGCTCGCCGCGTAGTTACCGCCGACCTTCGCCGCGCCGGTACCTTGAGGTGCAGCGCGGTCATAGCTGGAGATCACGAAATTATGTGGCTTCATCCCGCCCTTGAAATAGGGCCCGACCGGGATACAGAACACCGAAAAGATAAACTCCGGCGCTGCACGCACACCGATGTTGTCGCCGACACCGATCACGAAAGGACGCAGGTACAGCGCCCCACCGGTGCCGTATGGCGGGATGAAACGCTCGTTGGCACGCACCACTTCCTTGCACGCCTCGATGAACTGTTCGGTCGGAACATGCGGCATCAGCAAGCGCGTGCAACTGCGCTGCATGCGTGCGGCGTTCTGGTCCGGGCGGAACAGGTTGATCGAGCCGTCCTTGGCGCGATAGGCCTTCAGGCCTTCGAAGCATTGCTGACCATAGTGCAGCGCGGTCGAGCCTTCGCTGATGTGCAGCACGTTGTCTTCGGTCAGGGTGCCTTTGTCCCACTCACCGTCGCGCCAGTGAGCCAGGTAGCGCTTGTCGGTCTTGATGTAGTCGAAACCCAGCTTGTCCCAATTAATGCTTTCGTTACCCATGACACCCTCTATTTCCTGGCCAGTGCGCCCGGCGTTTGCGGGGCTGGCGTTTCATCGATATGGTCGTGAAGGCTCGGCGCAGGAACGGGCCTGCACCGATGTTGCGCCATATTACTGATTTTTTGCCGGACAAACCGCCCCCGACGTTCACGACTCGAAAAAGAACTCCTGGCGTATCTGACGAGGCCCTCACATGCGTTCCAAAAACGACGTCGATCTGCGATTTCGGCAGCCGTTTGCCCTTGCGTAATGCACAGCGGCCTTCCTATATTCCACGACCGCTACCGCTCGGTGAACGACCGCAGGCGAAGCGCAATACATTCGACTCAATCAACTTCAAGGAAGAGCCATGACCGCCAGCGCCCATCTGCCCAAGCACGGTGCCGTGCTGTTTGCCAAGGACCTGCCCGGGATCGCCGCCTTTTATGGGCAATTGCTGGGGATGACCCAGACCGTCACCGAAAAGCGGCTGATCGTATTGGAGTCCGACACTTATCAACTGGTGATCCATGGCATCCCGACGCAGGTAGCCAATCGAGTGAACATCACCGTCCCGCCCGAGCGTAGGGTAGACCAGTCGATCAAGCTGGTATTCCCTGTGCAGAGCCTTGCCGATGCCCGCGCCAGGGCAGTGGCGCTGGGAGGTCAGGTCGATGCCGCATCGGCGCAATTCACCTCCCGGGGATTTACCGCGTGCGATGGCTACGATCCGGAAGGCAACGTGGTGCAGTTTCGTGAAGCGGCGCGCTGATCGAGCAGCCATCGTTTCGGCTCACCGACGGCGTCAACTGTGTAGCACCGCGGCACGCCGTGTCGCCATGGCCTGCATTGCAACCACCGGTCGCCCCGGTTTGTGCCGCTCGTATCAAATACTGACCACTCTGCGTGCAGATTCGCCAATCTTGCCTATCGTTGGTTATTCACACGAGACAGGAGCAAGCCCATGGGTATCGAGCAACTCTTCGCGGATTTAGGCAGTCTTCCGAGCATTCCCAAAGTGGCTCAGGACCTGATTCAACAGTTCGACAACCCGTCGTCGAACCTGGAAAGCATCGCAGCCAACATCCAGAAGGATCCGGTGATCTCGGCAAAGATCCTGCGCCTGGCCAACTCCGCGCGTTTCCGCGGCTCGCGGGAGTCGTCGAGTATCGAGGATGCAGCCATGCGCCTGGGCTTCAACACCTTGCGTACCCTCGTGTTGGCGTCGGCGGTGACCGGAGCGTTCAAAGCCGGGCCCAGTTTCGACCTCAAGGGCTTCTGGCTGAAAAGCTTTCAGGTGGCCGGCATCTGTCGTCTGCTGGCCAAGCAAACAGGGGCCGACCCTGAGATTGCCTTTACCTGCGGGGTGATGCATGACATCGGCGAGCTGTTGATCCAGACCGGCGCACCGGAAGTGGCCGAGCGCATTAACAACGCAACCAAAACCGGCACCACTGGCCGCGCGGCCACCGAAACCTTGC
The DNA here is from genome assembly GCF_002419965.1 of Pseudomonas sp. UBA5706. GTDB lineage: Bacteria > Pseudomonadota > Gammaproteobacteria > Pseudomonadales > Pseudomonadaceae > Aquipseudomonas. The sequence goes on from NZ_DIHC01000045.1 coordinate 25,999, forward strand.
AGCTGGGCTTTGGTTATCCCGAAGTGGGGGCCGAACTGGCGCGGCGTTGGCACCTGCCGCCGGTGATCGTGCAGGCTATTGCCTATCAGGCGAGGCCCATGAACGCTCCCGGCGACGCCACCCAGGCACGGATCGTGGCTCAGGCGCTGACCGTGTCCGATGCCCTGGACAGCCACGGCGGCGCGACTGCGCAGGCGCAGCAGGCGGTCGAGGGGCCATTGTTCGAGGGGATCGATCTGAGCGTCCTGTTTGCCTCGTTGACGAAAGTGCTTGAAGACGACAAGGCGTTCGCGGAGTTGTTGAGTTAACCGACTCCGCGATAGTGCGTCCCGCACACCCTCTGGGGGAGTGAGCGTGCTCACTTCCACCGAATCCGGGGCGGGCCTGAGACCATGCCCCAATCCCTGACTTCCGTGCCCGCAACTGCGCCCCGCGATGCCTGCACTCATTGAGTCTCAGTTCACCCGCTCCTATTACGAGTACCTGTGGATGTTCGAAACGACTGCCCCTTCCCCTATTGAAGCCCTGTTGCACTGGATGAGCGGGCGTTCCTTCGTGGCGCTGACGGGCGCTGGCATCAGCACGTCTTCGGGCATTCCCGATTACCGCGACAGCGAGGGTGTGCGCCGAGGAAGGCAGCCGATGATGTTTCAGGAGTTCCTCAGTGACCCGCAGGCAAGGCGCCGCTATTGGGCGCGGGCGATGCTGGGCTGGCCGAGGGTGCGCGCGGCGCAACCGAACGCTGCCCACCAAGCGTTGGCCACGCTGCAACGGCATGGGGTCATCGGCGGGGTGATCACGCAAAACGTCAACACCCTGCACGATCAGGCCGGTAGCCCCGATGTGATCGAATTGCATGGCAGCCTGCATTGGGTGCTGTGCCTGGACTGCCATCGACGTACCGAACGCGATGCGATCCAACTCACGCTCATTGAGCAAAACCCTTACCTGACCGGAGTCGATGCCGTACAGGCCCCCGATGGTGACACCTTGCTCGACCCTGCTTTCGAGGAGCGCTTCCAGGTGCCCCACTGCCCCTATTGCGGCCGTGAACGCATGAAGCCGGACGTGGTGTTCTTTGGCGAAAACGTCGCGCCACCGACTGCCGCCAAGGCCATGGCGCGGGTAGAAGGGGCTGACGGGTTGCTGGTGGTGGGGTCGTCGTTGATGGCCTTTTCAGCGTTTCGCCTGTGTCGCAGGGTCGTCGAGCAGGACAAACCGCTGATCGCCATTAATCTGGGCAAAACCCGGGCTGACGACATGCTGAATCTGAAGATCGCGGCGCCGTGCGAGACGTTGCTACCGGAATTGGCGCAGCGATGGGTCATCTCGTAGGCATCAAAGAGCACCAACGAGCACAGCCCCCTCGTGCAGCCTGGCGCGCTCACACTGGGCTTGCCGGACAAAAACGGGCTCATCAAGGCGTCCAGGCGCGGCCAAAACCGCCGCGCATCAAAAAAGCTACAAACCGGAAGCTTTTGGCACATTTCTTTCAAGTAGAACGGGCGTACCACAAAACCACGCCCTATTCAGGCTGAAGATTGTGATTCGACGCTGCCCACCGGTGCGTCACACGCACCAAGGTGCAGGAAACGGACAATACCCCGTCCAACAACAGTGCAGGACGCAAACCAAAAGTCTGGCGTCCGTCGATAAGGAATTCGATACGTGAATCGCGTGCCCCGCTTGCCCACTCCACGCCTGCATCACCTCCCGCACCGCTCACCTGTCAACATCCATGCCTCGTCCACCTGGCGCCCCCCTGCGTGTCCCCTTCGTCAGACTACTGATCGGCAAAGCGCCCACATCTGACGCCCGGCTGCGATGCATTTTTGCGGGTATCGCAGACACTGATTCGGTTGACCGGCGTCGTCGCCCATTTTTTTATGCCCGGCACGTTATCACTTTCCTTTATTTCTGATGTTAACGGGAGACATCCCGCGTAAGACAGGCAACTTCTACAGACGGGCCACCCCCGTATGGGAACGCGCACGCCTGATGAATCGCAGCCATGCATAGTTGGGCAGGCTTATTCGCCCTTAATAAACCAACCGAAACGTTATGACTAACCAGTCATAACTTGCACAGGAAGAGATCATGCAAAGCTAAACCTCTAACGCACCAATTCGAAGCTCTGTTAACACCTTTGGTGCAATGCTAATAAGCGACAACTATTCGGGCCTTCGCTAATTAAATGCGCTGATGGCCACGACCTCGCTCGCCACAGTAATCGTCATTGGTTTCAATGGTTTCACTATGTTCAAAGAGCGTTTTAGAGCGAATTCGATAAAAAGTTACAGGAATGCGACATGAAGGGTCATACAGCGCAAAACCTCGAACCAGAGGGTCCAGCTGGCATAGCGGTTGCTAAGAATGATCATGTAGCCGCAAAACTACACAGCTGTACATGAATGTACATAACAAGAACTCAAGGATTAGCGATGTCGTCTCCATAGCCTTTCATAGCGACATTTTTCTGATAACAAGCTGACACTTTCCTGTCCGCTTACAGGTGTTTTGCGCCGCGCAAAAGTGCAAGCATCACTCATTCGAACATTCAGCCAATGTTTGAACGGACGCTTATTGCCCTTCAACTCTCCGAGGGAGCTTTAATGAACGATGCGGTAAAGATGAACGCATTACCCGACCCGTCACCGGATAAACTTTCCGTGGTCTGGCCGAGTATTCCTTTCAAGGAAAATACTTCACGTCCTGGCGGGTTGAACAGGCCGCAGGTGTTGCTATTGATTGCCGCGTCGGTCCTTATTCATGGTGTCATTTGGTGGTACATGCAAACAGCAAAATCCGACGTGCCGGAAGTTGCCCCGCAAGTACCCGAAATGACCGTCGAACTGACCAGCCCGACGCCGCCGTCGCCAGAGCCTCCTCCTCCCGAACCGCCACCACCCCCACCACCTCCTCCTCCGCCCCCCGAACCCGAACAACCGGTGGAGGACCCTGACGCTGCCAAACCGCCGCCCAAGCCAATGGAAAAACCGAAGGTCGAGAAACCCAAGCCGGTCAAGAAACCCGAGCCGGTGAAAAAACCGATGCCCCCTGCGCCGCCTGTAGCCGCCGCACCGAGTATGCCGGCGCCGGCAACACCGACGCCCGCGCCCAGTGCTCCGGCAGCCCCGGCGACGGTCAAGGAGTCGGCGGCTATTTCCGGGCTGGCGAGCCTTGGCAATCCGCCGCCGGAATACCCGGGCGCGGCGCTGCGCAAAGGCATGGAAGGTCGGGTGATTCTGCGCATCAAGGTCTTGCCCAATGGCCGTGCAGGCACGGTCGAGGTGACCAAATCCAGCGGCAAACAGGTACTGGACGATGCGGCGGTGGCAACGGTACGCAACTGGAAGTTCATTCCGGCCAAGCGTGGCGACACGCCGATCGAAGGCTTCGCCACCCAGACCATTGATTTCAAATTGCCGGAATGACGGCAGGCAAACCACAGACAACTCTTATATAGCTGGTGAGGTGTAACCATGAACGAATCGCTCTCTTCCATGATTGTCCCCGGGGTGCTGTGGGCATTGGTGTTTTTCTCGGTGTTGAGCTGGGGTCTGCTGCTGATCAAATCCGCGCAATACCTGAAGCTCAAGACCCAGAACAGGCAGTTCACCAAGGCTTTCTGGACCGCACCTGATCTGCTCACCGCCGCCGAACACGCCACCCAGTACCCCGGTTCGCTGGCGCGCATCGCCAACAGCGGTTTCGAAGCCATGTCGGTCGAAGAAACACCACGCACCACCCAGCAACTGGCCCACACCATCAACCGCTCGGACCGCCTGGAACGCAACCTGCGCCAGCAGATCCAGAAAGAACGCCGCTCGCTGGAAGCCGGGCAAGCGATCCTCGCCAGTATCGGCAGCACCGCGCCTTTCATCGGCCTGTTCGGCACCGTCTGGGGGATCATGGAAGCGCTGCAGAGCATCGGCGCCAGCGGCTCGGCCAGTCTGGAAACCGTCGCCGGTCCCATCGGCCATGCGCTGATCGCCACCGGCGTCGGGATCGCGGTCGCGGTACCGGCGGTGCTGATTTACAACTTCTTTCTGCGCCGTCTGAAACTGGCCGTGGCCGACATGGACGATTTTGCCCATGACTTCGACGCGCTCGCGCAGCGCAGTGCCTTTGCAGTCGATCGCCAGCCTATCGCACACAAGAACGGCCATGCCGTTCGGGAGGCGAGCTGATGTCGTTTTCTACTCAAGACAGCGATGAAGTGCTCAGCGAAATGAACGTCACGCCGCTGGTGGACGTGATGCTCGTGCTGCTGGTGGTGTTCATCGTCACCGCACCGCTGATGACCAACGCGATCAAGGTCAACCTGCCGAAAACCGATGCCGTCGCCCCCGCCGAGAAAAAAGACCCGGTGGTGGTCAGCGTCGATCAGGACGGCAAGTTCTACCTGGCCAAATCCGAGATCGCCCCCGAGTCGCTGGAAGTCAGCCTCAAGGACGTCAAGAGCAAAGACCCCGAAGTGCGCGTCCAGTTACAGGCCGACACCAGCGTCAACTACGGCCAGGTGGCCAAGGCGATGGCGTCCATCGAGCGCGCCGGGATCACCAAGATATCGGTGATGACGTCCAAATGACGCGCCCGTGAACTGAGGGCTGCGTCCGGCGTGGCCCTGCATACCTAACTCCCGATGTAACAGCCGTCCGTGGATTTGCCATGGAGGGGAGCGGCTTGCTTGAAAAAAGGATTTTCCGACCGCCACAACCGCGTCGGAGCAACGAGGGCTCACAAGGCCATTTCATTAACGTCTGGAATAAGTCGGAAATTACCATGCTGATGAGTTTTCCTGGTTCTACCCTCAAGCCTCTTGTTCTTGCCGTAGGACGGCATCCCCGCGCACTGTTCTGCGCCCTGGCCGTGGGCATGAGCCCGGCCTATGCGGCAGAAAACAGCGATAACACCGCCGAGGCCGCACCGGCCAGCGAAGCCGCGGTTCCGGCTGCCGCTGCGGCAGTGCCGGCCACCACGCAGTTGCAGCGAGTTGAAGTGACCGGCTCGGCGGTGCGTCGGGCCGACGCCGAAACCGCAGTGCCGGTGACGATCCTGCGCGCCGACGAGTTGAAAAAGCAGGGCGTGACCACCACCGAACAAATGGTGCAGCGCATCACGGGCAGCCAGGCGATGTACAACAGCGCAGGCTCTGTGGGCGCCTCCACAGGCGGCGCGTCCTACGCCGACATGCGGGGCATTGGCGCCAACAAGACCCTGGTCCTGCTCAATGGTCGGCGTCTGTCCAACAACGCCTTGTCCGGCGTGGGCACGCCCAACGGCAGCGCTATCGACTTAAACATGATCCCGTTCGCCGCCATCGATCGCATCGAAGTATTGCGCGATGGTGCCTCGGCGCTGTACGGCACTGACGCCATTGGCGGCGTCATCAACTTCATTACCAAAAAATCATTGACCGATGGCACCTTGAGCCTGGGCGGCGACACGCCAACCTCCAGCGGTGGCGGCGCGACCAAGGACATGAGCGCCAGTTGGGGTTTCGGTGACCTGAACGAAGACCGCTTCAACGTGATGGGCGTGTTCAACTACAACAAACAGCAAAACCTGGACGCCAATGACCGGTCGTTCGCCAAGGATTACGTACCGGGCCGCGGCCTCAACCAGACCTCCGGGACCGCTTACCCGGGCAACTACTATCAAGGCAACAACAGTGCCAATCCTCTAGGCCCTAACTGCGCAGGTCCAAGCCTGGTCGGGGTCAATGGGGTCTGTCGGTTCAGCACCCGCGAATACATTGATCTGGTGCCGCAAACCGAGAAGACCTCGTTCTTTGGCCGAGCCACCGGCAAGCTGGCCGAGGACCACAACGTCAGCCTCGAATACTTCTGGGCTCGCAATAATAACGCCACCAGCATCGGGCCCGCGCCGCTCACCGGGCTGAGCATCGACCCCTCCTCCCCCTACTACCCGGGCAATGGCATCACGCCCGGTCCGACCAGCTTTGCGCTGGACCCGACCCAGCCGGTGGACACCGCCTGGCGTGAAACCGCAGCCGGTGCCCGTGGAAACAAGGACGAGAACACTAGCCAGAGGCTGTTGCTGACCTTCGATGGCACGGTCGGCGGCTGGGACTACAACGTGGGTGCTTCCTACAACCAGAACAAGGTGATTTCGTCCGTCAGCTCGGGCTATGTCAGCGACGCGGCGCTCAGGGCCGGCCTGGCCAGCGGCCTGCTCAATCCGTTCGGACCCCAGTCGGCAGCCGGTCAGCAATACATCGACAGCGCGGCCTACCACGGTGAATATTCCACCGCTGTCGGCCGTGTGTATGGATTTGATGGCAAGATCAGCCGCGAGATAGGCGACTGGTTCGGCGCCGGTGAATCGGGCCTGGCACTGGGTGGTGAGTACCGCAAGGAAAAACTGCACCAGAACTACGAAACCTTCGTCGACGACATCAGCAGCCTGGGGCTGGATTCGGCCGGCAGCGTCTCCGGGGACCGCAGCGTCAAGGCCGAGTTTGCCGAACTGAACGTACCGGTACTCGATAGCCTGGAGCTGACTGCCGCCGTGCGTCACGACAAATACAGCGACTTCGGCAGCACCACCAACCCCAAATACTCGTTCCGCTTCCAGCCATTCAAGGAACTGGTTATGCGCGGTGCCTACAGTGAAGGGTTCCGCGCACCGTCGCTGTACGAGCTGTACGCACCGCAAAGCCTGAGCTACAGCCAGGGCTACTACGATGACCCGACCCTCTGCGCCGGCGGCACGGTACAGCCCGGCGGCCAGGCCGGACGCGACTGTAACCAACAGTTCCTTAACCGCAGCGGCGGCAACGCTAACCTGTCACCGGAAAAAGCCCGCAACGTGACCCTGGGCTTCGTCTATCAGCCGATCAACAACCTGTCGATGGGTCTGGATTTCTGGTGGATTCACATCTCCAACCAAATCCAGTCCTTCCCGGAATCCACGGTATTTAACGAAGCGGACATCTACGGTGATCGCATCATCCGCAACGCCGATGGCTCCATCGCCAACATCGTGACCGGCAACTCCAACCTGGGCATCGTCAAGACCAGCGGCGTTGACGTGACGCTGGATTACCGCTTCCCGAATACTCCGTACGGCCAATTTGGTGTCGGCCTGACCGGCACCTATGTCGACCGCTATGACTTCCAGAACACCATCAACGGTCCGTACACCGACAAGGTCGGCGACTTCCAGGGCGACGGCGTGATCGCGCGCTGGAAACACGTGCTGATCGGCAGCTGGACCCTGGGCGATAGCCGTGCATCGTTGACCAACCGCTTCACCAGTGGCTACAACGACTACGACCGCACCGCCAACAGCACGGTGCCCTCGTACTCGCTGTGGGACCTGTCGGTCGGACATACATTCGAAAAGGTGCTGGACGTTGACGCAGGGGTTAGAAACCTGTTCGACCGCGATCCACCGTTCACCAACCAGGCCTACAACTTCCAGTCCGGCTATGACCCGCGTTATGCCGACCCGCTGGGCCGCACGTTGTTTGCCCGGGCGACCTACCACTTCTGAGCCTCGACCCCTGACGCGCTTCGCTCCGGCGCGTCGGGGGTCTCTCTGCGAAATCGCGCTCCCGGCCAGGTCGCGTCCACCTTCCCCGGCCGGGGGATTTTTCCCAGCGCTTTGCATGCGTCACCCTGCAAACCAAGGATTGCCCGAACATGTGCACCTCCCCTCTTTCGTTGCGAAGGCTGCTTCCCGGCATTGCGCTGCTGTACGCCGTGGCGTTCTTTATCTCGTTTCTGTCCGGCGTGCCGCTGGCCATCGCCGCGCCCCTGCACGCTCTGACCGTGTACGGCGAACCGCCCAAATACCCGGCTGATTTCAAACATTTTGATTACGTCGATCCAAACGCGCCCAAAGGCGGCTCGCTGAGCCGTGCGTCCGAAGAAATCGGCCAGTACAACTACCTCACGCCCTATGTCGATCAGGGCATTTCCGTGAGCCAGATCGATACCTGGGTCTATTCGCCACTGGCCTATCGCTCGCTGGATGAACCCTACACGGTGTATGGCCTGGTGGCGCAAAGGCTGGAGCGTGACCCGGACAACCTCTGGGTGCGCTTTTACCTTAATCCCAAAGCGCGGTTCGACGACGGTAGCCCGATCACTGCCGAAGATGTGAAGTACACCTACCAGACCCTGATTACCCAGGGCAGCTTCAGCTACCGGCCGCTGTATGCGGACGTCAAGGATGTGGTCATCGAAGCGCCGGGGCAGATTCGCTTCGACTTCAAGAGCAACCTCAATCGCACGCTGGCGCTGGATCTGGCGAGCATGCGTGTGCTACCGGAACATTGGTGGAAGACCCGTGACTTCACCAAGGGCGGCGGTTTCGAACCACCGCTGGGCAGCGGGCCCTACCGCGTGTCGCGGGTGGATGCCGGGCGCAGCGTGAGCTTCGAACGGGTGAAAGACTGGTGGGCCAAGGACCTGCCGGTCAGTCGCGGGCTGTACAACTTCGACACGCTGACGGTGAATTTCTATGGCGATGTCGACGTCGCCCGACAACTGGTGCAAGCCGGCAGCTTCGATTACAACCGCGAGTTTTCTTCCGCCGGCTACGTAGTCGGCTATACCGCGCCGAGCGTGCAGGACGGTCGCTTGCAAAAGACCATCCTGGCCAAAAAACGCCCGGTGGCCGGACAGGGTTTCGTGTTCAACCTCGACAGGCCGATGTTTCAGGACCGTCGCGTGCGCGAAGCGCTGGCCATGCTCTGGGATTTCGAATGGGTCAACGGCCAGATCATGCGCAACTTCTATGTGCGCGAAGAGAGCTACTTCCCCAAAAGCGAAATGGCCGCCAGCGAACTGCCGGATGCCCAGGAAATGCAGATCCTCGCGCCCTTGCGAGGCAAGATCCCCGATGAAGCGTTTACCCAGGTCTGGCATGCGCCGAAAACCGATGGCAGCGGTTATATACGCGATAAACAGCTCAAGGCCTTGAAGCTGCTGGCCGACGCCGGGTGGCACGCGAAAAACAATCGGCTGGTCAACGCCGCCGGGCAACCTCTTGAATTCTCTTTTCTCGACGGTCAGGGCGGTTTCGAGCGCCTGGTGCTGCCCTATAAAAGGGTGCTGGCGCAGATCGGCATCACATTGAATTTCCGTCGGGTCGATTCGGCGCAGTACATCAACCGGCTCAACAATCGTGACTACGACATGATCGTGGTCACCCTGCCCAACAACGGCAACCCGATCCTGTCGCCGGGTCGGGAGCTGTACAACCTGTTCGGCTCCCAGAGCGCCCGCCAGGTTGGCAGCTCCAACGCGATGGTACTGCGCGATCCGGCCGTGGATTCGCTCATCGACGGGCTGGTCGCGGCCAACAGTCGCAATGACATGCTGCATTACGCCCGGGCGCTGGACCGGGTGTTGTTGTGGGGCTTCTACATGATTCCCAATTACTACTCGCAAGGCACTCCGGTGGTATACGCCAACCGTTTTGGCAAACCTAAGGTCGAGCCGATTTACGACGTGGGGCTGGAAAGCTGGTGGCAGATCAGCGCCACGCCTTTGACCAATGAACAAATGGTTGCGCGCCTGGCGCCACAGAACAGCGCGCAGCCGAATGTGCCACCACCTGCGACCGGGGAGGAACGTTGACATGCTGGCTTATGCAATGCGGCGTCTGCTGCTGATCATTCCCACCCTGCTGTGCATTCTGGTGGTCAACTTTCTCATCGTGCAGGCCGCGCCAGGCGGCCCGGTCGAACAGGCGATTGCCCGGGTTCAGGGCCTGAGTCCCGCAGCGGGCATCGGCGGCGGTGGCGCAGAAGTAGCGGCGTCCGGGGCCGTGAGCCGCAGTTCACAGGGGCTGGACCCGGAACTGGTCGAAGCGATCAAGCACCAGTACGGTTTCGACAAGCCGATGCACGAACGTCTGTGGCTGATGCTTACCCACTACGCGCAACTGGATTTTGGTAGCAGCTTCTTTCGCGGTGCGACAGTGACCGGCCTGATCGCGCAGAAACTGCCGGTCACCCTTTCGCTGGGGCTTTGGGCCACGCTGATCACCTACCTGATCTCGATCCCGCTGGGCATTCGCAAAGCGGTGCATCACGGCAGCCGCTTCGATATCTGGAGCAGCACGCTGATCATCGTCGGCTACGCAGTGCCGGCGTTTCTCTTCGCCGTTGCGCTGATCGTGGTCTTCGCCGGCGGCAGCTACCTGAGCTGGTTTCCGGCGCAAGGGCTGTTTTCCGATGACTTCGACAGCCTCTCGACGCTGGGCAAAGTGCGCGATTACCTGTGGCACCTGGTGCTGCCGGTCAGTGCGATGGTGATCGGCGGCTTCGCCACCCTGACCATCCTCACCAAGAACAGCTTCCTCAATGAGATCAGCCGCCAATACGTGGTCACCGCGCGGGCCAAGGGCCTGAGCGAGCATCGCGTGCTGTATGGCCATGTGTTTCGCAATGCGATGTTGCTGGTGGTCGCGGGGATTCCCGGCGCACTGATCGAGGTGTTCTTCGCTGGTTCCTTGTTGATCGAAACCATCTTTGGCCTGGATGGCATCGGCCGCATGAGCTACGAGGCGGCGGTGTCTCGCGACTACCCGGTGGTGTTCGGCACGCTGTTTTTGTTCACCCTGTCCGGCCTGCTGATCAAACTGATGGGCGACCTCTGCTACACCCTGGTCGATCCGCGCATCGACTTTTCCGCGAGGAGCGCCTGATGTTCGAGTTTTCTCCACAAAGCAAACGGCGCATGGCCAATTTCAAAGCCAATCGACGGGGTTGGTGGTCACTGTGGATTTTTGTCGCGCTGCTGTTGATCTGCCTGTGCGGCGAACTGATTGCCAACGACCGGCCGCTGCTGGTCAATTATCAGGGCCAGCTGTATTACCCGACCCTGCACCCGTACCTGGAAACCGATTTTGGCGGCGAGTTACCGTTCGAGCCGGACTACGCCAGCGACTACGTGCACCGGCTGATCGAGTCCAAGGGCGGCTGGATGGTGTTCGCGCCGATCCCCTTCAGCTACGACACCGTCAATTACGACCTCAAAGCGCCGTCGCCCAGCCCACCCAGCACACGTAACTGGCTGGGGACCGACGAACAGGCGCGGGACGTGCTGGCGCGAGTCTTGTTCGGCACGCGGGTGTCGATCCTGTTCGCCTTGCTGCTGACCGCTATAAGTACTGTGATCGGTGTATTCGCCGGAGCCATTCAGGGCTATTACGGCGGCCTGGCCGACCTTATCGGTCAGCGTCTGCAGGAGATCTGGTCTGGGCTGCCGGTGTTGTATCTGCTGATCATCCTTTCGGGCTTCGTCGAGCCGAACTTCTGGTGGCTGCTGGGGATCATGGCGCTGTTCTCGTGGCTGGCGCTGGTGGACGTGGTGCGGGCCGAGTTTTTGCGCGGGCGCAATCTGGAGTACGTCAAGGCCGCCCGCGCCCTGGGCCTGAGCGACAGCGCGCTGATGCGGCGCCACATCCTGCCCAACGCGATGACCAGCACCCTCACCTACCTGCCTTTTATCGTGACCGGCGCCATCGCCACGTTGACCGCGCTGGATTTCCTTGGCTTCGGCATGCCGGCGGGCAGCGCATCGCTGGGCGAACTCATCGGCGAGGCCAAGCGCAACCTGCAAGCGCCCTGGCTGGGCCTGACCGCCTTTTGCGCGCTGGCGCTGATTCTTTCCCTGCTGGTGTTCATCGGCGAAGCCTGCCGCGACGCTTTCGATCCGCGAACCTGAGGACGCGACATGAATGAAACATTGATCGACATCCGCGGGTTGCGGGTTGCCTTCAACGGCAGCGAGGTGGTTCATGGCATCGACCTGACCCTCCGGCGTGGCGAATGCCTGGCGCTGGTGGGCGAATCCGGCTCCGGAAAATCGGTCACCGCGCATTCGATCCTGCGCCTGCTGCCCGCCAAGAGCGTCAGCACCCAGGGCCAGATCCATTACAACGGCGTCGATCTGCTGCAAGCCAGCGATGCCCAATTGCGCGAGCTGCGCGGCAATCGCATTGCCATGATTTTTCAGGAGCCAATGACCTCGCTCAATCCGCTGCACACCGTGGACAAGCAGATCGGTGAAATCCTCGCGATGCACAAGGGCCTCAAGGGTACGGCTGCTCGCGCACGCACGCTGGAATTGCTGGAGCTGGTGGGCATCCACCAGCCACTGCAGCGGCTCAAGGCCTATCCCCATCAATTGTCGGGTGGCCAGCGGCAACGGGTGATGATTGCCATGGCCCTGGCCAACGAGCCCGACCTGCTGATCGCCGACGAACCGACCACGGCGCTGGACGTCACGGTGCAGGTGAAGATCCTCGAACTGTTGAAATCCCTGCAGGCGCGCCTGGGCATGTCGTTGCTATTGATCAGTCATGACCTGAACCTGGTGCGGCGCATCGCACAACGGGTCTGCGTGATGCGTGGCGGCGAGATCGTCGAGCAGGCTGACTGCCAGACACTGTTCGCCAACCCGCAGCACGCTTACAGTCGCCTACTGATCAATGCCGAACCCGACGGTGAGCCGGTGCCCAGTGTGCACCCGCAGACCTTGCTCTCGGTGGACGCATTGAAGGTCTGGTTCCCTTTGCCCAAGCCACTGTTCAGTCGTCAGCGGCATTACATCAAAGCCGTAGACGGGGTGAGCTTCGAGTTGCTCAAGGGCAAGACGCTGGGGATCGTCGGCGAGTCGGGGTCAGGTAAATCCACCTTGGGCCAGGCGATCCTGCGTCTGATCGATTCCGAGGGCAGCATCCGCTTTGGTAACAAGGAACTGAGCCTGCGCAGCCAGCAGCTGATGCGCCCGTTGCGCAAGCGCATGCAGGTGGTGTTTCAGGACCCGTTCGGCAGCCTCAGTCCGCGCATGACCGTGCAGCAGATTATCGGCGAGGGATTGCTGACCCACGGTATCGGCACCCCGCAGGAGCGCGAGCAGACGGTGATTCAGGTACTGCGTGAAGTCGGCCTGGACCCGCAGAGCCGCCATCGCTACCCCCACGAGTTTTCCGGCGGGCAGCGACAACGCATTTCGATTGCCCGCGCTCTGGTGCTGGAACCTGAGCTGATCCTGCTGGATGAGCCGACCTCGGCACTGGATCGTACGGTGCAGAAACAGATCGTCGCCCTGCTGCGTGACCTGCAGGTCCGCCACGGCCTGACCTACCTGTTCATCAGCCATGATCTGGCGGTAGTCCATGCCCTGGCCCACGACCTGATCGTGATCAAGGATGGCAAGGTGGTCGAGCAAGGTGAATCGCGCAAGATTTTTGCCGATCCTCAGCAGGCGTATACCCAGGAACTGTTGAAGGCGTCGGGGTTGGCGTTCGGGGGTGATGCAGGTGGCGAACCGAATGAGTATCAGCCGCGACCTTAATTGTTTCGGGCCATAGGTCGGCATGTGCGGCTGGCGGCCCGTTTTCGTCTGGGTTCACCTACTACACTCGGAGTCGAAAAGCGTATCATCGCGCCCCTGTTTTCCTTATTCGGTACCTGTCATGTCCACTCTTCCGCTCGCCTCTGACCGCCGTGGCTGGTCATTCTGGTGGAAACCCCTGGTGTTTCTCCTCGTGGCGGCCATTGGTCTGTACTACGTCAAATGGTCACCGTATTACTTGAAATCCTTCGTCGCTGCCGACACCCACACCATCGGCGGATCGATCATCAACGACAATCCGGCCAACCCGTGGGCCGCCGCACTGGCTTACGCTCAGGTCTACTTCCTGGCGATCTGGAAGGCCGCCGTGCTGGCCGTGATTCTCGGCTCGTTGGTGCAGGTGCTGATTCCGCGTGACTGGCTGCTGCGCCTGTTCGGCCGCGCAGGTCTGGGCTCGACCGTGCGAGGCGGCCTGTTCGCCCTGCCGGGCATGATGTGCAGCTGCTGTGCGGCGCCGGTGACGGCGGGCTTGCGCAAGCAGAACGTGTCGGTGGGTGCAGCGTTGGCATTCTGGATCGCCAATCCGGTGCTCAACCCGGCCACACTGGTGTTCATGGGCTTTGTGCTGGGTTGGGGCTTTACCGCGCTGCGTTTGGTGGCCGGTATCGTGCTGGTCATCGGCGTATCGTTGGTGGCGCAACGTATCGCGCGACCTGAGGCACTGCCGGAACAGGCGATCGAAGCGGTAGTCAACGCCGAACGCCCTGATCAAGGCAGCCTGCTAACCCGTTGGGGCAAGACGATCTGGCAGCTGTTCTGGACCACCATCCCGATCTATGTGATTGCGGTGCTGGTGCTGGGGGCGGCCCGGGTCTGGTTGTTCCCGCATGTGGACGGCGCCATGGGCAACAACCTGCTGTGGCTGGTGCCGCTGGCCATCGTCGGCACGCTGTTCGTCATCCCGACCGCCGCTGAAATCCCTATCGTGCAGACGTTGATGGCGTTGGGTCTCGGCACCGCGTCCAGCGTGGCGTTGCTGATGACACTGCCCAGCGTGAGCCTGCCGTCGCTGCTGATGCTGCGTAAATCCTTCGACCGCAGGGTGCTGATGACCGTCGGTGTGCTGACGATGCTGGTGGGCGTGGTCAGCGGGCTGGTGGGCGCTGCGATTCTTTAGGTGCGGATCGCAGTCCGGCTTGCCGGTGGTGACGATGGCAAAGACGTCGCCGTTGGCAAGCCGTAGCCGCTATCTACCACCTATTCGAAGCACTTACTTGGCGCTTCTGTGCTTCAGATACTCGACGACTGCCTGCTGATCTCCGGAAAATTCGATCCGCGCGTCCTTGCTGTCACGCTGATAGGCGTACATCGGGTCGTAATATTCGCCGAGCATGGCGCTGATCCAGGCCCGGTGCTGGCCGACATCGCCGCTGCGCTGTTGCTCCAATAGAGCACCGTCCATGATCGTCGCCAGACGCTGATAGCGCTCGCCGCCCAGCCGCCGAACGATGCTCGACAGGCTTTGCCTCAAGCGCTCGGCATAGGCCAAGAACCCTGCCTCTATGCCCTGCGCCGCGATGAACTCGGCACACAAATCAATCACGTAATCCTTGAGGATCCGCTCAACGCGGCCCTCGAAGCTGTCCTCCAGCCAAACCAGTGGCGCGGCTTGCATGGTTCGAAACAGCTCCAGCGGCACGGCTCGGCTGCCCACGATGCGGCCTTCGTCCTCGACCACGAACTGACGCACATCGCGGGCGCGTTTTTTGAGAAGGTCGACAGCCAGCCGATTCTCGAAATCGATCTGCCCCGGTTGAGGCGTGGCGTGTTTGCCGAAGCTCGAACCGCGATGGTTGGCGTGGCCTTCCAGATCCAGTGCATTGTCCAGTTGCTGCAACACCTCGGTCTTGCCGCTGCCGGTCAGGCCACCGATCAGCACGAAGTCGCATTCGGCCACGGCTTGCTCGATGATGCCGAGCAGGTAGGTGCGCATGGCCTTGTAGCCGCCGATGATCCGCGGGTATTGGATGCCCGCCTCGCCCTTGAGCCACTGCTGGGTGATCTGCGAGCGCAGCCCGCCCCGGAAGCAATAGAGATAACCTTCTGGATGCTGCCTGGCGAATGCCGCCCATGCCTCGATGCGCGCCTGTTTCAGATCACCGCTAACCAGCTTGTGGCCCAGTTCAACGGCCGCCTGCTGGCCTTGCTGCTTATAGCGGGTACCGACCTTCTGCCGCTCGACGTCGTCCATCAGGGGCAGGTTGATCACGCCGGGGAACGCGCCTTTGACGAACTCGACCGGAGCGCGTACGTCCATCATTGGCAGGTCGTGAAGAAATATCTCGCGAAAATCGGCGCTGTTGTCGCGCATCAAAACACCTCGACGGCGAATCGCTGTCGCTCCACCCACTCGCCGATCGGCGACAGAGACAGCCCAAGTTCCGTGGCCAGGGCCAGGAACGCCGCTTCTTCGGCAGGCTCGACGGCAATTAGCAGCCCGCCACTGGTTTGCGGGTCGCACAGCAGCAGCTTTTGCACGTCGCTCAACGGGCCGATGCGCTCGCCGTAGCTGTCGAAATTGCGATGGGTACCGCCGGGGATGCACTGCTGTTCGATGTAGAAATCGACACTGCCCAAACGCGGCACGGCGGCGGCATCCAAGCGTGCGCTGAGCTTGCTGCCATCGGCCATCTCCACCAGATGTCCCAGCAGACCGAAACCGGTGACGTCGGTCATGGCGCTGACGCCTGCCAGTCTCGAAAAGCGGCTGCCTGGCGTGTTCAGCGTGCACATGACGTCACGCGCCAGCCCCACGTCCTCATCGCGCAGCAAGCCCTTCTTTTCGGCGGTGGTCAGAATACCGATGCCCAGGGGTTTGGTCAGAAACAGCTTGCTGCCTGCGGTTGCGGTGTCGTTACGCTTCATGAAGCGCTTTTCCACCAGCCCGGTGACCGCCAGGCCGAAAATCGGCTCGGGCGCGTCGATGGAGTGACCGCCCGCCAAGGGAATACCGGCTGCATCACACACCGCCCGGCCGCCACGAATCACTTCGCGGGCAATTTCCGGGGCCAACACATTGACCGGCCAGCCGAGAATGGCGATGGCCATCAAGGGGTCGCCGCCCATGGCGTAGATGTCGCTGATGGCATTGGTGGCAGCGATCCGTCCGAAATCAAAGGGATCGTCGACGATGGGCATGAAGAAATCGGTGGTCGATACCACGCCCTTCTCGTCATCGATGGCGTAGACCGCCGCATCATCGCGGGAGGCATTGCCCACCCATAAGCGCGGATCGAGGTTTTGCGCGCCCGATCCGGCGAGGATGGTTTCAAGGACGTTGGGCGATATTTTGCAGCCGCAGCCAGCACCGTGGCTGTACTGGGTCAGGCGAACTGTGTCGGTCATGGGAAGCCCCTGGTTTCAAGGCGCTGAAGTCTACCAGAGGCGGGGGCGGTCGGCTGTTCGGGCAGACATTCGGGCAGCCTCCAGCCGCCCCCATGCATCCGGGAACAAGAAGCGGCAGTTTAGTTTCTGGCCATGGTTCGCGCAGTCAACACCTGCGCCAGCAGCAATGCACCGACGCACAGCAGTGCGTCGCGCAAGCCGATGGCATGGGCAGCGAAGCCGATCAGCGCAGGGCCAAGCAGTATGCCGCAATAGCCAATGCCGGTGATGACCGCAATCGCCAAGCCCGCCGGCATTGCCTTCTGCATTCCGACAACGGAGCAATAGACCGGAAAGGTGTTTGACAGGCCAAGCCCGATCAACGCAAACCCAAGCAGGAACAGTGGCCAGGGTTGCAGCAGTACCGCCATGGCGAACCCTAGCATCACCAACAGGCCGCCGCCGATCAGCAGGTTCACGGAGCCGAAGCGCTTTCTCAGGGCGTCACCGGAAAATCGGCCAGCGGCCATCGCCAGGGAGAACACCGCGTACGCACCACCAGCAATAGACAGGTCGATTTGATGGGCGCGGTTGAGAAACACGGCGCTCCAGTCAAGAATCGCGCCTTCAACCAGCAGCGCGATAAAACACAGTACGCCAATGATCAGCACCTTGATCGAAGGCCGGCTGAATGGCGCTGCCGGGTCATCAGCCCCGTGGGGCACCAGACGCCGGGCGTGCCAGAGCAGGATCGTGGCAATGATCATCACCACCAGCGAGACTGCCAGCAATGGCGCAGCACCGGCCCACAGCAACAGGCTCATGAGCAGCGCACTGGTGATGCCACCGAGGCTGAACAACCCGTGAAACCCCGACATCAGCGGACGGCCGTGGTCGCGTTCGACCATCAATCCCTGCACGTTCATCGCCACGTCAATGCTGCCCAGGCCTGCACCGAACAACGCCAAGGCAATCGCCAACGCGCCGAAGGACGAAAGCGTGGCCAGCAGCGGCAACATGCAGCAGATCAGCAGCCCGCCGGTCACTGCGACAAAACGACAGCCCTTGCGCGTGGTCATCGCGCCTGCCAGGGGCATGGTCAGCATCGAACCCAGCCCGAAGCACAACAGCAGCAGGCCCAACTGCGCTTCCTCCAGTCCCGCCCGCTGCCGGGCAAACGGCACCAATGGCGCCCACGCGCCGAGTGCCATGCCAGAGAGCAGGAACGTCAGACGGTAACTCAGGAGGTGGATAAGCGTGGGGGTTTTAAGAGGTTCGGCGATGGTCAAAGGATCAATCCGGCGTCTGAGGTTTATAAGGATATGGCTACGCCGTGCAGCTTCGGTTCAACGCACAGCCTGTGAAAGAAGTCGCAGGTTAAACCTCAAGCGACTGCGCCAAGCCCAGGTACGCCAACCTCGTTGAACCTGTAGCAGCTAAAGACACAAGCTGCTGGAGCTGTACGACAGTGGCGAACGCGGTGTATCAGGCAACGTTGCGCTGGCTGAAAGATCGCATTCGCTGCTGTCGTAGCCTCCGGCGTCCCCCACAAATTGCCACACCTGCTACAAGTACTGCGGCGTTAAGGCGTCGTGGGGCGGATTAGACCATCGGCGCGGCCATGCTCACCACGCGTAGCGCCAGTCCTTCATAGGCGTCCAGGGTAATGGTGAAATCGCCTGCTTCGGTCAGGTCGCCCTCAACCCGCTCGTTGATGATGTCCACGACCGGCCCCGGTGCAATGCCTGGCAGGTGCAGGGTTTCAACAATAGCGTCGGCGCTGAAATTAAGCGCGGTGATCTGGGTGCCCTTCCCGGCAGGCAGCTCGTGGACCATGATCAACAGCCCCGGATGTTCAACATCGGGGATCAGTATCTGGCGACTGGCAGCAATGTCATAGGCACGGCGCACGGCGAGGATTTTCTTTAACTGCGAGGCGAAGGAGTCGGACCGTTGCAGTTGCTCGGGCAGGCTACCGTAGAGCGATTTGGGTCGAGGCATGCCACCGGCGGAGATTTCCGCGTCCGGGTCCAGGTCTACCAGGTCGTAGGCGCCGCGATGAATCCAGCGCGTATCGCCATCGCCCATCAGGTGCGCGACCTGCTCGGCCGGCAGCGGCAAGGCGCCGACCAGATCCCAGCCCGACAGCGCAAACACGCCCGGTTGCATGGCGTTAAACATCACCAATAGCAAGTGGATGTGCTTGATCTTCTCGACATCGGCATCGGTGATGCTGTCCAGGTCGCGAATACCCAACGCAGCAGTGATGATGCTGGCTGTGGTGCACGAAACGCCATTGGTGACGAACTTGAGGTTGTACGGGGCATGCTCACCGGCCAGGCGCTCGTACATCTCTTCGCGAATATGTTCGCGCAGGATATTGCCGGGGAATGTCTGGCCCTGATACAGGTACTGATCGTGGGCGTGCAGCGTCCAGAAGTGCACCAGTTCCAGTGTCAGCTCATCATGGTTCTGCAACGCGTGAATCAGCGAGGCAGGATCGATGCCGAACTCGTGCACCTGACGCAGCATCAGGCGCAGGAACTCGGTCCTGCCGGTCAGCAGTGCATGTTGGTACGCAGGCCGGGTAATGAAGTCGTAAGACAGGTCGGCGCCACCGTGGGACATCGCCGCGATGTCGTCGATGGTCAGGTTCAGCTCCTGGAAACTGAAACCACCGGCCTTGCGAATCGCACCGGCCAGCAGTTGGTTGCCGGTAATCGACAATGGATGGCTCTCGGACCACGCGGTACCTTCGGCCTTGCGCTCGACACCGAGGAAACCGTTGGCGTCCAGACGCAGCACCCGCGCGCCCATCACGTCGATGGCGTGCAGCGCATCGCCAATGATCATCTGCTGCGCGGCAAAGCTGGGGTCCAGCCAGTTCAGGGAGGGCTGGCCTTCCTTGAAGTAATGCAGGTACACCCAGCGTCGGGCTTTGCCGTCGACGCCGGTGATGACCGGGGTAGCGCTCCAGTCGGTTTCCTTGACACCCGGCTCGAAGAAGATCACCCGCTGCAACTGGCCAACGATGTAATGCTTGTCCCGCAGGGCATCGACGATGGCGGGCGGCAGGTTCACCGCGTCGCGCCCGACAGGCACTTCCGGCAACAGTGACCAGTCTTCCTCCTTGATCTCGACCATGTGATACAGGCCCGGATATTCCTCGTAGGCCAGTTCGGCGAGACGAAAGTCAGCACCTTTGCCGGTGTGTGAGGGAATCACGTCATCGACGATCACCGCGTTGTGCGCGGCGGCGATGCGGCTGAGATTGAGAAATTGCGCGTCGGTGCCCAGTTCGGCATCGACTTCGAAGCTGATTCGATCGAAATTGCCGTCGATGCTGGGGGTCTTCTGCCTGCCCTTAAGGCCACCAGAGGACTTGAGCGGGCCGTTGTGAATGCCTTGAATGCCGATTTCGGACAAGGCTTGCCAGAGCTTTTCATCGCCCAGCGCTTCGAGCACCGAACCGCCTTCGCGGGTAATGATAGAAGCCGGGTAAGCAGTGAACCACACGGACGCGATCGCCGACGCATCCCTTGGCCTGGCCTGAGCGTAAGGGCGCTGCCAGAGTCGGCCCTGGCCACCATAAAGTTTGGCGCGTTGCTGTGCGGCGTGGAGCATCGATTGCTCAACCAGCCATTCCACGTACTGCTTGTCCGGTGTGGTCATAGGGTCCAGGGTTCCGTCTTCTAATGGATTGCAGAACTCGCCCAAGGCGCTCATGCGCGGTCCGGGGCGATCCTGTCTACGCCGTTGCTTATGTCTATGAGCGTGCATGGACGCAAACGTTGCATCGAGAAAAACCCAAATGCATCAGACCTGGGCGGCGTTGACGATGAACTCCTGATACCCGGACACGATCACGTAAACGGCGAAGTAGCAAAAAATGGCCGCCGACACCCAGTAGGAATACCGCAGCAGCCTGTCGCCCAGCAAACGTCCACCGTGGCTTGCGGCCAGACAGATGAACGCACACCAGGCGACCCCGGCGCTGAAGAAACCTGAAAGGAAAAAAGCACTGCTGAGACTGCCGTGCCCGCCCGCCCGCGAGATCAACGTCCCACCTACCGCAGCGAACCAGAGAATGGCGGTCGGCGAAGACACCGCCAGAAACACGCCGCGGGAAAACTCACGCAAACCCGAACGGTTGTCCACGTCGCTGGCCAGGGCCAGCTCACCGTGACGCCCCCGGGCCGAAAGCACCATCTTGACCGCGAAGCCTATTAATAGAAGGGAGCCGCCGATCCACAACGTCCAGCGCACCCATTCGTACTGCAGCAGTACCGCCATGCCGGCCAGCGCGAGAATGGCGTAGAACAGATCGCCGAAACACGTGCCGAGACCAAGCCAGAAACCCTGCAGATAGCCGCGTTGCATCGCCAGCGTAATCATCGCGATGTTGGCCACGCCGATGTCCAGGCACAAGGACAGGCTCAATAGAAAACCGCTGGTGAACTCCATGTTTGATCGTCGTCCGGCTGCATTAAAGGATAGGGGCAAGTATCAGCGCGCAGGATAGCGACAATCCCGGCATTTGCCGATCACCCGGTTCGTCGCACGACGTCATCGTGTTCGTGACGCCACTGGATTTGATGGAACTTCCAGCGCTTCGGCCTGCCGACTACACAGGTGCAGGACACACCGTCCGCTGACAATGGAGGCCCTCTCATGCCTGATTCAAACGGCAAGGTACGTTATGCAGTTGTCGCAGGAGGCTGGATTTCCCAGGGCGCGTTCATGCCCGGGCTGGAACAGACCGACAACTCGGTGATGACAGCGCTGGTCACGGGTGACCCGGTCAAGGCCGACGAACTCGCCGCGCTGTATGACCTTAAGAGCTATCGCTACGACGAGTTCGATGCCCTGCTGCATTCGGGCGAAATCGACGCGATTTATCTGGCAACCCCTAACTTCCGTCACCGTGAATTCGCCGTGCCTGCGCTGGAGGCCGGCATCCACGTCCTGCTGGAAAAGCCCATGGCTGCCAGTGAAGAAGACTGCCTGGCGATCGCCGACGCCGCGAAGCGTTCCGGTGCCAAGTTAATGGTCGCCTATCGCCTGCATTTCGAGCCCGGCACGGTGGAGATGGTCAACCGCGTACGCTCTGGTGACATTGGCGAGCCGCGGCTGTTTACCGCGACATTCGCCCAAACCACCGACCCGGCCAATCATCGGATGCAGAGCGGCTTCGGTGCAGGACCCGTGGCTGATATGGGACCGTATCCGATCAATGCAGTGCGTAGCCTGTTCGCCGCAGAGCCGCTGGAAGTGCACGCGGTCGGGATCAAGACGCCGGGGCGAGAGATCAACACGTTCGATACCGTCAGCATCACCCTGCGTTTCGCCGAGGAGCGGCTGGCGACGTTTACTGTCAGCTACAGTCTGCCTTCCACGGAACGATTCCAGTTGATCGGCAGCAAAGGAGAATTCGAGGCTTCGCCGTGTTTCGGCTTTGGCGAAGGCGTAGGCATCGCTTACCGTGCAACCATCGACGGCAAGACCACCGAACATCGCCATCCCGTGGTCGATCAGTTCGGCGGTGAGACCCAGTATTTCTCTGACTGCATCCTTCAGGATCGCGAGCCGGAACCCGATGGCGATGAAGGCTGGCGTGACGTGCGAATCGTGGCAGCCGTGGAGCGCGCGCTGAGCACCGGTCAGCCGCAAAAACTCGACCCGCTACCAGAACGTCCGGGCATCAGCGTGGAGCAGGCCCGCAGGCTGCCCTTGGCCAAGGTGCCGCCGTATATCAATACGGATGAGCCGAACGCCTGAGTTCGTCTCGACTTGACTCACACTGCTTGCCGGTGGCGACATGACGCATGTCATCACTGGCAGGCCGGGCTGCCGCAGGCCAAGCGGACCTTTAGAAGACAGGATGCGAGGGCAGCACGGCTTGCCGGCGCAGGACTTTAACCAACGCCACCGTTGGCACGTGCGCTATTTCTGAAAGGCTGTTTATGGAGGCGTCGTACCGGTGGCGAGGCGTTGTATAGGCTCACCACGAAGCCATAGGCACCCCGCTTGCGGCTATAAAAATGCGGTTGTATGATGTCCGTTAACTTTCGATACCCTCGGGGGTTCTCGCCCTCGACCAGCATGTAACCTCACCGATTCCTGTCAGGCGCACAGCCTGACCGTCTTGACCCAACAATAACAGGAGAAGCAGATGCCTAATGTACTCGGCGAGAACTTCATCGGCGGCGCCCGCAGTGGCCTCGGCGAAGCGCGCCACAAGAGTCTGGATGCAACGACCGGCGAAGCCCTGCCTTACACCTTCCATCAAGCCACGGACGGCGAAATCGACGCCGCAGCGCTGGCGGCCAAAGGCGCGTTTCTCGAATACCGCCAATTGAGCCCGGCACGTCGCGCGGAATTCCTCGACGCCATCGCCGACGAACTGGATGCCCTGGGTGATGACTTCGTCGCGCTGGTCTGTCAGGAAACCGCCCTGCCTGCCGGTCGCATCCAGGGCGAACGCGGGCGTACCAGCGGCCAGATGCGCCTGTTCGCCAAAGTCCTGCGTCGCGGCGATTTCCTGGGCGCGCGCATCGATCAGGCATTGCCGGATCGCAAGCCGCTGCCACGGGTTGACTTGCGGCAGTACCGCATCGGTGTAGGCCCAATCGCTGTATTCGGCGCGAGCAACTTCCCGCTGGCGTTCTCTACCGCCGGCGGCGATACGGCCTCGGCGCTGGCAGCTGGCTGCCCTGTGGTGGTCAAGGCACACAGCGGACACGTGGCTACGGCTGATCTGGTGGGCAACGCAATCATTCGCGCCGCCGAAAAAACCGGCATGCCCAAAGGCGTATTCAACATGATCTTCGGCAGCGGCGTGGGCGAAGGTCTGGTCAAGCACCCGGCCATTCAAGGCGTCGGCTTCACCGGTTCGCTGCACGGTGGTAATGCGTTGTGCAAACTGGCGGCAGAACGTGAGCAACCGATCCCGGTCTTCGCCGAAATGTCGAGCATCAACCCGGTGGTTCTATTGCCGGGCGCCCTGGCCGCTCGTGGTGCAACCATCGCTTCCGAACTGGCCGGTTCGGTGGTCATGGGCGCCGGTCAGTTCTGCACCAATCCGGGCGTGGTGATCGGGATTCGCTCCCCTGCCCTGAGCGCGTTCACCGAGCAGCTCAAAGAGCACATGGCCGGCCAGGCGCCACAAACCATGCTCAACGAAGGCGGCTTGCGCAGCTACGGCAAAGGCGTGCAGAAATTGCTGGAGCACCCGAGTGTCACGCATCTGGCTGGCAACCCGCAGTCGGGCCGCCAGGCTCAGGCGCAGTTGTTCAAGGCAGACGTCAGCATGTTGCTCAATGGCGATGAACTGCTGCAAGAAGAGGTATTCGGTCCGACGACGCTGCTGATTGAAGTCGCTGACGATGCCGAACTCAAAGCCGCCCTGCTGGCCTTGCGCGGTCAACTGACGGCGACATTGATTGGTGAAACCGCCGACTTGCAAAAGTACCAATGGCTGGTGCCGGTACTGGAAGAGAAAGTCGGTCGTATTCTGGTCAACGGCTACCCGACCGGCGTGGAAGTGTCGGATGCGATGGTCCATGGCGGGCCGTATCCGGCGACTTCCGACGCCCGCGGCACGTCGGTCGGCACCCTGGCGATCGATCGCTTCCTGCGCCCGGTCTGCTACCAGAACTATCCAGACAGCTTGCTCCCGGCTGCGCTGCAAAACGCCAACCCGCTGGGGCTCAAGCGCCTGGTCAACGGCGAGTGGAGCAGCGACGTCATCGCATGATGGGTGTTTGATCCGCTGAACGAACGGCGCGCCCCGCACAGGACGCGCCGTTTTTTTTGCCTGCTGCGGGCATTGCCAGCAACAGCCTGCGCGACTAGCATCGCCGCTCATCAATCGATCCATACATGCAACAGCGGACACCGATATGCACGACGAACTCCAGATCATCGACCTGCTGCAAGGTACCGGCAAAGCGGCGGTCAAGGGCGCGCTGATCACCACGCAATATACCGGCACCCTGGAAGACGGCACGGTGTTCGACTCATCCTGGGAGCGCGGCAAGCCGTTCCAGTGCGTGATCGGCACGGGGCGGGTGATCAAGGGCTGGGATCAAGGCCTGATGGGCATGCAGGTCGGCGGCAAACGCAAGCTGCTGGTGCCCTCGCACCTGGCCTATGGCGAGCGCAGCATGGGCGCCCACATCAAGCCGGATTCGAACCTGGTATTCGAGATTGAACTGCTGGAAGTGCTGACGCGGGAGGGCTGAACAGAACGGATTGCAACGGCGCGCGGGGCAGGTCTCTTCATTTCGGCTAGCACGGCACACGAACAACGGCGGCTGCCCAGCGGTGCCGATTCAAGGATCGGCTGCAGGCCCGACGGCGTGCACAGGCAGTACGATGAGCCTACGAAGCCACCCCTGCCCCCGCTTTCATCAATACATTCGCCAGCTTGCGCGCCAGTTCTTCTTCCTTATACGGCTTCTGCACGATCAGTTGCTGGTCCACGTCGAGAATGTCGATATCGGCGAAGCCTGTGATGAACATGATCGGTAGCCCGGGGTATTCGCGCTTGACGATGTCGGCCAGTTCGGCGCCGGTCATGTTCGGCATGGCGAAGTCGGTCAATACCAGTTCGATCGCTGAATCGATCTTCTTCAGCGCATCGTCTCCATTCTCGGCTTCGACCACTGAATAGCCCAGCGAGCTGAGCATCATTGACGTCACCGAGCGCACCTGAGCATCGTCATCGACCAGCAAAATGGTGCGCTGCAAGTCATCGGGGTTAGCGTGTCCGGGCATGTCCGACAGGCTGACCACCGGGCTGGCAATGCGGGCGATACTGGGCAGGAACACCTTGATCGTCGTCCCGGCGTTTTCGGCAGTGTCGATACTGACCCCGCCGCTGGATTGTTTGGCAAAGCCGAAAACCTGCGCCAGACCCAGCCCCGAGCCCTTGCCTACGGCCTTGGTGGTAAAAAATGGCTCGAACGCCTTGGCCAGCACTTGCTCGCTCATGCCACAACCGGAGTCGCTGACCGAGAGCACCACATAGGCCCCTGGGTCAGGGTCTTCGGGGCGTTGCGGCAAGCGATAGACGATCTCGTTCCAGGTGCTCAGGCGCAGCTGACCGCCCTGGGCCATGGCGTCCCGCGCGTTGATGGCCAGGTTGAGAATGATCATCTCGGTCTGCGTCGGGTCGACCAGCGCACTCCATAGATCATCGGCCAGCTCGGTTTCCACCCAGACACTGCCGCCCAACGCCCGGCCGAGCAGCTCACGCATACCACCGATGGTGTCGTTGAGGTTGAGGGCCACCGGCTCCAGGCGTTGCCGTCGGGAGAAAGACAGCAACTGGCTGGTCAGCTTGGCGCCGCGTTCGCCGGCCGAGCGGATGTTCTGCAAGCGCTGCGGTGATTTGGTGAACACGCCCTTCTCCAGGTCCCGAGCGAGGAAGTTGGCGCTGGTGAGGATCACCGTCAGCAGGTTATTGAAATCGTGCGCCACCCCCGCAGTGAGCTGCCCGACCACTTCTAGGCGCTGCATCTGCTGCAGCGCTGCCTCCACCCGCTCGCGCTCCTTAATCTGGTCGCGCAAACGTTTATTGGTCGCTGCCAGTTCGTCGACCACCGCGCGCTCGCTGCTGATGTCGCGCACAGCGGCGTACATCAGCCCTTCATCGGGCACTATGGTCCAGGACAGCCAGCGGAAGCCGCCGTCGGCATGTCGCATCCGGTTGACGAAACGCGTGGTCACGTTGCCCTGAGCCACACTGGCGGTCTCGCGCAGCGTCGCTTCCAGATCGTCCAGGTGGATCAGCTCCCCCAGTGACTGTGTATGAAAATCGGCACGAGCCCAACCCAGTGTGCTTTCCCACGCCGGATTCAGGGCTATTGGGGTCATGTCGAAACGCAGCACGCCGAGCAGTTCGCGCGACAGCTCCCAGGTACGGTCCCGTTCGCGGGTCCGCTGCACCACGCGCTCACCGAGAATCTCGTTGAGCTGATGCAGCGCCTGGGTCGCCTGCTTGCGCTCGCTGATATCCTGCATGACGCCGGTAAAGCGTACGCACTTGCCATCCTCGAATAACGAACGACCATTGGAGAATACCCAGCGCTCGCCTTCACCTTCCGTCAGCAGGCGATGTTCGATCTGAAACCCGGTGTCAGCCGCCAGCGCCGCGATGACCTTGTCTTGCAGCAGGTCACGGTCGTCCGGGTGGCATCGGGCAAACATAAACGCCATGCTCACTACTGCGTCCGCGGGCACGCCGTACAGCGCCTTGCAGCGCTCGTCCCAGAGCAGGGTTTCAGTGCGCGGATCATACGTCCATACGCCCATTTCGGCCGCTTCGATCGCCAGATGCGCACGCACCTCGGCATCTTGCAGGGTGGCTTCGGCGTGCTGCCGCTTTTCCCGCTCACGCACTTCGGAAACGGCACGGAACACTGCCTTGGGCAGCATCTTCAGGTTCTGCTTGAGCACATAGTCGATAGCGCCCATGCGCATCATCTCTACCGCGTGCTGCTCGCCAAAGATCCCTGACAGGAAGATGAACGGGGTTTGCGGCGCTAGGCGCTGGGCGGTGTTAAGCACCTCGGGCCCGGATGAACCGGGCAGCAGGTAATCGCTGAGAATCAGATGAAAACGTCCGGCCGATAACTCTCGCTCCACGTCTTGATGGTTGTAGACCAGGGTGGCGTCGATGTTGAGCCCGCTGGTCTCCAGCGTGAGCAGGGTCAGTTCAGCGTCATGCGGACTGTCTTCAACCAGAAGCAGTTTAAGTAGCGTTAGCGGCATGATTAGTCGTTCGTTTATTGCGCAAAGGCCCTCGCCGGCCGCGGTTCGCGGGACGGTTCAGGCCATGGAGTCCGGCCAATCAGGAGCCAGGGCGGCGTGCCAGCCGCAACGAGCCAGGCGGCGGCTCGTTGAGAACGGCCCAGAACACCCCGAGATCAGAAATGGCCGAGACGAATTCCTTGAATTCGACCGGCTTGACCACGTAAGCGTTCACCCCCAATGCATACGCACGTTGCAAATCAGGTTCCTCGCGAGAGGACGTCAGCATAACCACCGGAATACTGCGCAATTCCTCGGCCTCGCGGATGGCTTTCAAAACCTCCAGGCCATCAAGCTTGGGCAACTTCAGATCCAGCAACATCACCGCCGGATTGCCCGCCACACGATCATGATGCTGGCCCCGGCGGAACAGATAGTCCAGCGCTTCGGCGCCGTCCCTCAGCACAATGACTTCATTGGCCAGCTGGCTGCGTTCCAAAGCGACGAGGGTCAGCTCCAGATCGTTGGGATTATCTTCCACCAGAAGAATGGGTTTGAGCACTGGGCGTCTCCTCGGACACTCAAAGGGTTACAGTGAGGCTGCGCTTGGGTAGCGCAAAATAAAAGGTGGCTCCTTGCCCCAACTCGCTCTGGGCCCATACCGAACCATCATGGCGCTCGATGATCCGACGCACACTGGCCAGGCCAATTCCGGTGCCTTCAAACTCTTCCATCCGGTGCAAGCGCTGAAACACCCCGAACAGCTTGCCGGCATATTGCATGTCGAAACCCACACCGTTGTCGCGGATGTACACCACCACATTGCGGTCTTCTTCGTAACTGCCGATCTCGATCACCGCAGCGCTTTGATTGCGGCTGTACTTGATGGCATTGGACAGCAAGTTGCGCATGGCCAAATGCAGGAACGCAGCATCGGCGATCAGTACCGGCAAGGGTTCGGAGATACGCCACTGCAGGTCGCGACCTTCATAATCGGGGAGCATTTCCCGACGGATGGATTCGACCATCGCGTTCAGGTCCACTTCCGAGTAACGCATGGCCGAACGACCCATCTGCGAGAAGCTCAGTAGATTGTCGACCAGCGTGCCAGCGAAACGCGCCGATTCACTGATGTTGTCCAAAAAACGCACCCCGCGCTCGGACAGCTTGCCGCCTTCGATGTCGTTCAACAGTTCGGCGTAGCCGGCGATGTGACGCAAAGGCGCACGCAAGTCGTGGGACACGCTATAGGAAAACGCTTCGAGTTCCTTGTTGGATTTTTTCAGTTCTTCGGCCAGCGCGGCCATTTCCTCGGCCTTGCGCAGCACAATGCCCAACACCGCCGCGCGCAGCTCCACCACGCCCTCGATGTCCAGTTCGTCCCACGGCCGCGAGTAGCCGCGCATGGTTTGCTGCCAGAGGGCAAAGCTGTGGCGCGGGCTGAGCGAACCGCTCTCGCTGAGGGTTTTTTCCGGCTTGCCGGCCCAGTTGACCACCCTGACGTACTCGGGCCGGAACCAGATAATGTAATTGGAATGCAGCTCGGAGATCGCCATGGCCAACACGCCGCTGACCGATTGGCTCAGCTGCGGCAGCTCGGGAATATCGCGACCGACGTTGTCACAGGCAAACACCTCGTGGGAGCCGCGCGCGCTCAGCCACTGAGTCAGGTCGTATATATGCTGGCGCTCCGGCGTCTGGCCATAGACATCCAGCGTCGCTTCGGAGATCACGGCGGCGCCGCTTGCCTGGACGAAGTCCAGCAGTACCTCCGGCATCGCCTGCAGGCCACGGGTGACACTGTCCAGGTCGGCCATCGAGGCGAGCATCTGCACGATCTGGCGGCGCAGGCTGAGCATGCGCTGGCTCTTGATCTGGGCCTGCTTGGTTTCGATCTGCAGGGACAATACGCTGCCCAACAGTTCGCAGGCCGTGCGGGTCTGGAAACTCACCGGGCGGGGCGTAGCATGGTGACAGGATATGAGACCCCACAATTGACCACCCACCACGATGGAAATCGACATCGAGGCCAAGGTCTGCATGTTGCGCATGTACTGCAGATGCACCGGCGATACGCTGCGCAGCGTGGCGAAACTCAGGTCCAGGGGCGCACCGGTCAGCGGGTTATTGGCCGGCACCAGCGGTGATGGGCGATAGTTGGCATCCTCGATCACACGAACGCGGTTGGCCAGGTACAATGCCCTGGCCTGTGCGGGAATATCGGCAGCAGGGAAGCTGAGTCCCTCATAGCGCTGATAGCCCTCATCGGCCACTTCGGCATACACCTGCCCGCTGCCGTCGGCATCGAAACGGTACGCCTTGACCCGTGCAAACCCGGTGATGCGCTTGACCTCCGCCACCGACCGCTGGCTCAACGCTTCGATGGTCTCGGTTTCTTCCATCTGGCTGATGAACGTACGCATCAGCGGATAAACGTTGCCGTATGCCGAACTCATGTCGCTGGCCGGCTCGAATTCGGCGATCAGGACCTGATCATGGCGGTGCACCATCATCGCCATCGGCATGCCTGCGCGCGTCCCCTCAAGGAAACGTACATCGCCCACGTGGAAAGGGTTCTGGTCGTCGTCGGGCAGCGCCGCCAGACGTTCCAGCAAACGCTGACAATCGTCGAACACACGCGGCAGCTCGGCGCCGATAAGGGTCTGCGGCTCCATGCCCAGCCAACTGAGGACGTTGGCGCTGACCTGGACGATGGTCATCGTCGTTTCGTCGAAGACCAGCAAGAATCCCTGCGGCTGGATACTGCCGGGAATCTGGATCGGCTCGCGGGCGCAGTTATCGATCGCGCTTTGGAGAAGTTCCGGGCTGAGGGTCAAAACTGGATCTCCTTCACCTCCAACGCATTCAACGCGAATGCTCGTTAGCGGTGCGTGCCCCTAGGGTTGGCACTGATTTGAATTGGCGTAAACATTAACAAAATTTGTACCGCCGTGGCGCGTTGCCCACTGATATCGCTGGAAAAATCCCCGGGATCAGGTATCCAGCATGGTTCTGACCTTATTCAAAAACTCGGTCAGTTGAAACGGCTTGGTAATCATGTCCATGCCCTCCCCCAGAAACAGCTGCCGGTTTAGCGCGTTTTCCGCGTAGCCGGTCATGAACAGCACCGGCGCGTTCGGACGCCAATCGCGCATGCGCTGCGCCAGCTCGCGACCGTTCATCTGTGGCATGCCCACATCGGTCAGCAGCAGATCGATCGACAAATCGTGCTCCAGCAGTGACAGTGCGGTATTGACGTCCGCGGCCTGGGTGCAGCGATACCCCGCGTCGGTCAGGATCTCATTGACGAACATGCGCACCGACGCCGTATCCTCGACGATCAGGACATGCTCACCGGCGCCCAGCTCGGCGGTTTCCGGCACCGGGGGCGGCGCGACGGTTTGATCCGTTGCTGCAGGCAGCATTAAGGTCACCTCGGTGCCGTGGCCGACGACGCTACGGATGTGTACATCGCCGCCGGATTGCCGCGCGAACCCGTAGATGGTTGACAACCCCAGCCCGGTACCCTCACCGATGGGTTTGGTGGTGAAAAATGGATCGAACACCTTGTCGATCAGGTGATGCTCGATGCCCACCCCGTCGTCGCGCACGGTCAACGCAATATACAAGCCGTCGGCCAAACGTGGATTGCCCTGCGAGTAAGCCTCGTAGGTACTGATCCAGATATGGCCGCCCTGAGGCAGCGCGTCCCGGGCGTTGATCACCAGGTTGAGGACGGCGCTTTCCAGTTGCCCGGCATCGACCATCGCCACGGCGCTGCGGGCAGGCAGTTCAAGCGTGAGACCGATGCGCTTGCCGATGGTCCGGCTCAGCAGATCCTCCAGCGAGCGCACGTATTGGCTGACGTCCGCAGGCCGGGTATCCAGCGGTTGCTGACGCGCGAAAGCCAGCAAGCGATGGGTCAGGCTTGCTGCGCTTTTGGCCGAGGCTAGCGCCGCATCGGCGTAGGTCAGGACTTTCTCCGTACGTCCGTCCTCGGTGCGCTTCTTGATCAGTTCAAGCCCGGTGACGATGCCGGTCAGCAGATTGTTGAAGTCATGCGCGATGCCGCCGGTGAGCTTGCCGATAGCGTCCATTTTCTGCGCCTGCAGCAGTTGAGCCTCGGTCCGCGCGCGCTCGGCGACTTCGTGGGCCAATTGCGTGTTGACGCTGTCCAGTTGCTGTAAATGCGACTGCTCGCGGCGGCGGTGCTCGGTCACGTCCTCGACGAACACCAGGCTCAGGCCATCGATGCGATAGGGCGACACCTGCCATTCGGTTTCGCGCAGATCGCCTTGAACCAGCATGCACAGAGTACCCTTCCAGCGTTCCCCCGCTACCAGGGCCTTGCTCAGGCCGGCGATCGCTGGCGCCTGATCGTCACTCAAGCACTGCAAAACCGCATCCTCGGCCGCCCCCTGGGCGATCAGCCGAGAGAACGCGTGGTTGCATTCATGGACCTTTAGCTGATCGTCCATGACCGCGATCGGCGCCGAGACGTTGACGAAAATCTCGCGAAAACGGTCCTCGCTGTCGCGCAGGGCAAATTCGGTATCGCGCACCCGCAGCAGCGTGCGCAGGGTGGCCAGTAACACATCGGGGTCCACCGGGTGCACCAGGTAGGCGTCGGCTCCGGCCTCAAGACCGGTGACGATATCGCCGGTCTGGATCGACGCCGCCGATACGTGCACCACTGGCAGCAACGCCGTGCGAGGCTCACTGCGTAGCTGGCGCACGATGTCGAAGCCACTCATATCCGGCAGGTTGACGTCGAGAATCAGCGCATCCGGAACCCGCCCGGCGATCAACGCCAGGCCCTCGGTCCCCGTGCCCGCCTCCTGCACCACAAACCCATGGCGCTCCATGCGCCGGCGCAACGCGTAGCGAGTAGCCTGATTGTCATCGACGATCAGCAGCCGGGAGTCAGCTTTCATCACCTTGCTCCTGGGCCAGTGCCAACGGAATCACCACATAAAACGTGGAGCCGACGCCGGGCTGGCTTTCCAGTCCCACGCGCCCTCCCAGCAATTCGGCGAAACGCTTGCACAATGACAACCCCAGGCCCGTGCCGCGCAAACGCTTTTGCAAGGGCGAATCAACTTGAATGAAGTCTTCGAATAGCGCGCCATGCAATTGCGGCGGGATGCCGATGCCGGTGTCCGTCACCGCAAAGCGCACCTCCCGCTCGCCTTCCAGGCTGGCCGATACGCGAACTTCGCCTCGCTGGGTGAATTTCAGCGAGTTGGAAATGAAGTTGCGCAGAATCTGCGCAAGCTTCTTATCGTCGGTGTACAGCCGTGGCAAACCGACAGGCTCTTCGAAAATCAGGTCCACAGCCGACGTGTCGACGATAGGCCGGAACATCCCGCGCAGGGCCGAGAACAAATCGAACATGTCGAACCATGCCGGCGAAATGCTGATGCGTCCGGCCTCGATCTTGGCCAGATCGAGCAGGTCGTCGACCATATCGCTCAGCTCCCGCGCAGCGGTGCTGACGAACGACACTTGCTTGTGCTGCTCGGGGCTCAGCGGCCCATCGAGTTCGTCAGTGAGCAGGCTGGCGATGCTGAGTATCGAACCCAGTGGCGTGCGGAACTCATGACTCATGTACGAGAGGAAGCGGCTCTTAAGGTCAGACGCCTGACGCAGTTGCTCGGCCTGGGTATCAAGCTCGGCATACAGTGCCAACACGCCCTGATTGGTTTCATCCAGCTCCGCGCGCAAGGCGGCGGCTTCGCCACGCAGTTGCCGCAGTTCCGCTGACGCCTCAAGGGCGCCATGGGCGGGGTTGTCAGTCATCGAGCGTCTCCAGAGCAGTCACCAATACCGTTACATCATCCCTGCCCCGGCAAAAATCACGATGCAGCACTGCCGCAATAATGGCCGGGTGTCGATACATCAGACCCGGATAGTCGCGAAGATTCCAACGAGATTGCAGGCCGTCGCTGTACATGATCAAAAGCTGTCCGGCGCATTGCCCGTAGGCCACCGCCGGTATCTTGCGGTACTGCAGGCCAACGATGCCGGGGTGCGAGGCAAGACCACGTGATTTCTCCTCGCCGATCAGCGTCGCGCCGATGTTGCCGATACCGATGAAACGCAGGTTGTCCTGGGCACTATCGAATTGCGCCACCGCCACCGCGCCACCGCGCGTGCCTTGCATCTGGCGATGAATGTCCTCGAGCAGCAGTACCGGATCAGCAAACGGGTCATGGTTGAACGCCAGTGTGCCCGCCTTCGCCGCCTCTTCGGCGTCCGGTCCGTGACCCAGGCCGTCGATCATCAAGATGCTTATTTGCCGATCACTGATGGCGACCTCCCACGCATCGCCACAGGCTGGATCATCATGCAGCGAGTGCTGGGTCACCCCCAGCCGCAGGTCCCTGACCACCGCCGAACGCGGATAGAAGCGTGTCAAGAGTACGGTTCCGCGGCTGTCGGTATGCACGTCGAACACCTGCGCCTGACGCAGGATCGAACCCAGGCCGATGCCTTGGGTGCCACGGGTGGAAAAGCCATCGGCCAGGCAATCCTGCAGGTCAAAACCCTGCCCCCGATCGATGGCGATGACTTCCAGCCCCCGCACAGCGCCGGGCAACGCCCGCAGGTGCAGCTCGCCATTGCTGGCGTGCTTGAGGATATTGCTGGCCAGTTCCGTCACCACCAGTGCCACTCGGCCCGAATCGGTGTCATCGAAGCCCAGTTGCTCGGCAAGCCGCTGGGCAATGCGCCGCCCGTGGCCGACCTGGCTTGAATCTTCGATGGCTACCACGTGCGTCAGATGGCTGTGCAGTCTCAAGTCCATTTGCAGATCGTCACCCGCGTGCCCGCCCCGGGCGCTGTGTCCAGCTGGAAGTCATCGACCAAGCGCTTGGCCCCGGTCAGCCCCAGGCCCAGTCCGCCGCCGGAGGTCCAGCCATCGGTCATGGCCAGCTTGAGGTCGGGAATGCCAGGACCTTCGTCGCGAAAGGTCAGCTTCACACCGGTGCGCACGCCGTCCTCGACGATTTCCCAGTCCATGTCGCCGCCACCGCCGTACACCATGGTGTTACGCGCCAGTTCGCTGACCGCCGTTACCAGTTTGGTCAGGTCGATCAAGCGCATGCCGCAGTCCTGCGCCAGCTTGCGCGCCATTTGCCGGGCCAGCACCACGTCCTGCTCGATCTGAATGCTCTGGGTGCCGCTGCTACGCACGTTCATTGTGAATAAGCCCGCTCGCGTAATAGCGTCATGCCGCGCTCGACGTTGAGCGCAGTGCTCACCCCCGGCAAGGTCATGCCCAGTTCCACCAGGGTGATGGCCACGGCAGGCTGCATGCCGACCAGCACGGTCTCGGCGTCCATGATGCGCGACAGACCGGAAATCATGCCGATCATGCGGCCGATGAAAGAGTCGACCATGTCCAGCGCCGAGATATCGATCAGCACGCCCCGTGCCGAGGTCTTGCTGATCCGCTCGGACAAATCGTCCTGCAGCGTCAGCGCCAGCTGGTCATGCATGTCCACCTGGATGGTGACCAGCAAAAAGTCACCCATCTGCAGAATCGGAATCCGCTCCATGGGCTTATACCGCCTTGGCGACGGTCAGGCCCAGGCGACGTAAGGCCAACGCGAGGGCATCGGCCAGATTGGCCTTGGTGACCACGCCCTGAAGGTCCAGCCCCAGGTGGACGATGGTCTGGGCGATCTGCGGCCGCACGCCGCTGATGATGCAATCGGCCCCCATCAGGCGAATGGCGGTGACAGTCTTGAGCAAGTGCTGCGCGACCAAGGTGTCCACGGTCGGCACGCCAGTAATGTCGATAATGGCGATTTCCGAGCCGGTATCGACAATGCGCTGCAGCAGCGACTCCATGACCACCTGCGTACGCTGCGAGTCCAGGGTGCCGATCATCGGCAACGCCAGCACGCCGTCCCACAGCTTGACCACCGGGGTAGACAGCTCCAGCAGCTCTTCCTGCTGACGCTTGATCACCGATTCACGCGACTTTTGATAGGTGCGGATGGTATGCATGCCCAAGCCGTCCAGCAGTTGGGAGATTTCCCACAACTGTTCAGCCAGCAAAGCCGGGCGATCAGCGAACTCCTCCTGCAGAAGCGTGAACAGCGGGCCTTTCAAGGAAAAAATGAAATGGGCAGTCTGCTGCGAATCCTGACCGGCCAGCGCGCGCTGGTGCGAGAGCTTTTCGAGGAATTGGCGCACTTCGTCCCAATCGCTGCTGGAGATGCTTTGCGCGCCGCCCTTCTCCAGGGCGCGGGTCAGCAGGCGCAGAAACTCGCTCGTCTGCTGTTTAAGGTCATCGGCTTTCAGATTGCGCGTGGCACCGCTGACTTCCAGGTCCGCGAGCCAGCGTGCAGAGAGTTGGGCTTCGGAACGCTTGAGAGAGTCCACGGTGGTTTGCTGCAATACTGCCATGAGGTTGCTCCTGAGGGTTTGCTGGTCGGTAGCTGACGAGAAGCACGCGACGACAGGCAGACACACGAAAATGGTCAGGAATGGGGTCCGAAGCTCCGGATTGATTCCTAACTTGTTAAATACAAAGCGCTTTTGGTGCAACGAGCGGAAGCGACGAAATACCCTGTTACCGATGAGGTGTCAAGCTAACATCATCCCGCGCAAAAGGTTCCAGACGGTGTGACGAACGTAAACACCCGTCTGGGACGCCGGTTAGGCCTCGCGGGAACAGGCAATAAAAAAACGGCACGACGCGACCCGATCACGGCACAAGCATGCAGACTTCTCCTCCCGGACTACCCCGCTCACCCGCCTTTCTTGCGTTGCTGCCAGGCCGCAGCCAGTCCACTGAGGCAGATAATCGCGATCCCCGCTTGCGCGGTCAGTGACGGCGCATGGTTGAACACGACAAATCCCCAAAGTCCTGCAAACACGATCTGACAGTATCCAAACGGCGCCAGCAACGCCGGTGCGGCAAAGCGGAATGCCTGGGTCAGCATCAGGTGCGCGACCATTCCGCACGTGCCCAGCGCCAGCATGAACGGCACATGTTTCCACTCCGGGGCCTGCCAGAAGAACGGCACGATGGCACTCATCAGCAGGCTGTTGAACAGCCCTGCGAAAAAGTTGCTGGTGGTCGGGCTGTCATGGGCCGCCACCAACCGCGTCAACAATTGATAGCAGGCAAAGCACAGCGCCGAACCCAAAGGCAGCAGCACCGCAGGGGTAAACAACTCCCCGCCGGGATGCACGATTACCATGACCCCGCAAAACCCCACCAGCACGGCAATCCATTGCCCGCGTGACACCGTTTCCTTGAGCAGCGGCACCGATAGCGCGGTGACAAGCAGCGGTGCGAGAAAGTTGACCGCCGTCGCCTCGGCAATGGGAATGAACATGAGGCCACTGGTAAACAGCAAGCTGGTGCCCAGCAGACAGCCCGCCCGCAGCGCCTGCAGGCCCGGCCGCTTGGTGCGCAGCACCCGCAGCCCTGCCGACGGCATGAAGATGCACGCCATCAGCCCGGTGTGCACCACATAGCGCACCCATACCACCATCATGATCGGGTACATGCCAGACAGGTATTTGGACAGCGTGTCGTGACTGGAAAACAGAAAGGTTGCCAGGACAATCAGTGCGATGCCCTTCAGTGGCTGGTTGACGCCGGAGAGCGGCGTACTGGTGGTACTCATCAGCTTTCCCTTGGTCTTGCGTAAATGCAGGGTCGGCCCCTGCCATCGTGGGCATAAGGATTGACGCGAAAAGGATATAGAAGCTGTCGTCAGATCACCAAACAAACCTCGACTATTAGGTGCGTTTCCAGGACGACAGGCCGCATGCGAATCGTATGCCAGCACCTGCGGCAGGATTGGACGTGGGTAGGGAGGATTATGCCGGCGTTGCCAGCGGCACGGTAAAGCGAAACACACTGCCCTGACCCGCTTCGCTGGTCGCCGTCAACTCACCGCCGTGGGCGCGCACGATCCCTTGGGAGATGTACAGTCCAAGGCCCGACCCACTCGGATTGCCTTCCCGGATGCGCCAGTAACGCTCGAACACATGGGGCAGTTGATCCGGCGCGATACCTGCGCCGGAGTCGGCAACGCTGATGACCGCGACGCCGCCTTCGACCATCGCCGTTACGCTGATACGCCCCTCTCGGGGAGTGAACTTGATCGCGTTGCCAACCAGATTCGACAACACCTGAAACATCCGCTCCGGATCAGCCATGATCGTCAGGGCTGGCTCAGTGGTAAACGTCAAATCGATGAACTTGTTCAGCGCCAGCGGCGTGAGCAACGACCAGGCATCCTCCAGCAGTTGGCTCACCTCCACCGGTTGCGGCGAGATCGAATAGCGCCCGGCCTCGATTTTCGACGTATCGAGCAGGTCATCAAGCAGGTGGGTCATGCGGGCGGTCGCGCGCTGCAAGGTATCGATAGCCGAATGCAGCCGCTTCGCCGCAGGCGTGGCATCCGCAGCGACCAGACGCTGCATCATGCCGCACTGCATGACGATGGCGGTCAGTGGGCTGCGCAGGTCATGGGACACCACCGCCACCAGCTCATCCCGAGCGTGAACGGCATCCTTCTCGCGAAGCACCTGGCGCGACAGGTCCGACTCCAGCGCCGAGCGCCGCAGGTCGGACACGGCGTAGACCTGGCCCGCTGTCCACAGCAGCGACGTGCCGGTGACTTGCTTCTTCCACGCCTCAAAGGATGTGCGCGGCTGCAAACGGTTAGCTGTCAGGTGCTTCGGCGCATCCGGGTTACCACCCCACTGCACGCTGCCCTTGACCTCGGGCCGAAACCACAACACGGCATTGTCCACCGGTTTGGGCAGGCTGAAGGCCAGCAGACCGCTGGCGACCGCCTGATAGCCCTGCGCTTCGGGAAATACGTCACCCAGGCGTGACGTCTCGATAACGGGCCCAGGCTGCTGTTGGACCCAGCGCTGCAACGCGCGCAGCTGTTCGGTCGTAGGGCACTGACCGAACAGCTGCGGTTCGCCGTCGATGATCACCGCGGCGCCGCTGGCATCCGCCAGCGCGAGCAGCGCATCTGGCTGCTCAGCCAGCCCCTGGTAGACGTCGCCGGCGGCATTGGCCATGGCGTGCGCCAAGGACTTGAGCAATCCTTCCTTGGCCTGACGCTGGCGCTGCGCGTGCACATCTTCCAGTGCGCTGATCTGCATCGACAGCACCTGGCCAATGGTCTGGCACGCGGCACGCAATGGGTGAGGCACCTGCAACGGCTGGCGGTTGCCGCAACTGATCAGGCCCCACAGCTGGTCGTCCTTGAGCAGGGAAATGCTCATGGATGAACGCACGCCCATGTTGTGCATGTATTGGCAATGGATGGGTGAGACGCTGCGCAGCACCGAATGGCTCATGTCCAGCAGCTGGCCATCATCCGGGCGCAGCGCGGGCACGATCGCCACTGGCACATAGGCCGCATCCGGGATGATTCGCAGCCAGTTCAGGCGGTAAAGCTCGCGGGCCTGTTCGGGGATGTCGCTGGCCGGGAAAAACAGGCCCTGATACGTATCGAGTTCCGACGCGGCGGATTCGGCGATGACCTGCCCGTGACCCTGCTCCTGAAAGCGGTAGATCAGCACCCGGTCGTAGCCGGTCAGCGCACGGATTTCGTTAACGCTGATGTCGTAAAGCGCAGCCAGGCTTTTTGCCGACTGCAGACGACGCAGCGTACGGCCAAGGTGTTGATCCAGTGGTTGCGTCGAGGCAGGCTCGGCGACTCGCTCAAGCTCGATGAACAGCAAGCCAGCATGGCGATGAAGCAAGGCTTGCAGCGGCTGCTTGCCACAGTGCAAGGCCCAGGGATTGATGTCCTCCAGTGCCCGGCTGCCGACAGCTTCGCGCAGGGACCGGGCCTGATCTTCTCCAAGCCAGGACGATAGCGGTCGGCCTGAAATCGGTTGGTCTGAGGGTGCATCAGCGGCGCCATTGAGCATCACGCTGGCGTTGGCGCTGGCTTGCTGCACCGTCCATGACGACTCATCGACCGTGAGCAGCACGCCGTGGGGCTGAATGGCGCCAGGGGTCCGAATCGACTCGTCGGCGCAATTGTGCAAAAAGGCATCCAGGTTCTGTTCGGTGATGGAGGTCACAGCAGCACTCCTGCGCGGTCAAGCCAACGTTCGAAGCTGGCGAAGGTGGCACAGGCCGCGTCCACCACGTCCCCGTTGTACTCGGGCTGATCGAAGTCGGCCAGCTGTTTTAGAAACGCCTTCCAGCGCCGGCCCGTGTCCCGGCCGTAGACGTCGAGAAACTCGCCGCCGCTGTCGGCCTCAATCCCCAACCTGTCGGCGATGATCCGCCGCAGCACCTGGCCGCCCAGGGTGGCGCCCTCGATAACGTACATGATGCCGAGCAAATGGCCTTGCGTTTGTAACCTCGGTAAATCACAGCACAGGGGCAATCGGTCGATTTGCCCATCGCTCAGGCCGAGGGCGCGCAGGTCCTTGATCAGTGCCGCAACCTTATAACGCTTCGGGTCGCACGCCTGAGGACTGACGAACTGGTCGATGTGCCGTTGCAACGGCACATGAAAGCCGTAATAGGCTTCGATGATTCTGGTGTACAGGCTTCGGTCAAGATCGGCATGTGTCAGCGGCAGTCGCGCCTCCAGCGCCTTGTGCTGCACGGAAGTGGCGGTGCGCAGCATCTGCAGGACGCTGACAGCCAGCGCCGGGGAATCAGAGGTGGATGTCAACTCAGGAGTGGCTTCGACCAAGGGCAGCGGTATCCGGTAAGGTGTCTAGATTCGAGTGCACAGACATCCGCAGGTTCAAGGCAAATGGCTACCGCGCACACTAATGGACGCGGTGCCCGGGTGTAAATATGCTAATCAGAAGATGTAATCAGTGGTCAGGAAACTCGACTCGCGGTTGTGAATGATGTCACTGATCAGCGCTTTGTTACTTTCCTGAAACTTGGTCGCCACCAGGGTACGGATCGAGAATACGCGCAGTGCGTCGTGGACCGACAACGTACCCTCCGCCGAATTTTTGCGACCGTTGAACGGGAAGGTGTCCGGTCCGCGCTGGCATTGAGCATTAATGTTGATGCGCCCCACCTGGTTGGCGAATGCATCCACCAGGCGCCCGACCTGCCTGGAGTCGTTGCCGAAAATACTCAATTGCTGACCGAAGTCCGAATCCAGCACGTATTCGATCACCGTCTCCAGGTCGCGGTACGCCACCACAGGCACCACCGGGCCAAATTGCTCTTCGTGATAGACGCGCATGTCCGGCGTGACCGGGTACAGCACCGCCGGGTAAAAGAACTGATGATGAGTCGTTGCCCCGCCCTCGTTGACGACCCTGGCACCCTTGCTCACCGCATCGTCCACCAAGCCCTGCAAGTAGTCGGTCTTGCCCGGCTCTGGCAGCGGCGTCAGCGAAACGCCCGCTTCCCAAGGCATGCCGGGTTTGAGCTGTGCCAGTTTCTCGTCGAACTTCTCAAGGAAACGTTCAACCAAATCCTCGTGCACGAACAGGATCTTCAACGCCGTGCAGCGCTGGCCATTGAACGACAGTGACCCGGTGACGGCTTCGCTGACGGCGTTGTCCAGGTCGACGTCCGGGAGCACGATGCCGGGGTTCTTGGCGTCCAGCCCCAATGCCGCGCGCAGGCGGTGCGGTTTGGGATGAAGTTTTTTCAGGGCGCTGGCGGCCTTGTTGGTGCCGATGAAGGCGAACACGTCGATTTTGCCGCTGGCCATTAAAGCGCTGACCGTCTCGCGGCCACTGCCGTAGATCACGTTGATTACCCCGGCCGGGAAGCTGTCACGGAACGCTTCGAGCAACGGACGAATCAGCAGCACGCCGAACTTGGCCGGTTTGAACACTACGGTATTGCCCATGATCAGCGCCGGGATCAGCGTGGTGAAGGTTTCGTTCAGCGGGTAGTTGTAAGGCCCCATGCACAGCGTCACGCCCAACGGCACCCGACGGATCTGGCCGAGCGTGTCCTGCTCCAGTTCGAAACGGCTGGACTGGCGATCCAGCTCCTTGAGCGCGTTGATGGTGTCGACGATGTAATCGCAGGTACGGTCGAACTCTTTCTGCGAATCCTTGAGGTTCTTGCCAATCTCCCACATCAACAGCTTGACCACGGCCTCACGCTGCTCACGCATCAACGTGAGGAAGGTTTCGACATGATGAATACGCTCGGCAACGCGCAAGGTCGGCCAGGCGCCCTGCCCCCGGTCATAGGCGTTGACGGCAGCGTCCAGCGCGGTCATTGCGGTGTCGGCGTCCATCAGCGGCGTGCTGCCCAGCACCACCGGTTCAAGCCCCGCGTCGGTTTTCAGCGACACCGGACTGAGCACTGGCGCCAGAGGCCCTTGCCACCGGTGCAGCTCACCATTGACCAGGTACTCGCGCTGCTCGATGGCAGGCCCTGCGCGGAACGGCTCGGGAATCTCGTCGGCGCTCGGGTACAGGTTGTCCAGGCGGTTTTGCAGGGTCATCTCTTTTACCTCTTCCAGTCGGCAAACGTGCGAAACACACTACGCCACAGCGGCGCTGGAATGAAGCTTGGCAATCAATGTCACGCGTCTGTGACGCAAAAGACGCCGGACCACGCTCAACCTCAAGTCCGATGCGCGCCGACACGCTCAACTGTAGGCCCAATGGCCTCGCACGATTGCGAAATGATCAGCTGCCAGACGCCAAATAGCGCTGGTAAAACGCCTCAACCGCCAGATTCTTGTCCTTGGCCTCGAACATGATGTCGAAGCGGTCGAGAAACTGCAGCGCGTAGGTGTTAGTCCACTCGTTCCACATGCGATCGCTGTGCAGGTAAAGGTCGCGCTTGTTGACCACCTGCAGCAAATCCTCCACTTCCAGTTTCTGCTCAGCGGTAAATCCCAATGCCTGGAGGCTCTCCGGCGGTTGTGAGTAGTGCATGACCGGGCGCACGCCGCGCCAGCTGTCGATGATGCGCCCTACGCGTGGGTCGACAGGCGCAATGTAATGACCTTCGTGGATCCAGCAATGGTGAATGTCCAGCACCACCGGCGCCAGATCGGCCAGCTGCAGGCAGTCGTCGACGCCATGGGTTTTCTCATCGTTTTCGAAGGTGATGCAGTGGCGCGCCACTTCGGACAAGCGCGGCCACACCGCGCGCACGCCTTCCGCCCCGTGGCGGCCGGCGATGTGAACGTTGCATTTGAAATCCTGAAAACACTGGCCGTAGCCCATCATGCGGATCATGTCGGCGTGGTATTCGAATTCGGCGAGACTGTTTTCGACCACATCCCCACGATCCGACCCCAGTACGCAAAACTGGCCGGGATGAAAAGACAGACGAATATCGGCTTGACGTGCGGCGTCACCAATCGTCGCGAACAGCTGCTGCAGACGGGCCATGACCGACGGCGCCTGATAAAACGCTGCCACTTTCCGATGGCTGTAAAACGGCAACAGGTCGCTGCTCAGTCGCAGCATTCTTCTGCCTTGCGGCAACTGTGCGACATAACCGAGCAGGCGGATCTGCGCCGCAAGATTGTGCTCGACGATGTCCAGCAGCTTTTCCTGGGCAACCTGCAAAGTCACGCTGTCCATCCAGCGCAGTGTCGTGGTCCGAGGGTTATAGCCGCCCTCCAGGGCCTTAAGCTCTTTGAGCGACAACTCGCGCTCGTGATGGCGGTACATGCAAGCGAAGCCAATGCGCGGTGTGTTCACGGATGTCCCTATGAAGAGGTTGACTAGCGAATAGTCGTGTTTGCTCTTCAAGCAGACTTTGGAACCGGTGTCAGAGTTCGTGATTTCGAGGGGCAATCAGTCGCCGCGCTGCAGCCACAGCTCGCACCGAGCCTTGCGCCCCTCTGCGGCAGACGAGCAAACTGGGCGGAGAATTGAACCCGATGCTGTCAAGGCACTCACAACCTGACTGCACTCATTCAGGCATCACAGGCAAGGATCGATCCATGACCACACAAACCGAAACCGCACTGCTCGCTGGCGGCTGCTTCTGGGGCATGCAGGATCTGCTGCGTCGTTACCCTGGCGTGATGTCCACCCGCGTGGGCTACTCGGGCGGCGATGTCGACAACGCCACCTATCGCAACCATGGCAGCCATGCCGAGGCCATCGAAATCGTTTTCGATCCGGCGCTGATCAGCTACCGCAGGATTCTGGAATTCTTCTTCCAGATCCACGACCCCTCCACCGCCAACCGCCAGGGCAACGACATCGGCCTGAGTTATCGCTCGGCGATTTTCTACCTCAATGAAGAACAGAAACGTATCGCCGAGGATACGATCAAGGACGTCGACGCCTCGGACCTGTGGCCAGGCAAGGTGGTGACCGAGATCAGTCCGGCGGGCGCATTCTGGGAAGCCGA
The DNA here is from genome assembly GCF_002419965.1 of Pseudomonas sp. UBA5706. Classification (GTDB taxonomy): domain Bacteria; phylum Pseudomonadota; class Gammaproteobacteria; order Pseudomonadales; family Pseudomonadaceae; genus Aquipseudomonas. Next base: position 69,805 of record NZ_DIHC01000045.1, read on the forward strand.
GCCTGAGCACCAGGACTACCTGGAGCGCATCCCCAATGGCTACACCTGCCACTTCATCCGTAAGGATTGGGTGTTGCCCAAGCGCGCATGAACCTCAGTGGCAAATCAGGCCGTCGGTGATCTTCATGCTGTCCACCAGAAAGGCGTTACGGTGCAGATCCCACGCCTTGACCTGGCCGCCCGTAGTCTGCCAGTCGCGTAGGCCGCCCTGCGCGGTGCATCTGATACAAGCGAGGTCTGTGGTTTACTGCCGGTCCCCGGCAGATCGCGTGCAAGCAACGCTCCTACGCCCTTCGGGCAGAAACAGGCCAGCAGCGCACCCGCCCGGCGTATAGACGTGGGCCAGTAGCGCACCCACGCTCTGGGTAGAAACAGGCAACGACGCATTGCTTGGCACAGCGCGGGGCCTATCGATTCTGGCCGGAGGCCGTAGGAGCTTGGCTTGCCAGCGATCTGCTGCACAGCAGCAGTAAACCCTTCATACGCGGTACACCTGACACCACCGAGGTCTGCGGTTTTACTGCCGGTCCCCGGCAGATCGCGTGCAAGCAACGCTCCTACGCCCTTCGGGCAGAAACAGGCCAGCAGCGCACCCGCCCGGTGGATAGACGCGGGCCAGTAGCGCACCCACGCTCCTGGCAGAAACAGGCCAGCAGCGCACACGACCGGCGGGTAGACGCGGGCCAGCAACGCACCCGTGCTCCCAGCAGAAAGCGCGGGACCTCCACCCAGTTGATCTAGTCGACGTCTACTTGATGCTCGCGCAGGTACTTCTTGGTGACGAATTCGGCGCACGCACCAAAGCTGTTGAAGCCCACGGTTTTGCCTTCCATGTCCTTGGGCGTGAAGATCCCGGAGTCGGCCCGCACGAAGTATTTCATGTGCGGCGCTTCCTGCAGGGTCTTGCCAGCCGCGGCCACCACCTTGAGGTCAAGACCGCTTGCGATTGCCGAGATGAGCGGCGGCATCATGCGCGAGCCGAAGTCGATTTCGCCGGTGCCCACCAGCGTGATGATCTGGGGCGCTGCGATCTTGCACAACGAACTTGCTTGGCGATTCGAATAACTAAAAACAAGCACGCGTCATCCGTGAAGTGGCACAACTCTATAACGTGCACAGAGAGAAACTGTTCCATGACGATCCTGCGAACCGGAGCGCCAATAATTAGCTTGCTCACCCAGCGTCGATAGTATCTTCAAATGCGCCTATAACGTTTTAAACTAAAGTTATTCCCTGCCCATAAACATCTTGAAGTTGGATCAACACGCCACAAAGTTTGGTACTCGCGCACTGGTCGACAATGGCGATCTCGACATGCCGCGGCCACCGGCCTTGCTCCCATAGAGCCTGACGCTCGAAGCACCTCTATTCCGCAAGGGCCAAACTGTTGCTACAGCAACAGTGAGTATGCAGATTCTCTCTAATCAGCGCACTCGTACGACCCTGCTTAACTACACGACGACACCGTCTCGCCTTTAAATACACGGGCATTGAATAGTTTACTAATAAGCGGCATATCCCTTGCACTTACCTACCGACAACAGTCAGCGTCGGAGTGTTTCAATTGCCTGAATATCGTTCGCCACTCGACTTTCCAGACAGCCCATTATCCAAAGCTTTTTCCCAACCCTTGATGCTTGGCCTGTTTCTTCCGGTGCAGTCCGGGGGCTGGAGTGCGTCAGCATTGCCCCGAGGCACCGACTGGACGTTCGACTACAACAAGCAACTCACGCTTCGGGCCGAAGCACTGGGTTTCGATCTGGTGTTCGCACTCGCCGAATGGCTGGGCAAAGGGGGTTATGGAGGCGACATTCGTTATCACGACGAATCCCTGGACGCGTTCATCACTCAGGCGGCGCTGGCCCCGGTCACCGAACGCATCCTGCTGATATCCACGCTGCATGTGTTGTACGGACCCTGGCACCCGCTGCATCTGGCCAAGTTCGGGGCCACGCTGGACCACATCAGTCAAGGTCGCTGGGGGCTGAACCTGGTGACCGGACACCGTCACCGCGAGCATCGGCGTTTTGGCAGCGAACCGATCGAGCACGATCAGCGTTACCGTCAGGCCGACGAATTCATCCGCGTGGTTCAGCAACTCTGGGCAAGCGGCGACAACGTCGATTTCGATGGCGACTACTACCGCCTGGAAGAAGCCTACAGCAGCGTAAAACCCCGGTTCGGCCGGCCGGTGCTGGTCAACGCCACCGGCTCCAGCGCGGGCATCGACTTCGCCGCGCGGCATTCGGACATCGTCTTTACCACCAGCCCCGGCAGCGCCGAGATCGAAAACGCACTCAGCAAACTGCCCGAGCACCTGCAACGCATCAAACATGCAGCCCACAGTTATGGCCGCAGCGTCCGCACCCTGATCAACCCGCTTGTTATCTGCCGCGACAGCGACGCCGAAGCCTGGGAGCACCATGCCGCGATCACTGCCGCAGGTGACCCCGGAACGCTGCAAGGGCATGCCCGGGAGGCAAGTGATGCCCATGCCTGGCGTGGTCATCAGGCCGACCATCGCTATGTCGGCGGCAACATTCAGTTGGTCGGCAGCCCCGACACGGTGGTCCGCGACATCCTGCGCCTCAAACAGGCCGGCATCGACGGCATCCAGCTGAGCTTTTTCGACTTCAAGCCTGACCTTGAGCAATTCGGCGAGCGAGTCTTGCCGTTGCTCAAACAGGCCGGTCTGCGCCATTGAGTCAGCGTCACGGAGTTGCCTTTTTTCAAGCTAAAGGAACACGCCAATGGGTTTTTCTCGTCGTCAATTGATCGCCGGGCTCTCTGCTCTGCCGCTGCTCGGCGCCGGTGTACCGTTCCTGCCCAGCGCGTTGGCTGCGGCCACCGCTGAAGCGGTCTCCGGCCGACGCGTTTTCAATCTGCTGGTCAACCCGGAGCCGCCTTCACTGAGCTCGTTCAATACCACGGCAGGCACCACCGTCACCGCCAGCAGCAAGGTGCTGGAAGGATTGCTCAGCTATGACGAACAGCTTGCGCCGCAGCCAGGCCTGGCGGTGTCATGGGAAGCTGCGCCGGACGGGCTGAGCTATCGGTTCGCATTGCGTCAAGGAGTCAGATGGCACGACGGCGAACCATTCACGGCCCAGGACGTGGCGTTCTCGCTGGACCTCAACAAGCGCTATCACCCGCGCGGCGGCAGTACGTTTGCCAACCTGGTGAGCGTTGAGACGCCAGACCCTTACACGGCCATCGTCAGACTGGCCAAGCCGGCGCCTTACCTGATCCGCGCGTTTGCCGGCGGTGAAACACCAATCCTGCCGCAGCACCTGTACGCCGACGGGGATCCGCTGAGCAACCCGCACAACAATGCACCGATCGGCACCGGCCCGTATCGCTTCAAACAGTGGCAGCGCGGCAGCTTCATCGAGTACGAACGCAACCCTGATTACTGGAATCCGAGCCTGCCTGCGGTCGATACGCTGTTGCTCAAGGTGCTGCCCGACTCCGCGTCGCGTCTGGCGGCCTTTGAAAACGGCACCCTCGACGCCGGTGGCCAGAGTCCGGTGCCGCTGAGCGATCTCAAGCGCATCACCCAGTCGGGCAAGCTGCAGTTCACCACGCGCGGATACAGCTACAGCGTCACGCCGACCATGCTCGAATTCAACCTCGACCATCCGTTGCTCGCCCGTCACGAAGTGCGCCAGGCCATCGCTCACGCCATTGACCGGGAAGTGATCAGAAAAGTCGTGTACTACGGTTACGCCGACGTCAGCGTTTCGCCGATACCAAAAAATTTCCCGCAGTACGTCTACACCGGTCCCGACCCCTACCCGTTCGATGTCGCCAGGGCCAATGCCCTGCTCGATCAGGCCGGCCTGCCCCTCAAAGGCGCCTCGCGGTTCAGCCTGACCCTGGACCCGCTGCCCTACGGTGACAGCTATGCGCGCACTGCCGCCTACATTCGCACAGCGCTGGCGCGCATCGGCATCGATGTGCAACTGCGCAATCAGGACTTCCCCACGTACACCAAACGCATCTACACCGACCGCGACTTCGATTTCGCGGTAGTCGGCATGGGCACCATGTTCGACCCCACCGTCGGGGTGCAGCGCCTGTTCTGGTCGAAGAATTTTCGCAAGGGCCTGCCATTTTCCAACGGCTCGCACTACAACAACCCCGACGTCGATCGCCTGCTGGAAAGCGCTGCGGTGGAGACCGATGAGCAAAAGCGCGGCGATCTGTTCAAGGCGTTCCAGAAGATCGTCATTGAGGAGCTGCCTAACATCACACTGGTCATGCAGCAGCAAGTGACCGTGTTCAATACTCGGGTGTCGGGGTTCGAAGACGACGGCAGCGGACTGGACGGCAGTCTGGCCGCAGTGCGCTTGAACGGCGAGGCGCCTGCCCATGGTTGAGCGTCTGAGGATGTTGCGTCTGGCGCGTCGCACGCTGTGGCAGGCGCTGCCTACGGTATTCGGCATTTTGCTGCTGAATTTTCTTCTGCTGCGGTTGATTCCCGGTGACGCCGTGGATGTACTTGCCAGCGAATCGGGGGGTGCCACGCAGGCCACCCTTGCGCAATGGCGCAGCCACTTCGGGCTGGATCTGGGCCTGGGTCAGCAGTTGCTGGCCTACCTCAATCACCTGGCGCATCTGGACCTGGGGGTATCGCCGCGCTTCAACCTGCCGGTCGGGCAACTGATCGTCGACCGGTTGCCCAACACGTTACTGCTGATGATCAGCGCCTTGGTGCTGGCCTTGGTCATCGGCGTCGCGGCGGGCGTGGTCATGGCCAGTAAGGTTGATCGCTGGCCGGATCGTGTGCTGTCGCTGGCCGTGCTGTTGCTGTACTCCACGCCAGGTTTCTGGATCGGCCTGATGGGCGTGGTGCTGTTCTCGGTGACCCTTGGCTGGCTGCCCAGTGACGGCATTCAGACGCTGGGGCAGGACGCACACGGTGGCGCCTGGCTGCTGGACCGTTTCAAACACGCGCTGTTGCCGGTCCTGACCCTGGCAACGTTTTACATCGCCCTGTACGCGCGCCTTACCCGCGCCGCGATGCTGGAAGTACAACGCCAGGACTTTGTTCGCACGGCACGGGCCAAGGGGTTGCATCCCGCACGGGTCGCCCTGCGTCACGTGCTGCGCAACGCGTTGCTGCCGGTGACCACCATGGCTGGTCTGCATTTCGCCGCCCTGCTGGGCGGCGCCGCAGTCACCGAAACCCTGTTCGGCTGGCCAGGGCTGGGACGCCTGACCCTCGATGCAGTGTTGTCGCGTGATTACAACCTGCTGCTCGGCATTCTGCTGCTGTCATCGATTCTGGTGATTGTGGTCAATGTGGCGATGGACCTGCTGCAGGCATGGCTCGACCCGCGCATTCAGGTTCAGTAGGGCTTTTTTCAGGTTCGGCTTTTCGCAAAGTGAGTACTCGATGACGATTATCACCATCAAGCCCGGGTGCGCCGGGCACAGCGAAAGCTTATGGGGCGCACTGCGGCGTAACCCTGCAGCGCTGGTGGGCACGGCCATTCTATCGCTGACGCTGGCCATGGCGCTGACGGCAGGCCATTTCTTTCCCGGCGATCCCTTGGAAATGGTCGCCGAACCGCTGCTCTGGCCCGGCACCGACCCCACCTATCCATTAGGCACCGACTCGCTGGGGCGCAACGTGGCGGCCGGCATCGCCTACGGGGCGCGGGCGTCGCTGTTGATCGCGGTGTACGGCACGCTGGTCAGTGTGCTGATTGGCATCGTGGTTGGCGCTTTGGCCGGCTATCACGGCGGCAAGCTGGGTGATGTGCTGATGCGCACGACTGAAGTGTTCCAGACCGTACCGGCTTTTTTGCTGGTCATCGTGATTGTCGCCATCGGCACGCCGACGGTGAATATCATCGCCCTGGCCATCGGTATTTCGTCGTGGCCCACGGTAGCGCGCCTGATACGCGCTGAGTTTCGCACACTGCGCGAAGCCGACTTCGTCACGGCAGCGCGTAGCCAGGGCTTCAGCAATCGCTCGATCATCCTTCACGAAATCCTCCCCAGCGCCCTGGCGCCGCTGGTGGTCACGTCTTCGATCCTCGTGGCGTCGGCGATTCTAATCGAAGCGGGCCTGGCGTTTCTCGGCATGAGCGACCCCAACAGACCCAGTTGGGGTGGGATGATCGGTGCCGGTCGCGAGCAGATCGCCGGCGCCTGGTACCTCACTGCACTGCCCGGTTTCGCCATTATTCTGGTGGTGCTGGCGTTTAATCTGCTGGGTGATGGGCTCAATGACGCGCTTAACCCGCGCCTGCGCAGGTACATCCCATGAGCCTGCTCGACGTACGCGGCCTGCGCGTGAGTTACGAAGGTGTCGAGGCGGTAAAAGGCCTTGACTTCACGCTCGATGCCGGTGAAGCCCTGGCGCTGGTCGGTGAGTCCGGCTGCGGTAAATCCACCACCGCCCTCGCCTTGCTGAGGCTGCTGCCTGCCAACGCCCGGCTGAGCGGTGAGGTGCTGTTTGAGGGCCGGGACCTGCTCAAACTTTCGCCTCGGCAAATGCGCGAGGTTCAGGGCAACGGTCTGGGCATGGTCTTTCAGGAGCCGCTGTCGAGCCTCAATCCGGTGCTGACGCTGGGCGAGCAATTGACCGAAACCCTTTTCACCCACACCGACCTCTCGCGCCGGCAGGCCTGGACGCGCGCCGAAGAATTGTTCGGCCTGGTGCAACTGCCACGCCCCGCCGCTCACCTGCGCGAATACCCGCAGCATTTGTCCGGCGGCCAGCGCCAACGGGTGATGATTGCCATGGCCATCGCCTGCGAGCCGCGGTTATTGATCGCCGACGAACCGACCACCGCGCTGGACGTATGCGTTCAGGCACAGATCCTCCAATTGCTGGACAGGCTGCGCAGGGAGTTGCGCATGGGCCTGCTGCTGATCACCCATGATCTGGGTGTGGTCAGGCAACAGGCCGACAGGGTCATCATCATGCACGATGGCCAGGCACTGGAGCATCGCCACAGCGACGAACTCTTCCTGCGCCCGGCGCACCCATATACCCAAGGCCTGCTCAACGCCTCATTGGGCCGCGACCACGAGCAGCATTACCTCGACAACCGCCTGGCGGAAATGCAGATCACCCGCAGGCCGGGGCAGCCCCACGATTACCAGATCAGCAGCATTCACTATCCTTCCGGACAGGCGCCGCGACCAGCGACACCTGGCCTTGCGCCGCTGCTCAAGGTGGATAACCTCAGCCTGGGCTACACCGAGCGCAATGTCGTCAGAGAACTGTCGTTTTCCATCAGTGAGCGGGAAACCGTGGGGCTGGTCGGCGAATCGGGCTGCGGCAAGTCAACCCTGAGCAAGGCATTGCTGGGGCTGATCCCGGCCCGCCAGGGACAGATCGCTTTTGCAGGCAGAAACATCGCCACGCTGAATCCGGCCGAGGAGCTGGCCTGGCGGGGGCAGATCCAGATGATCTTCCAGGACCCTTACGCTGCGCTCAATCCTCGGCACAGCGTCGCCACCCTGCTCGATCGCGTCCAGCGCCTGCACGGTCAGGCCGACGCCACCCTCAGGCGCCAGGCGCGGGAACGCATACTGGACGCCGTGGGTCTTGCACGCAGCAGCCTGGAACGCCTGCCCCACCAGTTTTCCGGTGGCCAACGCCAGCGTATCGGCATAGCCCGAGCGCTGATCGTCAACCCGAAACTGGTGATCTGTGACGAGCCGGTGTCGGCGCTGGACGTCTCGACCCAGGCACAGATTCTCAATCTGTTGGTCGAGCTGCGCGAAGCGTTCGATTTGTCCTATCTGTTTATCTCCCATGACCTTTCAGTGGTGCGCTACTTCTCCGACCGGGTGCTGGTGATGCATGAGGCGCGCATCGTTGAACAGGCCACGCCTCATCGGCTTTGGCAGGCCCCGCAACACCCTTACACGCAACGCCTGCTGGCAGCCATTCCCGGCAGCCAGGCTTCGATCCCTGCGAGCGACAGCCTTTCATTCGCCGTCGCCTGCTGACCCGTCACGGATACAAGGAGTCATTCCATGAGCAAACGCACCGACACCCTCAAACTCGGCCTGTTCCTGCGCGCCACCGGGCATCACATCGCCGCCTGGCGTGACAGCGGCTCGCAGGCGGACGCCGGGATTCGCCTGGACCATTTCATCGAGCTGGCACGCAAGGCCGAGGCCGCCGGTTTCGACACGCTGTTTCTGGCAGACAGCGTGTCGGTGCGCGGAATCGATGCACCGACGTTCGACCGGGTGATCGCACCCAGCCTGAGTTTCGAGCCGCTGACGCTGCTGTCGGCACTGGCAACCGTTACCTCACGCATCGGGTTGATCGCGACGGCCAGCACCAGCTACAGCGAGCCGTTCAACCTGGCGCGGCAGTTCGCCTCGCTGGACCAGATCAGTGGCGGCCGGGTGGGCTGGAACCTGGTGACCAGCAGCGACCCGGATGCGGCGAAGAACTTCGGTGGCAAGTCCGAGGGGCAGCAGGCCGCCCACGCCGATCGCTACAACCGGGCGCGGGAGTTTCAAGAGGTGGTCGACAAGCTATGGGACAGTTGGGAGGACGAAACGCTGCTGCTGGACAGGGAAAAGGGCCTGTTCCTGGACCGCAGCAAACTGCACGTGGCAGACCATCACGGCGAGCATTTTCATGTCCGCGGTCCGCTCAACGTGCTGCGTTCGCCACAAGGCAAACCGGTGCTGGTGCAAGCCGGGGCCTCGGACGACGGTCGAGCCCTGGCCGCCGCCACCGCTGAAGCGATCTTCGCAGCGCACCAGAACCTGGCCGACGCCCAGGCCTTCTATGGCGATATCAAATCCCGCGCCGCCGTGCTTGGTCGCAAACCCGAGCACATCAAGATTTTGCCGGGCGTGACCATCTTCACCGCGCCCACCTCGGTCCAGGCCCATGCCAAGCATCAACGGTTGCAGAATCTGGTGCATCCGCAGGTGGGCTTGAGCCTGCTGTCTGGCTTGCTCGGCGGCGTCGATCTATCGCAGCTGCCGCTGGACGGCCCGCTCCCTCAGGATTTGCCCGCGACCAACGCCTCGAAAAGCCGCCAGCAGTTGATTCTGCAACTGGCCGCCGAAGGCTTGAGCATTCGAGAGCTGTACTTGCGACTGGCCGGGGCGCGTGGCCACTGGACCCTGGTGGGCTCCCCCGAGGAAGTGGTCGATCAGTTGCAAGCCTGGTTCGAAGGCTACGGCGCCGACGGCTTCAACATTCTGCCACCCACCTATCCGGAAGGCCTGGACGATTTCATCGCACTGATTCTGCCCGAGCTGAAACGCCGCGGCCTGGTGCCCGAAGACGGGCCGACCGGCAGCACCCTGCGTGAGCGTCTGGGCCTGCCGTTCCCGGCGCATCCATCAAGCCTGCCGCGCGAACACTCGATCGCCGTCTGAGGCGGCCACCACGAGGCGGATGCCTTCCGATTACATTTGCAAAGAGAGTTTGAACATGGCCCATCAAGTCAATGCCGCCTGGGGCGCAGGCCCTTCTGCTCGCTATGAACAACTGGCAGAGCGTTTTCGCCCGCTGTTCGCCAACCTGCGCGAAGGCGCCATCAGCCGTGAGTTGGAGCGCCGTTTGCCGGTCGAGGAGCTGCAGTTGCTCAAGGCCTCCGGTTTCACCGCCCTACGCGTGCCCAAAGAATACGGAGGCACGGGCGTTACCCTGCCAGAGCTGACCAACCTGCTGATCGAGCTGGGTGAAGCCGACTCCAATCTGGTGCAAGCACTGCGCGGGCATCTGGGCTTCACCGAGAACCTGCTTAACAGCGGCGACGAGGAACGGCGCAAGGTCTGGTTCGAGCGGCTGGTGCGCGGCGAAACCGTCGGCCCGGCCACCGGTGAGGTGGGCGACACGGCGCAATCGCACCTTAACTCGCGGCTGTACCTGGACGGCGAGCAATGGCGCATCGACGGCAACAAGTTCTACACCACCGGCTGCCTGTACAGCGACTGGATCGACGTCGCGGTCAGCGATCACGACGACAAGCGCGTATTCGTCACCGTACATCGCGATGCCGAAGGCGTCGAAGTGGTCGATGACTGGAACGGGTTCGGCCAGCGCCTTACCGCCAGCGGCACCACCCATGTGCGCGGCGTGGCGGTGGACCCGCGCAACATCGTCAGCGTCGACGATAAATTCCAGTACTCCCCGGCGCTGTATCAGATCGTGCACCTGGCCAACTTGGCAGGCATCGGCCGCGCCTTGAGTGGCGAAGTCGCGGCCGCCGTCGCAAAGCGCACGCGCAGCTTCAGTAACGGCAACGCCACCCGGGTCGCCCAGGATCCTCAAGTGCTGCAAGTGGTCGGCAGCCTGCGCGCAGCAGCCTACAGCGCGGGCGCCATTGTCTTGAAAACCGCTGAGGCCTTGGAGCGGGCGTATCAGGCCAGGCTCAGCGGCGATTCCCAGGTGCTGAAACAGGCCGTGAATATCGCCGAACTGGAGATTGCCCAGTCGCAGACCATCGTCAGCGACCTGATTCTGGATGCCAGCACGAGGATGTTCGATGCATTGAGCGCTTCGGCCACATTACGCCCGCTGGGGCTGGATCGCTTCTGGCGCAACGCCCGGACCCTGACCTCACACAACCCGCGCATCTATAAGGACCGGATCGTCGGCGACTTCGCGGTCAATGGCACCCCGCCGCCTGCGCAATGGAAAATCGGCGTTGCATGAAAAAGCGCGTTGTGAGCGTTCTGCACATTAGGCCAAGGCCACGGGCGCCCGGATGATCGCCACAACCTCATCGTGCGAGGAGGCTGAACGCCTGAAAATCCCTGGCGCCGATGAGATGACCCATTATCGCCAAGCGCCGTAATCCCATGAGCAGGTCTGGAACCGGCTAGGCCGTCTGTCTACTGTCACCAATGACCGTAGACAGCGATCAAGCATGGCCTTTTCGCTTCCTAATCTCTAAATGGAATTACCAAATGCAAACTCAGTATTTATCGAAATATGAGCAGCGCCTTACTCTGGGCGTATTCCGTCGCCTGCCGAGAGATATGCGCCATGCCTACAACCCAGAACATCATCGATTTCACCCTCTACCGAAAACGTCGTCAGGCACGGGCGGCGGCCGAGCTGATGTGGAACCTGTATGCGGCGCGGGCCGGGCTTGCGACATTTGCGGCTCAAGCCGCTACGCCTTCCAGTGATACCCGCCGGGCATGAGGCGATGAATTTTCTGCACTTTGTTTCCGATCAAGATGAGGCGGAACCGGAGCACAGGGAGACTTCAGCTTCCGAAGAAGACCCCATTGGTCAGCGCGTCGCACAGAACCTGCAGCGGCTGCGCAGCAAACGCCACCTCTCCCTCGATGCCCTGGCCCGAAACTGCGGTGTCAGCCGGGCGATGCTGGCGCAGATCGAATCCGGGCGCAGCGTGCCGTCAATCAAGGTGCTCTGCAAGATTGCCAAGGGATTGAAGGTTTCGGTCGCGGCTTTCCTGGAGAATCGCGCATTCGAGGACGTCGAGGTGCTTCCCGCGCAACAGAGCAAGCGGTTGGTGAGCCCTGACGGGGCATTTACCAGTCGCGCGCTGTTCCCCTACGACATGGCACGGCAATCGGAATTTTACGAGATTCGTCTGAAGGGGCTGGGCGAGGAGATTTCCAACGGTAACGGGCCGGGCATCCAGGAAAACCTCGTGGTTGCCCAAGGTGTGCTGGAAGTTAGCGTCAACGAAGAGCGCTATTTGTTGTCGACAGGCGACTCCATCCTGTTTTACGCCGACCAACCCCATCGCTATCGCAACCCCGCTGACAGTGAAGCGGTAGCGTTTGTAGTGATCACTTATCCTGAGCCTTTGCACTGATCAACGGGGCTTGCTGAGCCTGCTGCGTGTCAACGCGAGCCATGCACAATTGTGTCGTGTGCAGAACTCAGGGAGTGTCCGATCCACCGCCTTCGCGGCTGCCGCACAGTTCCGGCAGCTCCGACAGGTTTGGGGCAAACTTCATTTCTCAATCACACCCTTGCGGTCTTCGGTCCTCTGCTGTTGACGTTCATGGGCCCAGGCTTTGGCGCTCCCGATCGCCACGTGGGCGCTGACCGAGGCAGAAACAAGGCACCAAGGTACCCGCGCGACAAAAGAAAAGCCCCGACGCTTTCACGTCAGGGCTCTTGCACAGCGACTTACACCACGCGTCAATCGCGCGATAGCCTCAGCTCAGCAAGTGCAGCACATCATCGGCATGCCATTGCAGCTCATCATCATCGGCATGGAGCAGTCGTTCATCATCTTCATCATGAGCGTGCAGCAGTTATTCATCATGTCCATGCTCATGCCTGGCATCGGCATCATCTTGCACTTCATGCAATCAGCCTCGAGGGTGCACACCATGATGCACTTCATCATTGGCATAGGCATGCCCATGGGCATCATCGGCATGTTCATGGTCGACATCATGCTCATCATCACCATGCCATCTTCGGCCATGCACATCATCGACATGTTGGCGCAATGCATCATCATTGGCATGCCGCAGTTCATCATCATCGCCATCATCTCGGCGTTGTTCTTGAACATCGCCATATCCATGCCAGCGGCTGGCGTCATGGTGCACATCATGGCATCAGCCGTCATCTCGCACTTCATGGTCGCCATCATCATCGGCATGCCCATCATGGGCATCATTGGCATGGCGGTGTTCATTGGCATCTGCATGGCGTTCATCATTTTTCGAATCTCCGTAATCGACAGTAATGTTGAAAGGCTTGGGCCGATTCTAAAGCTCGCGGGTCTCCTTACAAGACGTCAGCCCGACAGCGGAAATGGATGCTGAACCGGTCGTGCATGGATAACGACAGTGCTGGCGGCTGTTACAGGATCAATAGCGTCGTTATAACGCCGGCCTTCAACAACAAAACATGGAATTGCACGCTATGAATATGCGATAGGGGAATAGCAACCATTGTTTAGGAAATAAACGGTCTAACCCGGCGCTACTTTTTTGCACCAACCCCCATTAACGCTCATTCACAGCTATATCCATAGGATCGCAAAGTCTATGGGCGATGCATCTGCCGCCGGTACAGTGGATTCCGCTTTCTTGCGATCGCATCGCGCAGCGCCTGGCCAGCGGTTGATCGGCGGCCATTTAAAAAGCCGCAATGAAACGCTTTGCCTGCACTGGGGGAATTTCACATGGGTATTGAGCAACGCAACCTCGGACCGACCTCGGTGGTCGGCGAACTCAACTACCTGCGCGACGACGGCGTGCGTCCGGTTAATTACACCTGGCCGCAACCCGAAGGGCAGCCGCAGCGCACCGGTACGCTGCAGCCCATCCGCGTCGATATTCACAACGCGCGCCGGTTGGTGACACCACCGCTGCTCGATGCCCAGGGTTTCCAGCGCGTCGAGTCTGTCAGTGCCTTGGCGGATCTTGAAGACCAAGCCCAGGTCGTGCAGTTCTACTATGCCGAAGCTGACGCGCTGTTGCGTAAATCCACCGGAGCGGTGAAGACGGTGATTCTCGATCACACCCTCCGCATTGACGAGCCTGGCCGGGAAGCCATTGGCCTGCGCGAACCGGTGCGCTACGGCATAACGTCAAACCGAACGCTCGGCCATCCGCCGGGTACGCGACCATCTTCCGGCGGAGGAAGCCGAGCAGCGTCTGCAAAAACGCTTCGCAATCATCAACCTCTGGCGCCCGATCGGCGGTCCGATCTACACCACCCCGCTGGCGTTGTGCGATGCCAGAAGCCTTGAGGCGGCGGACTTCATTGCCAGCGATCTGGTGTATCGCGACAAGGTTGGCGAAACCTTTTCCGTGCGGCCCAGCCCGAACCATCGCTGGTACTACTACCCACAATTACCCCCGGACGAAGCCCTGCTGCTGAAGATTTACGACTCCAAAACCGATATCGCCGCACGGGCCGGCGCCCATACCGCGTTCGATGACCCGACGACACCAGCAGGCGCACCGCCACGGCGCAGTATAGAGTTGCGTGCATTGGTGTTTTTTGACGAATGAATAAGGCTATGGCGCAGTTGTCACCACGACAACTGCGCCCTAGCGCCACGCTCAATGCGCCCAGCGTCGATGCAGCCTCCGCGCCAGAGCGTCGAGCATGAAACCCAACACGCCGATTAACAGCACCATGGCCATCAGCTCCGAGTACGCCAATCAATCGCGCGTATCGAGAATGAAATAGCCCAGCCCCGCGCTAACCCCCAGCATTGCGCAGGGCACGAGCACGATCCACAGGATGCCGATCGACAGCCTCACCCCGGTCAGCACATGGCCGAGCACGCCCGGCCTAGTAACGCCGTTGTAGCTGCTCTCTGCTTGACGCGGAGCGTCAGGGGAGGCATTCCCACGCGCAGCGTCACTAGTGTCCGGTAA
>NZ_DIHC01000018.1 GCF_002419965.1 Pseudomonas sp. UBA5706
CTTGCATGAACGGCCTGCTACTCAGGAATTCAAGGACCGACGACGGCAAGAACAGCAAGAGCTGAAGGTTGCCCAAGGCAGCCTTCAGCTATGACAAATTTTTCCCGGACACTAGTGACGCTGAGCGTGGGAACGATCAATAGCGTGATGATATTTGCGCTAGTACAAGTCCACCGGATCCACGTCCAGCGACCACCTCACCTGCCGGCCGCTTGGCATATTCTCAAGGGCCAGCATCCAGGTTGCCAGCAGCTTGTGCAGGGGCGCGCGCGCATTGGCCTGAACCAATAGCTGAGCGCGATATCGGCCTGCCCGGCGTTCCATTGGGGCTGGCACAGGGCCCAGCAGCTCTATTCCACCTAGCGTCATTTCCTTCAGCAGATGTTCTGCTTCCCTACAGGCCTCGTCGAGAAACCCCTCGGCTTGTCCAGGCTTGTGGGCCTCGGCACGCAATAACGCCAGATGCGAAAAAGGTGGCAGCCCCGCAGCGCGGCGCTCGCTCAGGGCCTGTTCAGCAAAGGCAAAGTAACCCTGTTCGGTGAGCTGAATCAGCAACGGATGATCGGCCAGGTGCGTCTGGATGATCACCTTGCCCGGTTCCTCTGCGCGCCCGGCCCGGCCAGCGACCTGCACGATCAGCTGCGCCATGCGTTCGCTGGCGCGAAAGTCCCCGGAAAACAAACCGCCGTCGGCATCCAGAATCGACACCAGCGTCACCCTTGGGAAGTGATGCCCTTTGGCAAGCATTTGGGTGCCGACCAGAATGCACGGATGGCCCTTCTGAATGGTGGCAAACAGCTGGTTCATCGCGTCCTTGCGCGAAGTGCTGTCCCGGTCTACCCGCAGCACGGGGTAATCGGGGAACAGAATCGCCAGGCGTTCTTCGGCTCGCTCGGTTCCCGCACCGACAGGACGCAGGTCAACCTTGCCACAGGCCGGGCAGTGGCGCGGTACGCGCTCGACATGCCCGCAATGATGACAGCGCAGCTCGCCAGAGCGTTGATGAACCGTCATGCGTGCATCGCAGCGATTGCATTCCGAGAGCCAGCCGCAGTCGTGGCAAAGCAGGGTCGGCGCGAATCCGCGGCGGTTGAGGAACACCAGCACTTGCTGCCCGGCGGCCAGGGTCTGTCCGATGGCCTGCTGCATTGGCCCGGAAATGCCGCTGTCCAGCGGACGGCTTTTTACATCCAGGCGCAGGAATCGGGGCTGGTGGGCGCCACCGGCTCGCTGATTTAGACGCAGTAGGGCATACCGCCCTGTGTAGGCATTGTGCAAACTCTCCAGCGAGGGCGTGGCTGAGCCCAGCACGATCGGGATGTCTTCCTGCCGAGCGCGGACCACTGCCAGATCCCGCGCGTGATAGCGCAGGCCTTCCTGCTGTTTATAAGAACCGTCGTGCTCTTCGTCGATGATGATCAGGCCAGGGTTCTTCATTGGGGTGAACAGCGCCGAACGTGTACCAATGATGATGTCCGCTTCACCATCGCGTGCTGCCAGCCAGGCATCCAGGCGGTCCCGATCGTTGACCGCCGAGTGCAACAATGCGATGCGCGCATTGAAGCGTTGTTCGAACCTGGCCAGTGTCTGCGGGCCGAGATTGATTTCCGGGATCAGTACCAGTGCCTGTTTGCCAGCTTCCAGGGTCTCGCGGATCAACTGCAGGTAGACCTCTGTCTTGCCGCTACCGGTGACGCCTGCAAGCAATGACGCATGAAAACTTCCGAAGCCGGAGCGCACTGCTTCGAACGCGGCGCGCTGCTCGGTATTGAGAGGCAATTCCGGCTGAGCCAGCCAGTGCTCATGTCGCGCTACCGGCGCGTGGCCGCGCACTTCTACCGTCACCAGCTCCTTGGCCAGCAGCAGGTTCAGGCTGTCGCGGTTGAGCATCAGTTTGCTCAGCAATTGATGAGCGACACCATGAGCATGCTGCGCCAGGGTTCTCAGTGCTTCTTTCTGCTTCGGGGCGCGGGCGATGCGCGGGTCATCGACGCTGGCACCGCTCGCAATCTGCCAGAAGCGCTCCTGTCGCGCTTCGGCCGGCTCGCCTTGGCGCAGCAGCACCGGCAAAGCCCAGCTCAAGGTGTCGCCGAGGCCGTGCTGGTAATACTGCGCGGTCCACAGGCACAGCTTGAACAGGGCTGGCGGCAGCGGAGCTTCGCTGTCCAATAACGCGATGGCCGGTTTGAGTTTGTCAGCGGGGACGTCGCTGTGATCGGTGATTTCCACCAGGATGCCGATCATCTCCCTCCGGCCGAACGGCACGCGCAGGCGCATCCCGGTTTGCAATGCGTCGGGCGCAACACCGGCGGGGGCGCGATAATCGAACAGGCGACGCAAAGGCGAAGGCAGGGCGAGGCGCAAAATGGCGTCGGGCACGCGGGGGATTTCCTGTTACGGAGTATGACCAAGGGCGCGATCTTAGCAGACGACCGGCGTTAACGTTCTCTTGCGTGATTGGCCATGTCTGTTAATATGCGCGGCCTAATTCCGTGCGGTATTCAACAATAGTGTTGGGTGGCGGCACGCTAGCCTGAGGAAATACCGATGAAAGCTGATATCCATCCAGTTTACGAAGACGTCGTTGCAACCTGCAGCTGCGGCAACGTCATCCACACCCGTTCCAATCTGGCCAAGCCTCTGAGCCTGGACGTTTGCAACGAGTGCCACCCGTTCTACACCGGTAAGCAAAAGACTCTGGACGTTGGCGGTCGTGTCGACAAGTTCAAGTCGCGTTTCGGTGCGTTCGGCGCAACCAAAACTCCAGCTCCGGCTGCAGAGTAAGGTTGGTCGTTCTGGAGGCTCCGGTGGGTTTCTCCAGACTGCTAAAAAGGGCGTCCCTCGTGGGCGCCTTTTTTATGTCTGCGGTTTGGCTCTCTGCCGCCAATGCCTTGTGTCCGGCCCCTTCGAACTTGCCAACAGCGCAGGTTCAGCGTGTTGTCGATGGCGACACGCTCAGGCTCAGCGACGGGCGCAGTGTGCGGATGATTGGCCTCAACGCGCCAGAAACCGGCAAAAAAGGTCAGTCGGCCGAGCCGTTTGCCGAGGCCGCCAAGCGTCGATTGCAAGCGCTGGTGGATGAAAGTGCAGGTCAGGTCAGCGTCCGTGTAGGTGAGCAGGCTGCTGATCGTTACGGTCGCACGCTGGCCAACGTTTATGGCCGCAACGGCGATAACCTAGAAGCTCAGTTGCTGGCTGAAGGCTTGGCGTATCTGGTGGCCGTATCGCCGAACGTGGCGCTGGTCGATTGCCAGCAGGCCGCTGAAAAGACCGCGCGTGATGCGGGGCTCGGAGTGTGGCGCAATTCACCGGTGCAATCGCCTGATCAGATAAGCAGCGGCGGGTTTGCCGTAGTGTCTGGCCGGGTCAGCAGCGTTGAGCGCAACGGGGGTGGTATCTGGATTCAGCTCGATGACGCCCTCGTATTGCGTGTTGCACCCAATCTTGCCGGGCAATTCGACATCGCGGAACTCCAGCATCTGGAGGGTCGTCAGGTCGAAGCCCGGGGGTGGATCATCGATCGCTCTCGCCGGGGCGGTCTCAAATCTGGACAGTCGCGATGGATGATGCCCATTACTCATCCTGTCATGTTGAATACAAATTCCCGATAAAATTGTGAACATTATTTTGTTCGATTGTTTTCACTCGAAGCCTTGTATCTCGCGGTTCTACGCTGAAAGTCGTAGATGCGGCCCCTTGACACACCTGACCCGGCAGTCTTGTTAGGACTTTCTGACTTGCGTATGCTCGTTCGTCCGTCTGTCCAACAGCAAAAAAGCGGAATGCCCCCATGTCAGATTTAAAAACTGCCGCGCTCGAATATCACGCCAACCCTCGCCCTGGGAAACTGAGCGTCGAACTCACCAAAGCCACCGCCACCGCCCGCGATCTGTCGTTGGCTTACAGCCCCGGCGTCGCTGAGCCTGTGCGTGAAATTGGCCGCGATCCTGAGTTGGCATACAAGTACACCGGCAAAGGCAACCTGGTCGCGGTTATTTCCGATGGCACCGCTATTCTTGGCCTGGGTAACCTTGGCCCGCTGGCATCCAAGCCGGTGATGGAAGGCAAGGGTGTACTGTTCAAGCGCTTCGCAGGCATCGATGTGTTCGACATCGAGGTCGATTCCGAAAGCCCGCAAGCCTTTATCGACACCGTTAAACGCATTTCCATCACCTTCGGCGGCATCAACCTGGAAGACATCAAGGCGCCTGAGTGCTTCGAAATCGAGAAGGCGCTGATCGAGCAGTGCGACATCCCGGTTTTCCACGATGACCAGCACGGTACCGCGATCGTGACCGCAGCCGGCATGATCAACGCGCTGGAAATCGCTGGCAAAACCCTGGAATCGGCGAAGATCGTCTGCCTGGGCGCTGGCGCTGCGGCTATCTCCTGCATGAAGTTGCTGGTGAGCATGGGTGCGAAGATCGAAAACATCTTCATGATCGACCGTAACGGGGTGGTCCACTCCGAGCGTTCCGACCTGAACCAGTACAAAGCGCAGTTTGCTCACGCGACCGACAAGCGTACGCTGGCTGACGCTTTGGACGGTGCCGACGTGTTCGTCGGTCTGTCCGGCCCGAACCTGCTGAGCGCCGAAGGTTTGAAATCCATGGCCGCCAACCCGATCGTATTCGCCTGCTCGAACCCTGATCCAGAGATCGCCCCTGAACTGGCGCATGCCACTCGTAACGACGTGATCATGGCTACCGGTCGGTCGGATTATCCGAATCAAGTCAACAACGTACTGGGCTTCCCGTTCATTTTCCGTGGCGCCCTCGACGTTCGAGCCAAGCGCATCAACGAAGAGATGAAGATTGCCGCGGCTAACGCTCTGCGTGAACTGGCCAAGCTGCCAGTGCCGAAGGAAGTGTCTGACGCCTACGGCGGTGTGGCACTGGAATTTGGCCGTGAGTACATCATTCCGAAACCTCTGGACGTGCGTCTGCTGACAGTCGTCTCCGACGCCGTTGCCAAGGCAGCCATTGAGAGCGGTGTCGCGACCCTGCCGTATCCGAAGCACTATCCGCTGACCAATGTGGATCAAGTGTTCAACGGCTGATAGCCGAGCGACAAACAAAAAGCCCTGCAGTGATGCAGGGCTTTTTTGTTTTAGCTGTTTAAACGGTATTTGTGTCGCCCCATCATCTGTAGCCGTCCTGGGGCAAACCCCCCGCCTCGTTAGAACAAATCGATCGGCGCCGATTCGTCTGCTGGCAACGGGCTGCCAGGCGCGGGGCTGCCGTTTAACTCGTTGACGCTTGGAGGCGTGTCTTCGCTTTTGAACAGCTCGAAGAAGGCGCCTGCCGTGCTTGGTGTGGCGGAACGGCCGCTGATGGGGTCGATCCTCAGGCTAAGGATGCCGTCCGGCTCGGCCTGGACATGCGGCGGCTTGTCCTTAAGCGCAGCGCTCATGTAGTTCATCCAGATCGGCAGTGCGACGGTGCCGCCAAACTCATGCCGTCCAAGACTCTCTGGCTGGTCGAAGCCGGTCCATACGGTGGTCACATAGTCGCCGTTGTAGCCGGTGAACCAGGCGTCCTTCGAGTCGTTGGTGGTACCGGTCTTGCCCGCGATATCCGGGCGATTCATCGCCAGTGCACGTCGCCCAGTACCGCGCTTGATCACGTCCTGCAGCATGCTGTTGAGAATGTACGTGGTGCGGCCGTCGACGATGCGCTCGGCGACGGCAGGTGCCGGCGGTGCTCCGTTGGTGTCCAGCGCGTTGGGCACGGTGTTGGCGGTCAGGGCCGGGGTTTGCGGGGCGGCGAATGTCGAGGCGTCGCTGATGGCCGCCTGATTGACTGCCTTTGGGTTCGGGTCGTTGGCCGGAACGGTCGGCGGGTTGGCGACGAACAGTGTTTTGCCTTCGCGGTCCTCGATCTTGTCGATCAGGTATGGGCTGATCTTGTAACCGCCATTGGCAAAGGTGCTCCAGCCGCTGACGATTTCCATCGGGGTCAGCGTCGCAGTCCCCAGCGCCAGCGACAGGTTCGGCGGCAGGTCTTGCTTGTTGAAGCCGAAGCGGGTGATGTAGTTGATCGCCGTGTTGACCCCAAGGCTTTGCAACAAGCGGATCGACACCAGGTTGCGCGATTTGTACAACGCTTCGCGCAGGCGGATCGGGCCCAGGAAGGTGCCCGTGTCGTTCTTCGGACGCCAGACCTTGTCGACGGCCTCGTCAACGAACACGATGGGCGCATCGTTGACCAGACTGGCGGCGGTATAGCCGTTATCCAGCGCCGCTGAATAAAGGAACGGTTTGAAACTCGAACCCGGCTGACGCTTGGCCTGCATGGCACGGTTATAGTTGCTCTGCTCGAAGGCAAAGCCACCGACCAGCGCCCTGATTGCACCATTTCCTGGATCCAGCGAAACCAGTGCGCTTTGCACCTGAGGGATCTGGCTGAACTTGAGCGAGTTGTCAGCCTGACGCTGTACACGCACCAGGTCGCCGACGTGCGCGACATCGGCGGGCTGCTTCGGATTGGCGCCAATGCTATTGGTATTCACGAAGGTCCTGGCCCACTTCATCGTGTCCCAGGCAACGGTTTCTTCTTTCTCGCCGTTACGGGTCAGGACGTGGATGCCGCCCTTGTCCACCATGCTCACGATCGCCGGCTCCAGACCGCTGATCGGACGCTGTTTGGTCAGCTCCTGCACCCAGCCGTCGTGTGTCAGGCCCGGGAAGCGGCTCTCAGGTCCGCGATAGCCATGTCGTTGGTCATATTCGATCAAGCCTTCCTGAACTGCATGGTTGGCGTCTTCCTGAAGATTGCTCGGAACAGTAGTGGTGACGCGGAAACCTTCTGTGTAGGCTTCGCTGCCGTAGCGGCCGACCATCTCGGCGCGGGCCATTTCGGCGATGTACGGCGCATTCACTTCAGGGCTCTGGACGTGATAGCTGGCGTTGATCGGCTCGGCCAATGCGGTCTGGTAGGTGTTCTGATCGATCTTGCCCAGTTTGAACATGCGGCCCAGAATCCAGTCGCGTCGCTCCTTGGCGCGCACCGGGTTGGCCAGTGGATTGAATCGTGACGGTGCCTTGGGCAGGCCCGCGATCATCGCCATTTGTGCAACGCTCAGATCGCGAATGGATTTGCCGTAATAAACCTGTGCTGCGGCCTCAATACCATAAGCCCGGTTGCCTAGATAAATCTTGTTGACGTACAGCTCGAGAATCTCGTCCTTGGTAAGTTGGCGCTCGATTTGCAAGGCCAGGAGAATCTCGGTGGTTTTCCGTGAAAAGCTGCGCTCGCTGGTCAGGAAGTAGTTTTTGGCAACCTGCATGGTAATGGTCGAGCCGCCGGACTGAATGTGACCGCTCTTGACCAGCTGGCTGGCAGCGCGCATCAGGCTGCTGGGATCTACCCCATAGTGATTGGCGAAATTGTCGTCTTCGGCGGACAGCAGGGCATGAATGAAATTGGGTGGAATGTCGGCAAAACGGATCGGCGAACGGCGCATTTCGCCGAATTCTGCAATGAGCTTGCCGTCGCTGCTGAATACCCGCAGCGGAATTTGCAGTTGAATATTGCGCAGTGCATCGACCGAAGGCAGATTTGGCGACAGGTAGAGAAAGGCACCGCTCAAGCCGAGCAGCAGCCCGCAGACGATAGCGACGATGGACCACCAGAAAAACTTCAGCAGGCGTATCAAGGCTTTTGGATTTCCAGAAAAAAGAATGGGTTAAGCGCAGGCATTTACAAATGAACACGCCCTGAAGCTTTGCTACACGAAAAAAACGCTGGGCATTATAAGCATTTTTCGTCGCCAAGCGTTATTTGCGCTACTGTCAAGGCTGCCGACAGTGGCGTTGGACAAAAAAATATCCGTAAGTGACGGAAACGCATAGGGAATCGGTTGTGTTCGAACTCTTCAGTAAGAAGGCCAATACCCTTCTAGGGATCGATATTAGTTCCACCTCGGTAAAGCTTCTTGAACTGAGTCGTTCCGGTACCCGCTATAAGGTCGAGTCCTACGCGGTCGAGCCCTTGCCTGCTAACGCAGTCGTGGAAAAGAACATTGCCGAACTGGAAGGCGTGGGCAATGCCTTGACGCGTGTGCTGGCGAAAGCCAAGACAAACGTCAAAATCGCGGCGGTCGCCGTCGCAGGCTCTGCGGTCATTACCAAGACCATTGAGATGGACGCCGGGCTTTCCGACGACGAGATGGAAAACCAACTTAAGATCGAAGCCGATCAGTACATTCCTTATCCATTGGAAGAAGTCGCCATCGATTTCGAAGTGCAGGGCTATTCGGCGCGCAATCCCGAACGCGTGGAGGTATTGCTCGCCGCCTGCCGCAAAGAAAACGTAGAAGTGCGTGAAGCCGCGTTGGCACTCGCCAGCCTCACGGCGCGGGTGGTGGACGTAGAGGCCTATGCACTGGAGCGTTCCTTTGGTCTGTTGTCTTCTCAGTTGGGTCAGGATCACGATCAACTGACCGTCGCCGTCATCGACATCGGCGCCACCATGACCACCCTTAGCGTGCTGCACAACGGTCGCATCATCTATACGCGCGAACAACTGTTCGGCGGACGCCAGCTCACCGAGGAAATCCAGCGCCGGTACGGGCTGTCGGTAGGTGAGGCGGGCCTTGCGAAGAAGCAGGGTGGCTTGCCGGACGATTACACCCTTGAGGTACTGCAACCGTTCAAGGACGCAGTCGTACAGCAGGTGTCCCGCTCCTTGCAGTTCTTCTTTGCCGCCGGCCAGTACAACCGCGTCGACTACATCATGCTGGCCGGCGGAACGGCATCCATTGCCGGACTGGACCGCCTGATCCAGGAACGCCTCGGCACCCCTACCATGGTTGCCAACCCGTTTGCCGATATGGCGTTGAGCGCCAAGGTCAACGCCGGCGCACTGGCCAGTGATGCTCCTGCACTGATGATCGCGTGCGGTCTGGCGTTGAGGAGCTTCGACTGATGGCAAGGATCAACTTACTGCCCTGGCGCGAGCAGCTACGCGAGGAACGCAAGAAACGCTTTTTGCTTTCTCTGGTCGGCGTACTGATCGCGGGTATCGGCACCCTCCTACTGGCTGATCAATATTTGAGCAGTGCGATCACTCACCAGAACGCTCGCAATCAGTACATCAAGACTGAAATCGTCCAGCTTGATGCGCGGATCAAGGAGATCAGCGAGCTCAAGGCCCGGCGCAAACAGCTGCTTGAGCGGATGAAGATCATTCAGGATCTGCAAGGAAATCGGCCGATTATCGGCCGTATTTTCGATCAACTGGCCCGCACGCTGCCGGACGGGGTGTATTTCAAAGAAGTGAAGATGAGCAACAAGCTGATCAGCATTTCCGGCGCCGCCGAGTCGAACAATCGGGTTTCGGACCTGCTGCGTAATCTTGAAGCGTCGGATTGGCTGGAGGCGCCCAGCCTTACCGAGGTGAAGGCCAACAGCGGCGCCGGTTCAGCGGATCAGTCCAATTCTTTCCAACTGACGGTGCGTCAAACCCAGCCTGCGGTCGACACTGGCGTGAAAGGTGCCAAGCCATGAATGTGAACGAATGGCTCGACAGCCTGCGCAAGATCGACATCAACGATCTGGACATCAATAACCTGGGTTCATGGCCTGCCGCAGTCAAAACCATCGCTGGCGCCTTGCTGCTGGTGCTGGTGCTGGCCGGTGGATACTTTTTCTACATCCAGGACATGCAAACTCAGCTCGATCAGGCACGCAATGACGAAACCGCGCTACGCGGGCAGTTCTCCAACAAGGCTTTCCAGGCCGCCAACCTGCCGGCCTACAAAACCCAGATGGTGGAAATGGAGAACACCTTCGGCGCATTGCTCAGGCAACTGCCTAGCGACACCGAGGTGCCTGGGTTGCTGGAAGACATCACGCGCACCGGCCTGGGCAGCGGGCTTGAGTTCGAAGAGATCAAGCTTTTACCTGAGGCTGCTCAGCAGTTCTACATCGAATTGCCGATCCAGATCACCGTGACCGGCGCTTACCACGACCTGGCGACCTTCGTCAGTGGCGTGGCCAGCCTGCCGCGCATCGTTACGCTGCACGATTTCGAAATCAAACCGGTGGACCCTAAGTCCCCTGGAAAACTGCGCATGAGCATCCTTGCCAAAACCTACCGCTACAACGACAAAGGGCTTCAGAACGTTGACAACAAGGGGCCTGCGAAATGAGGGCCGTGCATTGGTTGTGCCTGGGCGCTGCGCTGATGGGGTTGGCAGGTTGTGACAGTTCCAACGAGTTCGACGATTTAAAGCAGTTCATGGCCGAGATGCGTGCGCGTCCAGTGGGTACTATCGAGCCGATGCCCAAGTTCCGGCCATACGAGGCCTTTACCTACGCGGCGGCGAACCTGCGCAGCCCGTTCCAGCCGCCGATTAAGGTCGATCTGGTTGCGCGTCAGAAAGGCTCGCACCTGGTCCAGCCCGATCCGACGCGGGTCAAGCAGTTTCTGGAAGGCTTCAACATCGATGGCTTTGAAATGGTCGGCACGCTGAGCAATGAAACGGGTACTTTTGCCTTGCTGCGCGGTGCCGGCGGCGTACATCGGGTGAAGGTCGGAGATTATCTGGGCCGCAACGACGGCCGGATCGTCTCCATTACCGACGCCGAGGTGCAGGTAATTGAAATCGTTCCCGATGGAGAGGGGGCCTGGCTGGAGCGGCCACGCAGCATATCCCTTAAAGAACGCTCATGAAGACGACACGCAAGCGATACACCTTCGGATCGGCACAGTGGTGGAATGTGAACATGACTAGGATTCTTTCGATTATCGGCGTTTCGCTATGGATGGCGATGCTTTCACCGATTCTCCAGGCGGCCAATCTCAAGACGCTGGATGTCGCTGCATTGCCGGGGGATCGGGTCGAGTTGAAACTGTCCTTTGACGGCCCGGTGGCGGCTCCGCGCGGCTATACCACCGAGCAGCCAGCGCGGATTGCGCTGGATCTGCCCGGTGTCACCAGCCAGTTGGCGATTAAGAGCCGTGACCTGGGGTCGGGTAATGCCCATAGCGTGGTGGTGGTCGAAGCCAAGGATCGCACCCGTGTGATCATCAACCTGACGACGCTTGCGCCCTACAGCTCCCGTGTCGACGGCAATAACCTGTTCGTCGTGGTGGGCCAGGGCGCGACCGCTGCGCAGGGTTCACAGCCGAGCACAGCCCAAGGCGCTGCTCGGGTGAGCGTGCCGCCGGCAACGGTCAGCGCTGCACCCGTCAAGCCTGCGGCGCGTGCTTACGCGCCAGGTCCGAGAGCGGTCAAGAGCGTTGATTTTCAACGCGGTGAGCTGGGCGAAGGCAACGTCGTCATCGAGTTGAGCGATGCCGGTATCGCCCCGGACATTCAGGAGCAGGGTGGCAAGATCCGTGTCGACTTCGCCAAGACTCAATTGCCTGAGCCGTTGCGCGTGCGTCTGGACGTGAAGGATTTCGCGACGCCGGTGCAGTTCGTCAACTCCAGCGTCAGCGGCGACAAAACCAGTATCTCCATCGAACCGTCCGGTGCCTTCGACTATTCCGCGTATCAGACCGAAAACAAGCTGACCATCAGCGTGCGTCCGTTGACCAACGAAGACGTCGCTCGACGCAATGCGGACAAGTTGGTGTACACCGGCGAAAAGTTGTCGCTGAACTTTCAGGACATTGACGTGCGCTCAGTGCTGCAGCTGATCGCCGATTTCACCAACCTCAACCTTGTGGCCAGCGACACCGTTCAGGGCGGCATCACGCTGCGACTGCAGAACGTACCGTGGGACCAGGCGCTGGATCTGGTGCTCAAGACCAAGGGCCTGGACAAGCGCAAGATTGGCAACGTACTGCTGGTCGCGCCGGCTGACGAGATTGCCGCTCGCGAGCGTCAGGAGCTGGAATCGCTCAAGCAGATCTCGGATCTGGCGCCGCTGCGCCGCGAACTGCTGCAGGTTAACTACGCCAAGGCCGCGGACATCGCCAAGCTGTTCCAGTCGGTCACCAATGCCGACTCGAAAGCCGATGAGCGTGGTTCGATTACCGTCGATGAGCGCACCAACAACATCATTGCCTATCAGACCCAGGACCGTTTGGACGAGTTGCGGCGCATTGTTTCCCAGCTGGATATTCCGGTCCGGCAGGTGATGATCGAGGCCCGTATCGTCGAGGCCAACGTCGACTACGACAAGGCGTTGGGGGTGCGTTGGGGTGGGTCGACCACAGGTGGCAAGTACACGACCGGTGGTAGCGGTACCGTCACCGGCGCGGCCGCTACCAACGGCCCGTACGTGGACATGGGGGTGAGCAACCCGACCTCGTCGATCGGTCTGGGCTTCTTGACCAACAACACGATTCTGGATCTTGAGCTGACGGCGATGGAAAAAACCGGCAACGGTGAAGTGGTATCGCAACCCAAGGTCGTTACCTCGGACAAGGAAACCGCGAAAATCCTGAAAGGCACAGAGGTGCCCTATCAAGAGGCCAGCTCAAGCGGCGCGACCTCGGTCTCGTTCAAGGAGGCATCGCTCTCCCTGGAAGTGACACCGCAGATCACTCCGGACAATCGCATCATCATGGAAGTGAAGGTCACCAAGGACGAACCTGACTATGTGAACACCGTGCTGGGCGTACCGCCCATCAAGAAAAACGAGGTCAACGCCAAGGTCCTGGTTTCCGATGGAGAGACGATCGTGATCGGTGGGGTGTTCTCCAATACGCAGAATAAAGTCGTCGACAAGGTGCCATTTTTGGGCGATGTGCCGTATGTTGGCCGCCTTTTCCGGCGGGATGTAATCACCGAGTCAAAATCCGAGCTGTTGGTGTTTCTCACTCCGCGTATCATGAACAACCAGGCGATTGCTGTGAGTCGTTGATTCTGTGCGAAATTTAATACTTGTGGGGCCGATGGGGGCTGGCAAAAGCACCATCGGTCGTCTGCTGGCCAAAGAGCTGCGACTGCCGTTCAAGGATTCCGACAAGGAAATCGAACTGCGCACGGGCGCCAATATTCCCTGGATTTTCGACAGGGAAGGCGAGGCGGGCTTTCGTGATCGTGAACAAGCCATGATCGCAGAGCTGTGCGCATGTGATGGCGTCGTACTCGCGACCGGCGGCGGTGCAGTCATGCGTGAAGAAAACCGTCGCGCGCTGCATGCCGGCGGGCGTGTGGTGTATTTACATGCCTCGGTGGAGCAGCAGGTCGGGCGCACTTCGCGTGATCGCAACCGACCTCTGTTGCGTACCGCCGATCCGGCCCGGGTGTTGCGTGAGCTGTTGGCCATCCGTGATCCGCTCTATCGGGAAATCGCCGATGTCATCATTCAAACCGATGAGCGGCCCCCACGCATGGTGGTCCTTGACATCCTCGCCCTGTTGGCCGAGCTTCCTCCCCGTTAAAGCGCAGACGTAAATGCGTTATCCTCGGCGACCATAAAAGCAGGGTCGCCAAATGGCCTTGCGCCGTGGTCCGTATTGACGCGCTGGCGTCGAACAGGCATCCAATCGTTATAAGAGTGTGGGGATACATGCAGACACTTAAGGTCGAGCTCGGCGAGCGGAGCTACCCGATTCATATTGGCGAAGGCCTGTTGGATCGCCCCGAGTTGCTCACGCCGTACATCGCTGGCAAACAGGTCGCGATCGTTTCCAACAGCACCGTCGCGCCGCTCTACATGGACCGCCTGACCAAGACACTGACCGGCTACAACGTTCTGCCAATCGTGCTTCCCGACGGCGAGGCCTTCAAGAATTGGGAAACCCTGCAGCTGGTTTTCGACGCACTGCTGACTGCACGCCACGACCGTCGCACGACCGTGATTGCACTCGGTGGCGGTGTGATCGGTGACATGGCCGGTTTCGCGGCTGCCTGCTATCAGCGCGGCGTGGACTTCATTCAGGTGCCGACCACGCTGCTGTCCCAGGTCGACTCGTCCGTCGGCGGCAAGACCGGGATCAACCACCCGCTGGGCAAGAATATGGTCGGCGCGTTCTATCAGCCCAATGCCGTGTTGATCGACACCACTTCGCTGAACAGCCTGCCTGAACGCGAGTTGTCTGCCGGGCTTGCCGAGGTTATCAAATACGGTCTGATATGTGACGAGCCGTTCCTGACGTGGCTCGAAGAGCATATGGACAAGCTTCGCGGCCTGGATCAAGCCACGTTGACCACTGCCATCGAGCGCTCCTGCGCGGCCAAGGCTGCCGTGGTCGGTGCCGATGAGCGCGAGTCGGGCGTGCGGGCTACGCTGAACTTGGGCCACACGTTTGGACATGCCATCGAAACCCACATGGGTTACGGGGTCTGGCTGCATGGTGAAGCCGTCGCGGCCGGAACGGTGATGGCGCTGGAAATGTCGAAGCGCTTGGGTTGGATCAGTGAGCAGGAGCGTGATCGTGGAATTCGTTTGTTCCAGCGCGCCGGTCTTCCAGTGGTCCCGCCTGAAGACATGACGCCTGAGCATTTTCTCGAGCACATGGCGGTGGACAAGAAGGTGATTGATGGTCGTCTGCGCTTGGTGCTGCTGAGCCGTATGGGCGAAGCGGTGGTGACTGACGAATATCCAAGAGAAGTACTACAGGCCACACTGGCCGCGGATTACCGCGTCTTGGTGGATCAGCTTAGAGGTTAATGAGAAATCCATGACTAGTTTGCACGCCGATGAGGCCTTTCTCGGTCACTATCAATTGAGTCATGACCCCTTTGCCACGCGGGTCCCCGGCTTTAAGTTTTTCCCTGCCCAGCGCAAGCCGGTGTTGGGACAGTTGCACCATCTGGCCCGCTACAGCCAGTTGCTCCTTCTGGTCACCGGCCCCCATGGGAGTGGCAAGACCCTCCTGCGCCAGGCGTTGGTCGCCAGCACCAACAAGCAGTCGGTGCAGAGCGTGGTGGTTTCTGCCCGCGGCGCCAGCGATGCGGCCGGCGTACTGCGGCAGGTGGCGCAGGCGCTGAACGTCGCTCAGCCGGAAATGCGCGCCATCCTGTCACAGGTCGTACAACTGGCGCTCACAGGCCAGGAAGTCTATGTCCTGGTAGACGACGCCGAACAACTGGGCGAATCCGCACTCGAAGCGTTGTTGGGATTGGCGGCGGGTACTCCGGAAGGACGTCCGCATGTCTTCCTGTTCGGCGAGGCTTCGATCATCGACCGTCTGGATCAGCTGTGTGCCGAGAGCGGCTCAGAAGAAGAACGCTTCCACGTTATCGAGCTTGCACCGTATTCCGAAGAAGAAACCCGTGAGTATCTGGCTCAGCGCCTGGAGGGCGCCGGTCAAGGCATTGAAGCCTTCAGCGCCGAGCAGATCACCGATATTCACGAACAGTCCAATGGATGGCCGGGCGCGATTAACCAGGTCGCGCGCGACTCGATGATCGAAGCCATGATCGCCAGCCGCTCTGCGGTAAAGCGTCCAAGTATGGGGTTCAAAATGCCTAAGAAACACGTATTGGCTTTGGGTGGTGTTGTCGTGGCGGCGGTGCTCGCTGCATGGTTGATCCCGGGGCGCAATACTGCGCCTACGGCTCCGGCCAACTCCCAGGCACAATTGCCGCTGGGCCAGGGCCAAGCGCCTGCCCAGCAATCGAATAACGGAGGCCCGGCCATTGAATTCGCCGGTAATTCGCAGCCAGTGCCACTCCCGTTGGGCGGTAACTCGCAGCCTGTGATGCGCGGTCCTTTGGCCGAGGCCGCAGGTTCGGGTGAAGGGGATGGCGAAGACGGTGGTCCGGTCTCCAACCAGTCCTTGCAGCCGCCAACCGTGACTACCACCGCACCGCCTTCGGGTGCGGCTGCCGGTCCTGCTCCAGCAATGGCGCAAACGCCGGTACCGACGCCGCGTCCTGCGCCAGCTCCGGCTGCCAAACCGGCACCTGCTCCGGCACCTGCAGCCAAGCCTGCGCCCACTCAGGTCGCGACCGCCAAGCCTGCGCCTAAACCTGTTGAAAAACCGGCCCCTGCTGCCGCAGTTCCAGCATCTGCCGGTGGCACCTGGTACGCCGGTCAGGCGCCGACGCATTATGTGGTGCAGATCCTTGGCACCAGCTCCGAAGCCACGGCTCAGAGCTATGTGAAAGAGCAGGGCGCCGAGTACCGTTACTTCAAGAAAACCCTGCAGGGCAAGCCTCTGTATGTAGTGACTTACGGCAGTTTTGCCGACCGCAATGCGGCACTCGCCGCGATCAAGGTCTTGCCAGAGAAGGTTCAGGCTGGTAAACCTTGGCCTCGTACTGTCGGCAGTATCCAACAGGAACTCGCCGCCGCTCGCTAATGACGCAGCGACCTTATCCAGGTCGCTCGCTTGGCCCCCCAATATCAACGCATGAGCGTGCTGCCAATGAGCAGCGCGCCTTGCGGTGTCTGCGTCTCAGACACGCATTGAACTTTGGGCTCTCTTTGGTCAGACTCGCAACAAAGCTCTGGCTAGCACGAGAACAGCTATCAAGCCTTTCATGAATGCGACATAAATTTGCGACGCTTCGTCGCCAAATTTGTGGGGTTTTGTGTCGGTGTGTACAATGACCTCCCTTTTGCTACCGCAAAGCTGACGGACGTTCAGCGTGGAAGGTAAATGGTTGAACTGAAAAGAAATTTGCCTCTATAAGAGGCAGCCTGGTGAGAATGTGTCTATGAAAGCAGGTCTGTATCATCCAGAAGAGTTCAAGGATAACTGTGGTTTCGGCCTGATCGCCCACATGCAAGG
The DNA here is from genome assembly GCF_002419965.1 of Pseudomonas sp. UBA5706. Classification (GTDB taxonomy): domain Bacteria; phylum Pseudomonadota; class Gammaproteobacteria; order Pseudomonadales; family Pseudomonadaceae; genus Aquipseudomonas. The sequence goes on from NZ_DIHC01000018.1 coordinate 16,644, forward strand.
CGAGCCCAGTCATCACTTGTTGCAGACGGCTATCGAAGCCCTGACCTGCATGACCCACCGTGGTGGGATCAACGCCGACGGCAAAACCGGTGACGGTTGCGGGCTATTGATTCAAAAACCCGACACGTTCCTGCGTGCTGTCGCCCAGGAGCAGTTCGGTGTCGAGCTGCCGCGCCAGTATTGCGTGGGCATGGTGTTCCTCAATCAGGATGACACCAAGGCCCAAGTCGCTCGCGAAAACATGAACCGCGAAATTCTGGCTGCGGGTCTAACCTTGATTGGCTGGCGGCAGGTGCCGATCGATACCAGCGTACTTGGCCGTCTGGCGCTGGAGCGTCTGCCCAAGATCGAGCAGGTGTTCATTGGTGGCGAAGGCCTGAGCGATCAGGAATTCGCGATCAAGCTATTCTGTGCCCGTCGCCGTTCGTCGGTGGCCAACGCGGCGGACAACGACCATTACATCTGCAGCTTCTCGCACAAAACCATCATCTATAAAGGCCTGATGATGCCGCGTGACCTCACGGCATTTTACCCAGACCTCAACGACGAACGCCTGCAGACTGCAATCTGCGTATTCCACCAGCGTTTCTCGACCAATACCCTGCCGAAATGGCCGCTGGCCCAGCCATTTCGCTTTCTCGCCCACAACGGCGAAATCAACACCATCACCGGTAACCGCAACTGGGCACAGGCGCGTCGTACCAAATTCACCAACGACCTGATGGACCTGGACGAACTCGGCCCGCTGGTCAACCGCGTGGGGTCCGATTCATCGAGCATGGACAACATGCTGGAGTTGATGGTGACCGGCGGCATCGATCTGTTCCGCGGCGTGCGCATGCTGGTGCCGCCTGCGTGGCAGAACGTCGAGACCATGGACCCGGATCTGCGTGCGTTCTACGAATTCAACTCCATGCACATGGAGCCTTGGGATGGCCCGGCCGGTGTCGTGATGACCGAGGGTCGGCACGCGGTCTGCCTGCTCGACCGCAACGGTCTGCGTCCTGCACGCTGGGTTACCACCAAGAACGGCTACATCACCCTGGCGTCGGAAATCGGCGTGTGGAATTACACCCCCGAGGACGTCATCGCCAAAGGCCGTGTCGGGCCGGGCCAGATCTTCGCCGTGGACACCGAAACCGGCCAGATCCTCGACACTGATGCCATCGACAGCCGTCTGAAGTCGCGCCATCCGTATAAGCAATGGCTGCGCAAGAATGCGTTGCGCATTCAGGCGACGCTGGAAGACCACGACCACGGTTCGGCGTTCTACAACCCGGATCAGCTCAAGCAATACATGAAGATGTTCCAGGTCACGTTCGAAGAACGCGACCAGGTCCTGCGTCCGTTGGGCGAGCAGGGTCAGGAAGCGGTTGGCTCGATGGGCGATGACACACCCATGGCCGTGCTGTCACGCCGGGTGCGCACGCCTTACGACTATTTCCGCCAGCAATTCGCACAGGTCACCAACCCGCCGATCGATCCGCTGCGCGAAGCCATCGTCATGTCGCTGGAAGTTTGCCTCGGTGCCGAGCGCAACATCTTCCAGGAATCGCCAGAACACGCCTCTCGTGTGATCCTCAGCTCGCCGGTCATTTCCCCGGCCAAATGGCGCTCGCTGATGAACCTGGAACGTCCGGGCTTTGATCGCGCCGTCATTGACCTGAACTACGACGAAAGCACCGGCCTTGAAGCTGCGGTGCGCAACGTTGCCGACCAAGCCGAAGAAGCCGTGCGTGCAGGTCGTACCCAGATCGTGCTCAGCGACCGGCACATCGCGCCGGGCAAGCTGCCGATCCACGCTTCGCTTGCCACCGGTGCGGTTCACCACCGCCTGACCGAAAAAGGCCTGCGTTGCGACAGCAACATTCTGGTCGAAACCGCCACTGCTCGCGATCCGCACCACTTTGCGGTGTTGATCGGTTTCGGTGCTTCGGCGGTCTATCCGTTCCTGGCGTATGAAGTGCTGGGCGACCTGATCCGTACCGGCGAAGTGCTGGGCGATCTGTATGAAGTGTTCAAGAACTACCGCAAAGGCATTACCAAGGGCCTGCTCAAGATCCTGTCGAAGATGGGCATCTCGACAATCGCCTCGTATCGCGGCGCACAACTGTTCGAAGCCATTGGCCTGTCCGAAGAAGTTTGCGAGCTGAGCTTCCGTGGCGTGCCGAGCCGCATCAAGGGTGCGCGTTTCGTCGACATCGAGGCCGAACAGCAAGCACTGGCCGGTGAAGCCTGGAGCCCGCGCAAGCCGATCCAGCAAGGTGGCCTGCTCAAGTTTGTGTACGGCGGTGAATACCACGCCTATAACCCTGACGTCGTGGCAACGCTGCAAGCCGCTGTGCAGCAGGGTGACTACAGCAAGTTCAAGGAATACACCGCGCTGGTGGATAACCGCCCGGTGTCGATGATCCGTGACTTGTTCAAGGTCAAGGAGCTCGATACGCCGTTGTCGATTGACGACATCGAACCACTGGAAGCGATTCTCAAGCGATTCGACTCGGCAGGTATCTCCCTGGGCGCATTGTCACCGGAGGCCCATGAAGCGCTGGCCGAAGCTATGAACCGCTTGGGCGCGCGCTCCAACTCGGGTGAAGGTGGTGAAGATCCGGCACGCTACGGCACCATCCGCAGCTCTAAGATCAAACAGATCGCCACTGGCCGTTTTGGCGTGACCCCTGAGTATCTGGTCAACGCCGATGTACTGCAGATCAAGGTCGCCCAAGGCGCCAAGCCAGGCGAGGGCGGTCAACTGCCGGGCGGCAAGGTCAACGGTCTGATCGCCAAACTGCGCTATGCAGTGCCGGGCGTGACCCTGATTTCTCCACCGCCACATCACGATATCTACTCGATCGAAGACCTGTCGCAGCTGATTTTCGACCTCAAGCAGGTCAACCCGTCGGCGCTGGTCTCGGTCAAGCTTGTGGCAGAAGCGGGTGTTGGCACCATTGCAGCTGGCGTGGCCAAGGCCTACGCCGACCTGATCACCATTTCAGGCTACGACGGTGGTACCGGTGCATCGCCGCTGTCCTCGATCAAATACGCGGGCGCGCCGTGGGAAATCGGGCTGGCCGAAACCCACCAGACCCTGCGCGGCAATGATCTGCGCGGCAAGGTACGTGTGCAGACCGACGGTGGCCTGAAAACCGGCCTGGACGTGATCAAGGCCGCCATTCTCGGCGCCGAGAGCTTCGGCTTCGGTACTGCGCCGATGATCGCGCTAGGCTGCAAATACTTGCGCATTTGCCACCTGAACAACTGCGCCACTGGCGTAGCGACCCAGAACGACAAGCTGCGCAAGGATCACTACATCGGCACTGTCGACATGGTCATCAACTTCTTCACCTATGTGGCTGAAGAAACCCGCGAGTGGCTGGCCAAGCTGGGTGTGCGTTCGCTGGAACAGCTGATCGGCCGTACCGACCTGCTGGACATCCTGCCGGGCGAAACCGCCAAGCAGCAGAACCTGGACCTGACGCCGCTGCTGGGCAGCGATCACATCCCGGCAGACAAGCCTCAGTTCAGCTTGGTCGACCGCAACCCGCCCTTCGACAAAGGCCTGCTGGCCGAGAAAATGGTCGAGATGGCCAAGTCGGCTATCGAGTCCAGGTCTGGCGGCGAATACGAACTGGAAATCTGCAACTGCGACCGTTCTATCGGCGCGCGTATCTCCGGTGAAATCGCCAAGCTGCACGGTAACCAGGGTATGAACAATGCGCCGGTGACCTTCCGCTTCAAGGGCACCGCTGGCCAGAGCTTCGGCGTTTGGAACGCCGGCGGTCTGAACATGTACCTGGAAGGCGATGCCAACGACTACGTCGGTAAGGGCATGACTGCAGGCAAGCTGGTGATCGTGCCGCCCAAGGGCAGCCCGTTCAAGACTCAGGACAGCGCCATTATCGGTAACACCTGCTTGTACGGCGCCACCGGCGGCAAGTTGTTTGCCGCAGGAACCGCAGGCGAGCGTTTCGCCGTGCGTAATTCGGGTGCTTATACCGTCGTGGAAGGCACCGGCGATCACTGCTGCGAATACATGACCGGTGGTTTCGTCTGCGTGCTCGGCAAGACCGGCTACAACTTCGGTTCCGGCATGACTGGCGGTTTCGCTTACGTGCTCGATCAGGACAACACCTTCGTTGACCGGGTCAACCATGAGCTGGTTGAGATCCAGCGCATCAGCGGTGAGGCCATGGAAGCCTATCGCAGCCATCTGGAACGCGTGCTCGCCGAATACGTTGCCGAAACCGATAGCGAGTGGGGCCGCAATCTCTGGGAAAACCTGGACGACTACCTGCGCCGCTTCTGGCTGGTCAAGCCCAAGGCCGCCAACTTGAAGTCGTTGCTATCGAGTACTCGCGCGAATCCGCAATGACAGCAGCTGCGAGCGGCACGCTTCACGCCGCAAGTGAACAGCAGTGCGCGTAACGCCTGCGTAATGATTCTTGCAGCTTCAAGCGTAAAGTTTGAGGCTGTGGTTAGAGGTTCTAGAGAATGGCCGAGCGTCTCAGTAACGACTTCCAGTTCATCGATGTCGGGCGCAAAGATCCGAAGAAGAAACTGTTGCGTCAACGAAAGAAAGAGTTCGTGGAAATCTACGAGCCTTTCAAACCCCAGCAGTCGGCCGATCAGGCCCATCGTTGCCTGGGTTGTGGTAACCCGTACTGTGAATGGAAATGCCCTGTGCATAACTTCATTCCCAATTGGCTCAAGCTGGTGTCCGAGGGCAACATCCTCGCCGCCGCCGAGCTGTCGCACCAGACCAATACCCTGCCGGAAGTCTGCGGTCGGGTGTGCCCTCAGGACCGCCTGTGCGAAGGTGCCTGCACCCTCAACGACGGTTTCGGCGCGGTCACGATCGGTTCGGTGGAGAAGTACATCACCGATACCGCGTTCGCCATGGGCTGGCGCCCGGACATGTCTCGCGTCGTGCCGACCGGCAAGCGCGTGGCGATCATCGGTGCAGGACCTGCGGGTCTGGGCTGCGCCGACGTGCTGGTGCGCGGTGGCGTAACTCCCGTGGTGTTCGATAAAAACCCGGAAATCGGCGGCCTGCTGACCTTCGGTATCCCTGAGTTCAAGCTCGAGAAAAGCGTGCTCAGCCACCGTCGCGAAGTCTTCACCGGTATGGGAATCGAGTTCCGTCTCAACACTGAAGTCGGCAAAGACATCACCGTCGAGCAGTTGCTGCAGGAATACGATGCGGTGTTCATGGGCATGGGCACTTATACCTACATGAAGGGTGGGTTCCCCGGTGAAGACCTGCCAGGCGTGCACGACGCGCTGGATTTCCTGATCGCTAACGTCAACCGCAACCTGGGCTTCGAAAAGTCGCCGGAAGATTTCGTCGACATGAAGGGCAAGAAGGTCGTGGTGCTCGGCGGTGGCGACACGGCAATGGACTGCAACCGCACGTCGATTCGTCAGGGTGCCAAAGCGGTGACCTGCGCCTATCGTCGTGACGAAGAAAACATGCCGGGTTCGCGCAAGGAAGTGAAGAACGCCAAGGAAGAAGGCGTGAAGTTTCTCTACAACCGTCAGCCCATCGCCATCGTAGGCGAAGACAAGGTTGAAGGCGTGAAGGTGGTGGAGACTCGTCTGGGCGAGCCCGACGCCCGTGGCCGTCGCAGCCCTGAGCCGATCCCGGGCTCCGAAGAGATCATCCCGGCGGATGCCGTGGTCATCGCCTTCGGTTTCCGTCCAAGCCCGGCATCGTGGTTCGAGCAGCACAGCATCGAGATCGACAGCCAGGGTCGCGTCGTTGCACCGGAACAAGGCAAGTTCAAGCACCAGACCAGCAACCCGAAAATCTTCGCCGGTGGCGACATGGTCCGCGGGTCTGACCTGGTGGTAACGGCGATCTTCGAAGGCCGCAATGCGGCTGAGGGCATTCTGGATTACCTGGGCGTCTGACGCGTGGTGCGGATTGATGCAGCAGAGCGGCATATGATCGTTCCCTCGCTCTGCGTGGGAATGCTCCGCGTCCAACAACAGGTTTCACGCGGCGCGTCGTAGGCGCAATGCCACGCAAGGCCTGGGACGATCTCTAGAGGTCATTCGTTGCAGTCTGCATGCGACAAATCGCACCCATAGACAAAAGGCACGGTACTTACCGTGCCTTTTGCGTTGGTGTCTGAGAAAATGCCCGCACTTTTTTTCCGGATGCCGACATGACTGCCCTGAAGAACGACCGCTTCCTTCGCGCCCTGCTCAAGCAACCCGTAGACGTCACTCCCGTGTGGATGATGCGTCAGGCCGGTCGCTACCTCCCGGAATACCGCGCCAGCCGCGCCAAGGCCGGGGACTTCATGAGCCTGTGCATGAACCCGGCGTTTGCCTGTGAAGTCACCTTGCAGCCCCTTGAACGCTACCCGCTGGACGCCGCGATCCTGTTCTCCGACATTCTGACCGTTCCCGATGCGATGGGCCTTGGCCTGTACTTCGAAACCGGAGAAGGCCCGCGCTTCAGGAAAACCGTTAGCAATCTGGCCGACATCGAAGCCTTGCCGATTCCCGATCCGCAGAAGGACCTGGGCTACGTCATGGATGCGGTCAGCACCATTCGCCGCGAGCTGAATGGCCGCGTGCCGTTGATCGGTTTCTCAGGCAGCCCATGGACCCTGGCGACCTACATGGTTGAAGGCGGCTCGTCCAAAGACTTCCGCAAGTCCAAGGCCATGCTCTACGACAACCCGCAAGCCATGCACCTGTTATTGGATAAATTGGCGCAGTCGGTTACCGCCTACCTCAACGGCCAGATCCTCGCTGGCGCACAAGCGGTGCAGATCTTCGACAGCTGGGGTGGCAGCCTCTCGGCGGCGGCATATCAGGAGTTTTCCCTGGCCTACATGCGCAAGATCGTCAACGGTCTGATTCGCGAGCACGATGGCCGCAAAGTGCCAGTGATCCTGTTCACTAAAGGTGGCGGCCTGTGGCTGGAAAGCATCGCCGAGGCCGGAGCCGACGCCTTGGGCCTGGACTGGACCTGCGACATCGGCGAAGCGCGCCGCCGTGTCGGTAGCAAGGTCGCCCTGCAAGGCAACATGGACCCCACCGTGCTCTATGCCAACCCGCAAGCTATCCGCCAGGAAGTCGCCAATATCCTCAAAAGCTATGGCAGCGGCACCGGCCACATCTTCAATCTGGGTCACGGCATCACCCCCGAAGTCGACCCGGCCAACGCCGGTGCATTCATCAATGCCGTGCATGAAATGTCAGCGCAGTACCACCAGTAAACGCTGATAGGCAGAAATGAAACGCCCGGCCAGTGCCGGGCGTTTTTATGTGCGGCTTCATGCTGCGGTGGTGTTTGGGGGTATGCATTGGCGTGACAGGAGGCTGCTCTCGGTGCTCTGCCTGCAGAGGTCGTGGTGCGGACGATGCAGATATAAAAGGTGTGAAACGAAGTGCGGCCTGCATGAAGAGGCCGAAGGCATCAAACCTGCACATTTATCGCCAACGGCTTCACTTTCGCCAACTTCAACGCTACGCCCAATGCCATGAGCAGCAAGATGCCAACGAACACGCCAATGCCGTTCCAGCCCGCGTAATGCCAGAACAGCCCGCCGCCGGTCCCGGCGATGCTGGAGCCAACGTAGTAGCAAAAAAGATACAGCGAGGACGCCTGGCCTTTGGCTTTGATAGCGCGACGGCCTATCCAGCTGCTGGACACCGAATGCGCACCGAAGAAGCCAAAGGTGAACAAGATCACGCCGATGAGCACCACAGCCAAAGGCTCGAACATGGTCAGCGCCAAGCCTGCGAGCATCAGCACGATCACCGCCCATAGCACGTTGCGCCGACCTAGTTTATCCGCCAGTGCGCCGACCTTCGCCGAGCTGTAGATGCCAGACAGGTACACCACCGAAAACAGCCCGACCACCGCCTGGCTCAGGTTGTACGGGGCTGCGAGCAGGCGATAGCCGATGTAGTTGAACAGGGTCACAAAAGCCCCCATCAGCAGGAAGCCTTCCAGAAACAGCCACGGCAAACCGGCATCGCGGAACTGCAGAACGAACCCTTCCAACAGACTGCGGGCGTTGAGCGGGCGAGCGCTGAAGTTGCGTGATGGCGGAAGTATTTTCCAGAACACACAGGCTCCGGCCAACGATATGAGGCCCATGATCGACAGCGCCGTATGCCAACTGACGTAGTCACTGAGCACGCCGGTGATCAGGCGACCGCTCATTCCGCCGATGGCATTGCCACCGATATAAAGGCCCATCGCCAAACCAATGTGTTGTGGATGAATTTCTTCGCTTAGATAAGTCATGGCAACCGCCGCCAGCCCGCTCAGCGAAAGCCCGACGAACGCCCGCGTCACCAGCACACCTTCCCAACTCGGCATGAACGCACTGGCGATGGTGAACAGCGCTGCCGAAAACAACGAAAAAACCATCACCGACTTGCGTCCCAATCGATCTGAAATCGGCCCGGTAATCAGCAGCCCGATGGCCAGCATCGCGGTGGCAACGGAGAGGATCAGGCTGCTCTGCGCCGCATTGATGGAAAACTCGCGGGACAGCACCGGCATCATGGGTTGCACGCAGTAGAGCAGGGAAAAGGTGGCGAAGCCGCCGGAAAACAGCGCAAGAACTGTACGAATAAACGCGGGTGTGTCTTTTTCGATGTAGTTATCACCCAGCGGTATGGCAACGTTGATCTCGGACGCGGACGTGGCGGGAGATGCAGCAGTATTCACGGGTAACCTCAATGCAGGCGAAGCGACGAGGGAAAAAGAATATAGCCAGCTAACGATTTCCTCCAATATATTGTTCGACCTGTTTGATAGGTTTTACGACCTAATGGTGGGTTCATGGAATTACGTCACCTGCGCTACTTCGTTGCAGTGGCAGAAGAGCTACATTTTGGCCGCGCGGCCGCCTCGCTAGGCATCTCGCAGCCCCCGCTTAGCCAACAGATACAGGCTCTGGAAAGCGAATTGGGCGCGCGCTTGTTCGAGCGCACCAACCGACGAGTGGCGCTGAGCGAGGCGGGTCGGCTGTTTCTCGAAGAGGCTCGCTTGGTATTGGCTCAGGTCGAAAAAGCGTCCGACGTTGCCCGTCGGGCCCAACTGGGCGAGCTGGGCGAATTGAAGATCGGCTTTACCGCGTCCGCGCCGTTCACCTCAAGCATCCCGCAGGCCATCTTTGCTTTTCGTCAGCGCTACCCGGATGTGCGTCTTGCGCTGCAGGAAATGAGCAGCAGGGAAGTCGCCGAGCGGCTGGAGGAAGAGTCGATGCAGGTCGGCATCATGCGGCCGCTGCCGTTACCGGACGCCCTGGTGGCCGTTGAACTGCTGCGCGAGCCGCTGGTGGCGATATTGCGTTCCGATCACCCCTTGGCTGAAGGCAACGAGCGGGGGATTTATCTTAAGGAACTGGCCGGCGAACCCTTCGTATTCTTCCCTCGCAACTACGGCAGTGGTCTGTATGCGCAACTGTTGAGCCTGGCGCGGGAGGCGGGATTCAGCCCCTTGTTCGCGCAGGAAGCGGGCGAGGCCATGACCATCATTGGTCTGGTGGCGGCGGGTTTAGGGGTGACAGTGCTGCCCGCGTCTTACCAACGCATGCGCATCGATGGGGTGGCCTATCGCACGCTGCTGGATGACGCGGCTACATCAGCGGTGTGGCTGGTACAACGCAAGGATCAGAAATCGCCCATGGCCAAAGCGTTCATTGAACTGGTGACGCGAAAGACCGGGTAAAAGCGGTGCATGCCTGCACGCCATTCGCGAGGATCAGCGACTCGCTTTGCCTTTGATCGGGCTGACCATGTAGCTCTGGCCATCGGGTAGCGTGATGCGGATTAAGCCTTCCGAGAGGTAGCTGACCTGCCAACGGTTTTCGATGCTTCTTGCGTGGGGCTGGAGTTGCACGCCAGGGTAGTCGAAGCGGACTTCCTCTGCGGAGGTGAGCGCGAACAAAACGGCGCCGAACAGCTCCCGGGCTTCAAAGTCTGCATCGGAGACGGCGCGGTCTTTCCAACCGTCGTTGGTCAGATCCTGCACCGCTAGCACGCTCCCGGTAGTGTCTGTCAGGGTCCAGCGCACCCCGCGGTCCCGCTTCCGGGCTTCGACCCGCCAATCCTGATGCTGGCCCGCCTGCTCACGCTGTGCATTCACCGTAATCGGTAGCTTCAGATGAGGAATTTGTGCCGGCAGCTGATCTTGGCTGGCACACGCACTGAGCAGCAACACGCAGGCCAATAACAAAGCTCGAATCATCAGGGTACCTATCAATGGTTAAGCGCTACGAAGAGGGCAGCGCCCTGCGGGTGCCACACGCTGCGGCGCAATGGCAGGCATTATCGAGGTGTGACCGGATGCTGGCAAATCTGCGCGTCGCATCAATGCAGACAACTGCATTCCCGTGCGTCAGATTTCCCGGGATGCTCGCCCTTGTCACGTGGATTGCCTAGACTCGGTCCATTCATCGGGTCGGATCGACGATCCTTAAACACAATACAGCAACAGGAGTTTTCCAATGCGGCGTGTAGTGTTCAATCAGAAGGGTGGGGTCGGAAAATCCAGCATCGCCTGCAATCTCGCAGCCGTTAGTGCCCATGAGGGTTACCGGACGCTCTTGATCGATCTCGACACGCAGGCCAATTCGACGCAGTACCTCACGGGCCTGACCGGCGACGACATTCCCATGGGCATTGCCGATTTTTTCAAGCAGACGCTGTCTTCCGGGCCGTTCTCCAAAAAGAATCAAGTCGACATCTACGAAACCCCGTTCGATAACCTGCACGTTGTTACCGCGACCGCCGAGCTGGCGGATTTGCAGCCCAAACTTGAGGCCAAGCACAAGATCAACAAGCTGCGTAAGTTGCTCGACGAGCTTGATCAGGATTACGAGCGTATCTATCTGGATACGCCCCCTGCGTTGAATTTTTATGCCGTCTCTGCGTTGATCGCGGCAGACAGGGTGCTGATCCCCTTCGACTGCGATAGCTTCTCCCGGCAGGCGCTGTACGGTCTGCTCAAGGAAATCGAAGAACTGAAAGAAGACCATAACGAGGATCTGGAGGTGGAAGGCATCATCGTCAATCAGTTCCAGTCGCGCGCCAGTTTGCCGCAGCAGATGCTCGATCAACTGATCGCCGAGGGCCTGCCCGTGCTGCCGGTTTACCTCAGTAGCTCGGTGAAGATGCGCGAGTCGCACCAGGCCAACAGGCCGCTGATTCACCTTGATCCGCGTCACAAGCTCAGCCAGCAATTCGTTGAGCTGCATCATTTGCTGGAAAGAAACGCCGCTTGATGAATGGGCCGCCCCGTCGTCAATGCGCTTCTCGCTGACGGCGATCTTAAGCGCGTTTCGGCAAGCCGCGCGGCTACAGATGCTCGCCTTCGCGCATGGCTCGGCTAAGTCGCTTCGCCCGTTTGCGTGCGATTTGCGCCAGGTCCTTGGGAATGTCGATGGTGGCCTGCATGTCAGCCTTCAATGCATCCTGACTGGCGATCAGCCGATGGTCCCCAGGCGGGCAGTGGCAATGCACGAGCTGTCCATCTGTTGCGACCGCCACGACCTGATCGATATACGTGGGATTGCCTTGAGCGATATAGCCGACCTGCTCACAGGCTGCACACCACACCGGATCGCCCATGCGCGCGAGCCTGCGCTCCTCCCAGACTTGCGTTCCTGACGTCTGCAGAACCACGCCTGCGGTGGTGGTCGAGTCGCCTTCCCTGATTACCGATGTCATCGTCGTCGCCTCCGAGTTATCCGTGTGAACGGCTAAACCCTAGGCAACGAATTCGATCCGCGTGAGTCGCGATTACGCATTCAGACATGTCCTACCGGCAAAGCAGGCAAGCGCTTCAATGGCTGAAGAATGCGCCGTCAGATCCCTTGGCTTGCCAGCCACGCGGTCAACTGCTGGCGCTGCATTGCGCCGCTCTGACGGGCTACCTCGCGACCGTTCTTGAACAGGATCAGGCTCGGAATCGAGCGAATGCCCAGTTGCGCTGACAGTTGCTGATTCGCTTCGCTGTCCAGCTTCGCCAACCGCACCCGCCCACTTAGTTGAGCCGCTGCCTGTTCGAAGGTGGGAGCGAAGGATTTACAAGGTCCGCACCACTCGGCCCAGACGTCGATCAACAGCGGCAAGTCGCCCTTTATCTGACTGGCGTAGTCGCTTTGTGTCAGGTTGAACGGCTTGGTCAGCAACACTGGCTGTTTACAGCGTCCGCACTTGGGCTGATCTGCCAGCCGCTCAGCGGGGATGCGATTCAGGCCATTACAGTGGGGGCAGGGGATATGAAGAGGCTCGGACATGTTGGCTACCTGGAAGAAGACTGATGACGGTTAAGTAGAGCCTGATAACGTGTTTATCAAGTTGAGGGCAGACTTAAGATCCATCAGGCATCGGGCTCATGGGTACTGGATTGGCCCCAATCCTTTTGAGGGTCGCCAGGTTAGAGATCGACAGCGTTTCTGATGGCCGACTTGCAGGCCTAAATGCCCAGGCACTCAGTGTGCCGTCTTCACGATTTTCCCAACCCCATCGCTATTTAACAGCCGATTGCTTCGAATCTGGAGACAGCGAGCATTCCGCGAATCGCGCTGTAATCACCCTGCATGCATTGCTGCTAGCTCCCCCCAATCCAGCTTTTTATCCGAAAGAACGCCCCGGTTGCCTGACCAGGTGCAAAGCAGCACTGCACATTAGCTTGCCTGCCAGAGGGGCTTTGCTGTCAGATTTAGAAAAATAACTATCCATTCGAGTAGTTGTGCTGATGGCTAACAGCTGATTAGGTTTTCTCAGATCTAGCAAAAGGATGATCGGGATGAAAACTATCAAGCTGTTTAAAGCAGGAACTGTTGCATTGGTCTGACGGCAATGAGTTTTGCCCATGCAGGTCCGCAGGTCAGTATTACCTTTAAAAACAATGGGACCGCCACCGCGAGTTGCGATGTTTTGGGTAGTAGCGCCTATAGCTACGCCGAAGCCAATCCCAAGCCATTGGCGACAGTGGCCCCCAAGGGGAGCTTTTCAGTTCTTTACTCGCACGTTACTGGCGCTTACAGAAACACGAGTACGGTGCTGGGGTGGCAGATGCTTTGTCCGCAAGCAATATCGACTGGCCGTTTTGCGTCACGACGAACAGCTAATCTCCAAATGCTTGCCCCAATCCGGCGGCCGCTGCGCGTAACTTTCCATCCCGACCTGCTCCTCGAACGGTTTGCACAGCACCTGATGCAGGCACCTGACTTCGCTGTAGTCACCCCGTTCGGCCGCTTCGATGGCGCGTTGAGCCAGATAGTTGCGCAGGATGTACAGCGGGTTGACCGCATGCATGCGGGTGCGGCGCTCGTCCTGGGTCGTTTCGGGCTCGCGCGCGATGCGGGCTTTGTAAGTCTCGCCCCAGGCATCGAAGCCAAGCATGTCGACGAAGTCGTCGCGCAGGCGGTTGACCGCTACGTCGGCAGCATTCTCGCCCAGGTGGCGGAAGAACAGGCTGTAATCGACGCCGCTGTTCTGCATCAGTTGCAACAGGCGGGCGATGAGGTCGGCGTCGTCGTCCTCGGCAGTGGTCAGGCCCAGTCGGCGGCGCATCAAATCCAGGTAGTGGGCCTGATACAGCGGCAGAAACATCCCGAGCGCCTCACGCAGGGACTCGACACTGATGAACGGCGTGAGGGCCTGGGCTAGCGCGCTGAGGTTCCATTGGCCAATCGGCACCTGATTGCTGAAGGAATAGCGGCCTTCGTGGTCAGAGTGGTTGCAGATGAAATGCTGGTCGAAATCGTCAAGGAACGCGAACGGGCCAAAGTCGAAGGTGATGCCCAGAATCGACATATTGTCGGTGTTCATCACGCCATGACAGAAGCCGTACGCCTGCCATTTGGCGATCAGTTCGGCCTGACGCTCGACGATGACCCGGAACATCGCCAGATACGGCTCGGGCTGCTCCTGACATTCGGCGTAGTGCAAGGACAGTACATGGTCAGCCAATTCTTTAAGCTGATCGTTCTGCTGCGTATAAAAGAAATATTCGAGGCTGCCGAAGCGTACATGGCTTTGCGCAAGTCGCAGTACCATCGCCGCACGCTCCTGCGTCTCGCGCCAGACCGGTGTTGTCGAGCCGATCACACAGCCCGCGCGGCTGGTCGGGATGCCCAAGGCATGCAGCGCTTCGGAGGCAAGAAACTCGCGGATCGAGGAGCGCAGCACCGCGCGACCATCGCCCATGCGTGAATACGGGGTCTGCCCGGCACCCTTGAGGTGAAGGTCCCAATGCTCACCGGCGTCGTTGTAGACCTCGCCCAGCAGCAGGCCGCGACCATCGCCCAGGCGTGGGTTGTAGGCCCCAAACTGGTGACCGGAATAAACCATCGCCCTCGGATCTGCCTCAGCCCACAGCTTATGACCGCTGAACAGCTCTGCGAACACCGGCTCTTCGGCCTGCGAGGGGTCCAGATCCAGCAACGCCAGCGCTGCCTCGCTTGCGACCACAAGACGGGGTTCGACGATGGGCTCGGGCAATACGGACGTGGAAAACGCGTCCCCCAGGCGGGCGAAACGGTTATCGAAGGTCAACTCGTCGAGGGCTTTCAAGGGACGCCTCCAGCAAAATGTCCGACCATTCTGCTGGGATTTGTCCGGTCAGTCGAGCCTGATGTCGGGAGGCTCGGGCACATCCTTCGGCGCAGCAGACACGCCTGTCGGCGAGGAGAGCGTTTTCTGCTCCGGCTCGATCGGCACCATCTTGTACTCCTGCCCCTGCATGTTCTTGAGATAGACCTCCATCTGCCGGAACGAAATGTTGATGTGCTGGTTTTTGAATTCCTTGTTGATGAACCGGTTGATTTCATCAAGCACAGGGTTGCGGTCGCCCAGGTCACGCACGTGCATGCGCAGTTCGTGGTCGAGCGTGCTTTCGCCGAAATTCAGGAAATACACGTGCGGCGCTGGCTCCTTGAGCACGCGCGGATTGTCCTGTGCGGCCTTGATCAACAGGCTGCGCACCAGGTCCAGATCGGAGCCGTAGTCCACACCCAGCTTGAGGGTCACGCGAGTGATGGTGTCGGTCAGCGACCAGTTGATCAGTTGCCCGGTGATGAACGTCTTGTTGGGGACGATGATGTCTTTGCGGTCGAAGTCGGTAATGGTGGTCGCACGAATGCGGATCTTGCTGACCGTACCCGACAGGTTACCGATGGTAATGGTGTCGCCGATCCGCACCGGACGTTCGAACAGGATCATGATGCCGGAGATGAAGTTGGCGAAGATTTCCTGCATGCCAAAGCCCAGCCCCAGTGACAACGCCGCCACCAACCATTGCAGTTTGTCCCAGCTCACGCCCAGCGCCGACAAGGTGGAGACGAAGCCCACGCCCACAATAATGTAGGACAGCAATGTGGTGGTGGCGTAGGAACTGCCCTGCTTGAGGTTTAGCTTGGAGAGCACAAGCACTTCCAGCAGCCCGGGCAGGTTACCTGCCAGCACGAAGGTAATGCCGATGATCACCAGAGCGCCGATGAGGTCGCCCAGGCTGATCGGCACCATGCTCATGGTCGCGCCTGTACCGCTGGTGTATTCGTACAGAGTGATGTTGTCCAGGTACGAAAACACCGTAATCAGATCGGCCCA
Organism: Pseudomonas sp. UBA5706; assembly: GCF_002419965.1. Lineage (GTDB taxonomy): Bacteria > Pseudomonadota > Gammaproteobacteria > Pseudomonadales > Pseudomonadaceae > Aquipseudomonas. The sequence goes on from NZ_DIHC01000018.1 coordinate 32,238, forward strand.
GACCAGATACAGCGCGCCGATGAACCCGCCGATCAGGGCCAGGCGGATCAGGCGCAGCGACTGTTGGTTGACCTGCTCGATGTCCAGGGTTGGCTCCTCGATCAGCGTCTCGCCTTCACCTGCATCCTTGGCCGCCTGGCGTTTGCTCAGGGCACGTTGATAGGCCAGGCGTCGTGCCGCGACACTCAGGCCGCGGACGAAGGCGGCCTCGATCACCAGCCACACCATCAGCAGGTAAAGAGTGTCGATCAGCCGGTCGCTGAGTTTTAGCGCGGTGTAGTAGTAGCCGAAACACACGGCGAGGAAGAGCGCGACCGGCAAGACGGTAAACGCCAGTCCCACCGCGCGGCGGAACAACGAAGCGTTCTGGTGCGTCGGGCTGGTCAGCAGCAGGCGGCCGAGCAGCCAGGTCATCATCGCGTAACAGGTCAGCACCACCGCAATACCGATCACGTCCTCGGCCAGCGCGGAGGGTTCATGCTCGGCGACGGCCACCACGGTGACCAACGCCAGCACCACCAGTCCGAGGCGGCGAATCCAGCCGCGCAGAAATTCCACCTGGGACTTCTCCCAGCGAAAATGCAGCTGAGCCACGCCGCCCGGCGCGAGAATGCGATAGGCGGTGTAGAACATCAGCCACGCTAACGAGAGCTGCAGCAACGCAGCACCCAGATTGACGTTCTGCTCGCGGGCGTCGATCTGCAATGCCAGTGCGCAGGATGCCAGCGCCAGGGAAAGCGGCATCGCCAGCAGGATATTGATGAAGATGGCCAATGGCGTCTGCCACTGCCGGTCGCGCTTGAAGTGGCCAATATCGCCATGCAGGCGGTTGAGCTTGTCGTACAGCGCCTTGCGCTTCCACATCAGCACACCGATCACCAACAGCAGTGGTAGGAAGATTAGCGGGCGCTGGGTCAGCCCATCACTCAGCTCGCTGAGGGTGGAGGTCCAGGGCAGGGTGGTGAGCTGCTTGGTCAGGCGTGGTTTGACGCGCTCGAACCATTCCAGATCCAGCGGCTTGTTGCTGGGAATCCAGAACATCTGCTCGTCCAGGGTCTGGCGCAGGCTGATGGCCGTGCTCACCAGCTGTTTCTGGTTGAGTTGCAGGGTGATGGATTCATTGAGCAGGGCGCTCAGCTCTCGGTTCAGCCGCTCCAGCAGATCGCTGCGAGTGGTGGCCAGATCCAGCAGCGTCTTGCGCAGCGCGGGCGTGACGTCCTCGGGCTTTTGGGTGGCGAGCAGGGTATCGACATAATTGGCCGGATTGCTCATCTGTTCGCGCTGCTGGTTCACCTCGAATTGGTACAGGCGGATGTCAGCGATTTCGTCAGCCAGACCGCTGTCGAGCTTGAGTTTGGGCAGCGACTGTTTCTGTTTGTAGAGGATTTTGGACAGCAGCAGGCTGCCGCTGAGCACGTTGATCTGCTCGTCCAGCGCCTGATCCGTCTGGGTGATGGCATCGAGCTGGGTCTTGGTCTTGAGGTTCTGCTGGGTCAGTTCGTTGAGGCGGTCGGTGCCGCGCAACAGGTAATCGGAGAGCTTGAGGTTGGCAGCACTCTCGGTTGCCAGCAGGCTGCTGCCGCCGGCTTTTTGCGCTTCGATGGACAACTGCGTGACGGTTTCCTGAGATTGCGCGCGGCGCTTGTCATTGATCAGCGTCTGCAGGTCCTGGATTTCCTGATCCTGGCGGTTGACCTTTTCGGTCAACAAGTCACGCTGACTGCCGCCCAGGTCCTGCAGTTGGCTGTTGCCGGCCAGCTCCTGGCGGCGCAGGGCAATCAACGCGTTGATCGACGCCAGCTCGGCATTCAATTGGCCGCGCTGGTCGCTGTTGATGGCTTTGCCACCGTCCTTGCCGGATTTGAGGATACCGTTGATAGCCTGGATGCGCGTTTGGCTGTTGCTGATCTCGGCCTGCGCACGCTCCGGGCGCGTCTGCGCGGTGATCGTCAGGCTGTTGGCATCGTTGAGCGCCTTTTGCAGATCAGCCTGCTGCGTACTGCGCTGGCTAAGGATCTGTTCGAGCTGCGGCACGTCCATATTGGCGTAGCGTTGGGCGATGGGAATCACCCTGCTCGCTTTGAGCTTTGCCAGATCGCGCTGGTTTTCGCTGGTCTGCTTCGGGGCATCCGCCAGTTGCTTTTTCAGGTCCTCCAGCTTTTGCTGGTTGTCCTTCTGGCTGGCGAGAAACCCCAGCGTCTGCTCCAGCACTTGCTGCAGAGCTTTTTGGTCATCGGCCGAGAGTTTGCGGTCGGCGATTTTGTCCAGGCTCTGCTGAACGGCTTCGCTGGAAGGCGGCAGCGTGTCAGCGGCGAAAACCGGGACGTTTGAAAGGCAAAGCCCCAGCAAGGCTGAGGCAAGAAAGGTACGCAGCGTGAGCATAGACACCGGGTCGAACGATCAGGAAAGGTAAGCAGTTTAGAGGAACAACCCGGGACCTGGGCGGCTTCCTTCGGGGAATCTGACGCCCACTTTGAGGATCTTGTTCCCCTCCATAACTGCAACGGTCCAAATGGTTCCGTTCCATTCGATCTGGTCGCCGACGATGGGAGCGCCACGATTTTTCTGAATGATGAATTGGCTCAGCGGCATATTCGCGTCCAGGCCGTCGAGCTTCAAGCCGTACAACGCTGCGACAGCGCCCAGTTGTGCATCCCCCTCGAGGACGAAGTCGCCGAAGAAACGCAAATCCAGACCACGTTGCGGTGCCTGACTGAACAGCTTGCCAAGGGCCGGAAGGTCGTGTTCATGGCCAATGACGCACAGCAGGTCACCGGTTTCCAACACCGTACTACCCGACGGATGGAGCAGTTGCTCACCGCGAAACAGGGCTGCGATGCGCGTGCCTTCAGGCATTTTCAGCTCGCGCAGGGCAGCACCGATGCACCATTTCTCCGCACCGAGGCGATAAACGAACAGCTCCCATTCGCTGGTGACGTGAACCTCCAGCGCTGCCCGAGAGATCGGCGCAGGATCAGGCGGAACGGTCACCTTCAGCCACTTGGCCATCCACGGCAGGCTCGTGCCCTGAACCAGCAGCGAGACCAGCACGATGAAGAACGCCAGATTGAAGAACAGTTGCGCGTGGGGCAGGCCAGCCATCAACGGGAACACTGCCAGAATGATCGGCACCGCCCCGCGCAGGCCCACCCAGGCGATAAACGCCTTTTCACGTCCGTGGAACACCCTGAACGGCAGCAGGCCCGCCAGAACCGACAGTGGGCGCGCCACCAGAATCATCCACAACGCCAGACCCAGCGCAGGCAGCGCAATGGGCAGCAGGTCGTGAGGCGTAACCAGCAGGCCAAGCACCAAAAACATGCCGATCTGGGCCAGCCAGGCCATGCCGTCGAGCATGTGCAGGATGCCGTGGCGGCTACGAATAGGCTTGTTACCCAGCACCAGACCGCAGAGGTAAACGGCCAGGAAGCCGCTGCCGTGGATAGCGTTGGTCAAGGCAAACACTGCCAGTCCGCCCGCGATGACAAGGATCGGATAAAGGCCGTTGGCCAGATTGATGCGGTTGACCAGTTGCAGCATCAGCCAGCCGCCACCCAGGCCAATGATGGCGCCGATGCCGAATTCCTGAATCAGATGCCCCAACAGGCTCCAGTGCAGCCCGGTCTGGCCGCTGGAAAGCATGTCGATGAGGGTTACGGTGAGGAACACCGCCATTGGATCGTTACTGCCGGACTCGATTTCCAGGCTGGCGGTTACCCGCTCGTTAAGGCCCTTGCCGCCCAGCAACGAGAACACTGCCGCGGCGTCCGTGGAGCCGACAATGGCGCCGATCAGCAAGCCCTGGATGATGTTCAGGTCGAACAGCCAGGCCGCGACCATGCCGGTCAAACCGGTGGTAATCAGAACGCCGACGGTTGCCAGCGAAAGTGCGGGCCAGAGCGCCACCCGGAAACTCGCCACCCGTGTTCGCAACCCGCCATCGAGCAGGATGACCGCCAGTGCGAGGTTGCCGACCAGATAGGCCGTCGGGTAGTTATCGAAAATGATGCCGCCGCCATCGACCCCCGCTGCCATGCCGACCGCGAGGATGATGACCAGAATCGGGATACCCAGACGTGAAGACAGCGAGCTGACCAGAATACTTGCGCCCACCAGCAACGCGCCGATCAGGAACAGGCTGTTGATGGTCGTGGCATCCAAGGGCGGTACTCCAGACAAAAGAAATATCAAACGCATCCGCGAGCTGACCATGCAGCCCGCGTGCCAACGGATTTAACCCGTTGAATTGGCTCACTGTCAAAGCTTAATCCCGCTTATCGCCGATAGAAGCTCGCCTTTGTCTAGTGCAGATCCTGTGCGCAGACGAGGTAAATAACTAATGCACAATGTGTCACCGCAGGGCTCAAGCTAAGGTCTTCTACAACTGACATGGATGTCGAGAATGATGAATGGACTCAATCACCTATTGCTTAACAGTGGTGCGCGCAGTCGCGCGCGTAATGCGTTGCCGCGCGGAACGAATGGGATGCAGGGCGAGCATGCGCCACGTGTCGACCACTACGACGGCGGCACCGTCAACCAGGTCCTCGCGGATCGTTCTTTTCATGCGGCTGATCTCAACCAGCACGCCGGGGCCGGGGCGCCTGCTCCGCTTCTTCTGCAAGACTTCATCGCCCGCCAGAACGTGCGGTACTACGCCCCTCACGGGTTCGCCTTCCTCAAAGCCAAAGAGTTCGTTGCACAGCATCTTGGCGATGGCACCAGCCCCGATCAGTTGCTGCTAACGACGCTTTATATCCGGGAGCCTGACCAGGCGCCGAAGCGGGCCGGGATCGCATACTCCATGACCCTGACCGACGCCTTGCTGCGCAACTGGCAGCAGGAAGGTAACGGTCAGTTCTTCGAGCATCTGGGGCATTTGCGTCCGTACCGAGAAGGCGGCTATACGGTGCGAGTGTCCCCGGTGCCGCCCGATCTGGTGGATTGCTTCGCCTATGAGGCCATTTACCGCAAGACCGAGCCTCAGCGATTTGACGCATCGACCCATGTCCCTGTCGATCCGAAGGTGTTCAAGCGATTCGTCTGGGAAGCTGACCTGCAATCGCGTTACCAGGCATCGCTGAAGACGTTCTGGCGCACGCATGGCGCTGATTACAACCTGTTGCTCAAGTCGTCGCTTCTGAAGTCAGCCTTTGTGCAGCACGAGGAAGGGTCGTTAAGTGCCGCTTACAAGGACCTGGTACTGGAGGCGTTGGGGCTCGACCAGCGACAGCGTTGGGAAACACTGGCTTTCGATGCATTCAGAGATGCGCCCCTTGCCTCGACGATCACGTTCCGCGAGCTTGTTCTGTACCGATATGCATCAACTGACATCATCGTCATCGAGCATGAAGAAACTGGCCGTTTGGTCATGTACATCCCCGGTAATTCCTCCCCGCTGCATGGCTTCAAGGACATGTCAGAGTTGCGCGGCTGGATTGTCTGTCAATGCAAGGACGTGCGTCGGCGCAAATCCCTGGAGGCTCATTTCAAGGTAGCGGATGAGCCTGACGGTTACTTCCTCAGCGGTTTGCAGACGACGCTTGCGGGTTTGGCTGCGCAGCCGCATCGACTCAACGACGCGACCGGCCATTGGTGGCCGTCCAAAGAGATAACCCTGGGCGCGGCACTGTCGCCATGGCCGTTCTCGCACTTTAAAAAAAGCTTGCAGGACCGTCTGGCCTCGGACGGCCTGCAGCTCATCCGCAGCCGTAAAGACCACAACAAGGAAGTTGCCGCGCTGGTCCTGAGCAATGCAATCGCGGTGACCGGTGCAATCGCCATGGTGGTGCCTTACCTCTGGGCACCTCTGGCGGCCATGTCTGTGGCATTGGCTGGCCTGGGTGCTGACGAGTTGGTCAATGGCAGGACCCTTGAAGAAAAACAACAGGGTGCCGGACGTATCGTCTTCGGTTTGTTGAATGCTGTGCCTGTAAGCCTGGAGGGAGGCGTGGCGGCCAGACGCCTCTTGGGCGCGGCAGTGCGTGTGGGGGATGAAATCGCGCCGGGAGCGGCGGATGAGGTCGGGCAGATGATCCAGGGGCGCAGTGCCGGCGAGCAAACGATGGCCCTCGGCAAGCTGCAACGGGCTGAAGAGCAGTTGGTCAGGGAAGCACAGGAGCAGGCCGGCGAGTCAGTGAGTGAAAAAGCCTTGAGACGGCTTGGAGAAGAGCAGCAGCGACGGGATCTCAAGGTTCATCATGAGGCCATTTATGACAGCGTTGTCGCGTTTGGTGCGGAGCCTGAAGGCCTTCGCTCGCTACGGCCATACCTGCGAGCTGAACTGGCGCCGTTCGAATACAACACGCCCTTCGAACCGGGTGGCGTCTGGCAGATCGATGATTTCGGCGCTGTTTACACCGTCACGGATAGGGCGTCTGGCACGACGCGTTATTTCGCCCGAGTGCATTCGAAAGTGTATCCAGTCGAGCGGGTCAACGCTTACAAGCAATACCGAATCTTTTCAATGGACGACTCAACCCTCAAAGGCCCCTATATCAAGCAAGCGAAGGGCTATTACTCGGACATTGACGTCAAGCCTGGGCTGCGTGGTGGTGACAGTTACATCCAAATGGCACCTGACATAGGCATGATGCCCGAGGTCGGGAAGCCGGGTATCGTGCTGGCGACTGCGCAGGCTCGACTGCTCACCGATATCGCCATGGACGGTATCGAGATACGCAGCGCCGGGGATGGGTGGGGCAATCTGGTCGATCGGCATTTCGCCAACGGTATTCCGGTTTCGTATGACGCGGATGTCGGCTGCTGGCGAGTCAATGTCAAAGAGGTGATGTGGCTCAATAACAAAGGTGTCTGGAAGCGAGGCAGTCTCAAGGCGTTCGTTAAAGCCAGACCCTCTCTCGATCGTCCGGTCAAGTGGTTCCGCTACCAGTTCCCGCGCTTGCCTGGCTATCCAAAAAACCCGCAAGCCGTGGAAAGGACAGTCCATCAGATCTGGCTGGGGGCCAGGCCGCCTCGCGCAGGGTTGATCGACACGATCAAGAAAAATATCGAAAACAACCCTGATCTCAAATTCGTTTTCCACATCGACATTGATAATGCGGCAGCCAATGGCCATTTGCAGGGGTTGCGAACAGCGTTCGCTGACCATCCCAATATGGTGATTTCGCCCCTTGAGGAAGAGTCGTTCTTTGCGCGCTTTCTCGATGAGGAGCACACCGGTGTGCCTTTTCGGTACTTCCGTGAAGGCGACGGACAAAATCTGGCTGCGGCGTCGGACGTTTTGAGATACCGCCTGATGCGTGAATACGGAGGCATTTACATGGATTGCGATGATGTAATCGTGGGGCCCTTTGCGGGTGCGGCGCTTGATGCGGGGCCAAGCGATGTCTTGATGGGGGCCCCCGTTTCGTCGCCGCATATGTCTTATTTCGGCCCGGGAAACAGCCATTTTGCCAGCCAGCCAGGTAATCCTGTCTTGAGGGCGGTGGAAGAGGAACTCTATTCGCGATTCATCGCTGAGCGTGAGGCCATCGACGAGTTGTCGAAGATGGGCTCAGTAAAAGTCGACGGGATCGACCCCTATATGTCCAGGATTTTCGACGTGACGGGACCGCAGCTTCTTCTCGACACGCTCAAGCGGGTACGCCCGGACTATGCAGACCTACTGGATGGTCAGCTCAGACCGACTCCCGGCATCAGGGCATCGGCCTACGAGGACCTCTATCATGATGTGACAGCATTCTATGCCCCCTTCGGATCAAGATTGAAGATAACCGCGGGCGTAGAAAACTCCTGGAGACGGTGACGTGCGAATATTCTGAACAGTGTTGCCTGACATGCGCTCTGGCCAAGCTGACGGGAGGTCTGTTTGGCCTCCGATCAGGCCTTTCTTTTGCTGAAGGAAACCGGATTCAGAACCATCCATCCTGCATCGTCACACATACGTCATCACGTGCTTGCAGCAACGCCAGTTCGTGATGGCAGGCCGGTATTTCCCAGGTGAGAAAATACCGCGCCGCCTGCAGCTTGCCCTTGTAGAACCCGGCGTCCGCGGCTTTGCCCTTGCTCAAGCCTTCCTTTGCGCGAATCGCCTGCTCCAGCCAGCGCCAGCCGATCACCGTGTGTCCAAAGGCTTTGAGGTACAGCGCCGAGTTGGCCAGGGTCGCGGTGACCTTGCCTTGGGCCATATCCATCAGCAGTTCGAGCGTCACTGCCTGCAAACTGGCCACCAGTTGTTCCAGTGGCTGTCGCAACGGGCTCAATGAAGCGTGCTCTTGAGCACGCTGACAGGTGTCGGCAATCAGCCGGACCAATTGTTTGAGCCCCGCGCCGCCATTCTGTGCCAGCTTGCGTCCCAGCAAGTCCAGCGACTGAATGCCATGCGTGCCTTCGTGAATCGGGTTCAGGCGGTTGTCGCGGTAATACTGCTCGACCGGGTATTCGCGGGTGTAGCCGTGACCGCCGAGCACCTGGATCGCCAGTTCATTGGCCTTCAGGCAAAACTCGGAGGGCCAGGATTTGACCACCGGGGTCAGCAGGTCCAGCAGTTCATGGGCCAGCGTGCGCTGCTCTTCGGTCTCGCCAGTCTGGGTGTCGTCAAACAGGCGGGCTGCATACAACCCCAGATCGAACGCGCCTTCCACGTAAGCCTTCTGCGTCAGAAGCATGCGTTTCACATCGGCGTGCTGGATGATCGAAACCGGGGCGCTGTCCGGGTGCTTGCTGTCGGGCAGGCGACCCTGGGGCCGCTCGCGAGCGTACGCCAGCGAATACAGGTAACCGGCGTAACCCAGCATTACCGCGCCCATGCCGACCCCGATACGCGCCTCGTTCATCATCTGGAACATATAACTCAGGCCTTGGTGGGGCTTGCCGACCAGATACCCCACGCAATGGCCGTTATCGCCAAAATTCAGCGCAGTCGAAGTGGTGCCGCGCCAACCCATCTTGTGAAACAACCCCGCGAGCAACACGTCGTTACGTGGACCCAGACTTGCGTCATCGTGGACCAGAAACTTCGGCACGATGAACAGCGAAATGCCTTTCACGCCGGGCGGCGCGTCAGGGAGCTTTGCCAGCACCAGATGGACAATGTTTTCCGACAGCGGGTGGTCGCCGCCGGAGATGAAGATCTTGTTGCCGCGCAGGCGGTAGCTGCCGTCGTCTGCAGGTTCTGCACGGGTTCGGATATCAGACAGCGACGAGCCCGCATGGGGCTCGGTCAGCGCCATGGTGCCGAAGAATCGCCCCTCGATCATGGGCTGCAGAAAGCGCCGCTTCTGTTCTTCGCTGCCAAATTTCTCGATCAGATTCGCCGCGCCCATGGTCAGGAACGGGTACGAAGTCGATGCCGCGTTCGCCGCCTGAAAATGCGCGAAACAAGCTTGTGACAACAGCGTCGGCAGCTGCATGCCGCCTGCCTCGAAGTCGCGCGCGGCATTGAGAAAACCGGCCTCCAGAAAGGCGTCCACCGCCGGTTTCACTTCGGGAATCAACACCGCTTCGCCATTTTCATAGCGCGGCTCGTTTTCGTCGTTCTTGCGGTTGTGCGGGGCAAAGTATTTCTCGGCAATGGTTCGCGCCGTGGTAATCGCCGCATCGAACGTCTCACGACTGTGCTCGGTGAAGCGCTCACGCCGGGTCAACGCCTCGGCGTCCAGCACTTCATACAACTCGAAAGCCAGATTGCGCGAACTGAGCAGCGTCTCGGACATGGCGGCATTACCTTCTGTTGGATTGCCGTCGAGTCTAGGTGGGCGGGGAAGGGGAGAACAGCAAGATTGATTTGGGTGATGGAGGGGTAGAACAGGGGGAATACAGCGCTACGACTGTAGGAGCGCTTGCCCGCGATAGCGTTAGGTCAGACGAATCTTCGTTGCAGATATGACGTATCGCAGGCAAGCGCGTTACTACGGTGTTTAGACTTTCGCGGTAGCTCAGCGGATGTCGATTTGATCCAGTGATCGATCGATAACGGCTTTGGCCATATCAATCAGATAGACGACTGAGAAGGCCAAATCTCGCTTTACGCCTATGAGGTTTTCTGCGCTTTCGCAGGCCGATGCGTGGGCGGATCGCAGCAGGCCCGATGCATGGGCCAAGGATTCTTCGAGGGATTTATCGGGTGGGTCAGGGGTGATTTTTAGCATTCGCAATCCTCTGGTTAATGAGGCCACCGAAGCTTCGCTGCTAAACGGGTTAGGGTGGCGACTTTGACACGGGTTAGCAGACTGATCCCAGAGGCACGACCAGCGCACGCAAGCGTGCCCCGCGCAAAGCCGCCATAAAGCGGTCTTGCGCCTCTAGAAAACAATTCAGGCTGCTAAACCCGGACGCTGATTTTCAGCGACCGACGCAGCCTAAAGATCGAAATTCCAAGGCACAAGCGGGTAAGAGTTTCTAGGAAATGTCCTTCGCAAGAAAGAGATATGGCTGTAAGAAAGGGCCTACACGCGAGGAGATTTGTTGCAGAAAGTGGCGGTTCTCAAAACAGATAAACGCCACGCTTCGTAGGCCGTGCATCGATTGGCTGCCTATGAAAAGACTGTGGGAGCGATTCATTCGCGAGCGGCCGGTACATCCGATATCGATTTATCGTCCGTACACCCATCACAAATGAAGTCGCTCCCACAGGGAGGGCCGCTTTAGTGCGAATTACCCAATCGTCATCAGGCTCGCATTACCTCCCGCTGCAGCAGTATTCACACTCAATGCGCGCTCGATCACCAGACGCTCCAGCGCGATGCCGGTCTCGCCTTTGGACAGGCCGTGGACGCCGATGATGGCGCCACTGCGTTGTGCGACCTGCTCGCAGATTGCGCGCAGTTGGTCGGAGTCACCATGGTGCAGGACAGCCTCGATAACGACGTCGTCTTTGCTCCAGTCAGCCACCAGCCTGATCCGCGCCTGAACCTCCTTGGGCAGACGTTTGTAGAGCGGCTTGCTTACTTCGTTGTCCGGTACGATCGCTGTGCTGCCCACTGCCAGAACAGCAGCCAGTTGAGTCAGCAGGTCCGCTTCATCTTCGGCCAGGCACAGCACATGTTCACGCGGCAGGATGCTGTAGCTGTTGCGCTCGCCGGTCGGGCCGGCCAGCAGGCGAGTGATGCCGCTTTGGGATTGCTCGGCAAATTGCGTGCACACCGCTTCCAGTTCCACTTGCTGCTGGCTCGTGGCCCAGGCTTTCAACGCCGTCAGCGGTTTGATCAGGTTGTCGCGCAGACGGGTGTCTGGCGTGGCAGCGCCATCGCGCTGGGCGAACGACTTCTGCACTGCATCGGCCGGTCGGGTTGACAGCAGGCGGTACAGGTACAGCGGCCCGCCGGCTTTCGGACCGGTCCCCGACAGGCCCTCGCCACCGAACGGCTGAACCCCGACCACCGCGCCCACGATGTTGCGGTTGACGTACATGTTGCCTGCGTTGACCGAGTCGATCACTTTGGCAATCGTCTCGTCGATGCGCGTGTGCACGCCCAAGGTCAGGCCATAGCCCGATGCATTGATTTGATCGATCAGTTGGTCCAGCTCTCTGCGCTTGTAGCGCACCACGTGCAGGACCGGACCGAAGATTTCGCGTTGCAGTTCATCGAAGCTTTCCAGCTCGATCAGGGTTGGCATCACGTAGGTGCCGCGCTTGATTTCCTCGCTGTCGGCGATGGCCACCTGATAAACGTTGCGGCCTTTGTCGCGCATGGCCTGAATGTGTTGCTCGATGCCGGCCTTGGCTTCGGCGTCGATCACCGGGCCGATGTCCACCGACAGACGTTCCGGGTTGCCCAGGCGGTTTTCAGCCATGGCACCTTTGAGCATTTCGACGACGCGGTCGGCGGAGTCTTCCTGCAGGCACAGCACACGCAGTGCCGAGCAACGCTGACCGGCGCTGTCGAACGCCGAGGACACCACGTCGATGACCACCTGCTCGGTCAACGCGGAGGAGTCGACGATCATTGCGTTCTGACCACCGGTTTCGGCGATCAGCGGGATCGGACGACCCTGGGAGTCCAGGCGTCCGGCGATATTGCGTTGCAGCAGCCGAGCGACGTCGGTGGAGCCGGTGAACATCACGCCTTTGACGCGATCATCACCGACCAGTCGCGCACCTACGGTTTCGCCACGGCCCGGCAGCAGTTGCACCACGCCTTCAGGGATGCCGGCCTCGAGCAGAATGCGTACGGCCTGAGCGGCGACCAGTGGCGTCTGCTCGGCAGGCTTGGCCAGCACCGGATTCCCGGCAGCCAATGCAGCGGCAACCTGGCCACTAAAGATCGCCAATGGGAAGTTCCAAGGACTGATGCACACCACAGGCCCCAACGGACGGTGAGCGTCGTTACTGAAATCGTTGCGCGCCTGCACTGCGTAATAGCGCAGGAAGTCCACGGCCTCACGCACCTCGGCGATGGCGTTTGCGTAGGTCTTGCCCGCTTCACGTGCAAGCAACCCCATCAGCGGCTGGATCTCAGCTTCCATCAGGTCAGCGGCGCGCTCGAGAATGGTCGCCCGTTCCGCAGGAGGCGTGGCCTGCCAGATCGGGCCTGCGCTCAATGCGCTGAGCAAAGCGTTGTCGACATCTTCCAGGCTGGCTTCCTGAACGTGGCCTACCACATCGCGCAGGTCCGATGGGTTCAGCACCGGCGTCGCAGCCCCTGCGCTGACCTGGCTGCCCAGCATCGGAATGGCTTTCCAGTCGTTATGCGCAGTGGCCAGTAGCGCCGAGGACAGCGAGCCCAAGCGGTGTTCGTTGGCCATGTCGATGCCGGCCGAGTTGGCGCGCTCGCTGCCATAGAGGTCACGCGGCAGCGGAATGCGAGGGTGCGGCAGACCGAAGCCGCCTTCCTGCGTGGCCATGCGCTCGATGCTGGACACCGGATCGGCGACCAGTTCCTGAATCGAAATCGCCTGGTCGGCTATCCGGTTGACGAACGAGGTGTTGGCGCCGTTTTCCAGCAGGCGACGCACCAGGTAGGCCAGCAGCGTTTCGTGAGTGCCGACCGGAGCGTACACGCGGCACGGCCGATTCAGCTTGCCGTCGGCAACCTTGCCTACGACCTGTTCGTACAACGGCTCACCCATGCCGTGCAGGCATTGGAACTCGTACTGGCCGGGGTAATAGTTCTGACCAGCGATGTGGTAGATAGCCGACAGGGTGTGAGCGTTGTGAGTGGCGAACTGCGGGTAAATGACTTCTGGCACCGACAACAGCTTGCGGGCGCAGGCGATGTAGGAAACGTCGGTGTACACCTTGCGTGTGTAGACCGGATAGCCTTCCAGGCCCTCGACCTGAGCGCGCTTGATCTCGCTGTCCCAGTAGGCGCCTTTCACCAAACGGATCATCAGGCGATGGCGGCTGCGTCGAGCCAGATCGATTACGTAGTCGATCACATATGGGCAGCGCTTCTGATAGGCCTGAATCACAAACCCGATGCCGTTCCATCCGGTAAGCTGCGGTTCGAAGCACAAGCGTTCGAGCAGATCCAGTGACAGCTCCAGACGATCCGCTTCTTCGGCGTCGATGTTCAAGCCGATATCGTACTGCTTGGCCAGCAGGGTCAGTGACAACAGGCGCGGATACAGCTCTTCCATCACACGCTCGTATTGCGCGCGGCTGTAACGCGGGTGCAGGGCGGAAAGCTTGATGGAAATGCCCGGGCCTTCGTAAATGCCGCGGCCATGAGACGCCTTGCCGATGGAGTGGATGGCCTGCTCGTAAGAGGCCAGGTATCTCTGCGCATCGTGCTCGGTCAGCGCGGCTTCACCCAGCATGTCGTAGGAGTAGCGGAAGCCCTTGGCTTCGAAACGGCTGGCGTTGGCCAGGGCCTCGGCGATGGTTTCGCCGGTGACGAACTGTTCGCCCATCAGGCGCATGGCCATGTCGACGCCCTTGCGGATCATCGGCTCGCCGGACTTGCCGATAATGCGGCTCAGCGAGGATGTCAGGCCGGCCTCATTGTGCGTGCTCACCAGTTTGCCGGTCAGCAACAGGCCCCAAGTGGCGGCGTTGACGAACAGCGAAGGGCTGTTGCCCAGGTGCGGGTGCCAGTTGCCAGTGCTGATCTTGTCGCGGATCAGTGCATCACGGGTACCTTTGTCCGGAATACGCAGCAGCGCTTCGGCCAGGCACATCAGCGCGACGCCTTCCTGCGACGACAGAGAGAACTCCTGAAGCAGGCCCTGCACGATGCCTGCACGGCCACCCGCGCTCTTCTGATTACGCAGCTTTTCGGCAATCGAGGCGGCTAGCTTGTGAGTGGCATCGGCCATAGGTGCAGGCAGGCGGGCCTGTTCCAGGAGCATCGGCACGACTTCGGGTTCAGGGCGGCGATACGCTGACGTGATCGCTGCGCGTAGTACCGACTGCGGCAGAATGCTTTCCGCGAATTCCAGGAATGCCTGATGAGCTGTCTCGACCGGTAGATCGCCGTGATCATCGGCGTCCTTGCTACTTAAGCCGTTCAGGTCGTTGAGGGTTGCACCACCTTCGAGTTTTTCCAGGTAATTGAAAATTGCCTGTTTGATCAGCCAGTGCGGAGTCCGGTCGATTGACTGCGCAGCCGCTTTCAAGCGCTCGCGTGTGGGGTCGTCGAGTTTGACACCCAGGGTGGTGGTCGCCATGTCTTGTCCTCAAAAGAGCCACGATGGGTGTGGCTTTAGCTGGCGCCAAGATTAGCTGTGCGTAACGTTGGGTGCAACCGGGTGCAACCCGATTTTTCATGATATTTCGATGGGCGTGTTTGGGCACCTCAACGCCGAGGGCGGTGCAGCTTTGTAATAAATTGCGGGATCTGGGGTAACGTGAGCATGCGCGACTGTCTGGCGAACAGTTGGTTACATTTTGACCAATAAAAAGCGCAACTTAACAAGATTTCAGGGTTGCACCGCTGGCGAGGCGTTACTTAGGATGCGCCCCTTTGGTGCAGTCCGCTGCGCCGCCATAAAGCGTGGATACAAAATGAGCGTCAGCAACCCCACTCTTATCACCTTCGTGATTTATATCGCTGCCATGGTCCTGATCGGGCTCATGGCCTATCGCTCCACCCATAACCTTTCCGATTACATTCTCGGCGGCCGTAGCCTGGGCAGCGTGGTAACTGCGTTGTCCGCAGGCGCGTCAGACATGAGCGGCTGGCTGTTGATGGGCCTTCCTGGTGCCATTTACATGTCCGGTCTGTCGGAAGGCTGGATCGCCATCGGTTTGATCGTAGGCGCCTATCTGAACTGGCTGTTCGTGGCCGGTCGCCTGCGCGTGCAAACCGAGCACAACGGCGATGCCCTGACACTGCCCGACTATTTTTCCAGCCGATTCGAAGACACCAGTGGCCTGCTGCGGGTGATTTCCGCAATCGTGATTCTGCTGTTTTTCACCATCTATTGCGCCTCAGGCATCGTCGCGGGCGCTCGGCTGTTCGAAAGCACCTTCGGCATGTCTTACGAAACCGCGCTATGGGCCGGTGCCGCGGCAACCATCGCCTACACCTTCATCGGCGGCTTTCTGGCCGTAAGCTGGACTGACACCGTGCAGGCCACATTGATGATCTTCGCGCTGATCCTCACGCCGATCATCGTGCTGCTGGCCACCGGCGGCATCGATACGACGTTCCTGGCCATCGAGGCAAAGGACCCTGCCCATTTCGACATGCTCAAGAACACCACCTTCATCGGCATCATTTCCTTGATGGGGTGGGGCTTGGGTTACTTCGGTCAGCCGCACATCCTGGCACGATTCATGGCTGCTGATTCGGTCAAGTCGATCACCAAGGCACGCCGCATCTCCATGGCCTGGATGATTTTGTGCCTGGGCGGCACGGTCGCGGTGGGCTTCTTCGGCATCGCCTACTTCTCGGCGCACCCCGATGTGGCCGGCCCTGTCAGCGAGAACCCTGAGCGAGTATTCATCGAACTGGCGAAGATCCTGTTTAACCCCTGGGTTGCCGGCGTGCTGTTGTCGGCGATTCTTGCTGCGGTCATGAGCACCCTGAGCTGCCAGTTGCTGGTGTGCTCCAGTGCGCTGACAGAAGACTTCTACAAGGCCTTTGTGCGCAAGGGGGCTTCGCAACGCGAACTGGTGTGGGTCGGTCGCGCCATGGTGCTGTTGGTGGCCTTGATTGCGATCGCCATGGCTGCCAATCCGGAAAACCGCGTGTTGGGTCTGGTGAGTTATGCGTGGGCCGGTTTCGGCGCTGCATTCGGGCCTGTGGTGCTGATTTCGGTAATCTGGAAAGGCATGACCCGAAATGGCGCGCTGGCCGGGATTCTGGTCGGCGCCATCACGGTGGTGGTCTGGAAGCATTTCGAGCTGCTGGGCTTGTACGAAATCATCCCTGGGTTCATTTTCGCCAGTATTGCGATCGTGCTATTCAGCTTGCAAGGCAAAGGCCCAACGCCTGGAATGCTGGCCCGGTTCGAGTCGGCCGAGAGGGCGTACAAGGCGGGGTAAACCCCTTCCGGTATTACTGCCCGCGCTGTTAACCACAGCGCGGGCTTTTTGCATCATAAAGGCCGTTACCTGCATTTATTCGGCCGCGACCGTGCGATGGCTCGATCAACCGTCGTTGTGATCGGTATCCAGATTGAAGAACATCACCTTGCCGCCCTCGCTGGTGTAGCCCGTGTTGTCCTGGGTATAAACCCCGGCCTTGAAGTACAACAGCTGCTTGCTCCAGGTCGCGCTGATGCGGTCGTTCCAGAACATGTCGTTGGCCTGGACGCTGAGCAACCCCGCCTTGTTCAGATGAATGACGTACTTGAATGTCTGATTCAGCGGTATGCCTTCGGCAACGGTGAAAACGCGAGCCTTCCTGTCGTCAGGGTGAAAACGGACCTTGGCGACGATGACGCCGTCCCCTGTTGCTTCCTTGTATTGATACTCGACCTTGAGCAATGGCTGGGTGCTTTCGTACACATGGATCTGCCCGATGACCACCCGCCCCGAAGAGGGCACCTGAACGACCTTGAGCTTGGCGTTCAGGAAATTGTCAGCATCGGGGTAGTACCAATTATGCAGCGCGCCGTTGGACCAGGTTTCGCGCAGTTCGCTACGCGGGTATTTGGCGTTCGCGGTTTTGGTGCCGGTCACCGGCGCCCAGAAGGTGACGTTGGACGTGCTGGAGGTGAAGTATTTGCCGTCGTAGCCTTGAAGCAGTTGTTGGGTTTCGATGGTGGCGGGGGGCGAGCCCACAGGAATACTCAGATTCCATGTTCCTAAATCAATCATCGTATCTGCCGTCCGTTATGCCTGATTGCCAGCACCACGTCTGGCTCAAGGGGGTGAAGGATTGGGTTTTATACGTCGCAACTCCCTGTTTGTTAACGAGAATAGTTCCCATGGGTGAGATCAATGTGCCTGCACTGCCGCTGCAGAGCATTCTGCGGCGGGCTTTCAACGCATTGACCGTTAGTCGGGAGGGTTGAGCTTTTGAGATGGCATAAGGGTGGCCCTCTTCACTTTTCTCTATTCGAGGCTAGAGTAAGTGCCATTCGGACCATGGGCGGAGCCCCCTCATCTCAGGCAGTGAAGTAATGAGTAGCAGCATGGAATGCGTGCAGTCCCTGCCACCTGGTGGCAAATCGATTTTGCTGGTGGTTGATGATTATCCCGAGAATCTGGTCACGATGCGGGCAGTCCTGCAGCGGCAGGACTGGGAAATCGTGACGGCCAGTTCAGGTATGGAAGCGCTGAGCCTGCTTCTTGATGTTGACGTCGACATCGTCTTGCTCGACGTGCAGATGCCGGATATGGATGGCTTCGAAGTCGCGCGCCTGATGCGCGGCAGCCAACGGACACGGCTGACTCCCATTATCTTTCTGACAGCCAACGAGCAGTCTCGTGACGCCGTCCATAAAGGCTATGCCAGTGGTGCGGTCGACTACCTGTTCAAGCCCTTCGACCCTAACGTTCTCAAACCCAAGGTGCAGGCGCTGCTGGAGCAACAGCACAATCGTCGTGCCTTGCAGAAGCTCAGCCGCGAACTGGAGTCGGCGAGGGCGTTCAATGCATCGGTGCTGTCCAACGTGGCCGAGGGCATTCTTGTCGTCAACGAAGACGGCATCATCAGTTTCGCCAACCCGGCTATCTGCCGGCTGTTGGGCATGACCGACGGCGAATTGCGTGGCACCGGTCTGGGGTGCTATCTGCAGGAACCGGCGGTCGGCGAGTGGACCGATTCGGGGTTCTATCATCACTATCGTCGTGCCGACACTTATCGGGTGCATGACGCCATTCTGCGTACGCCTGAAGGGCGGCAGGTGCCAGTCGCGCTGTCCTGCGCGCCGCTGCCCGAAGAGCAGAATGCCATGGTGCTGAGCGTGCTCGACATGTCGGTTGTGCGTGATCTGTACAGCCAGCTCGAACATCAGGCCGTCACCGACTCGCTGACCGGCCTGCTTAATCGGCGTGGCTTTTATCAGACGGTCGAAGGCATGTTGCTGCGCAACGAGCAGGCTGGCAAATACCTGGTGGTCTTGTACCTGGACCTGGACGGGTTCAAGCACGTAAACGATTCGCTGGGGCATGACGCCGGCGATCAGGTATTGATCTGGGTCGCCGAGCAATTGAAGGATTGTTTGCGGCCTTATGACGTACTGGCACGGATGGGTGGCGATGAATTCGTGGTGGTAATCGATGGGCTGGACTTTCCCGAGCATGCCGCCAAGGTCGCGGAAAAGCTTATCGATCGGGTTTCGGTACGGCGCCACGTCGACGGCATCGAGGCGACGCTTGGCGTCAGCATCGGCATCGCGATTTACCCCGATTGCGGAACCAACCTGGACGGTCTGCTGCGCGCGGCCGATATCGCCATGTATGAGGCCAAGCGCGCGGGCCGTCATCAGTACCGTTTTTATGATCAATACATGAATGGTCGCGCGCGTTCACGGCTGATGCTCGAAGAAAGTGTACGCACGGCCATCGACGGCAAGGACTTCTCCATCGTCTATCAGCCGCAAATCAATGTGCTGAGCGGACGCACGCGAGGTTTCGAGGCGCTGTTACGCTGGAACCACCCCGATGCCGGTGACGTGCCGTCAAGCCTGTTCATCCCGCTGCTGGAAGAGACGCGCCTGATCAACAAACTGGGAGGCTGGATCTACGAGCAGGGCGCGGCGCAGCGTCAGCGTTGGAACGGTGTGTTCCCCGACGAGCTGGTGGTCAGCGTCAGCGTCAGTCCTTCACAATTCAGCATGCCCAATCTCGCTGCCGAACTGCAGCGGGCCATCCATATTCATGGGCTTAAACCTCGGCAGCTGGAAGTCGAAATCACCGAGCCGTCGCTGGTGCACAACCTGGTTCACAGCCGCAAACAATTGCAGAGCCTGCATGACATTGGTGTGCGCGTGTCACTGGATGATTTCGGCGCAGGCGACAGCTCGCTGGCACATCTGCGGAATCTTGACCTGGACACGCTCAAGATCGACCGGCACTTCATCGGTGGCATGATGAGTTCGCCCCGGGACCTGGCCGTGGCGCGCAGCATTATCGATCTGTGCCGCATGCTGCATATCGAGGTGATCGCCGAAGGGGTCGAAACCGTGGAGCAGTTTCAGTGGCTGGTCGCCAATGGCTGCGAAGTCATTCAAGGGTTCCTGCTGGCTCATCCGTTGACGCCGGACGAGGCATTGCGTTTTGCCGAGCCTGTCACTTTGCCGACCATGCACACGCTGCTCAATCAGGGTTGAGGAGGTAGACTGGCGCCTTTCGAGCCACCTGACCCGATCATGACTTCCTCCACCCTGACGCCGCTCATTTACCTGCAGGCCTATCCGTCTTCGTTGCAGGATCAGGTTCGACAACTGATTACCCAGGACAAACTCGGTGCCTATCTGGAGCAGCGTTACCCGGGCCGGCATGATGTGCAGAGCGACAAAGCGCTTTACGCTTATGCGCTGGCGCTCAAACAGGAGCACCTGCGCAACGCGCCGACCATCGACAAGGTGTTGTTCGACAATCGCCTGGACCTCACTCATCGCGCGCTCGGGTTGCACACCACCGTTTCGCGGGTACAGGGCGGCAAGCTCAAGGCCAAGAAGGAGATCCGCGTAGCCTCGCTGTTCAAGGAGGCTGCGCCTCAATTCCTTAAAATGATCGTCGTGCACGAACTGGCGCACTTTAAGGAAAGCGAGCACAACAAGGCGTTTTACAAACTGTGCGAACACATGCAACCGGGGTATCACCAGTTGGAGTTCGACCTGCGCGTGTACTTGACCTGGCGTGACCTGCAAGCAGGCGCACGCTGACAGTCGAACCCGCGGTTGCTTCAGGTTGGCGAGGCCGCGCGGTGCCCGCAAAGAGCTTTGACGATCCGTTGCCCATACAAGCCCACCGCCAGGCCGGAAACGATGAGAGCCATGGCCACGGTTTTGATCAACGACAGGCGCTCATCGAAAATCAACATCGAGCCGAGCATGCCGAAGATCGGAACCAGCAGCGACAAGGGCGCGACTGTCGACACCGGATAGTGCTTGAGCAAGGAATTCCAGATCCAATAGCCGAACAGGGTATTGGGGTAAACCTGGAACAGGATCGACCCTGCGGCGCGGTAGTCCAACTGATTCACCAGCGCCGCATAGCCGCTGCTGCCGTTGACCACGTAGTCGAGCACGAACAGCGGGATGGGCGAAAACGCGCTCGACCAGACCAGAAACGCAAACACCTGTCGGGTTTGGGCTTTCTTGTTGATGACGTTGGCGATGCTCCAGGCCACGGCGCCAAGCAGCACCAGCGCAAGGCCAGCAAGGGTGACCGACCCGTCCGAAATGAAGATGATGCTCAGCAAACCCAGCAGCGCGACGCCGATGCCCGCGAGTTGGTAACGCGTGATCCGTTCCTTGAACGCCCAAGCGCCCAGCATGATGGTGAAGAAGGCACTGGACTGCAGCACCAGCGATGCGATCCCGGCGGACAACCCGGTCTTGATGCCCACATTGACCATGCCCCACAAGCCAATGCCGAATATCAGACCGTAGCCCACGATATAGCGCCATTGAACGTCGGGCCTTGCGATGAAAAAGATCGCCGGCACCGCGCACAGTGCGAAGCGTATGCCCGCCAGGCTGAAGGGGTCGACCGAGGTCAGGCCCAGCTTTATCACCGAGAAGTTAAGGCCCCAGATGGCCGTGACGAGGATGGCGAGGAGCAGATGACGGGCTTTCATCGGGGCGTGCTTCCAGTGGGTCGATTCGGGGTTTTTTCGGATGCCGCGGCCAGTTTTCGCTGGCACTGAGCAGTGTCTTCAGGGGCTGCAACAATCAAGGTTGGCTGATTCGCGATGCCAGCCAGAGCAGCCAGGCTGCTAGGCTGATCGCTGCCCCCAGCAGGCAGACGGCTGACCAGCCCCAATGGGCGTAGACCTGGGTCGCGGCTGCAGCGCCTAGCGCGCTGCCGACCGAATAGAAGCACATGTATGCCCCCAGCAGCCGGCTTTGCGCATCGGGATGGGCGGCGAATATCAGGCTCTGGTTGGTGACGTGCACAGCCTGTACGGCGAAGTCGAGAATAACCACGCCGAGGATCAGCGCCCATAACGACGTCTCGACCTGCGCAGTGCCAAGCCAGGACACTGTCAGCAGCGCCAGCGAGACCCCTGTGGTGCGCTGCCCCCAACCCTGATCGGCCCAGCGGCCAGCGCGGGACGCGGCAAGGGCGCCGGCAATGCCCGCCAGGCCGAACAGCCCGATCTGCGTATGCGAAAGCGCCAGCGGCTGCGCGCTCAGGGGTAGCACCATCGAGGTCCACAGCACGCTGAATGCGGCGAAGATGAGCAACGCGAACATTCCTCTGAGGCGCAAGGTAGGCTCGGTTTTCAGCAGGCCGACCATTGAAAGCAGCAATGCCCGATAGGAGCCGTTAACGCGAGGCGCACGGCTGGGCGGTGTGGCTTTGCAAAGAATGGCGGCCATGACCAGCATCAGAATGGCAGACCCGAGGTAGACCGTGCGCCAGCCTGCCAGGTCGGCAATCAGGCCTGAAGCGAGCCGCGCCAGGAGAATGCCAAGCACGACGCCGCTGGTGACAGTGCCGACCACCTGACCGCGTTGAGACGGGGCCGCGAGGGCCGCGGCATAGGCGACCACGATCTGAACCACTACGGCGAACAGCCCGACGAAGATCATGGCGCTCAATAAAATCGCCCAATGCTGCGCGGTCCCGGCCAGCCCCAGCGCCACGGCAGACATCAGGAGGTGCGCCAGTATCAGCGCCTTGCGGTTGAGCAGGTCTCCCAGAGGCACGATAAACACCAGCCCAAGGGCATAGCCGACCTGGGTCGCGGTGACCACGGTTCCGATCATGCCCGGCTCGACGCCCAACTCTGACGCTATGGACCCTAACAGCGGCTGAGCAAAGTAAACGTTGGCGACGGCCGCGGCGCAGACTGCCGAAAACAGAAGTGTGAGGGCACGCGACAAAGAGACTGATGTGTGAGTGTTGGAGTGGTCTTGGGTGTGGGGCTTCGCCTGGCTGCGAGTGGCAGTGGAGAGGGACGCGTCGGGCTGTGGGGTCATGGCGCTTCCTTGGCGATATCTGGTTTTGTTTGAGACCGGCATTTGCGTTCTATCAAATGAGGTTTTAATCTGCAACCAGTTTTTTGGCATGTCCTTATGCATGTAGCATCGAGTGGAATTGACAATGGTGGACCCAATGGCCAGGCAGGAATCTCTTCAAAGCAGTGAATGCCCCGTCGCCAGGGCGTTGGAGGCTATTGGCGATCGCTGGTCGTTAATGATCGTACGAGATGCATTCGACGATGTTCGGCGCTTCAGCGAATTTCAAAAGAACCTGGGATTGGCGAAAAACATCCTCGCTTCCCGCTTGAAGGCGCTGGTCGAATTGGGAATATTCGATTTGCGGCCTGCTTCGGATGGCAGCGCTTACAAGGAATACGTCCTCACCGAGAGGGGGCGGTCCATTTTTCCGGTGGTCGTGGCGATGCGCCAGTGGGGCGAGCAGCACCTGTTCGAGGAGGGCGAAACTCACTCGGTCTTGTTGGACAATGAGCACGATCAGCCGGTAACGATGCTGGAAGTTCGCGCTGCCAGCGGCAAGCGGTTAGGCCCGCAAGACTGCCACCGCCAGCGCGTGACCCGGTTCGGCTGATTATCGCGCGGTCATCATGCCGCTCAAATTTATTCACAGGGATTTGACGATGGACGTCAGCAAGACCAAGAGCAGTTTTTACCGCCGATTGTATGTGGCGTATCTGATCGACAGTGACATCGCCAGCAGTGTTCCGGCCCTGACCGACGTCACCGGCATGCCGCGGCGTACAGCGCAGGACACCATTTTGGCGCTGGCCGATCTGGATATTATTTGTGAATTCGAACAGCTTGATGGTGCGCGCAATCATGCGGGTGGATATCAGATTCGCGACTGGGGAGCGATCGACAGGCAGTGGATTGTGGAGCATCTGGGGCAGATCAAGGCGGTGTTGGGGTATCCGTGAGCGCTATCGTTGGTTGGCTATTGTCCGGACGGTGGAGCCTGGCATGCCAGTGATCTGCTGGGGACAAGCAGCAAGACCAGACGGCCCCGGTTATTCTGCCAGACCGCGTTTACAGGGTTTACTGCCGGTCCCCGGCAGATC
>NZ_DIHC01000020.1:0-32374 GCF_002419965.1 Pseudomonas sp. UBA5706
GGCCGCCGGCCGCGCAAACTTCTGGCCATGATTCTGGCCCACAGGCCGGTAAACCTCCATGGCTTCTGATTCTGGCCGCAGGCCGTGGGAGCAAGCTTGCTCGCGATCTGGCGCGAAGCGGCAGCAAAACCTGAGACCTTGGTGTATCAGAAAGAAGGCGATTCAAATTCTGCTACCGCTTCGCGCAAAAAGTGGAGCGCCACCCACCATTCCCGACACCTTCAGCGCAAGCGTGTCGCGCTTCCAGCAGCGCGAGTTACACGCCAACGCAACTTCCTCGCCGCGACTAAGCTCAAACCACGGCTTATATAAAGGAACGAATCGCGATGGAACACTTTGCCGCCCTCAAAATCCTGCACATGGCCGCTACCGCGCTGCTGTTCCTCTGCGCACTGGCGCTGGCGATCTGGATCATTCTTGGGCGCAGGGCCGGGGATCTGACCGTGCAGAATCGCGCCATGCGCAAGCCCTGGGTGTTCGTCTGGCTGCTCATGGGCGCATGCCTGCTGACCCTGCCGGTCAGCGGCTGGTGGCTGATGCATTATGCGGGCTGGCCCCTCGGGCAGACATGGCTGCTGGCCGCCAGCATTCTTTATACCTTCGGCGCCCTGAGTTGGGCCTGGCTGGCGGTACGGGTCAATCGCCTGCGCCGTCCAGTGATCGTTGGCAATCCGAAATTCACCCTGGCACTGGCGGTGTTCGGCGCCGTCTGCTTCGTGGCGATTGCCGGCTTGATGGGCGCCAAGCCCGTCTGACTCTGCAGCACCCACACAAGGAACGTAATGAATGTACTTCTAGTAGGTGCGACGGGGTTTGTCGGGCGTCACCTGCTCAGGGCCCTGAGCAGCGCCGGTCACCACATCATTGCGACCAGCCGTACTCGGCAGCCCTTGCGTTTGCCCGGTGTCGAGTGGCGTCAGCTTGATCTGGATGAGCTCGCTGCGGTTCCCGATCACTTCGCCTTTCCAGAAGCCATCGACCTGTTGATCAATGCTGCCGGTGTGCTGAGCGTCGATGAACAGCAATCTAACCTGACTCAGGACCTTGGTTCGCGGGCACTTTTCGATCTGGCGAACGACGCCGGGGCTCGCGTGCTGCACATCTCCGCACTGGGTGCCGGTGCGCGGTCCGATGTTCATTTCCTGACCAGTAAAGCGGCGGCGGATGACTATCTGATTGCGCTTGGCTTACCGGCCGTGGTGCTGCGCCCTTCGCTAGTGGTCGGCCCGGGCGGTGCCAGCAGTGCTTGGCTGGCGCGGATGTCGGCATTGCCGGTGATTCCTATGCTGGACCGCAAAGCCCTGTTGCAGCCGTTGCACATCGACGATCTGGTCAGCGCCGTGCTTGCATTGATGCGCCGCTGGCCAGCGCAGCCCATGGTGCTGCCATTGGTCGGTATGGAGGTCATGACCCTGGCGCAGTTGATCGACCAACTGCGCATGTCCCAAGGCTGGTCTCGCGCATGGTTCATCAAGGTGCCGGATGCGCTTGCGCTGTTCGGTGCATCGCTGGGCGACCGCTTCGGCTGGCGTGCGTTGAATGGGCAGACCCTGCGTATGGCGCGTCGCGACAACATGGCCGATCCTGAAGTGCTGGAGTCGGTCTGTGGCTATCGCTGCGCCAGCCTTCGTGATCGGCTCAAGGACTGGCCAGACCCGGCTCAGAGTACGCAGTTGGCCATGCGCCCGCTGATGCTGGCGACGTTGGTGCTGATCTGGTTGGGAACTGCATTTGTCAGCCTGTGGCCCGGTTTCGAATGGGGGTTGCGGATTCTGGCCGAGGGCGGTTTCACCGGGCCTTTCGCCCAGATAGCGGTGGTGGCTGGCGCCCTCTGCGATGGACTGCTCGGCATCGGCATGCTGATGGGGCGGTGGCGGAGACGCGTGTTGCAGCTGCAGGTGTGCCTGATGACGGCCTACACCTTGATCATCACGTTCGTACTGCCGCATTACTGGTTTGACCCTTATGCCTCTGTCGCCAAAAACCTGGTGTTGATAGTGGCGACCCTCTGGCTGCTACGGACGGAGCCGCGTCGATGAGTGCTTACTTGCTACTCAAAACCTTGCATATCCTGTCGTCCACCGTCCTCTTCGGACTGGGGGCGGGCTCAGCGTATTACGCCCTGCGGGCTTGGCGCACCGGCAGGATCGAGGTCATTGCCGTGACGTTCAAGCATCTGGTCTTCGCCGATTGGGCATTCACCACCACGACCGCCATCTTTCAGCCATTGAGCGGCTTGGGGCTGGTCCTGCTGGCGGGGTGGCCGCTGCATCAGCGTTGGGTGATGTGGAGTTTCGCGCTGTACATACTTGCCGGGATTTGCTGGCTGCCGGTGGTATGGCTGCAGATCCGCGTACACAAAATGGCGGAGCAGGCGCTGCTCGAGGGTTCGCCGATGCCCATGAAAGCGACTGTTTATATGCGCTGGTGGTTTGTCTTGGGTTGGCCTGCGTTTGTTTCTTTCATCGCGATCTTCTATTTGATGGTGAGCAAGCCGACCTGAACAGCCTGCGATTGGAGCGCGTCTGTTCAAATGATGACAGCCCGGCTTGCCGGCGGGCGCTTTTTTCAAGCCGCCACCGCTGGCAAGCCGGGCTGCTGTAGGTGTTCGTTGCGCGGTGGTGCGCCCGCAGGCGTTTCTACCGCCTTCAATCGCGCAGCGAAATCACCGGCCAGCCGCGACGGGTGGCTTCCGCGCGCAGTTTTTCATCAGGATCGACGGCAACCGGGTGGGTGACCTGCTCCAACAGCGGCAGATCGTTCATTGAGTCGCTGTAGAAATAGCTGTCATGCAGGCTGAGGCCGTTCTCGTCTATCCAGCGGTTCAGTCGCGTGACCTTGCCTTCACGAAAGCACGGCACGTCCGTGGTGCGACCGGTGTAACGGCCCTCGACGACCTCGCATTCGGTAGCCAGTAACGTGTCGATACCCAATCGCGCAACGACCGGCGCAGTCACGAAACGGTTGGTTGCGGTAATGACCACCAGCTTGTCGCCCGCGTCGCGATGTTTGGCAATCAGCGCCATGGCCTTGGGCAAAATCAACGGCTCGATGCAGTCGCGCATGAAGTCGCGATGCCACTCGTCGAGCTGCGCGGTCTCGGTTCGGCCCAGAATTTCCAGGCTGAAGTTCAGGTAGTCGGTCAGGTTCAGCGTGCCTGCCAGGTAATCTTGATAAAACGCGTCGTTACGCGCCTTGTAAGCAGCACCGTCGAGAATGCCGCGTTCGCACAGGTAGTCGCCCCAGGCGTGGTCGCTGTCGCCACCCAGGAGCGTGTTGTCGAGGTCGAATAAGGCCAGGCGCATAGGGTTACTCGCTGAATTGGCTGAAAAAAGAGCGCAAGAATACGAGGTTTCATCAAGAGATCGCATCTATTAATGCTCTTGTCGCGATAAGCTGTCTGCGCCTCGTTGCTGCCTTCACGATCTTTGTGGAACAATGCGACGACATGCGTTTGCGAGGTTGTGGCCGTGATCGACCCCGATGGTTTCCGCCCTAATGTCGGGATAATTCTGACAAATGATGCTGGCCAGGTCTTATGGGCTCGCCGTATCAATCAAGATGCCTGGCAATTTCCGCAGGGGGGAATCAACCCTCAGGAGACGCCGGAAGACGCGCTCTATCGTGAATTGAATGAAGAAGTCGGGCTGGAACGACACGATGTCGAAATTCTTGCCTGTACCCGAGGCTGGTTGCGCTATCGTCTGCCGCAACGGCTGGTCCGTACCCACAGCCAGCCGCTGTGCATCGGCCAGAAGCAAAAATGGTTTCTCCTGCGCCTGATCTCCAACGAGCAACGGGTGCGGATGGATTTGACCGGTAAACCGGAGTTCGATGGCTGGCGCTGGGTCAGTTATTGGTACCCGTTGGGCCAGGTGGTGACATTCAAGCGCGAAGTGTATCGCCGCGCCCTCAAAGAGCTTGCCCCGCGCCTGTTGGCGCGCGACTGACACGGAGTTCGACCCCGAGCCATGCTCAATACGCTGCGCAAGATCGTCCAGGAAGTTAACTCCGCCAAGGATCTCAAGGCGGCGTTGGGGATTATTGTGTTACGCGTCAAAGAGGCCATGAAGAGCCAGGTCTGCTCGGTCTATTTGCTCGACCCCGAATCCAATCGTTTCGTGCTGATGGCCACCGAGGGCTTGAACAAGCGCTCTATCGGTAAGGTCAGCATGGCCCCCAATGAAGGCCTGGTTGGCCTGGTCGGCACGCGCGAAGAGCCGTTAAACCTGGAAAACGCCGCCGATCACCCGCGTTATCGCTACTTTGCCGAGACTGGCGAGGAGCGCTACGCATCTTTTCTGGGCGCGCCAATCATTCACCATCGTCGGGTCGTCGGGGTATTGGTGATCCAGCAAAAGGAACGCCGTCAGTTCGACGAGGGCGAAGAGGCCTTCCTGGTGACTATGAGTGCCCAGCTGGCTGGCGTTATTGCCCATGCTGAGGCCACGGGCTCGATTCGAGGGTTGGGGCGTCAGGGCAAGGGCATTCAGGAGGCACGCTTTGTGGGCGTGGCAGGCTCTCCGGGCGCTGCGGTCGGTACCGCGCTGGTCATGTTGCCGCCTGCTGATCTGGAAGTGGTGCCGGACAAGACCGTCACCGACATCGACGCCGAGCTCAAACTGTTCAAAAATGCTCTGGAAGGCGTTCGTAGCGACATGCGAACGCTTTCGGCGAAGTTGGCTACACAGTTGCGTCCCGAAGAGCGAGCGCTTTTCGACGTCTACCTGATGATGCTCGACGATGCCTCGTTGGGTAGCGAGGTCACCAACGTCATCAAGACCGGCCAGTGGGCACAGGGCGCGTTGCGTTCGGTGGTCAATGAGCACGTCAGCCGCTTCGAACTGATGGACGACGCCTACCTGCGTGAACGTGCTTCGGATGTGAAGGATCTGGGCCGCCGCCTGCTGGCGTATCTGCAGGAGGCCCGCCAGCAGACGCTGGTCTATCCTGATAACACCATTCTGGTCAGTGAAGAACTCACCCCGGCGATGCTGGGTGAGGTCCCGGAAGGCAAGCTTGTCGGTCTGATCTCGGTACTCGGTTCAGGTAACTCTCACGTGGCCATTCTGGCCCGGGCGATGGGTATTCCAACGGTCATGGGCGCGGTGGATCTGCCGTACTCCAAGGTCGATGGTATCGAGCTGATCGTCGACGGTTACCACGGCGAGGTGTTTACCAATCCCAGCGAGGCCCTGCGCAAGCAGTATTCGGTGGTGGTCGAGGAAGAACGTCAGCTGTCCCAGGGCCTCGACGCCTTGCGCGAGCTGCCTTGCGTGACCCTCGACGGCCATCGCATGCCACTGTGGGTCAATACCGGATTGCTGGCCGATGTCGCCCGTGCCCAGCAGCGCGGCGCTGAAGGTGTCGGGCTATACCGCACTGAAGTCCCGTTCATGATCCAGCAGCGCTTCCCGAGCGAAAAGGAGCAGCTGGCGATTTACCGCGAGCAACTGGCCGCCTTCCATCCGCTGCCCGTGACCATGCGCACGCTGGACATCGGCGGTGACAAGGCGCTGTCGTACTTCCCGATCAAGGAAGACAACCCGTTCCTGGGCTGGCGCGGCATCCGCGTCACCCTCGACCACCCGGAAATCTTTCTGGTGCAAACCCGCGCCATGCTCAAGGCCAGCGAGGGCCTGAACAACCTGCGCATTCTGCTGCCGATGATCTCCGGCACTCACGAGACCGAAGAAGCCTTGCACCTGATCCACCGCGCCTGGGGCGAGGTGCGTGACGAAGGCACCGATGTGCCGATGCCACCGGTGGGCGTGATGATCGAAGTGCCGGCGGCGGTCTATCAAACCCGTGAACTGGCGCGTCAGGTGGACTTCCTGTCGGTCGGCTCCAATGACCTGACCCAGTATCTGCTGGCGGTCGACCGCAACAACCCGCGCGTCGCCGATCTTTATGACTATCTACACCCGGCGGTGCTGCAAGCCCTGCAGAATGTCGTGCGCGACGCCCACGCCGAAGGCAAGCCGGTCAGTATCTGTGGAGAGATGGCCGGCGACCCGGCAGCGGCGGTGCTGTTGATGGCGATGGGTTACGACAGCCTGTCGATGAACGCCACCAACCTGCCGAAGGTGAAGTGGATGCTGCGTCAGATCAACCTAAGCAAAGCCAAGGAACTGCTGGCGCAGTTGATGAAAAACGACAACCCCCAAGTTATCAGCAGTTCGCTGCAGTTGGCGCTGAGAAACCTTGGGTTGTCCAGGATGATCAATCCGACGTCAGTGAAGGGCCATTGATCGGGCGTTCCTTCCCCTGTAGCGCAGCTTGGCGGCGGCGATTTCGGTATCGCGTACGTCGGCAAGCCGGGAGTGCCACAAGGCCTTAAAGCTGCAAATCCACTTTTCCCAATCTTGTGCCATACGGCCCGAAACTGCGTTCGACCAAGCGCCGGCTGCCATCTGCATTAACAATCAACACCGTACTCGCTCGCGTTCCGTAATTGGGGCTGGCAATGAATACGCTGGACAGCAGTCGCTCGGTCGCCAGACCCACGCCGGTGTTGGGCAGC
Organism: Pseudomonas sp. UBA5706; assembly: GCF_002419965.1. Lineage (GTDB taxonomy): Bacteria > Pseudomonadota > Gammaproteobacteria > Pseudomonadales > Pseudomonadaceae > Aquipseudomonas. The sequence continues at coordinate 6,524 of NZ_DIHC01000020.1, forward strand.
TGCGCTTCAGCCGCTGCTTCGGGGTCGGCGAGAAACCCCAACAGCACCTCGGGATCCGGCTCGTCCAGTGCCTCTGAAAGCGCCGCCTTGGCCTTCAACAACTTCGGCCAAGGCGTATCCAGCCCAGCGTTGGACACCCCATATACCCCGGCTTGCAGCTGTTGAGGCGCGGGGCGGGCAGCGTTGAGGAAATGCAGCTCTTCGCCATTGCCCACCAACAGATTGAAGCCGCCGTATTCCGCCGCGCGCCCAGCGACTTCGCGCAAATAGTCGTCGATCGCTAGCGAACCGCTCAGAAATTGCGCGACCAACTCGCCCCGCGAGCGACGTCCCAATGGCTGGCCTGGATCGCGGATATTGGTCAGGGCGGCGAAACGCCCGTCGGCGGCGACGCCCAACCACGTGCCACCCGCTTCCAGGTCGCGCCCGGCGTAGATCTGCGGAGCCTCTTCCCATTGCGTCAGGGGCAAGGTTGGACGGGCATAGAATTCATCACGATTGGCCGCCAGGATCAGCGGCTGCGAGTGGGCAGGGCGCCAGGCGAAAACGATCAGGCACATGCGGGCCTCCTTTTGCGTCACTGTACGCACAGAACCGACGGACATCCATCGCCGACTGCTGCTTACAAAACCTAGAGCCTATGCGTCCGCTCCGGTAAACTGCCGCACTGATTTTGGGAGACTCCCATGGAATTCCTGCTCTACCTGGCCCTGGGCGCGTGTGCGGGTGTGCTGGCAGGCCTGTTTGGGGTCGGCGGCGGCATCATCATCGTCCCGGTCCTGGTCTTCAGCTTCACCTTGCAAGGCTTTGACAGCTCGGTCCTGACGCATCTTGCCGTCGGCACTTCGCTGGCGACCATTGTCTTCACTTCGATCCAGTCGGTCCGCGCGCACCACCGCATGGGGGCTGTGCGCTGGGCGGTATTCGCCTGGATGACCCTGGGTATCCTGATCGGCGCAGGTTTCGGCGCGCTGACCGCCAGCTACATCGCCGGACCGAACTTGCAGAAGATCATCGGCGTTTTCGCGATTCTGGTGGCTATTCAGATGGCGTTGGACCTCCGGCCCAAGGCGGGTGGCAGCGTGCCGGGCAAGATTGGACTGACCGCCGCAGGCGTGGTGATCGGCTGGGCATCGGCGATTTTCGGCATCGGTGGGGGATCGCTGACGGTGCCGTTCCTCACCTGGCGCAGTCTGACCATGCAGCAGGCAGTCGCCACATCGTCGGCCTGTGGCTTTCCCATCGCGGTGGCCAGTGCCATAAGTTTCATGATTCTTGGGTGGCACGATCCCTTGCTGCCCCCGCATAGTCTCGGTTTCGTGTACCTGCCGGCATTGCTCGGTATCGCACTGACCAGCATGTTCTTCGCCCGGTTCGGCGCAAAGCTGGCACACAAACTGTCGCCCAGGATGCTCAAGCGACTGTTCGCGCTGCTGCTGGTGGTCGTCGGTACAAGTTTTCTGATTTGATTCGTCGCTCAATGAGCGTCCATTTAAGGAGTCGCAATGCTGCCTTACCCGCAGATTGATCCGGTAGCCGTGGCCATCGGTCCGCTGCAAATTCACTGGTACGGCCTGATGTATCTGGTCGGTATCGGCAGTGCCTGGTTTCTCGCTTCTCGTCGCTTGAATCGCTTCGACCCGACGTGGACCAAGGAAAAGCTCTCGGACATGATTTTCTGGGTTGCCATGGGCGTGATCGTCGGTGGACGGCTGGGTTATGTGCTGTTCTACGATCTGCCGAACTACATCGCCAACCCGCTGCTGATTTTCGAAGTATGGAAGGGCGGCATGGCGTTCCATGGCGGGTTCATCGGTGTGATGATCGCCACCTACTGGTTCGGCAGACGCAATGGCAAGTCGTTCTTCCAGTTGATGGACTTCATCGCGCCGATGGTGCCGATCGGTCTGGGCGCTGGTCGCATTGGCAACTTCATCAACGGCGAGTTGTGGGGTAAGCCTACCGATTTGCCATGGGCCATGGTGTTCCCGCCGTACAGCGATCCGGCGCAATTGCCGCGCCATCCGTCGCAGCTTTATCAGTTCGCGCTGGAAGGTGTGGCACTGTTCCTGATTCTCTATTTCTTCTCGCGCAAACCGCGTCCGACCATGGCGGTGTCCGGCATGTTCGCGCTGTTTTACGGGATTTTCCGCTTCGTGGTGGAGTTCGTCCGCGTACCGGACGCCCAACTCGGCTACCTGGCCTGGGGCTGGGTCACAATGGGACAGATTCTGAGCCTGCCGATGATCATTGGCGGCCTGGTATTGATTTGGCTGGCCTACCACCGCGCACCCGCTGCCAACAACGCAGCCGTTTGATGCTGGATCGCTGGCCTGCTGGGGCCAGCGGATTCAACGATACAGAGGGCCTTTGGGCATGAAGCAATACCTTGAGCTGTTACAGGATGTCATCGCCAACGGAACCCGTAAGGGCGATCGCACCGGTACTGGCACCACGGCCGTGTTCGGTCGTCAGATCCGCCACAATCTGGCCGACGGTTTTCCCTTGCTGACCACCAAGAAGTTGCACTTCAAGAGCATCGCCAATGAGCTGATCTGGATGCTGAGCGGCAACACCAATACCAAATGGCTCAACGAAAACGGCGTGACCATCTGGGACGAATGGGCCACCGAGGACGGCGACCTGGGGCCGGTCTACGGTGCTCAATGGACTGGCTGGCCGACCAAGGATGGCGGCAAGATCAATCAGATCGACTACATGGTCGACTGCTTGAAGAACAACCCCAATAGCCGGCGCATCCTGTTCCACGGCTGGAACACCGAGTACTTGCCAGACGAGAAGTTGTCGCCGCAAGAGAACGTCAAGGCCGGGCGGCAGGCGCTGGCCGTCTGTCACCTGCTCTACCAGGCATTCGTGGCCGACGGTAAATTGTCGATGCAGTTGTATATTCGCAGCTCCGACGTGTTCCTTGGTCTGCCGTACAACATTGCCGCACTGGCGCTGCTGACCCACATGCTGGCGCAGCAATGCGATCTGGTTCCCCATGAGATCATCGTCAGCCTGGGCGATACCCACGCTTATTCGAACCATGCAGAGCAAATCGCTACCCAGATGACCCGCACACCGAAAAAGCTGCCTGAGCTGAAGATCCATCGTCGCCCGGACAGCATTTACGACTATCGTTTCGAAGATTTTGAAATCCTCGGTTACGACGCCGACCCGAGCATCAAGGCGCCTGTGGCGGTTTAAGCCAGCCTCTGCTTATCGCTGTGGCGGCACGGTTGGCGCAAGCGTCTTCGATGACGTCACCGCGACAACGCGTGCTGCTACAGAACGCCTCACACCACCTTTCCCGAGTCTCGTCGGACCTGTCAAAGTCCTTACATCAATATATAAGCCTTCGAAAGTACAATGTTCCAACTGGTTAATCCCAAGTTGCCGCCATACTAAACGTTCAATACAAGTTTGATTGTTGCAGCGGCGTAATAACTGTTTTGCAGGTCAGTAAACAAATTTGATTTGATAGATATTTTCAATCCTTGCTGGCGTGTATTCAGTTTAACTTCAAGGAGTGTTTGTTCTATAGTCGCGGTCCACCGATAAGTCTTTAGCCTGACAACGTGTTTGGAATCATCCTCCATGACAACGACGAACTTCAGCACTGACACCTACTCCGACCAGAATTCAGCTCTTTACCGTACTGCGGCACGGATGCTCGATCAGGCCGGAATCCGGATAAACGGATGTGCCCCGTCGGACATGCGTTTAAATCGACCTGGCGTGATTGAGCGGGCATTTGCGCAAGGTAATCTGGGGCTGGGCGAGGCATACATGGAGGGTCAGTGGGACAGCGAGCAGTTGGACGAGTTTTTCCACCGCCTGTTGAAAACGGGCCTGACCGATGACATAAAACCCGTGAGGTTGGTGTTCCATGCACTCATGGCCAAGTTGATGAACCGTCAGAACGTCAAGCGCTCAAAGACGGTCGGCGAAGTGCATTACGACTTGGGCAACGACTTCTACGCAAAGATGCTCGACTCGCGCATGACCTATACCTGCGGGTATTGGGAAAATGCCGCCAATCTTGAGCAAGCCCAGGCTGCCAAGCTCGATTTGATCTGCCGCAAGCTCAAGCTCAAACCGGGCATGCGGGTGTTGGATATCGGCTGCGGCTGGGGCAGTTTCATGAGCTACGCCGCCGAGCACTACGGTGTTGAAGCGGTTGGGGTGAGCATCTCCAGAGAGCAGATCGCCTGGGCCAAAGAGCGTTATAAGCACTTACCTCTCGAATTCCGCTTTCAGGATTACCGTGAACTGGACGAGGAGTTCGATGCGATAGCCAGCGTGGGCATGTTCGAACACGTAGGGCGCAAGAACCATCGCGAGTACATGGAACTGGCCAACCGTTGTTTAAGACCTGGCGGGTTGTTCCTGTTACACACCATTGGCAAGAACCAGCGCAACTCGTATCCTGATCCGTGGATCGACAAATATATATTTCCCAATGGCGATCTTCCTTCAATAGGGCAGATGGGCGATGCCATGGATGGACTGTTTGTCGTTGAAGATTTGCACAACTTTGGTGCCGATTACGATAAGACGCTGATGGCTTGGCACGACAACTTCATCAAGGCTTGGCCAGAGTTCGAGTCCAGCTTAGGCGAGCGCTTCTACCGTATGTGGCGCTATTACCTGTTGTCCTGTGCCGGCGCGTTCCGGGCGCGAGATATTCAGCTGTGGCAGTGGGTCCTGTCCAAGGGCGGCGTCCCGAACGGCTACCATCGCAGCAAGATTTAACGTCATCAGGCATTGCGCCATTAGCACTATGGCTTTGTCGGCAGTGGGGTCTTTTGGATCGGCACTGTTGCAGCCGTGCTTGCGTCAAAGGCCTGCACCGCTATTTAGGGTCTGGCTATCGGCATGTCGCTCTCCAATTAAATTCCTCTATTTACCCTGTGCACACTCCCAATGAGCTTGCACGGCGATATTTACTTATCGTTCTCCACATCGAATACCCATCGGTCGCCGTCACCTGAGGCCACCGAGACCAGACCACCCGTGGAGTTACGCGCATGAGCAACAAACTGACCACCGCATTTGGCGCCCCCGTAGTCGATAACCAGAACATCCAGACCGCGGGCCCTCATGGCCCGGCGCTGTTGCAGGATGTCTGGTTTCTGGAAAAGCTCGCCCACTTCGATCGCGAAGTCATCCCGGAGCGCCGCATGCACGCCAAGGGCTCAGGCGCATTTGGTACCTTCACGGTCACCCACGACATCACCCGATTCACTCGGGCCAAAATCTTTTCGCAAGTCGGCAAGCAGACTGGAATGTTCGCCCGCTTTTCCACCGTGGCAGGGGAGCGTGGCGCTGCTGACGCAGAGCGTGATATCCGCGGTTTCGCCCTGAAGTTCTACACCGAAGAAGGCAACTGGGACCTGGTCGGCAACAACACGCCGGTGTTCTTCCTGCGTGACCCGCTGAAGTTTCCGGACCTCAATCACGCCGTGAAACGCGATCCTCGGACCGGCATGCGCAGCGCCGAGAACAACTGGGATTTCTGGACCCAGCTGCCGGAAGCTTTCCATCAGGTGACTGTGGTCATGAGTGAGCGGGGTATTCCGCGCAGTTACCGGGAAATGCACGGTTTCGGCAGCCACACCTACAGCTTTCTCAACGCGCAGCACGAACGTTTTTGGGTCAAGTTCCACTTCGTATCGCAGCAGGGCATTGCCAACCTGACTGACGCTCAAGCGCAGGATCTGGTCGGTCGGGACCGTGAGTCGCACCATCGCGACCTGTACGAAAGCATCGAAAGCGGCAACTTCCCGCGCTGGAAACTGTTGGTGCAGATCATGCCGGAAAAAGAAGCGGGCGCTTATCACATCAACCCGTTCGACCTGACCAAGGTCTGGCCGAAAGGTGACTACCCGCTGATCGAGGTGGGTGTTTTCGAACTGAACCGCAACCCTGAAAACAACTTCGCCGACGTGGAGCAGGCCGCTTTCGCGCCGTCCAATGTGGTGCCCGGCATCAGCTTCTCGCCGGACAAGATGCTGCAAGGTCGCTTGTTTTCGTATGGCGATGCCCAGCGCTATCGCCTGAGCGTCAATCACCACCAGATCCCGGTGAACTCGCCCAAGGCTGCCTTGCACGTGAACAGCTACCACCGCGACGGCCTGATGCGCATTGACGGCAACCGCGGCGGCATGACGTCGTATGAGCCCAATACCAAGGGTGCATTCCAGGAACAGCCGGATTTCAGAGAGCCGCCGCTGTCCATCGAGGGTGCGGCGGGGCATTGGAACCACCGGGTCGATGACGACTACTTCTCGCAGCCGGGCAACCTGTTCCGCAAGATGAGCCCGCAAGAGAAGCAGTCGCTGTTCGACAATACGGCTCGCGCCCTGCGCGGCGTGTCGGCGCCGATTATCCAGTTGCACATCAAGCACTGCATGCTGGCTGACCCGGCATACGGCGCGGGTGTGACCGAGGCGGTTGAGCGGATTCATCACGGCTGATCACAGTAAAACCAAAACGCCCTCGACCTGCTGACAGATCGGGGGCGTTTTTTGTACTCGGAGTTCCAGCCTGGCGGTCGTGATCGCGAGAATCCACTAACGCCAGCATGCCGGGTTGGCTAAGAGTGGGCGTACCACTCAGTGGCCGTGGCTTCTGCCCACATGCGAATGCTCGATGTCCGCCGCTACCACGCTGCCGCTGACTTCCAGTCGATCCAGAATCCCGCAATGGTCCGGCGCACCTTCGCTGCAGCGCTGGCGCAGGTCGATAAGCTGCTCCTGAAGTGCCTGCAAGCTGGCGATACGTGCGCTGACATGCTGCATATGTTCGTCGATCAAGGCATTGACGCTTTCGCACTGATCCTGCGGGCTCTCGCGCAACGTCAGCAGACTGCGGATTTCGTCCAGCGTCATGTCCAGGCTGCGACAGTTGCGGATGAAGGTCAGACGCTCGACATGCTCCTGGGTGTACAACCGATAATTGCCCTCGCTGCGGGCAGGCTCGGCCAGCAGCGCTTCGCGTTCGTAGTAGCGGATGGTTTCAACCGGGCAATCGGTCAGTTTGGCCAGCTCACCGATCTTGAAAGAACCCTTCATGCTGTCTATCTCATTTTTGAGGCTTGACCCTATAGTGGCTACAGGGTGTTCACTTGGCAATACGCACCCCAAGAGACTCCATGATGAGTGACTCTGTACACAAGCATTCGCCTGATGACCACGCTGGCCATGACCACAGTCGGCAGCACGACGTCGATCATAATCACGCTGGGCACGACCATGCCGGACACGATCATGCAGGCCACGATCATGCCGCGCACGAGCCCGCGCCCGGAAAATCCACGCCCGTGGGCAAGCACGCTGACGATGCTCATGCCTGCTGCTCTCACGAACGCGCGCCAGCTGTCGTAAGCGTGGGCAACGGATCGACCGACAATGCCCGGTTCAGCAGTTTTCGCATCGAGGCAATGGACTGCCCCACTGAACAGACGCTGATCCAGAACAAACTGGGCAAGATGGCCGGGATTCAGAAGCTTGAATTCAACCTGATCAATCGCGTGTTGGGCGTCTGGCATGAGCTGCCATCGACCGATCCGATCCGCGAAGCCATTGGGTCGCTTGGCATGCAGGCCGATGTGATCGAGCAGGGCGCCGATCAGGAAACCGCGTCGCTGCCCTCGCCGAAGAAGCCTTGGTGGCCGCTGGCGTTATCCGGCGTGGCTGCGGTGGCGGCTGAGGTTATCCATTTCACCAGCGCCGCACCTACCTGGGTGGTGGCGTTGATAGCGCTGGTCGCGATTTTCAGCGGCGGCCTGACCACCTACAAAAAAGGCTGGATCGCGCTCAAGAACTTCAACCTGAACATCAATGCCTTGATGAGCATTGCAGTGACGGGCGCTGTGTTGATCGGCCAGTGGCCGGAAGCGGCGATGGTGATGTTCCTGTTCACCGTGGCCGAGCTGATCGAGGCTAAATCCCTGGACAGGGCGCGCAATGCCATTGGCGGCCTGGTGCAGTTGACGCCGGAAACGGCCACTGTGCAGCAGGACGGGCAGTGGTTGGAGGTCGAGGTCAAGAATATCGCCCTGGACAGCGTCGTGCGGGTCAAACCTGGCGAGCGTATCGGTCTTGATGGCGAAGTGGTGTCGGGCCAATCCAGCATCGATCAGGCGCCCATCACCGGCGAGAGCCTGCCGGTGGAGAAAACCGTGGGTGACAAGGTGTTTGCCGGGACGATTAACCAGTCAGGATCGCTGGAATACAAAGTCACCGCCGCTGCGAACAACTCGACGCTGGCGCGGATCATTCACGCGGTTGAAGCGGCCCAGGGTGCGCGGGCGCCGACTCAGCGTTTCGTCGACAGTTTCTCGAAAATCTACACTCCGGCGGTATTCGTCCTGGCCTTGGCGATGGCGATCATTCCCCCGCTGTTCATGGGCGCGTTGTGGTTCGACTGGATCTACCGCGCCCTTGTACTGCTGGTAGTCGCATGTCCTTGTGCGCTGGTGATCTCGACGCCGGTCAGCATCGTCAGCGGTCTTGCGGCTGCTGCGCGCAAGGGCATTCTGGTCAAGGGCGGCGTTTATCTGGAGATGGGCCACAAGCTCGATTATCTGGCGCTGGACAAGACCGGCACCATCACCCACGGCAAGCCGGTGCAGACCGATTACGTGTTGCTGGACGAGTCGTTCGGCGACAAAGCGCTGGTCATTTCCGCAAGCCTTGCCGGGCGTTCTGACCACCCGGTCTCCCAAGCGATTGCTACGGATTTCGGCAAGGACGGGCACTTGCAGGTCGAGGCGTTCGAAGCGCTGGGCGGGCGCGGTGTGAAAGGTGAGGTCGAAGGACGCCTGTATCATTTGGGCAACCATCGTCTGATTCACGAATCCGGGCTGTGTTCGCCTGAGCTTGAATCGCGCCTGGAAACGCTGGAGACCCAAGGCAAAACGGTGGTGTTGCTGTTCGACGACAGCCGCCCGCTGGCGCTGTTTGCCGTGGCCGATACGGTAAAAGACAGCAGCCGCGAAGCGATTGCGCAACTGCACGCGCTGGGCGTGAAGACGCTGATGCTCACCGGCGATAACCCGCACACCGCCAAGGCCATCGCTGCTCAGGTGGGGATCGATCATGCTCAGGGCAACCTGTTGCCAACCGACAAGCTTCAGGCGATCGAGGCCCTGTATGCGCAGCAGCATCGGGTCGGGATGGTTGGCGATGGCATCAACGATGCGCCAGCGCTGGCGCGAGCGGAGATTGGTTTTGCCATGGCGGCGGCCGGGACTGACACGGCCATCGAAACCGCCGACGTGGCGCTGATGGATGACGATCTGCGCAAGATCCCTGCGTTCATTCGCCTGTCTCGCAGCACCGCTGCTGTGCTCAAGCAGAACATCGCGCTGGCACTGGTGATTAAAGTGATCTTCCTGGCCTTTACTTTTGCAGGTATGGCGACCATGTGGATGGCGGTGTTCGCCGACATGGGCGTGAGTTTGCTGGTGGTGTTCAACGGTTTGCGCCTGCTGAGGAAGTAGCGCAACCCTGCGTTAGCAGAAATGATCATGCCCGCGCATCGCGCTGGCATGCCGCCAGGGGGCTCAGCGTCCAGTGACGCGGAGCGTCACGCAGTTCATCCCACGCGGAGCGTGGGAACGATCAACACAATCACAGGCGTTCCTCAGCGACTACTTCCCGTACTTCTCCCGGCCCCAGGCGATCATGCTTTCCAGCAACTGCTTCAACACTGTCCGCGTCGGATCAGCCAGATCGCTGCGGTAGTGAAACGGTACGAACTCTTCCATGTAGGTGCTCTGCGCCAGTTCCAGCTGGACGGCGTGGATGTGTTCGGCCGGGTTGCCGTAATGGCGGGTGATATGACCGCCTTTGAAACGTCCGTTGAGCACATGGCTGTAGTTTTTCGCGCCTGCGCAGACCATTTCAACGCGTTTTTCCAGTTCGGGATCGCAGCTGGCGCCGTTGAAGGTGCCGAGGTTGAAGTCCGGCAGTCGACCGTCGAACAGGTGTGGAATGTGCCCGCGGATCGAGTGGGCATCGAACAACAGGGCGTAACCGAACTCCTCGCGCAGGCGCTCAAGTTCGCTGCGCAGGGTGTCGTGGTAGGGCGTCCAGATCTGTTCCAGATAGCTGGCGCGCTCTTGCTTGCTCGGCACCTGACCCTCCTTGAACAGCGGGTCGCCTTCGAACAGCGTTGACGGGTACAGCCCCGTGGTCGCACCGGCATACAGTGGCGTGTCGTCGGACGGCCGATTGAGGTCGATGACGAAGCGTGAGTACTCGGCCGCCAGCGTGCTGGCGCCCAGGTCGTGGGCGAAATCGTAAAGGCGCGGTATGTGCCAGTCGGTGTCCGGCAGGCTGACGGCCTCGTCCACCAAGCCGTCACGCACCACAGGCGTCAGATTCAAACCTGGGTGGGGCATGCTGATCAGCAGCGGTACGCGACCGCGAGTGAAACTCAGAACCTTATCCACGGTGTTCTCCTGATTAGAAACGACTTTCGACGCCGTGCCGCACGACGCGTTTGTCCAAATCTCCGCCCAGCCAGTAAGCCAGGTCTGCGGGCCGCTCGATGTCCCATGCGACGAAATCGGCAACCTTACCCACTTCCAGGGAGCCGTGCGTATCGGCCATGCCCAGCGCCTTGGCCGCGTGAAGGGTCGCGCCTGCGAGGGCTTCTTCGGGCGTCATGCGGAACAACGTGCAGGCCATGTTCAGCATCAAGCGCAACGACAGGCCTGGCGAGGTGCCAGGATTGAGGTCGGTGGCGATGGCGATGTTCACCCCGTGTTTGCGCAGGGCCTCCATCGGTGGCAGTTGGGTTTCGCGCAGGAAGTAGAACGCGCCCGGCAACAGCACCGCGACCGTGCCGGAGGCGGCCATGGCGATGGCGTCCTCTTCGGTCATGAACTCCAGATGATCCGCTGACAACGCCTGGTAACGTGCCGCCAGACTCGAACCGTGCAGCGATGACAACTGTTCAGCATGCAGTTTCACCGGCAAGCCTAGCTGGCCCGCAGTAATGAACACCTGCTCGACCTGCGCCGGGGAAAACGCCAGGTACTCGCAAAATGCATCGACCGCGTCCACCAGGTTTTCCGCCGCCAGCGCAGGTAGCATTTCGCTGCAGATGTGGGCGATGTAGTCGTCGGCGCGGTCTTTGTATTCCGGCGGCAACGCATGGGCGGCCAGGCAGGTGCTGCGTACGGTGACCGGCAGGTTTTCGCCAAGCTGGCGAATTACCCGCAGAATCTTGCGCTCGCTGGGCAGGTCCAGGCCGTAGCCGGACTTGATCTCGACCGTGGTCACGCCATCCTTGAGCAAGTGCTGCAATCGACGCTTGGCGCTGGCGTACAGCTGCTCTTCGCTGGCTGCCCGCGTGGCTCGCACGGTACTGGCGATGCCGCCACCGGCCGCAGCGATCTCGGCATAACTGACACCCTGCAGGCGCTGCTCGAATTCACCACTGCGGTTACCGCCGAACACCGTATGAGTGTGGCAGTCGATCAGCCCCGGCGTGACCCAGGCGCCGTTCAGGTCGACGCGGTTCACCTCGCCCTGATCCGGCAACTTGCCCAGCGGGCCGATCCAGGTGATATGCGCTCCTTCGGTCACGATGGCGGCGTGCTCTATGATCGAGTAACTGCCGTTTGCCATGCTTGCTGCGTGGCAGTTATGCCAGAGCGTTTTCATCGATGCCTCCAGAGTCTTGAGTCGTGATACGTGAACGCCGATGTTGAATCCGGCACAAATTGCAGCACCAGAGCGGCTTGGGGCGGCAGCGATCTTCAGTTCGTCACTGCCGGCAAGCCGGGTCGCTACAGGTCGGTGGCGCGACCGATATCTATGTTTGGCTTGACCCAAACCCGATAGCCGATCACCAGCAGCACGATCCACACGGCGCCCACCACCAATGCCGGTTGCGTATCCGGGAAATACCCCAGTACTGCAAACACAAACACCATGAACAACGTGGCGGCCATCGGCGCGACCGGCCAGAACGGCACGGGGAATTTCAGCTTCGCTACTTCTTCAGCGCTCATCGAGCGGCGCATGGCGATTTGCGTGACCAGAATCATCAGCCACACCCAGACCGTGGCGAAGGTGGCGATGGCGGCGATCAGCAGGAACACGTTTTCCGGGATCAGGTAGTTCAACACCACGCCGCAGAGCAGGGCGACGCCCATCACCAGCACGGTCATCCACGGCACGCCATTGGCCGATAGTCGCGCGAAACCCTTGGGCGCCTGACCCTGTTTCGCCAGGCCATACATCATGCGTCCGGCACCGAAAATGTCGCTGTTAATGGCGGATACCGCCGCCGAGATCACTACGATGTTGAGGATGATCGCTGCCGAGGAAATCCCCAGTTTGTCGAAAATCTGCACAAACGGGCTGCCTTGGTTGCCAATGTCCTGCCATGGATACAGCGACATCAGCACGAACAGCGTCAGCACGTAAAACAGGAGAATCCGCAGCGGCACTGCGTTGATCGCACGGGGGATCACGCGCTCCGGGTCGCGTGCTTCACCGGCGGCGACACCAATGATTTCGATGCCGCCGAAGGCGAACATCACCACCGCCAGCGCCGCCACCAGACCGCTGACACCGTTGGGCATGAAGCCACCCTGCGTCCATAGGTTGCTCACGTGGCTGATGCTCTGGCCTGATGTCGAACCGACGCCGAACAGCAGGATGCCCAGGCCTGCGAGGATCATGGCGATGATCGCGCCGACCTTGAGCAGGGACAGCCAGAATTCGGTTTCGCCAAACACCTTGACGCTGCATAGATTGAGCGCGCCGATTACAAATACGATGCCGAGCACCCAGATCCAGCGGGGCACATCGGGGAACCAGAAACCCATGTAGATTCCGAATGCCGTGACGTCGGCCAGGCAGACGATGATCATCTCGAACGCGTAGGTCCAACCGAGCACGAAACCGGCCATAGGCCCCATATAGGTGCTGGCATATTCGCTGAACGAGCCCGCAACGGGGTTACGCACGGCCATTTCGCCCAAGGCGCGCATGACCATGTACACGGCAGCGCCTGCGATGAGATACACCAGCAGCACCGCAGGCCCGGCCAGTTTGATCGCCGACGCCGAACCATAGAACAGCCCGGTGCCGATGGCCGAACCCAGCGCCATGAAGCGGATGTGGCGGGCGCTGAGCCCGCGTTTCAGATCTGTTGCGTTTTGCGGTTTCATCTCACGCTTTTTCCTAGTCTTTCTTTTGCTGTGAAACGAGGGTGGCCTTGCCCCAGTAGCAGCCGGCTCGCCGGCGATGACAATTTCGACATCGCAACCGTCGGCAAGCCGGACTGCTACAGGGCGCTAGCACGTCACCTGGTTTCAATGACAGGCCCTCCTGGCCTGTCCCGATCAAAAGCTCGGCAGCAGGTCAGCAGACACCAGCGCGCTCAGGCAATTGGAAGCCAGAAGCTCGGTGGCGGCCTCGATGTCAGGGGCGAAAAAGCGGTCTTTTTCGTAGAACGGGACTTTGCTGCGCAGGGTGGTGCGGGCGATCTCCAGTTTTTCCGAGGTCTTCAGACCATTGCGCAGGTCCAGACCCTGACACGCAGCCAGCCATTCTACAGCCAGCACGCCGCGAGTGTTTTCCGCCATTTCCCACAGGCGCTTGCCAGCCGCCGGCGCCATCGAAACATGGTCTTCCTGGTTGGCGGAGGTCGGCAGGCTGTCGACGCTGTGCGGATGGGCCAGCGCCTTGTTCTCGCTGGCCAATGCCGCTGCGGTGACCTGCGCGATCATGAAACCGGAGTTGACCCCGCCATTGGCCACCAGAAACGGCGGCAGTTGCGACATGTGCTTGTCCATCATCAGTGAAATGCGACGTTCGCTCAGCGAGCCGATTTCGGCGATAGCCAGGGCTATATTGTCGGAGGCCATGGCCACCGGCTCGGCGTGGAAGTTGCCGCCGGAAATGACTTCGCCCTCTGCGGCGAACACCAGCGGGTTATCGGACACCGCGTTGGATTCGATCTCCAGCACTTCGGCGGCCTGACGCAACTGAGTCAGGCAGGCGCCCATCACTTGTGGCTGGCAACGCAGGGAGTAGGGGTCCTGAACCTTGTCGCAGTCGCGATGGGATTCGGAAACCTGGCTGCCGTCGCCCAGCAGATCGCGATAGGCTGCCGCCGAGTCGATCTGCCCGCGCTGACCGCGTGCGGCATGAATGCGCGGGTCGAACGGTGCGCGCGAGCCCAGCACCGCTTCAACCGTCAGCGCGCCGCAGCTTACAGCGCCAGCAAACAGGTCTTCGGCTTCGAAGAGCCCGCGCAGTGCGTACGCAGTGGACACCTGGGTGCCATTGAGCAGCGCCAGGCCCTCTTTCGCGGCCAGTGTCAGCGGCTGCAGACCGGCGACGGCCAGGGCCTCAACGGCGTTCAGCCATTGACCCTGGTAACGCGCCTTACCTTCGCCCAGCAGCACCAGCGACATATGCGCCAGCGGCGCGAGGTCACCGGAGGCGCCTACCGAACCCTTGAGCGGAATGTGTGGATACACCTGGGCGTTGATCAAGGTGATCAGCGCGTCGATGACCTGACGACGAATGCCGGAGAAGCCGCGGCTCAGGCTATTGACCTTGAGCACCATGATCAGCCGCACCAGCGCATCGCTAAGAGGCTGGCCGACGCCTGCCGCATGCGACAGCACCAGCGAGCGCTGCAGGTTTTCCAGGTCAGCGCTGGCGATGCGGGTCGAGGCCAACAGACCGAAACCGGTATTGATGCCGTAGGCCGTACGGTTCTCGGCCAGGATTTGCTCGACGCAGGCCACGCTGTTGTCGATTGGCTGATCGGCGCTGGCGTCCAGCGTCAGGGTCACGGGCTGCTGATAAATCGCGCGCAGTTGCGCCAGGGTCAGTTGGCCGGGGATCAGGCTCAGCGAGGTTGCCTGTTGGGTATCGGTCACGATGCTGCTACTCCTTCGTTGATTACGGTCGGCTCTGGGCTGGCTCCTGCCTGCCCGGCGCTTTTGACGCTTGAGCTGCGACTGTTGCTGTTGTTTTGGAAGGTCTGCGCTGCGTAATCGCGACAGACCTGAAATACGGTTTCCAGCGATTCTTCATTCTTGAGCAGGGTCACGCTGCTGGCGATGTCCGGCGCGAGCCAGCGATCTTCGTCATAGGCCGGAACCCGCTCGCGCAGCAGGCGCCACGCGACTTCGGTACCGACGCCAAAGCGCGGGCCTTTGAAGAATTCGAACGCCTGGGCGGCCAGCAGGTACTCGATGGCGAGAATCTGCGTGACGTTCTCCAGCACCTTGTGCAGCTTGAGTGCTGCGCTGGTGCCCATGCTCAAATGGTCCTCCTGTAAACCCGACGTCACGTAGTTGTCGATGACCGCTGGTTGCGCCAGTTGGCGGTTTTCCGCGCACAGGGACGCTGCGACGTATTGCACGATCATCATTCCCGAGTTGACCCCTGGCTGGCTGACCAGAAACGCCGGCAGGCCACTGACTGTCGGGTTAATCAGGCGGTCCAGACGCCGCTCGGCAATCGAGCCCAGTTCGGCCATGGCAATTGCCAGGAGGTCCGCCGCCATCGCCACGGACTGGCCGTGGGGATTGGCTTGGGAAACCACCCGATACGTTTCGGGCGTGCCCAGCAGCAGCGGGTTGTCGGTGGCCGAATTAAGCTCGGTTTCAATCTGCTGTGTGGCGTGGGCCAGTTGGTCGCGAGTGGCCCCGTGCACTTGTGGAATGGAGCGGATGCTTAGGGCGTCCTGGGTGCGAATCCCCTGACTGTTGGCGAGCACTTCACTGCCTGCCAGCAGACCGCGCAGGTTTCGGCCCACCTGCTGCATGCCCGGATGCGGCTTGAGGGCGATGATGGTTTCATCGAACGCGTCGAGCTGCCCGCGCAGGCCCTCGAAGGTCATGGCGCTGATCACGTCGGCCCACTGCATCAGGCGATTCACATCGGCGATTGCCAGGCAACCGAGGCCGGTCATGCACGGCGTACCGTTGACCAGGCACAGTCCGTCCTTGGCACCCAATTCGACCGGCGACAGGCCTTCTTCGCTGAGCGCTTGCAAGGCGGACATCAGTTGCCCGCGATAGCTGACCTGACCAACGCCCAACAGAGCCACGCCAATATGCGCCATGTGGGTCAGATACCCCACCGAACCCTGGGACGGCACCTGGGGTGTGATCCGACGGTTGAGCAGTGACAGCAGCGCTTGCACCACCTGCCGATGAATCCCGGATTTGCCCTGGCTGTAGTTGATGATCGCGGCGCAGATAATCGCGCGGGTCTGCTCGTCCGGCAATGCCGGGCCGACACCGCAGGCGTGACTGAGCAAGGTGTTGCGCGACAGCCGACTCAGTTGCTCGCCTTGCAGCGACACATTGCACAGCGCACCCAACCCGGTATTGACGCCATAGGCGCGCTCGCCGCTGGCAACGATGCGCTGCACGATGGCTTGCGCGTTGTCGATGCGCGCCCATGCACTGTCTGTCAGGGCCAATGTTGCCCCGTGTCGGGCCACTGCAGTGATGTCCTGCCAACTGACCGCTGCCTCGCCGATGAAGATCTGTTCTGCCCGCGACATGACTACCGCCTGCCTTAAATGGTCGCCACCCGTCGCTGGACGAAACGGTCAACGTATTCATCGGCGGGCGAGTAGAGGATTTCTTTCGGAGTGCCAACCTGGATCAGCCGGCCATCCTTGAGGATGGCGATGCGGTTACCGATGCGCACGGCTTCGTCGAGGTCATGGGTGATGAAGACAATGGTCTTCTTCAAGGTCGATTGCAGTTCCAGCAACTGATCCTGCATTTCAGCGCGGATCAACGGGTCTAGGGCGCTGAAGGCTTCGTCCATCAGGATGATGTCGGTGTCGGCCGCCAGTGCCCGGGCCAGGCCCACACGCTGGCGCATGCCACCGGACAGTTGATGCGGATACTTTTTCTCGTAGCCCTTCAGGCCGACCGTGGTGATCCAGTGCTGCGCACGCTCGGCGCACTGCGCCTTGCTTTCGCCACGAATGGTCAAGCCGTAGGCGACGTTGTCGATCACGGTCTTGTGCGGCAGCAGGCCAAAGCTCTGGAACACCATGCTGATCTTGTGCCGCCGGAAGTTGCGCAGCGTTTGCATGTCGTAGGTCAGGATGTTCTCGCCATCCACCAGAATTTCGCCACTGGTAGGATCGATCAGGCGATTGAAGTGACGCACCAGGGTCGATTTTCCGGAGCCGGAGAGACCCATGATCACGAAAATCTCGCCGCCGGCGATGGACAGCGACAGGTCATTCACGCCGACCACGCAGCCGGTCTGCGCCAGCACCTGATCCTTGCTCTGGTGCTGCTGGACCATTGCCAGCGCATCCCTGGCGCGATTGCCGAAGATCTTGTACACGTTCTTGACGACGATTTTGCCGTCGGTATTTGAAGTCTCGACGCTCATCATTTGTTCACCTCATGCCGTGGACGACCATAGGCCTGGGTAATGCGGTCGATCACGACGGCCAGAATCACGATCGCCAGACCCGCTTCCAGACCGCGGCCGACGTTGAGGGTCTGAATCCCCACCAGCACGTCTTCACCCAGGCCACGGGCACCGATCATCGAGGCGATCACCACCATCGACAGGGCCATCATGGTGGTCTGGTTGATGCCGGCCATGATGCTCGGCAGTGCCAGGGGCAATTGCACCCCGAACAGTTGCTGCCAGCGGTTGGCGCCGAACGCGTTGATCGCTTCCATGACTTCGCCGTCGACCTGACGGATGCCCAGGTCAGTCAGACGAATCAGCGGCGGCGCGGCGTAGATCACCGTGGCGAAGATCGCCGGGACCTTGCCCAGGCCGAAAAGCATCAGCACCGGAATCAGGTACACGAAACTGGGCATGGTCTGCATGATGTCGAGCAGCGGCATCAGCACCGAGCGCAGGCGATTGCTGCGCGCCGACAGAATGCCCAGCGGCACGCCGATGATCACCGAGATGACGGTCGCCACCAGCATCAGTGCCAGGGTCTGCATCAACTTGTCCCACAGGCCCACGGCACCGACCAGGAATAACAGGCCGATGATGATTACCGTTGTTGTGATCTTGCGTGTAGCGTGCCAGGCGATGAGGCCGACGATCGCCAGCAACAGCCACCACGGCGCGATGCGCAGCAAGGCTTCGAGTTTGACGATGGCCCACAGCAGGGTGTCGGAGATATGCCGGAACACGTCGCCGTAGTTGGTGACCAGTTTATCGACCCAGTCGTTGACCCAGTCGGCGATGGAGAACGTGAAGCTTTCGGGGAACATAGGTTTTCTCGATCTGTTAGCTGTTTTCACCCGTCGGTGCCGATCCGCTGTAGCAGTACGGCTTGCCAGCGGTGGCGATGTCGAAAATGTCACCGCCGGCAAGCCGGACTGCTACAGGGGCCTGCGTGCGACTCGCGCAAGCCTTTACAACGAAGCGTCTACCTTTTTGGCGGCATCTTCGCTGACCCACTGGTGCCAGACTTCAGGATGTTCCTTGAGGAAGATCTTCGCCAGCTTTGGCGATTCGATGCGGTCCTTGGTCATGCGCGCCAGGTTCTGGTTGAGCAGGTCGATCGGGATGTTGACCTTCTCCATCACAGCCACCAGCTCAGGCGCTTGCTCGTGGAAGGCCTTGGACAGGCCGACCTTGATCTCGATGGTCTTGTTCACCCCGGCTTTCTCTTCCAGGCGCACCATGTCCACTTGGCCCATCAGCGGAGTCGGCGACCAGTAATAGGCCAGGATCGGCTCGCCGCGCTTGTAGCTCGACAGGATCGCCGTATCCAGCGCCGGGCCGGTGCCCGGGCGGAAATTGGTGTACTTGTCTTCCAGACCGTAACTTTTCAGCATCTCGCTGTTTTCCAGCTCGCAGGTCCAACCCGCCGGGCAATTGTAGAAACGGCCTTTTTCCGGCTCTTCGGCGTCCTTGAACAGGGCTGCGTATTTGCCCAGATCGGCAATGGACTTCAGGTCCGGCGCCTTGGCCTCCAGCTTGCGCTTGGCATCACCTTCGATCACGTAGCGCGGCACGTACCAACCTTCGACCGCACCTTTGACCGGAGCACCGACACCCACCACCTTGCCGGCCGCTTCGGCCTTGTTCCACACTTCGCTGCGGCCTACCCACTCCTCGGCGAAGACCTGAATATCATTGGTGCTCAGGGCGTTTTCCATGGTGATGGAGTTGCCGGGCAGGTTATCCACATCACAGCCGTAACCTGTTTTCAGAATGTCCTGCAGCACGTCGGTCAAAAGCATGGCGCTTTCCCAGTTCAACCCGGCGAATTTCACCGGCTTGCCGGACTCACACCATCCCGCTGCCTGACTGGCGCCGCTGGCGAGCACGCCGACTGAAAGCAACGTGGATAGCAGGGCTTTCTTCGTGTTCATTGTGTGACGCTCCTGGTCTTGAATGGGCTGTATTGCATGGGCAAGGCAGTAACGAAATCAGGTGGCATCCAGCCTGAGGGAAGAGCACTTGCCGTACTCCGTCCCGCTTCACTCCAGCTTTAACAGACGTGCGTCACGGGTGGTCGTTCACCCCGCGTGCCCGGGGACGACACCGGGGCTCGCCTCACCCGTGTCCTGCCCGTTCGGCAGGATCAAGCGGTCGGCAATTTTCCCGGGCCATTTTTTCGCCGCCGCGTAATACAGCGCGGCAGGCACGACCAGACCGATAATCCACGAAATGTCCGTGTCATCGAGGCTCGCGACCAGCGGCCCGGTATAGAAATGGGTGGAAATGAACGGCATTTGAATCAACACGCCGATGACGTAGACAGATATACCGATCCAGTTCCAGCGACCATAACGACCGTCAGGGTCGGACAGGGCCGGAATGTCGTAGCGTTCTTTGCTGATGCAATAGAAATCCACCAGGTTGATCGCACTCCACGGCGTGAAGAACGCCAGCAGGAACAGGATGAATGCCGAGAAGTCCTTGAGAAACGAATCCTTGCCCAGCAGGGCCAGCGCGGTGGCAATGCCGACCATGGCGAAGATGTAGGTCAGGCGCACGGCGCTGGAGATATGACGGTTGCCGCAAAAGCCGCTGACGATGGTAGCGACCGACATGAAGCTGCCGTAGGCGTTAAGCGTGGTAATGGTCACCTTGCCGAACGCAATGCTGAAATACAGCGCCGCCGCCACCGCGCCAGTCCCGCCCAGACCGACAATGTAGGAGACTTCATGGTGGGCGAAGTTCTTGCCCGCCAGTGCTGCCGCCAACACCCCGAACACCATCGACGCCTGTGCCCCGATCACCGAACCCAGGCCCACGGCCCAGAATGTCTTGCTCGCCGATGTACTGCGTGGCAAGTAGCGCGAATAGTCCGCGACATACGGGCCGAACGCAATCTGCCACGAAGCCGACAGGGAGATCGCCAGCAGGAAGCTGCTTAGCGAGAAGTGCTTGTTGCCCAGCAACGCGCCGATATCATTACCCGCCAGCAACGCGCCGAAGAGGTAAATGAAAGCGATCACGCCGACGACGCTGGCGACCCGGCCGATCATGTGGATGACTCGGTAGCCGCAGATGGTCAGGGCAACGATGCCCGCGGCGAACAACACGATGCCTTGCCAGTCCGGCACGTGAATCAACTGCGCGACCGCCTGGCCGGCCAGCAGCGAGCCGCTGGCGGAAAAACCGATGTACATCAGGCACACCAGCACCAGTGGGATGACTGCGCCGTAGACGCCGAACTGCACCCGACTGGAAATCATCTGCGGCAGCCCCAGCTTCGGGCCTTGCGCCGCGTGCAGCGCCATGACGCCGCCGCCGAGCAGTTGACCGATGAGCAGGCCGATCAACGACCAGAACACATCACCACCCAGCACCACAGCCAGCGCTCCGGTGACAATCGCGGTGATCTGAAGGTTGGCACCCAGCCACAGGGTAAATTGACTGAACAGACGGCCGTGTCTTTCCGCGTCAGGAATAAAGTCGATCGAACGCCTTTCGATCACGGATGAACTTGCAGCACGATCATCTGGAACAGCCATTGCGAATATTCCCCTAAGGCAAGTGTTGGTACGCAAGCTTCGTGAAACCGATGAATCCTGTGAGGCCCGAATCATTCCCTGTAGCAGGCCAGCTTGCCGGCGGCAGCGATCGTGACCCCGCTGCCGCCGATAAGCCGCGCAGCTAAACCAGCGTTCGGCCCCGGATGTTCTGTCAGTTATCGATCATAGGCAGGTTCAAACCCTGCTCTTTGGCGCAATCGATGGCAATCTGATAACCAGCGTCGGCATGGCGCATAACGCCGGTGGCCGGGTCGTTGTGCAGGACGCGGGCGATACGTTCGGCCGCTTCGTCAGTGCCGTCGCAGACGATCACCATCCCCGAGTGCTGGGAAAAACCCATTCCCACGCCGCCGCCGTGGTGCAGCGAAACCCAAGTCGCGCCGCTGGCGGTGTTGAGCAGGGCATTGAGCAGCGGCCAATCGGACACGGCGTCGGAGCCGTCCTGCATCGATTCTGTTTCGCGGTTCGGGCTGGCGACCGAGCCGGAGTCCAGGTGGTCACGACCGATCACGACCGGCGCCGACAGCTCGCCGCTGCGGACCATTTCGTTGAACGCCAGACCCAGCTTGGCGCGCTGGCCCAGCCCGACCCAGCAGATACGTGCCGGCAGTCCCTGAAAGCTGATGCGCTCGCGGGCCATGTCCAGCCAGTTATGCAGGTGTGCGTCGTCCGGGATCAGTTCCTTGACCTTGGCGTCAGTCTTGTAGATGTCTTCCGGGTTGCCCGACAGCGCCGCCCAGCGGAACGGGCCAATGCCACGGCAGAACAGCGGACGGATGTAGGCCGGCACGAAGCCCGGGAAATCGAACGCATTGCTCACGCCTTCTTCCTTGGCCATCTGACGGATGTTGTTGCCGTAGTCGAAGGTCGGGATGCCTTGTTTCTGAAATGCCAGCATGGCTTCGACGTGCTCGGCCATTGACTGCTTGGCGGCCTTGACCACGGCAGCCGGCTCGGTGGCAGCGCGATTGCGGTACTGCTCCCAGGTCCAGCCCTTTGGCAGGTAGCCGTTGAGTGGGTCGTGGGCGCTGGTCTGGTCGGTGACCATGTCCGGACGTACGCCCCGGCGAACCATTTCCGGCAGGATCTCAGCGGCGTTGCCACACAGCGCAATGGAGATCGCCTTGCCTTCGCCGGTGTATTTGGCGATGCGTGCCAAAGCGTCGTCCAGATCAGCGGCTTGCTCATCGACATAACGGGTCTTCAAGCGGAAATCGATGCGGCTCTGCCGGCATTCGATATTCAGCGAACAGGCGCCCGCCAGTGTCGCCGCCAGAGGCTGGGCGCCGCCCATGCCGCCCAGTCCCGCGGTCAGAACCCAACGGCCTTTGAGGCTACCGTCATAGTGCTGGCGACCGGCTTCGACAAAGGTTTCGTAGGTCCCTTGGACGATGCCCTGGCTGCCGATGTAGATCCAGCTACCGGCGGTCATCTGGCCGTACATGGCCAGGCCCTTGGCGTCCAGTTCGTTGAAATGCTCCCAACTGGCCCAGTGGGGTACCAGGTTGGAGTTGGCGATCAGCACGCGCGGCGCATTACTGTGGGTTTTGAATACGCCGACCGGCTTGCCGGATTGCACCAGCAGCGTCTCGTCGTCGTTCAACTGGGTCAGGCTCTCGACGATCTTGTCGTAGCACTCCCAATTACGCGCTGCACGACCGATCCCGCCGTAGACCACCAGTTCATTCGGGTTCTCGGCGACTTCCGGGTCCAGATTGTTCATCAACATCCGCAACGGCGCTTCCGTCAGCCAGCTTTTGGCGGTCAATTGAGTGCCACGGGCGGCGCGGATTTCCACGTCGCGGCGTTTGGTCCATTGCTGGGCTGGGGTCTTGTTGTCAGTAGTCACGTCACAATCCTCGATGATCAATCCGGCCCAGGCACTGGGCTGACGGTGCCTGTGTCAAACAGGCGGAATACGAATCTGCAAGTCAGGCACCACTGGCTGCGAATAAAGGCGCTACGCCGTGGACACGTGTGCAGACTCATATTTACTTGTACATACAAGCATATGCAACCGAAGGGCCAACTTGGGGAAAGTGCCACTTAAAAAAACGCGAAGCCGTGTGTGGTCTGGTGTGCGCAGGTTTCAGGCTATGCAGGCGGCGTGTGGATCAACGTCACGAGGAAGGGGTATTTGTTACTTTTGGGTGCGTACGCCCTATGAAAGTGCAACGGGTAACAGAAAGTTGAATCGAAGCTGGCGTCCCGCACTGGGCTAAATCTGCCCTGCGCAATGCAGGAGTGCGGCGACGGTGTTGTGCGGATAAGAGCAGACGAACGCCTTCAAGGTACTGCAGATCTTCGGTAGCAGCCGGCTTGTCAGCGGCGATGATTTGAAAGGCACTTTGAGCCAACAAACGTGCTGCAACGGAAGGGGGCACGTTGGACCCTAACCCGCCTTCACTGCGCGCCCTGAAAACTGAATCGGACCGCTGGGCCTGTTCAGCGGCGAGCCCCCGGCTTTCTCAAGCGACAGTTCGAAGCGCTGGTTCGGTTGCAGTGGCGGCAAGCGGTCGGTCGCAACCTTCAGCGTCTGGCCCGGGCCAACCAGCCCGAGCGAAACGGGACCTGGCCAGTCGTCGGCCTGGGTCCAGAACTGCAATACCTTGCCCGGCGGAATTTCGATCCTGTCCACGGGCACCAACTGGATGCCGCGCATGTTGCTGGCCTGGATCACCCAACCAGGGGCATTGTGCTCGGGTGTCGAAAGCACAGCCAGGTAGGCGGGCGGCGGCGGGGTCGGCACCTGGCCCAGCAACTGCGTGCTCAAAACCACCGAGGCAGCCAGCCCGATGGCGGTCAGTGTGCGCCATAGGCCGGCGTTGTCCCACCAATGGGTGCGGCGTTTGTTGCGCTGGGCCTTGCCTTTGGTCTGGACAAACGCCCGTCCGCCGAGATTGCGTTCAATGTGCTTCCAGAGGCGAGAAGAAGGCCTTTGCGGTTCGGACAGCGCGGTAAGCGTCAATAACCGCGAGTTCCAACCTTCGATAGCCTTGCGCAACGCAGGGTCATGGGACAGCCGTTCCTGGACCTCGGTGCGCTGGTCAGCCGTCAGCGTGCCTAGCACGTACTCACCCGCCAGAGTCTGGACGTCGAGGTCGGGGATCTTGTCTTGTTTTTCACTCATACAAAGCGCTCCCGCAGCACGTCATAGCGTGCTTGATACAGGCGATCACCGTGCCCGGCGGCGCACCCAATACGCGTGCGGTGTGTTGCTGAGAATAACCGCCGAGGCGGCGCCGAAATACACAGTTACGACGCACGGGTGCGGCTTTTGACAGATGGTGGAGCGGGGCAGGGCCCGAGAGCGTAACGCGCCCGATCAGCTTTTGCTCAATCGACTGCGCAAGATCACGACCCCAGCCAGCGCCGATATGATCGACCCGAGCAAGACCCCCACTTTCACCTCATCGATCAGATGCGGCGCGCCGGGAAACGCCAGGTTGCCGATGAACAGGCTCATGGTGAAACCGATGCCGCACAGCAGCGCCACACCATACATCTGTAGCCAGTTGCTGCCCTCGGGCAAGGTCGCCAGGCCCGCCCGGATTGCCAGCACCGCGGCCAGGAACACCCCGATCTGCTTGCCGATGAACAAACCCAGCGCTACGCCGAGCGGCACGGGGTCAATCAGATTGCCGAGGGTAATCCCGGACAACGAAACCCCCGCGTTGGCAAAGCCAAACACAGGAACCACAGCGAACGCGACCCAGGAATGCATTTTCTCTTCGAGAAACAACAGTGGCGAGTGAGCCTCTTGCTGGCGAGTCCCCAGCGGAATGCACAGCGCTAACGCCACACCCGCCAGCGTCGCGTGCACGCCCGATTGCAGTACGAAGAACCAGAGCAGCAGGCCCAGCAGCAAATAGGGCAGCAGACGCTGAACGCCCATGCGATTCATGATCACCAGCATGGCGAGCGTCACGAACGAGGCGCCGAGCATCGGCAGGTCCAGGCCGGTGCTGTAAAACAGCGCGATGATGGTGACCGCGCCCAGGTCGTCGAGAATCGCCAGAGCCGCGAGGAAAACCTTCAGCGAAGTAGGGACGCGCTTGCCCAGCAGCGAGAGCACGCCCAGCGCGAAGGCAATATCGGTGGCAGCCGGAATGGCCCAGCCGCTAAGGGTTTCGGCGTGGCCAGCATTGACCCCAAGGTAAATCAGCGCCGGCACCAGCATCCCGCCGGCCGCCGCGAAACCGGGCAGCGCGCGCTGTCCCCAGCTGGCAAGCCCGCCAGCCAACACTTCGCGTTTGATTTCCAGGCCGACCATTAGAAAGAAGATCGCCATCAGGCCATCGTTGATCCACAACTCGATCGACAATCCGCCCCAAACGCTGTGCAGCGCAGCAAAATAAAAACCCGCCATGGGCGAGTTGGCGACGATGATCGCGGTCAATGCAGCGCCCATCAACACGATGCCACCCGCGGATTCCGAGGCCAGAAAGCTGGCCAGAATGGCGATGGCGCGTGGGGTTTGCTTGTCGGGATTTGGCGTCGTCATACGCATCCTTGTGCCTGGCGAAAAAAGAGGGTTGCCACGGTTGCTGCAGCCTACACCGAACATCTTCTGTCGCGAGCGGCTCTACACGATCCGCTCCCGCCCATGACGCCTGGGCCTACGCGAATCCGCCTCTGCCGATGGCGCCTGGACCTACGCGAATCCGCCTCTGCCAATGGCGCATGGACCTACGCGAATCCGCCTCTGCCGATAGCGCATGGACCTACGCGAATCCGCCTCTGCCGATAGCGCATGGACCTACGCGACTCCGCTTCCGCCGAAAGCATATGGCCTACACGGCTCTGCCTCTGCCGAAGGCGTAGGAGTCCAGCTTGCT
>NZ_DIHC01000020.1:32435-66433 GCF_002419965.1 Pseudomonas sp. UBA5706
TGCCGGGAACCGGCAGTAAAATCCGCCACCTCGGTTGTATCTGATGCACCGCACTGACAGAATTTACCGACCCACCGCTATCGCTCGCCTGCTCGCGGACGACTACGCCCTCGTATCAGAAGCTTAGACTGCGTTGAGCTCCACCACGCAAACCCGGCTCGCACGCGGCGCATAAATCACCACTTCCAGCAGCGCACCTTCAGCATTGTCCAACTGTAAACAGTCATGCCGCTCCAGCAACTGCGGCGGATGTTCACCCACATTGGCCGCCACCTGCTCGGCAGCGCTGAACACCACGAACACATTGGCCGAGCTGAAAAACCGCTGCGGTTGCAGCACGTCGATCCATTGCAACCGCGCCCGATAGCGGGTAGGTGCGTAGATCAGATTGAAGTCGCGAATCGGCCCGTCCAGCAATGTGCAGGACACCTGGCTGTCGCCGCTGAAGGCAAACGGATCGGACGGCAGCAACGCTTCGCTTTCGCTGCCGTCGATAGTGAGCGTCATGCCCGCGCCTTGCAGCACCGTGATGATGCGCAGGTAACCGGGAAAGACCGAAAACCCGCCCGACTCGCCAATGTCGGCAATCGACAGGCGCCAGCCGAACCCGTCCAGGCCCTGGCCTGCGTCGCGGGAGATCTCCTCGGTGCTGCCACCGCCGTTTTTCCACGGCATGCGCGGGTAGTTGGCGGCACGCAGAACATCCAGTCGGGTCATTTGCTGAAGCGTCCTTCCAAACGATGGCGTGAGCCGGGGTGAATCAAGCGCGCGGCGGTTACCGGTTGGCGGCCCGACCAGGTGCGACGGCGCACCAGCAGGCAAGGTTCGCCCTTTTCGATCTGCAGCAGCTTGCACTCCTCGGGGTCGGCCAGAATGGCCTCGACGACGTGCTCCCCCTCGGTCAATGGCGCGACCTGATTGAGATAAGCGTAAGGGGTCTGTTTAGTGAAGTCCTGCTGCAGATATTCCGGAGCGACCAGCGCATTGACGAAACGGTCCTCGATTTGCACGGGAATGTCGTTTTCGAAATGCACGATCAGCGAATGAAACACCCTCTGGCCTTCACGCATGTCCAGGGCCAGCGCGCGCTCGGACCCGGCAGCCTCTTCACAGAGGATAATGACCTGGCACGTGTGGGTATGGCCGCGAGAGGCGATTTCATCGGCGATGTTGTGCACTTCGAACAGTGCGGACTGAGTCTTGGGTTCGGCGACGAAGGTCCCGACGCCCTGCATGCGCACCAACATGCCTTCGGCAGTCATCTCGCGCAGTGCGCGGTTGATGGTCATGCGGCTGAAGCCGAGTTGGGTCACCAGTTCGCTTTCGGATGGCACGCGGTGATGTGGCGGCCAGGTCCCGTTCTGAATTTGCTGGGTGATCATTTGCTTCACCCGGGCGTAGAGCGGCGCCGGACTGTCACCCATCTGGGCGGCCAGCGGAGAATTGGCAGGCGGAGTCGGCACAGAAAAATCCTTTGTCAGGCATGGGCTATCGATGAATGAATAAGCTGGAACAGCGCCCACGCTAACCATTAACGCGAGTGCCGACAAGCTTGGCGCAGTTTACCGGGCAGGCAAACGTCTGTATATGTATAGACAATTTCACGCATGGGGTGCGAAGCATGTCCGTTTTCTTTGCCGAACGAGCGTTATTGCCGGCTGGCTGGGCTAATAACGTGCGATTCGAGGTCAGCGCTGAGGGTTTTCTGACCAGCATTCAGGTCGACGCCGATCAGCAGGGCGCGGAACTGATCAAGGGTACGCTGGTGCCGGGCATGCCGAACCTGCACTCGCATGCGTTTCAACGGGCGATGGCCGGGTTGGCGGAAGTGGCAGGCAACCCCAACGACAGCTTCTGGACCTGGCGCGATCTGATGTACCGGCTGGTCGGCCAGATCAGCCCGCAGCAGTTGGGTGTCATCGCGCGTCAGTTGTACATCGAAATGCTCAAGGGCGGTTTCACCTCGGTGGCCGAATTTCACTACGTGCATCAAAACCGCGATGGCAAGCCGTACGCCAACCCGGATGAGCTGGCGTTGCAGGTCAGTCAGGCGGCCCGCACTGTCGGGATCGGCATGACGCTGTTGCCTGTGTTGTACAGCCACTCCGGTTTTGGCGGCCTGGTGCCCAATGAAGGGCAGCGTCGGTTCATCAATAGCACCGACAGTTATCTGGATCTGCAGTCGCGCCTGGGCCCGATCATCAGCACGCAGCCGGCGCAGGCTCTGGGGCTGTGTTTTCACTCACTGCGCGCCGTCACCCCGCAGCAGGTCAGCGAGGTGCTGGCGGCTAGCGATAAGCAATGCCCTATTCATATCCATATCGCCGAACAGCAGAAGGAGGTCGAAGACTGCCTGAACTGGAGCGGTCGTCGTCCGGTGCAATGGTTGTATGAAAACGTCGAGGTCGATGAGCGCTGGTGCCTGGTGCATGCGACTCATGTTGAGGCCGCTGAAGTGGCATCGATGGCCAGCAGTGGCGCGGTCGCGGGCTTGTGCCTGACCACTGAGGCAAATCTGGGCGACGGAATTTTTCCGGCAGTGGACTACATCGCTCAGGGTGGTCGCTGGGGGATTGGCTCGGACAGCCACGTTTCACTCAGCGTGGTGGAAGAGCTGCGTTGGCTGGAGTACGGGCAACGACTGCGTGATCAGCGGCGTAATCGGCTTTATCGCGCAGATCAGCCGATGGTTGGCCGGACGTTATACGACGCAGCGCTGACCGGTGGCGCCCAGGCGATGGGCCAGCCGATCGGGGCGCTGGAAGTCGGTAAGCGCGCGGACTGGCTTGTACTCGATGGCAACGATCCATATCTGGCCACGGCCTGGGGCGATGCGATTCTTAACCGCTGGTTGTTCGCGGGGGGCGATCGTCAAATACGCGATGTGATGGTCAACGGCCGCTGGGTGATCCGCGAGGGCCGGCATGCCGATGAAGAACAAAGCCGTCGCGCGTTCGTTCAGGTGTTGCGCGAGTTGCTGGGGTAACGGCCGCATCGTAAGTCGAAACGCGTTTTCTGTAGCCGCCCGGCCTGCCAGCGGTGGCGATTTCTAGAGCGCCACCGCTAGCGGGCCGTATTGCTGCACAGGTCTATGTTCGCAGCAGAAATCAGTTCACGACCTTGGCAATCCTCGAGTCCTCGATCCGCCAGATGAGTCGGGTGGTGTCATACCCCTGCTGCTGCGCCTTCATCAACAGCTCGTTGCGCACCGAGTCGGACACATGGGCCGTGCGCGACAGCAACCACAGGTATTTGCGGTTAGGATTCCCGACCAGCGCCACTTTGTAGTCGTCGCTGACGTCCAGCACCCAATAGTTGCCCTTGGCGACGCCCGGCAGCAGGCGCGAGAACCAGTTGTCGAAGACCACCCACAGTTTGTCGGTCTTGCCTTCGACTTGTGGCGAGGCCGTGCCGGTTGCCTCTTCCCATTTGCCCTGCAGCGTGCGGCAGCGGTTGGTCACCGCGATGTTGCCCTCATCGTTGAGCTTGTAATGGGCCTCGGACTGCGCACAGTTGCGCTGGAAGAACATCGGCATTCGTGCCAGCTCGTACCAGGTGCCCTGATAGCGCTTAAGGTCAACATGCCCCTCGGTCCTGGGGGCCATGGGGTCTGCTTCGGGCTTCACGGCGCAGGCGCTCAGCCAAACTGTGGCCAGGGCGAGCACCGCAAGGCGCACTAAGTGACGCACGTTCATTCGAGCCCCTGATTCGAATACAGGACGACCTTGTCCGCCGCGTACTGGACGCTGATGAACGCTTTCTGATCACCCCAGGTGCAACTCGACATCCCCAGCGCGCCCGAGCATTGCGTCGGTGTGCCGAGCAACTGCTCGACTTGCGCCTTGGGCATGCCGGCCGAGAGTTTCGAATAGTTTTCCAGCGTGACCTTGCTGCATGCGGCAAGCAGCACGCAGAAGGACAGTAACGCGATAGAGCGCAAAGACATGGGTGAAGCTCCTGAAGCGAGAAAGGCGCCGTGGTGGCCGATTATGCCTTGATCGTGCCGTGAGCGCAGAGCGCTGACGTGGTGCCGCAAGCTTGGAAGAGAAAGGGGGGGTGGTTGCGTGGGGAAGGACTTGCGCCGAGATCTGCCGCTGAATCTGCACGGAAGGCATCCTCCAAAAACCTCGATTCCTCCGAAGCAGGCATTTATCCAATACCGTGTGGCAGTGGATAAATGCTCAAGCCGCTCGATCAGCTGTCAGGCAGCGGCAGGTGTTTAGGGTAATTCGGGCGGCCCGAATCACGTCTGGAAACGCCCTGCTAACGTTGCCAACTTACGCCTGGTGGTACGACGTGACGCGTTCGACTTCTTCTTTCGAACCCAGATAGACCGCCACACGCTGGTGCAAGCCTTCAGGCTGGATGTCGAGAATGCGCTGGTGACCATTGGTGGCCGCCCCGCCTGCCTGTTCGACCAGGAACGACATTGGGTTGGCCTCGTACATCAGACGCAGCTTGCCGGGCTTGGAAGGCTCGCGAGCGTCGCGCGGGTACATGAACAGACCACCACGGGTCAGGATGCGGTGTACATCAGCAACCATCGCGGCAACCCAGCGCATGTTGTAGTTCTTGTTCAGCGGACCCTCTTCACCGGCCAGCAGCTCCTCTACGTAACGTTTGACCGGCGCCTCCCAGTGACGCTGGTTGGACATGTTGATAGCGAATTCCTGAGTGGACTCCGGGATCTGGATGTCTTCATGACTCAACACGAAGCTGCCCATTTCGCGATCCAGGGTAAAGCCTTTGACGCCGTCACCCAGAGTCAGGACCAGCATTGTCTGCGGGCCGTAGATGGCGTAGCCGGCAGCAACCTGTTGGGTGCCTGGTTGCAGGAAGGCCTTCTCGTTCAGGGCTTCGTTCTGGCTCAGGTATTCGTTAGGGCAACGCAGCACCGAGAAGATGGTGCCAACCGGAGCGTTGATGTCGATGTTGGACGAGCCGTCCAGTGGGTCGAACACCAGCAGATAGGCGCCTTTGGGGTACTTGCCCGGAATCTGGTAGGCGTTGTCCATTTCTTCGGACGCCATGCCCGCCAGGTGACCGCCCCATTCGTTGGCCTCGAGCAGGATTTCGTTGGACATCACGTCCAGCTTTTTCTGCACTTCACCCTGGACGTTCTCGGTGCCCATGCTGCCGAGCACGCCACCCAAGGCGCCTTTGGAGACTGCGTGGCTGATTTCCTTGCACGCACGCGCCACCACTTCGATAAGGAAGCGCAGATCGGCAGGCGTGTTATTGCTGCGGGTCTGCTCGATCAAATAGCGACTCAGGGTAACGCGGGACATGGAGAGCTCCGAAGATGGGGAATAAAAAACGCGCACAGTTTAACGCGTGTAAGGACTTATTACTGCCAGTCAGACCGGCTCTGTAGTGATTGAGTTCACGAGCTACATGAGCGTATTCCGTCAAGCGTGACAAGTTGACGGGCGTCTGTGGCGTTTTCCGGTTGCAGGATCGATTCAGCTTTAGCGTTTGGTGTTCGATGCGCGCAATGTGCCAACCGCCATCCACCCCAGAAAAATAACCCCCAGGACCAGCACACCCCACAAGCCGATTCGTTTCCAGTCCGGTTTGGCAACCACCGGCGCAGCGGGCGCTGGCGCAGGCAATGCCACGGACGGCGTCATCAACTGCGCGCTGCCCAAGGTCGCCAGTTTGTCTGGCGTCACCCCCGGCACCAGCGTGCTGAGCGGCAGATTCGCCCCCTCGATGGTAGCGTTGCCGATAGCCACGCTGTAAGGCGGTGCGCCGCGCCCCAGAAACACCAGTTGTGTGGCGCGTACAGCGAAGCTGAGGTTGGGCGCGTCTTTGCCCAGACCGCCACCGCGCTCATCCACTTCGAGCTTCAATTGCTGCACGGTGGTGCCAGGCAGTTCCATCTCGTTCTGCACCACGTCCTGGCCGTTCTGAGTCAGGCGATAGAGCAGGCCGCTGTCGATGATCTGCCATGGCGCATTACTGTCGTGGCGCGCAGAGAGCGTGGCGGGAGCGAGGCTGTTGGGCTGGGTAATGTCGACTTTCATGCGCTCCAGCGGCAACGCCACCGGTAGTTGCCAAATGTACACGCCAGGCTTTTCGACCGACCCTGCGATGGTCGGCGACCAGGTCAGCGGCAACACGCCAGGCCGGGTGCTGACCAACTGCGCGGACGTCAGGGTAGGTGCCGATTGCGGTGAGCTCCATAGCAGTCGCAGGTAGCGAGCGCTGCGGCCGGGCAGTGTCACGACGCGCTGCTCGACCAGTTCGTCAGCGAACGATAGACGCGCCACCTGACCTTCGCCCCAGCGTGTCCAGTGCTGCAGGTCGTCGCTGGCTTCGATGAGGAAACGCTGGAAGCCCTCGCGCTCGGTGCTCCAATCGAGAATCAGCTGGTCCAGCGGGGCGTTGATCGCACTGGTGTCCAGCAGCCAACCGCGCAGGATTTCTTCGCCTGCCTCGATTTCGCCTTGTGGCTGAACCTCGACCAAGGTCCCATTGGGAGTGCGTTCAACGCGGATTTTTGGCTCGGCGTCCCTGGCGTCGTCGCTGTTATACAGCGGGAACCACTTCACCGAAACCGACGTTTGGTCCTCTGCCCGCTGCGGCTGGCCGGAGGTCAGCGCATAGGGCTGGGCCTGGCCATCGGCGTTGAACACGCGGATGTCATTGAGGTTGCTTTGGCGGGCATTCAATTGCACGGCCAACGGCAGCTCGAGGCGATACCACGGTCCTTCGCCACTGACCTGAAGCGGCAGGTGGCTGGCAAAATCGTCTGGCAGATCCTCGGCCTGACTGAACAGCGCTGCGCACAGCATCGACCCAAAAATGGCGGCCTTAACGACGGACTGACGGCTCAACAACTGACTCCTGCTTCTCATGGCAAAGCCGAGTCCGCAGGCGCGACGTCAGGGGACGAGGGGGCGCGGATCGGATTTTTCGGCGGCAATGGTGCGAAATATCCCACTACGAGCAGCAGAATGCCAACGCCGATAAACGAGACGATTCGCTCCAGCCCGCCGCGGTTGCTCAGTTCGACGAAGAACAGCTTGGCGACGACGATGCCGATCAGCACCGCACCGACGATCCACACTTCGCGCCGTGCACGCAGGTGTCCGCCGATCATCAGGGCCAGGGCCATCAGTGTCCAGACGATGGATAGACCGGCCTGCACCCGCATCGACTCCAGCAGCGCGTCGGCGTCCCACGGCACGTTCGCCCAGTGATGAGCGGTGCGCATGACCATCGCCGTGACCAGCACGAATACCGACGCGCCGGCAATCGCCAGTGCCGCTTTGCGTGCGTACTCTGGGCCGATACCCAATTGTGGCAACTGCTGGCGCGTCCAGCTGAAAATACCGGCAAGCGTAATCAAAAGTCCCAGTTCCAGCGGGTTGATCAGCGGGATATAGGGCAGGGGATCGGCCGCACCTTCGCTCAGGCCGTTCGCCAGCCAGAACCACACCAGCATCAATACCGCCAATGGGGCGGCAGCCCAGACGCGGTAGGCGCCAGGATACGCGGCGATTGGCCAGGGCCAGCGGCGTGGCGTATTCATCGCCAGCAGGTACAGACTCGGCAGCAATGCCCAACCCAGCCAGCGCCATGCATTGTAGGAATCAGACAGCACCAGCAGCCCGTAACGCAAGTCAAGCGACAGCACGCCAATGATTAACCAGCATCCGAGCACATGGGCAGCCGTGCGCAGACGAGGTTGCAGCATGCCGTCTAGCTGTTTAAGCGACAGCAGATGCACCGCGAACACCGCAAGCCAGCCCAGCCAGCCCCAGTCGGCGGCGGGGTCGTAGTAGGCATTGAACAGCATAAGGCTCAACAGCACGAAACTGGCCGGGGTCAGCAACGTGCATAATTGCGCCAGACCCGACCATCTCAGTCGTAACGCCGCCATGGTCCACAGGCCCACGCTGGCGGCGCCCAGCAGCAAGAGTGTCGGTATTTCCCGAGCGCCCGGCACGTAATAGGTACTGACACAGAGCGCTACCGACCACCATAACGCACCCCAGATCAACAGCGCGGGCTGCAAGACCCGTTCGCTGAAGGCCAGACGCAGTGTGCCGATGCGCTCGACCGTAAAGGCGCTGGTCAAACCGGCGAGGGAGATGATGAGTGGCGTCCAGAAGTCCCCATGATTGAAGCTCGACGCGTAACCCAACCCGTGCCAACGATCCACGATGCCGAGAAACGCGAAGCCCGCGCCCGCTTGCAATAACAATCCGAAAAAACGCGCCAGCAAGCGATTCTGACGCATGCCCAGCCAGAACACCGCGGCACCTTCGATCGCCCACGCGACCGTGGTCCATTGCGCGCTCAGGCCCAATGGGATCGCCAGTGTTGCGAATACCACGCCCAAAGCCAGGCAGGTTTCTACCAACAACAATGCCCGGCCCGGCGCACGTCCGGCGAGAACCCTGGCGATGCCCATATAGAGAAGGCCCAGCACCAACGCACTGAATGCCGCACCGAACTCAATGTGCTGGATGATCGCGTATTGCAGCCCGAACCCGGCGATCGGCGTACCGAGCAGCAGGCTGCCATCGACGTAATGACTTTGCTTTGCCGACCAGCGGAGCATGGCCTCGCGGCCAGGCTGTTCGGGGCCGTTGGCGTGCTCGCGTAACTTGCGCCGGGCGAACAGCAGCCCGATGGCCAGATACATCAGGAAAAACAGGATCAGGAACGGTTCGGTGCTCCAGAACAACTCTGGCGTATAAGACTTCAAGCCCCATGCGCAGCCGATCCCGAAAGTGCCGGCGAAGCCGATCAGGTTCAACGCACGCCAAGCCTTAAACCAGGCAATGGCGAAAATACCGCCGTTGAGCAGAGCGAAGTAGCTGAACAACGCGACGTGACTGCCCTCGCCGGTGGAGGTGAGCAAGGGCGCGACAAAACCGCCCAGTGCTGCCACGCAAGCCAAGGCCAGGGAGTTCTGCGTCAACGCCAGGATGGCCGAGAACACTGTGACCGCAATCAGTAACCCCAGGGCCATGCCCGGCGCCAGCAGGCTGTGGACTTTCATCGCGGCGAAGACCGTCAGGTACAACACCGCCACGCCGGCCCCTTGCAGCATCAGGGCGAATGACGCATTGCGATGGCGCAGCCACCACCCCAGGCCCAGCAAGGCCATGGCTGTGGCCGCGACCCCGGCATAACGCGCCTCGATGGGCACGACCATGCCTTCGGTGGCGTAACGCAGCAGGAACGCCAGCCCGAGAAACAGCAGCACCACGCCAACGCGCAGCACCGTGTTGCCGCCGAACAGCCACTGCTTGGCGCGCAGCAATGCGCTGTCGAACCTGTTTGACTCGGTCGGCTGTCTCGGTTCGGAGGGCGTATGGGGGGCAGAGCGCACGGTTTGCGAGGCGGCGGGACGATTCCAGTCGGAATCGGAGTCGGCGACGATTGGGGCAGGGGCGGGTTCGAGGTCTGGAAGATCCCAGAGCAGTTCAGGGCCGGTGTCGGCGACGGGCTCGATGTGCAGTGCAACGGGCACCGGTGCGTCAGGCATTTGCGCCGCAGCTGAATCGAACTGACTCAGACGCTGTTCAAGGGCTTGCAGGTCCATGCGGGTCTTGGCGAGTTCGGCTTTCTGCGCCGCCGCCTCGCGGGCCAGCGACGACAGGCGCAAACTCAACCCCAACGCCAGCCCGACCCCTGCGCCCACGGCCCCGCTCATCAGTGACTCGTCCAGCACTGCTCCGATCAACAGACCTGCCAGCAAAAGAATCCATTGCACGCGACGACATCCCGTTTCTGCCGCTAAACGGCGATGGCGAGGAGTATATCGGGCATAGGAAAAGAGAAAACAATTTGTGTTGCAGGCGAGAAGTGCATCACCGAAGGCACGCCGAGGCCGGACGGTTGCAGATGATCGTCGTACTCGTGGATCTGCAGCTCAATCCAGGCATGGCTTACCAGCGGAGCGTCTTTGGGAGCGCTGCCGCTGGCGGGCCGGACTGCTACAGGATTTGATTACGGCACGCTGTCCTCAATCCAGCGCGTGCCAAATCTCGTTCGCGTACTCGCGAATGGTCCGGTCCGAAGAGAACCAGCCCATGCGCGCGGTGTTGAGTACTGCCGAGCGCCACCATTCCTTACTCTCGTGCCAGCGTTTTTCGACTCGCACCTGGGCGGCCCAGTACGATTCGAAATCCGCGCAGACGAAGAAGCGGTCGTAGTTGATCAACTGCTCGATCAACCCAGCGTAACGATATGGATCATCCGGCGAGAACACGCCGCCACGAATTGCCTGCAGCACATCATTCAACCGGGGTGAGGCAGCGATGTCGTTGTGCGCATTGAATTCGCCCGCATGTTTTCGCGCTTCGACTTGATGAGAAGTCATGCCGAAAATGAACATGTGCTCAAGCCCGACTTGCTCGCTCATCTCCACGTTGGCGCCGTCCAGCGTGCCGATGGTCAGCGCGCCATTAAGGCCGAACTTCATGTTACTGGTGCCTGAGGCTTCGAGCCCTGCAGTGGATATCTGCTCGGACAAGTCAGCGGCCGGGATGATGCTCTCGGCAAGGCTCACGTTGTAGTTAGGGATAAACACCACTTTCAACGCGCCGCGCAGGGTCGGATCGTTGTTCACCGTGCGGGCGATATCGTTCGCCAGCTTGATGATCAGCTTGGCCGAGTGATAACTGGCCGCCGCCTTGCCTGCAAAGATTTTCACCCGTGGCGCCCAGTTGGTGCTTGGGTCGGCACGCATGGCCTGATACAGCGCTACGGTGTGAAACAGGTTGAGCAGCTGGCGCTTGTACTCATGAATCCTTTTGACCTGCACGTCGAACAGCGCTTCGGGGTTAAGCGTGATGCCCAGGCGATCCTGAACGATGGCGGCCAACGCTTTTTTGCTCTGCAGGCGCTGGTCTGCAAACGCCTGCTGGAAGGTTGGGTTGTCGGCCAGCGGCTCGAGTCCGAGCAGCGCGGTTTCGTGATTGTCCAGTACTTGCTCGCCCAATTCCTTGACCAGCATCGATGTCAGCTGCGGGTTGGACTGGAACAGCCAGCGACGGAAGGTAATGCCGTTGGTTTTGTTATTGATCCGATCCGGATAAAGCTTGTGCAGTTGCGCGAACACTGTCTTGCGCATCAGTTGCGTGTGCAGTGCCGACACGCCGTTGATGCTGTGTGAGCCGATGAATGCCAGGTTGCCCATGCGCACGCGGCGGCCGTTGTCTTCTTCGATCAGGGACACGGCGCGCAGCAGGCCGAACAGGTCCGGGTCATCCTTGTGCTCCAGGCGCACGTTGTCGATGTGCTGGGCGTTGATCATGTAGATGATCTGCATGTGGCGCGGCAGCATGCGTTCCATCAGGCCGACCGACCAGGTTTCCAATGCCTCTGGCAACAAGGTGTGGTTGGTATAGCCCAATGTGCCGACGGTGATGCGCCAGGCTTCGGCCCATTCCACGTCGTACAGGTCGATGAGGATACGCATCAGCTCGGCGACGGCGATCGAGGGATGCGTGTCATTCATCTGGATCGCAGCGTGATCGGGCAGGCTGTTGATGGTGTAGCCCATGTTCTTGTGGCGGCGCAGCAGGTCTTGCAGCGACGCCGAGACAAAGAAGTACTCCTGGCGAAGACGCAGCTCCTGACCCGCTTCGGTGCTGTCGTTCGGGTACAGGACGCGCGAGATACTTTCAGCCCGTACCACCTCCGCGACGGCACCGACGTGGTCACCGGCATTGAAACGCTCA
Organism: Pseudomonas sp. UBA5706; assembly: GCF_002419965.1. Lineage (GTDB taxonomy): Bacteria > Pseudomonadota > Gammaproteobacteria > Pseudomonadales > Pseudomonadaceae > Aquipseudomonas. The sequence goes on from NZ_DIHC01000020.1 coordinate 44,141, forward strand.
AGATGCAGATCTTCAACCGCCCTGGCACGCCACAGGCGCAGCGTGTTCACCGCCTTGCCGCGCCAGCCGACCACCGGGGTGTCGTAGGCAATCGCGCGCACGGTTTCCCCTGCGGTCCAGATCTGCCGGGTTTCGCCAGAGGCATCCAGCACCGGAGCGCCGGTAACGTCGAGCACCGGCTGCACGCTGCCGCCAAAGCCGATCTGGTAGATCACCTCCGGGCGCTCGAACTCCCATGGGTTGCCGAAATCCAGCCAGTTCTCGGTCTGTTCCTGCTGCCAGCCGTCGACGATGGCCTGGCGAAACAGGCCATGCTCGTAGCGAATGCCATAGCCATGCCCGGCAATGCCCAGCGTCGACATGCTCTCCATGAAACAAGCGGCCAGGCGACCGAGGCCGCCGTTGCCCAATGCGGCATCGGGTTCGAGCGTGCGGATGACGTCCAGATCGACCTTCAGATCCTTGAGCGCTTCACGGGCGATGTCCATGATGCCCAGGTTGCTCAGGCTGTCGAACATCAGGCGCCCGATCAGAAATTCAAGCGACAGGTAATACACGCGCTTCTTTTCCTGCCGATAGATGTAGCGCGTGTGGTTCATCCACTTCTCGGCCATTTTGTCGCGGGTGGCCAGGGCTATCGCCATGAACCAGTCATGGTCGAACGCATGGTCGGGGTCCTTACCGACGGCAAACTCGAGCTTGTTGAGCACAGCTTCACGAAAGGCTGCCACTTCAGCGTCACGAACGTTGGGTTCCAGAGACATCAGGTACGACCTCAAGTTGGTTGGACGATTGAATGGGGTTGGTTGACTGTAGGGCGTGTCAGCGGATATGTCCTCTCAAATGGATGAACGTCCGCTGTCACGACTCCGGTTTCGACTCAGACCGCGCGCTCAGGTTCGCCGACGCTTTATGCCGCCAGGCGTTTTTACAGGCTTGCATTGATCGTTCCAGTTCGCCGGATCGGCATGCGAGCTTACGAACATGATCATTTGCCAATTCGGGTTTATGATGCCCAACGGCAGATAGATAGAAGCCCCTGAATTGGACTTATGGAGCACCTATGCAGACTTTGTACCCACAGATCAAACCCTATGCCCGGCACGATCTGGCAGTGGAAGAGCCTCATGTGCTGTATGTCGATGAAAGCGGCTCGCCGGAAGGCTTGCCGGTGGTCTTCATCCACGGTGGGCCGGGCGCGGGATGCGATGCGCAGAGCCGTCGCTACTTTGACCCTAACCTGTACCGCATCATCACCTTCGATCAGCGCGGCTGCGGCCGCTCCACCCCTCACGCCAACCTCGACAACAACACCACATGGCACCTGGTCGAAGACCTGGAGCGCATCCGCAAGCACCTGGGCATCGACAAATGGGTGTTGTTCGGCGGGTCGTGGGGCTCGACGTTGGCGCTGGCTTACGCCCAGACACACCCTGATCACGTGCATGCCCTGATCCTGCGCGGCATCTTTCTGTGCCGACCGCAGGAGATCAAATGGTTCTATCAAGAGGGTGCCAGCCGCCTGTTCCCGGACTACTGGCAGGACTACCTGGCGCCGATTCCCCAGGATGAGCGCGGCGATCTGCTGACCGCTTTCCATAAGCGGCTGGTGGGCAGCGACCAGATCGCCCAGATGCACGCCGCCAAGGCTTGGTCGACCTGGGAGGGCCGCACCGCGACGTTGCGTCCGAACCCGCTGGTGGTAGACCGTTTCTCCGAGCCGCAGCGCGCGCTGTCCATCGCCCGTATCGAATGCCACTACTTCGCTAATAATGCATTCCTTGAAGAGAACCAGCTGATCCGTGACATGCCCAAGATCGCGCATCTGCCAGGGATCATCGTGCACGGCCGTTATGACGTGATCTGTCCGCTGGACAATGCCTGGGAGCTACACCAGAACTGGCCGAACAGCGAACTGCAGGTGATTCGTGACGCAGGGCATGCGGCGTCGGAGCCGGGCATTACCGACGCGCTGGTACGCGCCGCCTCCCAGGTGGCTCGGCGATTGCTGGATCTTGCACCGGAAGAGGCGTAACCAGGATCGCGAAAAGGATACTTGCAGTCCGGGTTGCCGGCGGCAGCGATTTGCAGCGCACTATTGCGCTAGCCAGCAACGCCGCTGTAAGGCCTGGGCATTGCGGTGTGAGGTATTGAATGAAAGGTTTACTCCAGCGGGTGCGCGGTGCACGGGTTGATGTCGCAGGCGAAACAGTCGGCGCCATCGATCAAGGTTTGCTGGTGCTGGTAGGGGTAGAGCCCCAAGACACCCGCGCCAGCGCCGACAAACTCTTGCACAAGCTGCTTAACTATCGGGTGTTCAGCGACGCCAACGGCAAGATGAACCTTTCCTTGAGCGATGTAGGCGGCGGCTTGCTACTGGTGTCCCAGTTCACGCTTGCGGCAGATACGCGCAGTGGCATGCGGCCAAGCTTTTCCAAAGCAGCGCCTCCGGCACTCGGCGCGGAACTGTTCGAGTACTTGCTGGCACTGGCCAAAACCTCGCACGCAACGGTTGCTTCGGGCCAATTTGGTGCGGATATGCAGGTGCAGTTGGTCAATGATGGCCCTGTGACATTTTTGCTGGAGAGCTAGCGCGAACGTTTTAGTGCAGACCCCCGAATTTCTTGGGCAAAAATGCCACAAATACTTTGTTTCTCCTGATGCGTTGTAACGCGGGCTACTGGATAATCGCGCGCTACGAAGACGAGCGAATGCGCGTCAAATCGGTAAAAACGCAGACTGGTCCGAAACCGTTTGGGGAATCATTAGCCCCTTTCGGAGTCGGAACAATGCTCGCCAACCCGGCATTTGATAGCTGGCCGTTGGTTTCTTCATCTGTTTTCGGCGAGGGTTGCTCGTGATTGTTAGTCCATGTAATGCACCAAAGACTCCTGGCAAGCGCCTGCGTAGCGCCTTGTTGGCCGGGTCGGCTTTATTTTGTCTTTTCGGCGCCGGTCAGCTCTGGGCGTTCGATCTTGACGACGTGGCGACAAAGGCCAAAGAACTGGCCGGGCAGAAGTTCGTAGCCCCCAAGAGCAACCTTCCAGCGGAATTCCGCGACATGAAGTTTGCGGACTACCAAAAGATTCGTTTCCTGCAAGACAAGGCAGAGTGGGCCTCCGACAAGACCCCATTCAAGATTTCGTTCTATCACCAGGGCATGCACTTCGACACGCCGGTGAAGATCAACGAAGTGACCGCCTCGGCTGTCAACGAGATCAAATACGATCCGAGCCGTTTCGACTTCGGCGATGTGAAGTTCGATCCTAAAGCTACCGACCACCTTGGCTATGCCGGTTTCCGCGTGCTTTACCCGATCAACAAGGACGACAAGCAAGACGAGATTATGACCATGCTGGGCGCGAGTTATTTCCGCGTCATCGGCAAGGGCCAGGTCTATGGCTTGTCCGCTCGCGGCATGGCGATCGACACCGCCATGCCCTCGGGTGAGGAGTTCCCGCGCTTCACCGAGTTCTGGATCGAGAAGCCGAACCCGGATGACAACCATCTGGTGATCTTCGCACTGCTGGATTCCCCACGCGCCACCGGCGCCTACAAACTGACCCTGCGCCCGGGCACTAACACCCTGGTCGATGTGCAGTCGCGCATGTACCTGCGTGACAAGGTCGGCAAGCTGGGCGTCGCGCCACTGACCAGCATGTACCTGTTCGGCGCCAACCAGCCTTCCAAGGTGCTGAATTACCGTCGCGAGCTGCACGACTCCAGCGGTCTGTCGATCCAGGCAGCGAACGGCGAGTGGATCTGGCGTGCGCTGAACAACCCTAAACACCTGGCGGTCAGCAGCTTCTCGGTTGAAAATCCGCGCGGCTTCGGCCTGCTGCAGCGTGGCCGCAACTTCAGCCACTTCGAAGACCTGGACGACCGTTACGACAAACGCCCAAGCGCGTGGATCGAGCCTAAAGGCGATTGGGGCAAAGGTACGGTCGATCTGGTAGAGATCCCGACTGCCGATGAAACCAACGACAACATCGTTGCGTTCTGGAAGCCGGAAACCCAGCCAGAGCCGGGCCAACCGATCGACTTCAATTACCGCCTGCACTGGACCATGGATGAAGACTCCATCCACTCGCCTGACTTGGGCTGGGTCAAGCAGACACTGCGTTCGACCGGTGACGTGAAGCAATCGAACCTGATTCGTCAGCCAGACGGCAGTGTTGCTTATCTGGTTGATTTCGTCGGCCCTAACCTGGCCAAGTTGGGTGAAGACCCGGCGATCCGCAGCCAGGTCACCACCGATGACAATACCGAGCTGGTCGAAAACAACCTGCGTTACAACCCGGTTACCAAGGGCTGGCGCCTGACGCTGCGCCTGAAGGTCAAGGACGCGAACAAGTCGGTGGAAATGCGTGCGTACCTGCTGCGTGAAACGCCGGTCGAGCCAGGCAAGGAACCGGCGCTCATCACGGCTGACAAATCGGACAAAAAGCCTGAGAAGAAAACAGACGCCAAGCCTGCTGTAGCCGCTGTTGAGCCGAAGGATGATAAAGCCGAAATCGTCAAGACCGACGCCGTTAAAGCTGGCGATGCCAAGGACGCTAAAGTTGCCAAGGCCGATGTGAAAACCGAAGGTAAGGACGCCAAGGCCGATGCTGCAAAACCGGCAGATGCTGCGAAGGTTGCCGACGTCAAATCCGACGAGGCTTCCAAGCCCGAAGCTGCTTTGGGTGATGCTGCCAAAGCCAACAAAGCCAGTAAAGAAACCCCGCAGCCAGCTGTAGAGGCCGCATCCACCCAACAGGCGCCGGCCATGAATCAACAGATTCTGACCGAAACCTGGAGCTACCAGTTGCCAGCCGATGAGTAATTCACAAGCCGTGCCAGAGACTTTTAATGAGCCTCTAAGCGAGTACCTCGCGCACCTGCCGATGAGCGACGAGCAGCGGGCAGAGCTTGCCAACTGCACCTCGTTTGCTGAGCTGCATGAACGTCTTTCGGTGCAGACCATCACCGATTCGGCCGAGGCTGCCCAGGCATCGGTGGGTCGACGCCTGACCCTGACCACCGCTGATGAGCTGCACGAAGCAGAGATGCTGGCTGTGGACGCCAGTGGCCGCGTCACGCTGAAGGCGACGCCGCCGATCCGCCGCACCAAGGTTGTGCCTGAGCCTTGGCGTACCAATATCCTGCATCGCGGCTGGCGCCGGCTGACCGGTAAATCGAACCCGCCCCAGCCCAAGGACGACCTGCCGCGCGATTTGCCCAAGTCGCGTTGGCGCACGGTCGGCTCGATCCGTCGTTACATCCTGCTGATTCTCATGCTCGGCCAGACCATCGTCGCTGGCTGGTACATGAAAGGCATCCTGCCGTATCAGGGTTGGTCGCTGGTTTCGTTCGACGAAATCAGTCATCAGACCTTGTGGCAGACCGCCGTCCAGGTCATGCCGTACGCGCTGCAAACCAGCATTCTGCTGTTGTTCGGGATTCTGTTCTGCTGGGTCTCCGCCGGTTTCTGGACCGCACTGATGGGCTTCCTTGAGCTGCTCACCGGCCATGACAAGTACCGCATCTCCGGCGCCAGTGCTGGCAACGAACCCATCGAGGCCGGGGCTCGCACTGCGCTGGTCATGCCGATCTGTAACGAAGACGTGCCTCGCGTCTTCGCAGGTCTGCGCGCCACGTTCGAATCGGTCGCCGCAACAGGCGATCTGGATCGCTTCGATTTCTTCGTGCTCAGTGACACCAACGAGACCGACATCGCCGTGGCCGAGCAGCAAGCCTGGCTCGATGTCTGCCGCGAAGCCGGTGGCTTCGGCAAGATTTTCTATCGCCGTCGCCGCCGTCGCGTAAAACGCAAAAGTGGCAACCTCGATGACTTCTGCCGTCGTTGGGGCGGCGATTACCGTTACATGGTCGTCCTCGATGCCGACTCGGTGATGAGCGGTGAGTGCCTGACCAGTCTGGTGCGCTTGATGGAAGCCACGCCGGACGCCGGCATCATCCAGACCGCGCCGCGCGCTTCAGGCATGGACACGTTGTATGCCCGCATGCAGCAGTTCGCCACTCGCGTTTATGGTCCGTTGTTCACTGCTGGCCTGCACTTCTGGCAATTAGGTGAATCCCACTACTGGGGTCATAACGCGATCATTCGCATGAAGCCGTTCATCGAGCACTGCGCCTTGGCGCCGTTGCCCGGTAAAGGCGCTTTTGCCGGGGCGATTCTGTCTCACGACTTCGTTGAAGCCGCGCTGATGCGTCGTGCTGGTTGGGGCGTATGGATTGCCTACGACTTGCCGGGTAGCTATGAAGAGCTGCCGCCGAACCTGCTGGACGAGCTCAAGCGTGACCGTCGCTGGTGCCACGGTAACCTGATGAACTTCCGCCTGTTCCTGGTAAAAGGCATGCACCCGGTGCACCGAGCGGTGTTCCTTACGGGCGTAATGTCGTATCTGTCGGCGCCGTTGTGGTTCTTCTTCCTCGTGTTGTCCACGGCCCTGCTGGCGGTGAACACGCTGATGGAGCCGACCTACTTCATGGAGCCGCGCCAGCTCTATCCGCTGTGGCCGCAATGGCATCCGGAAAAAGCCGTCGCGCTATTCTCCACCACCGTCGTTCTGCTGTTCCTGCCCAAGTTGCTCAGTATCGTGCTGATCTGGGCCAAAGGCGCGGTCGGTTATGGCGGCCGGATCAAGGTCACCCTGTCGATGCTGATGGAGATGCTGTTCTCCATGCTGTTGGCACCGGTACGGATGATTTTCCACACCCGTTTCGTCCTGGCCGCATTCCTGGGCTGGGCTGCCACCTGGAACTCGCCGCAGCGTGACGATGACTCCACACCGTGGAGTGAAGCGCTCAAGCGTCACGGTCCGCAGACTGCGCTGGGCTTTGCCTGGGCGCTGCTGGTGGCGTGGTTGAATCCAAGCTTTCTCTGGTGGCTGGCGCCTATCGTCGGTTCTTTGATCTTGTCGATTCCGGTTTCGGTAATTTCCAGTCGGACCAATCTGGGTCTTAAGGCCCGTGACGAAAACCTGTTTCTTATCCCGGAAGAACATACGCCGCCGCAGGAACTGGTCTCCACGGACCAATACACCCACGACAATCGCTGGCATGCACTCAATGACGGCTTCGTACGTGCCGCAGTCGATCCACGACAAAATGCTCTGGCGTGCGCCTTGGCGACGTCGCGTCACCGTCAGGCGGAGCCAATCGAATGGATGCGCATCGAACGCGTTCGGCATGCCCTGAAAGGCGGCCCCGAGCAGTTGAGCAACCAGGAGCGCCTGCATTTGTTGAGCGATCCGGTAGCACTGGCTCGGCTGCATGAGGCCGTTTGGGCCGAAGGCAACGAATCCTGGCTCCAGGCCTGGCGAGCCTCGGTCAAGGCCGATCCTCATGCACCGCTGCTGCCATTGCAGCCTGCGAACCACCTCAATGCAGCCTCGCTCGCCAATGCCTGATTGAAAGGCTGGTTGCATTGAAAACGCCGCCGAGGAGTGATCTTCGGCGGCGTTTCTGTTTGAAAACCGAGTGACTTTCTGGTCGTGAGGTGCTCTATCGGGAAACGGCGATCACTGCTAATGGTGTCGTTTTCCCGGTGGCTCGCAGGCGTTCGTTTTACCGCTACTGCGCATCAGTTCGTCGGCACGCCGAATGGCCACAGGTGGCTGCGGTGCTTCTAAAGATTTCATACCCGAAACTTTGCGACCATTTCCTGCAAGTGCTTCCCCAGTCGGGCCAGCTCCAGGCTCGATGCCGCCGTTTCTTCGCTGGCAGCGGCGGTTTGTTCGGACGCATCGCGCACGGTCAATACGCTGCGGTTGATCTGTTCGGCGACCACGCTTTGCTCTTCACCTGCCTTGGCGATTTGCTCTGCCGGGTGATCAGCCAGGCCGCGAGCAGGCCAAACACGATGGCCAGTGCCGCAACCGCGATGAGGGTATTGCGCGACTGGTCAGCCCATGGCGAACCGGCTCGGCGGTGCCGTCCTGGAAGGGGCTACCGCCAGCAAGCCGGACGCCTACAGGCGCGCGGTACGGTCGGGTCTAAATCCTGAACCGCCCTACAAGCCCCTGTAAATGTGTCCCCAACCGCGCCAGTTCGACGCTGGAAGCCGCCGTCTCTTCACTGGCCGCTGACGTTTGCTCCGATACATCGCGCACGTTCAGCACACTGCGGTTGATTTCATCGGCAGTGGCGCTTTGCTGCTCAGCGGCAGCGGCGATCTGCTGGTTCATCGCCTGGATCGCCGACACGGTTCGGGTGATGCTTTCCAGCGAACCACCGACGCGGCGCGTCAATTCCACGCTGCTGGTGGTCAGTTCGCGGCTGCTGTCCATAATCGTCGCCACTTGCTGGGTACCGTTCTGCAAACTGGCGATCAGTTCTTCGATTTCCTCGGTGGATTTCTGGGTGCGCTGAGCTAGGCTGCGCACTTCATCGGCGACCACGGCGAAGCCGCGACCGGCTTCACCGGCGCGGGCCGCCTCGATGGCGGCGTTGAGCGCCAGCAGGTTGGTTTGTTGGGCGACCGACTTGATCACGTCCAGCACACTGCCAATCTTGTCACTTTCGCGCTTGAGTTCGCCCATCGCCTCGGTGGAATGGCTCACCTCACTGGCCAGGCGCTCGATATGGGCAATGGCTTCATTGACTACCTTGTCGCCTTCGCGCGCCTGCTGATCGGCCGCCACAGCGGCTTCCGAGGCCTCCTCGGCATTGCGCGCGACCTCCTGCACCGTCGCTGCCATCTGGTGCATGGCAGTGGCCACCTGATCGGTTTCAACTTTCTGGCTGTTGACGCCGGCGCTGGTCTGCTCGGTCACTGCGGACAGTTGCTCGGCGGCGCTGGCGATTTGCGTCACGCTATCGCTGATACCGCCGATCAGTTCGCGCAGGCTGAGCGTCATGCGCTGCATGCCTGCTTGCAGTTGGCCCAGCTCGTCGCGGCGGTCCACTTTCAGGTCGTGGGTCAAGTTGCCGGATGCAACGCGATCGACCGCTGCCAGGGTCTGGGTCAGCGGCAGCGTGATCTGGCGAGTAATCAACCAGGCAGCCAGTACGCCGAACACCAGCGCAAGCAGCGTGGCCAGGATCAGGGTTAGTTGAGCGCGACGGCTATCGGTGTCGCGCTTGGTATTCTGCGAGGCGGTCAGTTTGTCGCTGGTATCGAGCAGTTGCTGACCCAGGACGGTCATTTTTTCCTGCGCCTGACGGCTGACCAGCTGTGCATCGCGGTATACGCCCACCGCGTCGCGATAACCCTTGAGCGCCAGATTCGCCTTCTGCAGTTGCAAAATGTATTGAGAGGAAACGTCCCCCGCCAGGGAGTTCACGCCGACGATGGCTTCATCAATGGCGCTGGTGGCGTTTTTTTCGAAATCCGGGTTGCCACTGAATGTGTAACCGCGCACCTGAAAGCGCGCTTGCTGGATCTGCTTGCTCACACCTACCGCGCTGTTGAATTGCAGAATGTTGTCGTGCTGGATCAGCGCTTCTTCGATCTTGCCGACTTCATCGACGGCGGCATCGGCAGTGTCACCCAGATTGGCGCGGCTGGCCTCGCGCACCTGGATCGCCTTGGTCATGTCGTCGAAGGCGTGGCGGTAATCTGCGGCGGCCTGCGTCTGAGTGTCCAGCAGCTTCACGTCCTCACCGACCGTGAGCTGAGCGCGGGCCCGCATCAGGTCATCGTCGAGCTTGTCCAGTGAGGTTACGACGGCCTTCGCAGAATCGGCATTCGGTTGTGTTTCGTAAATCATGCGCGCGGTGCGCAGTTCCAGCGTCTGTTCGCTGATCTGCGAGATCGTCGCCAGCTTATCGCCCCGCTCGATCAGTGATACCACGCTTGACCAGCCGGTGGCGGTAATGATCAGCGTCAGCAAAAGCACCAGCCCAAACCCGATCCCGAGCTTGCGACCCACATTGATATTTCCGAGGCGTTGATTAGTCCAGATATACATTGTGATTCCTTGCTCATTGTTTTTATGGACGTCTGGTTATCGGCGCACAAGCGTTAGAACTGAAGTAAAGGCTAAAGGGTGATGCTGCCAAATGCTGTGACGTGCATCACCTATATAGCGCGGGTTGCGGACGTTTGCGATCGACACCAGTGCCGGTGAGCCCCGCTGTAACAGGTGCGGGTGACCTTGGTTGCTCTTGATGCAGTCTGAAGGGCGTAGGAGTGAGGCGTGCTCGCGAACTGCCGCGAAGCGGCAGCGGACCTGGCGACTCGGATCGTTGATAAACGTTGTGCGGGCAGGCTGCCGGTTCCGGCAGATCGTGAGCAGGCGACGCTGCTACGCCTTGGACGGAAGCGAATTTGTGTCGCGGCTGAGCTTCAGAACAACCGCGAGAGGAGGGCAGTGACGGCCGTTTCGACCCTCAGGATTCGCTCACCCAGCTGAACGGGATTCAGACCGGCTTCACGTAAGAGGTCCACTTCGTAAGGGATCCAGCCGCCTTCAGGGCCGATGGCCAACGTTACCGGCTGATCTACCGCGCGCGGGCACGCCGGGTAATCACCTGGATGCCCGACCAGCCCCAGCGTCCCGTCGACCACGGCAGGCAGTCGATCTTCAACGAACGGCTTGAAGCGTTTCTCGATAATGACGTGCGGTAGCACGCTGTCTCGGGCCTGCTCGAGTCCCAGAATCAGTTGCTCGCGGATTACCGTCGGTTGCAGAAAAGGCGTCTGCCAGAAGCTTTTCTCGACCCGGTAACTGTTGACCAGAATGATCGTGGGCACGCCCATGGTGGCGACCGTCTGAAACACCCGGCGCAGCATCTTCGGGCGGGGCAGGGCCAGGATAAGGGTCAGTGGCAGCTTGGCCGGGGGGTTGCGGTCAAAGCTCACCGAGAGCTCGGCTTCACGGGGCTCAAGCCGCAGCAACTGCGCACTGCCCAGTTGGCCGCCTACGCGACCGACGCGCAGGCTGTCGCCGACTTCCGAGCGATGCACCTCTTGCATGTGTTTGAGGCGCCGGTCGCGCAGGAGCACCCGGTCAACCGAAATGAAATCGGCTTCTTCCAGCAGCAGCAGATTCACAGCTGGGTCGCTGGCGGCTGGTCCTGCTTGTCTTCGGCTTTCTCGTCGTCTTCATGATCACCGCGCTTGGTCACCATTGAACTGCACAGCACGCCGATTTCGAACAGCAGCCACATCGGCACGGCCAGCAAGGTCTGCGAGAAGATATCCGGCGGCGTCAGAATCATGCCGACCACGAAGCAGCCAATCACCACGTAAGGGCGGATCTTTTTCAGGTACTTCACGTCGACGACGCCGATCCACACCAGCAGCACCACTGCCACCGGGATCTCGAAGGCCACCCCGAAGGCCAGGAACAACGTCATCACGAAATCCAGGTAACTGGCGATGTCCGTCATCATCGACACGCCTTCGGGCGTCACGCTAGCGAAGAAGTGGAAGATCAGCGGGAATACCAGGAAGTAGGCGAACGCCATCCCGGCGTAGAACAGAAAGATGCTGGAAATCAGCAACGGCACCGCCACACGCTTTTCATGCTTGTACAGGCCCGGCGCGATGAAGCCCCAGATCTGATACAGAATCACCGGCATCGCCAGGAACAGCGCGACCATCATGGTCAGCTTGAACGGCGTCAGGAACGGCGATGCCACATCGGTGGCAATCATCGTTGCGCCCTCGGGCAGAAACTTGCGCAAGGGTGCCGAGACGAAGGTGTAGATCTTTTGCGTGAAGTAGAACAGCGCACCGAAGATCACGAAGATCGCCAGTACGCAACGCAACAGGCGCGAGCGCAGTTCAGTGAGGTGCGAGACCAGCGGCATTTGCTGGTCGTTTTCCGGAATTTCGCTCATGGGGCTCGGGGGGGCTGTGTCGAATCATTGGCGGAAGGCGCGCTCTGCACCGCAGTGGCAGGGGTGATCACCGGCGCTGGTGCAGGTGTCCCTACGGAGTGCGCGTGATCGGGCTGTGCGGGCGGCGGCGTGACCGAAGCGCTTTCTGCCGGCGCTGCAGGACCGATATCCGCGACAGAATCGGTCGATGGCGCAGCGCCCATCACAGGCGTGCCCGGCTCGCCGGTCACGGGCGTGTTGGCAACCGGTTGAACCGCTGGATGAGCCGCTGGCGGGGCCGGGGGCTGTTGAGGTTGCATGATTTTTCGGGCTTCTTCTTCCAGCGAAAGAATGTGCTCGTTATGCAACTGGCGCCGAATTTCATCGGCACCGATTTCGCGCTCTACTTCCTGTTTGATCGCATTGAAGCTGCGTTTCAGACGCCCGACCCAAAGCCCGGCGGTACGCGCTGCACCTGGTAGGCGCTCGGGACCCAGCACCAGCAGGGCAACGAGACCGACCAGCAGCAGTTCAGAGAAGCTGATACCAAACATGCGTCACGACCTAGTCTTTGCGGATGGGCTCTTCGACTTTCTGCGCAGTGCCGTCGATGGTGTGCGGCTGATGCAGCGGTTGGGTCGGGGGTGCTGGCTGCGCGGTCGGCTGTGGCTGTACAGGCGGTTGCTCCGGCCCTTTTTCGTCGTCATTCATGGCCTTGCGAAAGCCCTTGATCGACTCGCCCACGTCAGTTCCCAGGTTCTTGAGCTTCTTGGTGCCGAAAATCAGTACGACAACCACAAGAATGACGATCCAGTGTTTCCAGTCAAAAATGCCCATGACACGTTCCTCACAAGAAATTCGGGGCGCAGGGCCCGGTGTTTAATCCGCCGAGCGAGCAGCTTTTTCGGCGTGGCCGGACAGCCCGAAGCGGCGGTCCAGTTCATCGAGCACGGCTTGTGGGTGTTGGCCAAGCGCGGCAAGCATAACCAGGCTATGGAACCACAAGTCGGCGGTTTCGTAGATGACATCGCTGCAGTCGCCGCTGATGGCAGCGTCCTTGGCGGCAATGATGGTTTCGACCGACTCTTCGCCGACCTTCTCCAGAATCTTGTTCAGCCCCTTGTGGTAGAGGCTGGCAACATAGGAAGAGTCTGCAGCCGCGCCTTTGCGCTCTTCGAGCACCTGAGCCAGGCGAGACAAAGTATCAGTCATGTTCAGTGTCCTGCTTGATAAATGGCATGCGGGTCTTTCAACACCGGGTCCACGGTCTTCCAGCCTGCCTCGCCGTAGACGCGGTAGAAGCAGCTTTCGCGGCCGGTGTGGCAGGCGATGCCGCCAATCTGCTCGACCATCAGCACGACGACGTCGGCGTCGCAATCCAGGCGCAGTTCATGAAGCTTTTGCACATGACCTGATTCTTCGCCTTTGCGCCACAATTTGCCACGTGAACGCGACCAGTAGACGGCGCGGTTCTCACCAGCGGTCAGGCTCAGGGCTTCGCGGTTCATCCAGGCCATCATCAGGACGCGCCCGGTTTTGTGGTCCTGCGCAATCGCAGGAACCAAACCGTCGCTGTCCCATTTAATCTCGTCCAGCCAGTCTTTCATCGTCGGCTCCGGCCGATGTGTGGATGGGTAAGTGTGCCAGCGGCAGACGCCGATGGCTATCGGCGAACGACCAGATAGAGCCCTGCAACCAACATGAGCAGGGCAGGCCAGGCGCTGATCGCCATCAGTTCGTCGCCCGATTGCGTGTGGGCGGTGGCCAGGATCACCCCACCTGCTAACAACCCGGCGCCGATCAGGCGCAGGGCCCAATGGTCGCCCTTGTGCGCGTATGGCGGAGGCGGATCTGACCTGTGCGGTTGCGACAGGCGTTCGAGCAGGTCGCGGGTCATGTTGGCCAGATGCGGAATCTGCTCAACCTGGGATTGCAGGTTGCCGATCAGTGTCCTGGGGCTGACACGCTCGCGCATCCAACGCTCCAGAAACGGCTGCGCTGTGCTCCACAGATCCAGCTCCGGATACAACTGACGGCCCAGGCCCTCGATGTTGAGCAGCGTTTTTTGCAGCAGCACCAGCTGTGGCTGCACTTCCATATTGAAGCGGCGCGCAGTCTGGAACAGTCGCATCAGGACCTGGCCGAAGGAGATATCCTTGAGTGGCTTCTCGAATATAGGCTCGCACACGGTTCGGATAGCGGCTTCGAACTCATTGAGTTTGGTTTCGGCCGGCACCCAGCCCGAATCGATGTGCAGCTGCGCGACGCGGCGATAATCGCGCTTGAAGAAGGCGAATAGGTTGCGCGCCAGATAATCCTGGTCTTCCGGGGTCAGGCTGCCGACGATGCCGCAGTCGATGGCAATGTACTGCGGGTCCCATGGCGCAACCGTGCTGACGAAAATGTTGCCCGGGTGCATGTCGGCATGGAAGAAGCTGTCGCGGAACACCTGGGTAAAAAACAGCTCAACACCGCGCTCGGCGAGTTTCTTCATGTCGGTGCGCTGATCGGCAAGGGTTGCCAGATCCGTGACCTGAACGCCGTAGATGCGCTCCATCACCAGAACCTTCGGGCGGCACCAGTCCCAGTAGACCTGGGGCACGTACAACATGTTCGAGCCTTCGAAATTACGTCTCAGTTGGCTGGAGTTGGCCGCTTCGCGCAATAGGTCCAGTTCGTCGTAGATGGTCTTCTCGTAATCGGCGACCACGTCCACCGGGTGCAGCAGGCGCGCATCGGCTGACAAGCGTTCGGCAATTTTCGCGAGGATGAACAGCCAGGCAAGGTCGGAACCGATGATCGGCTTCAAGCCGGGGCGTACCACCTTGACGACCACTTCCTCGCCCGTCTTCAGGCGGGCCGCGTGAACTTGTGCGACCGAGGCGGAGGCAAGCGGAGCCACATCGAAACGGCTGAACACCTCGCTGATCTTCGCGCCAAGCTGCGACTCGATCAGCGCCACCGCTTTATCCGATTCAAAGGGCGGAACACGATCCTGCAGCATCATCAGCTCATCGGCGATGTCTTCCGGCAGAAGGTCGCGTCGGGTTGAGAGCAACTGGCCGAACTTGATAAAGATCGGCCCCAGGTCCTGCAGCGCCAGACGCAGGCGCGCGCCCCGGCTTAATTCATTCTTGCGTCGCGGAATCCACCGCCATGGCAGCACGAAGCGCACGGCAAGCAGCCACCAGGGCAGAGGCAGGGCAAACAACAGGTCATCGAGGCGGTAACGGATTACGACGCGCTGGATGCGAAACAGGCGGCGGACGGCAAGCAGGCTCATGCGTTATCGCTGGATTTGAGGGATTGGGCCAGACGTTCGAAGCGGGCTTCGAGGCGTTCCAGGTCTTGTTTGGTCTGATCCAGTTCGGCGAAGCGGGCTTCTGCCTCGCGTTTGCCGACCAGAGTGCGTGATTCTTCTGCCAGGTATTCGGCCAGGTTGTGGCTCAGGCTGGCGAAACTGTCGCGGGTCCAGCGTGTGCTGTTGCGCAAATGGCCCCCGATCAGCGGCGTGGCAACCGGGCCGAGCCAGCGCTGCAGCTCATATTCCCAGTCCAGGTCCAGATCCTGAAGCACGCTGACCAGCTCAAGCAGTACGGCGCTATCACCGTCCAGTTCGACCTCCGGGCGGTGCAGCACGGCGTTTTTGTCGTTGCTCAACGCCAGTTGCAACAGGCTTGCTGCCGGCGCGCGCAACGTCACGTCAGCGCCTGCTTCCCAGCGAGTGGCCAGCATCAGGCCTTCATCGCTGGGCAGGATATGAAGATGAAATGCAGGCATGGTGCACTCGACGGCGATCACTTTGCCACTTAGCCGATCAAGGCGTGGCAAGGCAGTACTGTCCATCCGCAGCACGCGGTTGATGCCGTGCTCGGTGCTGGCGAGCAAGCCGCTGATCAGCATCAGGGTTTGATACCGCGGTGCAGGGCGACAATGCCGGAGGTCATGTTGTGATAGGTCACGCGGTCAAAGCCGGCTTGCACCATCATCGACTTCAGGGTTTCCTGATCCGGGTGCATGCGAATCGATTCGGCCAGGTAACGATAGCTTTCCGAATCATTGGTGATCAGCTTGCCCGCCAGTGGCATGAAGGCGAACGAGTAAGCGTCGTAAACCTTGGACATCACCTTGTTGGTCGGTTTGGAGAATTCCAGCACCAGCAGACGACCGCCCGGCTTGAGAACGCGCAGCATCGAACCGATGGCCTCTTCTTTATGGGTGACGTTACGCAGGCCGAAGGCAATGGTCACACAGTCGAAATGGTTGTCCGGGAACGGCAGTTTTTCTGCGTCGGCCTGAACGAACTTGATGTTGCCGGCCACACCACGGTCAAGCAGGCGGTCGCGACCGACCTTGAGCATCGAGGCGTTAATGTCGGCGAGTACCACCTCGCCAGTCGGGCCAACCAGGTGGGAGAACTTCTTGGCCAGGTCGCCCGTGCCGCCCGCGATGTCCAGCACGCGGTTGCCGGTACGCACGCCGGAAAGCTCGATGGTGAAGCGTTTCCAGAGGCGGTGCATACCCCCGGAAAGTACATCGTTCATCAGGTCGTACTTGGCGGCTACGGAGTGGAAAACCTCGGCGACTTTCTCGGCCTTCTGGCTTTCCGCAACGGTTTTATAGCCGAAGTGGGTGGTGGGTTCGGCATCGCTGCCTTTGCGCGGATCGGTCATATCGCTGTCACCGGAATAAAGTGCGGCCATTCTAATCGCCGGGGCTGGCTTTGTCTTGACAAGGCGCACGGCCAACAGTTTCTTCACGGGGCGCCGCTGGTATAGTGGCGCGACGATTACCTCGATGAAGGAGTCCATCCATGGCCCGAATTACCGTAGAACGCCCGCATGCACTGGGTAAGGACAAGGCTCGCGAAAAAGCCGGGTTGCTCGCCGAAAAGCTGGGCGACAAATATGGCATCGAGCACAGTTGGGAGGGCGACACTGTGTCGCTGGAAGGCAAGGGTGCCAAGGGCACTGTGCAGGTGGAGGAGGCATTGGTGCGCGTGAACCTGGAGTTGAACTTCTTCCTGTCGGCCATGAGCAGCACGATTCAATCCGAGGTAGAGCGCCAACTGGACAAGGCGTTGGCTGCCTGATCGACGCTTACTGCTGGCGCGCAGCCTGGCACGATCAGAGCATCAGCCGAACGACCTGCTCGCAGGGGTCTCGGGATTTGCCTGCGGCCTTGAGCTCGGCCAGATAGTCTTCCCACAGTTGCGCTTGGCGCTGTGCCAGTTGTTCAAGGTATTCCCAAGTGAACAATCCGCTGTCATGACCATCGTCGAAGGTCAGTTTCAGTGCGTACTGTCCGGCTGGCTCTACTTTGATGAGGCCAACACCCAGCTTGCCGAACTGAAGGATCGGCTTGCCGTGACCCTGAACTTGCGCCGAAGGCGAGTGCACGCGAAGAAACTCGGCGGGGAGGTGATATTGCTCCTCCGTGCCGTACTCCAGCGTGAGGATCTTCGAGGCTTTGTGGAGCTGGATGGAGGAGGGGATACGGATCATAGGGGCGTGCTTGTATTGAGCAGTGAGTGCGAAGAACCAACTGTAGCAGTCCGGCTTGCCGGCGGTATCCCAAAAACGCCACCGCTGGCAAGCCGGACTGCTACAGGAGTCATGTCGGCAGAATCATCACAGCGTGACTGCCGACACCTGGTCAGAGAATATAACGTGACAGGTCTTCGTCTTCGGCCAACTCGCCCAGATGGCTGTTCACGTACTCCGCGTCTATCTGGATCGTGCCACCGTCCTGTGCACTGGCCATGTCCCCTGCGCTGAATGAGACCTCTTCCAGCAGCCGCTCCAGCAGCGTATGCAGGCGACGGGCGCCGATGTTCTCGGTCTTCTCGTTGACCTGCCACGCGATCTCGGCCAAACGCCTGATGCCGTCGGGCAAGAACTCGATGTTCAGGCCTTCGGTCTTGAGCAATTCGCGGTATTGCTCGGTCAGCGAAGCATGCGGCTCGCTCAGGATGCGTTCGAAGTCTTGCGGGCTCAGTGCTTTAAGTTCGACACGAATCGGCAGGCGCCCTTGCAGCTCGGGCACCAGATCGCTCGGCTTGCTCAGGTGGAAAGCGCCAGAGGCGATGAACAAAATGTGGTCAGTCTTGACCATGCCCAGCTTGGTGTTGACGGTGCAGCCTTCGATCAGTGGCAGCAGGTCGCGCTGGACGCCTTCGCGGGAGACGTCTGCGCCGCCAACGTTACCGCGCTTGGCGACCTTGTCGATTTCGTCGATGAACACGATGCCGTGCTGCTCGACTGCCTCGAGGGCCTTGGCCTTGAGCTCTTCGTCGTTAACCAGACGGCTCGCCTCTTCGTCGCGCACCATTTTCAACGCGTCCTTGACCTTGAGCTTGCGGCTCTTCTTCTTGCCCTTGCCCATATTGGCAAACAGGCTTTGCAACTGGTTGGTCATTTCTTCCATGCCCGGCGGCGCGGAGATATCGACACCGCCCATTTCCGCCACCTCGATCTCGATTTCCTTGTCGTCCAACTGGCCTTCGCGCAGACGCTTGCGGAATAACTGACGAGTGTTGGAGTCGCTGCTCGAGGTGGCATCTTCATTGAAGCCCACGCGCGCTGGCGGCAGCAGGGCATCGAGGATGCGCTCTTCGGCGGCATCTTCGGCGCGATGGCGCACCTTGGTCATTTCCTGTTCGCGCAACAGCTTCATCGCTGCGTCTGCCAGATCACGGATGATTGACTCGACGTCGCGGCCCACGTAGCCGACTTCGGTGAACTTAGTGGCTTCGACCTTGATGAACGGCGCATTTGCGAGCTTGGCCAGACGACGGGCGATCTCGGTTTTACCAACGCCGGTCGGGCCGATCATCAGAATGTTCTTCGGGGTGACTTCGACGCGCAGCTCTTCAGGCAGCTGCATCCGGCGCCAGCGGTTGCGCAACGCAATGGCAACGGCGCGCTTGGCGTCATCCTGGCCAATGATGTGGCGGTTGAGTTCGTGGACGATTTCACGGGGAGTCATGGACATGGTTTTCAACGGTCCTCGGACGAGTGAGTGCAGGCCGCGATGAATTGCGGCCTATGGCAGGACTCAGTCAGCGAGGTCCTGCTCCTCAATGGTGATGTTGTGGTTGGTGAATACGCAGATGTCGCCGGCAATGTGCAGCGCGGTCTCGGCGATTTCCCGTGCTGACAGTTCGGTTTTCAGCAGCAGGGCGCGCGCGGCGGCTTGAGCGAACGCGCCGCCTGAGCCCATGGCGATCAGGCCGTCTTCGGGCTCAACAACGTCGCCGTTGCCGGTGATGATCAGCGACGCGTCCTTGTTCGCCACGGCCAGCATAGCCTCGAGGCGGCTCAGGGAGCGGTCGGTGCGCCAGTCTTTGGCAAGCTCGACAGCTGCGCGAACGAGATGGCCCTGGTGTTTTTCCAGCTGCGCTTCGAAGCGTTCGAATAGGGTAAAGGCGTCAGCGGTGGCTCCTGCGAAACCGGC
Organism: Pseudomonas sp. UBA5706; assembly: GCF_002419965.1. Classification (GTDB taxonomy): domain Bacteria; phylum Pseudomonadota; class Gammaproteobacteria; order Pseudomonadales; family Pseudomonadaceae; genus Aquipseudomonas. The sequence continues at coordinate 63,368 of NZ_DIHC01000020.1, forward strand.
GATGACCTGACCGTGATAAAGACGGCGGACTTTCTTGGCGTTACCTTTCATGACGGTATTGCCCAGGGAAACCTGGCCGTCGCCCGCCATGACGACTTTGCCTTGGCGGCGTACTGAAACGATGGTGGTCAAGGGGAGAGTCTCCACGCTATGGGCGAAAATGCCTGATGGAACTCATATGGGGGTGGGGGCGGGTATTTCAACCGCGGAGGATGAATGGCAGCGTCTGGTCAGCGTTATGCGGTTTAACCCTGTGGGAGCGACTTCAGTCGTGAAATATGCGTTAGGCGATAGGGATGTATCGACTGTGCTGCTCAATCGCGAAAGAGCTCGCCGCCGCAGGACGTACCTGCGGCAGCGATTGAGGTGTTAGCGCGCCTGACGCTGCTGCAACAGAAGGTTACTGAACCCGCCACCGGCCAGTTGCTTCTGTGCCGTCGTCAGCTGTTCACGGTTGCTGAACGGTCCGACGAGAACCCGATACCAGGTTTCATCCTTCACAGTGCCCGATTCAACCGTCGCCGCTTGCCCCAGCAGGATGATTTGCGCGCGCACTTTGTCCGCATCCGTCTGCTTACGGAACGAACCCGCTTGCAGGAAGAACGTCGTCACCGGCGCAGGTTTCGACACTGCAGGTGCGGGCGGCGGCGTCAAACCGCTGAGCGCGGCCTGGGCGCGTGCGGTGTCGATCTTCGCGGCCTGCTCCGGGCTGACCGGGGTCGTTGGCGCAGCGACCGACGGTGGTGTCTTTTCCGGCACCGCTTCGTTTGGCACGATCACTTCCGATTCAGGCAGCAGCGTATAGAAGTCGTACTTGGGCTTCACCGGTGCGGTCGGGCTTGGCGGGGTCTTGTTCGCCTCGGCAATTTTTGCCGCCTTGGCGTCTGCCTTCACTCGCTTTATGTCGTCACCACTGCCAGGTTCGAGCTTCATCAGGAACACGACGAACGCACCGACCGACAGGCCGATTGCCATCCATACCCATCCCGGAATCGGCTTCTTTGCAGGGGCTTGATACCGGCTGGCGCCGCGTTTGGGAGCGGGTTTCTTTTTGACGGCCAACTTACATACGCTCCAGAGTTTCAAGACCCAGCAGTTGCAGGCCTTGCTTGAGGGTGCGGCCGGTCAGGTGCGCGAGGCGCAGACGGCTTTGCTGTTGCTCGGGGTTTTCCGCGCTCAGGATAGGGCAGTTTTCATAGAAGCTGGAAAACAGCCCGGCCAGATCGTACAGGTAAGCACAGAGCACGTGTGGCGTGCCTTTTTCAGCGACGTTGTTCACCGTCTCGCCGAACTGCGCCAGACGTGCCGCCAGGTCCTGCTCCTGCGGCGCCTCAAGGGTGATCTTGCCCTTGGTCTCGTCGAACGCCCCGCCCAGTTTGCGGAATACGCCAGCCACGCGGGTGTAGGCGTAAAGAAGATACGGCGCGGTATTGCCTTCGAAACTCAGCATCTGATCAAAGTTGAAGCTGTAGTCGCTGGCGCGATGCTTGGACAGGTCGGCGTATTTGACTGCGCTGATGCCCACCGCCTTGGCGATGCTGCGCAGTTCGTCTTCAGCAACTTCCGGGTTCTTTTCCTTCACCAGCACGTAGGCGCGTTCTTCGGCTTCGTCCAGCAGGTCCACCAGCTTGACGGTGCCGCCGTCGCGAGTCTTGAAGGGGCGGCCATCGGCGCCGTTCATGGTGCCGAAGCCCATGTGCTCCATTTGCATGTCGTTGGTCACGAAACCTGCGCGACGGGCGACCTCGAACACCTGCTGGAAGTGCAGGGCCTGACGCTGGTCGACGAAATACAGCGCACGATCGGCCTTCAACACATTGCTGCGATAGCGCACGGCTGCAAGGTCAGTGGTGGCGTAGAGGTAACCGCCACCGGCTTTCTGCACGATGACCGGCAGAGGAGTGCCTTCGGCGGTCTTGAACTCTTCGAGGAACACGCATTGCGCGCCGTTGCTCTCCACCAGCAGACCGGCCTTTTTCAGGTCAGCAACCACGTTCGCCAGATCGTTGTTGTAGGCGCTTTCGCCCATGACGTCGTTCGGCGTCAGTTTCACGTTCAGACGTTCGTACACTTTCTGGCAGTGCGACAGGGAAATGTCCTTGAAACGTGTCCACAGCGTCAGGCACTCAGGGTCGCCTGCTTGCAGCTTGACCACCAGACCACGGGCGCGCTCGGCAAACGCTTCGGACTCATCGAAACGGCCTTTGGCGGCGCGATAGAAGTTTTCCAGGTCAGACAGTTCGTCGCTGGTGGCCGGGGTTTCCTGCAGGTAGGCCAGCAGCATGCCGAACTGGGTGCCCCAGTCGCCGACATGGTTCTGACGAATCACTGTGTCGCCAAGAAATTCCAGAACGTTGGCAACACCGTCGCCGATGATGGTCGAGCGCAGGTGGCCGACGTGCATCTCTTTGGCCAGGTTCGGTGCGGAAAGGTCGACCACCACGCGCTGGGCGGGACCGTTTTTGTGCACCGAAAGGGCAGGGTCGGTCAAGGCCGCGTCCAGACGCGAAGCCAGCGCCTGTGTGTTCTGGAAGAAGTTGAGAAAGCCAGGACCGGCGATGTCGATCTTGCTGATCTGCTGGTCGGCAGGCACGGCAGCGACGATTTTCTCGGCCAGGTCGCGCGGCTTCATGCCGGCAGGCTTGGACAGCATCATGGCAATGTTGCTGGCGAAATCGCCGTTTTTCTTGTCCTTGGCGTTTTCCACCTGAATCGCCGGCGTCAGCCCTTCCGGCAAGACGCCGTCGGTGACGAGTTGGCTCAGAGCTTGTTGAATCAGCTGGCGAATGGTGTCTTTCATGGTGCTCTCTTTCGACCGCAAGCGCGGCAGCGCTTCGATGCGCGGGTGGAAAAACTGGGCATTATCCGTGGCCGGAGCCACCTTGCCAACCGCGTTGGATGTGCGGTTGTGATTTGCTCATGCGGACGCCGCTTGTAGGAAACAGGAGATTGATCGCTGTCACGCTCTGCGGGGGAATCCACCCATGAGTGCTCTGCGCCGCTTCTTATGGTGACGCGCAGTGTCATAGGCTGTATTACCACGCTGAGCGTCACTAGTGTCCGGTA